>SBEG01000007.1 GCA_009668975.1 Deltaproteobacteria bacterium | reverse complement strand
AGTACTTGGAGCATACAACAAAAACAAACCTTTATCCCCCCTGGATCATACAAGGTTTGGAGGGGTTGCCTGCGAAAAAACGACGGTTACATGGTATTACTTGCTTTTTTGTATTTTATCCATAATCTCCCGACGCGCTTCGCCGATGGTGAGGGGGATCCGGTCGAAAGGGATCTTGTCCTCGTGTTTCAGACGGTACATGAGCTCGGCAATGTGGGGCAGGCGCAGTTTGACATCCGCCATCTCGGCCGGGGCCGTAAGCACCTCCTCGGGTGTTCCGCCACGGACGATGCGACCCTTGCTGAGAATGTGGAGCCGGTGGAGGAAGAGCGGCACCAGATCGACACTGTGGGTGGCCATGACGATGGTGACGCCGTTTTCCCGATTCAAGCGGGTCAGGAGCCCCATCATCCGGTATTCACCCATCGGATCGAGCCCGGCCGTGGGTTCGTCCAGGAGCAGGATCTCGTGGCCCATGGCCAGGAGGCCGGCGATGCAGATCCTTTTCTTTTGGCCGAAACTGAGGTTATGGATTGATTTTGCGGCGCTTTCCTCCATATCAACATTCCGCAAGGCACTCTGAACCCGCTCCGCGACCTCTGCATCGGCAAAGCCCATATTGCGCGGGCCGAAAGCCACATCCTCAAAGACCGTGTGGGCGAAGAGCTGGTCGTCCGGGTTCTGGAAAACCAGACCTACTTTGCGGTAGATTTCCCGCGGCGACAGCTTGCGGATATCTTTGCCGTCCAGCAGGACTTTACCTTCATAGTCCTTGATCAGCCCGTCCATCGCCTTCAACAACGTCGTTTTGCCCGACCCGTTGGAGCCGAGAATGCCAGTGAATTCGCCAGGTTCCACGTCGAAGCGAATACCGGAAAGTGCCACGGTACCGTCAGGGTATCTGAAGGTGTCGATGGTTATGGAAAGTCGTGGAGAGTTCACTGAAAATCCTTGTCCAGCAGTGATGGCATGTCTCGGAGGGGCAGCCCCCATATATTGTTCAATCGTGTGCCGTCAGATTTTCCAGAGCAGCCCCAGGCAGACAATGAATGTCAGGGAGACAGCCACTTCCCTCATCCGGAACGGCTTGTGTTTCAGCAGCGGCATGTTCCCGTCATAGCCCCGCTGTTCCATGGCGGTGGTAATGGTCCGGCTGCTGTCGAATGCCTTGATCACCAGGGTTCCGGCCAGGGTGCCAAAGGAGCGCAGCCCGGTGCGATAGTCGCAGTAGCCGAGTCGGTTCTTCTGGGCGGCATAGATTACCCGGGCATCGTCGTGGATCAGAAAAAGATAGCGCCAGGCAAAAAGGACGATATCGATGAAGGTCTGGGGCAGGCGAAGCCAGGAAAGGGCGGCCATCAGTTCGGTGAATGGGGTGACACAAGCCAGTGCGTTTACCACCGAGACCGCACCGATGATTCGTGCTGCGATCAACAGCCCTTCCTGCCAACCCTCACGGTAGCCGGTGACCTCCAGGCCAAAGGGCGCAACGCTGAACAATGGGGAGTGACCGGTAAAAAAGAGTTTAAGAAGCACAACCATGAAAATAATGAAAAGCGGCTCGGCGAAGCGCAGAGCCAGGGTTTTCAGGCGGATCCCTGAGCAGAAACAGCAGCTGATGCTGAGTGCGGCAGTCGTAAGCGGAAAAAGGTAACCGCTGCCACTGATCACCATCAACAGCAGCGCCAGGGAGAAGAGCAGCTTGACCCGCGGGTCGATGGCGGCTAGGAAAGTGCCGCTATGAGCTGTATTGCTATAGGTATGCATCAGTATATTTTCCCTGCCGGTTGATGGTTCCCGGGGTGATCTACCTGCTCGCCTGACGTCGGCCGCTGCTTTTGTATTGTTGCACAAGAAGATATCCGCCCCAGGCCAGCGCCAGGATCATGAAGACAACTCCGATCGCGAAGGTCAGCCGGGCGATGAGATGATCATGTTGCATCCAATCCAGCTTGGTGAGGAGCACCTCCCAATCGTGGTAATCCTCCACTTCGCTGCCGGTTACACCCCCCAGCAGTATCAGCTGCCCAGCACGGGCATCGTTCATGTAGGGTGCGATGTCGAGAAAGCTTTCCCCGAGCCACCAGAGTCCTACCGAGGCGCCAAAAGGGTTTCCCTTTACCAGGAAGGCGCAAAGTACAGCCAGCGGCACCAGCCACTGGCCAAGTGTTCCCCCGAGCACCTGGAGAAAGCGGCCAAAGGGTGAGAAGAACAGGTGACCGGCCTCGTGGAAGGGCAGATTGATCAGGTGTAGAAAGGACTCCCCCACGTAATTCGAATCAATGGTACTAGTCATGAGCCGGAAACCCCAGACCAGCAGCACCAGGTAGACCACGGTGCGGCCGGCAACCAGCAGGCGGCTCTCGTCCGAATCCACCCGCAAAAGACGTTCTTTCAGCAAAGCGGGCAGTGGTGCATCGGCTATTGTTGGATCTGACACAGGTGAAGGTTCCGTCGGTGCCAGGTCAGGTCCTGCCGGGTGGATTCGGGCAAAAATAACCCCGCACCATTGACACTCACTTTTTCCGTCAGGCTGTTCGTGGCCGCATTTAGGACAATGCATGATTTTTCCCGTCCGCCTTCTTCTACCTTGCACTCAATACGATACAAAACCCAACCACCCCCAGCTCCTTTAGGCCCTTTGGGTCCTCCTTTGTAAAGCGGGGAGCTAAAAGTCCCTCTCTTATTTTTGGAGGTAGGGGTGGTAAGGGGCAGCTTGATTGGCTATCGGAAGTACCAGAACTTAGCTGCTCTTTTTTTTCGTGCTCTCCGAACCCTTTGCTTTTCCTTCCACCAGCATCCGCCAGGAATAGCCGGCCGCAAAGCCGCCTACCGCCCCGGCAAGGAGAAAAACAAACAGGAGCAGATCGCCCTGGTCGGTATTGATAAGCGGATCGAGGGCTTCTCGACCTCGTTCCGAAGCGAATTTTTCCACCACGGACTCATCGACACCGGTCCAGCGGTCAGCGCCGAAAGTGCAGGCGCAAAAGGTTACCAGCAGTAGCAAAGTTGCTACCGCTAGGGCCGTTCCGATTTTCCCTGTACGCTGTACCCTGTGCGCTGTTTCACTATTCCTAGCCATTTCCCGGTGTCTCCCCGGCGGCAATTACCCGCATTTTCACCAGGATATCAGGCCTCTTCCGGTAGAGCAGCATGACCATGCCGGCAGTCATGGCCCCTTCGAGAATTCCGAGTGGCAGCTGCGTCGGGACGAAGGCGAGCAGTATTTTCCCCAGCAGCGGCAGGAACGGCTCACTGCCCCGGATCCCGGATGTCAATTCTAAGGATGTGGCAAGATAGGTGCCCCAATCAGCCAAGAGACCGGCACAGAAGGCGGCCAGGCCAAGCGGAAAACCGACCAGACGCAGGCCCTTGAAGGTGAAATAGCCGGCCATTGAACCGACGACCCCCATGGAAAAGATATTGGCTCCCCAGGTGGAAAGACCGCCATGAGAAAGGAAAAGCGCCTGGAGCAGCAGGGCTACCGCCGCGATCAGCGAGCTGACATAGGGGCCGAGCAGGACGGCTGCCATCCCGGTTCCGCAGGGATGGGAACAGGTGCCGGCGGTCGGAACCGGAACCGGCATGCAGGAAATGATAAACACCACCGCCGCCAGCAACCCGACCAGCGGCTTGAAGGACAGATCCTCCCTGGCCAGCGAATTCAGTCGCCGGATGCCCAAGGCTACGAAGGGCAGGGCGAGCGCGTACCAGAGCATTGCCCAGGGCAGGGGCAGAATCCCTTCGGAGATATGCATAGCGTGTGCCGGTGCGGCCAGGAGAAGAAGTGCGATGCAAATGAACAATTTCGTCATTAAGTAACCCTTGAAAAATTAAAAAGCGGATTAAGGATTAAAGGGGTAAGCAAATTCCAGGATTTCCTTGCCCCGCTTTGTTACCCCTTTCGCCGCATTTCATGCCCCGCTTTCAAACTTTGTCCCCTCGCAGGTAGCCGGAAAACAACGAGTTCGCTCCCCGCGAGGCGCAAAAGTCGCCGCACATGGTGCAGGTCTGCTCATCTTCCGGCATACGGCATTCCCTGATGGCTCGGGCGTCGTTGGGGAACAGCGCCAGATCAAACTGCTTTTCCCAGTTCAGATCCCGGCGGGCTTTGCTCATTTCGCGGTCCCGTTCGCGCCCCTTCTCCGGATACTTGCTCATGTCGCCGATGTAGGCGGCGACCCGTGCTGCCTTGACCCCCTGCCGGACATCTTCTTCGTTCGGCAGGGCCAGGTGTTCCGCCGGGGTGATGTAACAAATGAGGTCGGCGCCGTAGCGTGACGACTGGGCCGCGCCGATCGCGGCGGTGATATGGTCGAAGCCGGGGGCAATGTCCGTGGGAATGGGGCCGAGCATGTAATAGGGGGCCTCACCGCTCATTCTTTTCTGGAGCTGGATGTTGCCTTCGATCTCATCCATTGGTACATGTCCCGGACCTTCCACCAGCATCTGGCAGCCCATTTCCCGGCCGATTTCCGCCAGCTCGCAGTTGAAGAGCAGCTCCTGGATCTGGGCGCGGTCGGAAGAATCGTGGATCGCTCCGGCCCGCAGGCCGTTCCCCAGGGACAGCACCGTATCGTATCTTTTGAGGATTTCCACCACCCGATCGAACTTTTCATAGAGGGGGTTCTCCCGGTTGTTGGCCAGCATCCAGGCAACCATGCTCACCCCGCCCTTGCTGACCAGACCTCCGTAGCGGTAGCCCTGGCGCTGCAGACGTTCGATGGTGCACCGGTTGATGCCGCAGTGGACGGCCATAAATGCCATGCCATCGGCGCACTGCTGTTCGATGAGATCAAACAACATTTCTTCATCCAGTTTGTTCGGATCACCATACTTTCTGCCCGCTTCGCAAAAAGCCTGGTAAAGGGGGACATTTCCCACCGGAATGTCTACCGCGGCGATCACCTCACGCCGGACTCGGTCCAGGTCACCACCCACCGACAGCTCCATCAGGGTGTCGGCCCCGGCTTCCTGGGCAATCTGTGCTTTGCGAATCTCGGCAGCATAGTCGACGATGTCCGATGAGGTGCCGATCGAGGCATTTACCTTGGTCCGCAGACCCTTGCCGATGCCGGCCACTTTTGGCTTGCGGATGTGGTTCCAGGGGATGACGATCTTGCCTTCCGCCACCATGCAACGCACAAAATCGGGAGAGATATTTTCATCCCGGGCAACAGTTTCCATCTGACTGGTCAGGATGCCCTCGCGGGCCAGTTCGATCTGGGTTTTCACAAAAAACTCCTTTTTACCTCAGAGATCACACTTGTGCGCAACAGTCTTAGCGAAGGTGGAGAGGTTTCAGAGAAACAGCCATTATTAATTTTCTCTGTGTCCTCTGTGGCTAAGCGTATTTGAATGTTGCGCAGTTTTTGACAAAAGCGTCCGCCATTTCCGGGCAGCTGCCGAAATGGAGGTGCAGGTACGATGCGAGACAATTCCGGTAACGGTAACCCTCGGCGGCGATCACCGCGCCGCTTTTGCTCACCTGGTACTGCCGTTCTACCTCGTGCGGCATTTCCGCCATTTCCGAGTAATGGAACTCGTGGCCGCGGGCAACGGTTCCGGCTGGGCCGAGCAGCGAATCAGCGGTAAACAGTGCCTCGCGATAGCCAAGGGCCTTGCGCCGGGGCAGCATGCGGGTGGTTACAGGAAAGATGCCGACAAAAGGGCTTAGGTCTTGGCGATGGTCAACGGGCTTTTCCGTTGTGGCGGCCTGGCACCTGACTCCCTCTGTGAGGTAGATAAATCCGCCGCACTCGGCGTAGACCGGCATTCCGGACTCTATCGCCATCCTGATTTCTTCGATCAGGCTTTGGTTGGCCGAGAGCTCCGCGGCAAAGAGCTCCGGGTACCCCCCGGGGAGATAGATGCCGCTGATGCCGGGAGGAAGCTGCGCATCGGTCAAAGGCGAAAACTCGACGATCTCGGCGCCGGCTCCCCGCAGCAGCCGCAGGTTGTCTTCGTAGACGAAGCAAAAGGCTGCGTCCCGGGCGACAGCCAGCTTCACGATTTTCTCAGCCTTTTCAAGGTCTAGATATCTGACAATAGTTTTGTCAGGTGTGTAGGCCTGACCCCTTGATGATAGAGATAGCAGCCGGTCCAGATCCAGATGTGCACCAATCAAAGCGGCCAGGGAATCGAGGAATTTCTCTGACAGAGGATTTTCCTCCGCGGTGACCAAACCCAGGTGGCGGGAGGGAATGCGGAGGCTCTCGTCACGAGGGATGCAGCCGAGCACTTTTACTTCCGGCTCGGAGGCTGCCAGCGCTTCACGCAGGATCCGGGCATGGTTTGCACTGCCGACATTATTGAAAATTACTCCGGCAATCCGCACCTGAGAATCAAAGTTTACAAAACCCTGGACCAGCGCCGCGGCGCTTCGGGCCTGACTCTTGGCATCAACCACCAGGATCACCGGGCTGGCGAGGATTTTCGCCACCTGGGCGGTGCTGCCCTCTTCCGAAACGCCGTTGCGCCCGTCGAAGAGCCCCATGACCCCTTCAATCACGGCGAGATCCGCACCTTGTGAATGAATGGCAAAGGTCTCCCGGACAAATTGTTCCGGACACATCCAGCCGTCAAGATTCACCGAGGGGCGGCCGGTTACGAGCCGATGCCACCCGGGATCGATGAAGTCCGGACCTACCTTGAAGGGCGCGACGTTCAGGCCCCTTCTTTTGAGGCATTCCATGATGCCCAGGGTCACGGTGGTCTTGCCCGATCCGCTCATGGGTGCGGCGATGACGAATGATTTCAGCATGATCAACCGTTCAGGAGCTTCACAACCGGATTTCCGTCCTCATAATAATCAATGATATTCAAGCAGCCGTACTCCTGCTCAATCCGGAACATCGAAGAGGGCGGTGCGCCCATGGCGTCGAGCAATATGATGCGGTTGACTCCCCCATGGCCGATCACGAAGACTTCCTCTCCCACATGCCGGGAGACAATCTGATGAATAACCGGAACTACCCGGTCACGGAGATCGAGAAGGTTTTCGCCGCCCGGGGCGCGAAATTCGACGAAATCTCTCATGCGGTTTTTCCAGGCTTCCGGAAACCTTTCCGCAAGTTCGGTCCAGGCCATTCCTTCCCAGTCACCGAAACTGAGTTCGCGCAGTTCCCTGCGGGACTCAAATGCCATTTCCCGTTGCGCGCAGAGGATTTCGGCACCTTGAACACAGCGGGTCAGGTCGCTGGTGTAACAAGCTGATGCAGGGACATCCTTCAGCCGCTGCGCCAGCAGGTGATATTGATCGAGGCCTTTGGGGGTGAGGAGAACATCTGACTGGCCGTTATAGCGAAGGACTTCGCTTCCGGCAATTTCGCCGTGACGAATCAGATAGATACGAGTTTTTGCTTTCATAGGATGAAAACCTTTTGCCCTGAGAGGGCGACTATCAATATCAGCGTGATAATTTCGTTCAATTCGCTGGTAAATCCGATGATATCACCGGTAATTCCGCCAATCTTCCGTTGAAACCAGGTCTTGAGAGCCCAGGTGAGGAGACCGGCGGCGACGAAGAGCCACATTCCCGAAAAGCCCATGAGCAGCAGGGCCGCGGCAAGTGTCGTCATGGTTGCCAGAATCAGCTGTACCCAGCCTGCTCCGCCGATGAACAGGGAGCCGAGGCCGTCGCTGCGTGCCTGCCGGGCGCCGACAATCATAGTGACCTGGGCGAAGCGGGCCAGGAGCGGGAAACAGAACAGGGCCTGCTGTTTCACGTTGGCCGGGATGGCGAGCAACGCCTGATACTTGAGCAGCAGGGCCAGGACCAATCCGACGGCTCCGGCAGCGCCGATATGGGAATCCTTCATCACCCGCAGGAAGCGTTCCCGGTCGCCGCGTGCTGCCAGCCCGTCGCAGACATCGGCCAGCCCGTCCAGGTGCAGGACGCCGGTTACAACGGCCAGGGCCGTAACAAGCAGCAGATCGACAACCCCGCGCGGCAGAACCAGCGAGAAGAGATAGTTGAGTCCCACCAGCAGCGCGCCAAGGGCCAGACCGGCCAGAGGGAAATAAGCCAAAGATCGGCCGAGATCCTTCTCTCCGTAGCGCACGGAAAAAGGGAGCGGAATGATGGTCAGAAACTGGAGAGCGATGAAAAAAAGCCGCAGATCAACATACATTCAAGTATCCATCCCCCGATATCCAACCAAAACCTAAAACCGAATTTGTGTTACACCTGCTGTTCCGCCACCCCGGCTTCCGCAAAGGTAGCCATCTCTTTCAAGATCTTCACACCCGCCTCGATCAGACCCATGGCCAGAGCCGCACCGGTACCTTCGCCCAGGCGGAGCCGCAGGTCGAGAATCGGTTCGGCCGACAGATGCTCCAGCATGTAGCGATGACCAATTTCAACCGATTCGTGGGCGGCAAACAGGTAGTCCTTGATACATGGATTAAGCCCGGCGGCAATCAGGGCACCTGAGGTGGAAATAAAGCCGTCGACCACCACCGGAATGCGGTTGGCGGCACAGCCGATAATCAGCCCGGCGATGCCGGCAATTTCCAGACCGCCGACTTTGGTCAATACGTCGAGGGCATCGGCCGGGTCCGGCCGGTTGACCTGGAGGGCCTGCTCGATGACCCGGATCTTGTGGGACAGCGCTGCGTCGTTGATGCCGGTTCCCCTGCTGGTGACCTGTTTGACCGGCAATCCGGAAATGGCGGCGATGATGGCCGAAGCTGCGGTGGTGTTGCCGATGCCCATCTCTCCGGTTCCGGCCATGGCGATGCCTTCATCTTTGCTGCCGTTCGCCAGGGAAATGCCCGCTTCCAGG
The DNA here is from genome assembly GCA_009668975.1 of Deltaproteobacteria bacterium. Lineage (GTDB taxonomy): Bacteria > Desulfobacterota > Desulfuromonadia > Geobacterales > Geobacteraceae > RPRC01. The sequence goes on along the minus strand of SBEG01000007.1, from coordinate 183,854 downwards.
GCCGCCAGCGCCTGCTGGCGGGTCATGGCGGGTCCTTTGGTGAAGTTGGCCGTGCCGCGGGCGATCTTGCGATCGATGAGTCCCGGCAGAACCCCGAAATCATAATCAACTCCCATGTCCACCACCCGCACATCCGCCCCGCCATGGCGTGCAAGAACGTTAATGCCGGCGCCGCCGCGGAGAAAATTGAAGACCATTTGCGGAGTCACCTCTTTCGGAAAGGCGGAGATCCCTTCTTCCACCACACCGTGGTCGGCGGCAAAGGTGAAGATGACTTTTTTTGCGGTATCCGGGTCCAGGCTGCCGGAGATGGCGGCAAAGCGCCGGGCGAACTCTTCCAGTCTCCCCAGGGAGCCGAGCGGTTTGGTCTTATTGTCCAGCTTTGCCTGGGCCTTTTGCAGCAGTTCCGGATCAAGGGATTGAATTCTGGCGAGAGTCTTCTGGAGAAGGGTCATGATGGGTGTCCTGTCATTTACTTTAGTTTCACTGGTATCCCGGAAATGGTTACGTACACTTCATCAGACGCCTCGGCCAGGATCTGATTGGTGTGTCCGGCCAGATCGCGGAAGCTTCGTGCCAGGGCATTTTCCGGAACGATTCCCATTCCCACCTCGTTGGAAACCAGGATGAGCGGTGTCTGGAGAGTGGGGAGGAGTTCGGCAAGTGTCCTCACTTCGACGAGAACCGGTTCAACCGCGTCGTGATGGAACAGCAGGTTGGTAATCCAGAGGGTGATACAGTCAACCAGTATCGCCCGGCAGCGGCCATCTCTCTCTCTGATGGCTTCCCCTAACTGTAGCGGTTCCTCCACGGTCTGCCAGGCAGACCCGCGTCGCTGCCGATGGCGGTCAATGCGTTCCGCCATTTCCCCATCCCGCGCTTCGCCGGTGGCGATATAGCAGAGTGGCGCCCCAAAGCCTTCAGCAAGCCTTTCGGCCAGGCGGCTTTTACCGCTGCGGGCGCCGCCAGTGATAAAGATGGTCGTAGACATAAAAAACCCCGCCTCTCTGGTGAGAAACGGGGTCCTGAAACCGGTCGCTGGGTACACGTAGGGCTTCGGTGCCTCTCCCTCGGAGGTCCTGACTGCTTCGGCCGGGCAGGTTTCCTGACTTGCGGATCGCTTTACTTGCTGCGCCTTCCCGATCTGGCAACGTAGCCAATAGTCTCAAGGCCGGAATAAGAACCTTGTTTTCGTTCCCGGTTCTGTGAGACTATTTTTCGTTACATTTCAGTTCAGTGGCGTTTCGTGCAGCTTTCATCACCGCTTACAGTTGCGGGGCAGCGAGGGTCTTGCACCCTCTTCCCTATTATCTCCGCAATTTCAATTCCCTATCAAGGCTCACTCAGCGTTGGCTCGTCTTCGGCGGCTCAACGTACACTTCAGTACGCCTCCCAGCCTCATTCTTCGCCTCCTTGAGATCATCCTTGATCTGGAATTGGCATTAGAGCACCCGGTTGTTTATGATATTCATTTGTCAAAATGAATTCTTGCAGACGGTAGCGCAAATGTCAATCTGCAAATGCCGAAGGGTGGCCCCGGTTCGCCTTAGCGGGAAGGCGCAACCATCGGCCAGCTGCCGTCGCCGCTGAGGTATTCGTGCAGGGCGCGGGCGGCCTTCTTGCCGGCCCCGATTGCCAGGATCACGGTGGCCGCGCCGGTAACGATGTCGCCACCGGCACAGACACCCGGTTTGGTGGTTCGGCCGTCTTCGTCGGCAATGAAATAGCCCCGTTCGTTGGTCTCGACCCCGGTAGCGGTTGAGGCGACGATCGGGTTTGCCGACTGCCCGATTGCCACCACCACCATATCCACGTCAACGACGAATTCCGAGCCCTTGACCGGGATCGGACGACGCCGGCCCGAGGCATCAGGCTCGCCCAGTTCCATCCGCAAGCATTCGACCCCCGTGACCCAGCCGGTCTCGTTGCCGAGGAAGCGGACCGGGTTCACCAGAAAGTGAAATTTTACCCCTTCCTCTTCGGCGTTTTCGATCTCTTCGACCCGGGCCGGCATTTCCTTCCGGCTACGCCGGTAGAGGATTGTGGCCTCGTCGGCGCCAAGCCGCAGTGACATCCGCACTGCGTCCATCGCCACGTTGCCGCCTCCGAGCACCGCAACCTTTTTCCCGGTGGCCACCGGCGTGGTGTAATTGGGAAACTGGTAGGCCTTCATCAGGTTGCAGCGGGTCAGGTATTCGCTGGCCGAGTAGACGCCGTTCAGGTTTTCGCCCGGGATGTTGAGGAAACTGGGTGCTCCGGCGCCGTTGCCGAGAAATACCGCATCGAATTCCTCCAGGAGTTCATCGACGCTGGCGGTACGGCCCACGACAAAATTGGTGACCAGTTTTACCCCGAGTTGCTGGATGACTTCCAGTTCCAGCCGGACGATCTCTTTCGGCAGCCGGAATTCGGGGATGCCATACAGCAGGACGCCGCCCGGTTCATGCAGGGCTTCGTACAGGGTAACGTCATGACCCAGCTTGACCAGGTCGCCCGCAACCGTAATCCCGGCCGGCCCGGCTCCCACCACCGCAACCATTTTCCCGGTCGGCGGTGCAATGGCCGGTGTCGGCAGCTGCTCTTCGAACAGGGCGTAATCGCTGGCGAAGCGCTCCAGGCGGCCGATGGCCACCGACTTGAATTTCTTGCCCATGACGCAGGTCAGTTCACATTGGTTTTCCTGGGGACAGACCCGGCCGCAGACCGCCGGCAGGGCGGAACTGGCACGCAGGATGCGGGCTGCCTCAAGAAAATCCCCTTCGGCGATCTTCTTGACAAATCCCGGAATGTCGATTTCCGCGGGACAGTTGGTGACACATTGAGGGTTTTTGCAGAGCAGGCAGCGCTCCGCTTCTTCCATGGCGGTTTCCCGATCCCAGCCGATGGCCACTTCGTTAAAGTTCCGGACCCGCTCAGCAGGATCCTGGTGCGGCATTTCGTGCCGGGGGATGGCGCAGCGTTGTTGTACGGTCAGCTCTTTTTTCACCGGCAACCTCCCTGGCAGCCGACGTGCTCGTGGTAGTGCTCCAAAGCTTCTTTCTCCTGGCGGCTGTACATTTTCTGGCGGGACATCATTTCGTCCCAATTCACCTCATGACCGTCGAAATCGATCCCTTCGGAACAGACGAAGCGGGTTCTGCCGGCAACGGTGACACGGCACGAACCGCACATTCCGGTGCCGTCAACCATGACCGAGTTCAGGGAGACGATGGTCTTGAGTTTGAGGGGCATCGTCATTTGGGAGATGACCTTCATCATGATCGGAGGGCCGACCGGATAGACCAGCACGATCTTTTCGCCGCCATCGAGAAGTCCCTGCAGCACATCGGAGACCATACCCTGCGAGCCATAGCTGCCGTCATTGGTGGCCACCAGTACTTCATCACAAACGCCTTTCAGCAGATCTTCGCAAATAAGAAGACTCCTGGTTTTTGCTCCCAGTACCGCAATAACGCGGTTGCCGGCCTCTTTGAAGGCGCGTGCCACGGGGTAGCCCGCGGCAATGCCGAAGCCTCCTCCGACCATGACGAAGGTGCCGTCCAGTTTTTCCACATGAGTTGGATTGCCCAGGGGGCCAACCACATCGAGGATCGAATCCCCTTCCTGCATGCTCGCCAGCAATTCCGTGGTCGCGCCGATTTCCTGAAAATAGATATCGATTGTCCCGGCTTCCCGGTCCCAGTTTGCGATGGTCAGCGGTATCCGCTCGCCATTTTCATGGATGCGGAGCATCAAAAATTGCCCGGCCTGGCATTTTCGCGCGATCAAGGGAGCCGCGACCCGCATGTGCCAGGTCCGTTCCGTCAGTATTTCCTTCAATAGTATGGTATGCATGGAGTCCTCTTATGTATTCGGGAAGACAGGTTCGTGCAACCGAACCGTTCCCCCGGCTCTTCTATGGTGCTGGTTGAAACAGCAGTTCTTCCAGTCTGTTCCAGAGGGGTTCCCTTCCTTCTTTGGAAAGGGCGGAAAAAAAGATCAATTCATCCAGGGGAACTTCAAGGGTCCGGGCGATTACCGCGGCCTGGCGCGCCCGTTCGTTGCGGGAGACCTTGTCGCATTTGTTCACCACCAGGACTACCGGAATGTTGTAGGTGCTGAGCCATTGGCGCATGAGCTGGTCTTCGCGGCTCGGGATGCGTCGCACGTCAAGGATCAGCACAACGCAGCGGAGGCTCTCTCTCTTGGCCAGATAAGTTTCGATCATTGGCCCCCATTCCTTTTTTACGGCAAGGGGGACGCTTGCAAAGCCGTAGCCGGGGAGATCGGTGAGGATAAATTCCTTGTTCACCAGGAAAAAATTGATCAACTGGGTGCGGCCCGGCGTCCTGCTGGTGCGCACCAGGCTCTTTCTGTTCACCAGGGTGTTGATGAGCGATGACTTTCCCACATTCGAGCGCCCGGCAAATGCCACTTCCGGCAGATCGCTTTCAGGGTAATGGGCTGGTGTTACGCCGCTTTTGATGAATTCCGTACTTTTCAGGTCCAATCGCTACCGCCGTGGAGAAAATTTTGCAGTATTATAAACAGCGCAGGGCATTCTTTCAATTCTTTATATCCATTTTCCGTTTTTCTCCAGGTAACCAGGTGTCCGGGAGACTGTCGTCCCGCCCGTTGGCTGCCGGTGACTTGCAATGAAAATTCGTGACTAACCGCTGAAAATACGGTAGTACTATATGCAATACTATACAAGCAAGGGAGTCCCTATGTCAGGAAAATATCAAAATAATTTTCTAAAAAACGTCATGGCTCGCATCGATTACAACAAAAATCTTTATCAGATTTCGTCTGATCTGCCTTCATCCCTGAAGGCTAAGCTCAAGGATCAGTTTCCCCATGTGCAGCGCAAAAGCGCCATTGCCGAACAGATCGAAATGAAGTGCGGATCCGATCCGGTCCGGAGACATGTGAAGGAAAATCACTGGTTTTTTCAGGGGAAAAATGGGGACCGGGCGCTCTGCATCGCCCCCAGTTTCATGTGGTTGGACTTTAAAAAGTACACCGACTACGCTGATCTGAGAGAGACCTTCCTTACCATTGCCGATGCACTGTTAACCGCATTTCCCGAGGTCGATGATCTTGGCGTCAACCGTTTCGGACTTCGTTATTTCAACAATATCGAATTGACGGAATCAAATCTGACCGACTGGACCGCATACCTGAATCCGGACCTGATCTCGGTTTTTTCGATCGTTGATGACAAATCTGCCATTGCCCGCGCGTTTAACAATCTGGAGTTGAATTATGGGGATCTGAAGCTGACCTTCCTTTACGGGATGTACAATTTCGAGTATCCGGAACCGATCCGCCAGAAGTCATTCACCCTCGATTTCGATGGCTATATTGCCCGTCAGCAGACCAGGGAAGAAATTGCGGGATCTCTCGATGATCTTCACGGGAAGATTTCCGCCTATTTCGAAAAGAGCATCACCGACAAGTTCCGTGAGATGATCCGCTAACTGTATCTCCTCAAACTACTTGGATGTACTGTCAGGCCAATATCAAGTTTTCCGGCGAGCCAGCTTGATTTCCTGAACCTCGCAAAATCTGCTTCCCACGGGTCACGACCTTCATCGGTTATGACCCGTGGGAACTCATTCCTTCGTTCCGAAGAGGAACTGTCCAGTACCATGTAGCACCTAAAATCAACCCCCCTCAATCCCCCCTTGACAGGGGGGAAGCCTTTAAGTCTCCCCTGTCAAGGGGAGGTTTGAAGGGGTTTTCTGCGACAAAACATCTGCTACAGGGTACTAGGAGCCTGTCGGGCTTAGGGCAAATCTGCTGCAAATCCGTCTGGACGGTTCATATTTCGCCGTTTTTTTGGGTAATAGAACAACTATTACCCTGCAAAATCGTCAAAATCTGTCCTCGCCCAGCCGAATTTTCGCTTCGATTTCCTAAGTCCGACAGACTCCTAGTTCACGCCCAAAAGAGCAAAATATTCTTTTCTGCTGCCGACAAAACCATCCTGCAGCTCTTTTGCCGCCAGTGCTACCGCCTTTTCATGATAGCAGTCGGGAATATTATAGAGAATCACCGTGTGCAGGGCCTTTACCAGTTGAGAGATGATCTGTGGCCAGTCGTGCATGTTCACGCCATGTTTCATCATCGCGGCGATGATGTCATTGACCATTTCCCTCGATAGTTCCGGTTCTTCCACCGTACCCCGGTTCGAGATGATCTCGGTAAGATAGAGGATGAAGCTGACGTCTATATTCTCTATTTCGCTGCTACCGTCTTTCAATGCGCTCAGGATTTCCGCGGCTTTTGCCGATGCTTGCTGCTGAGAGATTTTTCCGCTCATATTTTTCTCTCCCCCATGTATTGGATGTTCCAGGGCCTGCTGGACCCAGATCATGAAAATGTGGTGTTTTTTAGCCAGAGGAGAGTAGCGAATGAAATCAATGAAGTCAATCCTTTCCTGGTTATACGGCATTTCCGCGGTTCACTCCTGTCCTATTCTGGGGGGGGACAGGAGTGAACGGTAAAGAAAATCAGAGGGTACGGTCTGCCGCTTCGGCGAATAGCTTTAATTTTCCCATCATTTTCGCGAATTTTGATGGTTTCAGGGACTGAGGTCCGTCGGAGGAGGCATGCTCCGGGTCGGAATGAACTTCGATCATCAGGCCGTCGGCACCGGCAGCAACTGCGGCAAAGGCCATTGCCGCGACGTAATGGTAGTTTCCGGTGCCATGGGATGGGTCAGCGACGACCGGCAGATGGGTCTTTTCCATGAGCACCGGGATGGCGGAGAGGTCAAGGGTATTTCGGGTTGCGGTTTCAAAGGTCCGGATGCCCCTCTCACAGAGGATCACGGCCTGGTTGCCTTCGCTCATGATGTATTCGGCGCTCATGAGGAATTCCTGGATGGTCATGGACATGCCGCGCTTCAGTAGAACCGGCTTGTTTGTCTGTCCGACTTTTTTCAGCAGAGCGAAGTTCTGGGCATTGCGGGCGCCGATCTGCAGCATGTCGGAGTAATCAGCCACCAATTCCACGGTTTCCGGGTTGATTACCTCGGTGACGAAAGGGAGGCCGCTTGCCTCCCGGGCCTTGGCCAAGAGTTTCAGACCCTCTTCTTCAAGCCCCTGGAACGAATAGGGCGAGGTGCGCGGTTTGAAAGCACCGCCGCGCAGCATCTGCGCACCGGCATCCCGAACGGCCAGGGCCGTCTCGATGATCTGCTCTTCCCCTTCCACGGAACAGGGGCCGGCCATGACGATAAGCTCCTTGCCGCCAATGGCAACTTTGTCCGAGATGCGGATGATGCTCCGTTCTTTTTTAACCTCTTTCGAGGCCAACTTGTAGGGTTGCAGGATCGGCACGACACTTTCCACCCCGTGCATGGATTCCATTGAATGGAGAATGTGTTTGCCCCGCTCGTCGCCCACGGCTCCGATGACGTCCCTGGTGGCGCCGTGAATCACATGGGGTTTGTAGCCCAACTCCCTGATTCGCTTCAACACCTCATCCTTGTCTTTCTTCGCTGCTCCGGCTTTCATGACGATGATCATATCTTCCTTTCTCCTTGTCCCCGGAAAAACATAAAGGGCCGGAGGATTTTTCCCCCGGCCCTTTGCTGGCTGGTGCTTGTTTCAAAAGATGAAAAAGCCGGGGGTGCTGTGCAGTCCACCCTCGGCTTCCGGTCTTGAATTTTTTCTGCTACGCCTAACTCAGACCTTTACGCCGGGTGGACGGTCGAAAAAAGAAACCGCACCAAAAAGTAAAGGCGATAAAGGTACAAGAGTTAGTAAGAATCATGTAGGCATTGTTGCCAAGGAAAGGCATTGCTGTCAAGAAAAAAATTGCGGGTCACTATTCCGGGTAGTGCTCGGCAAGAAAGGGGGCGAGGTTTTCGAGCGCCCGCTCGACCGCCTGCCGGTTGTGCGCCTCGATGGTCCAGGCAGCTGCGGGGGCATAGTGGGCCATCAAGCGGAAAAACAGGGGAAAGTCGATACCCGCCTCGCCCAGCGGGCTATGGTCATCAGAAAACCCGTGATTATCATGGATATGCGCTTCGGCGATATACGGGCCAAGCTCGGCAAACCACTCTGCCATGCTGAGCTTGGAAAAGAGGTTCCAGTGCCCCACATCGAAGCAGTGGCGGAACAGGGGCGAGTCGAAGGCTTCCAGAAGTGCCTTGAGGGTCGAAGGTTCTTCTTCGAAGATATTTTCCACGGCCACGGTGCAGCCGATTGTTGCCGCGCTTTCGACTACCGGTTGGAAAGTTTCGATGCTCTGGGCAAGCCAGCGGTTCCGGCTGCTGCCGAAGCGCCAGCGGTCATAGCCAGGATGAAAGACCACCACCGCGGGTTTCAAAATGGCGGCGGCTGCCATTACCTGCTGAAAGCGCTGCCGGGTCGCCTCCAGAACCAGCCTGTCCAGGGCGCCGGGGCTTAGGTCCATGAAAGGAGCGTGGATGGTGGTGCGGATGCCGTTTTCGATAAGGACCTGGGAGATTTCGCGTAATTTCCGCACGTCCAGGGTGTCGAGTGAATCTCCGGTAAAGGCGATCTCAGGGTTGATCCCCCGCTGCAGGATGAAATCAAGATGCTCGCCGATCAAAGCGTAGGGGGCGTGAACAAAAACCTGTTTAGCTTTCATGTGTTCTCTTCTTGAGTTTTTTGATCACGTCGGTGGCGCAGCTGCCGCATTGTACCAATTCTTCCAGTTTGCTGATCGCGGCCGGCTGTCCAAGAACGATCAAAGTGTCCTGCTCGCCAAATTGGGTGTGCGATTCGGGATTGAAGACCATGCTGCCGTTTTGTTTCTTGATGCCGACGATCATCACCCCGGTTTCCTTGCGGAAGCCCGAACTGACAAGATTCTCGCCGATAAGCCCGGAACCGGGCGGGATGATGATTTCTTCCATCTGCAATTCCAGGTGTTCACGGCCGGTGGCAATCTCGATAAAGTCGACCACATTGGGACGCAGGATGGCCTGGGCCATGCGGTTTCCGCCGATCAGGTAGGGAGATATCACCTTGCTGGCTCCGGCACGTTTCAGCTTGAGGTCTGAGCCCTCGTCGCCGGAGCGGGCCAATATGAAGAGATCGGTGTTCAGTCCCCGTGCCGAGAGGGTAATATAAACATTCTCCGTGTCGGAGGCGACCACCGAGATCAGCCCCTTGGCATTTTTGATCCCGGCCTTCAACAGCGTATCGTCATCGGTTGCATCACCGCGGAGGTAGAGATACTGATCCTCCTCGAGCTTTTCAATCACCTCGTGATTTTTTTCCACCACCACAAAGGGCAGCGGCTTGGCGGCAAACTCCCGGCAGATGAGAGCGCCCATCCTGCCGAATCCGCAGACAATGTAATGGTCACGGAGAGCTGCAATCTTCTTTTCCACCTTTTTCCTCCCGACGATGCGCTGGAACTGTCCTTCAAACATGATCTGGGCAAGACTTCCGACAATATAACCGAGAACGCTGACGCCCAGAATGATCAGCAGCATGGTAAACATTTTCCCGGGGTCGCTGAGGGTATGTACTTCCTTGAAGCCGACGGTCGCCAGGGTAATGACCGTCATGTAGAGGGCATCAAGGAAATCCCAGCCCTCAATCCCCATATAGCCGAGAATGCCGAGCGAGATGAGAACACCGAGCACGAGAATGGAGACTTTCAGATGTCGAACCGGGTCCATCGTATACTCCTTCGAGGAAAAGAGTAGCTGTGCGCCAGAGAAAAAGCAAGGGGGAAAGGTGGAGAAGGGAGGTAGTGAGTTTGAAGTATAAATCCATCCTGCGGGTGTGGTAATGTGGGCTGGTCCTGAATGGGTATGGCAGCACGCTGCTCACGGTTATCCTCGAAGTCGAATTGTTGCCTCTGCTGAATTGGTATGCTATGGTACAAAAAATTTTAAGCAAAATATTTGAATTATATTGAGTGACTAGTTCTGCACACGTAAGTTTGCTGTCATCCGCGGATAAAATGATAAGCTTGGTTCTTGACACAAGTGGCTAAGTATTTGATATTACAGCTTCCCTGCAAAGATGACCCTGGTTGCTGCTATTCCCCTTCTGAACCCTTCTTACTGGGGACTTCACAGGTCCTAAAGAAGATGTTGGACGGAGTAGATTTCTGAGTCTCCCCCCACTCTATAAACCCCCTCAGGGAGAGGGAATGTATTTAAATCATTTCGGAAGATTGTTGCTAATCAGTAAGGTAAATGTTATAAAAACAAATTTGGCAAGAGAAAAAGTCTGCATCTATTCGGCTTTATTGTTTTTTTGATTACCGTTGTAGAAAACCAAACCTTCAACAGGATAGCTGGGACATCTATGAAAATCTTAAAGTTTAAAATTGCTGGCACTATACTGCTCATCGCAACGTGCCTGACATCCGGATGCGCAGGGTATATAGACCTTCCCGCGGGCACGGTAAAGCAGGTCAGTTCTCCAATAGTTGAAAAAAAGGAATTATCTGTACCTGCGCTCGATGTGGAAGCTCCGCCTTCAGAGGAATATATAATCGGTGTGAATGATGTGCTGACCGTAAACAGCAACAGTCCGATGCTGTTCAACTTTACTGGAGGTGCCGCGGGACTTGCCGGAGCGGGGACAAACGGTTCTGGCCAGGGCCAGGGAAGCAGGGTTGACGGCGGTGGATACATTCAACTTCCCAGGGCAGGTCTGATCCATGTGGCCGGCCTGACCCTGGCCCAAGCTAGGGCAAAAATCCAGGAAAGCCTCCGCAAATATGTCAAGGATCCATGGGTTGTCGTGGAGGTCTCCGCATTCCGGAGCAAACCTCTGTACCTTCTCGGGCAGTTCAAAACACCGGGCACTTTTTACATGGAACGCCCTTTGAAACTCATTCAGGGTATCGCCATGGGCAGCGGCTTCGATTCCGCCGCAAACCTGCGCGGTGCTCGCCTGAGCCGAAACAAAAAAATCATGCCGGTGGATGTTTATGACCTGCTGCTCAACGGAAATCAGAAGCAAAATGTCTGGTTACTACCGGGGGACACTATTTTTATCCCGGATAACAGCAACCAGAAGGTATTCGTATTTGGCGCGGTGAAGAAGCCGGGGCCGGTTCCCATGCTGCAGGGGGGCCTTAATCTTGCCCAGGCAATAGGCTCTGCTGAGTTGCGCGACACTGGGTATGATTTTAAACATGTGCGAATCATCCGCTCCCTCACAACAACACGTGGTGAGCTAATTGTTGTCGACTTCGACCGTATTCTCCGCGGCGAAGCACTTCCTCTGCCGCTCATGGAAGGAGACATTGTTTACGTCCCGAGAAGTAATATGGGAGCCTGGAACGACGCCATCAATGAAATGCTGCCGTCTCTTCAGGCCATAAGTGCGGTTCTGCAACCGTTCGTTCAGCTTGAGTTCCTAAGGAGAGACTGATAGAAGTTTTTCGTACAATACTTTAATCAAACATATGGCACATTTTAACCATACGACTCGATCCAAGATAACGTGAGAATTTAAATTACGGAGAATTTAAATGCAGGATAAAGAAGCCCTACATCCGCAAGACGACGAGTCAATCAATCTTCTCGATTATCTGCAGATAATTGCCAAGCGGAGCAGGATGATCTTCGGAATGACCTTTGCCGCTTTTGTCGCATCGATAATTATCAGTCTTGTCCTACCGAAAATCTATTCTTCTACAGCACGTATTCTTCCCCCGCAGCAGGATCAGGGCCTAATGACGGCCATGATGTCGCAGATGGGTGGATTGGCAAACCTTGCCGGGGGTATGTTTGGGGGTGGAACTTCAGGCGATATGTACGTTGGAATTCTTAATAGCGAGGCTGTCAAAGATGCTATCATTGACCGCTTTAAGCTGATGGATGTTTATGAGCAGAAATTCCGGCTGGATACATATAGAGTGCTCGACAAAACGGCGACTATTGAACTTGGGAAAAAGGACGGCATTATATCAATAACTGTCGAGGACAAAGATCCGAAGCGTGCCGCGAATATGGCAAATGCCTTTGTTGATGAGTTGGGCAAACTTACCGTCAATCTGAGTATCACAGGCGCCGGGCGGAACCGAATATATCTGGAGGAGCGATTAGCCAAAGCGAAAATTGACCTTGTAAAGGCCGAAAACGATCTTAGCGCATTTCAAGCGAAGAACAAGTTCCTTGATGTCGCCGGACAGGCTCAAGCCACAATAGAAAGTGTGGCACAATTAAAGGCTCAACTTGCCGTGAAAGAAGTGCAGTTGGCCGCTCTTCGTGCATACATAACCGACGATAATGATGAAATCAGGGCGGTTAAGGCATCTATTGAAAACCTTACCAAACAAATTTCCCGACTTGAGGGCAGCAGCAAAGGCAGTTCGATTCCCGGAGTGGGAGCTATCCCAGCATTAGGCAAAGAATATCTGCGCTTCATGAGGGAATTTAAAATCCAGGAGTCAATTGTCGAACTTCTCACGAAGCAGCATGAATTGGCGAAACTCTCCGAAGCCAAAGATGTGCCTGGGATCCAGATAATTCAAAATGCCAGGGTGCCTGATAAGAAGGTGAAACCGAAGCGAACGCAGATGGTAGTAGCGATTACTTTTGTCGCTTTTGTATTGACAATAATTCTATCTTTCTTTCTAGAGTACCTGGGAAAAATGCCTGATAATGAGCGAAGCAGGTTGCTTGAATTTCGTAGAATGTTTTTGGCGAGGAAGTAGCGTATCTATCCGGAAATATCGGAAGATGGCTAGCTAGGTTCTCAAGTTTTCTGGTATTTTCAGCCTTTTTATGACAGCATAATATCGGAAATGGAAGATTTTGAGAAACACGCCTACCTTGTTGTGAAAATTCATGACAAACTATTTGGATTGCTGACCTTACTTCGAAATAGAGCGATCTTACGTAGTTGAGGTAGACGAAAAAAATATCCCATTCCAGTAATTCTGCTAATAATGGAGTTTAATTTCAGTAATACAGGGTTCAATTCTTCATTTGTCCCAGAGCCACAATAATTGCCTTAACTGCTTCGATTCTATGGAATTGGTTTAAGCATTTTTTAGAACACTATTGGGTGTCGAAGCAATATATTGAGACAACATATATCGGCTATCGCGTAGAAAAGTGATAATTGAATTGGTTTTGGGGTTTCTTCTGTGATAGTCAAATCTTACTTTGATAAAGTTAAAAATTGCCACTTGGCTAGAAATACAATTTGGATGTTTCTTGGACAGGGCGCACGGATACCAATCCAGGCAATTTACTTTATCCTTATTGCTAGATCCCTGGGTGTGCAGGCGTATGGTGCCTTTGTGGGTGTCACCGCACTAGTAGCTATCCTTGCTCCATTCGGGAGTCTTGGTAGTGGGAACATACTTATAAAAAATGTTTCACGCAATGAATCCTCATTCCCTGAGTATTGGGGGAAGGCACTGGTCCTTACTTCACTTTCAGGCACATTATTGGTTATTTTTGCTGTACTACTCTCAATACTCCTCTTGCCCGCTTCGATACCCTTCGCTCTGATCCTCTCAATTTCAATAGCTGACCTCATATTTGCCCGACTTCTGGATATAGCTGCGCAAGGATATCAAGCCTTCCAACGACTTGTCCGGACATCACAACTCATGATATTATCGAATGTGGCGCGTTTAATCCTTCTGGTTGGTTTGCTCTTGGTTACGCAGCGTCCTTCCCTTATTTTATGGGGTTATTTATACCTTGCAGGTATCTTCATAAGTGCGATTGTCGGGATTTGTCTTGTGAATCGGGAATTGGGGGGGCCAGTTTACGACCGCCGCATTATTTTTTCAGAAATAAAGGAAGGGTTGTACTTTTCGGTCAGCCTTTCGTCACAGAATATTTATAACGACATTGATAAGACATTGCTTGTCAGGTTGGCGACTCTGGATGCTGCTGGCATCTATGGTGCGGCATACCGAATTATTGACGTTTCCTTTACTCCTATTCGCTCACTTCTTTATGCGGCATATGCGAAGTATTTCCAAAATGGAGTTAATGGACTACGTGGTACACTGGGCTTCACGTCTCGACTGTTACCTTATGCGATTGGATATGCGATTTTAGCATCAATTGGGCTTTTCCTGCTAGCACCCCTCCTTCCCTTAATACTTGGTGATCAATATAGGGAAACTGTCAGCGCGCTTAGGTGGCTGTCTCTGTTGCCTCTTATCAAGGTTGTTCATTATTTTGCTGCTGATTCATTGACTGGTGCTGGATTTCAAGGTGTCCGGACCATTTGCCAGATAGCTACAGCGATAATTAATGTCATGCTGATTCTGTGGCTCGTCCCGATTTTTTCATGGAAAGGGGCCGCTTGGGCAAGTCTAATTTCTGATGTATTTCTTTCTATGACACTCTGGTTGATGATCATTGTTCTTACCCGCCAGAAAGCTGACCGATTACGGAAATGTCAGAAGGAGCTTCAGGATGTGTGCTGACTCCTTGATTTTGAGTGGGGTGAGAATTGGTTCCAAAGGATAAAAATTTGTCGCGAGCACCAGTTCGAGTGCTGGCATGGCCAGCGTTCGAAAATAAAAAGCAAAATCCTTACAATTGGTTGCTGTATTCCAACATGAGCAGGGAGTCTGCATCCGTTGAAGAATTTTCAACAAAAAAATTACTCTTTGGAACGCATGATGTTTTACATATCCATTGGCCCGAATGGCAAATCAGTCATAAGAATTTTTTCTTGTCTTTGTTCCGATTTATCAGGTTATTGTTGATCTTGGATATGGCGAGGTTTAAAAAAATCCGTATTGTCTGGACCGTTCATAATCTTGCTGATCATGAAAAATATCACAAAAAATTAGCGGCAATATTTCGGCTATCATTGATTAGAAGACTTGATGGATTCATCAGTTTGAGTTCCGTTGGTAAAGATCAGGCTTTACGGCTTTACCCTTCGCTTGGCACTATTCAAAATTGTATTATACCTCATGGGCACTATAGGGATGTGTATCCCAATTCTGTCGACTTTTCTGAAGCAAGAAAATTTTTGGATATTCCTTTAAATAAAAAGGTTTTACTTTATTTTGGCTTAATTCGGCCATATAAAAATGTGGTCGAATTGATACATGCCTTCAAAAAACTGGCCAACCATGACTTGGTACTACTTATTGCGGGCAAACCTCACTCAGCCCAACTTGGTGCGGAAATAAAGGACGCTGCCCATGATGATTCAAGAATAAGGCTCTTTCTTGATTTTGTGGATGAAAACCAGTTGCAGACATTTTTCAATGCCTGCAATTTGGTGATTTTTCCATTTCAGGAAAATTTAAACTCTGGTAGTGCGCTTTTGGCTCTCTCCTTTAACCGCCCGATATTAGTTCCGGATATGGGTTCCTTCGCGGAACTCCAGACAATGGTTGGCAAGGCATGGGTAAATATTTATTCAAATAGAATTGGTCCAAAGATTATCGAAGAATGTTTGGATAATATTACAGTTGAAGATGTGTTTAAAATTGCACCGTTGAATAATTTAAGTTGGCAGAACATAGCAAAAGATACGGCACAATTCTTTCATCAGGTGTCTGGTGTCAACGATAATTTTATGCATATCGATTGAGTGATAACATGACAGTAAATTTCTATACATTGACACTAGTACTTGTTTTTCTAGTGACAATAGATTTTAGAATCGAAATATCTCAGGTTTTGCCCAGCGCAACGATATTGGAAATTTCAGCATATATAATAGCTCTGTTATATATTGGGCAATATGGATTACGAACTGATACAAATACAATAAAAGATAAAATAATTAGCTTTATCACTAATAATAAAATTGCCTGTTTATATTTTTTCTGGACAGCCCTCGCTGCAGTTGTTGGTCTGATTAAATCAACTGAAACTCTACAGGTATTTAAAGACCTTTTGCCAAGTTTGATTCTGTTATTTTTTGTAGTTACATTTATTTATAACGAGAAGAGAATCAGAGCTTTGATAACGGTTTATGTTGTAGGGATATTTTTTAATATAATATTAGCAACACTGCAAATAATGACAAACAAATATTACATTGGTGGTATTTCAGAGATTACATTTTTAAAGACAAATCCTCAAGGAGACATAGTTGATCATATCGCAATGGGTTTTTACGCGCACCCAAATGGATTTGCGATGTTTCTTATACCAGGCATAATTTTAATTGTATCCATGTTGAGGTTCAGATATGTTAAAACTGTACGTTTCAAGATAGTTTTGTTAATGATATTGCCGATCATATTTTTCGTTCTTTTGCATACATATGCAAAAGGCGCTATGGCATGGACGATTTTAGGCCTATTACTTCTTATCTGTGCTCCATATATTGGACAAAAATGGCGATTTACTACGGGCATTCTGATAAATATCGGAGGCATAATATTTTTGTCCCTCTATAGTATCTGGTTGTTTTTTACTTCAAATTCGGCTTTCGGCACAATGCTTGGAAGGATGAGTTTATGGATCGCCGGAGTGGTGACTCTATCACGTGATTATTTTATTATGGCTTTTGGGAATGGCTATGTAAATATGCGTCATACAAGTCTGGATTTATTTAATATCGATTATGACAATGCACATAATGGTTTTATTAATCAGGCCTTAAATTACGGTTTGCCGGCATTGTTACTGTTCTTGGTGCTTATCATTGCGACATTCAAAGAACTCGCGTCAAGTCCGGATGGGCCTCATGGCAAGATGAAAGCGATAAAAATATTCTGTTTTTCTGCCTTAGTTGCGGTTTTCGGAAATTACTTTTTTGAGCCTGCGGAACTTGGCGTGAGTGCGCAGGCCCATATATTTCTGCTGCTAGCGATAGCTTCAATAATCAGTAAGCCTTTTAAACAATTAACGCACGATTGATTACAGATTTCTTTACTTTCCGGCGCTCGTTTTCTGGCGATAAAATTATACCCACCAGCAGCCATCGCATTAATTGAATTGACAGGGTACTAATGAAACAACGACTTGCCATAATGTTGAATATAGTTGCGCCCTATCGCATTCCTATTTTAGTTCAGTTATCCAGAAAGTTTGATGCTACTATTCTGATTTCCGGTGGGGAGTCGAATCGAAGAGAATGGGACGAGTATGTGTCTCGTCTGAAGGAGAAGTATGGCCTTCTGGTCAAACAGGTGGCTGGCTACACGTTTACCCTGCCGAAAAAGAAAAACAATTTCTCTTGGGACAACAAATACCTGCATATTAATCCTGGCTACTTTATCGAGCTCTTCCGTTGCAGTCCAGAAGCTATCATTAGTAACGAAATGGGGTTCCGCACTATTGCAGCGCTGGCATACGGCATGTTATTCCGAGTGCCGGTCTGGGTCTGGTGGGGAGGGACGCTCTATACGGAGCAAAACGTTTCGCTCTTGAAACGTGCCCTTCGGCAAGTTATTGCGCGGCATGCAAAGCACTGGATCAGCTATGGGGCGACCTCCACTGAATATTTACTGAGCCTGGGAATTCCCCGCAGGAGGATACTTCAAATACAAAATTGCGTCGATGAAAGTAAATATGTATCTTTCCCGCCACCGGCTTTTGTTATCGAGCCCCGCCCGGTTTTGCTCTACGTCGGACAATTAATTGGGAGAAAAGGAGTTCGCCAGCTTTTGGAAGCCGCATCGCGTATGCAGAAACGGGAGTATCTTTTTTCATTGCTGCTGGTAGGCAAAGGAAGCGAGCAAGAGAGTTTGGAAGAATACGTGCGCAAAATAGGGTTACAGCATGTTCACTTCATACCGTCTCTTCCGCCTGACGAAATGCCGGCAGTCTATCGTTCCGCAGATTGCCTTGTCTTTCCTACCCAGGAAGATGTGTGGGGGCTTGTCGTCAACGAAGCTTTATGGTCGGGATTGCCGGTGCTCTCTTCCGTCTATGCCGGATGCACCCGCGAAATCGTACCGAAAGCAAACCACTTTGACCCTTTTAACCCTAACGATTTTGATCGTGTTCTTGAACGTGCACTGGAGCATAAGCTGGCCCCGGCAGATACCTCACCTTTGATACCATCTCATCAAGTCGCTGAATTTATTATCAATGACATTAATAAGGCTCTTAGCAATTAAATGGAATTGCTAGTGACCTGTCTGACGATTCGATCAGACTGGGGGTTGTCATGAAAATACGTAATTTCTACGTAGTGGTTCTAGCTTTGATAGCTGTAATTATGACGTCAAAATCCACGTCATCGTCCACTACCAAATACCTTAATCCACCTGACAGACTCATATATTCCGCTTTTACTGGGCTGCATATGCACCGCGCAGCCACTACAACTCCTTGGCCTAACGTACCTTTCGGTTCCTGGCGACTCTGGGACGCATATGCGGCTTGGCCATGGCTGGAGCCGAAAAAAGGTGCATGGAAATTCCAGAATCTGGATAGGCTGGTGGCCCTCGCGGAGAAGAATGGGGTTGAGGTGCTGATTCCTCTTGGGTTGTCTCCAAAGTGGGCTTCCGCGCGTCCTGATGAAAAATCTTCCTATTCTCCCGGCTTTGCAGCAGAACCCGAAAATCTGGATGATTGGCGGAACTATGTGCGCAAGGTTGGTTCCCGTTACAAGGGTCGCGTTCGTTACTATGAAATCTGGAATGAACCAAACCTTCCGGGTTTCTATTCGGGAACGGTCGAGCAGATGATTATTCTTACCAAAGAAGCTTCCCGGATTCTCAAAGATATTGATTCAACAATAATTCTGGTCTCTCCGTCCGCAACCGACGTGAACAATGGCACTGGCTGGCTGGATAAATTTCTAGCCAAAGGTGGTGGCAAATATGTAGATGTCATCGGCTATCATTTCTATGTATCACCAGCGCCACCGGAGGAAATGATTCCTCTAATTAACAAAGTTAAACATATTATGACGAAACACGGTCTATCTGAAAAACCATTATGGAATACTGAAGTCGGCTGGTTCATTGAAAATCGGCTGACAGAAGTCAAGTCCGAGGGTAGCGGTTTCAGGGGAAAGGTTTTAACCGAAGATGAAGCTTCGGCATATATTGCCAGGACATTCTTACTTAATTGGGCGTCCGGTGTGGAGCGTGTTTACTGGTATGCATGGGACAACGGTTTGTTGGGCCTTACCGAAGCGGATGGCAAAACGGTCAAATCTCCTGCTGGAGCCTTTGCACTGATGTATACCTGGCTTACCGGTGCACGCATGCGTTCGTGTATGTCAGATTCGAATGGGACATGGTCTTGTGTGCTGACCCGTGACAATGGATATGTGGGCAGGATAATCTGGAACCCCGATCAGAATCTTTCCTATGTGCTTCGAAAAACCTGGAATGTGAAATACGTCCGGGACCTGAAAGGCGGGAGAAGAATATTAAAAAATGCTACAACTATTCAAGTCGGACCATCACCCGTAATCTTGGAGAATCTCAGGTTATGAGAATTTTGCAGGTTCACAATTTCTACCAGCAAAAAGGTGGCGAGGATGCGGTAGTTGCCGCAGAACAGGAAATTTTGCGTGCTAATGGCCATCTCGTGAGACTTCATGGGGTTTCCAATGACATGGTTCAGGGAATGAGAGAAAAGGTTCTGACAGCATGGTATACTCCCTATGCAAGCAGTTCCCGCCTTGAAATCGCCAAAGTTATCACAGCATTTTCTCCTGATATAGTTCATGTTCACAATTTCTTCCCTCTTATCACTCCATCCGTTTACGATGCCTGTAGTGAAAACGGTGTTCCGGTCGTGCAGACTCTGCACAATTTTCGCACAATCTGTCCTGGTGCGTTATTGATGAGAGACGGAAAACCCTGTGAAAAGTGCTTGGCAGGGAATCCATACATATCGATATTATATAGCTGCTATCGGGCTTCCCGCTTGGGGTCGTTGGCAGTCGCGCGCATGGTCCAATATCACCGAAGCCACGGTACTTGGCATGAAAAGGTGGACCGTTTCATTGCATTGACTGAATTCGCCAAGTCAAAGTTTGTGCAAGCGGGATTTCCTGTTCAGAAGATTATTGTAAAGCCCAACTTTCCAACAATCGGAGGATTCGGGGAAGGTAGTCTAAAGAGAACTGGGGCGCTGTTTGTCGGCCGATTAAGTGAAGAAAAAGGTATCGTTACCCTGTTGCAAGCCTGGGAGGGGCTGGATGTTCACGTGAAAATCATGGGGGACGGACCGTTCGCCGATCATGTGAAAAGCAGTTCTTCTCCGCTGATTGACTATATGGGATACCAGGACTCGAATTCGGTTTTTGAAGCCATGAGACAGTCGGCATTCCTGATACTGCCCTCATTGTGTTATGAAGGATTTCCGATGACAATAGTGGAAGCGTTTGCGAATGGTTTGCCCGTTATTGCTTCGCGACTGGGTAGCATGAAGGAAATCGTGCAAGAAGGTGTAACCGGACTTCATTTTGAGCCGGGTGATTCTGATGACCTGTCAGAAAAAATTCGTTGGGCTGCCGAGCACCCCGAAGAAATGCTGCGAATGGGAGAAAATGCCAGGAAGGCATATAGCGAAAAGTACACCCCAGAATACAATTATGCTATGTTAATGCAGGTTTATCAGGAAGAAATTGATGCGAAGAAAAAAAATTATCAGCATTGATGTCACAATAGGCTCTAAAGCCGATTTTATTGAACAGATAGTAACGTTTGGCCGCGCCCGGCAAGCTTCTTATGTTTGTCTGGCTAATGTTCACATGTGTGTAGAGGCTTACCGAGATAAGACGTTTGCCAATGTTGTCAACTGTGCGGATTTGATTTCCGCGGACGGAATGCCTCTTGTCAAGGCTTTAAAGTTGTTTTACGGAATCGATCAGGATAGACTTGCCGGGATGGACCTGTTACCCGACCTGATCGCTGCTTCGGAACATGGTGGACTTTCCGTATATCTCTATGGTTCAACGGATAAAGTCCTCTCTGCGATCAGCAAACGTATTGCCGAGGAACATCCAGGCCTCGTATTTGCCGGTGCTTACGCGCCCCCTTTTCGGGCACAGACGCCGGATGAGGAGGTGGAGGAAGTGAGAAAAATTAACTGTTCCGGCGCCAATATTGTTTTTGTTGCCCTTGGCTGCCCAAAGCAAGAGCGCTGGATGGCCAGGAACAGAGACAAAATACATGCAGTTCTCGTGGGCGTGGGAGGCGCTTTTCCGGTTTATGCGGGTTTTCAGACGCGCGCACCTTTGTGGATGCAGCGCTATTCATTGGAATGGCTCTTTCGTTTGTTCCAGGAACCTGCAAGGCTGTGGAAAAGGTATCTGGTAACCAATAGTATATTCTTTGCACTGTTAATATCAGAAAAGTGCCGAATGATGCTTATGAAAAAAGGTTCGACACAATAATCAGTGAGTGACATTGTTCTTTAACAATTTGTTCAGGATAACCATTCCCGTTCGTCAAAGAACGTTTTGAGCGACCCCATTATCAGACAGCTACAGGGCAAACTCGTGCGAGTCATTTCAGGAGCAGTCTTTGATGATGCGGTCGATATACGAAAAAGTTCTCCAACCTTCTGCACGTGGGTCGGGGAAATACTTTCAACAGAGAACAAGCCACAGATCTGTATACCGGAAGGGTTTGCGCATGGTTTCCTTGTGCTCTCCGATACCGTGGAATTCCTCTACAAAACTAGGGATTATTGTGCGCCAGAGTACGAACGTAGCATCATCTGGAATGACCCGGAACTGGCTATCGCATGGCCCTTGCATGGAGAACTGGTTCTGGCCAGGAAAGATGCTGAAGGCAAGAGGATCAATGGTGCTGATTTATTTTGATTTAATGGTATCTTTTTGAAACGGCAATCGCCGCAATTACATTACATAGGTGAACGGAACCCAAATCATGAATGAAATTCGAAAAGCATTCGGTATCGGAAATTTCCTGGTCCTGGTTGTTGCCTGTATGCTGGCGCTTCTTCCTTCCTCCGCTTGGGCACTCGCCTCCAACAACATTCCGCTGGACAGCCCCATCTACCTCTACCTGGAGAAATTGACCGGCTTTGGTCTCGTTACTTCCGAGGTTAAGGGGATCAAACCTTTTTCCAAGGCTGAGGCCGCACGGCTGGTTAGCGAGGCGGAGAAGAATTTGCCCTCGCTTGAAAACGAGCAACTTGCTTTTGCCAATGAAATTATCGAAAGATTGCATCAGCTCATCCCCAGGGAGCTGGCGCTTTATACTGAACCGGAGAAAGCAGCCTGGTTCGACTACAATCCCGTTGCATTTGCAAAGCTGCGCTATGTTTATCTGGACGGAGTTCCGAGGAGTTATTCTAGAGATGTACGGGATCCTGGCCACCAGTCGGCATTTGGTTTTATCGGTGGGGATTTGCGCCCGGAGTTCTCACCAATTCTCCATCAGTCCGGCACTGAAGGTACACCACTTCTTGAAAATAATGAGGGTGTTGTCTATCGCCGGGGTAACAGTGTTGAGCTGCGCTGGGCAGCGGAAGGCTTTATTGCCGACAAGGTTTCGCTTATGCTGGAGCCAATCTTTCTGACAACACCAAGACCGGAAACGAATGAGCGTTCATACCGCCTTGCATTGCAGAAGGGATATGTAAAAATCGGTGGTGGTGGAATCGAGCTGGAGGTAGGACGTGATGAGAACTGGTTCGGCCCCGGGTACCGGGGCGCGCTGACCTTGACTGATAATGCCGGCAATTTTGACCTGATCAAGCTTTCCAGTCCCGAACCGGTTGATGTCAAATGGGTCAAGAAATATCTTGGTAACTTTAAATACTCATTTATCTTCTCTCGCTTTGATGAAACCGGCTCAGGTGATTCTCTACGGCATCCCTATTTCATCGGCATGAAACTCTCTTTAAAGCCGACGTCCTGGTTTGAGATAGGTGGAAACTTCGTCAGACAGGAAGGTGGCCCCGGATTTAGCGGAAAAACGAATCTTCAAGACCTCATTTTCGGCGGCGGCTACACTAATAAAAACAATACAATTGCCGGTATCGACCTGCGCTTCAGAATCCCCTGGTTGCGTAATTCCGAAATCTACGCTGAGTACGTGGGTGAGGATTCAGCTTTGTTCTGGCCTTTTGTGGAGAGTTATGTCGCAGGCTTCTATATTCCGCGCCTGACTGCTTCTGGTAAAGATGATCTGCGTTTCGAGTATTATTGGGGGCACCAGATCCTTTATACCGACTTCAAATTTCCGGCAGGATATAATTACCGTACTATGCCAGTTGGTCATTCCCAGGGAGGCGGCGCCGAGGAGTTTTTCCTGCGCTACAGCCACTGGTTCTCGGTCAGGAACAACCTTGCTTTCGAGTATATTCATTCCGAACGGGGCAACGTGGGACGGGTTACGGTTGACGATGCGGGGAATTTTGATCCGAATGGATCTTTGCAGGCTGTGGAGCGGAAAAATGCACTGAGAGCATTTTGGCAACGGCCCCTTTATGGTAATATCGACTTGAATCTGATGTATGGCTGGGAACGGATCCACAACAGGAACCTGGTCGCCGGGGCAGATCGGACCAACCAGATTTTTAAGCTGGATGTGAGTTACAAATATTGATTGTCGTGTATGCATGGTTCTGCGAAGAAAATAGCCGTGAAATATAGTTGACGTCGATTGAATAGTGCACTTAAATTCAGAAATCGAAAGTATTCTATATATTGCTGTTGATCAAACAGGCTGACAGGTTGGTACATGCTGAAAGAACAAGCCAGACTTTTTAATAAAATATCCATTTTCTCTGACCTGGTAATGCTCGTTGCGGCATTTGTGTTTGCTTACTATGTTCAAAACTCTACGGGAGGACTGCATCCTTTAAGGTATTACAGCTGGATCTTGATGATGATTTTGCCGGTTTGGTATGTATTGATGACCCGTTTTGGCTTATACGACTCAATGAGAATATATCCCATTGAGAAAGTATTGACTTCACTGATCAATGTGCATCTCATAGGAGGTATTTGTACCACATCGATACTATTCCTTTTTGAACCACAAGGATTCAGCCGTGCGCTGTTCGGCTACTTCCTGTTGTTTTCGTTCACTCTGCTCAGTGTAGAAAAGATCACTTCCAAGCTCTTCTTAAATTATATCCGTAATAAAGGTTACAACTTTCGCAATATATTGGTTGTCGGCACCAATCAGAAGGCACAGGATTTTACCTCCCTCGTTGAGCATCACTCAAAGTGGGGGTTGAAGGTTGCGGGATTGCTGAAGCTTGAAAACGAAGAACCGAGTTTTTCAATTAAGAACTACAAAATCCTTGGGCAATTGGATGAACTGGTTGATGTCTGTAAGCAGAACACGATAGATGAGGTAGTATTCTGTGTGCCAAAAGAAGTTGTTTCCGATGTGGAAGAGCATTTGAAAGACATGGTTGAAATGGGCATTACGGTCAGAATGGTGCTCGATTTCTACGATGTCAGTTGGTCGCGGAGGGAGCTGAGCTTTTTTCACGGAGAGATACCAATTCTTACTTTCTGTTGCCATTCCTTTAATGCGGGGCAGTTGCTGCTTAAGCGCTGCCTGGATGTGGCCGGCGCTCTGGTTGGATTAACTCTCTTGGCAGTTCTTTTTCCGTTTATTGCGCTGGCAATAAAGGTTGATTCCAAGGGGCCCTTGTTTTTTAATCAGGTCCGGGTGCGGGAGTACGGCAGGGTTTTCAAGTGCTGGAAGTTTCGCTCAATGTATGTCGATGCTGAAGAACGGAAAAAGGATTTGCTGCATCTTAATGAAATGAATGGGGCGATATTCAAGATCAAGGATGATCCCAGAATAACCCGTGTCGGCAGGTTTATACGTAAAACCAGCTTGGATGAACTTCCCCAGTTCTGGAATGTGTTGAAAGGGGAGATGAGCCTGGTCGGAACCCGGCCGCCAACTCCCGATGAAGTCTCAAGTTACAAAAAATGGCATCACAAGCGAATTTGCATAAAACCCGGCATCACAGGTTTGTGGCAGATTAGCGGACGTAATCAAATTCAGGATTTTGATGAAGTTGTGCGCCTTGATCTGAAATATATCGATCAGTGGAGCCTTTGGCTGGATGTGAAGATTCTTTTCAAGACCTTACAGGTGGTTTTTTCAAACAATGGGTCTTAGAGTTAATAGTTTTCTTCTCGTAATGGCTCCGTCCGTTGTTGTAAAATCTATCCGGCAAGCTCCTTGTCGCCGTTCTCTTTTAGCTGCCGTTACTACCCATTCGCTTCCCCTTCAGCCTTTTCTTTTACCATCAATCATGAATGATCACCTGGCTCATTGAACCGGTTTTCCACCTCCATTATTAAGAACTGCGAAGTTCTTCTGAAACTTTTTCATTGACCGCTAAAAGGGCCTGAGTTTATTATTGAAAATTCCGAAAATCAGGAAACGAAGCGGATTCAGGACAAAGTTTCGAGTTCCGGCCTGTAGTCTGTAACCATAAACCAAAAACTAATAACCAGGTTGTTAGGGGTAGCGACATGCGGGTGATAGCCCTTATTCCCGCGGCCGGCATGGGAAAACGGATGGCCGCCGGGATGAATAAACAGTACCTGCAGCTCGGCGATCGGCCGATTCTGGCGCATACCCTGGCCGTTTTCGAGTCTGCTCCCTTTGTGGACGATATTTACCTGATTATCCCGGAGGATGAAATCTCCTACTGCCGGGAGAACGTGGTGGAGCGTTTCGGCTTTGCCAAGGTTCGCCGGATCGTGGCCGGCGGCAGCGAGCGCCAGCACTCCGTCCTGAACGGCTTGCGCGCCGTGGAGCAGGCCGGGGACGCTGACCCGGTCATCATCCATGACGGGGTGCGTCCCTTTATTCCGCTCTCTGTTATCGAAAGCTCCGTGGCGATGGCGCGAAGCCATGATGGAGCGCTGGTGGCGGTGCCGGTCAAGGACACCGTGAAGGTCGTGAAGGATGGGGTGGTTGTCGAGACGCCGCCTCGTGAGGCCCTCTGGCTGGCCCAGACGCCCCAGACCTTCCGCTACGGTGTTATCCGTGAGGCTTACGAGCAGGCCGACGCCGAATGCTGGCTCGGTACTGACGACGCCTCCCTGGTGGAGCGACTCGGGAAAAAGGTCCGGATCGTGCCGGGAGTTTATGGGAACTTCAAGATCACCACGCCGGAGGATCTGGTCCTGGCGGAGGCTTTTTTGAAAAAGGCGGATAACGGCTAGAGAATATATCCACAGATTTCACCGATTACAGGATTACGAGATGGTATTGTTTTGAATCTTTAACAAGAGAGAGACATTCAGACCCATGCAATCATCGGCGCGGCCATGGAAGTCCATGAAATCCTGGGGTGTTTTTTGTAAAACCGTCAAATTGCTGAAATCTGTGGATAGAGATTTTTGTCCGCAGCTTAAGCATAAAGAAAGGTAAGAGCAATGCGAATCGGTCACGGCTATGATGTTCACCAACTGGTGGCGGAAAGAAAACTTATCCTCGGTGGGGTGGAGATCCCCTATGAAAAGGGGCTTTTGGGCCATTCCGATGCCGACGTGCTGCTCCATGCGATTTCCGACGCCATCCTCGGCGCCATCGGCGAGGGCGACATCGGCAAACATTTTCCCGATACCGACCCGGCCTACAAGGGGGCCTGCAGTATAACGCTCCTCCGGCATGTCATGTCCCTTGCGGACGACAAGGGCTACCGGATCGGAAATGTGGATGCCACTATCGTTGCCCAGCGCCCGAAGCTGGCGTCCT
Source organism: Deltaproteobacteria bacterium (assembly GCA_009668975.1). GTDB lineage: Bacteria > Desulfobacterota > Desulfuromonadia > Geobacterales > Geobacteraceae > RPRC01. The sequence goes on along the minus strand of SBEG01000007.1, from coordinate 157,292 downwards.
ATATCCCGGAGATGCGGGTGAAGATCGCCGAGGCGCTCGGCTGTGAGCTGGGGCGGGTCAACGTGAAGGCTACTACCACTGAGCAACTCGGTTTTGCCGGGCGCGGCGAGGGGATCGCCAGCTACTCCGTTGCGCTGCTTGAAGAAAAATTCTGAATTTATCCACATTGAGGAAACCATATGACCACAGCGACACAAGACAGTGAAAAGGTGCAGGAAACGGTCGCGGTCGATTCCGCCGCTCCCACGAATTTTATCCGTAACATCATCGATGAGGACCTGCGCAGCGGAAAACACCGGACCATCGTCACCCGTTTTCCGCCAGAGCCGAACGGCTATCTCCATATCGGCCACGCCAAGTCCATCTGCCTCAATTTCGGCCTGGCTCGCGACTATGCCGGACGCTGCCACCTGCGGCTCGATGACACCAATCCCACCAAGGAAGATGTGGAATTTAGCGAAACCATCAAGGACAGTGTCCGTTGGCTCGGTTTCGACTGGGGCGAGCATCTCTATCACGCTTCGGATTATTTCGGCCAGCTCTACCAGTGGGCAGAAGAGCTGATCAAAAAGGGCAAGGCCTACGTGGATGACCAGACGGCCGACCAGATCCGTGAGACCCGCGGTACCCTGACCGAAGCGGGCACGGAAAGCCCCTTCCGCAACCGGACCAGCGAAGAAAACCTCGACCTTTTCCAACGGATGCGGGCCGGTGAGTTTCCCGATGGTTCCCGGGTGCTCAGGGCCAAGATCGATATGGCTTCGCCCAACATGAACCTGCGGGACCCGGTCATGTACCGGATCCTCCATTCCACGCATCCCCATACCGGTGACGACTGGTGTATTTACCCCATGTATGATTATGCCCACGGGCAGTCGGACTCCATCGAGGGGATCACCCATTCCATCTGCACCCTGGAATTCCAGGATCACCGGCCGCTCTATGATTGGTTCCTCGAGGCGCTCGGGATTTATGCTCCTCGCCAGTACGAGTTTGCCCGTCTCAATCTTACCTATACCGTAATGAGCAAGCGCAAGCTTCTGGAACTGGTGCGCGACCGCTACGTGAGCGGCTGGGACGATCCGCGCATGCCGACTCTGGTGGGGATGCAGCGGCGCGGCTACACGCCGGCGTCGATCCGGAATTTCTGCGAACGTATCGGAGTCGGCAAGAACGACAGCTGGATCGAGATGGGGATCCTCGAGGATTGCGTGCGGGAAGACCTGAACGAGAAGGCGCCTCGGGCCATGGCTGTTATCGATCCCTTGCGGGTGGTGATTGAAAATTATCCCGAGGATGCACGTGATGAGTTCGAGGCTCTGAATCATCCGAATGAACCCGCGATGGGCACCCGTACGGTTCCCTTCTCCCGGGAGATTTTCATCGAGCGGGACGACTTCCTCGAAGATCCGCCCAAGGGTTTCTTTCGCCTGGCCCCCGGCAGGGAAGTTCGCCTGCGCTACGCCTACATCGTCAAGTGTACCGGCGTGGTAAAAGATGAAGCATCCGGCGAGATCCTCGAAGTCCGCTGCAGCTATGATCCCGATTCCCGCGGCGGCAGCGCAGCCGACGGCCGCAAGATCAAGGGGACCATCCACTGGGTTTCGGCGGACCATTCAGTTGCCGCCGAGGTGCGGCTCTATGACCGGCTCTTCACCGTGCCGCAGCCGGGCAGTGACAAAGAGGGGCCGGACTGGAAGACCTTCCTCAATGCGGATTCGCTGAAGACACTCTCCGGTTGCCGTCTGGAGCCGAGCCTCCTCGAAGCCAAGCCGGGAGACAGTTTCCAGTTCGAGCGTCAGGGCTACTTCATCGCCGATTCGGTGGATTCGAAGCCGGATGCGCCGGTCTTCAGCCGGATCGTCACCCTGCGTGATTCGTGGAGCAAGAAATAATTCAGTAGATAACTCGGTTTATGGTTTTTAGTTTTTGGTTGGGAAAACGTTTTTAACCTTGTTCCTCGATCCTCGCTCCTTGAACGTTGCGGTTTTACCTCAACACTCAAAACTAAAATCTCAAAACTGATTTTCAGAGAGGGGTTTTACATGCCATTACGCGTTTACAATACCCTTGCCGGCAAAAAGGAGGAATTCGTTCCTCAGGTGCCGGGCAAGGTTTCCATGTATGTTTGCGGAGTCACGGTTTACGATCATTGCCACATCGGTCATGCCCGTGCCAACGTGGTCTTCGATGTTATCTATCGCTATCTGCGGCACAGCGGCTATGAGGTGACCTATGTCCGCAACTATACCGATGTGGACGACAAGATCATCAATCGTGCCAACCGCGAAGGGGTGGATTTCCGGGAGATCACTGAACGTTTCATCGCCGAATTCGACCGCGATATGGCACAACTCGGCGTGGCCGTCCCCACCTGCCAGCCGCGGGCAACGGAGCATATCGATGATATTATCCGGATCGTCCAGACCCTGGTGGACAAGGGCTTTGCCTATCCAGCCGGTGGGGATGTCTATTTTAACGTGGAAACCTACCAGGACTACCTGAAACTTTCCAAGAGAAACCTGGACGACATGAAGGCCGGAGCCCGTATCGAAGTGGATGAGCGGAAATCTCATCCGATGGATTTCGTGCTCTGGAAAGAGGCCAAGCCGGGAGAGCCCTCCTGGGATTCTCCCTGGGGCAAGGGGCGGCCGGGCTGGCATATCGAGTGTTCGGCCATGAGCATGCGTTTCCTCGGTGAAACCATCGACATCCATGGCGGCGGCAAAGACCTGGTTTTTCCCCATCACGAAAACGAGATAGCCCAGTCCGAGGCGGCCACCGGCCGGCCCTTCGTCAAGTACTGGCTCCATAACGGTTTCGTCAATATAAACTCGGAAAAAATGAGCAAGTCGCTCGGCAACTTCTTTACCATCAAGGAGGTATTGGAAAGGTACGATGCCGAGGCCCTGCGTTTCTTTCTCGTCACGGCCCATTATCGTTCGCCGCTCGATTTTTCCGATCAGAATGTCAAGGAGGCCGAAGCCGGTCTCGACCGGATTTATTCGGCCCTGGCACGAATCGATGAAATAACCGGCGGAGCCTCAGGCGGGCAGGTTGCGCTCAAGGCGGCAAATCTGAAAGAAGCTGAACAGGAGTTGCTGGAAAAAGTCGAGAATTTCTCCGGCCGCTTCCGCGAGGCTATGGATGACGATTTCAATACCGCCCAGGTACTGGGGCACATCTTTGACCTGGTGCGTTCCATCAACCGGGCGCTTGCCGAGAGCGGCAAAATATCCGCCGATCTCAAGACTCTTCTGGCCAAGGCGCGAAACGTCCTGGATGAAGCAGGAGAGGTTCTCGGCATATTCCGAACCCGGCCGGAGGTCTACCTGGAAAATGCCCGGGAGCGGAAACTTGAGGAGCTTGGTATTTCGCGAGAGGAAATTGAAGGGCTTATCGAGGAACGGACGGCAGCCCGGAAATCCCGTGACTTTGCCCGCGGCGACGAAATTCGTGATGAGCTTCTCGCCAAAAATATCGTACTGCTGGATTCTGCCGCAGGAACGGTCTGGAGGATCAAGTAGCGAACATGTGGGGTTCGCTGCTCACGTGGTGCAACAGGTGATGAGTTTGGCGTTCTGAATCGTTGGAAGACAAACAAAGAAGGCGTGACAAAGCTCAGCTTGTCACATCGATTGCCGGCGAGGGAATCTTTGCGGCCGTCACGCAGACTGTTGATCCCCTTGTGCATAAGGCAAAAGAAAGCTCTACTGCTCAATTGGCCATGAACCATTGAGCACTTTTTTCCCTGGCAGCTGTAATCTACAACAAGATTCTTTTTTCAAATTTTTAGCGCAGCCAAAAAAGAGGGGTCATTTTTTGGCCCTTCTTTTTATGTAAGGGGCATCCGTCAGGCAGCTTTGTTTTCTACTTGAGGATTGGTCCACTTGCTCTTGAAGAGTTCCATGGCTTCCCGCATGATGTCGGACATGCTTTTTTCGGTGGTCTCCATGATTTCCTGGAGCATGTCACGCTCTTCATCGCTTATTCTCATGGAAATGACATTATAACGAGGGTGTTCTCGCATTCTCCCCATCTTCGCTTCCTCCTCCGGGTTTCGAGCATTCCAGTTTTCATTATTGATAAACGAACACTGTTTTAATGCTATATCCATGCCAATGTTCGATTTGGGGACATGAGTGCCGAAAGGTCGCAATGCAAGGGGATTTACCGCATATTTTCAATAAAAAAATCATTTATTGCCGGCAGACTGGTGTGCCAACTCTGGCACGCATTTTTTGCAAAACTGCACAATTTCCGCACTCCATAACGGGAGTATGGCAGCAGCGGTGCTTCATTGACGAACGTATTTTCTATTCCGGCAAAAAAACACCCTAGTGACCAGGAGGGTAGGTCAACTAGGGCATAAAGGAAGTCTTTCGACTCCCGCAACTTCTATATATAGTATAATAACGATGTAATTGTTTGACAAGGGTTTTTCTCCTCCGGAGATATTTTTCTTCGGTTGCCACTCCTTCGCTTTTTGTGATATAAAATGCGCACAAGTTCCCAAAAGAAGACAATGTACTTCCCCGGGAATTTTATTTTTTTCGCGCCTTTGCGGGCTTTTTTACGTTTTGGTCCAGTTTTCCACGAGTGAGTCCATGTCTTCCTTCACCTTTACAACCCGCTGCGGTTCTGCGTTCCTTTCGGCAATGCTGGGACCGGTTCTGCTTTGTTTCCTGGTCCTGGTGTCATTGCTGGCACCGCTTGCTGTCTCTGCCCGGACTCTTTCACCCCTGACCGGCCCGCCTGTCGGTGAGAGGTGGTTCGGCATCTATTTCAACGATGAACGGACCGGTTTTGCCCATCTGAAAATACACGAGACTCCGGAAGGATACCTGGTCGAGAGTGACAGTTCGGTAAAAATGTCCGGTTTCGGTTTCTCCCGGGAAGCTTCGGCGCGGGAACGCTATCAGGTCAATCGGGACCTGTCCCTGCGATCATTCGAGGTTTCCCAGACCATCGACGGCAGTCCCATGAACCTGACCGGGCAGGTCGGGGAGAAAGCCCTCAGCGTAACCACCGAAACCAAGGGAAACCGCCGGGTAAAGACCTTGCCGTTGAAGGGTCGTGTCTACCCGCCCGCAGTGCTCAATCTCTATCCGCTTATGCAGAAGGTGACTGCCGGAAAAAAATTCCGCGTTACCATGTTCGACCCGGAAGCGGTGGCACTGAAAGAGGTTCGTATCACCGCTCTTGGTTTCGAGACGCTTGACGGCCAGGAGGTGCTGCATCTGCGCAACAACCTCTACCCGTTCGTGGACAATGACATCTGGGTGGATTTTTCCGGCAACACCCTGCGGGAATCGGTGCGCGACGGCTGGATTGAAACGAAGGTGGAAAGGGCCGACGACGCGCGTGTCTTTCTCGCCGAAGCGGCCCTCAGCAAAAAAGATCTGCTCCTCGACTTCGGCCGGGTTCCGCTGGACAAACCGCTTGAACAGCCGGCCACTCTCCGTTCCCTGACGGTGGAGCTCACCGGTTTCGCGGAAAACCTGCCGCTCATTTCCGATAGTGTGCAAAAGTCTGAACGGTTGGAAGGGACTCTGGTCCGGTTCACCGTTGACGTCGGAACACCTCCGGCTGCCTGTACGCCGTCGGCCGTGGAGTCCCCGGTTCCGCAAAACTATCTGGAAGCCACTGATCGGATTCTCACGGACAACCCCGGGATTGTGCAGCGCAAGAACGAAATCCTTGCCGCGACCAAGGACCCCCGGCAGATGGTGGAGAAGCTGGTATCCTGGGTGGCGGAAAACATTACTGAAAGCAGTACCGACAGCCAGTCGCCCTTGGAAACACTGGAAAAACGCACCGGCAGCTGCCAATCCCATGCCAGGTTGTATCTGTCTCTCGCCCGCGCCGCCGGTCTTCCGACCCGCTTCGTTTCCGGTCTGGTCTACGTCGAGGGAAAAGGGTTCCTCTATCACAGCTGGGCCGAAAGTTACGTTGGCTACTGGCTGCCGGTTGACCCGACCTTTGGCGAAGTCCCGGCCAATGCCACCCACATCAAGCTGGCGGAGGGCGATGCACCCGGCGACCTGGCGCCGCTGGCCGTCCTGGTTGGCGTGATCCGGGCGCGGGTTGTTGCCGTGAACTACTGAAAAACGTAATGCTAGAAAAATTGCGTCAGGTTTCAGGTGTCAGGCAACAAAGCGATATATCATTTTCGGCTGATGGATGTGTTTTTTTCCGGAGTTCCTCTGCTGGTTGGAATCCTGACTGAAATTTGCAGTAGACGCATGGACCTAACACCTGAAACCTGAAACATAAATCTTACTTGGAAGGAACACCATGGAATACAAAGAAACATTGAACCTGCCGGAGACCGGCTTCCCCATGAAGGCCAATCTTACCCAGAAAGAGGTGGAAATACTCGGCAAATGGGCGGAGATCGACCTCTACGAACAGCTGACCGTAGCGGGCAGGGACAAGCCGAAGTACATTCTCCATGACGGTCCTCCTTACGCCAACGGCCATATTCACATCGGCCATTCCCTGAATAAAATTTTGAAGGACGTGGTGCTCAAGAGCAAGCGGATGAGCGGCTTCGAGGCGCCCTATGTGCCGGGTTGGGATTGCCACGGCCTGCCGATCGAACTGCAGGTGGAGAAGAATCTCGGTTCGAAGAAACACCAGATCTCCAAGGCGGAGATGCGGCAGCTCTGTCGAGATTATGCCGCCAAGTTCGTGGAGGTGCAGAGCAAGGAATTCGAACGGCTCGGCATCTTCGGCGAATGGGAAAATCCCTACCTGACCATGAACTACGAGTATGAAGGGATCACTGCCCGGGAATTGGCGGAATTCGCCGCCAACGGTGGACTCTTCAAGGGCAAGAAGCCGGTCCATTGGTGTTCCTCCTGCGTTACCGCCCTGGCCGAGGCCGAGGTGGAGTATGCCGATCACCGCTCGCCGTCCATCTTTGTGAAATTTCCCCTCAAGGACGACGTTTCCGCCGAGGTTCCTGAGCTGTCCGGCAAGAATGCCGCCCTGGTCATCTGGACCACCACCCCCTGGACCCTGCCGGCCAACCTGGCGATCAGCCTCCATCCCGAATTCGACTACGTGGCCCTGGAGACCGCAAGCGGCGTGCTGATCGTTGCCGCCGGCCTGCTCGATTCCTTCCGCAAGGGAACCGGGGTCGACGGCGAGGTGATCGCCACCTTCAAAGGCGAGATTCTGGAGAAGAAAAACTGCCGGCACCCCTTCTACGAGCGCGACTCGATTATCCTGCTCGGCGAACATGTTACCCTTGAGGCAGGCACCGGCTGTGTGCACACGGCACCCGGCCACGGCCAGGACGACTACGTGGTTGGGCTCCGCTATGGTCTCGACATCTACAACCCGGTGGACAATCGGGGCAGGTTCCTCGAGAACGTCGAGTTCTTCGCCGGCCAGGCGGTCTTCGAGGCCAACAAGAACGTCATCGAAAAGCTTACCGAGACCGGCATGCTCCTCGGCGTCAGTGAGATTAGCCACTCCTATCCCCACTGCTGGCGGTGCAAAAAACCGATCATCTTCCGGGCCACCGAGCAGTGGTTCATCAGCATGGAGACCAACGGCCTGCGGGACAAGGCTCTGGAGGAAATCAACAAGGTTACCTGGATTCCCCGTTGGGGCCGCGACCGGATCTACGGCATGGTGGAAGGGCGTCCTGACTGGTGCATTTCACGGCAGCGCTCCTGGGGGGTGCCGATTACCGCATTCCTCTGCCAGAGTTGCGGCGAGGCCATTGCCGATCCGATCGCCATGCGTCACGTGGCCGATCTCTTCAGTGAACACGGTTCCGATATCTGGTACCTGCGAGAAGCGCGGGAGCTGCTTCCGGAAGGCTTTACCTGCCCCTTCTGCGGCAGCGACAAGCTGGAAAAGGAGATGGACATCCTCGACGTCTGGTTCGACTCCGGGGTTTCCCATGCCGCGGTTCTGGAAACACGCGACAACCTCAGTTCTCCGGCGGATCTCTATCTGGAAGGGAGCGACCAGCATCGCGGCTGGTTTCACTCCTCACTGCTGGTGGGCGTCGGCACCCGCAACCGGGCTCCCTACAAGAGCGTCCTCACCCATGGCTTTGTGTTGGACGGCGCCGGCCGCAAGATGAGCAAATCGCTCGGCAACGTGACCGCGCCGGAGGATGTCATCAAGAAATTCGGTGCTGATGTGCTTCGGCTCTGGGTGGCTGCCCAGGATTATCGGGACGATACCAGAATTTCCCAGGAAATCCTGACCCGCGTCTCCGAGGCTTATCGCCGCATCCGCAATACCTGCCGCTATATCCTCGGCAACATCAGTGACTTCGACCCGGCCAGCGAAATGGTGCCGGTCGCCGGGATGCTCGAAATCGATCGCTGGGCCCTCCACCAGTTGGAGGTGCTCAAGGAGCGAATTCTCAAAGCTTACGAGGACATGGAGTTCCACGTCATCTACCAGGCGATCAATGCCTTCTGCAGCGTGGAGATGAGTGCCTTCTACCTGGATATCCTCAAGGATCGCCTCTACTCCAGCCGTCGCGACTCCCTGAAGCGTCGCAGCGCCCAGACCGCTCTCTACCAAATCCTCGATTCTCTGGTGAAGCTGATGGCTCCGGTGCTTTCCTTTACTGCGGAGGAAGTCTGGTGGCACATGCCGAAACAGACCGGCGCCAGCGTGCATCTGGCCGAATTTCCGGCCTTGACGCCGGAATGTCGCGACGACCGCCTCAACGAGCGCTGGAATAGCATCATCCGGGTACGGGGTGAAGTCTCCAAGGCCCTGGAAATGGCCCGGGTGCAGAAGATCATCGGCCACTCCCTCGATGCCGCTGTAACCCTCAGCGCCCCGGCCGAACTGCAGTCTTTCCTCACTGAATACGCCAACGAGCTGAAGAGTATTTTCATCGTTTCGAAAGTGTCTCTGGCAGAGGATCTGCAGGGCGAGTTCGTTGCCGCGGAAAGTCTGGAAGGGGTCAAGATCCGGGTAGCGGCAGCGTCCGGAGCGAAATGCGAACGCTGCTGGTGTTACGACGAAGCAATCGGCGCCAGCGCCGAGCACCCGACCATCTGTCCGAAATGCCTTGAGGCGGTAGCATGAAAAACAAATATCTGTTCCTCGCCACCATCGCCATCCCGCTGATCGTCCTTGATCAGGCGACCAAGCTGATCATTGTCCGGACCATGGAACTGCACAGCAGCATTCCGGTCATCAGAAATTTCTTTGACATCGTCCACGCCCGCAACCAGGGCGCGGCTTTCGGCGTTCTGCGGGACAGCAGCATCCGGCTGCCGTTTCTGATTGGTGTTTCACTTTTTGCGGCAGTGGTTATCGTCATAATATTCTGCAAACTGAGGCCTGACCAGAAACTCAGCGCCTGGGGGTTGTCGCTGGTCCTGTCCGGTGCGCTCGGCAATCTCATCGACCGGGTCCGCCTCGGCGAAGTGGTCGACTTTCTTTCCGTCCACTGGCACGGGCACTATTGGCCTGCTTTTAACGTCGCTGATTCGGCCATCTGCGTCGGGGTCGGGTTGCTGGTGTTTGATATGATTCTGGAAGAGAAGAGAAAAAAAGGGAGCTTGTGAGTTTTTGGTTTTTTGATTTGAGTTGGTGAGAGTGGTAACGTCTTTTCCGCCACGAAGGAGACGAAATGAATCTCGATTCCGGGCGTCGGCTACGGACATATACCAATAGTAGCCGTGAATATCGCGAATGAACAACGAAACCCCTGCAGTTTTGCAGGGGTTTCGTTGTTCCAGGGCTCTATTCGTTAAAATTTACCTGTTTTCGTAGGAGATAAATGCTTTTGGCCATACTCGGCATTACCTGACAAGGTCAGCCGGTTTCAACCCAACACCAAAAATCAAAAACTCAACACTGGTAGTAATTTCGGTACCAATCCACAAACCGCCCAATCCCTTCTTCAATCGTCGTTTTCGCTGCAAAACCGGCATCCCTCATCAAGTCGTCCACATCGGCGCAAGTCGCGGGAACATCTCCCGGCTGAATGGGGAGCAGATTCCGGATCGCCTTCTTGCCGAGCTTTTCTTCCAGGACCTCGATGAAGCGGAGCAGCTCCACCGGGCTGTTGTTGCCAATATTGTAAATCCGGTACGGCGCATAGCTGGTGCCGGGGTCGGGCTGATCTCCGCTCCAGGCCGGGTTTGCCGTTGCGGTCCGGTCCGTGACCCGAATGACGCCCTCGACGATATCGTCCACAAAGGTGAAATCCCGCCGCATCTTTCCTTCGTTGAAGACATCGATAGGTTTTCCCTCCAGAATTGCTCGGGTAAAGAGAAAGAGCGCCATGTCGGGGCGCCCCCATGGGCCGTAGACGGTGAAAAAACGCAGGCCGGTGCAGGGGATCTGGTAGAGGCTGGCATAGGTGTGGGCCATCAGTTCGTTGGCCTTCTTTGTTGCGGCATAGAGGGAAACCGGATGGTCAACGTTATCATGCACGGAAAAAGGCATCCGGGTGTTGGCGCCATACACCGAGCTGGAAGAGGCATAGGCCAGGTGTTCAACACCGTTGTGCCGGCAGCCTTCGAGGATATTCATGAAACCGCTGATGTTGCTGTCGATATAGGCATGCGGGTTTATCAGCGAGTAACGGACCCCGGCCTGGGCTGCCAGGTGCACAACCTTGTTGAACTGCCCTTGCGCAAAAAGCCGAGCCATCCCGTCCCGGTCTGCCAGGTCACCCCTGATGAAGGTAAAGCCGTTGCGCCCCTCCAGCTGCTTTAGCCGGGCTTCTTTCAGGGTCACGTCATAATAGTCGTTCAGATTATCGAAGCCGACCACCTCATCGCCCCGCTCCAGCAGCCGCCGGGTCAAGTGAAAGCCGATAAAACCGGCAGCGCCGGTGACAAGAATTTTAGCCATGAAAACCCCCTCAGAAAATCAGTGATGAGTTGTGAGTTTTAAGTGTTGAGTTGGAGAGCGCAGGGTCAGAGGGGCTCAGTAATCCGCATCTTTTCCGATTAATCCAGCCATCAGTCTCGAGCTACAAGCCTCTACGAGGTTTTACCAGCTCACAACTCAATATTAGTCTTGCAGCATAATAAAGCCCATCTGGCGGCCGGTTTCGCCCTTGTCTCGCCGATAGGAGAAGAACAGGTCCTTTTCGCAAGAAACACAGAGGCTGCTCGCTTCCACGTTCTTTTCTTCGAGACCGGCCCGGAACAGCTGATTGCGGTTGGCTTCAGTCAGGTCCAGCCGCCATTTGCCGGGGCCGGAGGCCTTGGCAATGGATTCGAACGGTATGGTCCCGGTGCGGAAAGCCTCAGCCACCGGGGCGTCCACCTCGTAGCAGCAGGGGCCGATTGCCGGACCGATTGAAGCGAGGATGGTGCTGGGATCAGAGTCGAAGACAGTAACCATTGCATCAACCCCTTTTCTGGCGATGCCCTGGGCGGTTCCCTTCCAGCCGGCATGCAGGGCGGCAATTACCCGCTTCACCGGATCCAGAAGAAGGATCGGAACACAGTCCGCCACGCAAATGCCGATCATCACCCCGGGCTGATTGGTGACGATTCCATCGCACTCCAGTTTCTGGAAATGAGAAAAATCTTCGTTGGGCTCGTCCAGTACCAAAAGATCAGCGCCATGCACCTGGGTGACGGAAACAAGCCGTTCCAACCGGGTGCCGAAGGCCCTGGCCAGCAGGCTCCGGTTTCCCTCGACGCTGTGGCAGGAGTCCTGGGTAGAAAGACCCAGGTTCAGAGAGTTATAAGGAGGGCGCGAGACCCCTTCGTGGCGGGTGGTAAAACCTTGGGCCGAAATGCCCGGGGCGGCCAGCAATTGCGAACTGAAATAGTGGACTTTACCTGATTTCTGTAACTGCACGGAAGCTCCTTTTGAGAGGCGGTTTTGAGTGTTATGTGTTGCGTTTTGAGGGATTACGCTGCGTATTCATCATCTGTTTCAAGTTTTTGTTATTAACTCATCACTCAAAACTGAATTGTTTAGGTGTTCAAGAATCCGGGCCATGTCCTCCGGCAGTGGTGAGGAGAATTCCAGGAACTCGCCGCTGACCGGATGGAGAAAGCCGAGAATGCGGGCGTGAAGCGCCTGTCGTCCCAATTTCCTGATCAGTGCCTGAAGTACCGGATCCTTTAGTCCGGTAAGGCGGCCGGAGCTGCCGTAGACCGGGTCTCCCAGGAGCGGAAAGCCCGCTTCGGAGAGATGGACGCGAATCTGGTGAGTGCGGCCGGTTTCCAGGCGCAGTTCCACGGCCGTTACCGGCCCGTAGCGGCCAATCACCTTCCAGTGGGTTACGGCAAGCTTGCCCCGGCGAGCGTTGCCCGACATCTTCTTCCGGTCCACCGGGTGGCGGCCGATGGCCGATTCGATCCGGCCCTTATCGGTTTTTGGCGAACCATAGACCAGGGCAAAATAGACCCGTTTGATGCTGTGCTCCTGGAACTGGCGGGCCAACTCCAGGTGGGCACGATCGTTTTTCGCCACCACGATGACGCCGGTGGTGTCCTTATCGATGCGGTGCACGATTCCCGGGCGGATCTCGCCGCCAATTCCGGAAAGATCATCACAGTGGCAGAGCAGGGCATTCACCAGGGTTCCGTCAGGGTTCCCGGCTCCGGGATGTACCGACATTCCGGCCGCCTTGTCCAGGACGATCAGGTCACTGTCTTCGTAGAGAATCGCCAGGGGAAGCTCTTCAGCGAGGGGCACAGCTGGCGTTGGCGGGGGGATTTCTATAAAGATCTGCTCGCCGCCCTTCAGTTTCAGGGAAGGACGGGGCGGGACACCATTCACGGTGATCAGCCCTGTGTCAATCAGGCGCTGAACAGCGGAGCGGGTCAAATCAGGAACCTCACGGGAAATAAACAGGTCGAGACGCTCCGGCGAATTGTCAAAGGGGTAGGTCAATTCTATGCTTTTCACGGTTACAGGATACAGGAGTTTCGGGGGAAAAAACAGTTTTTAGTTTTTGATATTTTGATTTCGATAAAAACCGGATCGAGTTTTGAGGGTAGTGATTCGCTGGATACGAGACTTTGCGACAGCAAAACAGTCACGTAGGATTTTTGCGGAGAAATCATTCGCACCTAAGCCGAAAACTAACCTCTGATTAAATGAAGCAACAACCCTGTCTTTCTTTCCATCAGTTCACTGTCTCCGCGCGTTTCCACATTCAGCCGGATCACCGGTTCGGTGTTGGACATCCGCAGATTGAAACGCCAGTTTTCAAAGACCATGCTCAGGCCATCTGTGCGGTCGATCTCGGTATCCGTGCCGGAGAAGTATTCTTCCACCCGTTGCAGTACGGCACGCGGGTCTGCGACAGTGGAGTTGATCTCGCCGGGCGAGGGGAACAGCGCCATGCGTTCGCTCACCAGTGCCGAAAGGGAAGACTGGTGACGGCTCATCAGTTCCACCACCAGCAGCCAGGGGATCATGCCGCTGTCGCAATAGGCGAAGTCGCGGAAATAATGGTGGGCGCTCATCTCGCCACCGTAGATGGCGTCTTCGGCACGCATCCGTTCCTTGATGAAGGCGTGGCCGGTCTTGCTCTGGATCGGGATACCGCCGGCGGCGGTGACCATATCTATTGTGTTCCAGGTAAGGCGCGGATCATGAATGATCTTTTCCCCCGGATATTTGAGCAGGAAGGCTTCGGCCAAGAGACCGACGATGTAGTAGCCTTCGATGAATTCGCCCCGGTCGTCGAAGAGGAAGCAGCGGTCGAAATCGCCGTCCCAGGCGATGCCGGCATCTGCGCCGTTGGCCCGTACCGCTTCAGCGGTGGCGGCGCGGCATTCCGGCAGTAACGGGTTGGGTATGCCGTTTGGGAAGGTGCCGTCCGGCTCGTGGTGGACCTTGATGAACTGGAGCGGGACGTTTGCCGCTGCCAGACGTTCTTCCAGGGCATCGATCACATGCCCGGCCGCGCCATTTCCGGCATTGACCACCAGTTTCAGCGGGCGCAGGCACGACAGGTCCAGATAGCCGAGCAGGTGCTCGACATAGTCTGCCAGGATACTCACGCTGGTCAGGCTGCCACGCCGGGTTGACGGCGGGAAATTGTTTTCTTCCGCCAGACGCTGGATTTCTTTCAGACCGGTATCACCGCTGATCGGCTTCGCTCCGCCGCGCACCAGCTTCATGCCGTTGTAATCTGCCGGGTTGTGGCTGGCGGTTACTTCGATGCCGCCGTCCACGCCCAGGTGAAAGGCGGCAAAATACACTTCTTCAGTCCCGGTCAGGCCGAGATCGACCACATCGGCTCCGGAGTCCAACAGCCCCTCTGTCAGGGCAGCTTTCAAAGCTTCGCTGGTCAGCCGTACATCGCCTCCCACCGCCACCCGGCGCGGTTTCAGGAACTGGCCGAAAGCCCGGCCGATCCGGTAGGCGACCTCCTCGTTCAACTCGTCGCCGAGTTTGCCGCGGATGTCGTATGCTTTGAAACAGGTAAGTTTTTCCATGCCATCTCCAATAAATGCGAAATCAAGGCTCATTCAGCGCTCTCAGGGCCTCGAAACTCAGCGAAAAGCGCAATGAGCAGAAAATCTGACGATATAATGCAGTGAAACTACAACCGCCAAAACCTGATTCCCAGGTCTGCCACTTCTTCCGGTACCAACATCCCTTTAACGTCCACCAGAACCGAACCATTCAACAGTGCCTTGAATTCTGGTGCCTGCATGTTCCGGTAGCTCTGATGGGCAACCGCCACTACAACGGCAGCGGCTGGTTGAAGCTGATCGAAGGTTACCATGTCCAGTCCGTATTCGTGCCGCACTTCGGCCGGATCGGCCAAGGGGTCATGGACCTGGACAGTAATCCCATACTCCTGAAGTTCCCGGATGATGTCGATTACCTTGGAATTACGGATGTCCGGGCAATCTTCTTTGAAAGTGAGGCCCAGGACGGTAACAGTGGAGCCGAGAATATTCTGGCCGGCGTGGATCATCTCCCGTATCGTGCGTTGGGCGATGAATTTGCCGACACCGTCGTTGATTCTCCGTCCCGCCAGGATCACCTGGGGGATGTAGCCGATCTTTTCCGCCTTGTGGGTCAAGTAGTAGGGATCGACTCCGATGCAGTGACCACCAACCAGGCCGGGACGGAAGGGGAGGAAATTCCATTTGGTGCCGGCCGCCTCCAGGACGTCGAGGGTGTCGATGCCGATCCGGTCGAAAATCAGCGCCAGTTCGTTCATCAGGGCTATGTTCAGGTCACGCTGGGTGTTCTCGATGACCTTGGCCGCTTCGGCAACCTTGATGCTGGCGGCCCGATGTACCCCGGCCGTTACCACTGTTTCGTACACCGAGGCAACAATCTCAAGGGTCTCCCGGTCGGAACCGGAGACAACCTTTTTAATCTTGGTGAAGGTGTGCTCCTTGTCGCCGGGATTGATCCGCTCGGGGCTGTAGCCAACGGTGAAGTCCTTGCAGCAGGTGAGCCCGGAGACCTGCTCCAAAACCGGGACGCATTCCTCCTCGGTGGCACCGGGATAGACCGTGGACTCATAAACGACGATGTCCCCTTTTTTCAGCGCTTTTCCGACCGTTTCCGAAGCCTTCAGCAACAGCGTCAGGTCAGGACGTTTGGCGTCATCCACCGGAGTCGGCACTGCAACGATGTGAAAGTCGGCTTGCCGCAACTCATCGATGGTCGCGGTCAAGAGGAGGTCGGTTTCGGCAAGTTCCGCGGAGGTTATTTCTCCGGTCCGGTCATGACCTTCACGCAACTCGCGGATCCGCTCAGGGTTCACGTCAAAACCGATGGTTCTGTTTTTTTTGCCAAATGCCACTGCCACGGGGAGTCCCACATAGCCGAGGCCGATTACTGATACTTTTCTGGACACGATCAATCTCCTGAAGATTTACTGAGGTGTAAGATGTCAGACGTGAATAATATTTTTTTTCTTCGTACCTTTCGCTTCTTACTTCTCCGGAGCTTTTACAAATAAAAGATACTATCAAAAAAAAACAGTAAGCAAAACAATTCTTATTGAAACATCACCAGGAAATGTTATTACCTGAAATGGTGTTATTGTTTCTATTGTGACGCCATGCTGTGACGATGGGGCCAGTTTTGATAGCTGTGGTTTGTGAACAGTGAAAGGTGCGAAGTGGCCTTTGTTTAGATGGTTTGCCGGCATTTCAGCATGTATTGCTGTCATTTCAGAGGAAGATGGGAAATCTAAATGTTGATAGAATATCTTCTCTAATGTTATCAGCTTAAAAAATCTTCGTAGATACGGATGAACGCAAGATGTGCACGGATGAATAACCAGATCAGAATTCAGACATTAATTCGCGGCGACCTGCTTCTTTTCAGGCGTTCTCGTCGCGGCAGTAGGTCCCGCAAGCAACGCTGCTAACCCGTCCACTCCCACATGACTCTCAACTTCCCGCAATCCTTGCCGCAGCCAGCTTGCCAGTCCGCGTGAGGAGTGGGCGTCGCTGCCGAGGCAGCCGTAGAGACCGTTCTGGAGATTCTTGATCGCTGCATGTTTGACCCGTTCGCCGTAGATCCCGGCGAAGCTACCCAGGTTTCCCTGGAAACGGCAACCCATTGAGAGCAGAATTTCCGGGAGTGTTTGTTCCGGAAATGCCGCGTTTTGAGTTTTGAATTCTGGGTTCTGAGTTCTGAACCTGGTGTTAGCGAAGCGTAGTACTGAACTGAGGATCGAGTTAAAGACCCTCTTGGAATTCTCGTCGGGCTGTAGCAGGGCGCAGCGTTCCGGGTGGGCGATAAGCGGCGTGTGGCCGCGCAGGACAACCTGGTAGGCGATGGAACTCAGGAGAGGAGGGGTTGCCTGGAGGGGGGCTTCCATCAGGATCATGTTCGTGCTGCCAAGGGGTAACGGGTCGTGCAGCCGGGCTGGCAGGAATTCGTCACCGTAGTACTCACTTGCGGCGAAGACGCGAAGCGGGATGCCGGCTTTGTCCAGCGCTTCCTGAAGCTCCAGGGTCGTCTGGCGAACCCGGACCGGTGAGGCTTCGTAGGCACCGGAGATTGAGTGCGGGGTGCAGTGGACTTCACTGAAGCCGGCCTCGACGAGGATTGCGGCAATAGCTAAAGACTCGCTGAGTTCCTTGGCGCCGTCGTCGAGGTTGGGCAGGATGTGGCAGTGGCAATCAACCCAGTTTTGGGTGTAACCTTTCACATGTGGAGTTGTCGACATTTTATTAGTATAACCGCCAAATCCTTATTAGTCTGATGGCCCCCCCTTGGCATTGTCAGCGGGCCTGAGGAGTTTAACAGTTCCGGGATAAAATGACAGACTCCCGGGAACCGCTGGAAAGCTTCAAAAACAGGAAGCATCCCTTGGATAACGTTGAAAGTTTAAGTCATTCCGCATGGGAGTGCAAGTACCATATCATTTGAATTGCCAATTTCAACAATACCTGCCTGAACGCCTTCAAGCTTCTCAAGGTCTACATTTTCCGCTTTGAGCGGTTTATAATACAACCTCCGGATTAGCCGATGGTATATGGTTTGTTCTGCTTTCAACGCAAATCACCAACAAACTAACGCAAAACTGTTTTCTGCAAGTTGGCTTGAACTTTTCCCGGCAAGCGATTACCATGGCTGGTAGCAGTGAACGGGAGAAGGGGATACGCATGATTCTGAAGGAAACGGTGGCGGCGGCGCAAGCTGGGATGCGCTTGGATGATGGTGCGGCGCTGTTGTTTGAGTCGCTGTCAAAGACCCGGGTGCGGCGGATTGTTGATCTGGGGGGCTGCACGGTGAATGGTGTCATGGTGCGGGTTGCCTCCCGAACCTTGCGCCGGGGGGACGAGATTGTCCTGGGAGTGATGGAGCCGGAGCGTTTCAGGGAGCTGGTTTATACCGCCGAGTCGATTCTCTATGAAGATGATGAGGTGGTGGGGATCTGCAAACCGGCCGGTTTTAATTCCCAACGGACACCCTACCAGCTGAAGGGTACCGTGGAGTATGCGATCGGGGTGTACCTGAAGTGCGCTGCGCACGGCGACCCAGTGCGGATTATCCATCGTCTGGATCGCGGGACCTCCGGGGTGATGCTCTTTCCGAAGAATCGCGCTGCTGCGGCCCGGCTGTCCCGGTTGTTGAAGGAGGGGCGGGTGGAGAAGCGCTATCTGGCCCTGGTGGGCGGCAGTCCTCCTGCCGGGGAGTGGCTGGTGGACCAGCCGATTGCGAAAGTCGGCTCGGCCCGCTACGGTGTGGCCAGGCCGGGCAAGGAGGCGCAGACCGGATTCCGGCTTGTGGCGCAGGGCGAAGGAGCGGCCCTGCTGGAGGCGCGTCCCCTGACCGGAAGGACTCATCAAATTCGGGTCCATCTGGAGCACTGCGGACTTCCGATCGTCGGCGATTCCACCTACCACGGAGTTGCCGCTCCCCGCATGATGCTGCACTGCCGCTCCATGACCTTCGAAGGGCGGGATGGACGTGTGGTTACCGTTACGGCCGGACCGGATGATGAGTTTCGGCAGATTTGCGGGCAGATGGGGGTTTTTGGTTTTGAGTCGGGAGACCAGAAGTCGAACTAAGACGTGCTGCACACCAAGACGTGCCGGTGGCGCGTCTCGGATGAGACGTCTCCACAGGAGCTGTTATTCACTGCTTTATCTCAGTTTAAGCCGGGCGAAAATTTTGCCCAGCATGCGATTGAAAGGATGTTCTCGGGGCAGAGAGGCGATGACCGGGTATTTGCGGCTGCCGAGCCGGGCCAGTTCCTCCTTGATTCGGGGGTTGTGTTCGTGGAGCAGCCCGTCGCGGAAGATCTGGATGGCGTCCTTTCTGCGGCCGGCAAGGAGATAGATCCTGCCAAGATTCAAATAGTGGGTGGAGTTCCATGGTTCCTCTCGCAGTGCGCTTCTGGCGAGGGACAAGGCTGAGGTAACGTCCTGTTTTTCCTTGGCCAGGCAGTAGGCCAGGTGGGAAACGAGCTCGGGGCTTTCATCAAGTTCCGCCGCTTCTTCAAGAAGTTTCAGGGCCTGTGAGGTGTTGCCTGCTCTGACCGCGGCGATGCCGTCTTTCAGCAACTTATGGAACTGGTCTTCCATGGAGTTTTCCTCTCTTTGCATGCTGTTCCTTATCGTCAAAGGGGGAAAAAACTAAAAAATAAAAACTCAAAACTGCTTTTTTTTTCTCCTCAGTGTTGCAAAGAAAGAACTGAGCAGTTCTGAACATTCCTCGCTGCGGACCCCGCTGGTGAGAGCGACGCGGTGATTGAGGCGTACATCGTTTGACAGGTCGTAGAGGGAGCCGGCGGCTCCGGCCTTCGGATCGTGGCAGCCGAAGACAACTCTTTCCAGGCGGGCGAGGATGATAGCGCCCATGCACATGGGACAGGGTTCCAGGGTTACATAGAGGGTGGCGCCGAGCAGTCGCCAGTTTGCCGCTTTTTTCGCGGCTTTGCGAATGGCGGTCATTTCGGCGTGGGAGGTGGGGTCGAGGCTTTTCTCCCGCAGGTTGTAGCCTCGGCCGAGCACTTGGCCGTCCCGGACCACCAGTGCGCCAATGGGAACCTCGCCGCAGGCTTCGGCCTTTTTCGCTTCGCGGATTGCCAGGCCCATCCAGTAATGGTCGTCTTTTTCCAGTATCATCTGTCCAAGCGGGTCGGGTGCCGTATCCTCTTCTCATGAATATCCGTCGTCTCTTTCAACTATCCGGAATTTTCCGGAGTTTGTCAATGATTTCGATGTAGTTTGGATAGGTAACCAGGGTTTTTATGCATCTGCTATTGAGATTCTATCTGTGAAAATCCACTCCTTCGCTGAAGCTTCCACCTACGCTGAAGCTCTGGCGGACATTTCGGCGCGCAAGTGTATGAATCTGTGGACAAGTTTTTTCAAGCCTTTACTATTATTTCAACGCAAAACTAAAAAACCAAAAACTCAACACTGCTTTCCGAAGGTGGCTTTTATGAAAATGTACGACATTTCCGTGCCTTTTGCCGAGGGCCTGCCAACCTGGCCGGGGGACCCGAGTCTGCTGATCGAGCAAGTGCTGCGGCTGGAGAAGGGTGATGGGGCGCGGGTTTCCCGGATTACCTTTGGCGACCATTCAGGGACTCACCTGGATACTCCGGCGCATATGCTGGAGAGCGGGACAACCCTGGACGACATACCCCTTTCTCTGTTACTGGGCAGGGTTCTGGTGGCGGATCTGCGCGGCTGTGCGGCAATTGGTGTGGCTGAGCTGGCAGGGTTGCCGCTGGCGGGTGAGGAGCGGCTGCTGTTCCGCACCTGCAACTCGGCGCTTTGGTCCAGGCCCGATTTTTCCCCGGATTTCGTTGCGCTGACTGCCGAAGGTGCGGAGTATCTGGTGAGCCAGGGCATCCGGCTGGTGGGGATTGATTATCTCTCCATCGAAAGCTTCAGCGGCGACGGCGCGGTGCATCGGACGCTGCTGGGACATGATGTCGTAATTCTCGAGGGGCTCGATCTGTCGGATGTGCCCGCGGGAGTTTATGAGCTGGTTTGTCTGCCGCTGCGGATCTCCGGTGGCGCCGCTGCACCGGCGCGAGCTGTTTTGAGGCAGTTTTGAGTTTTAAGGTGAAAACGAAAAACTCAAAACTGCTTTTCCCCCCATCACTGTTATACTTGAAGCAGGAAGTGAGTAATTCCCCTGCTGAAAGGAGAACAATCATGACACAGCCTTCCCGTAAAAGAGGTGTCGAAGAGAAAGGTCAGCGGACTGCCCGGAGTACTGATGTCTACATGTCGAAGGATGGGATGGAGGTTTCCTACTGCACCAAGTGCGGGGTTATCAACCGGCAGAAACGCTGGATCATGGACCCGCTTGAACTTGCCCAGTTGAAAGAGGACCCGTCGGTCGGCAAGATTGTCTGCCCTGCCTGCCTGAAGATGCAGGATAAAGTGCCGGGAGGTTTTCTGACGCTGTCCGGCAGCTATTTGGGCAAGCATGAAACGGAGATCCTCGAGCTGATCAAGAATACCGAAGAAAAGTCACGGAATAAAAATCCTCTTGGACGAATCATGGAGATAAAGCAGGAGGGGGACGTCCTGACTTTGCTGACCACGCTGGACAAACTGGCCGAGAAGCTCGGCAAGGAAATCTACAAGGCTCACAGTGGCGAGTTGAACCACCAGTGGAGCCATGGCGAAAATTATGTGCGGGTGAACTGGAAGCGTGATCTCTGAGGCGGGGCTATTGGTTGATGCTGGTGCATTGTGAGACAGGGCGGCTATGCGGGTCGCCCCTTTTCTTATGGGAAGCGGAGAAATGCAGTTTTGAGTGTTTTTTTTGTTGGGAATCTGGCAATAGTACTTCAAAATTAAAAACTCAAAACTGTTTACAAACCACTGCGTAACTGCCGCGGAAGCTGACTGCTACCTGCGGGCCCGACATGATCTGTGCTTCGAGGGCCAGACGTGCCCGGCCTTTGCTATGGAGCTTTTCGAGGAAGTGAGTGTATCCGGCAGCTTCGGGGAGCCGGCAGTGTGCCTGCCAGTCGCTCGTAAGAGGTTCGCTGTAGCTGACGGTGCTTTCGTGGATCATGATTTCGCCGTTGATGCCCTCTTCCTTGAGCTTGAGGTGGATCAGCCCCCAGCCGGCCAGGACCAGCAGGGAATAAAGGCTTCCGCCAAAGGCGGTTCCCTTGTCATTCACATTCGGTTCCAGGGGCGCGCCAAGCACCAGGTTGGTACCGTCATAGCGGAGGACCCGGATCCCCATCGCCCGGGTGATGGGGATTTTGTTGTGAAAGGTCACTTCCAGAAAACCGCGGAGAGCTTCTGTCGCTTGGAATAAAGTTGTATATTGACCCATAGGTAATATCAGTAACTTACGATGTTCGGTTTTCATTCGAAGTCGAATAAAGTTGTGAACTGAAAAACGGAGAAGCATTTCCCTTAGGGAAAATAAAGTCGTGAACTGGGGATGTGAACCGGCGTGGAATATTGACCAAGCATCGGCGTCCAAGCTTGACCCTCCCTGTGATTATTCAATTGTAATAGTAGGTAGTTAAAGACTCGGGTGGGTCATTGTTCCACGCCAATTAAGTGTCATATTTGGAATCCGATCCACATTAATGCTTTGACCAACGGTTCGGTGGATCAAATGCGGAGCGCAGCGAAGTCGATTTGTATCCACCGGTTAGCGGAATTCTGTGGCTCCGCCAGCATACTATTAAACTTCATCTCAGAAGTCCCGGGGCTATGAAAGCATTTCACGGCTGAGTTTTCTCAAGTCCGGTAGGAATACGCTGCTGTTGCCATAACCAACCCTTATTTCATGTGCTAGATGGCGGTAGGCGGGGATTTCTTCACTTGATTTTGTAGGGAGAGCCCCGAGAAGACCGACAGCTTTCAGTGGCAAATTGGGGTGAGGCAGAGCAGTCCCGCCATTTCGAACTGTTGCTATCAAGTCAAGAGGACTCCTGAGTGGTTGTTCCATGTGTGTCCCCGCATGTATTAGTATTACCCCTGAGATACCAGGGTATTGCTTACCAGCAAACCTCCTGCGAAATAGGCTCACGACGTAGCCTGGATCTTGAAGCTGAGTGATGCCAAGCAGTAGCAAACCTGGATGTTCTACCGTTGCCGCTGACGAGAGCTGTTTGGATGCCTTCGCGCCTGGGCGATGCACCCGGAGGTCTTCTTTTTCTGACTTAGGACAAAGTAAAAGACACATCCGTGACTCCGTTACACCAGAGGACATCGATTCCGCCGGATCTATGAAGAGATTGAATGCTGGGCTACGATATACTAGGCTACCATCTGAATAGTGTATGCGTCCCTCCATTGCAACTCTAACCACATCATTAACCTGCGGCAAAGAATCAACGTCTTTAAATACTACGGTCATTGCCGGGTGTACTCCTTCACTCGTTAACACTTGTGTTATGATTCGCTCAGACAGATTCGCTGCATAGGCTTCAAACGCTTCTTCTTGTCCTGATTTCGCCAATAGCTTGGCCTCGCAGGCAACTTGGATGCCACCGTATGAGACCAAGAAGTCAGGCAGTGATTCGTCTGTTTGAGGATAGAACTGCTCAACTATTGCTCCGGCAGCTCTTCCAATAAGTGCCGCTACGTGTAAAGTATGCCAAGTGGAAGCGCATGTTTTGGGGTTCTTTAGATCGTACAAGATGGTATCGAAGCCATGTGATTTAGCAACCACTTTGAGGTCTGACGCCAGTGCATTGAGTTCAAGAAAGGAACCGGCGCCACAAGTTATCCACCGTTGAAGGATTGGGTGCTTAACTTCTGCAACAGAATGCTTTGTACCTTCAAGGAACCTTGAGCCGAGGAGTTGAGTTAGGTACTCGGCGTTCTCAGTCGCTTCTTCAGGCGAGAAGTGGCAAGGAATGTCGTCCTGCCACCACTGGGTCCATTGAGGGGGTCTAGCCTTCGTCATGGTATACTCTCATGCTGGTAACCGCTAACGGTACGGGTGCTGACCTGACACCGGTTTTTGGCGGTCAGGTCGAGCGACCTGTTAGCTCTATTACTTTAAAGATTCAAGTAACCTAAGCCAGTAGTATTGTATTTTTGCTCTATATTTGGATTGATATTCATGCTGGTATTCCAATCCGTATACTTCGGTTTTACCTATATCCACTTCTAAGATGTCTTTGCACCATATCTCATGGTAGCCGTGTGATGTATAGATCGAGAATAGTAATCTGTTCGCCTGTCCGCTAAACGGACCACACTTAACTCTTATGTCTGTATGTCCGTTAGCGCCTATTTCAAAATGTTCGGAGCTTGAAAAATAACTATCGGAGAGACTTAATAACTTCATATATTCCGGTTTTTGGTTGTTTTTCTTTTGAATTTGGTATTTCGGTTTTCTATAGCAACTAATGGATTTGATCTCTACAGGGTAATTTTTTCTATTTTTTACGACTAAAATGAATGTGTTTTCAGTTTCCTTTTTATGAATGACAACCCTATCGATTTTAAGCGGCTTCTGTGCGCTTTTATACCAACTTACCATTACACCAATAATTGCTATGAAGGAAGCCATCGATGATAGTATGTCAATAATGTTCTTGTACTGGGTCATAAGATTCCTTGTGAGCTAACGTGAGAGAGCGCACCGGCGGAGTGAAGCGGAGACCGTGTGTCGCGCTAGGTTATGGCATTAGAGTCGCTCGTCTAACTTGTAGAACAGCAGGCTTGTTACAAACAGATGGTGGATCGCTCTTACGTCATCGATTACGATATTGTCATGTGCTTTAGGATTTCGGATTCCGGCAATAGCCCCTGCGAACAAGTCCATGAAGCCCTGTTGGATGTTGCGGCCAGTTTGTTCGGTTAAGTCGCCTAATTGAATAATCGGACTTGTGTGAGCGAAGGCCTTCCGCATCAACGGAACACCGTCAAGCTCTTCTCCTGTCTTTGTTTTGTAGATTTTCTTCACCTGTACATTTAATGCTTTTAAGGCCGCCTCTACTGCATCTGCATAGTGGCCACTGTCAAACCGCTCCCTAGCCACACCTGTAACAGAAGGATGCAACATGTCCCAGAATTCAAAGGAAGCAACTTTTACTTCTTGATCACCTTTGGCCCATGGAAAGGCATTCCCACATTCAGGGCAAAAATCAGGTCTGGAGGGGAAGCTGACCGGTTGGCTATTTGTGAGATATACAGGAGAGCTAAATGAGTTTTGCAACGCCGTATTACAGTTTTCACAAGCGGCAACATATGTTTCTCCGCACTGTTGGCACTTTTTTCTTGAAATAGTGCCATCGTGGGAGTAGAGCATGTGACCATTTCTGCAAAATTGGTAGGTAAAACTGTAAAGTTTTCTTATCATCCTGTTACTCCATAACGTCTCAAGGCGCCAGCGGCGGAGCGTTAGCGGAGACCGCTGTCGCCGCTGGTTGGGCCATATTTATCGGTGGAAATGACTGCTGTAGACAATCCAAATTTCTTGGTAATTTTATTATCGATAGATTCCACGCATTTCAAGATGAAGCTGTTTTCTTTTAATAAATCTTTGTATCTAAGTCTAATTGATCCATTGATTACTAATGGTTTATAGTTTGGGAACTCCCTCATAAATTCTGAATTAATTTTCCCAGAGTTGTGAACAATCAAATTCCTTATCCTTGTTTGTAGAACTAATTTTTCTAAATCTTCATTCGCGTCTATAAGTTTGACTCCAACTCTTGATTCAAAAAACTCGCATATATCTTTAAAACCAAGATAAAAAAGGCTTTCTATCTTCTTTTCTGCAAGAGCCTTTCTCAACTCTTGCATATCATCAAAATCAAGAATGAAATCTAATTTTTCCTTTTCACCTGACTTAAGCAATTGAGGTTTAATTTGAATTATCTCGGTAAGAATGTTTTTTAAATATAGGCGAAAACTATCAACAGTACGGCTGAACGTCATTTGACTAGGCAAATTCTCATAAGATTTACCGCTAAGAATCAGTCTGTCTCCCTTATGGGCAATAATGTGATCAAAACTTTCCTGAAATTTGGGCCCTAACGATCTAATGTAATCTAAACTTTCATCTTTGAATTCATTGTACCTAGTCGCAAAAATTCTTTCAGCAGCAAGAACATAAAAAACTAGATATTCCAATTTCTCAAGCTCTTGAGTAAAAGTAACAGCGGAACATGAATAGTTGCCAGGTATAATTCCGCCCCAAGGATTGACATAAATCGTTTTCATTTTCACTTTATCCTCTGCACAACGTGATAAGGCAACACCGGCTCGGCGGGGGCTTTTTCCGCTGACCGGTGCTGCCGTTGGTTGAATATTCGGTGTTCTCGCCGTTGGTTTACAAGTTTTGTCAAATGCCTCCTCGAAGCATCTCTTGTCTACTGTGTGATCTCAAACCTAACCCATAATTCATCTGTTTTTCTTTTTGTTTCTCTCATTCTCTCCATGTATGTTGACTCATCCTCTTTATATTGCGGGTGAGTCCCTTTAACATGCATAATTGCAGCTACATAATGCTCTTTAAGAGCTTTTTTACTTTCTGGTTTTTTCACCAAACGTAGTACGTTATTGTATTCCTTTTTCATTTCTACCAAACCCTTTTCGATGCATGCAAATACGTCTTTCGCTGTTCTAATTGATTCAGGATCGAGAGTTCTACCTCTATCTTCTGCTAATTCATTCAGAAACACTAACTTCTGTGTCATTGCGCACAACGCATATCTACCAAGGTACGCACCTTCATATTTTTCAAATGGTGTACGTTTGTCTTTGGCATTGTCGGTGGTTAATTCTGCACTTTCCCTCTTAGATATTTTTTTCTTTTTAAAAATATCAAACGCTGAACCCTCTAAAACATCAGATAAATTGGCAAATGACTTGTCTATTGAGTTGCTGTCAATGTTAGTAGAAATGGCAGAATGCAAAGCCTTGGCACTTTGACTCAATTCTTCCCATTTTGGCGTCTGAAAAGCACGAGCTACTTCTGATGCATACCAACTTATGGAATACCCTCGAATAACAAGGCGAAGAGATTCTTCGCGTGAAGAGCCATTATTTATTGCCGTCGTTGCCTGGCCAATAGATTCGGTTGCCAATGTATTTAGTTGGATGATGTTTTCTTGAGTCAAAGACTTTGTTTTAATGACATCAGAAAGGTAGGCTCGCCATTCGTCTGTGGATATTGGCGGGACAACTATTTTTGAATTGCTGTTGGCTGTTTCTTTCTGAGCAGCAAATGATGCTGTGCTAAAAATGATAAAAAATGCACTTACAGAAAATACTGCTAACAAAAGCAGGTGGTTGAGCGTCAATATTTGCCGATGTTTATTCCTACGAAACTTATTCTCAAGCATAATTCAATCTCCCGTGTAGCTTTTATTTTGGTTCAAGTCTGTATTGTCTTTACTTGATTTGATTTGGTGTAATTGGGCAAATAAATTTTTTGAGCCTACCAATCGCTGAGGAATTAAGAGAAAGTTCCCATGGACTTGTGTCGGTTTCCCCTGAAGTCGGCGAAGGGTGCCAGACATAAAAAACTGATAACTTACTGGATTTAAACTGGAAACAAAATGGCACCACAAATTGAGTCATGTCTGCTTTCACGCCAAAAGTCCACTCGAACACTGCTTGAGCGATAAGTCCACAAACAACAAGTTTTTTGCTAGGAGCTGTTTCGAGCGCTCTTGTCAATCTCCTCGCATAATCGTCAAGTAGCTGTTTATCTTGGCTTTCTTGTAATATACGTTTTATCTCATCCTTGTATTTTTTCGAGCTATCATATTCTACAGAATGCAGCCGTTTCAAGAGAAGAGGTCGGCACTCTTCTCCGTCAACGTCAAATTGTATTGGCTGAGAAAAGGTGTTCACTATTGAAAGCTTAGCCTTGCCGTCATGGCAAAGTGGACCAATAGGTAAGTCAACATTCATAAGGACACGCCCAACAACTCTACCGGACTCTCCCGAAAGAGGAATTCTGGTTTCAATCTCACATTTGTGAGGAGACTCCGCAACCAAGACTGCTTGTGCCTTTTCAACAAGGATGTCGATGATCATATTTTTACTCTAGCTCCTCTTTCCTTTTTCTTCTGTTCAACGCCGAGAGCACAGCGGGTTCACCGCTGTTGCGCTTGGTTAAGGCTCATACGGCCGAATTTTCAAAGAATAAGTTCCTGTTGAAAGATGAGCTTCTGATACATGGACGGGATGAGTTCTTGTGCTGAGCCAACTCAGGACTTCTTCCTTATCTTCTATGTTCATCCTTGCGCCAAAGATGATCTCCGCCAGAAGTTCGTCTGGAAACCGTTTACCTCCAGAACCTGTTTCATGGTTAATAATTCTCCATTCTTCTTCGTACTCCCAGTCCTTGGCTTTTGTGAGGAGAAAACCTTCAACTTGCTCATCTGGATCCGTAAGCACATCAATCTGCGGATATTTGTCTTTGTATTTGACCTTCTGAGCCATTCCAAAAAATGGTGTCGTACTGGAAGCATGAAATTTCAAGCAAATTCCTGTGTGGCTTGCAGAATAATGTGACCAAAGCAAAATGTTTTCGCACGTTGCGGATAGAGAAAGAACTCCTAACCTATTAGCTGAATCTTGCATTCCTTCTGCCATCTTGCAGATGAAGTCATCACGGTTAATGCCGCGTATGTCAGATGCTATTTTCTCACGAAGCTGCTTTCGATTTAGGTGTGGAAACTTCTCTTTTAAAACTCCAGTGTAATAATGCCTGAGCTCGTCCAATGAAACTTTATTTGAATAATGAATCTTGCAGTCGAAAGGATCATTGAAAGACGGCGGATCCGCAAAATACAAAATCGAATTCACCAGTATCTGTTTAGTCCATTCACGGTGCTCATTCTGCAAGTGTCGAAACCGATAAAGAAATTCGATGTTTTTATACATATATTTTGCCTTAACGTGATAAGGCACACCGGCTCTGCGGGGGCTTTTCCCCGCTGACCGGTGCTGCCGTTTGTTGAATATTCGGTGTTCTCGACGTTGGATTACCTGGTTTTGTCAAATGGTCTGACCCTCGTTCCACTGACTAAACGCCGAATTTCTTAGCGAGTTTTTCAGCTTGTTTCGTATCCCAACCAAATTGCGTGGCACTTTGTTCTATTTCGTCCCTTGTTGCTGAAATTCCAGCGTCCTTAAGTCTTTTGAAAATATTTTTAGCTAATGCTTCGTTTGATGGCTCCAAAATAGTGAGGCGGCCCAGTGGTCGTAGCGAGCTTGTCAGGTCTTTAACAGCATCTTCAGTGGATTTGTATTCTTTTCCAGTCATAATTTCCTCCATTGGGCTGTGGCGAGTCTGAGAGAGTTTAGATTTTTGCATGTTTAGCTCTATTGCATTTCATGCAAAGCAGCTGAATATTTCGATCCGTGTCACTTCCGCCTTTACTGTGTGGAATGATGTGATCATACTCAAGATGCTGATTTGAACCGCATTCAACACAACGCCCCTCGTCACGTCGCCATACGATGTTTTTGACTTCCCTCGAAATTCCTTGACGTTTTCGCTTTCCTTCAGACTGTTTTGTAATGCCCATTAGATGGGTAGTTGAAGCGATTTTCGCCTCTAATCTTGCTTTCTCTGCTAGTGCAGCTTCTTTTGATAATATTGAGTTGCGTAAGTCATTTGCGCTTGTATGCCTCGGGTTTAATTCTAATGCCTTGTTAAGATCTTTGATTGCATCTTTGTCATTTCCCATTTCAGCGTTGATGACACCGCGCCCGAAGTAAGCATCAGCAACATTCGGGTCTAATTCAATTACCTTATCATTGTCTTTGATCGCCAAGGGGTAATTACGCAATGTGTAATATACCTGCCCACGATGAAAGAATGCATTTCGATGTTTCGGGTTAATCTCGACTGTTTTATTGAAATCATTAATTGCCAGCTGCTTTTTTCCCATTTTTTCATTTGCAACACCGCGCCCATGGTATGCCTCAGCAAATTCTGGGTTTAAGTTAATTGCATCAGTGAAATCATTAATTGCCTGTTGGTAGTTACCCTGATTTAAATTTGCTGTACCGCGATTTTTATATGCATTCGCGTCCTTCGGATTTAAGTTGATTGCTTTACCAAACTCCTTGATTGCCTTGTGATATTCTCCCGAGCGAAAATATTCAACTCCACGTTCGCTAGGAGTTGTACCGTTTCCTTTTATTTTCTCGATTATTGAATTAAAGAAGCTTCGCGTAGTATCCATGTCATCGCCTTTCTCCTAATGCTGTTCAACTACGGGATATACCGCAGCTGTTTTTAATTTTCTATTTATTCTATTTCCATCCAAAATCTACGACAAATCAACTGTATATGCGACACATTCTGACGCACATATGCAATATAATCCCCCCAAATAAGAGGGATATACCGCAACTGCATAAAAACGGAGATTTTTATGTTCGCACGGTTTGAGCAATTTCTGGTCACTAATGGAGCAATCCAGCAAAAGCAAATTCCTTATTATGTTAAATGGGTTACAAACTGTTATGCTACCTGCAAAGTTCCCGCGGACAAAATCCTACCGGCCGACCAGAAAAAACAGTTTCTACACTTGCTGGAAAACTCTCGCGAAGATTGGCAAGTCAAGCAAGCTGAACAGGCTCTACGGTTATATACGTATTTTGTTTCGCGTTACGGGCAACGCCCTGAACCGACAAGTGATGAAGGAAAGAAGTGGAATCAGATCATTGAAAAAATGATTAAGGTGATGAGACTCAAGCATTTATCGCTAAACACTGAGAAGACTTATACAGGATGGAGTAGGCGATTTCAAGAGTATGTTAATGGGAAAGGTCCAAACGATCTCTGCACTGATGATATCCGGAGTTTTCTTTCTTATCTAGCTATTGAAAAGAAAATAGCCGCATCAACGCAAAACCAGGCATTGAATTCCGTTCTATTCTTGTTTCGACATGGTCTGGGGAAGCAGGTTGACGATCTCGATGCAGTCAGGGCCGGAAAGAAACGAAGGCTGCCCGTGGTGTTCTTTCCTGAAGAAGTCAATCAGGTTTTCAATTATCTGCACGGCACAATGAAGCTGATGGCCATGCTTACATACGGCGGGGGTTTGCGTCTTACGGAGTGTCTTGGCCTGAGAGTTCAGGATGTAGACATTCAAAGGGGAATCGTCGGCTGCTGTTTTCAAATCGAAAAATATATCACATCATGTGCAGGCGTGATTATTCCGAACATCGGCAAAACGACCGGCAAAAAAACTGATTTTGACAGATTCGATTTTTA
Source organism: Deltaproteobacteria bacterium (assembly GCA_009668975.1). Lineage (GTDB taxonomy): Bacteria > Desulfobacterota > Desulfuromonadia > Geobacterales > Geobacteraceae > RPRC01. Next base: position 126,686 of record SBEG01000007.1, on the reverse strand, counting down.
TCAAAAAGCAATTATAACGGACTGCTACATCACATATAAACATGCATTAATATCGGCAAAATCATCGGAAAAAGCAACAGGAAGGCCCCATGAAGATGGAACGCAATACTTTCAATTCACCCCCAGACTTATCCAGCCCGGAGGCCAGAAAACGATTGGCGAAGATGGTAATGGTCCTCTTCGACCAGTGGCAACTAACTTTGCATGACCAAACACGCCTCCTGGGGCTTGCTTCCGACGCCCGGATGACGCTTTCCCGATACAGAACTGGAAGCCCGTTAGACAGCAGCAGGGACCTGTTCGGGCGTTCTGTCAATCCACAAATCACTTCGGATTCTTATCCCTCAAGACCGTGACTTGGTGTACAGGTGGGTCAAGACTCCCAACAGCCGATTAGGGGCAAGAAACCCTTGGACATCATGGCATCTGGCTACGAGGGACTGCTGACGGTTCGACGTTATTTAGACGCTGAACGAGTACGTTGATACACGTTTTTCAATTCCCTTTAGCGCTACTAAATATGATTATGTTTGCTGCCAATACAATCAGACCAACATATCCCAGTTCCGGGTGCAAATCGCCCGGAAATCGACCGATATGCGTTCATCATTTGCCGCGGCCTCCCAGAACATCCTTGCGTGCCTGTGGGTACCGTCCCACCTGGCGTCCAACGACGACAAGGGAGGAACGAACTCCCGGGCCAAGACATCGCTCTCCTTAGGCCGGTAGAGCATGGGGAGCGTGTCATAGGCCGGCGCCAGGGTGAAGGTCGGTTTGGATGCATCTCGGAGAATCAGGGAGGCATTGCTGAAATGCATGTCGGTATTGGCAATCATCACGCCGAAAGACCATAGCCATCGTAGCGCCTCGGCATCCCTATGCTCCACCATTCCTGCAGATTCCAGCCGGTCAGCCATGGCTATCCAGTTGTCCCGATAGCCAAAGAATTCATCATCTACCACACCTAGAGAGTTGATGGGGCAACGACCTAAGCGGCCAACTCTATCAAACCTCACCACTTCCAGAAAAGCTCGATCGCCCGCAAAAATGAGGGTGCTTTTGGTAGCCGCAATGCCGGCATCTCGAATAATATTCGAAGCGAGTTGCTCGCACAAAAGCAGGTCCGCCCATCTCCTGCCACTTGGGCTTGCCACGAACGGCGAGAATTTGACCAAGACGCTTTCCGTCTTCCCATTGCGATCAACAACTGCGGTAAACTTCGGTTGTTCGCCGCTGACTATGGATCCATATGGACGTCCTTCCAGCGCCGCCTGGGCCATACGAGGATACACATCCGGAATTTCAGCCGCGGGAATGAGAGGTTCTGGATTCAAGTGTGACTGGATGTATCTCTCGAGTGCCTCTTCCCCTACAATCAGGTTTCCCATGCAATCTTCACCTCGTCGGGATAATGCAGCCATCAGATGGCTGTCATTCCAGTATCCGGGATCTTTTGGAAGTCCGAACTCCTGATGCACGCGACGCGCGAAGGCCTTTCCCACAAACCCTTCCGGCCGCAAGTCCTGGATGAACCATGGGACGCGCCGCAGGAGTTGAGTCTGCGAGCCAGAGGAGGGTTCCCAGCGGAATGAATCCCCGACCTTCCACAGGACACCCAAAAGATGGACACTTCCCTGTATGTCTATCCGGTGGACCGGAAATCTGGTTTCTGATGGTTTAGCCATAATCTCCCTGTGGACAGGCTCCGAATTTTGACCGCCGGGCATCCCTCCAACTGATCCCCGTCGAGTTTATGGGGAAAGATTATGAGGTGGTTGCTTGTTGTTGGAGGTAGCTAAGGGCAGGGACGTGATATGAGGATTACTCATTTTACAGTCCGCCTTATCAGGATGCAAATGCAAAGATTTCAGAGACGACCCCGCTTTCTACGGGCGGCTGCGCCTCAATTATCTGTGAGCAATACAGCCAGATTTTACTCCTCGTCATATCGCAAGATGTACTTCTCGAACACCTTAACAAAACAATGCTGGCAGACATCCAGAGACCAGTTCGTACCGTCGCCAATGACTGACGCATATCCTCCCCGGTGCCTTATTTGTATGAATTCTTCATACTCGGCATCCTTGGGGGAAGCAGTGCGGCCGCATCTATCACATACTATCTGTTGAATTACCTCGGTATTTAGCAATTCCTTCCTTCTTATTAGCATATCTCACCTCTTTTCAGCCGCCGAGCCACAAAATCCTCTTTGGTTTCAAGCAAGTTATTAACTCTGCTTTTGGTAATAGGTAACTTATCAATACATCGCTGCAATAGCGCCAAGGCTCCCAGTTCCTTGCCAATTGAGCTGATTGAGACTCTCACTGCCGGCTTCACACGCTTTTTAATTCGTTCCACAGCTTCATCAATCCTTGCAGAAAGTTCTTCATCGCGGAGGTTCCAGTCCAGCCGGAAATTCACGACCTGACTTCGATGCTGCCGTGGGCAATGCTCAATTAGCCACTGCTTGTCATGACGATAAAGCCAGGCGTAGTGGGCAGGAGCCTGATTTCTTGCCGCCTTCACTCCTATGCTCGACTGTGATTCGTACAGTTCCAGCCACTTTTTTCTCCGCATCTCCCGTTCCGCATAATATTCGGTTGCATCAAATACCTCTGAGGTTGTCTCCTGCGCGAGGGCCAAGTGCCTATGCACAGTCTTCGGGTCAACACTCAACTGCCGGGCAATCTCGCGAAGGCTTTTTCCGCCACCCGCCAAATCCTGAAGACGTTTTTCCCATACCCGGCCAAACGCCACTATGCGGCTGTATTGATACCGATTCTCTTGGGTGTGGTCTGGGCCTGTGCGCGCATAATTGAACCCGCAGGAACAGGCAAATGTCCCAACCGGCGCACCTGTTTCGGAATTACGCGTTATTGTACAATGCCAGATTAATTCCTTGCGAAAATGTGCCGCAGCTCGGTTAAGACACGGCCAGGGACATCTACCGAATGGGTGAACAGACTCAACCTCTTCGGATATGAAGTTTTTTACAGACAAGCCAAGAAATCTTATGAGGAGAAGGTGATGTAAGGGGTGTGATACTCCGCGTGGTTTCCGGACCAGGTCCAGCAACCAGTTCTGGGTACTGGCCGAGACAAAATAGGAGTGAAGTTCTTTAAGGAAATCCTCTTGGTAGAATTTGGAAAACCTTTTCATCAACTCCCGGCAGATAATATTTCCGTGCACAGTTGTAAGCCCCATTTGTGACAGATAATATTTATAGCGCAGCCACAAGTTTTCCAGCCCGATAACGGGAAGGGCGTGGCTTTGGTTCATAAGCCAAAAAACCTGGTCAGCGAACCATTTATCGTGGACTGTGCTTTGATTTTCTGTATCCGGCAGGTCGCCTTTTGGATGGACCGGTTCCAGGGCAATAAAAGCATGCTTCATCCCGTGGATACCCGTCTTTACCTCGGAGTCGACCAATCGTTTTCCGTGACGGTGACAGACCCGTACCCCGAACACCTGATGACTGCGGTGCCAGTAGGGCTCACCGAAGTCATCACCGTCTTCTTCGATGCATATGGTACAGTACCGCAATTTACAAGCGGCGGGAAGTCGGCTCGCCATCTGGCCAATGGTGTTATGGATACCACTTCCCAAATTGGGGTCGCACATTTGCCTGATTACCTTATCGGCGCGCTCTTGACTGAGAAACGGCCGATAAAATGGAAACAGGGTGTGGTCCCGGATAAGCTGCCCCATGGATATTACCCTGTTTGAGGTGATCCGCTCCGCCAAGGCATCCAGGCACGTCGGGAGTCCGAAAGTTGCGCACACAGTAGGGCTGCCGAAGAGATTGACAAGGGTAGCCCGGAAAGAATTGTTGGCGCTCCTCAGATGGTAGCGTGCGAACACACTGTAAAGCAGTTCATCTCGATAAGGAGTTGGAAAAAAGGGTAACATTTCTTTCGCTCCTTTATTGCAGCCTCACTATTATCCGATTGTTAATAAGTATTTGAAGTTATATCGAATTCACTTTCGCACATCCTGAAAGCCTACCTTCAGTTTGGGTTCCGGAAAATCGACTTGATCTCGGGGGCCATATTGCAGGCGATCCTACTAGAAATTGTTGCTGCGTTTAAAATTTCGGATGGGTCAATAGGTTCACCGCGCTCCAGTAAATCAGCCGCTAACGCATTGATTTTCCTCAATGCAAATTCTTCGTTCGATTCTACAACAGAGGTCAAAACCTGTTGGGTAAGCGGGAGCCTGTAAAGATAGTTTGTATTCAGCCATTCATCAATTACCTTATCAATGCTGTATTTAGAAACCTTTTGCATCTTTTGTTTCAGGACCTCTGCAGCAAAACCAACCATTTTTGCCAGCTTTTCATCCACCTGAGCCCAGTACATATGAGGCTCCTTCATGACAGCTCCGGGGCAGTTCTCTTGAAACCACTCGGGATCATATTTTTCGAGCCACCTCTGTAAAACTTCGCCCCTCCAATCCAGGACTTCTACAGACTGTCGTCTCAATAATTTTTCACACATTTTTTGCCAGTTGTTTCTGTAGAGCTTTCTTGTTTCAATAAAAACATCAACTGGCAACTTGTTGGTTTTATTTTCCAGTAGGGATGTTAGCTTTTCCACGATGAAAGATTGCGGAACTCCCATCACACTGGCCACATCGCCATAGTCGTTTAAATACAACTTCATTAGTTCCTTATCCCACAAGTCACCCGTTTTAACTATTTTGTTGAACCTGGTACGGTTTGTTGCAGATAGATCAGGACCATGGCGTTCATACTCAAACCCACACCCACAACGGAAAGTTCCGGAAACCAAGTTTGTGTTCGAAGTGGCCTTGGTGATAGAGCAGTCTTTTACTACAGGTTGTAAATAGTGTTCTGACACTTTGTTGAGACAGGGCCATGGACCCTTCCCAAAAGGTTCAGCCGTCTCGTTTTTGTCCCACAGAATTTCTTTAGGATCGATCCCAAAAAACCGCATGGCAAGGAGGTGAATCATAGGTCGATGATCCCTGTACTCCGGAAGGAAAAACCTTGTAAGCCAATTTGTAGAGAAGCTTCCGTCGTAAACGTAGCCTATATCTGTTGGGAATTGGTCACGGTAAAAAATTTCAAACCGCCTTTGCAGTTCACCGTTCAATATCGATCCAGTATCCCGACAGATAAGACCCATCTTTTCCAAATAATAAAGATATCGATTTTGGAGAATGGTTGGGTGACAAGGGACGTCGCCACTATAATTTTCATTGATCAGCCAGTGAACTTGCTTTGCAAGCAAATCATGAAGTTTTACCTCAGGTTCTGTGTTGCAGTTTGATCGAGCTGAAGCAGTATTTGAAAACCTACTTGAACCAAGTGAAATTAGTGGCTGTCGAGGCCTTATCGGTTTTAGCTTAATTTTGGAGTTGATAAGCCAGGACTTATGCTGATGACAGCGCAGAACGCCAAGTACCTGGTGACTGCGATGCCAGTATGGTTCCCCGTAGGTGATTTCATCCACCTCAAAGCATTTCGGGCAGTAATGAAGCGTTTGATGCAGGTCTTTTCGTTTCCGAATCTTATAGAGCATTGATTTTAGACGAAACCTGATTTTATCGTCACACGCATCCAGGCTTTCTGCATCCTGCCACTCTGGAGCAATAAATGGTTGGTAATAAGGCAGCATTGTATGTTCCTGAATGAATTTGGCCGGTGTAAATGCTGTTTGTGAGGGAAGCCGGCTGACTAAGTCTGTCAGCCTTGATGGTAAATCATCCAAGGTAGTGGAGGGGGATCCAAAGAGATCTTCCAAAGTTTGTGGGGTACTGATGTTGCAACTGCGCACATGATATCTGGCGAAGACGCTGTACAGGAGTTCGTCGGGGTAAGGGTTGGGGAAAAATGCAAGTTTTCTACCCATTGGTTACCTCCATAAATTCGGTCGCAGGCTTAATGTGTCCTGCTCCCCGCAAAGTCTCATATATGGGTTGACCTTTTCTTTTGGCCTCGGCACAGATTCGCCGAAGGTCGCCATTCGCAGGTGATGTCTTTACCTTTTTGGAAGCTGTTTTGCTGACGGTTGCGGCTATACTTCGAGTCTGCGGCTCCTTTTGAAGGTGGTTGACAGGTTCTGGTTCACTTGACTCAGCTGCGAGCCGGAACGCTTCCGCAGTGGCCTTTTTAATGTCCGTTTCCCGTGCAAAGCGGTCTATGGCTTGCCTGGCACAGTTAATGGCAATTTCTCTCGCGTGTCCGGCGGACAACAATAGTGATGCGACCAGACCTACGGGTGAATCTGTTGCGTCTGCATTGTTGGCCGTAATTGCCTTCTGCTGGTTTTCCAAGGTGTTAAGGACACCTGAGAGGGTTACCTTTTTTGCGCAAGTTCTGAAATAGTCATCAAGATCCCGGTCTTCGATCTTGATGTCGTCAACAAACTTGAGGGCGTCCAAATCCTTGTTGCTCAAGGCTCTCAAGATCGGCCTTACCGCATTGAGCGACTCATCCGCCACTTTTCTTATCAAGGCGCCTGTTATTCGTTCGTCGTTTTCCCCGATTACCCTCCATTGGGCAAGCATATAAAGCTTGACTGCTATATCCGCGATTCCCTGGGATTCCTCATACATCACGTCAGCAAGATTCGGGGTCAGAGGTGTCGGAATTTTTGTATATTGATAATTCCAGACCTTCTGTAGGAAGTGCTTCCAGCATTCGTCTCTGGCAAAATTCTTCAATAGGACGTCACCCTGGCCCGCAAGTCGTCGGGAAGACGCAAAACTTTCAGAAAAAAGCTTGTATGCCTTAAGCGTACCCACAAGGACGACTGGGACTCCAAAGGTATTGCTTAATTGCTCAAAAAACTTGAGCATTCCCCTGGGATCGTTCTCACGGCGGCAGATGAGCCGCTGGATTTCATCGATCACAAGAACCCCGAGGCCCAGCGCCGCGGCCAGTTTAGCCATATTTTGTAGCAGGGTGTCGATTGATGTTTTGTGTCTCTTTATGCCATACTCTCCTACATAACTGGTTCCTAAAACCGCATCGACCATATCGAAAAAGCTAATGCACAACCCTCCCAATGTGGCATCAAAAGGGCAGTCAATTTTGAGCCAAACAAGCTGTTTTTGCAGGAAAATGCTTTCGTTGTACTTCTCGTGCACGATCACCTGAGGATACAGTCCAAGAATGCTTTCAACCATGAGGGACTTACCCACTCCGCTGGGTCCGATGATACCGAATCCACAAGAGGTGGTCCTCATAACTGGGGTGCCTTGGCTTAGATCAAGTGACGGAAAGCCTGATCTGAGCTGTCTAACGAATTCCGGGGAAAGGGGATTGCGATCGCAGTATCCACTTCTGAGCATCCCGGAAAACTTCCTTTCAATCTCGATGCAGTCCGGCATGGCAAAAACACACTTGGCCAAATTATTCACTAGTTCCAAGCGTTCGAGGGCTGTTTTTTTCCTCTCTTCCTCATCATAGTAAGGTTCCCGAGTTATTAGTCCTACTAGATCCTTGAAGTCCCACCTTGGCGGAAGAGCTTCAATGTAACAGTTGTGGCGGTAGAGCCGGTTGGATGATTCGCGGTATGTGGCGTTTTCGACTCTACCTATTAAGGGGCGGGTACAGCGATAGAGCTCTGCTTCCATGACTTCTCCTTGGTGAGCCCTTTCTTTAGTCAAACTGGCCCGAAAAACGCTGGTATAGTGGTTAATTCAGCATCTACTCGTCCTGCTCATCCCGTTCTACGTCCTCGATTTTGGTTAGATACCTTTTCCAGAGTGGAAGGATTTCTTCGTTCAATGGTGGGAACGGCAGTACTTTGCCTGGCCCCGCTCCAGCATCATCAACTTGCCCTAGACTCCATTTTTCTTCGTTGCGCTGATGATCACGGGCAGCATCACGGTTTTTCTTCAAGTCTTTTTGTCGCCGGTTGTTGCTGGTCTTTACCGGGTTCGCTTCATTGGTCAGTTTTGTGGCGTTATTTATGATTTGCTGTTTTAAGGAGTTATAATCTGCTGCACTTTGCTGGGCTGTCGATTGGTATAGCTGGGACTTCAAGCTTTCAACTCCGAAATATTCCTGAACATCTTCCAGGCAACACTCGTCGAAGCGGTCGTTGGGATCACGCCTGGCACCCAGTCGGCTACAGGATTCCACAGTACCATCGGTCAGCATCAGGTTTATGATATCGATATTGCGGGGATCGTAGCAGACCGGAATGTCCCAGTTCCCTTTTCTCCGGGCCCTTTGATACCATTGCTCATCAAGGGCACGCTGACATCCGTAGAACATGCCGTTGGCTCTGATTCCTTGCTCAGTGACTTTCCCCTTTGCCTTGGGCATGAGAGCAAGCATTACTGCCTGTGGGGATTTTTGCCTGAGATGGCCAGATCTGTTGACTATACCCCAATTCCATAACTCGATCGGAATCGGCTCAACCCCATCTCGGATCATATCTTTCCCCATCGGATAGCGTTTTGTATCGATACGGTGCGTAAGGTTGTATTCCAGGACATCGTAGATAAGAACCTGAATGAATTCTTTAAGATCCAGTTTGGCATCCAGCGCTGGATTCTTTTCCCCAGGTTGACGCTTTCGAACGATACCTGGCAACCAGTTGATCGTTTTTTGATTGACCCTTCCGAATTGCCTTTCAATTATTCCTTTATAGTCACCTCGGTAAGGGGGGCAGTTAGCTACGGTTATGTCGAGGGAGGAAACCAGGCCCTCGGAGTTATCACAAAGTAGCTCTCCTCGGTCGGCGGTATATTGACATGGCAAATAACTGCAAGGCCAGGCTTCGAAGTCAATAGTTATGCCGTATTTGGCGCAAAAGCTCACCTTGTCATTCATAGTGTTGGCCAGCGACATCATGGCCATGGTCCAGTTGGGACCCTCGAGGCCGACATGGATGCCCGTGATCATGCGACTGAAGACATCTATGCAGAAATATATGACGGGACGGCCGATCAGCTTAGTTCGATCCAGGAACCAGACGAGGTAGACATCGCCGATAGTCGCATCGATCTGGTAAACCGCTCCCGGCCCGAAAGCCAGCGTGGTTGAGTTACCAAGCAAAGGCCGGCAGGTCAACTCGTACTTACGTTGACCTTCCCGGGAAATGATGGATTTGACAAAATCTTTTTCTTTCAAGTTCCAATTAGTAAACTGGCGATAACTCGGGGTTTCATATGCGGGTGGCAAAATAGGTTTACCGTTGCAGTCATGGCCGATATTGAAGAATTTTTCGAGCATTACCTGATGGGTGTCAAAGAGGGTGCTACACTTACCGGTATTGAAGAGTGTTTTCTTGGAAATGGAAAATATTCTCCTTATTTCCTCGTCAACGTTGACACCAGTCCTGTCTGGAAAGTTTCTTGCGAGGAGAGTAGGACGCCCTCGTTTCTTAGGTTTGTTCTTTTCATGAGCACTATTTGTTGCTCGCAGTTTTCCCGGTGCTCCACACTTGTGGTACGTCGGGAGTAGAGCGTTTTTTATCATTCCCCTGACCCAGTAGTTGTGCAAATACTTGTAAACTGAAGGAACGGAGCATCCCATTTCTTTAGCCTGCTTACTAACTAATGGTCCCCGGAAATCTTTCAAATAAATATTTGGCACTTCCACAACTAATTCTTTAATAATTTCCCAGCTGCTGTCTCTCTTTTTACGATGTTTTTCGAGAAAATCTAGGTCGGGATTGGCTAATGCAGAATAGGGATCGACTTGTCGCAAAATTGCCATTCCCTCATGGATTGCTTTTTCGATTTCTGACTCGATGCGCATAAATGGCAACGATTTTGGCTCATCCATGGATATGACAATGACTGTTTCACAGGACTGTTCCACCCAGAGCACCCGTTCTAAGGTGGTACTATCATTTTCACAAAGCCATTGAATGATTGAATTGAGAATGATCTTATCCATTGGAGATATGGTCTTTCCATGTATTTGTTCTATCGAGAAGTACCATGGGATGGGACGGAATAATCTTTTTCATCATGTCGATTTGCCATATACGTGTGGCAATAAAGTATCTAATGAGAGACAAGCCGGTACCGGGCTCAAAGCAAAGACGGGTATCGGCTAACTTTCCAACTTGAGCCAATGAAGTATCCGTATTGGATGAAATTATTGAAAAAAGTGCTTCTTCATAATAGCTGACATCGCCATGGTCAATGTTCGGCAGATCCTCTAAATGGATGCCCTGTCGCAGCCACCGAAGATTTTGTACAAGGTCATCAGGGATATCCAATTCAGTCACTATTCCCCAGTCAATGCCCTGCTCAGTCCAATAAGTTCTCTCAATTTCAAATTTTTCAATAACCCTGCCATCATTCAAGTCTTTAGCGTATTTCAACGTGCGTGCAATCTTCTGGACGCGTTCCCCCTGCTTGATGTCGATGACAAAGTCGGTAGTCATAACGTCGGGATCTTTATGCGCTGGAGGGTGAATTATCGATAGGCGATTGGCGATACTCAAGGTTTCATCGAGAGGAAGTGGATATTGTTCACGGATATCGGCAACCTGTTGTGACCAATCTAGGATCTGCAGGTAATTATGCTCAAGCGTGGAAAGGGAATGATGTACACGAAGGGTATGTAGACCTTTTGTTCTGTGGGAAAGCCCTTTAGAAGGAACTTCACGAACTTTGAGGAATGGCTGGTAGTCGATGCCGCTCCCCTGGCCGCGCCCTTTTTTCAGCTTACTGGCTGTACTACTTATTTTCCGTTTTGGCATAATCAATCCATTCGCTGGTCTGATTTCCGCCTTCTTGCATTAACCCCATATAGTTGCACGACATGATCCAGGCCGTTGCAACATCCAAACTACGTTTTCTCAAACCCGGCTATCAATGCACTTCAACGTATTCCGTAAACCTTTTTCGGCAGTGCGATGGTTAACTAGTGTGGTTTTGAACGTGCCAAATTGTCAGCAAGGGTTCGTTGCTTTTTCCCGCTCCGGAACTTCATCCACCAGGGATTACTCGGTGTTTTTCGGCATAATCAAATCCAGATGATATTCTGATCACTAATATTTCCCTCTAGCGCAAATTGTCTTTGTCGAGAAGTAAAAATTTAGACTTATATCTTTTCCTGGATATTCTTGTTACGCGGACAATTGAGCGACCATCTTCAAATTTATCCTTGCTCGACTGACAAAACTAAATTTGACATTTATAGTTGCATATTTTTTTAATATATTTTATATATCAAGAAGAAAGCTGATCTGAATGAGACAATAATGCTCATTTTGTTAATTGCTGAAATTTTTCTACCTGTTAAGGGCCGATAGCAATTTCATCGGTATCATCGACAACAAATATCAGGGAGACAATCCTTAAAATAATTGGGTACAGTATTTATAACGCACAAACGTAGATTCTGTCAATAAGAAAATAGGCGCTAGGCAAAATCACTATAAATTTAAAAAAATAGTTATGTAGCTATATATGTATACTTGCAGGTATATATTTAGTTCATTATTTACAAAAATAGATTTTTGGTCTATTATTTTGTTGGTTTCGAATTGTGCTAAGGAGATATAAATTGGCGATTGGTGATCGGTTAAAAGAAATTCGGGGTAAGATACTTCAAGAGGAATTCGGAAGAATTTTTGGGGTATACAAAGGCACAGTTGCCAATTATGAAAGGGGGACAAGGAAGCCTGACTCTGAATACTTGAATAAGATTTTGGAATATTTTCCAGATATTAATCCGAGTTGGTTATTGACCGGGCAGGGACCAAAGAGACAGGAAAAGACTGGGGATCAACATGCAACACAAATGATTGCGAAAAACCCATCTGACCAAGAATTATCTAACGACCCACTTAGCATTCTCTTTTTAAGAGACTGGTGCGATTTGAGCGACGTAGGTAAGTTGCGCGTCTGGACGTCACTGAAGGAAGAGTTGCAAAAAGAGAAGGGGGCAAAAGTTGAGTAATTGCCACTTCAACACTAGCACTAGTTTTCCAGCGAATATCAGATACTGTCGATCCACCCATATAAGCTGTCGTATAGATCTACATCCTGCATAACGGTTCTTTACGCATACGCATCGATTAACTCTAAGATATCATCCAGGTATTGCATCTGCTTACTATCGGTACCCTGCCGTAAGTCAATCGGCACCGCCTTATAGAACTCCTCCCTCGTTAAAGGCATAAGTCTGACAAGACGATCCAGAATTTCGTCCCGAAGGATTCCTCTATTTTGGTCGGGGAAATTGGGATTGATATTTGATTGCCGATATTCGATGAGTTCGTCTCGCAGACTTTTCGTGGCTGCTTCGGAGGCCTTTTCCTGGCTAGTCGTCTCGGCAGCAGGCACCGGTTGATTAACCTTGCGGAGAAGTTCGGCAAGTTTAGTCTCGAAATCTCCATGGGAGTCGGAGACTGGCGCAACAATCCGTACACGTTCTTCTATCGCCTGTCTGACGGAATTGAGCAATCGCTGCACTTCACGGTCGCGGTTCTTAAACCAGTCAGTTGACCAAATACGGTGAATTCTCCACCCCTTTCGTTCAAGGATTTCCTGTCTGAGTCGGTCGCGGTCTCGTGCTGACTTGGCCGAATGATACGCTGCACCATCACACTCAACTCCAAGGATGAATTCTCCATCCCGCTCCGGGTGCATGACTCCAATATCAATGAAGAACCCGGCAACACCAACCTGAGCTACTGTCCGGAAACCTTGCAATTGAAGATGGTAGGCAACTGACTTTTCAAAATCACTGTCCGGTTCACGACCTCCAGTAGTGGGGCAATCGGTCAGGATTCCGGTTTCTGCATACGAAAGGTACGCCTTGAGCGCCTGAGTTCCCTTCGAGGGGTTTTCGTTGAGCTTGATGTCTGCGGAACGAAGCGAGGTGAATAGTTCGAGACGCTTTTTTGCCCGAGTGAAAATGACATTGAGCCGTCGCCAACCCGAATCTCTTGCTATGGGGCCAAACCTTTGGAAAACTTGCATAGTCGAAGGGTCTGGCCCATACGTAGTTGCTACAAAAATGATATCACGTTCGTCCCCCTGAACATTCTCCAGGTTCTTGACAAAGAAGGGCTCTTCGCTTGATTCTGTCTCCTTGATTGCCCTCTCAAGCCATGACTCTTCTTTTTGAAGCCGATCGAGGACGTCGAGAACCAGCTCTGCCTGTTCCCTGTTGAAAGTCGCCACACCAAGGCTAAGCTTAGGATTACTTCGGAAATGCTCAACGACCGCCAATGCCACTGCTTCCGCCTCGACCCTGTTTCGCCCCTTCAGATATGTGGCGCCTTCGATGTAGTGTCGGTGGACACCGTAGTTGCGGTTTTTACCCATCGGTGACGGAAAAATAATCAGATCATTGTCGTAGAAGCGGTGGTTGGAGAATGCAATAAGGCTCTCATGTTCCGAACGGTAGTGCCAGCGTAAGCGGCGCTTCCGGTAGGATGTTAGGCATATATCCAAAATGGATTCCGTATCCTGTATAGCTGCTAAGTCGTCCTCTTCGTCGATTACGCTATCGCTTCGGTCGAAGAAACTGGTCGGAGGCAACTGATTCGGGTCACCGACAACGATCAATTGCCTGGCCCTTGCTAGTGCGCCAAGTGCATCTTCCGGCTTGAGTTGAGATGCTTCGTCCATGACGACCAAGTCAAAGGTAACCTGGCCCGGTTCGAGATACTGGGCCACAGAAAGGGGGCTCATCATGAAACAGGGCTTGATTGCCTTTAAGGCACTTCCTGCCCGACGAACCAACTGCCGGATCGGGATGTGCCGTTTTTGTTTTTGCAACTCACGCTCGATAAGAGCCAAATCGGTATGATCTCTGACCGGACCGTAACCAATTCCAGGCGGGATAGAGCAGGATGCGGCTTTATGGGCGATTCGTTCCCGGGTGTTAATCATAATCTGTCTGTCTAGTGAAGCAAAACGCTCCCGTATCCCTTCATACTCGGCACGGGTAAAGGACGCCAGTAGCGGGTGATAAGCTATTAATTCCCGTGCCATGCTGTCGTACACTGCATGTTGATAAAGAGCGGCGCTCTCATCCGGACTAATACTCCCGCTTTCAATCGCCTCGGTAAACGATTCGAGATCCATCGAATTCGCCCGCTCCAAGGCGCGACGGTAGTCACCCAAGGTAACCAGATATTGAATGTTCCTTAATCGCAGAACAACAGCATCAGCGAAATTATCCAGGGTGCATGGGTGGTCATTCGCACAAAAGAGACTTCTATCAGATAACTCGCCGTGACGGGCAAGGTTAGCTACAAAGGCATCACACTGTGACAAAAACTCTTCATTTGCAGCCAGAAGGTTTTCAAGCAGATCCCGACGAGCGACCGTATCGACAGCTACTAGCCAGGAAACCAATTTGTTCGGAAGCTGTCCCCGGTCGTTAAGCGAACCAACCCAGTGTGCCGTTGGCAAAATTTTGTTGGTGGCCGTATCCATCCTACGGTATTCGGTCCCGAGTAGCCTCCGGTAGTGTTTGTCATCAAGATTCGCCATGAGATGATCCGCCGAGAGGAACGACTGAGCCGCCTCTGATAGCGAGGTAATGTCGATTTCCTGAAGGCGTGGGTAAGCTAGCAACGGTTTTAGTAGCGAGTCGAGTTGCTCTTTATCTATCCGGAGGCGTGAGGAAGCATCGGCAACTCTTACATCATCCTGCAGGTCAAATAGTGCGTGGAATGGTAACAGTTCATCTAATGTTTCCCGTAGAGTCATTGAGGCAGCGGCAACAATGGTTGTCACTTCCGCTAGCTGCGGTGCAATGCTAAAAGCTTGCTGCTGCGAACCGACCACATTGCTAAACTCAGCTCCCCAGGTAATACATGTTTGGAGCTTATCCCAATCAGTCTCAGTGCCACAATAGAGTGGACCGAGTGCCTTGCTGAATTTTTCGTTTGAGCGAATCTCTGCAATGGCATCAACTGTATCAGCCAAACCCTCCAGCCTTTCGATCAGATCGGTAGTCTTGTATGACTTTGGATCTACAAGAAACCCCTTAATCGTCCGGCGAATCTTCCGGTATTGAGCGGAAAAGATCGCAAAGTAAGAGCCGCGGAATGATCGTAGCTGCCTTGCAAGATCGGCAAGGACAGAGCGATCGGGGAGGTAGCGGAGAAGGAAGAATTGACCATGTTCGACTAGTTGACTGGTTAATGCCTCGCAGGCAGCTTTGGCGGCCTGGAAGACGACGTCAGTCTCTTCAAGGGTGTATTCAGGGTAACACCGGCCTTCCATTGGCACCGGTAATTCCTTAATCACTCGATTGAGTTCAATAATCCGCCGATACTCGCCAAGTTTGACCGGAACATCCGCAAGAATGCTTTGCATTGAGATAGAAGTTTCAATAAGACGATTTAGAATAGCGTTCGCTACAGCGAGTTTTTCTGCAAGGCCAGTCAAATCCCGTATGCTTTTGTCACCATGTCCAATCGCTTCAAGCTGGCCAGTCGCGTCGGATATTGGAAGCACTGTCGCAGCGCTCACTTCACCATCCAGAGACCGGGCAATTACTTCTGACACCTGCAGAAGATGACGATATTCCGTGATGGCACGGTCGAGCCCTTCAAGTTTTTCAATATTGGTTTGAGAAGTGAATTGAGGTGCAAGCGTTTGGTGGAAATCGGCCGGCAATTCATCGAGAACGTCGCGTCTGACCTGCCGAAGCCGGCGAAGGTGGATAAGGTTTAGTGGCAGCGGCCAAGTGCCGTCACTCAGATTCTCCTCGAGGAAGCGGCGATAGCAATCAAGCTGTTCCTGGAGAATTGTCAGAATGCCGAGGACCTGTGCTTCATCCCCTGGCAGGATAATCCCCGGGCGAAAATCCCGCCAAGCACGAATGGCTTCATCGCTCAAGTCAAGGCGCAATCGCGCTACATCATGGAGGAGATTAACCCGATCGTTAATCTGATCGCGGGACAAAGACAAAGGGTTGCTGATACAAAAGCGTGGTGGTTTCCCGGCGAGTTTATTGCGACAACACTCGGCTGCCCAGAAAATTTCGTAAATGGTTTCTCCACTCGGCCCAACGTGGGTGCTAACAAGATTTGAATACTTAAAAAGCCTGTCGCGCTCACGTTTTAGATCGTTGATTTCATTATCGAGTGTTTTGGCATCACGAAACTCTTTTCTTAGCCTCTTACCGATATCGGCATGGAGTTGACCCTTCTGGGTCTTATGGCTATGCAGCTCGAGACAGAAATCGCCAAGACCTGCGTGGTCAAGACGGGAGCGGACGACTTCAAGGGCAGCCTTCTTTTCTGCGACAAAGAGCACCGACATGCCATGGTGGAGCGCAGCTGCTATCAGATTGGTGATAGTCTGGCTCTTTCCGGTTCCGGGCGGTCCTTCGACCACCAGGTTCTCCTCATTTTGTATTGCGTCGATAATTACCGAAGACTGGGAACTGTCCGCATCAAAGATTAGAGGTGTGCTACTAGCCGGAGTTGTGGTTTCTATGTTGAACTCTTCACCGTATGGTTGTTTGTCGCCAGTCTCACCGTCTTGCCTTGCGCCAAGGACACGGGTGATATTCGAATGATCGATTATTCGGTGCCCATCCGGCCATCTGTCTGGATCGAGATCACGATACATAAGAAGCTTTGAAAAACTGAAGAGCCCCAAGACCATCTCTCGGGCGACACTCCAGTTTGGCCGTTTAGATACCGTCGATGCGACTTCCTTGAAGTAAGACTCCGGAAGAACATCTTCACCAAGATCTGGCAGTACGAGATTGAAATCGTGATCCAGTTTCACTGCAAGCGAAAGGTTTGTCTCGATGTCTTCGCCGGTATACGAAATTGTGTAGGTGTAACAGTTCGATTGACTGTCTATACGGGATCGCTCGATCTTGACTGGAACGAGGATTAGAGGAGCCCTGGTTAAAGTTGACGAGTCATCCGACTCGAACCATTCCAGGAAGCCTATGGCCAGATGAAGGAGATTGCTCCCGGTTTCTTCGATGGCTGTTCGCGACTCCTGAAGGAGTTTTTTACAGCGCCGTTCTAAAACGACATCGGCAAATGGTGTCTGGAGGCGGGTATCTCGATGTTTTCGGGCCACCGTCCCATTAGGTTGTGGCAGTTCATGATTTCGATCGACGAGATTGATATCGCTTTGTACAGAGGCAGAATCAATAGCATGAAGGGAACCTTGTGCTGGAGATCTTTCCTCTCGCAACGGCACAAACTCCATTTCCTTCCCTTCGAGGACCAGAATGCGGAACACCTCATCAGGAAGTTCATCGACCACGCGAATGCTCTTTGCACTCTCCTTATAATTGAGAAGCCGATTGCGACGGGTCAAGTCGAGAAGCTTGCTGCGAACGCCCTGCAGCGCAATTTTGACAAATTCAGGCATGGAGCGCCCCTTTGGTAAATCTATTCAGTTTGAGACTGCGTGTGAACACTTGATCACCTGTATATATCTCATTCAAAGCATTTGGTGATGTTACTTCAATATTTTCATCTATTTTGTGAATTCTCTTCTGAGACCACATTCGGAGTAACAATAAATCCACAGGGCTTAGATCCCTCATCTGCATAACAATAGATAGCGACTACACTCCCATGTGGGATGTGCAATGATTGGTAATTTCTACCTTGTTTCTCCATGTTTCGCTTCACGAAAACGTAATACGGAGCGTCAGTTGCAACTTCCAAGCAGTCAAGCACTGGATGATAGAGGTTCCCATCATTAATGAAACCATCGTTGTTTCCAGAAGCGTAACATCCTCCGATCGGTGATCTAGCATCCAAGACAACTAAATATCTCATTCAAAAACTCCTAGCTTTTCCCATTTATGCTCGGTGTGAAATTATTCGATTCCAAACCGATGTTTAAGCCGTTCGATGGTATGGGTCCACTTGTGCGTTCTCGGTCGAGCGACTGTATTCTGGTTGCCGAAAAAACCTACCTCAGAAACTGCCTCGGGAAGCGTCTTGGTGCAGCTCCACTCGACTGGAACAAAATACTCCGATTTCTCCTCATCATCTATGAAATCACGATAGTACTTGGCTTGTGCAACATCGAGAAAGGGCCTCTTCACTCCGTCAACGTCTACCTGAAATTCGTTCAGCCTAACAGGAGGGCCAATGACATTGCCCACGCCAACATAGCCTTGTTGCGGCACATTCACCCAAACCCGATCACCTGGTGAAAGCATAGAAAGCGTCTGAGTATACCATTTACCGCCGCCGGCACTTATGAATCCAAATTTCACCGCTTCGTCCCAGTGGCGATCTTCACCTTGGCCGAAAGAAACATAATACTCGCCGTTCCATTCCCCTGCAGGACTGGAAGTCCCAGCAGTGGCCTTGATTTCCGTCTCTACAGGATCAATAAGCCAAGCACGGCTGAGATACTGGCTCTCTCCGTCTTGGAAAACCTGGAAGAAGATGATATTTATCGGAACGTTCATTCCATTCAAATAGTTCACGATGCGTTCGGTGCTGGGATCCATCGAAGAGGCAACGATTACGATCTGGTGGGAACCATTCAGCTGTTCTTCATCGAGAGTCTGAGCGAATCGCTGTTGGAACGCTTCGCTCAAAGAGCCGCCACTGGAAAAGCGGTCGTAAATGGAAGCGATCTCCTCCGAGGGCAAGTTCTTCGCCCAAGAGGCATAATCAAGTGCCTGGGCAACAACTTCTCTAGGTGTGATATTACGTTTGAGCTCGACCACAATAAGTTGACCATCTTGGTTCAACGCCAGAAGATCGATGTAACCCCCATGGGTGGTTCGTACTTGCCGACCGATAAGCATCCAGCGATCTGAGAGGATCGTTGGGTCTTCGACGATCATGTGCTCCAGCAAGACTTCCTTCCCAAGTGAAACTTCGGAAAGCGGTTCTGGCTTGGTTCCGATTTTCCATATTGCATGGCGGATAGGCATAGTTTCTCCTCTTCAGCAGCAAGCAGAAGTGGAATTACATAGTTACTGAAACACTATGAAGATTGCATCTAACACTTTTGCTGTATTTTTCCCTCACTTCAAACATCCAACCCAGCCCCGTTTTTCCGCAGCCACTCCTTCCGCTCACGGTAATTGGGAATAACCTTATCCACCTCATTCCAGAAGGCGTCGGTGTGGTCCAGATAATGGAAATGGCAAAGCTCATGGACAACGATGTAGTCGATGATCGTTTGCGGGGCCATCATGCATTTCCAGTGGAAGGCCAAGTTGCCGTTCGGCGAACATGAAGCCCAGCGGTTGCCCAGTTCGCGGACGTTGATGTCACGTGGGCTAACGCCGACTTTGGGCGCGTAGTAGTTCACGCGCTGCGATATCCTTTCACTCCCCCGGGCTATGTAGTAGTCACGAAAAGCGGCCTTCGTTGCTTCTATCGCTCCCTCATCCACCAAGTCGCGTTGCAGGCAGAAGCGACCGTTCTTCAGCAGCAGCGGTTCTTTCTGCTCACCTATCAGCAGCAGTCGGTAGGATCGTCCCAGGTAGAGAAATCCTTCGCCGTTGCGGTATTCCCGAAGCACGCGGGTTGCGTTGAGGTCACGCCACTCGGCGAGATTCTTGTAGATCCACGAAAGTTTCGCCTCTACCAGGTCCTCGATCCTCTCGTCGGAAAGCGAGTCTGGCGCCCGCACCAGTACCCGGCCGTCGCGCTCAATAACGACGTCCGCTGTAGCACGACGGCTGCGCACAATGTTATAAACTATATCGTTACTTCGTTTGGCCTTCATTTGGTAAGTTCCTGGTGGCGTTTCTCGGCAAGCTTCACAATCTCCACCGCGAGCCGTTCGTGTTTTTCCATGAGTTCCGGAATTTCTGTCAGCAGAATCTCGGTGTTGATGTTGCCCCGGAGTTTCTTCACCTCGATCGGCTTTTTCCAGAAATCTATGATGCCAATGGTCCCCTGGAGCATCTCCACAATCTCGGACATCAGCTTCTTCAACCGTTGCCGATGTTTTCCTGGCACCTCAGCAGTACCGAACGCTAGTTGCACCACGTAATCGTAGAAAGTGGTTGCCTCCTGGGTCAACCCCTCCTCGGCATCCGTCCGGCCCACAAGGGCTTCACTGCGGAGATGTTCGTATTCCTGGACCAGAACTTCCCAGTTTTCCTTGTGGTCCTGAATCAGCTTCTCCAACTTCTCGCTCAACCGTTTGTAGAATGCAGGGTCTTCGTCAAAGTGGACAGTGCAGTGCTTGCGGATAGCGTGTTCCATCTCGCTCGCCTTCGCCTCCGGGTTGCCGAAAGAATGCTTCTGTACATTGGAGATAAAATCGTCAGACAGGAGTTCGGTGGGAGGGATCTTGGGGTTAATCCCCAGATCGATGAGGTGCTCGTTGATCAGCTCCTTCACTTTCTCACCGGCGTCCGAGATATCGAGGGAATCGTCCTTGTAGCGTTCCTTGACCATGCGGAGGAGGTAGCCAAAACGCCGTGCCGGCCCCCGATAGGGATGTCCGGCCGCGTGGGGCAGGATTAGATTAAGGCTCTGCAAAAACTTCTTCAGGTAGACCTCGAAGTCGGCCCGCTTCTTGATGTCCCGCATTTCCCCTACCGCCGAGTGCACCACGACCACTTCTTCCTCTGGAGTTGAAAGGGTCGCCTTCACAAAGGCTTCAATATCGCCAACCCCTGCGGCACGGAAATGCTGCAGGAGACGTTGATAACGCTCTTCCAGGATCGGAAGTTCCGTGAGCCGGTTCTTCAATCCCTGCTGGATATCTTCGGAGTCTTCGTCGGAATATATGCTAAGCGCCTCCACCAGGTGGTTGGCCAAACCGATATAATCGACAATGAAACCCCGGTGCTTGTTCTTCGCCACTCTGTTGACACGGGCAATGGCCTGCAACAGGTTGTGTTCGCGCAATCGTTTATCGATGTACATTACCTGCTCAACTGGCGCGTCAAAACCGGTCAGCAACATGTCGCAGACGATCAGGAAAGCAATGCCGGTCAGATCCTTGTCAGGGTCATTGAAGTCAAAGGGCTTGCAGAAGTTCTCCACTGCGTTCCAGCGCTTGGCCTCCTTGCGTGCCTCACTGATGCTGGCCAGTTCATTGGTAGCATCGGCGGAGACTACCACAGCGGCTTTCAGGAAAGTAATGCGGCGGATAAGGTCGAAGTCAGGCGAGAGTTTCAGATTCTCCCGGCTCAGCCGCTCGACCAAGGCTTCCCTTATCGCTTTTTGATAGCGGATTGCCGCCAGCTTAGAATGGCAGACCACTTGGGCTTTAAAGCCGTCGGGAAGGATGTTATCGATGTAGTGTTCCACCAGATCACGGGCGATGGCGGCAATCCGCTGCTCCGCTTCCAGGATGTCGCCACTGGCGCCGTACTTCTTCTTGATGGCAGCGAGTTCCTCTTCGCAGCGATTTCTGAAGAGATCTTCAAACTTGGTATCGAAACCGTGCTTATCCTTCAGCGCAGTGTCCGCTGTACGCCCTTCGTAAAGGATCTGCAGCGTTGCGCCGTCATGCACCGCGTCCATTAGTTTGTAGGTATCAATATATTCGCCGAATCGCTTCACAGTGCGTTTGGTGCCGTGCTGTTCGGTAATGAGAGGTGTGCCAGTAAAAGCGATGCGGGTGGCGTTCGGGAAGGCTTCAAAGATGTTTTCGCCCAGATCTGAGCCTTGGGTACGGTGCGCCTCATCAATCATCAGCAAAATGCGCTCCGAAGGATTAACCACACCGAAGGTATCCCCCGATGGAATGCAGCGGTAGGTCGCTAGCGCCTCAGACACCATGGTTGGCAGTGTCTCGGTGCGCTCCATGAACTTGTGCACCATCACCATGTTGACGTCGGAAGCGTCGGTAGAGAGGTGCTCGCGCAGTTTGGCCGTATTCTCGACCACGTTCACCTTGCCACCGATTAGTTTGGCAGTGGCTGAGAGTTGTTCTTCCAGATCGACACGATCGTTTATCAGCAGGATTTTGAAATCGGCCAGGTCTTTGGATGCTCGCAGCATCCGGGCAACAAAGACCATGGTCAGAGACTTCCCGGATCCCTGGGTATGCCAGACAACACCTGAACGCTCTTCCGCGCTCTTGCCGGTGCGCAAGCGCTCGACGATACGGCGGGCGGCACGGTACTGCTGGTAACGGCAGACTACCTTGACCCGTTTGCCGGAGTCGGTGTCCATGAACACCGTGCAGGTACGCAGAATATCTAAAAGCGTGGCTGGAGCGAGCAACCCTTGTATCAACCGCTCCTGTTCGCGTTCGATCCCCAAAGGAGGGACGTAGTTCCTGTTCTCCTCAGGCCAAATGTCCTTCCAGGCGTGAAAGTGCTCGTGGCCCGAAGTGATACTTCCGAACTCCGCTTTCTCGCCGCAGGTGCGGATTAGCAGAAGGTTTGTGTGGAACAGGCGAGGCTCACCCTCACGCAGACCGGCGGCAGCTGTCGAGTTGCGACCGTTGCGGTAGCGGAGCAGTTGCTCGAAAGCGGCGTGCATTGGATTGGCAGTGGTGGCGTCACCGATTTTGGCTTCGATTACAACCAGTGGGATTCCATTCACAAAGAGTACGATATCCGGGATGATGCATTTCTTCACGTAACCTGGCGTGTCAATGCGGAACTGGTTGATGGCGTGGAAGACGTTGCGTTCGGGATTGGCAAAGTCGATGAGCTGGACAACAGGATCGCTCTCGCCGGTGATTTCGTTAAGGTCCACCTGGGCTTTGAGGAAAAGCGACTGGATTGCCTCGTTAGCTTCCAGCAGGGTGCGGTTTGGTTGGCGCAGGATTTGGGAGCGCAAGTCGTCCAGTTGGCGGTCCGTCAGCCAAGATGTGCAGTCGTTTGTTCGGTTGATGTTACGCACTGCGTTGCGAAAGACATCAGGAAGTAACCATTCGCGGAAGGTGTCACGGAGGCTGGCCGTAGGGTCAGACGGGATGAATCCCTGCCCTTGGTCGATAACCGTCCAACTGAGGACGGCGAGTTGGTCGAGAAACGGTTTTTCTACGTGGAGGTATTCGGACATGGATTGTTCCGTGTGATTTACAGCAAAAGTTATGAAAGATAAACTTTCGAGTCAAAAACCTCTTCCCAGAAATCAAGATTTGAAGTCGACAGAGGCGCTTTATATTGGTCATAATAATCATCTATAAAAGGGTCATTTTCTGAAATTTCGTTTACAAATATGCTTAAATCACTCAAAGCTGAATACAGTTCGCTCATCAATCTAGTTGACCCCCAATCAGCCGTAAGATCCTCACCGATATAATCTCTTGAAATTGCATCATCAATGGCATCTTCATAGCCCTTATAGCTAATAGAAACATTCTTGCCTGAATAAGTTATGAATGCGATACCTCTTATGATTGGATGCAGGGATTTTAACTTGTCTTTCACAACTTTACTCAAGTCTCCAAATTCATCTATCAGATCTGTATTTTTGAACTCTTTTTCAATTGCTTTAATCTCTGCAGGGTCCTTGGCCATTTTTAGTTTTTCAATCATTTTATCTTGTTGATTTTTTTCAGATATAAGCACCTTCATAGCATTTTGTATGTCGAGTTTATCATTAAGAGCTTTATCAAAGTCTTCTCGACTTAACGGCGGGAGAAACGGACTTGCTTCAACTATTTTATTTACCTTTTCCATGAATTCATATTTTTTTAAGGTCCAACGATCACTTTTTATTTCTTTAGGTGATATCTCAAGGTGCTCCTGGACTTGGTCTCTTATCCTATCGAGACTTTTTTCGTCCAAAAGTTTTTCTACCTGTTTAGGTTGTTGAATTATACCAACTGTGGAGAAATTAATTGGCTCCACAATGAGCGGAATTACCACTCCCGAAGAGACCCATGCAGCCCCCATTTCACATAAAGACACTTCACTTTCCTTGTAATTGGGGGTGATTATCAAAAAAGTGATTTTTGATGCAATCAATGCATCTCTAATACTATTACGCCAGTCCTCTCCTGAAATAATCTTGGTACCGTCTGTCGTTGTGCAAAAGATTTCGGATATTTTAACAGACAATGCGCCAACCAAAATCTCATCAATAAAGGCTTGCATAATTGATGCGTCCTTTGACGCGTGGCTTATGAATATTTTTTTCATTGTATCCTCTAACTTTTAATATATATTACACCGGATTACATGAAAAACCGAAATTGGTAAGGCGCACTACCTAAGCCATTCATGCGTTTAACAACCCGTGCAAGCACCTTCGAGTACCCGATGGTTACGGGTAGGGGGTCATACAAGGCGTCGTTATTCCAGTTCATCTTAGTAAGCGCAAGAATAGCGAGTGCAGACTCATCCCAAGACCCATGGCCAGCGTGTCGCACCAAGCGCAACGGCCGAGGAGTGCTTCGCGCCCCTTGAAAATATGCTCCCCGATCACTGATTCCGCGCACATCGCCATGCGTCCACAATAATGCTTCACGCGATCCCAAACCAATGAGGGTGCCCCGTGAGACAGGGAAAGAAGCAGGTTTGCCTTTTTTAGTCTCTTTATCAAGGTCGATCCGGATGCCACGCCATCCAACGTCTTCGACGATTTGCACCAAGTCAACTGCCTCGCACAGGTGAAGGGCCTCCATACAACCGTCAATCTCGTCTTGTTTGAATTCGGTGGTCTTGTGGACCATCACACGTCGGGGGGAGCGGCCCGCATGCCGACGGCGGTATAGATCAACGGAGCGAGTCATAACTCTGAACATCTCAGTCCGCGAGAGGAATGGATTTTCGCGCTGAACTTCAACCTCATGGGCATCGTAAGCGACGAACTCCAAGCCAGAGCCCTCTGCATCGAAGACCTGACTACAACAAGTAACAAAGCGCGAACGGCCTGAGTCTGGCGGGCGAACTGCGTAAGATATTCCTATATAGGCCGTCTCAGCATCGGTCTCTGCCAGCTTCCAAGGTACTCCACCAGCTTTTGCATAGAGCGCCAGTCCAATACGCCACATAACGCTGGCGCGGTGCGGGTAGGCTAGAGCTTTGTCCTCGCGCACAAACTGAACGGGGAGTCGACGTACAGCTGTGGCGGCCTTCAGATGATCGTGCAGATCAAAATCCTCGCCCTGACTTCCTGTGTAGCCGGGGGTCCAGCGCTGGGGAAGATAGACAAACAGCACATCAAATTTGTCACGGTGTGCTTCGAGTGCCTGGATCTTTCGGATTAAGCGGTCAGCTAGTACAATGTGCGGTGTTGAGGAAGCATGAAACTCGGCCTCAAATTCTGTGTCGAGTTCTATGTGACAGCCCGCACCAGCCCCTCGCATATGGAGGCCGAAGACACTATGAAAACCCGGCCACTCTGGAAGATATTCGGCACGTTCGGTCGCCTTGACTACAGAGTTGAGTTCTTTCATAAAACCGTAAAGGTGGCGACTCTCGCCAGCTGGGGCTATGGTGGCAACCCGGATTGGGTCAGGCACCAGACCACTTGAATGTGGTCCAAATCTCAGCAGTCCGCGTAAAGGATGAATATCTTGATCCGATTGACGATCCGGATGAAAAGCCAGTTTAGGTTCTGGTAGCAAAATGTGAGTGGAAATTTCGCTACTCATACCCCAGCCCTCTTTGAAAAACCTGTAATATTGGAAAGACTAAAGACGGCATCGACCCCACCTCCGATATCTAAAGTACGCAGGTCTCCTCCGCCGGAGAGCAAATCAGCCCAAAATACGATTAAATCGTTGAGTTGCTTGTTATAACGCCTGACAGTTCGCTCACGGGCGAAGTCGGCGGCAGCCGCTTTGTTCTCGTCGTTAATGCCGTCGAAGACCGTGCGGGGTTCTATCAGAAGCCACAAGCGTTCATCAGCCCAGTCAAGCCTAGCACCGATTCCTTCTCGCCAATGCAAACCGGGGAAACCGCTGACCGTACCGTTAAGTGATCCTACAAGCTGCTTTAGAGGTGCCCAGACTCTCTCTCTTGGGTCCAATGGTGCTAACAAATCAGCGCTTCTCCTACGAATTGCGTCCAATCGATGATGGCGTTCTAAAGCACGGGTAAGTGCACTGTGTAACAGGCCACGCTCGCCGGAATCGTAGCGCAGTCGCTTGTTGTCGATGGTATGTAGGTCAAAATCAGTAATGTTGTAACCACCAAAAGCTGCACGCACGTCGCCATCGGTTCCAAAGGCCAACACGCCAGCCCGAGTGCGGGCAACGATGACGTCAACGCCAGCCTGCTTGACAGCTTCCCGTGCTTCTGCGTGGCCGCCGATCTCACAGACGACGCGTCGACATACTGTTGGAATTTGTACGACAGGTATTGCATTGAGGCGCACCACCGGCCAGCCTCGTTTTCCCCCTGGCTGCGGGGCGCTACTCCAGCGGCGGCGTTCGGCGGCGAAGCTGTCGAGTATCGTGGTGTCGATGCTTTTTACCATTCGCACCAAGTCTCGCATTGCCTCATCGAAGTTTTGAACCCTTACCAGTGCTGACTCCACTCCAGCCTGTTTCGCTCGCACTAGTAATTGTTCAACTCGGGCGAGCGGTGGATCTTCCCCGCGATGCAGCCAGAACAATCCGGAAGGATAAGCGCCATTTTGTTCCAACACCTCCTCCAGTGCATCCATAATAGAGTCGTCACGGCCACTGTACCCGACTACAACAAGTCCAAAGCGTTTGCAGGAATCTACCAGAAGTTGTCTTAAACGTTGATCTTGGTAACGCAATTCATCACCAGTGTTTTTGAGTCGCCGAGATCTGAAGTCTCCATGCAGCTTTACCTCGATTGGCCATCTTCCCCCTCCTATGCACTGAGCAGCTAAATCAGGCGCATCGAGAGCAACAGTCGTGAGTGGTCCTGTTCCGTCATATACCTTCGCACAAGCATCCGCCACGAGTGGATCGAAGTTGGTTGTCCACACCAAGCGCGTGAGTTGTGCATGCATCAGAGAAGCGAGGGCCAAGTGTCCATAGGACAACTTTGCTCCACCCATTTTGGCTTCCAAATAGGCGCGACGATCCGACTCTGCAGGGTAAACTGCTTCAAAAAGTGCTGCGTACTCGTCCGGGGAGCCGGGAGAAGGCAAACTCCCTGAGGAATCAACGTAGGCCTGTAACTGAGCACGAATTGCGGGATTCGACAGATCGGCCATAGACTGGTGCGAAACTCTTCTTTGACTAATGAATAGTTGCTGTTTAAACTCCCACACCATATCTCCGGCAGTGGGGATCCCAGCTGAGGCCGATGCACCGGCACCGAGTAGCCACATCAGGTTCCCAGCCCGTAAGGAAAAACGCCGAGCAAAATCATCCGCTTCTATCGTAGGTACGTTGTTCCCTTTACCCATAGCAATTCACCCTTGCTGGACGGCTAAACGTCGGTAAGTTCAGACACCCGTACGCGACCAGTTAAAAGGTCACGCATGAGCCCGTGCTTTTGTTGGCGGAGTTTTGATAGTTTTAGAAGTTCGCTCAGAATAAGCTCATCAACTGAATCAAATCGGTCTATAATCCTGCCTTGCTCGTCTGACTTAGGGAGCAGCATTGGTATGGCTCCCAATTTCTCTTGCGTGAGATGTGCGATGCTTGACTGAGATGTGAATTCACGAAAGTAACCGTTATCCCTTGCGAACCTCATGAATCGAAGCATGAACGCAGGTAAAACTTTGTCCAACTTAGGCCTCAGCCTGTGGATGGCCTTTTGGTAAAAACAGTCCTCAGTTTCGCCTCGCCACATTGCAGTCCGTCCCACGTCCCCACCTTCGCACACTAACAAATCACCAGGGAGGAGCGTGAACTTTAGCCGCTCAACGGGATTGAAGTCCATTTCTTCTATGGCTAAGCAATCTACGAAATCCCACTGCACTGCACGATTACCCAGATAAGGGGCGCTCCACTTGCCTGTTTTGGCGAGCTTGTTCAGCATTTTGCCAAGTTGAATCTCGAAAACCTCCGAAATAAGAAAAACCTCCCACTCCTTCGGAATCCACCCTAGCGATGATTTTTTGTAGAGGTCGGGTGCTTGCTCGCGGGTGGGGCGAAGTTGGCCGTCGGGGGGGACGCCGCGGGTGAACATGTCGTACATCATCCCCGCCTTGACCTGCTGCATTTTCGCAATCAGCGCCTCTGTCTGCTCAATTGTTTCGTCAAGTGTTGAAAGGATTGCGGCAATCTGTTGCTGGGTAGCAAGGTCCAAGGCAGGAACAGGCAACGAGTAGAGATCCTTGGAACCTATAGCAAGAAAGGTTGAGCCTTGGCTCCTCCGATGTAGAAACGCTAGATTTGCTTCAATGGCGTGAAGTAGAAACACGTCATCTGCCACACCGGGTTTGGCTAAAACAGCTCCGAGCCCTCGGCCTATGCAGTAATCCTGATCCGCCTGGTTCGTTGTGCCCACAGGTGCGCGGACGCTGATTAGACTTGAACCGGATTTAGCGACACGCAGCGGTGGTGAACAATGGACACGTGGCTCTGGGAATCGTGCCCCGAACTCTGCGCAACCTTGTAGAAAAGGCAGTCCAGCTTCCACACTGTTGACTGATGCGGAGTCAGGCGACTGTCCCATTGTCAAAGTCGCCAGTTCTCCTAGTATTGATGTAGGAAAAGTCTCACTCATACCCCAACTCCACCAAAAATCCCTTCAACTTAGCCGCTGCCTCATCCCGCCTGTCCTCAATAGCCTTTGCTGTAACTGCATACTTCCCATGCAGATTCTCAAGCGTCGCAAGACACGCCCGCTGGTCAGCCCGCAGATACCCCTCATAGGTCTGCACCAGCACACGATGCAGACGGGCGAGAATCACAACCTTGGCTTCTTCCGGTGTGATTTTTTCCCGTGCAGCGACAATAAGCTCTTCCTGTTTCCTCTCCGTTGCGCGCAACTCAGCCTTCAACAGCTTTCCCTCGTCCTCCAGTGACTTGTGCCGGGCTAGTCGCACTTCGGCTTCCTTTGCACGAGCGGCATAAGACGTAGCATCCCGGTTCTCCCGCTTCGCCAGCTTTGCCTGGGCATTGGTCTCTTTGAGTTCAGCCTTGAGTGCTTTGACCTCATCTGCGGGAAGTATTCCGGTGTCGTCGTTGTCTTCATAATCCTCTTCATCGGCGGCGGCGTAGAGAGCAGATAATTCAGCCAAGCGCAGGCGCTTCTGTTCCATGTCGGCCAAAATCTCTGGGAACTGACTCTCCAGGATATCAGCGTCTGGGATCAGTTCCGCGCCCCAACCACTGGCAGCGATGGATTTGAGGTCAGCTTTCAGGTCATCCACATACCGGGCGAAGGCACCGCGAATCTGGTGGTCTGTCAACAGATTCTGTCCGGTGAAAGTATCACTGATGGTGATGAGAAGTTGTCGGCGCAGTTCATAAACGTTGCCTTTCTTTTCATTCTTGGGGGCAAGTTCTTCGAACAGCGACAGGTTCTCCGTCCACCACTCTTCCAGCGTCTGCCGAAAACGGTTTTGTGCCGCCGCTACGCCGGAGTCGGTCTTGACCAGCTCGGTCAGGGTTCGGCGATCAGTAACGGTAGGAGTAAAATCGGCGTAAAGGGGATCGTCCGGACGTGGCTCAAAACAGCGCTCCCGCAGACCAGGGTAGTTGGTCCAGTAGTGGGACATAGACTCGATCTCAACGATCGGCACACCACCGTGCAGATGCGCTCGCACATCATGGGGCTCGGGGGGTGGTGCATTGTCCACATAGCGACGGATATTGCAGTTGAAATCCTCGGCCACAATTTCACTTTTCGGCACCCTTCGGGCGTAGCCGGGCACATCCTTCTGCTCCCGGTAGACGTGGACGATTTTGGAGATATCCTCGGGCCGCAGAAAGTTCTGCGCCTTCCCCTCGCGGTATTCTCGGTCGGCATTGATGAAAAAGACATGGTCCCTGGTGGCGGCGTCCTTCTTGTTCATCACCAGTACGCAGGCAGGGATACCGGTACCGTAAAAGAGCCCGGCAGGCAAACCGATGACCGCCTCCAGCCATCCCTTGTCGATGAAATGCTGCCGTGCCGCTTTCTCTTCACCACCACGAAACAGCACGCCATGGGGCATAACCGTCGCCATCTTACCGTCGGACTTGAGCACAGCCAGCATGTGCTGGACGAACATCAAGTCGGCTTTCTTCCCCTTTTCTGGCATCCATACGGCGAAGCGGCCGGGGAAGTCGATATCCTTCTTGATGTAATTCTGCGAAAAGGGGGGATTTGCAAGGACTCGGTCGTGGCGCTGCAGCTCATTGTTCTCTGCCTTGTGCTGCGGATGACGCAGAGTGTCCTCCTGGCGGATGTCGGCGTGTTCAATGCCGTGAAGGAGCATGTTCATCTTGCAGATAGACCAGGTGGTGCCGATGCTCTCCTGCCCGGCCAACGCCAGGTCGCGAGGGTCACCACCGCATTCTCGGACATAATCGCGAGTCTGGATGAGCATGCCGCCCGAGCCACAGGTGGGGTCATACACGCTCATGCCCGGCTGGGGATCAACGATCTCAACCAGGGTGCGCACCACATCGGCCGGGGTGTAGAACTCACCCGCTTTTTTGCCGGCAGAATCGGCGAAGTATTTGATCAGGTATTCGTAGGCAGCTCCAAGCAAGTCGGGGAACTCAAAGTTCTCGTCGCGCAGCGGAATCTTCTCGAAATTCTGGATGAAGTTGGCGAGAGTATCATCGTCCAAAGATCGCTGGCCAATCTTCTTATTGAAGTTGATCCCTTTGAGCACATCCTGTAAGGCATCGACATTGGCGTCTTCCAGCGCTTCCAGCGCCTTATTGAGATTGGTGCCGACATTGGTCTTGAGATGACGGATATGGGACCAGTGAGCCTCCTCCGGCACGAAGAAAGTATACTTATCGGGATTCGTGAGCTGGCCGGCAATAATCGCCTCAGCCATCCCCTTTTCCTTCAAATCCTTGGCAAGCAGCTCCCGCTCCTGGTCGAAAAGATCGGAAAGGCGCTTCAAAAAAAGCATGCCGAAAATGTATTCCTTATATTCTGATGCATCCATATTGCCGCGCAGGTCGTCGCAAGCACGGAACAGGAGGCTGGAAAGCTGGCTAAGGGTAAGTTTGCTCATAAAATTTGGTGCTCCGGAGTTACGTCTGAGAGGGTATAAACATGCTGAATATACTTTAGAAAAGACTCAGAATTTATAGCAAGCTGATCTACCAAGTGCAAGGAGTAATTTGAATTCAAAAATTGCCGGACAGACTTCTTTGTCAGAAAATACAAAAGGCCTTTCATTTTGAAAGGCCTTTCAGTTCATGCAGCATCAATATTGAGTTTGTTATTTGCCTAAAAAGAAAATCAGATTCCAGCATTATTATCGAGTTTCCAACTTTTTTAATTTTGTTTACCAGACGAAATCATAAATCCGGAGAAATATTTTTCTCACACCAATTTCTATTACCCACCATCATATATACCGAAGAATACCACTAGCGACTTTATTTTACGAGTAGCGACTTTATTTTACCACTAGCGACTTTATTTTACCGGGACAGCTTCGCTGGACATGGCGGGTTCCTATTCCACGGTGACGCTTTTCGCCAGGTTGCGGGGCTGGTCAACATCGGTGCCCTTCATGACCGCCACGTGATAGGCGAGCAGCTGGAGCGGAATGGCCAGGATTACCGGGAGCAGGTCGTCGGAGCAGGGTGGGATCTCGATGGTTGCTTCGGCCTTTTGAGCCAGCTCCGCGTCCCCGGCCGTGCAGACGGCGATGACCCGGCCGCCGCGGGCGATGACCTCTTCCATGTTGGAGGCAACCTTTTCGTAAGTGTCGTTGCGCGGCACCAGCACCACTACCGGCATCTTTTCGTCGATCAGGGCGATCGGGCCGTGTTTCATCTCACCGGCCGGATAGCCTTCGGCATGGATATAGGAGATCTCTTTCAGCTTTAGCGCGCCTTCCAGGGCGATCGGGTAGTTGATGCCGCGGCCCAGGTAGAGGAAATCGCTGGCATTCATGTAGGTGCGGGCCAGCTGCTCCACTTGCGGATCGAGGAGCAGGGTTTTGTCGAGTAGCGCCGGCAGGTGCAGCAGGGCCTGATTCATCGCCTGCCCCTGCTCCCGGTCCAGGGTGCCGATGGCGCGTCCGAGCCTGACGGTGAAGAGGTAGAGGGCGATCAGTTGGGTGATGAAGGCCTTGGTGGAGGCGACGCCGATCTCGGGTCCGGCATGAGTGTAAATCACGCCATCTGATTCCCGGGCGATGGAGGAATCCACCACATTACAGATGGCGATGTTTTTCGCGCCACGGGATTTGCCTTCACGCAGCGCCGCCAGGGTGTCGGCCGTCTCGCCTGACTGGGAGATCAGCACCATGAGGGTCTTATCGTTTACGATCGGATTCCGGTAGCGGAATTCTGAAGCGATATCAACCTCGACCGGAATCCGGCAGTGCTCTTCGATGAGGAATTTCCCCACCAGGGCGGCGTGCCAGGAGGTGCCGCAGGCGATGATGCAGATCCGATCCACGCTCTGCAGTTCCTGGTCGGAGAGCCCGAGCGTTTCCAGGTGGACATCACCCTCTCCTTCCAGCAGCCGGCCGGCGATAGTGTCGCGAATCGCCCGGGGCTGCTCGAATATTTCCTTGAGCATGAAGTGCTTGTAGCCGCCCTTTTCCGCCATGAGAGGCGACCAGTCGATATGACGCGGTTTCTTGTCCAGCACTTCGCCGCCAATGGTGCTGAAGAGCGTTTTACCTCCGCGAAAGACCACCATCTCGCCGTCT
The DNA here is from genome assembly GCA_009668975.1 of Deltaproteobacteria bacterium. GTDB lineage: Bacteria > Desulfobacterota > Desulfuromonadia > Geobacterales > Geobacteraceae > RPRC01. The sequence continues at coordinate 94,131 of SBEG01000007.1, read as the reverse complement.
TCCATGAAGACCATTTCGCGGGTGTGGGCCAGGATCGCCGGGATATCGGATGCGACGAAGTACTCGTTGACGCCAAGGCCGACCACCATCGGCGAGCCGAGTTTTGCGGCAATGAGCAGCTCCGGTTCCTTTTCGCAGAGGATGCAGACAGCATAGGCACCCCGCAGTTGACCCAGGGCGTGACGTACGGCCTGCTCGAAATCGCCGACACTGCGGTAACTTTCCTCCAGGAGGTGGGAAATGACCTCGGTATCGGTTTCGCTCTGGAAGGCGTGACCCTTGCCGATCAACATTTCCTTCAGGGCCAGGTAGTTCTCGATGATGCCGTTGTGCACCACGATAAACGAGCCGCCCTTGTGCGGATGGGCATTCATTTCCGAAGGTCTGCCATGGGTTGCCCAGCGGGTATGGCCGATGCCGATCGTTCCCGCGAGCGGTTCCGCCATTAGCCGTTTTTCGAGGTTTACCAGTTTTCCTTGGCTCCGCCGGATGGAGGACTGGCCGTCGATCAGGGTACAGATTCCTGCGGAATCGTAGCCCCGGTATTCCAGTTTTTTTAATCCGTCAAGGATAATGGGGGTCGCTTCCTGCTCCCCGATGTAGCCGACTATTCCGCACATGGTAATCTCCAAAAGACAGTTTTTGGTTTTTGGTTTTTAGTTAAAAAATGAATCGGAAAGCTTTTTTTTGCTATTGATGAAACGGAGAAATCGATTTTGAGGTTTTCTGAATTGCTTTTGCTGTTGACTTAAAACCAAAAACAAAAAACTCAAAACCGAAATAATACCTGGACAGGTTTTATTTCTTCTTCCACCCTTCTTTGTTCACCTGGCGACAGCGGCCGATGGCGAGGGATTCGGGTGGAACATCCTCTGTTACCGTAGTTCCCGCGGCAATAAGCGAGTTGTGACCGATCGTTACCGGTGCCACGAACTGGACGTCGCTGCCGACGAAGACGCCGTCTTCGATCACGGTGCGGTGTTTCGATACGCCATCATAGTTGCAGGTGATGGTGCCGCAGCCGATGTTCACGTCGCTGCCGACGCTGGCGTCTCCCAGGTAGGTAAGATGGGAGGCTTTCGAGCCTTTGCCCATCGTGACCTTTTTGGTTTCGACGAAGTTTCCGATCTTTACTTCGTCCAGCAGTTCCGTGCCGGGGCGGAGGTGGGCCATGGGGCCGATGGAGACGGCGTCATGGACGATGGAATTCTCCAGGACCGAGCCGGCCTTGACCACGACCCGATTGCCGATCCGACAGCTGCGGATGATTGCTCCCGGTTCGATCAGGCAGTCTTCGCCTATTTCGCTCTGGCCGGAAATATGGACGCCCGGACCGATCACCGTATCCCGGCCGATCAGCGTGCCGCGATCGATGTAGGTGGTGGCGGGGTCTTTGAGGGTGACACCGGCGAGCATCTGGTTTTCGTTGATCCGTTTGCGCAGGACCGCTTCTGCCGCGGCAAGCTGCACCCGGTCGTTGATGCCCATTACTTCGAGCGGATCGGCGATCGGGTGGGCGGCGCAGCTGAGGCCTTGTTCCACGGCCATGCGGATGATATCGGTCAGGTACTGTTCTCCCTGGGCATTGTCGCTGCCGAGCCGGGATACGGCCGCGAAGAGGAACTCGGCTGCGACGCAGTAGATGCCGGAGTTGATCTCGCGGATGGCCCGCTGCCCTGGCGTGGCGTCCTTTTCTTCGACAATTGCCGTTACCTCGCCGGCGCTGTTTTTGATGATTCTGCCGTAACCGAAAGGGTTTTCCAGGGATGCGGTGAGGACCGTTACGGTTGCCTGCCGCTCTTCGTGGCGCTGCAGCAGGTCCCGCAGGGTCTCGGCTTTCGTCAACGGCACATCGCCGCAGAGGATGAGGACATTGCCGTTGAATCCCCGGAGCAGCGGGGCGGCGCAGGCCACGGCGTGCCCGGTACCGTTCTGCTGTTCCTGAAGGGCGAAAGCAATGTCGCCGCGGCCGGAGAAATAGTCCCGCACCGCTTCCGCCTGATGGCCGATTACCACCACGGTCTGCGAGGCCTCCGCCTCCCGGGCCGCGCTCAGCGGATATTCAATCAGGGGAGCTCCTGCCAGGGGGTGCATGACCTTGACGAGCTTCGATTTCATTCTCGTGCCCTTGCCTGCAGCCAGGATAATTGCTGCTATGGATTTCATGGGAAGATCCTCCCAACTAGCTAGTTTAAAAAACGTTTAACTGTAAACAACCGGAACGGTCAAGTCAAGTTGCTTCTGGCAAAAAGGGGATTTTTTTCCGGTCCTGGACCTTCGGGGTAGCTGGGAATTGCGGCCTGGCGCCGAATTGGCCGATTCGGAATATTTTCCTTTACAGACCGGCTTCCGGCCATTAGGATTTCATTATCCGGATACCAGCCGGATATTTTGCGGCTCAAGCCGGCTGTTTTTTCTGCGGGAAGGGACTTTCATGGGGATTATTGAGGATATCGAACTTTTTGAACGGAGCCTGAAGGAGCTGATCATCAAGTATGAACAGTATTTCCTCGGCCTGGAGAAGCGCGAGCCGCTGAAACTCCTGGAAGAGGTGGAGCGTCTCTCGAGGCGTTATACTGCGGCAGCCATTTCCAATACGATGCTCCTGTTTCGCTACAACTCCGTCAAATCACGCCTGGTAAGCTACCGGCAATACTGGAATCGTACCAACCGGTTAATCGAAGAGGGGAAATATTCCCGTGATCGCTTCAAGATGCAGCGGAGTCAGGCCTCCGGACCGCAAGACCTTCCTGCAGTTTCTGCCGACTCTCAGGTGGACCGGGTCTATCGTGAATACTCCGAGGCTTGCCGCTTATGTAATGTGACAATGTCCAACATCACCAGGGAAGCGATCTCGGTCACCTTGGAGAAACATCGTGCCGCCATCAGGGAAAAGTATCACTGCGAAGATCTGGAATTCCGGGTTCTGGTGGAAGACGGGAAGCCGAAGATCAAGGCGCGCCCGAAATAGTTTTTCCGGACAACGAGTTCTCATGCCAGGAGGTATTTTCATGAAATACGGACAGCCGCAGAAAATCCGCATCGGTCTGGTCAGTGTCAGTGACCGGGCATCCCAGGGTGTCTACCCGGACAAGGGGATCCCTGCCCTGCAGGAATGGCTGGAAGCGGCGCTTGCCACTCCATGGGAAGCGCTGCCGCGTCTTATCCCCGATGAGCAGGCTGAGATCGAGGCGGTGTTGCGCGACCTGGTTGACCGGCAGGGCTGCTGCCTGGTGCTTACCACCGGCGGCACCGGTCCCGCTCCGCGGGATGTGACGCCGGACGCAACCCAGGCGGTAGCGGACCGGGTACTGGATGGTTTCGGAGAGCGGATGCGGGCCGTCAATCTCCAGTACGTACCCACGGCAATACTTTCCCGCCAGCTCGGTGTGATACGGAAATGCGCCCTTATTCTCAATCTCCCCGGCCAGCCAAAGGCAATTCGCGAGACCCTCGACGGTATTTTTGCCGCTGTCCCCTACTGTATCGAGCTGATCGGGGGCCCGTATCTGGAAACCCGCGAGGAAGTGGTGCGTGCCCATCGGCCTGCCTCAGCCATGAAAAAGCCGTCCTGAATCAGGGTTGCAGCGAAGCTCCAGGAAATTTTTCTCAATTTTGCGGAAGAACTGCCGATAGAAGTTAAAGCATCAGAGGGTGTGTCCGCGTGCCGGTTTCATGGCGGAATTTCCCGGAACCCTCATACTTCATGCAGTTTCCATCCGGAGTTTTCATGGATGCACGAGCTCTCAAGGCCGGAATGACGCCCCTCTTTTTACCGGTCCCGCCTATGTTTGAAAGATGCCTTGGCTACAGGGGCGAAGGCCGTTTCGTGGCCCTGTCCTGGGAACATTTCGATGAATTGTGTTTCCATGATGATTATTTGAATTGCGGAACTCTTGATTCCGCGAGTTGGCAGCTTTTTAGCCAACACCCTTACGTCAGACTCCATCTGCGCCCCTTTGATTTTGGCTCCGGCGAATTACCTGCTCGCCACTGGCTGCTGCTGGACCGGAAAACCCGGCGATTTTATGTGGGGGAGAGGGACGCCGTCGAAACTTTTCTCGAAGCGGAGGCCTACCCTGCCGGAAAGACCGAAGGACAGCACCATCGGGGAACCACGATTACCCTTGACGAGTTTATTTCCATGGCCGGAAACATTGAAGAGCTGCTGGGGCAGGAGATGTTTTCTGAGGAACTGATGAAAAAATTGCAGGAACAGCAGGCCGTTTGTTCCGAACTGCGCGAGTGGCTGAAAAGGTTGGGGTGAGGGAAAGGAATGAGGAAAATCGTGTTTCTAACACCTCGAACCTCGCACCTCACTCCTCACACCTAGCTCCAAGCTCCTCATTTCTTTCCTGAACGGCACAGCCGTATGGCCTTTTCCTGATGAAACGGGCAATCCGACTCCAGACATTCCCGGTTCAAATGGCTGAAGGCACAGCTGATTTCCCTGTTTGCCGGTAGCACAATCCCAAATTCAGCTTCCAGAAATTGTACGGCGGTGAAGATTGCCAGCAGCGAATCGCGTTTGCAGCAGCGGGCTCCCCCGGTTCGGGCAATATTCAGGAGGCTTTCCGCCGTCATCCGGTTGCTCAGTCCCCGTTCGCTGGTTGACAGCGGTGTGGCAGAGGTGATCAGGCTGACGAAAATCCCGGTTCCTATTCCCGCCCCACAGGCCCCATGAAGCCCGCAGAATCCTCCTTTGACATCCTCTGACCTTTGCCGGGCCTTGCGTATCAGGCCAGCTTTTTCCTCTTTTGGCAAATCTTTCATCTCCGCATAGGTGGATAGCAGCACCGCGGGCACGAGAAAATGGTGCTCGGGACCGTGCATATTCATTGCCGGATGTTTCATGAGAGTTTCCGCCAGGGAGACAGGGTCGCGGGCCTCGCTGTTGATGCAGGCCGACTCGATGACGTCCTGGGCGGAGCCGCGGTGGCAGCTGTCGCAAATATAGTGACCGTTTACGCAGTGGACATTGCCGCTGGCTGTTGTGCCGCAGAAATGGCAGGAAAAAGACCGGTGTTCGGCAAAATATTCAAGCTCGGCGCCACAGAGGAGGCAGCCGGATTGGTGGGTCATGGCTAATCCTTTTGTATAACAGCTTCTCTTGCCACACGTGTTCGCAGTAGCTTGATCGAAGGCGGAGAGGACACAGAGAGCGCAGAGAAAGCAGAAAACTAAAAATACCACGGCATGGTTCAAATTCAACAAAATTGTGGTTTCAATCAGCTTTGTCCGGTAAGTTTTTTTCGTACGTCGTGTAGCGACAGTCAGATGGTAGCCGGGGAATTCATTCCCCGGAAATGAGAGGCAGATTTCACCTCGTCACGTACGTGACGAATGAATAAATGGATGTTTTTCACCCGTGGGATACATCCCACGGCTACCCTCAAACGCCCCTACAGGGCCAGTGCAAAGACCTAACCGGACAACACCGGGACTCACTAAATTTCCCCACTTTCCGAAGCCTTACAATCCTACTCCTTGGCTCTACTTCAGACTTTCGTGAATGACGCTTTCGGGGCGGCTGATCGCTCTTGTTACAGTGTCTCTTCTGCGATCAGGGGGATCAGCAGCCTGAAGGTTGTTCCGGCGCCGACTTGCGAATTGAAATCGACGAAGCCGCAGTGTCTGTTGATAACGTCGCAGACCATGGCAAGACCGAGTCCGGTGCCCGTTTCGTTCTCTTTCGTGGTGAAATACGGCTCGAAAATTCGTGCCCGGGTAGTGTCGCTCATACCGATGCCCATGTCGGTGACAGAGATCCGGCCGTATCTGCCCGGGGGCGCGGTGCCGGTGGCGAAGGAGGCTTCCCGGTTCAATCCGAGCTGGTCGAGGGTGATGGTCAGCACGCCGCCGTCCGGCATGGCATCCCGGGCGTTGGCAACCAGATTCACCAGGACCTGTTCCAGCAATACCTCGTCAGCGATGACAATCAGCGGTTTTTCGTAGACCATGATTGAGACCCTGATTTTCCGGCCGGCCATCAGGGGCAGGTAATTTTCCGCTTTCTGTATGATTTCATTAAGATTCACGACCCTTGGTTCAGACTGTTTCTTCCTGCTGAAGGCAAGCAGGTCGTTTGTCAGGCGTGCTGCACGATTGGCTGAGGTGATGATATTTCCTGCATAGTTGTACAAGGGGTCATCCTTTGCCATCTTCATCTGGAGGTAATTTGCGTAGCCGACCACCGCGGTAAGGATGTTGGAGAATTCATGCGAGATACCGCCGGCAAGCTGTCCTACCGCTTCCATCTTCTGAGCCTGGGAGAGTTGCGCCTGCAGGCGACGTTTTTCCTCAACGGCCTGTCGATGCTCGATGATTTCTTGTTCCAAGGCCCGGTTCGAGGCGCTTATCTCATGATCCCGTTGTTGAATGGTTCGCCGCAAGAGGAAATCCGAACGGTAGTAGCGTTCCATCGCGTAGCAGGCAAACATTCCGGTAATGTTGAAGGAGATGAAGGTGAAAGTATTGCTGAACAGAACCGGGGTCGAGGTGCCGATGGTCAGGAGTGCCGCTGCTTCATAGAGAAAAAAAAGACTCCAGGCGAGCAGGCTGGCAGCGAGGAAGCGAAGGCGGAAGTAGAAGAGCAGGCATAGCAAGAGGCCGGCGTAGTAGAGAGAATTGCCGGGTGGGGCCGCCTTGATGCTCATGGCGACGATCCCCGCGCCGGCCGCAAAGCAGGCGAGGAAAAGGGACGGCGTCAGTGCCTGGGGATAATATTTCGAGTAGGAGAACAGGTAGATTGCCAGCAGCAACGGACAGACCAGGAGGTAGCGGATGCCCCAAGCCTGCGGCAGGATGTCGGGAATGATCAGGTAGTCATGGATACCGAACAGTCCATAGAGAAGAAATCCCAGCAGCAGATAACGTCTCAAATTACCGATATTTTTGTCGAAATAGTCGGCCTGGAAGGCCGCTTCGAGCTCTGGATTGGAAAACGAGAGAGATGTTGCATTGAAAGGGACATCTTTTCGTGTGTACATACTTTTCCCCGATTATTTTGAAGATAACGCATGTTGCAGAGTTTTGGGTAAGGTGTTGATATTCATGGAAAGCAGATATCTCATGGTCAGGAGGGGAACGTCAACGGTAAAAAGGAAGGTTAGGGATCTGCCCTTCTTTTTTACGATTGACAGTGTGCCGGGGGAGGGCTACCTTCAATCCGGTGGATATTTGTATCCGACTGGTATCTTGTAACACCTAAAATCAACCTGCATCATTCTTCAGCCAAGGCAAACAGGTAACCCCTCACTATCAACCGCTACAGGTAGCTATTTCATGGATAACACCCCTCTTCCCATAGACCCGATCCTTCCCGAACTGCTGAGGACGATTGCCGTTTGTCCGAATACAGTGCTGCAGGCGCCGCCGGGGGCCGGCAAAACGACGCGTGTCCCCCTGGCACTGCTCGATCTTTCCGGAATTGCCGCCGGGCGCATCGTGATGCTCGAACCCCGCCGGTTGGCGGCTTTCAATGCGGCGAACCGCATGGCCCTGGCCCTGGGTGAGGATTCCGGAGAGACGGTGGGCTATACGATGCGCTTTGAGCGACGTGTCTCGGCGAGGACCCGGATCGAGGTGGTCACTGAGGGGATTCTGACCCGGCGTCTGCAGCGGGATCCCGGCCTGGAAGGAGTGTCGTTGGTGATCTTCGACGAATTCCACGAACGAAGTCTCAATGCGGACTTTGCCTTGGCACTCTGCCTGGAGGTACAGCGGGAGCTGCGGCCCGACCTGAAAATTCTGGTGATGTCGGCGACCCTCGATTGCGGGCCGGTTGCCGCCTTGCTCGGCAATGCGCCGGTCGTGATTGCCGAAGGGCGCTCTTTTCCGGTGGAAGTACGTTTTCTGGAGGATTCCAGCCATCACCCGCTGCCGGTTCGCATGGCGGCCGCGGTGCGACGCGCCCTGCGGGAATCGGCAGGGGATGTCCTCGCCTTCCTGCCCGGCGCAGGCGAGATCCGTGCCTGTGCCGGGCAGCTCCAAGAAGCAGCCGGTAACTTGTCTCCTGCCATCCATCCGCTCTATGCCGACCTGCCCTTTGCGGAACAGCAAGCGGCTATCTTGCCGGGGCCGAGGCGCAAGGTGGTTCTGGCCACAAACATTGCAGAGACGAGCCTCACCATCGAGGGGATCAGGGCGGTGGTTGACAGCGGTCTGACCCGGGTCCTGCGCCATGATCCGGCGAGCGGCATGAACCGGCTGCTGACAGTGAGAGAGTCCCGCGCCTCGGCGGAGCAGCGGGCCGGACGGGCTGGAAGGCTGGCCCCCGGGGTCTGCTACCGCCTGTTCGGTCCGCACACCTTTCAGGCCATGACCGCTTTTACCCCCCCGGAGATCCTGGTAGCTGACCTTTCCGCTCTGGCCCTGGAGTTGGCCGTCTGGGGGGTGCGGGACCCGGCGAGCCTCTCCTGGCTTGATCCGCCACCCGAAGTTGCGCTGGTCGCTGCCCGGGAATTGCTGTTCTGCCTTGGTGCGCTGGACCGGGACGGACGGACCACGGAAAGCGGGAGAAAAATGGCGGAATTGCCGGTCCATCCCCGCGTCGCCCGGCTGCTGCTCCGGGGCCAAGAGGCGGAAGCGTTGGAGATGGCCGCCATCCTCGGAGCGCTTCTGGCGGAACGGGACATTTTTCGCTATGGCCCGGGAGAGGTCGCAGCTATCTGTGAATCCGATCTGCTGGAGCGCTATGAGGTGGTTGTGGCCCGAAACAGGCGGGCAGACCCGCGTGTGCAAACCTCCGCTATCCGGGCGGTGGAGAGAAGTGCCGCGCAGCTCGCGCGCCACCTGGGGGCAGGGGAAATTCACGGAGCGCTCTCGGATGGCGACGCCGCGGCCCGCTTGCTCCTGGCTGCCTACCCGGACCGGGTTGCCCGGCAGCGGGAGGAGGGCAGCGATCGCTATCTGTTGGCCAATGGCCGCGGTGCCCGCCTGTCCCGGAAAAGCGGCGTCCGGAATCGTCCGTATATCCTGGCGATCCAGGTGGACGCAGGGGAGAAGGGGGAAGGGCTCATTCACCAAGCCTGTTCTCTGACTCCGGAGCTGGTGCGCTCCGAGTGCCGGGAGCAGATCGCCAGCGAACGCCGGGTAGTCTGGGATGCCGGTCAGGAGCGGCTGATGGCCTGGGAGGAGGAGTTGCTCGGTGCGATTCACCTGTCCCGGCGCCAGGTTGTGCCATCCGATGAAGAGGCCATCCCGCTGCTGCTTGCGGTCATCGAGGACACCCGCATGGCTTACCTGAACTGGGACCGGGAGGCCAATCGGCTGAGGGGCAGGCTGCGTCTGGTACGGCAGGCCTTTCCCGAGGAGCAGTGGCCGAATCTGACGGACGAGAGTCTTTTGGCCACCCTTGCGGACTGGCTTGCCCCATTTCTCTATGGAGTCCGGAGCCGCCGCGATATCTTCGGACTCGATCTGTGCGCCGCATTACGAGCCCTGCTCACCCGGGAGCAGCTGCGCCTGCTGGAGGAGCGGGCACCGACCCACATTACCGTGCCGAGCGGCAGCCGCATCGAGATTGATTATGTCAGCGGTGAAGAACCGTTTCTGGCGGTGAAGCTCCAGGAGATGTTCGGCTGTGCGGATACCCCGACTATTGCCGCGGGACGGGTGAAGCTTCTCCTGCACCTCCTGTCTCCGGCCCGGCGTCCGGTCCAGGTTACGCGGGACCTGAAGGGTTTTTGGGCGAGCGGTTACCGGGAGGTGAAAAAAGAATTGAAGGGGCGTTATCCGAAGCATCCCTGGCCGGACGACCCCTGGAATGCCATGCCGACCGCTAAGACCAATCGGGCCTTGCGCGGTAAACCGTATTGAATGCATGTTTGACCTGTATCATACCGCCCTCCTTCCCCTTCTAAACCCGATCCGCAGTTTTGCATTTAAGAAATACCAATGGTTGCCGATACATTGATAGAGTGTGCTTAATGGGGTGAGAATGCACGGGAATGGATGAAAGATTGTTACCCGTAAGGGGTTATAACTATCGGAAACCCTGGTATGATGTAGCAGATATCATCGCTCTTGCCCACTAACAGGTTTTTGAGAAACGTCGCGTGGAGACCAGGATGGCTGACGCAGTCAAAAGAGGACGCGAGGCGCAGCCGCGCTAAGGTGAATGTTTGAATGGGCGTCACTACCCCAGGCCGGTCCCGCAGTAGTTTCTCTGACGGAGTCGCCATGATGCAATCATTCTTTACCCGCTACTATGAGGCCCTTCTCGATACGGACCGGGATCAGGCAATCGGGCTTCTTTCGCGGGCCCTTGACGAGGGCGCCGCCCCGGAAGAGGTTGTCTTTGATGTGGTGACTCCGGCCATCGAGAGGATGTCCCGGGATCTGACCAAGGATCTGGCAACCACCCTGTCCCAGCATTTCATTGCGGCGCAGATATCGGAAGAGGCCATTGAAATGCTGCTACCGCTGTTCAGTGCCACCCCGGAGATCATGGGCAGCATTGTCATCGGTACCTCAGCCGGGGATTTTCACGGATTGGGGAAAAAGATCGTTCGGGGGTGTCTGCGGACCAAGATGTTTACCGTGACCGACCTGGGGGTGAATGTTCCGGCCGAGCGCTTCGTCGACCAGGCAATTGCCCTTGACGCTTCGGTGATTGCCATTTCGGCGATGATGGTGCACACGGCCCTGGGCGCGGAAGGTGCCCTCAAGGTACGCCAGATTCTCCATGAACGGGGCCTGGAGTCGCGGATCAAGATCATCGTCGGCGGGGCGCCCTTCCGCTTCGACGAAAACCTCTACCGGTCGGTTTCTGCCGATGCCTGGGCGGAAAACGGCATCGAGGCGACCAGGGTCGTTGCTGAACTGGTGAAGGAGGTTGTTCCGCTATGAACGCCATGGAACGAATCCAGCGCCTGGTGGAAGGAAAGCTCCCGGATCGGGTGCCGGTAATCTGCAATCTCCTGGAACAGGGGGCCCTGGAGCTGGGCCTGAGCATTGAAGAATATTACGGCAAAGGCGAGCTGGTGGCCGAAGCCCAGCTCAGGATGCAGCGCAAATACGGCTACGACAACCTCTGGGGGTTTTTCTATGTTGCCCGGGATGCCGAGATGCTCGGCTGCCGGAGAATTGTCTATGCCAAGGACGGACCACCGAATGTCGGCGAGATGATTATCCGCAGCCCAGCCGATATCGAGGCATTGACGGTTCCCGCTGATGTGAGCGAAACGGCAGCATTCCAGGAACTGGGGAAATGTATCCGGATTCTCAAGGCGGAGCAGGGCGGCCGCTGTCCGGTTCTCGGATCGGTGGTTTCTTCATTTTCGCTGCCGCCGATGCTGATGGGCATGGACAAATGGCTGCAGCTTCTCCTGACCGGACCGCAGAGTCTCTGCCGGGAACTGCTGGAAAAGTGTTCCGACTTCTGTATCAGGCATGTACGTGCCCTGCGGGAGGCGGGTATCGATATGATCGCCTATTCGAACCCGGTGGCATCTGCAACCTTTCTGACCATGCCCCAGTTCCGCGAGTTGGCCCTGCCCTGGCTGCGGCGTGATTTCGAGGCGTTTGGCACCGAAGGGATGGTGTATTTCAATGGTGGCGGCGTGATCAATTCCCAGATCGAACTGATTCGGGAGCAGACCGGGGTCGGCGCATTTTACCTCAATCCGCTTGACGATATTGCCGAGGCGAAGAAATTCGTCGATGGAAAGGCCCTGGTGGCCGGGGTCATTAATGATATACGCCTTATTTCCTGGGATCGTAACGAGATCGAGAATGACGTTGCCCGGATCATGGCAGCAGGCGCTCCGGGGGGAGGGTTCTTCTTCGGTACTCTGGTCATGCCGCTTTGCATCCCCGAGGAAAAAATAAAAATCATGCTGGAGGCGGCTTTTCGTTATGGAGACTATCGAAGCAACACGGCTCTCTCGGCAGGATGAGCAAAATACCCTGGTAAGCTGCAGTATTCTGAAAAAAGAGATTTCTTGCCTGGTGGCCAGGAACCACTGGCCGGTTTCCATTAAATTTCTTCCCTCTTCCCTGCACACCAGTTTCGAAAAGCTGCAGCACTGTCTCGAATCGACTCTTGAGCGTTTTCCACCGGATACGGTCAGCGTCATGTTCGGGACCTGCCACCCGCTGATGGATTCCATCGTGGAAAAGCGGGGCGCTCTGCGGACCCCCGGTCAGAATTGCGTCAGCATTCTCCTCGGCGAACAGCTTTTCACCGAGGAGTTGACAAAAGGCGCATTTTTTCTTCTCGAGGAGTGGGCCCATACCTGGGACGAGGTCACCGTTCCGATTTTCGGCAAAAACCCGGATCTGATCAAGCGCATCTTCAGCCAGGAGCATTCGTACCTCCTGGCAGTACGGACCCCCTGTTCAGCCTGTTTCGAGAAAGAAGCGTCCCACGTGAGCGAAGTCACCTCCCTGCCGCTCCGCTGGCTCGATGTCTCTCTGGAAAATCTCGAAAACGTTCTCGCTGAAACCCTGCGTCGCAGAGGGAGTATCTGACATGACCGGGCAGATTTCCATTGATGTGGACGAACTCGCTCGCCTGAAGGAGAGGCTTCGCGAACTTTCCCGGCAGAAGTCGCGGGTCGAGCTCATCAACGTCATGTATGACCGGATCAGCCGTGCCTCCGGTCTTAACGAGGTGATCGATACCATTCTTGCCGTACTTCTGGAGTCGGTCGGTGGTCTGAACCTGGTGCTCTATCATTTCCGCGACGGAATCTGGTATTCCAGTGACATCTTCAACCGTAAAGAAGAGAGCACGAGGATTGACGATCCCCTGGTTCGGGAGGTGATCGAAAAGTGGCGCTGTGTCGAGATCGATGGCTCTTCCGACCCGGAACTGCAGAAGCTGTTGCCGGAAAACTGTGAATACCTCTGGGTTTTTCCCCTGATTGCCTGGAACCGCGTGATTGCCGCGGTCCGGATGGAAGGGATGCTCCTCAATACCCTGAATATCCGGGGTGACCTGGAAACCTTTTTCCGTTATGCCGCCCTGATACTCAATAACGAGATTACCAGCTACACCAAGCTGTCGCGGGCTTTGAGCCTGGCCCGCGAGTCGGAGCGCCGTTTTCGCGAGACGCTGGAAAACATGACCCTGATGGCGGTCCTCCTGGATTGTGACGGTACCATTGTTTTCTGTAACGACTGTCTCCTGGACGCCAGTGGCTGGCAACGGGAAGAGCTGCTGGGCGGGAGCTGGTTCGAGACCTGTTTCCCTCTGGACGAGCGTGGCAAACGCTCCTACCTTGCCGCTCTGGCTGACGGGAATCTGGAACTCCACCAGGAGCATGCCCTCAGGACAAAAGCGGGCGATAGCCGACTGGTATCCTGGAACAACACCTTTCTGCGCGATTCCTTCGGCAGGATTGAGGGGGTTGCGCTGATCGGCGAGGACATCACCGAGCGCAGGCACCTGGAAAACCAGTTGCGTCAGGCCCAGAAGATGGAATCCATCGGTACTCTGGCCGGGGGCATTGCCCATGACTTCAATAATATTCTCACCGCCATCATCGGTTACGGTCAATTGCTTGAGAGAAAGGTGCAGGACGATCCGGAGTTGCTGCAAAACGTGCTTCCCATTCTGACGGCTGCCGACCGCGCTTCGGGGCTTACCACGAGGCTTCTGGCATTCAGCAGAAAGCAGGTAATCCTGCCACGGCCGGTGGATGTCAATTCGGTCATCTTCACCCTGGAGAAGCTGCTGAAACAGATTCTCGGGGAAGATGTCGAACTGAAAACCTCGCTCTGGCCGGAAATTCTCATTGTGCAGGCAGACAGCAACCAGATTGATCACGTGCTCATCAACCTGGCCACCAATGCCCGGGATGCCATGCCGGATGGCGGCTTGCTCACCATCAAAACGACGCGGCAGGATATGGACGAGGAATATTGCCGCTATCATGGCTTCGGCAGTCCCGGAAGCTATGCCGTGATTTCGGTCTCCGATTCCGGCTGCGGAATGTCCGAACAGCTCCGTCAAAGGATCTTTGAACCATTTTTTACCACCAAGGAAACCGGAAAGGGCAACGGTCTCGGACTGTCCATGGCCTACGGCATTGTCCAGCAGCATAACGGTTATATCAATGTCTACAGTGAGCCGGGTAACGGAACCACCTTCCGTATCTATCTTCCCCTTGAGAGCGAGGTGATGCTCAGCCCTGCACCGCATCCTGCGACTGTATCGTCCGGGGGAACCGAGACGGTTCTGCTGGCCGAGGATGATGACTCTGTCAGGGATTTGATGAAAACGGTTCTTGGTGAAGCGGGCTATTCGGTGCGGGATGCAGCAAATGGCATCGATGCCGTCAGGCTTTTCGAAGAGCATCGCGATGACGTGAGCCTGGTAATTCTCGATGTTATCATGCCGGGCATGAACGGCAAAGCTGTCTATGATGAAATCAGGAAAATCCGTTCCGATGTGAAGGTGCTTTTCTGCAGCGGCTATGCTTCTGATATAATTTACAAAAAAGGTGTTCTGGATGATGGACTCAACTTCATTTCGAAGCCGGTGTCGCCGCAGGTTTTTCTGAAATCGGTCAGGCGGATTCTCGATAGTGGTACACCCGCAGGCTAGTTTTGTTGGATAAAGGGAGGCTTCATGGGAATATTTACAGGTGAATTTCAGGTCGGTTCTGCTCGCCCGGGCAGCTTTGCTCGAGGGAGTTTGCTGGCAGTTGCTATTGCGGTACTGTTCGGCTGCTCAGGGCCGATGCTGGTTACCGAGTATGAAGACGGTATGGAAACGGGCCAGGAAACGGTGGTCTATGACGAGAAAGGACACCCGCGGATCACCTCTGAAACCGGCTATGTCGCGGATCCCTATGCTGAGTCCTATTCGATTGATAAAGAGGATTTCCAGCGGCAGATGCCCGGAGTCGTGCCGGACTGAATCGTTGTCATGCACAAAGGTAGTGTGCAGGTTCAGCAGCTTTTGTGTAAGAAAACCCCCTTCGAGGTACTTGGTATGAAGGGGGTTTTTCATTGCTGGCGTCGCTGCTCTTGAAGACGGTGCTATTTTTTCGCAGTCCGGCAGGAGCCGATCCAGTATTTGTTCCATTCGCTCAAGGTCACGGAACTGTCCCGGTTCGGGTCCATGTCGGCAAACCAGAGGATAGTGCTCTGGACATATTCCCGGGAGGTCAGCCTGCCGTCCCGGCTCTCATCGGCGTCCCGGAATCGGACCGACCAGAGCACCTGGCATTCTCCGCTTGATACCATGCCGTCCCGATTGGTGTCCATTTTACTGAACTGCGGCTGTTTATTGCCCCGGGCCGCTGCCTTGAGGTTCGTGGGGGCTGTTCCACACCAGTAGCTGATGTATTCCTGAATGTCGACCGTTTCGTCACCGTTGGTGTTCATGGCCTTATGGATTCCGCTCATCCCGGTTTCCATCTCGTCCATATTCAGCCGCTTGTCCTTATTGGTATCCAGGGCACTGAAACGCTCGGCAGCGAATTTTTTTGCCTCGCTGCAGGTGAGGACGCCATTCATATCTGCGTCACCTTGCATACCTGCCGCACATTCCGCTGCTCCGGCATTGAGGACCCCGGCCAACAGCAGAGAGAATGCGAAAGAGAGGCTGAAAGAGATATTTTTTTTCATGGTCGATCTCCTGAGTTAATTTGTGCGAGCCGCCCGATCGGCGTCCCTTCTGCGGTAAAGGTGCAGACTTATTCAGCACGAGTATCATGTGACATATGCCGGCGATAGCTCCGGTCAGGTCGGCTCGCGTTCGTCGACATAGGGCTGATGGAGCTTTACCGGGTGTTTTCCTCGTCCCCTGACCTTGATGTTCAGCATTTCCACCCCGACCGAGAAGGCCATGGCGAAGTAGACATAGCCTTTCGGTATGTGCATGCCGAGGCCGTCGCCGATCAGGGCGACGCCGATCAGGATCAGGAAGCTCAGGGCCAGGATCTTGATAGTCGGGTTCCGGTCGATGAAGGCGCTGACGGCTCCGGCGAAAAGCATCATGAAACCGACGGCAATGACCACCGCGGCGACCATGATCGGGAGCTGCCGGGCCATGCCGATGGCGGTGATGATGGAATCGAGGGAAAAAATGATATCCAGGAACATGATCTGGATGAGAATCCCGGCATAAGAGGCTGCCGCTCGCGTTGATGCTACACCTTCTTCACCTTCCAGCTTGTCGTGGATTTCGAGAGTGCTTTTGCCGAGCAGGAAGAGTCCTCCCAGAATGAGGATCAGGTCGCGGCCGGAAATATCGTGGCCGATGACGCTGAAGAGCGGCGAGGTCAACTTCATCAGCCAGGTGAGCGAGAAGAGCAGGCCGATGCGGGTGATCATGGCAAGACCGAGGCCGATGATGCGTGCTTTTTTCTGCTGGTGCTGGGGGAGTTTTCCGGCCAGGATCGAGATGAAGATGATATTGTCGATGCCGAGGATTATTTCCAGTGCGGTAAGGGTTATCAGGGCGATGATCGCCTGTGGATCTAAGAATACATCCATGGAGGAGTCTCCTCGAGAAAAATTTTATCCCTGCCGTTCCGGGTGATGGCTGACAGATCAGACGCATGGTATCTTGGTTTTCTGAATTTGTAAACTCGAGAGATTGTGCGACCAGGCGGACGTTTGAGGCCCTGCTTCGAAGGGGGCTGCAAAAATAAACCCCCGCCCTTTCCTGCGAGGGGGGCGCAGGTCCGGGCGAGGGATCAGTTGGTAAATTTAGTAGTTGTAGGCTTTGACTTCGAAGAAACCCTGTGGATGTTTGCATACCGGGCAGAGTTGGGGAGCTTCGGTGCCTTCATGGAGATGTCCGCAGTTCCGGCACTTCCAGGTAACCGGGCTGGATTTTTTGAATACACTACCCTCTTCAATGGCTTTGAGGATATGCTGATAGCGTTCCTGGTGTGCCTTTTCAATTGCGGCAATCGCCTCGAACATATAGGCAAGATCTTCAAATCCTTCCTCGCGGGCTTCTTGGGCCATGCGTGGGTACATCTTCGTCCACTCGGCATTTTCGCCGGATGCGGCAGCCTGCAGATTTTTGATGGTGCTTTCAATTCCCATCAGGGCCTTCAGGTGGAGTTTGGCGTGTTCCTTCTCATTATCCGCCGTTTCCTGGAAAATTTCAGCCAGTTGCTCGTAGCCTTCTTTTTTGGCCACGGAAGCGTAATAGGAATACTTGTTCCGTGCCTGAGACTCTCCCGCAAAAGCCTCCAGAAGATTCTGTTCTGTTTTCGTTCCTTTAAGATCAGCCATGGCAAATCCTTTCTTCCGCACGTGGCGGTTCGTAAATTTTTTGGTACAATATACCAAATGAAATTAGTTGTCAAAGTTTATTTCAGATAATTTTGATCTTTTTTGGGCGGTGAAAGGTATCTCAGAAACTTCTCCGGTTTCGCGATATACTTCTCAGTGAGGATAGTCTGTTGCTGGTTGAATATTCTCCGGGATGAGAAAAGCACCTGCGTGGGGCGCAAGGGTATCCCATGAATGCGTCGATATTTATCAATGGTAGGTAGGGGCAGGCGTGCCTTGCCCAATCCGGTCACGGCAGGCCGTGCCCCTACATCAGGGTGTAATGTTTAATTGCCGAAGTAATATCTGGGAGCAGTTTCCAGCGGAGTGAAGAACTGAGCGTAGTTTGGTGGGGAAGGAGAAGCGAATGAATCGATTGGCGCGAAGTCTCGGTGCTGGCGAATGCGCCGAGCTGATCCGTACTACCGGCTCCCTCGTGGTGCTGACCGGAGCCGGTCTCTCGACCGCTGCCGGGATTCCTGATTTTCGCGGTCCGCAGGGTTTGTACGCCACCCGCAGGTACAATCCCGATCTGGTGTTCAGCGTTGACCATTTTCGCCGCGACCCGTTGCTTTTCTATCAGTTTACCGAGGATTTCATGGGTCTGGCCAGGGATATCCGGCCGACCTATTCGCACCGCGCGCTATCCGCTTTTGAGGACTGTGGTTTCATAGACGGTGTCATTACCCAGAATATCGATGCTCTCCATCACCAAGCAGGTTCACGCCGGGTTATCGAACTGCATGGGTCCTACTGGTCGGCCAGTTGTACCAACTGTTCAAAAGGTGATGTCAGCGGGGCAACTTTTACCTGGTGGGATCGGGCAATGCGGAACAGCACGAGGTCGCCTATAGTCTGCTGTCCCTTTTGTGGCGGGGTGATCAAACCGGACGTGGTTTTTTTCGGGGAGGCGGTCAAGGACTTTGAAGAGGCGGCCGCCATGGTATCCCGTTGCGATCTGCTGCTGGTACTGGGATCGTCGCTGGCGGTTTATCCGGCGGCCGTGCTGCCCAAGATGGCATCCGGAACCGTGGTCGTGGTGAACCAGGGCGAGGTGATGCTGCCACCGGGGCGTGGGCGATACTTCATCAATGAGGATCTCAATGAGTATTTTCAGGCGGTTGCCGAGGAACTCGGGGTGGAGGTCCCCTGAGCCGGCCGGGTCTTTGAGAGATACTCATCCGCTGCCATCGGCAATGAGAAATTCTACAACAGTTTCACCACCAGTACCCGCAGATCTTCCGTGCCATCATTCTTCCAGCCGCGCATTTCACCAGCTGCGACCTCGATAACCGTATCCGCCGAAATGCCCGCGGTCTCGTCGCCCACCTCAAGCTCACCGGAGCCGGAAAGAACGTAAAAAGCCACGTCAAAAGGGTTGCTGTGCTTCTCGAGGATTTCTGCGGGCTTCAGGGTCAAGTGGATCAGTTCGCAGTCGTTCCTGACCAGCATCTTGCGGGCATCGATTGAGATTGGTACCTTTTCCGCGTTTTTCAATTCTGTTATCTGCATGGGATAATCCTCTCTATTTGATCATTTTCAGCCGAAAAGTTTCGGCAGGTGGACGGGTTGGAACCTTCCCGGAGCTTCTCGTTATTGTTATTCTTTTGAAAAAAGTATCTATTCAGTTGCATGCTTCAGATGCATTTTTCATGGGCAATCGAGCTGCATAACCCCTCCCAGTCTCCCCTTAACGTTAGGGGAGGAGTTTGTGCAACATGGAGATAGGTTACATTAATCCCCCCTCTTAACTTAAGAGGACCCAAAGGGCCTAAAGGGGTTAGTGGGGAGTTATGTCTGCTCGGTGCTGAATAGTTACTGAAAAAAATGCATCCGGGGAGGGGGACCACCCCGGATGCCAGAAGGAGAAGTGTCTGAGTGCTGTCTTTAGCCCAAAATCTGCTTGAGATCCTGATCCGGGGTGGTGATCGGCGCCAGGTTGAAGTTCTCCACCAGGAAGTTGAGAACGTTCGGGGTGATGAAGGCCGGCAGTGACGGGCCGATCTTGATGTTCTTGATCCCGAGGTGGAGCAGCGTCAGGAGGATGACCACCGCTTTCTGCTCGTACCAGGAGAGGACCATGGACAGCGGCAGATCGTTCACCCCGCACTCGAAGGCTCCGGCCAGGGCCACCGCGATCTGGATCGCCGAGTAGGCGTCGTTGCACTGGCCCACATCAAGGAGCCGCGGGATGCCGCCGATGTCGCCGAAGTCCAGCTTGTTGAAGCGGTACTTGCCGCAGGCCAGGGTCAGGATGATGCAGTCCTGCGGAACCTTCTCGGCAAACTCGGTGTAGTAGTTGCGGCCCGGTTTGGCGCCGTCGCAGCCGCCGATCAGGAAGAAGTGTTTCACCGCTCCGCCCTTGACCGCTTCGATGACCTTGTCGGCCACGCCGAGTACCGCATTGTGGCCGAAGCCGACCAGGATGTCCTTGCCCGGAGCTTCTTCAAAACCGGGCAGCGACAGGGCTTTTTCGATTACCGGACTGAAATCCCAGCCTTCGATGTGCTGGATGCCGGGCCAGGCCACCAGGCCCCAGGTGTAGAGGCGACCGGTGTAGGAGTCGGCCGGCTTCTGGATGCAGTTGGTGTTGAAAATGATCGCACCGGGAAACTCGGGGAATTCCTTGTGCTGGTCCTGCCAGGCACCGCCGAAGTTGCCGGCGAGGTGGGCATACTTCTTCAGGCCGGGATAGCCGTGGGCCGGCAGCATCTCGCCGTGGGTGTAGATGTTGATGCCCTTGCCTTCGGTCTGCTTGAGGAGCTCTTCCAGCATCAGCAGGTCGTGACCGGAAACGAGAATCGCCTTGCCGGCCTTGGTACCGAGGTTGACCGGAGTCGGTACCGGGTGGCCGTAGCGCTCCACGTGCCCTTCGTTCAGGAGACCCATGATGGTGAGGTTGTGCTTGCCGCACTCCATCGAGAGGCCGACATAATCCATCAGGCCGAGGGCCGGATCGGCAGTGGCGGCCAGGGCTTTGTGGAAGAAGGCGTATATCTCATCGTTGTGCTTGCCGAGGATCTGGCAGTGGTCGGCGTAGGCAGCCATGCCCTTGAGACCATAGATCAGGATTTCAATGGCGGAACGGATGTCTTCGTTTTCATGCTGGCTGAGGATGCCGTACTGCGCGCCCTGTTTTACCAGGTCGGCGGCCGGTGCCCAGACTGCGGGACCTTCGTTAAAGACCCTGGCAACGGCGAGACCGTGTGTTTTACAGAAGGCCTCTTCGAAAAGCTTCCGGGCTTTTTCCTTCATCTCGTAGCATTTCTTGATGGTCGCTTCGAGGCGGGCCGGATCAAAATCCACATTGGTGACGGTGGCAAAGAGACCTTCCAGCATGAAGACGTCGATGTCCTGATCTTTTGCGCCGAGCTTCCGTGCCCTGTCCGCATAGATGGCCAGTCCTTTGAGCCCGTAGAGCAAATTGTCCTGAAGATCCGAGACCTCAGGCTTTTTGCCGCAGACGCCCTGTACATCACAACCGGTTCCCTTTGCTGCCTGTTCACATTGATGACAAAACATGTTTAATCCTCCCTGTATAGTTACTTTCTCGTGCAGTTGAACTTTCTGGAGGCGGGTTTTCCCGCCGCATGGGAAGAACTATACCGTAATCGGGAGGATCGACATTGATCTGTATCAAGTTTTTGCAGTTAGTAACAAATACCAATTCCAGATCAAGGATGATCTCAAGGCGGCGAGGATTGAGGCTGCGAGGCGTACTGAAGAGTACGATGAGCAGCCGAAGACGAGCCAACACAGAGAGGGCCTTGATATGGAATTGGTATAACTACAACATTCCCTGGGAGGTGAAGCTGAGATACCTGCCGTCGCCGATGATGATGTGATCGAGTACCGCGACCCCCATCAGTTCGCCCGCTTCTTTCAGGCGCCGGGTTATTTCCCGGTCTTCCCGGCTTGGGGTCGGATCACCCGAGGGGTGATTGTGGACGAGGATCATGGCGGCCGCTGAATCGCGGACCGCCGGGTTGAAAACCTCCCGCGGATGGACGATGCTCTGATTCAGGGAGCCTTCGGAAATCTGCACCTCCCGGATAATCCGGTTTTTTCCGTCCAGCAGTAGAACGATGAAGTACTCCTTGCAGCGGTCGCGAAACGAGTAATGAAAATGCTGGTAGACCTGTTCGGGGGATGTGAAGCGTTCGCAATGACTCAGGCGGTCGGTGTTGAGGCGGGCGCCGATCTCGAGCGCGGCCTTGACGGCGGTGGCTTTGGCCGGACCGGCTCCCTTGATGCGGCAGAGTTCCGCGATCGTTGCTCCGGCGAGGGCACGCAGGCTTCCGAATTCCTGCAGCAGCAGGCGACCGATGTCCACGGCGCTCTGTCTGGTTGCCGGGTCGCCGCTACGAATCACCAGGGCGAGGAGTTCCGCATCGCTCAAGGCCTGGGCCCCCTGTTTCTGCATCTTTTCCCGCGGCCTTTCGTCTTCCGGCCAGTCTTTGATACCGCCCGCCATCAGCATTCCTCCCCTCAAGCCAGGTTATCTGCAGGAGCATAAGAAAAAGTCAATTAAAGCTAGCACAGGTAAACATGTAGCACGAAACGTACTGTTGGAAAAGAGATAGTTTTGTTCTGGAGGGTTGTGATCTTAAATTTAACAGGAATGAAGGGGATAACGTCAAAATCATAAACTCGTCATACCCGCGAAAGCCGGTATCCAGGGTTTATGGCGGTTGTTAATTTCCTGGGTTCCCGTTTTCACGGGAATGACGTGAGTACGTCAAGAGGTAATGGGTGAATACAAGATAGCTATTCGATATGGACTTTAAAGGTTTTCAGCTAACAACCCGAAATTCAGAACCGTTTATACAACAAGAAGCAGGAAAAGCGCACCGGCGATGATACGGTAAATGCCGAAAGGAATGAAGGTGTGATTGGCGACAAAGCGGATTAGAATCTTGATGCCGATGATGGAGAAGATGAAGGAGACGATGAAGCCGATCAGGAGGTTGTCCCAATCGCTGCCCTGAAACGCGGCGGCGTTTTTGTAGACATCGTAGCAGGTTGCGGCAAGCATGGTCGGCAAGGCCAGCAAAAAGGAAAATTCGGCCGCTGCGGTGCGGCTCATGCCGCAGATCAGCCCGCCGATGATGGTTGCCCCGGAGCGGGATACACCGGGGACCATGGAAATGCACTGTACCAGGCCGATGGTGAATGCGCCACGGTAGCTTACGTCCCCGGCGTCGTGGATCGCCGGTTTATGATTCCGCAGGTAATATTCCATGGCAAAGAAGGCGAAGCCGCCGACAATCAGCGATATGCTGACCACCGAGGGATCGAAGAGGTTTTTGACCAGTTTGTAAAGGGTCAGGCCGATGATGCCGGTCGGCAGAAATCCGACTGCAAGTTTCAGCAGTAGATCGGAACGGGCTATGAGCTTGCGCCAGTAGAGGCAGGCAACCGCCAGGATCGCACCCAGCTGGATTGCCACCTCGAAGGCTTTATGCGCCTCGGTCTGCGGCAGATGGAGCAGTTCCGAAACAAGGATCAGGTGTCCGGTGGAGGAAACCGGAAGAAATTCCGTCAACCCTTCAACAATGCCTAAGATGCCTGCTTCAAATCCTGTCACACATTCTCCTGTAAGGTTCCCTCGGAGGAAACGAAGTATTTGCCGTGCGACAATACTGGAAGCGGTGGGAAAAATGCAAGGAGAAATGGCACAAAGTGAGTGATCCGTAATGCAAATGTAACATTTCTATAGGATGGGCGAAAAAAATATGCTATCTATACTCGATTTATATTTCGCCGGGCTGCCTGGGTCCGGGTAGTGGAGGAGCCCCCCTATGTTTGGACTGATCCCGAAGGAAGAAAAGTTTTTTGTTCTGTTCAAGGAGTTGGCACACAATATTGTCGAAGGTGCGCAACTTTTCAAAGAAATGCTCGACGACTTCAGCGACCCGGTGGCCAGCCAGAAAAAAATCAAGCAGATTGAGCACAACGGCGATATCCTGACCCACGACATTGTCAAGAAACTCAACAAGAGCTTCGTTACCCCCTTGGACCGGGAGGATATCTATGCCTTGTCCGGTGCACTGGACGATATTCTGGACCTGATCGATGCTTGCTCCCAGCGCTTTGTCATGTATAACGTGGAACAGCCCACTGCCACCGCGAAGGAAATGGCATTTTTGATCCTCAAGTCCTGTCAGTCCCTCGAAGGGGCCATTTCTCTTCTCGGCAGCAACCTGGAGCAGATCAACCGCTACTGTGTGGAAGTCAATTCCCTTGAGAACGAGGCGGACCGGGTCTGTCGCGAGGCGATCAGCCGTCTGTTTGATGAGGAGAAAGACCCGATACAGCTGATTAAGTGGAAGGAGATCTACGAGACCCTCGAGCGGGCTTGCGACAAGTGTGAAGATGCCGTCAATATTCTGGAAAGTGTGGTCCTGAAAAATGCTTGATACTGCTACGGTTATGCTTTTGCTCGTGGTCGCGGCTGCCTTGATTTTCGATTTTATCAACGGCTTCCACGATACCGCCAATGCCATTGCCACCTGCATTTCCACCCGGGCGCTTTCCATCAGGTCGGCGATTCTGATGGCTGCGGTCCTCAATTTCGCCGGCGCCATGATTTCCACCAAGGTTGCCACCACCATCGGCAAGGGTATCGTGGATCCCGCGAGTGTCACCCAGATGGTGGTACTGGCCGGCATTGTCGGCGCTATTGTCTGGGACCTGATAACCTGGTACTATGGGCTACCTTCTTCTTCGTCCCATGCCATCATCGGCGGGTTGATGGGAGCGGTTATCGCCCACGCCGGCTTCTCGGCTCTCCACGCTGCCGGGTTGAAGACGATTGTTCTCGCTCTGGTACTGTCCCCGATCATCGGTGTTGCCCTTGGTTTTCTGTTCATGGTGATCATGATGTGGGCTTTCCGGGACAAATCCCCCTACAGCCTGAACAAGGGTTTCCGCAAACTGCAGGTTTTATCCGCCGCAGCCATGGCCTTTTCCCATGGAACTGCCGATGCCCAGAAATCCATGGGTGTGATTACCATGGCCCTGGTGAGCTACGGCCTGATCGAGACCTTTGCCGTTCCCACCTGGGTCAAGGTTGCCTGCGCCCTGGCAATGGCCGTCGGTACCGCTGTCGGTGGCTGGCGCATCATCAAGACAGTCGGCCACGACTTCGTCAAGCTGCAGCCGGTGCACGGGTTCTGCGTGGAAACCGCCTCCGCGGGCGTCATCCTTGGCGCCTCCGCAATCGGCATGCCGACCAGTACGACGCATGTCATCACCTCTTCCATCCTTGGGGTCGGTCTCTCGAAACGTCTTTCGGCTATTAACTGGCAAATAGCCTATCGCATCGTCTGGGCCTGGGTCCTTACCATCCCTGCCTCGGCCGCGGTTGCGTACGTGACCTATCAAACCCTGAGCCCGCTGCTGGGAAAATAATTCTGCGAACATTGAATAGGAAACGGGCAGGTCGCAATGGGCCTGCCCGTTACGGGTAGATTGAGGCGATCCTGGTGATCGCCTGTTTTTTTGGCGTGGTGAAAGATTCCCGGCGATCCTCTCAGGGATTACACACTAGGTACTTTTACTCCAGGTCTTCTCCGGTTTCTTTCATCTCCTCGGTGAGAAAGTTCAGGGTTTCATCTTTGCGGCGGAAGCGGACAATCAGGTAGTAGAGAACAAAGTAGGAAACGAGCGCGGCCAAGAAACCGATGAGGGAAGTGCCGATCAGAATCGGCGTGCCGTGGGACTTGAGCAGAGTGAGGCTAGTCGACAGGTTGAGGTCCTGAAAAACGATTTTCTCCGGTGTGCGGCCGAGCAGGGCTTCGCCGATGCGGTTACTGGCTAGGAAAACCGGCACCACGGTAAATGGTGTGTTGACCCAGGTACCGGTCAGGCAGGTAATTTTGTTGATTCTCAACAGAAAAGCTGCTGTAATCGCCAGAATTGTGTGCAGGCCGAAAAAGGGGCTGAAGCTGATGAAAACCCCCACTGCGAATCCTGCCGAAATATGCCCCGGATGGCTGTCCAGGGTCAGGATCGACCGTATTCGTTTTTTCCACTTCACTTTATCAATCAAATAAACCCTCCCGTTAGCTTTGCAAGTCTAAAGCTCCCCCGTCGTACTTGTCAACCCATTTCCCCCTGGTATGGTTTACCTGATGGCAGCTGTTCCGTAGGCACTTATTGAGATTGACATCTACCCCTAATGGTTATACATGAAAAGAGTCTCCTGGTTGAATGTACGTCATTACTGGAACTCCGCTCTTTAGCAGGCTGCTAGATCCTCCTGCCCGGTGTTTCATCAGGAGGTGTCCCCGCATCCGTCCGCGGCTTCAATCTACCTTCCCGACAGGAGGTCACCTGTGAAGGCATTCTCTGTACTTGCTGCACTTCTACTCCTCTTCCCGTCAATTTGTCTGGCTCAAGACAAAATCGTTTCTCTCAAGGAGGCGATCCAGCTGTCGCTTTCCCGGAATAACCTGCTCAAGGCAAGTGAACAGCAGGAAGTGGCGGCATGGCATGCCGTTTCCGCGAGCCGCAGCCGCTATTACCCCCGCATCTTCCTCGATGAAAACTTTTCCGCCTCCAATGCCCCGACCCGCGTCTTCATGATGAAGCTGGATCAGGGACGCTTTACCGGCAATGACTTTCAAATCGATCGGCTCAACCATCCTGCCGCAACCGGCGATTTCCGGACCACCTTCAGCCTGGAACAGCCGATCTTTGATCTCGGCCTCCTTTTGGGAACGGATCTGCTGATAAAGGATTCTGAAGGGCAGAACCTGGCACTGCAACAGCGCCGGGAAGATGTGGCCTTCGCGGTGTACAGCGCCTACCTCGAGGGGCAGAAGGCTCGAGCAATGCTGGTCGCAGCGGAACAAGCCGTACGTGATGCTGAAGAACATCGCCGGCTGGCGCGGGTGAGAAGCGAGACCGGCGTGGGCCTGAAGTCGGATGAACTGCGTGCCGGTACCTTCCTGGCGGAGATCGAACAGCAGCAGATCACCGCCAGAAACAATGTTGTGCTGGCCGGCATGAGGCTCGGCCTGGTAACAGGAGCGCCTGCGGAAGAGAATCTCGAGATCAGTGAATCACTGTCCGGCAGAACCCTCGGCGGCGAGAAGGAAAATTTCGTGGCGCTGGCCCTTGCGAACCGCAAGGATCTGCAGGAGCTGGCAAAAGCCGCGGAAAAGGCGCAGGTTGGGGTGAAACTGGCCGGGAGCGCTTTCCTGCCGACCCTCCACGGCACTGCCGGTTACCAGATGAACGACCGCGATCTCCCCTTTGGCCGGGACAATGATTCCTGGGTGGCCGGGGTGAACCTCCGCTGGGAGCTTTTTGACGGTTTCCGCCGCTGTGACGAGCGCGCCCGGGCCCGCTCCCTGGAAAATTCCGCCCGTGAAACTCTGGCGTACCAGCAGCGCGAAGTGGCTTTCCAGGTGCGGGAAAGCCTCCTGCGGCTGGACGAAGCGGAGAAGCGGCGCTCTGTTGCGCGGTCGGCACTGGCGGATGCGGAAGAAAGTGCCCGTCTTGTTTCAAAACGATTTGCCAATTCTCTTGCTACCCTGGTTGATGTTTTTGATGCCCAGACAGCCGTAAACAGGGCGCGGGCCGCGGCGGTGGAAACTGACGCCGGCTACGCCCTGGCAACCGCCCTGGTCTGGTACCGTGCGGGGATTTTTCTCCAGGAGGTCATGAAATGAGGAGACTGTCATCGGGTTGTACACTCATCTTTGCAGCCCTGCTTGCAGTTGCGGCCGGCGGATGCTCGGACAGTGCCCGGGAAGAACAGCCTGCCCAGGTACGTGTCAGCGGCTTGAGCGTGGAAAGGGTGACGCTTTCCAGCGTTCCGGAACTGTTCGAGGCGACCGGTACGGTAAAGGCGAAAAATGCCGCCCAGCTCGCCGCCCGCATCAGCGCGACTGTTTCGGAAGTTCATGTACGGGAAGGTGATCTGGTCCGGCGCGGCTCTCTGCTGGTGACACTCGCGGCACTTGAAAGCACTGCCGGGGCAAGCGGTGCTGCCCATACCGTTGAGGAGGCCCTGGCGCGCAAAAGACTGGCTGACGTGACCTACGAGAGATTTGCCAGATTATTCCAGGAGCAGGCCGTCACCCGGCAGGAACTGGACACCCGTCGGGCCGAGCGGGATATGGCCGACCAGTCTCTGGCCCGGGCCCGGGAGGCTGCGCGGGCTGCTGCCGCGGTGGCCGGGTATACCAGGATTACTGCTCCTCTGGATGGGGTTGTCACCGCTCGGATGGTTGATCCGGGCAGCACCGTTTTCCCGGGTATGCCGTTGCTGACCGTCGAGGAGGGAGGCAAATACCGCCTTGAGCTGGCAGTGCCGGAATCCCTGCAGGGGAAAGTTGCCCTGGGAACGTCTCTGCCGGTGTTCCTGGATGGCGATAGCCGCACGGTGACCGGCAAGGTGGCGGAAATCGTGCCCACGGTGGATCCGGTCAGCCGGACCTTTACGCTGAAGCTGGACCTTCCGGCCAAGGGGCTGCGTTCCGGACAGTTCGGCCGTGCCCAGCTGCGGGTCGGGGAGTCGCAGGGCCTGCTGGTGCCGCAAAAGGCCATACTGGAACGGGGCCAGTTGACCTTTGTCTGGGTGGTGGATAACGGAAACATCGCCCGCATGAGACTGGTGAAGCCGGGTACTGTCAGTGCCGGCCGGGTGGAGATTCTTGCCGGACTTTCCGTCGGTGAGCGGATCGTGGTGGCCGGCATGGAGAAGGTGACTGACGGAGCGAGGGTGGAATAATGGATAAGCTTGGCCTGGCCGGCAAAATAGCCCGTGCCTTTATCGATTCGAAACTGACGCCGCTGATCGTCATGTTTTCACTGCTCCTCGGACTCTACGCAGTACTGGTTACGCCGCGTGAGGAGGAGCCGCAGATCGTGGTGCCGATGGTCGATATCTATCTGCCGCTTCCCGGCTCGACCCCGAAAGAAGTGGAAGAGCGGGTCGTCAAGCCCTTTGAGGCGAAGATGTGGGAGATCAAAGGGGTCGAATATGTCTACTCCATGAGCGGGCCGGGCCTGGGGGTGATCACGGTCCGCTATCTGGTTGGCGAGGACATGGAGAAATCCCTGGTCAAGCTCTACAACAAGGTGATGAGCAACCGCGGCCTCCTTCCGCCCGGCGCCGGCGAACCGCTGGTGGTCCCCAAATCCATCGACGACGTGCCGATCCTGACCCTGACCCTCTGGTCCGGACGTTATGATTCCCAGACCCTGCGCCGGGTGGCGCGCGAACTGTGCGACGAGCTGAAAAAGAGCAGCAATGTGGCGGAGACCGGAATCACGGGGGGGCTGCGGCGGCAGCTGCAGGTGCGGCTTGATCAGGCCCGGCTGGCTGCCTACGGACTGTCGCCGCTCCAGGTGATCGCTGCCCTGGAGAAGAGCAACGTTTCACTCCGTTCGGGGACTTTCCCGGGGGACAATCGCGACTACCTGGTGGAGGGCGGTGATTTTCTCGCCGGTGTGGCGGATGTGAAGCGGCTGGTGGTCAGCGTCCATAACGGCCATCCGGTCTATCTTGCCGATCTGGCAGAAATCCGGGATGGCCCCGAAGAAGCGGATCAGTATCTGTTTTTCGGTCTTGGTCCGGCGGCGAGCCACAAGGGGCTCAGTGGTGAACCCTGGAGAAATTATCCCGCCGTAACCGTTACCGTGGCCAAGCGGAAAGGGGCCAATGCCACCTGGGTGGCGGAGGATCTGCTGAAACGGGTGGAATCGCTGAAGGGGAAGATTATCCCCGCGGATATCCAGGTTACCGTGACCCGCAACTACGGCGAGACGGCCCGGGAGAAGAACAACGAGCTGCTCTTTCACATGTTCCTGGCGGCCCTCTCGGTGACGATTCTCATTGCCCTGTTCATGGGCTGGCGGGCCGGGGCGGTGGCAGCCATTGCCATCCCGGTGACGCTCGCCCTGACTCTGTTCATCTTTTCGCTGTTCGGCTATACCCTGAACCGGATCACCCTGTTCGCCCTGATCTTCTCCATTGGTATTCTGGTGGACGATGCCATTGTGGTGGTGGAGAACATCCATCGCTACTTTACCACCACCCGCTTCAAGCCTCTGGAGGCGGCGATCCGGGCGGTGGACGAGATCGGCAACCCTACGGTGCTGGCCACCTTTGCCGTGATCGCCTCGATCCTGCCGATGGGCTTTGTCGGCGGACTCATGGGTCCCTACATGCGGCCCATTCCGGTGGGAGCGAGCATGGCGATGCTCTTTTCGATGCTGATCGCCTTTACCGTCACCCCCTATTTTGCCTACCGGCTGATGAAAGGCGAGTCCCATTCCGGCAGTGATGCGCCTCCGGAGGAGTCGCGTCTGACCAGATTCTACCGGGAGATGATGGGCCGGCTCCTCCACGACCGGAAGATCCGAGCCGCTTTCCTGGCCGGGGTGGTGATTCTCCTGCTGATCGCGGTGAGCCTGCTGTTTTTGAAGGTCGTCACGGTCAAGATGCTGCCCTTCGACAACAAGAGCGAGCTGCAGATTATCATTGATGCCCCGAGCGGCACGGCCCTGGAGGAGACGGTCCGGCTGGCTTCCGAGCTGGGTGACGCCCTGCGGACCTTTCCCGAGGTGACCGATTTCCAGACCTATATCGGCAGCAGTGCGCCCTTCAATTTCAATGGCCTGGTACGCCACTACTACCTGCGCCAGGGGGCGAACCTGGCCGACATTCAGGTGAACTTCGTCGGCAAGTCCGAGCGCTCGGACCAGTCCCACGACATTGCCAAGCGGATCCGCCCGGTGTTGAAGAAAATTGCCGACCGCTCCGGCGCCCGCATCAAAGTGGCTGAAATTCCTCCCGGACCGCCGGTGCTTTCGACCCTGGTGGCGGAGGTCTATGGTCCCGATCAACAGACCCGGATTGATATTGCCCGGCAGATCAAGGATATTTTCAGCAGAACTCCCGGCGTAGTGGATGTTGACTGGTACCTGGAAGATGATCAGGACCTCTATACCTTTGCCGTGGACAAGGAAAAGGCTGCCCTGTCCGGCATTTCCACGGACGACGTGGTAAAGACCTTGGGCATCGCCCTGGGCGGACTGGATGCCGGTCTCGTGCATCTGCCGGGTGAAAAGGAGCCGGTGCTGGTCAATGTGCGGCTTCCTGTTGAGCGGAGAAGCTCGCTTGCGGCGCTTTCCTCCCTCTACGTGCCGTCGCCGGGCGGGAATGTTCCACTGTCCCAGTTGGTCCGCGTCAGCAAGGGAATCGAAAACAAGAGCATCTACCGCAAGAATCTCAAGAATACCGTGTATGTAATCGGCGATGTGGCTGGTGAGATCGAGGCGCCGGTCTATGCTATCCTGAAAATGGGCAAGGAAATCGACAAGATCAAGCTTCCCGACGGCTACCGGGTCGGCCAGCTGGCGGCCCGCCAACCCTGGAGCGAGGAGCGTCCGTCACTCAAGTGGGACGGTGAATGGCACATTACCTACGAGGTGTTCCGCGACCTGGGCATTGCCTTCGGCGCGGTGATGGTGCTGATCTACGTCCTGGTGGTGGCCTGGTTCCGCAGTTTCACCACGCCGCTGGTGATCATGGCGCCGATCCCCCTGACCCTGATCGGTATCCTGCCGGGCCATGCGCTGTTCGGAGCCTTCTTCACCGCCACCAGCATGATCGGCTTCATCGCCCTGGCCGGGATTATTGTCCGCAATTCCATTATCCTCATTGACTTTGCCGAACTGAAGCGGCGCGAGGGGTTGCCGCTGGACGAGGCGATTATCGAGGCGGGTGCGGTGCGCTTCCGGCCGATGCTTCTGACCGGCGCCGCGGTGGTGGTCGGCAGTTTCGTCATCGTCTTCGACCCGATTTTTCAGGGGTTGGCCATCGCCTTGATGTGCGGTGAGATCGCTTCCACCACCCTGTCGCGGGTGACGATCCCGGTGCTCTATTTCCTGGTGGAGCGGCGGAAGGAACTTGGAATGGTGAAGCGTGAAGAGTGAGGGGTGAGGAGGTAACACCGTGTATATCGACCGATTGTTGAGAATCATTGCCGGAGCATTTATCCTGTTGTCGCTGTTGCTGGCCGTCAAAGTCAACCTCAACTGGCTCTGGTTCACCGCCTTTGTCGGCCTGAACCTGTTTCAGTCGGGCTTCAGTAATTGGTGCCCGATGATCACCATTCTGGAAAAGCTTGGTGTTCCGCGTTTCCCGAAAGGCCAACATGCTGAATAAACTCCGGATTACCGTCCTCTGCGAGAATAGTGTCGGTCCCGTTTCCGGGACCTTGGGAGAACATGGCTTTGCCGCTCTGCTGGAGGGCGAAGGGCTGAATATTCTCTTCGACACCGGGATGGGCGAGACCCTGCTGCGGAACGCCCAGCGGCTGAATCGCGATCTGCACCGCGTTGAGCAGGTGGTTCTGTCCCATGGCCATTGTGACCATACCGGTGGTCTGCTGCCCCTGTTGCGAAATTGCGGCGGAAAAGAGGTCTTTGCCCATCCCGCAGTATTTTCCCGGCGTTACCGAGTCAAGGATTCCGGCGAAAGCGTCCCGATCGGGATACCCTATGAAGAGGCCTTTCTGCGGGGGCTGAAGGCGCTCTTCAACCTGGACAACCGCTTCCGGGATATTGCTCCCGGAATTTTTCTCACCGGAGAGGTGCCGCGCAAGACCGATTTCGAAAAGGGCGACCGGGGCATGTTCCGCGACCCTGAGGGTCGTGAAGTAGATTCATTGGAGGATGACCAGTCACTGGCCATCAGGACCTCGAAGGGGCTGGTTCTGCTGCTGGGTTGCTGTCATGCCGGACTGGTCAACACCATCGAGTATGCCCGGGAGCAAACCGGTGAGGAGCGGCTCTATGCCGTGATCGGCGGTACTCATCTCAATTTCTGTTCTCACGAGCAGACGGAAGCTACCGTCCGGGCACTGAAAGACATTGGGATCGGCAAAATCAGCGCCGGCCACTGCACCGGCTTTGCCGCGTCAGCGAGGCTGCAGCGGGAGTTTCCCGGCGAATTCCATCCGGCCAATGTTGGCTATATGCTGGAAACGGGATAAAAAAAGGGGCGACCGTGAGGTCGCCCAAGGAGGGAAAAAACAGATGCTCTTGTCGGCTTTACTGACAGGCGTCTTTCTTTTCACGTAGTATCCCGATTCATAAATTGTGCCAGCAAAAAAATCCTCTGCTCCGCAATGAAATGATATATTTCCTAACCTTCGGCATCTCAAGAGAAAACAACGGCCCGAAAGCCTTTCCGTGCAGGGAGAGGCTTTCGGGCCGTTGTCATGGGGTACGGTATTGTCCTTCGTAGTGTGGCGAGCATCTCGTAAAGAAGTGCTGATCTGCCTAGAATTTGGGCAGGAAGTGCCATTTCCCGGGCATAAGTGATGTCCGCTGTCATTCCAATCCCTGCCGAAACTTTTCAGATCATATCCAGCACCGCTTTTACGGTCTTCTCAATACCGTCGGCAGCTTCCGAGATCCGGTTCGCCAGCATGTACGCGGGGGTGGAAACGATCTTGTTTTCCTTGTCTACCACGAATTCCCTGACCGGACATGTCAGGTGCCTGCTGCCGGTTTGTTCGATTGCTGCCGCAGTGCCGGCGTCGTTACCGATGGTCACTGCCGGCGCATACTCCCTGCCGAGTGCCGCCGCTATCAGTGCCGGTGCGATGCAGATGGCGCCGATCGGTTTTTTGGCCACCGCCATTTCCCGGATCAGGCGGGCAACGTCCGGCTGAATGGCCGCTTCCGCTCCTTTTTCGGCAAAGTCGCAGAGGTTCTTGGCCGCGCCGAAGCCGCCCGGAAAGATGATTGCATCGAGATCGGCAGCCTTGACTTCCTTGATGTTCCTGATGTTGCCGCGGGCAATCCGAGCCGCTTCCACCAGCACGTTTCTCAGCGCCCCGGTTTCCTTCATGGTCAGGTGATTTACCTCGGAAAATTCCATATCCGGAGCCATGCAAACCGCTTCCGCTCCATTCCTGTCGATTGCCAG
Source organism: Deltaproteobacteria bacterium (assembly GCA_009668975.1). GTDB lineage: Bacteria > Desulfobacterota > Desulfuromonadia > Geobacterales > Geobacteraceae > RPRC01. The sequence continues at coordinate 60,929 of SBEG01000007.1, read as the reverse complement.
CAGGGTCAGCACCGCTTCGTGGATCTCACTCCCGTCCCGTACCCCGCAGCCGGAAAGTACCACGCCGATTTTCTTTTTCACGGAAATCTCCTCCAGTCCAGTTTGACTTTTTTCAACGTCTGCACCCACCTGGAATTTTAGGCGGAAACATGCTCTTGCGCAAGGTTGATTTTTGCAATGAAGTGGCTACAGCACGAGGCTGAAGAAGGCGGGTGTCAAGTCAGCGGCAGGAATAAATTTACAGGGGCGGAAAGGGGCTGCCGGGGCAGTTCCCCCTTCACTCGGGTTTGTGGATCTGGCGGCGTAATGGTTCGGAGTGTTATTTCTTTGCTTCGATACTTGCAGCCTTCATTCGGTATTGAATCGTGACTTTTGCGCCGATTTTCAAATTGCCGGTGACTTTAGTCTCTTTGTCGAGGGCAATCTCCCACTTTTCTTTGCCTTTCTGAATAGTTACCATGTCAGGTTTGACTTCCAGCACCGGCCCGGTCACCTGGTATGTTTTCGGCATCCCGGCGAGGGCAACGGATGCGGTGAGGAATGTGGCCGCGACAAAGGTAGCGATCAGTTTCATAGAAACCTCCTTGTTTCAGGTGAATAGCTTATGGCCCACTAATACCAGAGAACTGCCTTATGTCAAGGAACAGAGGGGCTGCTCCGTCGTGATAAAGGGCGGATACCATCCGAGCCGGGGGCCGGTCAGATCTGGTTGTCGATCAGAGGAACACGCTGCTGACGGTAAACATCAGGATGCAGAGCAGGGAGCCTGCGCTGATGCAGGCAATGGCGAATTCCTCGTCAAGCCGGTATTGCAGGGCAATGATGCTGGTGGTCAGGGCCGGGGGCATGGCTGTTTCCAGGAGTGTCACCTGGTAGGGCAAACCTTCTTTCCCCAGGAAATGGAACGCCATCATCAGCAGCAGCGGGACGAGAATCATCCGCACCGCGAGACATGCGCCAATGGGCTTGCTGTCCCGCAGAGAGTCGAGCCGGACTCTGGCGCCGATGAGGAAGATGGTAAGGGGCAGAGTTGTCCAGCCGAACCAGCCCAGCACCATATCGAAGGGGCCGGAAAAGTGAATTTCGGCAATGTTAAGGGCAAGGGCTGCCAGGAGCGCCAGGAACGGGGGAAACTTCAGACAGTGAAAGATACTCTCCTTGCCGCCGGCAATGAAAAAACCGAGGGTGAGAAAAACGGGGAACATGCCCATCTGGTCGTAAATGACTGCATAGGAGAGGCCGGTTGAGCCGAACAGCGCATAGGAGAGCGGGTACCCGAAGAAAGCTGTATTGGGGAAGGTTGAGACAAGGATAAATGCGCGTAATCTTGCGTCTTCGAGCCGCATCAGCTTGCCGACGGCAAAGGAGATTGCCGCGCCCGCGAACATCACCAGCCAGGCGATGACCGCGATGTCGAAATGGGCTTTACGCAGGTCAAGGCCGCCGATGGTCACCAGGGTCATGCAGGGGAGCGAGAAGCTGATTACATAGCGTACCAGATGGGAAAGGTGTATTTCCCTGACCACGCCGCTGCGGCGGAGAATCAATGCAAGGCAGAAAATACCGGTTATGAGGAGTATTTTGTCCATGGGGTTCCGAAAGGCACATCAGGTTCAGCTGGAAAGTCTCGGCAGATAGAGCTGGTTTTTGCGTACGCCGAATCTTGCATGCCATCAATTTAAGGAACGGATAAGAGCGACTTCTTTAGCTGTAGCAGAAAAAACCGGTGAAGAAAAGCCAAGAAGTCGTTTGGGGGAGCAAGCTTGCTCCCAGCCCTTCCGCCGGGGTTCTCCGGGGGAAATTGCATTGACATCCCGCTGGTTTTTGGCTAACCTGTCTGCAAATATCCCCGAAATTCCAAATGTTAGGCGAGGTTTTCCGTATGAAAGGGTTTCGTTCCACAACCTGCCTGGTTGTCCTGCTGACCCTGGCGCTTTCTTCCGGGTGCGAGAAGAAGGACGGGGTCCTGTTTTACGAATCCAATCGCAAAGGCTCGGCTGATGCTCCGGTAAAGGACGTGCCGAAGGATATTCTGGTCTCCCAGCAGGCTTTCACCACCCTGGTGAAACAGGTGACTCCCTCCGTGGTCAATATTTCTACCATCAGCAAAAAGAAGCTTGTCCAGCCGCTTTTTCAGTTTTCCCCCTTCTTTCACGATTTTTCCAATGGCGAACAACCCCGCTATCGCCGGGATACCAGCCTCGGCTCGGGTTTCATCATCAATCGTGACGGTTATATCCTTACCAATGATCATGTGGTCCGCGATGCCGAAACCATCAAGGTCAAGCTCTCAAACGACTCTGTCTACACCGGCAAAGTTGTCGGTGGCGATCCGAAAACCGATATCGCTGTGATCAAGATCGACGCCAAGGAGCCACTGCCGGTGGCGGTTCTGGGCGATTCAGCGAAGCTGCAGGTAGGGCAGTGGGCCATTGCCATCGGCAATCCCTTTGGCCTCGACCGGACAGTCACGGTCGGCGTGGTCTCGGCCACCGGACGCTCCAACATGGGGATTGAGACCTACGAAGATTTCATTCAGACGGATGCTTCAATCAATCCGGGGAACTCCGGGGGGCCGCTTCTCAATATCTACGGTGAGGTTATCGGCATCAACTCCGCCATAGTCGCTTCGGGCCAGGGGATCGGTTTTGCCATTCCGATTAACATGGCCAAACACGTGGTGGAGCAGCTGATCAGCAAGGGTAGTGTCAGTCGGGGTTGGCTGGGTGTTTCCATTCAGCCGGTTACCGAGGAGATCGCGGCCTCCTTCGGTCTGAAAAAGACTGCCGGTGCGCTGGTAAACGAGATAGTTGCCGGGAGCCCCGCGGCCAAGGCGGGAATCAGGCAGGGTGACGTCATCGTTGCCATCGACGGCACGGAAATCAAGGAAGTCTCACATCTCCAGCGCCTGGTGGGGGATTTGCCGGTCGGGAAAAAGGTGGAGGTGAAAATCTTCCGTGAGGGCAAGGTGTTCACCCTGCCTCTGGTGATCGGTAATGCGGAGAGCGCCGCGGCGAAACAGGTGAAGCCTGAGGAACAACAACCGGCAACGTGGCTCGGGATGGCGGTTGCGGAGTTGCCGCGCGAAATGCGGATGAGGGGTTTCTCCGGTGTCATTATCAGCGAAGTTGATCCTGAGGGGACTGCCGCGGAAGCCGGCCTGCAGCAGGGGGACATTATCGTTTCCATCAATCGCAAGAGGATTGAAAATCTTGCCGGATATACCAAAGCTGTAGCTGAAAGTGACGCAAAGGGTTCGGCGGTGCTGCTGGTGAAACGGGGCAACGCCAGTATTTATTTTGTCTTGAATACACGCTAGGGGGCAGGGAATGACTCTGATTGATAATCCGGATCAGGCGCGACGTCTGGCACGTGCCATCATCTCTGATGTGGCAATTTATAACCGGGAGAAAGTAACTGACGGTATAAAAAACGACAGGATCTTTGAACTCCTGGAGAACGAACTTCAGGAAGGCCGGCAGCATTTCATTTCCCGGATTACCCCTGAACTCGCTGCCACGAATATTTTTGATCTGGCGATCGTGGATGTTCTCATCAGGCGGGCAGGCAAAATCGAATCGACTATCTGGTAGTTTTGCGGAACTACTGCGAAGTTTGTTGCAGGGCGCGATTCTTTGAGGTCGCGCCCTCCGTTTTTCTATGCAGTCCTTTGCCTGCATCAGGCGAAGGGCGTCCGGGTTGTTCAACTCCGGCCGGGAACACTATGCATTGGCTGCAGAGGGATATGAGATAAAAGTATGGGCAAAGAACTGTCACACATCATCTGTGCCGAACAGACGGCGGAAAGACTAACCGGCTCCGTTGGCGGGGGCTTCCTCTCATTATTGAGAGATTATTCCTCGGCATACCATTTTGGCGCCATTGTCGCCGATACCTTCTTTTACGCGGTGCGGCTTCCTTCCAAATCAGGCACCTCGACCTGCTGGGGAGACGTGATTCATGGTGCGGAAGGCAATGATACCAGCGGCCCGGTTCATGAGATGCTGAAGGCTCTGCGGGATGCGCCGAATGATACCCTCTACGGGGAAAAAGCCGCTTTTGTCTGCGGTTTTCTGACCCATATCGCCCTTGATTCCACTCTGCATCCGTACGTCTACCATGTGAGCGGCAATTATTACGATGACTGTCCGGTTACTCGCCGGGAATCTCAGGTCAGGCATCGTCTTATTGAAGCCTGGTTCGATCTCCACCTTCTTGAACTATCATCGCAGCGGCTGGCCCGCTGCAGCTATTTGCGTAAAATCCGTAGAAAAGGAGCTTTGAACAGGGAGCTGATGCGATTTTTGTTTGCTGCCTGTGAAGAAACTTTTCAGATCGATCCTGATTCCTGGCGCTTTCTGCAACGGGGCTACCGGGTGCAGCTGATCTTGAATGCCGCGTTTCGCAAGGCTGCGCTGGGCAAGTCGCTGTGTCTTGTTGACAATTTCCTCTCCGGACGTCTGCAAACCTTTCTGGCCCTCTTTTATCCGTGGGGTATTTCCGAGGTGCCGAGTGAGATTATCAACTTCCGGTCGTATCGTCATCCGGTGACCGGGGAAGAGCTTGCCGGCGGCTTTACTGATCTCTGGGAACAGGCCCTGGTCCGTGGCGGAGAATTCCTGACTGCGGTGGAGCAGTTCCTGTTTCTGGGCAGGGATGATGACGAGTTGCGCCGCATCATTCGCGGGTACAGTCTCAGTACCGGGCTTGAAGGTGTCCCGACCCGTGAAGCGGTTCATTACCAGCCGATTCCCCTCGAGAGACTCTGGCTCCAAGGCAAGGTCCGCAAGTAGGAGAGGCAGCCGTCTGACCGGCAGTCACTCGCGGCGCTGCGGGCAGAACGGCGGCAGGCGTTCACTTTGCCATGCTTTCAGAAATACACTTGGCTTCCCGGGCAATTCCCTTCAACGAGTCGAGAATCTTCAGAAAAACCGACGAAGACACTGGCAGGCATAAACCTTCGATCAAACGCTCCTCATGGTGGGTGGCATATTGAATGGTTGCTTTTTCGACCATGGCTTCCGATTCCTGCACATAGCGGACCAGAATGGGATTCTTGACCAGCACCAGGTCGGTGGCGGCGTTCAGGATCTCCAGCAGGTTCTGGGAGAGAAAACTTATTTCCGTGACCGCCCGGTCGCTGAAGAGGATGTTCTCGTCGATTTTTTTCCGCAACATTCCAGCGAGAACCTCCAGGTGGCCGCAAATCTCGAGAAAATGCTTCGGGATCCCGGTGTACACTTTCCGCTCTTTTTCCTGTCGTGCCATTTCCGCGATTTTTTTTGACAGGACCGGTTCCTGGTCCTTGATTGCGGCTAGTTTACTCAGGCAGTCCTCCAGCGCTTCGCGACTGGTGTAGATAAAGGCTTTCTGCAGCAAACTCAAGCAGTTTGCCGTTTTAGATCCCATTTCGTGAATCTGGTGCGTCAGTTCAATCCATGTTTCATTCATACGATTCTCTCCTTCTGAAGCGCTTAACTCGCATTCTGCTGAAATCTATTTGTACGGTAAAAAAATACTCCAACCTCTCAGAGACGCTGCAGTCTTTTCTAGACGCTTACCGGTGAAAGCTGGCTGCAGCCAAACCTTTGCGTGTCGGGACAAAAATATATCATAAATCAACAATTTTATTTAAACTAAAAATACTGTTTGGGAAAAGTACCACGTAACACCTAAAATCAACCCCCCTCAATCCCCCCTTGACAGGGGGGAAGCCTTTACGTCTCCCCTGTCAAGGGGAGGTTTGGAGGGGTTGCATGCGAAAAAAACATCTGTTACAGGGTACTAGTAGTGCCATGAGCTTGTAATGTATAACTTTATTCGGCATCCCCTGTGCTGGAGGGTGTCTGAATCAGCCGGTTGTTGCTTGAAACCGCCCTGGATTGACAAGCAGTAAATCAGAAGTAATCTTAACAATATGTGATCAGTATATCGTTTTTCCTGCCTTTTTCCTCTTCTCTTGACCATTTCTGATTTTTTTCGAATCCTGACCAGCTGATCACGTTTAGGGCGCCTTTTCCCTTCACTACTGGTGCATGAGCAGTTCTTCCTTCCGGAAAAGGTTTCGTTACGTTTATTGAGCGCCAGGTGTTGGTATGGCTGAAAAGCCGGTTTTCCGTTTATGCGCTGGAGGACTACCATGGACGCAGAAAAAAGCTTGAACAAGGGGCTTGCTGACACGAACAGGAAGGCTGGTGCCACTTCGGCAAAGGGAACGGGTGCCGCCTTGAAGCGTGAAGCTGAAAGCCGCACGAAAGGGGGCCTGCGGGATACCGCTGCCGGAGCCGCTCCGGCCGGGCCGGACTCTCCCTATATCCAGGTCGATCGGGCCTTGAAGCGCTGCCAGTACAGCCAGGATGCCCTGATTGAAATTCTGCACACCGCCCAGGAGACCTTCGGCTTTCTGGGTGAAGACACCATGACCTATATCGCCCACCAGTTGAAACTTCCCCTGAGCTGGGTCTACGGTGTGACGAGTTTCTACCATCACTTCAACCTCAAGCCCCAGGGGGAGCACAGCTGTAATATCTGCATGGGGACCGCCTGCTTCGTGAAGAGGGCCGGAGAAATTGTTGAAACACTGGAGAGGGAATTCCGGGTCAAGGCCGGCGAGACCACCGCGGACGGCAAGCTTAGTATCAACATCGTCCGCTGTCTCGGCAACTGTGGCCTGGCGCCGATGGTGATCATGGATGGCAAGGTGCATGCCCGGCAGACTTCCGAATCCATGCTTGAGGAATGCCGTAAAGTTTTGAAGGACTGAGTGCGCGGCTGCGGGAGGACCGTCATAATGACACGTGAAGAACTGCGAACAATGGCCATGAAGGAGCAGGAAAAGAGGGCTGCTTATCGCTGCCGTCTGTTGGTCTGTTATAGCTCGCCTTGTCTTTCGTCCGGTGCCGAAGCGGTCTACAAGGCCTTGCTGGCGGCAGTGCAAGAGCGGAATCTCGCCGCCGAGGTGGATGTGACCCGCACCGGCTGTGTCGGTCCCTGCAGCAGGGGGCCGCTGGTGACCGTGCGGCGCCTGGGGTGTGAGGATGTGATCTACCAGCAGGTGACCCCGGAGTTTGTGGTGCGGATTCTGGAAGCCCATGCGGTAGAAAACCAACCGCTTACGGAAAATATTCTGCCCGGAGACCTGCCTTTTTTCTCCAAACAGCTCAAGGTGGTGCTGGCCAACAGCGCTTCGATCGATCCGGAAAGCCTCGAATCCTATGTGAGCATGGGCGGTTTTACCGCGCTGTCCAAGGTGCTTGAGGAAATGAGCCCGGAGCAGGTGGTGGAGGAGGTCAAGAAGAGCGGCCTGCGCGGCCGCGGCGGCGGCGGTTTTCCCACCGGTTTGAAGTGGGACCTGGTCCGGAAGGCCCAGGGCGAGAAGAAATATATCGTGGCCAACGGCGACGAGGGGGACCCCGGCGCCTATATGGACCGCACGACCATGGAGTCGGATCCCTTCCTGGTGCTGGAGGGGATGGCCATTGCCGCCTATGCCGTGGGTGCCGATCAGGGCTATTTCTATGTGCGGGCTGAATATCCGCTGGCCGCGGAGCGCTTGGCCAAGGCCATCAAGAAGGCCGAGAAAGCCGAGATTCTCGGCAACCGCATCTTCGGCAGCAGTTTCAACTTCCGGGTCGACATCCGCCTGGGGGCCGGCGCATTCGTCTGCGGCGAGGAAACCGGACTGCTGACCTCGATCATGGGGCGCCGGGGCCAGCCCTATCCGCGCCCGCCGTTTCCGGCCAACAGCGGCCTCTGGGGATCGCCGACCCTGATCAACAATGTTGAGACCTTCGGCAACATCGCCCCGATTATCAACCGCGGCGGCGACTGGTATGCGAGCATCGGTACGGAAAAGAGCAAGGGAACCAAGATCTTTGCCCTGGCCGGCGAGATCAGTAATACCGGCCTGATCGAAGTGCCGATGGGTATTACCCTCCGCGAAGTGGTCTACGAAATCGGCGGCGGCATCCCAGGCGGGGCCGGGTTCAAGGCCGCCCAGACCGGGGGGCCGAGCGGCGGCTGCATTCCGGCCGACTACCTGGATACCCCCATCGACTACGATAACCTGGCAGCCCTCGGCTCGATCATGGGCTCCGGCGGTCTCGTAATCATGAACGACCGGAGCTGCATGGTCGATGTGGCGAGGTTTTTCATGGATTTCTGCCGGGACGAGAGTTGCGGAAAATGCATCCCCTGCCGGGTGGGAACCTCGCAGATGCTCCGCTTCCTGGAGAAAATCTGCAACGGGAGTGCGGTCATGGAGGATCTGGAGAAGCTCCGGGAGCTGGCCGAGATGGTGCAGGAGACAAGTCTCTGCGGACTCGGTTTCACCTCGCCCAATCCGACCCTCAGCACCCTCCGCTATTTCCGAGCGGAATACGAGGCCCACATCCGGGAGAGAAAGTGCCCGGTCGGTGTCTGCGTGATGAACGAGGTGCCGTTGCGGGAGCTGGTCGCGGAGTTGCCGCGCCGCATCCGGGAAGGGTCGAAACCGTAGCTGTCAGGAAAGGGGGAACGAGCGATGTCCGTTATCACCGTGACCATCAACGGGATCGAAGGGAGCGCACCCGCGGGGGCTACCCTGCTGGAGGCCTGCCGTCAGAATGGTGTCGAACTGCCGACGCTCTGTCATCTCGAGGGGCTCACCCCGATCGGCGCCTGTCGGCTCTGCCTGGTCCAGGTGGAAGGGGCACGACGGCTGCTGCCGGCCTGCGTAACCGAGGCCCAGGAAGGGATGATCATCCAGACCCACACGGAAAAACTGGTGAAGTACCGCAAGATGACGCTCGAACTGCTCCTCTCGGAGCGGAATCACATCTGTTCCGTGTGTGTCGCCAATGGTTCCTGCGAGCTGCGCACCCTTTGTGCCCAACTCGGGGTCGATCATTCCCGTTTCGAGTACCGCTGTCCCGACCTTCCGCCCATCGACACCAGTCACGAACGGAATGGCCTGGACCATAACCGCTGCATCAGCTGCACACGCTGCATCAGGGCCTGCGACCAGGTTGAAGGGGCGCATACTCTTGATATGGAGGGGCGCGGCATCGAAAACCGGGTCATTATCGACATGCACCAGACCTGGGGCAGCAGCAGGTCCTGTACGAAATGCGGCAAATGCGTCAATGTCTGCCCGACCGGGACCCTGTTCTGGAAAGGTTCGACGGTGGCCGAGATGGAGAAGGAAGTGGGCTTCCTGCAGTGGATCAGGGGCGGCAGAGAGAAAAAAACCTGGAGTTACCTATGACAAGCAAAGCGCGAGTCGCGACAGTCTGGCTGGGTGGTTGTTCCGGCTGCCATATGAGTTTTCTCGATATTGACGAAAAACTGTTCGACCTGGCGGATCGCATCGAACTGGTTTACAGCCCCCTTGCCGACGTGAAGGAATTTCCCGAGGATGTGGACGTGGTGCTGGTGGAGGGCGCCCTCTGCAACACCGAAAACCTGGAGCTGCTGCTGAAGGCGCGGGAGCGGTCACGGGTGCTGGTCAGTTTCGGCGATTGCGCCGTTACCGGAAATACCTCGCAATTGCGTAACCGGCTTAAAATCGACGATGTGCTGACCCAGGTCTATCAGGCCGGGCCGGGAAGCATTCCCAAGGGCCCGGAAGCCCTGGAGGTTTTGCCCGTGTTGCTGCCCAAGGTTTATCCGCTGCATGCCGCTGTTCCCGTGGACTTTTATCTGCCGGGCTGTCCGCCTGACCCGGACCGGATTCTCAGGACGGTTACCGCCTTGCTGGCGGGCGAGAAGCCGGAGTTGCCGGCCGAATCGATAACGTTCGGCTAATACCAATTCCAGATCAAGGATGATCTCAAGGCGGCGAGGCGAACTGAAGTGTACGTTGAGCAGCCGAAGATGAGCCAACGCAGAGAGAGCCTTGATAGGAAATTGGAATAAGGAGTGTCGCTCTATGGCTACGATGCTGCGTATAGAACCGGTCACCAGGATCGAGGGGCATGCAAAGGTTTCCATTTACCTGGACGACTGCGGCGCGGTCAGCGAGGCCCGGCTGCATGTGGTGGAGTTTCGTGCCTTTGAGAAGTTCTGTGTTGGGCGGCCCTTCCATGAGATGCCTGGAATCACCAACCGGATCTGCGGTATCTGTCCCACCAGCCATGCGCTTGCCTCGGTCAAGGCCGGCGATGCCATCATGGGGGTTGCGATTCCGCCGGTGGCGGAAAAGCTCCGCCGGATTTTCAACTGGGCCCAGTACATTCAGAGCCATGCCTTGAGTTTCTTTCACCTCAGCGCCCCGGATCTGCTGCTGGGCTTCGATCATGACCCCGCAACCCGCAATGTCATGGGGCTGATCCAAAAGTTTCCTGACGTTGCCCGGAAAGGGATCCGCTTGCGCGGCATTGGCCAGGAGATCATCCGGATTCTGGCCGACAAGAGTATCCACCAGGCCTGGGCTGTGCCGGGCGGTGTCCGCCAGCCGTTGAATGAGGAGAAGCGAGCCGCCATCAGGGCCATGCTTCCTGAAGGCTTTGAAACAATCGGGCTTGCCCTGGACCTGCTCAAGAAGAGCTTTGCGCAGTTTGCCGATGTAGTATCGACCTATGATTTTCCTTCGCTGTTTGCCGGACTGGTGACCCCCGAAGGCGGCCTGGAGCACTATGATGGCCTGCTGCGCTTTACCGGCAGTGACGGGACGCCGATTGAGGCCGGGGTGGCCAATGAGCGGTACCGGGACTATATCGAAGAGGCATCGGAAGATTGGAGCTACCTGAAATTCCCTTTCTTCAAGCCACATGGTCCGTATAACCGGAGCCAGTCCGCCGGCATGTATCGCGTCGGCCCGCTGGCGCGTCTCAATGTCTGCGATTTCGCCGGCACCCCGAGGGCTGACGAAGAACTTGCAAACTTCCGCAAGCTCGGCAATGGCCGCACGGTGACCAGCAGTTTTCACTATCATTATGCCCGGCTGATCGAAATCCTCTTTGCTTTGGAAAAGATCGCGCAAACGCTGGACGATGACGAGATCCTCGACGATTGGGTGCGGGCCGAGGCAGGGGTGAACCGCTTGAAAGGGATCGGCATGGTCGAGGCTCCCCGTGGCACTTTGATCCACGACTATTCAGTTGACCGCAACGGCATCATTACCGATGTCAACCTGATCGTCTCGACCGGCCATAACAACCTGGCCATGAACCGGACAATCACCAACATTGCCAGGAAGTATGTTCAGGGGGATTCGGTGACGGAAGGGATGCTCAATCGGGTGGAGCATGGTATTCGGGCCTACGACCCGTGCCTCAGCTGCTCAACCCATGCTGTCGGACGGATGCCGCTGGTGATCCGGGTCATAGCTCCCGACGGCAGTGTGGTGAAGGAGTTTTCGCGTGGCTGATATTCTCTGACGCCGCTGATTCCCGGGTGATCTATGATACTGTTGATCGGTTATGGAAATCCTCTGCGCCGGGATGATGGCGCCGGTCCGGTCCTTGCCGGAATGCTTGAAGAACGGGGCGGGCGTAATGATCTGAGAGTGATCACGGTGCATCAGCTGGCGCCTGAGCTTGCTCAGGATCTGGCCGCGGCCGATGTAACGGCAGTCCTGTTTCTGGATGCCTCTGTCATTCGTTGTCCTGAGGGTGAAGAAGTGTGTATCCGGACGCTGGATGGGCTGGAGCCTCCACCCGTATTCGGGCACCAATTCTCCCCCGCCGAACTCCTTTGCTACGCGGAACTTCTCCGTGGAACTGTTCTTCCCGCCTGGCAGGTTACCATTCCCGGGGTTGATTTCGGTTATGGGGAAGGTTTGAGTCTCACTTCAGAAAAAAATCTTGCCTCTGCTTTTGAAAATCTTCAGGTCTTTCTGCGAAAAATCCCCCTTCAGTGACGATGCCGTTCAATTGTTGATGAAGTTCCTTGTTAACCGGCGCCGATTACGGACGGTCAATCAAATTATTTGGTAAAAATAAATAAATTTATTTATAATTAAATTCTTACATAACGGGAGATTTGTTCCCATGCGGCGCCTCCGGCCATTTTTTTCATCATTCCTAAATTCATAAATAATTTGATATGTTAGCCGCTCTCATGTCACGTCGTGACCGGAGTGCAGATCAACAAAACTGTTGAAATCGCAGAAACTCTATTGTATATAATAGCGGTTATTTTACTTTGCCTCAGTAAACGCCAGCGTTGTCGTTCCAGGCATACCTGATTACCTCGACCACCTCAATCCAAATTTAGAAATTACCTTATACCGGGAGGAAGTAAATGGATATTCTCGCCATTAATTGTGGCAGTTCGTCTGTCAAGTATCAGCTCTACAGCTGGAGCCGCAAGGAGCTCATTGCAAAGGGTGTAGTTGAAAGGGTTGTTGTCGGAGGCTCTTTCATTCAGCAGGAAGTACCGGGCCGTCAGAAGTACAAGGTCGAGCATGAGTGCCCGAACCACACCGTTGCAATGGATCTGATCATCAAAACCCTGACCGATCCGGAGCATGGCGTCATCAATGACATCAGAGAGATTTCCGCTGTCGGCCATCGTGTTGTCCATGGTGGCGAGCAGTTCACCCAGTCAGTGCTGATCGATGAGAAAGTGCTCGACGCCGTTAAGGCGGTGCAGCACCTTGCGCCGTTGCACAATCCGCCCAACATTGCCGGTATCGAGGCGATGATGGCGGTTCTCCCCGACGTTCCGAACGTGGCCATCTTCGACACGGCCTTCCATCAGACTATGCCGGAGTATGCCTACATTTACCCGCTGCCCTACGACTGGTATGTCCGTTACGGTGTTCGCCGCTATGGTTTTCATGGCACCTCGCACCTCTATGTTTCCAAGCGGGCCGCGGTACTGCTGGGCAAAAAAGCGAAAGACTGCAACATCATTACCATGCACATCGGTAACGGTGTTTCCCATACCGCCATCAAGAATGGCCTTTCCGTAGATACCAGCATGGGTCTGACCCCTCTCGAAGGTGCCGTAATGGGTACCCGCTGCGGCGATATCGATCCGGCGATCCCCGGCTTCATGATGCAGATCGAGGGCCTTTCCGCCTCTGAAATCGATGGCATCCTCAACAAGAAGAGCGGTATTCTCGGCATTACCGGTAAATTTACCGACCGCCGGGATGTGACAGCCCATGCCGAAAAGGGTGACAAGACCTGCAAGCTTGCCATGGATATCGAGGCATATCGTCTGCGCAAGTATATCGGCAGCTATATGGCTGTTCTTGGACGGCTCGACGCAGTTGTCTTCACCGCCGGCGTTGGTGAGCGTGGCTGGCAGATCCGTGAAATGGCCTGTGAAAATCTTGAGCACATGGGCATCCACCTCGATCTCGAGAGGAATCGCGCCGCGGTCAAGGGTGAGGAATGCCTCATCACGACTGACGATTCCCCGATCAAGGTGTTTGTTATCCCGACGGATGAGGAACTGGTCTTTACCGAAGATGTTGCCGCAATTCTTGACGGCACCTATACCGATCACATGAACTTCGAGTACTCCTTTTCCAGGGCGGATTACGGCAAGTAAGAACCCGCGGATACTTCCGAAAACACAAAAGGCCGGCAAAATTTGCCGGCCTTTTTTTGTCCGCTCTATTTGAAGGGTGAAGCTGCCTCGGGCAGCGAAGCATGCTTCACCCTTTGCTCTACGGTTGGTTACTGTGCCTGTACGGCAGTGATTGCCGTGACGCTGACGATATCTTCCACGGAGCAGCCGCGGGAGAGATCATTGACCGGCTTGGCGAGACCCTGGAGTATCGGTCCGATGGCTTCGGCGCCGCCAATTCTTTCCGTAAGCTTGTAGCCGATGTTGGCTGCATCAAGGTCGGGGAAGACAATGACATTAGCCTTGCCTGCCACGGCGCTTCCGGGAGCTTTCTTTTCGCCGATGCTGGGGATGAGAGCCGCGTCGGCCTGCAGCTCACCGTCGATCTGCAGATCCGGAGAGATCTGTTTGGCAATTTCGAGGGCCTTGGTGACCTTGTCCACGTCAGGGTGGGAGGCGCTGCCCTTGGTGGAAAAGGACAGCATGGCCACCCGGGGTTCCACATCGAGGAACGCCTTGCAGTTGCGGGCGGTTTCAAGGGCGATTTCCGCCAAAGCCTGGGAATCCGGATTCGGATTAACCGCGCAGTCGGCAAAAAAGAGGATGCCGTCTTCACCGAATTTGGCATCTTTGGTGATCATGACGAAGAAGGAAGAGACGGTTTTGATGCCGGGGAGGGTCCCGATGGTTTGAATGGCAGATCTGATTACGGCGCCGGTGGTGCTGGTTGCCCCTGCCACGCAGCCGCCCGCATCACCCAGGCGAACCATCATGCCGGCAAAGTAGAGGTTGTCTTCGGCAGTCAGGAGTTTGCGGGCATCTTCCGGGGTCAGCCCCTTCTTTTTGCGCAGTTCCACGAGAGCTTCCACATAGGAATCGAGTTTCGGAGCGGTGCAGGGGTCAATGATCTCGACACCGGCAAGATTCACCCCTTTGGCTGCCGCCGCTTCGCTCACCTTGGTCTGGTTGCCGAGAAGTACGAGCTTCGCGAGTCCCTGCTCAACAATCTTCTCCGCAGCGTACAACATTCTCTCGTCGTAACTTTCCGGGAGCACCACGATTTGCTGGTTTGCTTTTGCCTTAGCCTTGATTTTGTCAATAAACTGCATTCTCTCCTCCTGACTAGTAAAATGATATGACCGAAGTTGCCGGGAACACTGAGAAAATCCCCTCACCGGGGAGGTGAGAGGATTAAACTTTTTATATATACTATGTACTCAGGAAGTGGTCAATAAAAAACACTGAGTTTCGCGTAGGCGAACACCGAGGCTGGCAGTTTTGGCAATTGTACGATAGGGTCACGGTCACCCGTGACCATTCCCTTAAATTGCGCGCGTAAGGACAGGACGTCCGTTGCCGGGGAAAAAAAGCTTCCGTCGCTTTTCGATCGGGTATATAATACCATGATTATTTAAGGTATAAATGCAAAGAATATCGAATGTTTTGCCGTTCAGTCTGGGATCTTGCCGGAGGAAATCATTCGCCGGTATTGTGGGCCGGTTTCGTCGCTTGTCAGACATCGGGAGTCAAGCATGTACAGCAGTTTTTTCGGTTTCAAAGAAAAGCCCTTTACCATAACCCCCAATCCCCGGTTCATTTTCCTCAGCAAGAACCACAAAGAGGCCTTCGCCCATCTTCTCTACGGAATCGACAGCCACGCGGGATTCATCGAGCTTACCGGAGAAGTCGGTACTGGGAAGACCACGGTGCTCAGATCACTTCTGAATCAGCTTGACAGTGATACCTACCGCACCGCCCTTATTTTCAACCCGTCCCTTTCGGCAATCGAGCTTCTGCAGAATATCAACCATGAGTACGGCATTCCCTGCGAGGAGCAAAAGAACTCGCCCCTGCTGCAGACGTTGAATCAATTTCTCCTGCAGCAGAATGCCGCGGGACGTACCGTTGTTCTCGTCATCGATGAGGCCCAGAATCTTGATCCCCAGGTTTTAGAGCAGATCCGCCTCATTTCCAACCTGGAAACGGAAAAGGACAAGCTGATTCAGATCGTTCTGGTGGGCCAGCCCGAGTTGCGTGAAAAACTGAAAAAATCGGAACTGCGGCAGCTGAGCCAGCGGATTACGGTCAGGTATCATCTCTGTCCAATGGATTTCAACGATACCGTGGACTATATCGAACACCGCCTGGAAGTTGCTGCCGGACAAAGCAGCGAAATATTTTCACCCGGAGCTCTGAAGCGGATTTTCCGCTTCTCCGGAGGACTGCCCCGGCTGATCAATGTTGCCTGCGATCGCGCGCTGCTGATCGCCTACACAAAAGGGAGCCGCGAGGTTACCGCCCGGATGGTTTCTGCGGCGATTACCGACGTGAAGAAGCAGGAGCCGCGGGCATTCCCGCTCCAATTCCTGCGTTATCTCGCAGCTGGGACCATTCTGGTCCTTGCGGTCTGCGGCCTGTACGGTATCTTTGGCGGACAGCTCTCGACCAAGGAAATCGTTGCATCGTCCACTGGTACCATGCTTGCGGCTGCGGAACGTCAACAGCAGGACAAGGGTGCTTCGCTCGACCTGTACGTCCAATTGGCAGGGATAAGCGAGGGGGAGAGCGCCGCAGCGGCTTTTAATGCCCTGGCTCGAATCTGGGGTGTTGCCCCGGTTACCGTCCCGCGGGACTCGCCCGAATCTGTCACCTTGGAGGGGTATGCCGCTGGACGCGGGCTGAACCTGGTCCGCAATAAGGGGAACCTGGGGGCCCTGCTCCGTCTTAATTACCCGGCCATCCTGGAGTTGTCCCTGCCGGAAGGAAAGGGACTGCGTTATGTTGCCCTGATCGGCCGGGAGGATAATCTCCTGGTCATTGCTCCGCACACCACCATCAGCAGCAGCGAGCTGGAAAAGTTCTGGTCGGGCCGCAGCTTTCTGCCCTGGATGAATCTGCGGAACCTGCCGTTGGTGAGCAGATTGGGCGACAACGGAGAGTCCATCAAGAGTCTCAAACTGCTCCTTGAAAACGCCGGTTTTTACCAAGGGCCGGTTACCGCATTGTTTGATGACGAAATGTCTGAAGCGGTCAAGCGTTTTCAGGCTGCTCAAGGTATCGAGCCGGATGGAGTCGTGGGCGGTCGAACCCTTCTCCTTCTCTACCGTGCCGGAGGTGCGGTACAGGTGCCGGGACTTGACGTGAAAGGGGAGTCATAACGTTATGAGTTTCATTCTGGATGCCCTGAAAAAACTGGAACAGGAAAAAGCCGCGCGAAGAAGCGGTGAGATCAATATTTCGGCTGAGATTATCAGGGAAAATCGTCAGATGCGCCGGAAAGCGGAACGTTTTATTCCGCTGATCGCAGTACTTTCAGCCTTCGGATTGCTTATTCTGCTTGGCGTTTCCGGAGCATTCCTCTGGCACAAACAAGCTGCAAAAAAGCAGGCAACCGTTGTTGCCGTGAAGCCGGAGCGAATGTCTCCCACGGTTGTGAGAGGGGCTGATCCGCAAGAAAGGGCGATGGCCGGACCGGCGGTTCCTCCGGCCAGACCGGCGGCAGCCGTGGCGACGGGGTTATCCCCTCGGCCCTTGGAGAGCGAGGGGAGGATGCCAGGGGGGCAAATAAAGGCACAGAGGCCCGTGAACGCGGACCTCAATGCCAGTTCCGAAGATTCTGCCAGGGGAGTTTCCGGCTCGAAAGGGTCCGGGGTCACGGTTTCGGGGATTGCCTGGCAGGATGCGCCAGCGGCACGCCGGGCCGTGATAAACGGTGACCTGGTGGGGGAGGGCGCTCAGGTGGGCGGAGCAACGGTTGAGGAAATTCTGCCCACGAAGGTCCGCTTTTCCTCGGGTGGTCGCCGGTTCAGCGTGTCAATCAGCGGCCCGCTGGTTGACAAGTGATGAAACCCACCGCCTGGTTCAGCGAAGCTGGTTGCGGCCAATTCCCGGTTATGAAGCGGTTTTGGAATAACGGAAAGCTTCACGGCAGGTAAAATTTTTGCGGATAAATTGTGAAAATGGATAACGTGAGTATTTAGGGGGAGTGTCTGGCCGATGAAGCACGCTCATACCACAACTACCGCTAACGCCTCTGGACAGAGTTCTATTCTTTGCCTTCATTTTTCCGGATGAAAAGTTTTCGTGTCGAGATCTTCTTTCTTATCACAGCGATAGCATTCAATCCCGCAATGCAGGCACTTCTTCTTCATTTCTCCTGGCAGAAAGTTGTTCACGCCGCCACAGATTTTGCACATGATTTCCAGCGGTTCGTCCAGGTAAAGAAAACAGTTATAGTACCATTCCCAGTCCATATTCTTGAAATTTTCAACTTCCTCTTCGGTCATCTCCTTATTCGAACGCATCCAGCGAGGGGTGTTAGGTGACGAGGGACTTTGAACTTTTTTCGTTTCGGCCTTTTTCATCTGCATCCCCTTTTCTAGAAAAGTCTTCATAACAAATTCTCTCGTTAATTTGCGGTTCGTCAAGGATTGCACATGCTTTTTTAATGCGGAGCTCTGAATCAGTCATCCATCCGTAAAAAACCATTCAGAGTGTGTCCACCGGGTCAATGTCAATAGTGGTCCGCAAAATCCGCGGAGGATTCCATTCCTTCCGAAAGGTCAGCAGCAGTCGTTTTAATTCGGAACGATTGTGTGCCTTCAGCAGAATCTGCCAGCGGAATCTACCACGTACCTTTGCCAGCGGTGCCGGTGCCGGGCCAAGAATCTCCGTCCGCATTTTCAGGCGTTGCCGTTCTTCCCGCAGACTGCGTGCAGCATCCTGAGCGCCTTTTTCAACCGGCTTTTCCGCCGTGCCGGAAATGACGACCATTGCCAGATAGGAGAATGGCGGGTAGCCGGCCTCTTCCCGAAAGGCAATTTCTTCTTCGTAAAAACCCTGGTAGTCGTGGGCTGCCGCGCGGAGCAGGGCATAATGGTCGGGTGCTATCCCTTGAATGATCACTTTTCCCGGCGACTCTCCCCGGCCTGCCCGTCCCATGACCTGGCTGACCAGTTGAAATGTGCGTTCAGCGCTCCGGAAATCGGGGATGTTCAGGGTCGCGTCAGCCGAAACAATGCCCACCAGCGTCACTCCGGGATAATCGTGGCCTTTGGCGATCATCTGGGTGCCGATGAGAATGTCAATACTGCCATCTTCCAGTTGCTTCAGAATGCGGGCATGTCCGCCGCGCCGGCTGGTGGTGTCGCTGTCCATGCGGGCTACCCGGGCATCGGGAAACAGCTCCATTACCTCATCTTCCAGACGTTCCGTGCCGCGCCCGAACAGGCCGATGTCCGAGCCGTTGCATTCCGGGCAGACCGAGGGTGCCAGCAGGGAATAATCGCAGTAGTGGCAGAAATGCCGTTGTTTCGCCCGGTGGTGGGTGAGGGTGACCGAACAGTTGGGGCAGCGGTAGACATGGCCGCAGTCCTTGCATTGGAGAAAGGTGGCAAAACCCCGCCGGTTGAGAAAAAGCAGCGTCTGTCCGCCCTTTGCAAGATTATCGGTAATGGCCGTCACCAGTTCCGGCGAAAAAGTCGCGCCTTTCAGCTGTCGTGTGTCGAGAATCCTGGTTTCCGGCAGTGAGCGTCCCTGAACCCGTTCCGGCAGGGGGAGATACTGAACCCGGCCTTCCTGTGCGGCGTGAAAGGTGGTTATGAGAGGGGTGGCCGAACCGAGCACCACGGTTGCCTTCTCCAGCTTGCCCCGCACCAGGGCCAGGTCCCGGGCATTGTAGCTGACGCCTTCGGACTGCTTGTAGGAAGCCTCATGTTCCTCGTCCACGACAATGATGCCGAGATCATCAAGGGGGGCGAAGACCGCGGAACGTGCGCCGATGACAATGGCGACTTCTCCGCGCCGGATGCGGCGCCATTCGTCGTAGCGTTCGCCAAGGGACAGGCCGCTGTGGAGAACGGCAATTCCCTCGCTGAATCGTCCGCGAAACCGCCGCACCAACTGGGGCGTGAGGGCGATTTCCGGTGTGAGTACCAAAGCTCGCTTGCCTTGGCTCAACGTATGGGCGATGGCCTGGAGGTAGACCTCGGTTTTACCGCTGCCCGTGACGCCATGGAGGAGAAACGGGGAAAACTCTCCCGCGGAAACCGTTTCGGCGATGCGGGAAAAGGCTGTTGCCTGGTGGTCATTGAGGCACAAGGCTGTCTCGCTGCTGACCGCTTCTTCACGGAACGGGTCCCGATAGACCTCACGATCTTCGATGGTAACGAGGCCCAGTTCTTCCAGTCGCTTCAGGGGTGCCGAGGGGTTGGGGAACTGTTCGTTGAGCATTGAACGGGATGTTCCGCCGTTCTCCAGCAGATACAGGAGAATCCGGGCACCCGCTCCACGGATTCCGGCGCTGTCCGCAGCCCCCGCTGCTGCCTGGTAAAAACGCTCCCGGCGAATGCCTTTCCCCGTTGTGAGATGTTCTTCGGTGGTGCAGGAGCCGTCAGCGCCGGTCACCGTTTTCCGGCGGCTTTCGATATTGATCCCCGAAGGCAGGGCGGTTTTGATGACTTCCCCCAGCGGGAAGAGGTAATAGGAGGCAATCCAGCGATAGAAGGCAATCTCCTGGCTAGTGAAGAGCGGTTCGGCATCCAGTACCTCTATGACATCTTTCAATTCCCCGGAAGCTGAGGCAGTGGAACCCAGCACATAGCCGGTCACTTTTCGCCGGCCAAAGGGGACCAGTACCCGGATCCCCAGGCGCACCGAGCTCCTGAGGGACTCCGGCACGCTGTAGTGAAAGGTTCGGTCGACCGGGAGGGGAACCGCGACCTCAATGATTTGATAACGGGTATGGGGCATTTCCGAACTGGCCTTTTCAAACGGGCTGGTATGCTGGTCGGCAAATTTCTGTTTTCATCACAATAGCAGAGCCGCGGAGTCCCGGCAAGTGACGATCCTGGCGTAATTCCAATCCCATATCAAGGTCCTCTCTGCGTTGGCTCGTCTTCGGATGCTCAACGTACTCTTCAGTACGCATCGCAACCTCAATCCTCGCCGCCTTGAGATCATCCTTGATCTGGAATTGGTATGAGAGATGTCCCGGCCCCTGCCGCGATACTTGACTTTTTTTCTTGGTTTCCGGTACGGTGTAGCGATGTTCCTTAGAGGGTCTGCCCACGCGCAGGGAGAACACCTGGAGGCGCCTCAGTGTGAATTTTTTTGGAAGTGGAAACTACGGAGAAGAGAGGTACACGCAGTGCTGGAAGAAAAACTGTATATGAAAATAAAAAATGGGGTGGGCAGGGCCATTGCTGATTTCGATTTGATTGAGGAAGGGGATCGAATTGCTGTGGCGGTTTCCGGGGGAAAGGATTCTTACGCCTTGCTGCACATCCTGGAGTCCCTGCGCAAGAGGGCGCCGATTCGTTACGAGCTTCTGGCCATCAATATCGATTCCGGCTATCCAGGTTATCGAGCCGACATCATCGAAGAGCATCTTGCCCGACATGGCTTTGCCTATCATATGGAAAAAACCGAACACTATCAAATCATTCAGGAAAAGAGGCGGCCCGGTTCTTCCTATTGCTCCATTTGTGCACGACTGAAACGGGGTGCGCTCTATGTTCTGGCCAAGCAATTCAAATGCAACAAACTCGCCCTCGGGCACCACATGGACGATTTCATCGAGACTCTGCTGCTGAATCAGTTTTTCGTCGGGTCGCTGAAGGCCATGGCGGCAAAGATGCTCGCCGATAACGGCGAAACTACGGTGATCCGTCCGCTTGTCTATGTTCCGGAGAAGGATATTATTCCCTTTGCCAAAGGAAACGGCTATCCGGTCGTCTGCTGCAAATGCCCTGCCTGTGGCGTTGCTGATCTGCAGCGTAAGAAGATGAAAGAACTCCTCAGTTCCCTGGAAAAGGACAATCCCCATGTGAAGCGCAGTATGCTGCGTGCCCTGTCAAATGTTCAGCCTCGCTACTTGCTTGATCCGAACCTCCGAAGGAATTAATCGCACGGGATACAAATGTTTTTTCACATGCAACCCCTCCAAACCTCCCCTTGACAGGGGAGACTTAAAAGCTTCCCCCCTGTCAAGGGGGGATTGAGGGGGGTTGTTTTTAGGTGTTACATGGTACTAGAGTACGGCCACGCCGATCAGCTGATCCTTGTCGGTCCCGGTAATCCGCACTTTCACTTCGGTGTTGACCGGAGCGGTGTGACCCGGGATTGCTACGGACAGGTAGTTCCGGGACAGTCCCTGAAGACTTCTCCCTTTGCGATTTTGCTGGATCAGCACCAACAGCTCCCTGCCGAGAAATTTCTCGAAATAGGCCCGCTTTTTTCTTAATGACAGGTCCCTGAGCGCTTCGGCCCGCTTCTTGATCACCGCTGGCGGAACCGGGTCCGGCATGGTTGCCGCCGGTGTCCCCTGTCGCGGGGAAAAGGGAAAGACATGGAAGTAGGCGAGGGGGAGATCTTCCAGAATACGGTAACCGCGTGCAAATGCTTCATCTGTTTCACCGGGGAAACCGGCAATGATGTCGGTGCCAAGGCAGAGATCGGGGGCCGCCGTGGTCAGCTGATCCACCAGTTCGCGAAAAAAGCCGCTGGTATAGGGACGGTTCATTGCCGCGAGCACTCCGTCGTCGCCGCTCTGGAGCGGTATGTGGAGGTGTGGACAGATTGTCTGCCCGCGTGCGATGAGTTCGATCAGCTCAGTGGAAATTTCCGTCGGTTCAAGGGAGCCGAGCCTCAGGCGGGGCACGATCTTTTCCTGTTCGGCGCGGGAGAGGAGTTCGAGCAGGCTGGTCGGCGGAGTGAGATCGAGGCCGAAAGCACCGAGGTGGATCCCGGTCAGCACCACTTCCTGGAAACCCTGCCGGGCAAAGGTCCGGATGCCTTCCAGGGCATCGTCCAAGCTCACGCTTCTGCTGGGGCCCCGGACATGGGGCACGATGCAATAGGAGCAGCGGGAGTCGCAGCCATTCTGCACCTGGAGAAAGGCCCGGGTGTGCTCCGCGAAGGTTTCGAGCAGGAGTGGCCCGCTTCCCTGGACGTTGGAAATATCGGTCACTTTGATCTGCTGCTCTTCACCAAGATTCCGCAACAGCTGCAGCAGTTCCCGTTTTTCGGTGTTGCCGATGATCAGTGCCACGCCCGGCAGGTCGCTGATTTCTTCGGCGGCGATCTGGGCATAGCAACCGGTGACGACGATGCGGGCGGCGGGGTTTTCCCGCAGGGCCTTGCGGATCAGACGTCGCGACTCGGCATCGGTCCGGGCCGTTACCGTGCAGGTGTTGATGACGCAGATGTCGGCAGCTTCCCCCGCAGAAACGACCAGGTAGCCTTCCTTGCGGGCCGCTTCCGTCATGGCGGCGGATTCAAACTGGTTGGTTTTGCAGCCGAGGGTTACAAAAGAGATCTTCTTCATAGTCCTTCATCGATCCAGCCCCCGCCGAGAACCCGGTTTTCATCATAGAAAACAACCGCCTGGCCCGGGGTTACCGATTTTTCCTTTTCCGTAAAAAGTACCTCGACCCGGTTGTCCGGCACGGGAATGACACGACAGGGTACCGCCTGGTGACGATAGCGGATCCGGCAGGTGGTGGAAAATTCTCCGGCCGGCGTCGGCATCATCCAATTGATATGGGAAGCTCTCAGCCCGTTTTTATAGAGTGCGTCCTGGGGGCCGACAATAACTTCGCGGCGTTTCGCATCGACACCGAGGACATAGAGCGGTTCTTTCCAGGCGATGCCCAGGCCTCTGCGCTGCCCGACCGTGTAGCGGTAGGTGCCCTGGTGGTGACCGAGAATATTACCCTGCTGATCGACGATGGCGCCGGAAAGATTTTGGGCGTCCTGTTCCGCGTCGAGAAATCGGACATAGTTGTCATCGGGGATGAAACAGATTTCCTGGCTTTCGCCCTTTTCAGCAACGCGGAGCTCAAAACGTGCCGCCAGGGCGCGAACCTCCTGCTTGGTAATCCCGCCAAGGGGGAACAGGCTTCTTGCCAGCTGCTCCTGGGAGAGGGCAAAGAGGAAATAGGACTGGTCTTTTTTCGGGTCGAGGCCTTTCAAAAGATGGAAAAAGCCATCGTCGCCCTTTTCCACTTGTGCATAGTGGCCGGTTGCCAGAAAATCGGCGCCCAATTCCCGGGCTTTTTCCAGTAACAGGCCGAACTTGACCAGCTCATTGCAGCGGACACAGGGATTTGGCGTTCTACCTTGATAATATTCACCGATAAAATCGCTGATGACGAGCCGGCGGAATTCATCTTCGAAATTGACCACGTAAAAGGGGATGTCAAGCTGATCGGCAATGCGGCCTGCATCGCGCACATCGTCCGGAGAGCAGCAGCTGGCTTCCGCAGCTTCTTCGGAAACGCCACTGGTGGAAGGGTCCCAGACCCGCATGGTAATGCCGATCACGTCGTGCCCCTGCTCCTTCAGGAGGGCTGCGGTAACCGATGAATCAACCCCGCCGCTCATGGCGACGGCAATCCGCATCGGCTGGTTCGTTTTTTTCATCATCTCAGTACTACCCATTCAGCCGCCGTTTCAGTGCCTCATGATCCTGGGCAAGCTCGCTGTATTTCCGCTCAAGTTCCCTGATCTGATCGAAAAGGCAGGCGATGGCCTTCGCTTCCGGATCGGGAAGTTTGCCATGCTCCAGATCGGTCTTTTCTGCGCGAGCTTCGGCAGCCATGACCATTCTGCCCGGAACGCCGACCACCGTCGAATTGGGGGGGACCTCTTTGATTACCACCGAATTGGAACCGATCCTGCTGCCTTTGCCGACGGTAAACGGGCCGAGCACCTTTGCTCCCGAGCCGATGACAACGTTTTCGTCAATGGTCGGGTGGCGTTTGACACGCTCAAGGCTTACGCCGCCGAGGGTTACGCCATGGTAGAGCGTCACGTTGTTGCCGATTTCCGCGGTTTCGCCGATCACGACACCCATGCCATGATCGATGAAAACGCCTTTGCCGATTGTCGCGCCCGGATGGATTTCGATCCCGGTCAGAAACCTGGCCAGGTGGGAAACAAACCGGCCGAGGAAGTACGCCTTATGGAGCCACAGCCAGTGGGAAATTCGGTGCAGCCAGACGGCATGCAGGCCGGGATAGCAGCAGATCACCTCAAGAATGCTTCGTGCCGCCGGGTCCCTTTCGAAAACTACGTGTACGTCCTCCCGCATCCTTTTAAACATGGAAGCCCCTTTGTTGACCACAAACATGGTAAGAATCTCTTTTTTTACCGAATAGCATACCCGATAAAATTTGTCAATTATTCAGGCGTTGGCAATGGGATTGTTGGAGAGGAATTGCGGCCCTGCCATTGTGCACCATGTTTCCCGAAAATGATAGACCAGACATGGGGGGATGGATGACAGTATTCCGTCAGGCAGGGGGGCGCGGGGGAAGTAAAGTCTTCCCCCGCAGAGGGGGCGCCGCAAACTTCAGTGAGCCGGGAGCAGGAGATTACTCTTTGGTTGACTTAGTTATCTTCTTGACCAATTCGTCCACCTCGTCAGCAACGACTTTTTTTCCGTCTACCCGGGCAATCCTGGTTTTTGAGCAGTCGTTGCACAGGTCGATGCACTTCTTGATCTTGAGATCCAGTTCCGAGATCTCTTCCTCAAGTCGCTTGGCGACTTTGGCTTTGCCCTTGTTTTTTTCGCAGAGTCGTACCTTCATGTGAAAATCCTTTCCCGCAAGGACCCAAGACTTATGCCGCGGTAGCTGCGGGGGGCGTGAAGACGCGGGCAGCCATGTCCCTGTCGATCATCATCAGGCCCTGCGGGCTGTCGCCAATCAGCTTCAGTTTGGCGATGATATCGTTGTCATTTCCCTCTTCCTCAATCTGCTCGGTCACGAACCACTGGAGGAAGATCTGGGTGGCATGATCTTTCTCTTTGATGGCCAGATCCATGAGTTCGTTGATGCAATTGGTGATGAACTGCTCATGCTTCAGGGTCTGCTCGAACATGGAAAGCAGGGTTCCGAATTCAGCCGGGGGCGCGGCAATCGCCGCGAGCTGGGCATGGTTCCCCTGGCTGTTGACATAGTCGTAGATTTTCATGGCATGGACCATTTCTTCCTGGTATTGCACCATGAACCAGTTTGCCGCCCCTTTCAGGCCGATGTAGTTGGTGTAAGACGACATGGAGAGGTAAAGGTATGCGGAATAGATTTCATTGTTGACCTGCTTGTTCAGTGCCTGGACCATCTTTTTGCTTATCATGTATTGGCTCCTCCTGAGTGTTTTTTCCTGGTTCCTGAATTTTTTCCAGATTCTTAAGTATAACTGGAAAACCGGGCCATGCCACTGGTGCAAGAGAAATTTATCCGGTTTCAGCGGGCGGTCAGGGCTTTCTCCGCTTCCAGAAGAACTCTCCAGAGGTCGTTACTGTCGCCTAGACCGAGTTTGATGAGGTACGCCGCGATGCTCATGTTTGCCCGGGCACGGAACAACTCCACCTGGCGGAGAAAATCATTTCCGCTGTCTCCAAGGGCCTCCTGGTAGGCAGAAAGAAAGACCGTTTCGGGGAAGTCCCGGATGATATCTTCACGGTGAAAAAACTGGTTCCGGAACTGGGCCAGGAAACAACCCACGTCAAAAGCGGCCGGGAGGCGTAATGAGCTTTCGAAATCTATCGCGGCAACGAAAAGAGTTTCCCGGTTTTCCTGAACGTCCTGGCCGATCAGGATGTTTTTCGGGTGGAAGTCGCCGTGTCCCTGGACAAGATCTTCGGAATTGTCCGCGTAACGCCGCTCTTCTTCCCTTGCAATGGTGGTGAGAATTTCTTCCGCTCTTCGGGCATGGGGGTGATTGATGTCGGTAAAGCGCTCGAGGTATTTTCCCAGGCGTTCCGGTTCCCGCGTCAGAAATTCACCGGCCGGGGTGAGAGTGAGACGGCAGGCATGGAGTTTTGCCAGCCACTGGGCAGCCATGCGGACGTAGCGCAGGCTATCTTCCCGTGAAGCGGTTAGAATTTTGTCGAAAAGAGATTTTCCCCTGATGCCCTGCTCGATGAGGGTCATGGAGTCATGATCCTGGTCGATCGGCACCGGCACCCGATAGGGGCCGCTGGCGAAACCTTGCCGGGCGAGTTGTTTCGCAATGTGAAAGGCCCGGTCGGCCGTATCCCATTTATGGTGGCTGGAGATGTTTCTGATGATGATTCTTTCCCGAACTTCGTCAAGGCCTTTGGCGCCGATGGTTACTTCAGTCACCAGGCTGCCGGCTCCCGAGCGGGGGATTTCCTTCAGAAACGGCCGGCAGCGGCCTTTGCGGATTTCGGTGGCAAGGCCGCTTATGCTGTCGATCGGATGATCGAAATGGGTCGGGTAGAGTCCGGCATAGCCGTTGCCATGGGTATCGGTCCCGCCGATGGCGGTGAAGCGCAGCCGGTGCCAGTCCCTGAGTCCCCGGCTGTTTTCACGTACCGAGTGGTTCGAGCTGAAGATCTCCACTGCGTCCAGCACAGGGAGCAGCAGTGCCGCATCGTCGGGCTCTCTTCCTTTGCGGTACGGATGCGCCCAGACCAGCGCTGCCTCGGGTGAGCTTGCGCGAATCACTTCAAGAGAGGTGCCGGGAGGGAAGGACGTGTCGGCACCGTAGACGATAACATCGCCTGCTTCCGGCGTTGCCACTTCCTGTCCGGAAAGAATCAGGAAATGATCCGGAACCGCACTTGAGCGGCGAACCTTGAAAAGCTTCTCGTCGCTCCAGAGATAGTGGTGATCGGTGAAGACGATTCCCTGTAAACCCTTGGCAAAAGACTGACGGACCAGCTCTGCTGCAGGAATCGAGCTGCAGTGGGAATGTTCAGCAGTATGGGAGTGCATTTCCAAAAGCATGGACTAAGGATAGCAGATTGTCCTGCGCCCACAAGGGCGGGCAAAATGAACTTGCTTTCCTTTCCGCTCTTGGGATAAAGTGTGCAAGTCTTTTCTAGTGGCGTTCCCGCCGAAATTTTCATACCGCACACCCATACGCGCTCGTAGCTCAGCTGGATAGAGCAACGGACTTCGAATCCGTTGGTCGGGAGTTCGAATCTCTCCGAGCGCGCCAATTAAATCAATGGCTTACAGTCTCTGTAGGCCATTTTGTTTTTGGCGATGTCACGTTAATTGTCACGTTGGTTTTCAATGAGTTTTTGTGCTGAGGCCTCAGCTGTAACTGCCAGCTCAATGCTTTTGAGTGCCTCGGCAGGCGTATTGCCTTGTGAAATCAACTGAGGAAATTGCGGGGACTTTGCTAGATACGAGTTATCTGCTTCTGACCACTCAATCATGTAACTGTATTTAGGTGTTTCTACTGGCGAATTAAATGTTGGTATTGTTTTTACGGCGCTATGCAAATGCCCTGGCGCTAGATGAGAATAACGAAGAGTCATGGCGAGGGACTTGTGGCCCATGAGCCGCGACACGGTCGTTAAATCCACGCCAGCCATGACTAACCAACTTGCAAAAGTGTGTCGCAGGTCGTGAAATCTAAAATTTTCGATCCCTGCCATTTTACAAGCGGTGCTGAATCCAGTACTCGATCCGCCGGGCACAGATTCCCGACGTCCTCCCGAAACGGGACTAGGGAAAACATACTCTGCTTGGTCTTCGATGCCTGTGCTGCGTCTGGTTAGCATTTCCAGTAGGTCTGGGGAGATTGGCACCTGCCTAGATTCAGCGCCCTTGCTTTTAATGACGTAAATAAAACCTACATCCAGTCTCACGTAATTCCACTGCAGATCTAAAATCTCGCCTCTCCTCATTCCGGTAGATAGCGCCATCACTACAATATCCCGTAAGTCTCCGCTGCAAACATTGAGTAGTTCCGTCGCTTCTTCGTGCGAGAGGTACCTTAAGCGCCACGTTTCTTTTTCCGAGTGAAGTTTGATTTTTCGCACAGCCTTAAGGGATTCGTCTGAAGCAAACCCCCAATCGGCCGCTTTTGTGATCATATTTTTAAGAGTTGCAAACCGGCGGTTTGCGGTACTTGTGGAGACCGATCCTAATTGTTTTGAATAAAATGATTCAAACTCGGAGATTTTTATGGAGGAGACATCTTTTTTGCCAAAATAGGGAACTAGAAAATTGTTGACTATATTTGATTTGTCACGAGAGTTTTTCTGATGAGCACAGAACTCAATGTATTTTTCCGCAAGTTCTGAAAATGGCGTCCTCTCGCGTTTCGCTAGAATTTCAGGCAATTTACCTTGCGCTGTCTCGGTTTTGCGGATTGCGAGAAGCTTGTCGGCAGCTGCATAATACTGCGATTTTGATGATTCCCACCTACGTTTGCCGGATGCATCTGTGTATGTGATCCAATACGTCTTCCCCCGCTTGTAAATTCCATCTTTTTTAGCCATTAATCATTCATCTCCTGGTTCGCTGAGATTACTCCAAAACTCGTGCTGAATAAAGTGATATATAAAAAATATCAACAAAATCAATAACTTGACATGTTTGGTGTTGTGGTGTATCTGTTACCTACCAAACAATAGACAGGAGGGTAGCGAATGTCAACTCGGGCTGAGCAAGATGCGTACATCGACATAAAAACATTAGCAAGCTGGTTGTGTATCAAGCCGGGAACGGCCTATAAGATGGCAGAGAGCGGCCAAATACCTAGCTACAAATTCGGTAAATTAAGAAGATTTAACGTTAATGAAGTGAAGGCGTGGGCGGAAAATTGCCGGGACGGCAAGTAACGCATGCATAGTACTACAGGCAAACAATCCAAAATCAGGAAACCAGCAACTGGCAAGTTCCCTCCGCCTAACTCCCATACACAATATGGGGTAAAACGTGAAAGTGTTCCCTATTTCCCTATGTTGCCTAAGGGACACTTCCCGCTGCCTAACTTCGCGGTCAGGTCAACTCTGTTCAAGTCGACCGCCCCAAACAGGCACAAATTTGAAAAAAAGGAAAATGGTGAACTAAGCTGGACTGAGAACCGGGGCCTGGATGGGTATCAACATTTCTACTACGGCGAACTGCTCACCGTGTTCCACGCCAGGGTTTTTGGTCATGTGCTTGCCCTATGTTGGCCGGAGATGGCTAGCGGGGGGAGGGTGTATTTTCGTCTGTACAAACTATTGCAGATGATGGGCAGCAAAACTGGGGGGAGCAACTACGCAAGCCTCAGTCGAGCCCTCGAAACCCTCGCATCGTGCGAACTGTCGCCGGCTGGCGGGAAAGATATTTCAGGGCCTCTGCTTAATTACGGATATGACGAGGCCCAGAAAAAATACTACATTGATCTGCCTAAATCGATCAGAAACCATTTTCTCGTTGGAGATTACACCCTACTTTGCTCGAAAGACATGAAGGATCTCAGGGGAAACACAACAAAGTTGTTGTATGCTTTTTTTTCGTCTCACGATCTTGCATTGGAAAACGGTCTGACCGCCGAATTTTTGCAGAAGAATATTGTCGGATCCTCATCGAAAAAGTCAGTGTTCTTACGGCTCATGCCCTACGTTGTCAAGCAACTCACCCGGGCCGGGGTCCTAGTCCACGCTGAAATTATCGACGGCAAATTAATTTACTCCCTACCAAAAAAACCCAAGTCTGTTAAACAAGCCTTAAGAAAGAAGTTCAGAAGTTTCGGACTCAGCAAATCAAACACACGCTCATCAATCAGGCCTCCGCCGTAAAAAATCACCTTCGCTTCAATATGCCATAATTCATCCCTCCTCGCGAGCGGGTATAGGATACCCTTGCTCTTGTTTCTGCTAAATCACAAACATTCCTATCTGTTTATGCGAAATTCACAAAGCTGACATTATCCCATGGTAGGGATATGATGTTGCCTTTCAAAATTTTTTTCCTCGCGACCCAAAAACGGATTTTCCCGACTGATTATTAGCTATTCCATGACATACTTATCGGCATTTCAAATTGTGTATTCGCCAGTATGTGCCGTCAATTTGGCATTTTGTGCTGTGTAAAATGCTGGAAAATTCGGCAGATCAAGTTGTTGAAGGCAACAACTGTCGGCTTTCCATGTGCCGCTTCTTGGCACCGCAACAACCAGTGCCCGGCACGCCAATTTGTTCACGGAGGAGCTGCTGCCGATACAACTACCTAGAAACATTGAAGAATGCGCTGCTAATCCACAGGTGCTAAGTATCTATAGTCTATTTAGTCGAGTTATAGAGAGAAAAATGAGGTGGAGTGTCTCATAGGGATAATCGATTTTGGAAAAACAGTGAGCATTAAATTCCTGCGTATTGTCCTAGCTTCTGGTTATTAAAAAAATCGAACCAAAAAATCAAACTCAATACCCAATCTCACCCAAATTTGGTCTAAGAGCTTTTTTGGCATCTGACCCCTTGTCTAGCGCCGGAAAGTGGCTTACAGGCCTAAGCCTGGCAACCCTGACACCGTTCGCGGCACCTGGAACAGATGTGTTTTTGGGAAAAATCCGGCCACGGAAAATCTCATTCCTGATTTATTCCAGGCTAAGGTGCATGTTCTGTTCAAGGGCGGTTTTTCTTTTGATAAAAATTCACGTATTCTCTGTTACAGTTGGCACAGCGGTAATGTTCATCGCCTGCAGTTTCCACCTGCTGACCTTCGATCTCAAAAAGTTTAATTAGGCGGTTTATGTCATCCATTGTTAGGCATGGATCTACATATATACGGAAAAAGTTTGTTACGGTAAGTTCAAGACCACGCGCCCACGGGGATAAAAATCATAGTCACGTACATTGAAGCGACGCTCCTGGGGTTTTGTTTGACGAGCTGAACGGTTCATTCAGTCCTCGAGTAGCTAAGCCTTTTGCTTTGCATTGGATTTGCAGTAGTATGGAGCATGGGTCAATATATTAACCAAAAAGTTAGCTGACTACACGACATCATCCTTTGGATGCGCATGCAGGAGAAGCGATTACGGGCAGGCATGTCAAGTGGCCAGGTTCCGCCTAAGTAGGTCCTGTAGAAAACGAAATCGCAGTCTCCATATGGTGTGAACTGAAATGAAAAACAGCAATAACATCCGAAAAATCAGGGAAGAACGCCTGATGAGCAAGATGGAGTTGGCTCGTCTGGCGGGAGTATCCCCAGCAACAATTGTTCGTATCGAACGCGGCGCAGTATGCCGCCTGGAAACCAAGCGAAAGATCATTATTGCCCTTGGCTACGCCTTGGCGGAGAAAAACAGGGTTTTCCCTGAGTAATTCCGGCACAACGGGTCAGGAGGTTTTTTCACTATGGAAGAGAAACGAGCGATAAAGAAACCATCCATTACCACGGAAAGCGGCAGATATTTTCTGACTGACCGGATCAGGGAAGAGGTGAATTTTCGAGCCACTCCGCAATCCCGCGGAGTTCGGCCGACACCCGTCCAGAAACCAGCACCACCAGGTAGCCGGATAATTCAGTTACCGAACCGGGAAACCTGGTCAATCCCGTCGTGCAACCTGCAAAAAGCCATTGCCGATCGCCAGAGCCATCGTCGGTTTACGACAGAGCCGCTTTCTCTGGACGAGTTGGCCATTCTTCTCTGGGCAACCCAGGGAGTCCGTACCGTCCTCCACGAGGCGGCTGTCCTGCGAACGGTTCCTTCCGCTGGATGCCGCCACTCCTTTGAAACCTATCTTGCCGTTCTGCGGGTGGAAGGCCTGGAGAGCGGTATCTACCGGTACCTCCCGCTTGATCACGCCATCGTGCACGTACGCGACATAGAAAATCTTCCGCAACGCCTCACCGCCGCAACACACGGTCAAGACTTTTCCGGACAATCAGCTGTGACCTTCATCTGGGCTGCCGTTCCGGAACGCACGGAATGGCACTATGCGGAAGCCTCTTATAAGGTACTTGCCCTGGATGCAGGCCATGTCTGCCAGAATCTGTACCTGGCATGTGAAGCGATTGGAGCTGGCACCTGTGCCATAGCGGCCTACAACCAGACGCTGGTCGATGCTCTGCTGGCGGTGGATGGTTCTGACGAATTTGGCATCTACATGGCTCCGGTGGGGAAGGTCGATAAGGAGTCATGAAAGACCGGCCAGCCACAGGTGACGTCCCAGTCGAGCGTCTTGCCGGATCCGTGGAGCGGGTCACGTTCCATAGCGAGGAGTCCGGATTCTGCGTGCTACGCACCAAGGTCAAGGGACAGCGCGATCAAGTCACGGTGATTGGCTCTGCCGCCTCCATCACACCTGGTGAATATATCGAGTGCCTTGGCGTCTGGCACAATGACAGGACTCATGGCCTCCAGTTCAAAGCGAACCAGCTCAAAGTCGTCCCGCCGACCACCCTGGAAGGAATCGAGAAGTATCTCGGCTCCGGCATGGTCAAGGGGATCGGTCCCCACTTCGCCAAGGTGCTGGTCAAGGCTTTCAAAGAGGATGTTTTCACCATCATAGAAAATGAACCTGACCGCATGTTGAAGCTGCCCGGCATCGGACCGAAGCGGGTAGGGAGGATCGCTTCCGCCTGGTCAGAACAGAAAGCCATTCGGGAGATTATGGTTTTCCTGCAATCGCACGGCGTCGGGACGGCCCGGGCGGTCCGCATCTACAAGACCTACGGCGACGAGGCCATCGTTAAAGTCACGGAGAATCCCTACCGCCTTGCCTTGGATATCCACGGTATCGGCTTCAAGACCGCGGACGTCATTGCCGGTCGGCTTGGTATCGCCCCAGATTCCCTGATCAGAGCTCAAGCAGGGGTGCGGCATGTGTTGCAGGAGATGTCAAGTGACGGCCATTGTGCCGCCCCGCGGGACGTGCTGGTGGAGGAAGCGGTTAAGCTACTGGAGATACCGGTTGTCATCCTGGAGCAGGCAATTCTGGAAGAGATAGCAGAGGAGAACCTGGTCCAGGAGGATATCGACGGGCGACCGTGTCTCTTTCTGACCCCGCTACAGCGGGCCGAGGTGGGTGTGGCAGCGAGTATCAACCGGATTCTGAGTGGACGTCCACCATGGGGGACCATCGACGCCGGCAAGTCGATTCCCTGGGTGAAGGAAAAGACGGGACTAACCTTGTCACCGTCGCAACAGGAAGCGGTGCGTCTGTCGCTAACCAGTAAGAGTGTGGTGATCACCGGCGGTCCCGGTGTCGGCAAAACCACTCTGGTCAACAGCATTCTGCTGATCATTCGAGCCAAACAGATGAGGGTGACGCTCTGTGCTCCCACCGGTCGGGCGGCAAAGCGTCTTTCCGAGTCCACCGGCCTCGAGGCGAAAACCATCCATCGGCTGCTGGAATTCGATCCCAGTTCCTTCGGGTTCAAGCGGGGTCGGGATAACCCGCTGGAAACCGATCTGCTGGTGATCGACGAATCCTCGATGGTCGATGTGGCTCTGATGAACCGGCTCCTGTCGGCGGTGCCTGACACGGCCGCCCTGATGATCGTCGGCGATGTTGACCAGCTGCCGTCGGTCGGACCCGGTTCGGTGCTATTCGATATCATCGATTCCGGAGCTGTGCCTACGGTC
Organism: Deltaproteobacteria bacterium; assembly: GCA_009668975.1. Taxonomy (GTDB): domain Bacteria; phylum Desulfobacterota; class Desulfuromonadia; order Geobacterales; family Geobacteraceae; genus RPRC01. The sequence goes on along the minus strand of SBEG01000007.1, from coordinate 27,083 downwards.
CGGCTGACCGAGATCTTCCGCCAGGCCGCGACGTCCCGCATCATTGTCAATGCCCACCGGATTAACAAGGGAGAGATGCCGCTCAAACCGGAAAGTGCCGAGCTCAGCGATTTTTACTTTATCCCGGCCGACACACCGGAAGAGATTCACGAAAAACTGCTGCAGGTGGTAACGGAACGTATTCCGAAACGGTTCGGGTTTCACCCGGTAAAGGATGTCCAGGTTCTGACCCCCATGAACCGGGGTGGTCTGGGAGCGCGGTCGCTGAACGCTGAACTCCAGCTGAAGCTCAACGAAAAGGGGGAGCCAAAGGTGACCCGTTTCGGCACTACCTTTGCCCCCGGTGACAAGGTTATTCAGACGGTCAACAATTACGACAAAGAAGTCTTTAACGGGGATATCGGCCAAATCCTGGAAATAGACCAGGAAGAAGGGACGCTCCTCGTCGATTACGATGGTAGATCGGTCGAATATGAGCTTGGAGAACTGGACGAGATTTCCTTGGCGTATGCTACCAGCATTCACAAAAGTCAGGGATCGGAGTACCCGGCTGTGGTAATCCCCCTGGCGATGCAACACTACACGCTGCTGGAGCGGAACCTGATCTACACGGCTGTAACTCGGGGCAAGAAGCTGGTAACGATTATCGGTCAACCTAAGGCCTTGGCGATGGCGGTAAAGAACCGCAGATCAACAAAACGACTGACAAAGCTGGCCGCTCGCATCGCCAGGGTACTGCCGGATAAAGAGAATACGCGATAAAAGCGATGACTCGCGGTGAAAAAAATGTTGGCGAGATCAGGGCAGAACGAATAGCAACAAATTTGCTGAGTACAAATGCGATCTCCCCCGCAAGAGGTTTTCAGCCGTAGCTGATAGATTGCCTGGGTGGGAGAACAGCCTGGAAAATACGAAGTGGTTGCTGAAACGATGTCGGTGGATGCCGGCGTATACCGTAAAATATATTTGCTGTGGCAAAAACCAAAACTGTGTAATTTCTGCTATACCTTGTTTCAAACACTGATTCTTATTGGCGTTGACACAAAAAGACCGTTGCCGATGGTCGAATTGGCACCGGCTACATTAAAGAGGAGGGCATATGACAAAGGCGGAAATAGTTGGGAAAATTGCTGAAGGAGCTGAACTCACAAAAGTACAGGCAGAAAAAGTGGCGACAATTTTTTTGGACAGCATTGTCGAGGCCCTGAAAGATGGAGACAAAATATCTTTTGTCGGGTTTGGGACCTTTACGGTGAGCGAAAAAGCCGCCAGAATTGGACGGAACCCGCAGACTGGCGCTGAAATAAAGATTCCCGCGAAGAAGGCTGTGAAGTTTAAGGTGGGGAAAACTCTTCAGGAAGCGGTGCAGCCGCAGAAAAAGAAGATCGCCAAAAAGAAATAGGGTCCTATAAAAATCCGAGAAAGGCCCATTGTTTGTATCAGGCCTTTCTCGGGATCCCTTGCATTCACCCCTTCAATTGTGATAAAAACCTGCCATGACCAAAGCAGATCTGATAGAAACCGTCCGAGTTACCAGCGGCTTCCCGAAAAAGGCAGCCGTGGAGATCGTGGAGTCCGTTCTGGACATCATTAAGGAAACCTTGGCCTCCGGGGAGGAAATTAAAGTCTCCGGCTTCGGCAAGTTCGTTGTCCACCAGAAGCACGACCGGACCGGGCGTAATCCTCAGACCGGCGAATCTCTCACCATTACTGCCCGCAAGATTCTCACCTTCAAACCAAGTATCCTCCTCAAGCAGGAAATCAACGGGGATAGACGTTCTCACCTCTAAAGAATAGTATAGTAAGAATAATCCATCATGACTGAGCTTGGATAGGGGCTATGGTTTCCGGGGTTTCGTGACACGCGTTGTTGACTACTGTGGAGACTTCCCATTCCTGTAACAGCTCTGCCGGGTATGGCTGGTAAAGTCGCTGAAGCTTTTGCGGGTTGTTCACCGACCGGTCCAACCAGAGATCATATTCGGTCAGGTGGAGTATCACCGGTTATGTTGAGCTCAACATAACCGGTGATGGTTCCATTCTACAATCTGAATGGGAAAATCTGGATTCCGAGTACTCCGTGGGAAGCAGGAGAGTATGAAGGGAAGCAGTGGGCAAAAACAGCAAGAGCGACTTCCTTACGCAACGCTGCTGAGCGCATGACAACCAACGAACTGATTGAGCAGCATATTAGAAGGTGCATCCAGTGGGAAAGCACCGGCCAATCGTACATTGGGGATCTGAAAGTCACTCCTCCGTCCGAGTGCGCTTCAGATCCGGAGGTGCGAGGGTTTTTCCGTAACTTGGTCGCAGAGTCACAATGTTACCAGGGCAACGATCCGAACATCAAAATCGGCAAGTATAAAATTACGCGGGTACCTGGTCATAATCTGCGAAAGTTTGAGGATGGCTGGACAACCGCTGTGCGAAAGCACTGGAGTCAGCTAAGGCAGGCTCAATCGTAAAACGAATTGGCATGACAGTGTCATCGCCTGAGTAAGATCGGGGGTAGGAGATGCCAGTGCTCCTGCCCCCGATCCTCTTATGTGATGAACAACCGGGTATGAGCCGGCGTAACCCAGCCCTAAACCCCATCAGGGCAAGCGGGAAAGTAGCGGGAGCGGGCAATCTGTTGTCGACATTGGGAAAACCCCGCACCCCACCGTACACCAGGCACGGAACGACGGGAAAGACGATTTCCTGACCGTCGCTCTGTGCTTACGTTCTGCTTTCCCGAAGCCCCACCAGCGCCTCGGCAATCTCAAGCCCCTTGGCCTCGATGAAGTCCAGCAACTGTGCAGGTGTCCGTTTGTCTTCTTCTGCCCTAGCGTTGGTCGGTTAGGCCTTCTTCAGTTCCTAGGTCTTGTTCGACCACTGGACACCGCTCCTTCTTGATGGCCTTTTACTTGTAAGATTCAGCCTCTTAAATTGCCTTCTGTTTCTAAGCCACCACATCCAGCACTGCATGCTGTTGAAACGCGTCGAGCTATAGTAGTCTTACAATGTTATCAGAGACGACGATGGTACGCTTGAGCTCTTGCACCCTCAGTTCAGTATCAAATGCCTCACGGATATTCTTGCCGATTCTCTTGTAACCGCGGACTAAACTCCATCGCCTTAGAAGATCATCAATATGGACTCTACCTCCAATAGCACGCAATATGTCTACAAGACTCAACTCTGAATGCACCTTCTGGTCGGATTCTTGTGGCCCCTCCGATGATTTAGATTCTGACTGATGCGGCTCAGCGTTGATGTCTATCGGGTCTTCATCTGATAGTGAATTTTCATAGACAATCTCCTCGAGCTCGTAGATGAGCGTGCGGTCGTCACGACGTTCCTCCGCGTCCTGTCCCACTGGCGGAATTCCAAGTTCCTCAAGGCGTTCAAAAACTGGTTTCATCGCATCATACGGGGAGCGGTAGAACGCGCTGCCACGGATACGGACGAACTGCCAGCCTAGGCGCTCAAGCACGGTCTGACGGGCGAGGTCATCTTCTAGTTTCTCGAGCGGATGATACCTGTCACCGTCGCATTCTATGGCGAGCCGCTTCCCATCTCCTTCGACTACTAGGTCAATGCGGTAATAGCCGACCTGCCACTGTGCCTTGACTCGGTACCCGGCGTCAATCAAGCGTTTCATGACCTGTCGTTCGAAATCACTGTCAGCCTTTTTCTCCTCATTGCTGTATGCCTCTACGGCGGCCCACGGGTTCTTCATGTGCTCAAGGAGCTTAAGCCGCATATCTCCAGGACGAAGATGCCGCTCGGGGTCAAACGAGTAGAACGCCCACAGCTGGTCTCGAGCGCGGCTAGTTGCAACGTTGAAGCGTTTTTTCATAAGCTCGAAGGCACCCTCGCCTTGTGCCCGCAGGAAACCGTCCTTCTCGTCACCCTGGCTATCGATGAAAGACAGCAGCATGACGTCACGCTCGTCGCCCTGAAACTGCGCTGAGCTCCCCGCTTGTATCCGACGAGTCTCAATCTCGATGCTTGGGATACGCTTAAGGATCATCGACTCAATCTGGATCGCCTGCTCGTCTCCGAGCATCGAAATCACACCTATCGTCTTGCCGGCATAGGCTGGATGCTTTATCATCGCTTCGATGAAGCCGACGATGGCATTAGCCTCTACTGGGTTGACCTTGCCCTCCCTTACACCATCGACGCGGTATGTGACGCATGCCGGCTTCAAGTGCGACGAGTTTGTCTCGCGTAGTGGGCGTATACTACCCTCGTACGACAGCTGATTGCTGAATGCAATGATTTCTGGCACGCAGCGGAAGTGCTCGGCGAGCCTGATCGCATCGCCGAACGACTGGCGACCTATGTCGTAAATCGACGACATGTTGTCGTAGAGATGGCCGTTCGGGATCTCCTGAAGTATCTGCTTCCGTAGATTCTCAAGCATCCCTTGGTCTTTGCCGACACCGAGCGGGGTTACTTGCTCGTGGTCGCCGACGATGACAATCTGCTTTGCCATGTAGAGCGGAATGAGCGCGTTCAGGTCGGCTTGCGACGCTTCATCGATAATGACGACGTCGAAGCGGGTCGTTTTCGGGTCGAAAGACTCAGCCATGACTGATATTGGCATGACCCATACGGGGACTGCCTTCGCGCAGAGCTTCATCAATTTGCGAGACTCGATGAGCAACTGCTGGCGACGGTCGACTCTACGCGTCGAAATAAGCCGTTTGGCCGTGTCGAGCCACCCAACAAGTGCTTGTCTGACTGCGTTGTTGTTCTGCAGACGAAGCATCTGCTTGCCCCACGCGAGTGAATCGATAAGCGCTGTCGTCAGTTCGCGTAGTGTCAAGCGCGTCTTATCAATCTGCACCTGAAGTTCCTGCACGTCGAGCTTGTCCCGATCCGCAAGCTCGTCGTGAAGTTGCCGCCAAACCCACGCGGCCGAATGATCGCCCGGCATCGTCACCTCATCGTGGGGAACAATGCGGGCCGCTACCTGCTCGGCCCACCCCGGCGCAACTGGCCGCAGCTTCTCGAGCAGCTTCCCGCGTTCATCAACGAGCGGTTTGATCGACATGATGTGCCGCGAATAAGCGAGAGCTGCGGCATACCCCTCTTTGTTCCGGTATCGTACGGCCACCAGGATGCGACCGATACAGCCTCTGTCTGGATTCTCTCGTTCCGCCTTTATCGATAATTCTTCGATTGCCTTGAAAGCCCTCTCGCACTCCACCAGGCGCCTGCGGGCTCCTTCCTTCTCGAGCAGTTGCGGGATGATTTCGACAGCGAGCCGCTCAATCAGCAGGTACTCAGCGACCGACGACGCCTCACGTGGCTGGACCGCAGCGATGTCGTCATATTTGAAGCCCTCAGCCTTCAGTCTCGCAACAAGGGGCAGCCAGGAGTTCTTGTGCCAATCCAGGCAGCGCCGTATCTCCGGGATGAGCGCTCGACATGCCTGCTCCGGCGAATAACCGAGGCTCCCGAACGAAATTCCGGCTGTCTGGCCTATCACACCGTCCCAAATGGCACCTAGCTCAAGCCTCACCTCCTCAAGGTGGGCGAGCTTGTAGAGCGCGTCGAAATGGTCTTTGTGGTTAGGCGTCCCTGATGCTACAGAAGATGCTTTGATGAAGCCTTTCCACTCAGACTTGAACACAAGGTGGAGCATCCCAAGCCCACCACCGCCCTCAAGGTGAGTGATGATGGAATTCGCGATCTGTTTCTGGCGGGCCAATGGGATATTCTGGGACAACGTCGGCCGATGGTGCAGCACCATCGCATGACACGCTGCGGCCTCGCAGGCTTCCTCTATCTTGACGATGACTCGTTCCCAAACGTCGCGGACGGTGCCGCCGTGGATGCCGGCTACGATGGCGTACGGACGCCATTGCTGCTGCCGGTACTCATTCGAGAACTCCATTGCAAGCTCCGTAGCGAGTTCTGCGATAGCTTCGCTCCCGTTACCGGTTCCGGTCCACTTCTCCTGCCCGAAAGTCAGGTCGGTAGTCGTTAGCGACTGGTATTCATCGACCATCACCTCGAACTGGCGTTCTGAGGGGAGCGCCGAGAGGTTCGGGATCGGGAGGTTCGCATCCTGTTCGTCTTCAATGGAAAACATCTTCGTCAGGGCATAGAGCCTAATCAGCTCTTCGCCAGAGAGTGGCATTGGTATACCTAGTCTGACCGGCGACGGAATCCAGCTGCAGGTAGGACGATACTGTGCGACATGCCGAGCCGCGTCGGACGGGGCGAACTCACGCTCGTGGACAATGAGCGGCCGGTATTCGTTCTCGAGAGCCTTGCGGCGGTGCGCGCCGAGTTGGCGGGTCTTCGCAATCAGCTTCACCCGCTCCGCTAGCATCCCTTCGGCACGCTTCAGGAGCCCCAAGGCATCGCCCTGTGTCAGCCGCTCAGTTATCGACGCTATCGCCGATTCGAGCTGCTTCCTCGCATCGGCATCGCTGCCAAGGACGGAGACGCATAGAGGCTGTAGTTCCTTCGGCACCTTATCGCGCAGGACGCGCAACGCCTTCGTCGTGTGGCTCGTGACGAGCACCGATTTGCCGTTTGCAAGTAGGTGCCCGATGATGTTCCCGATGGTGTGTGTCTTCCCGGTACCAGGTGGACCCTGCACTATGACCGACCCTGACCTGGTAAGCCGCCTTATGATCTGAAGCTGCTCCTCATTTGCCTCGCGCGCAAGGAGGATATCGTCAATGATATCGTGGCTGCTACAACTAGGTGATGCAGCGGACTCTGGGCCGCCAAATCCACCGCCTGTCCACTCGCCGTCACCGGTGCCGGTAATTAATCCGAGAGCCGGCGGGAATACCTCTTGCTGTTCAATATCCTCGATTATCGCATCTATCGCGTGTGCTATGCCACTGACGCGTTTTCGCATGAGTAGGACAGGCGAGCGCCAGAGACGCGGTGTATCAGACAGCGGTGCAGGCTGCTCGACATATTCTCCTTTGAGTGGGGAAACAGTTTGGATGAAAGCCTTCAGGAACGCATCAACATCCTCCCATCCAAGTGGGTGGTATCCCGATGCGGCAAGCTCGTTCCCGCGAGACTTGATTGCGCCAGCGGAGATGCCGACGAGGTCAACGAACAGCCCGCCGTACAGCTCGGGCTCCCGGTCGGTTTCGTGAACGGTGAACTCCGGCTTGTTCGGATCGAAGCGTAGCTCTACACGCTTCAGGAGGATGGGGTGATTGATGTCAACCACCCCGTCCTGGTTCGACGTGGCCTTCCACGAAAGATGGCCGTCTGCGATCAGCAGTTCCAGCGTCTCGGCTTCCTTCTCGAGAGCGGCGTGGAACTCGTAGATCGCCTCGAACGTCGCCATAGCCGATCGCGCGAGGACTTCCGGGGCAGCCCATGCGTCCCTGAGCTTCAACCACTCGCGATACAGCGCAACACGATGACCGTCGTCCTCAAATCTTAGGGTGATGGGTTCACCGTCCGCGTCTACGATATTCATGCTCGGGACGATTTCGGCAGCCTTCGATGGGTTGTCCCACCCGGCGACAAGCCACTCGAGCACCTCGGGTGGCGGTTGCATGCAACGGGTTATGTTAGGACGCCGGACGCTTACGAGTTTATCGGGCACTTCCGAACCGTCTACAGTCGGCATTGGGCGATTTATTTGGATGCACGGATGCTTTGGAAGAGAAAAGAGATCGATAGACCGCGGCTGGTCGGCAAGCCTACGGACCGGACGGAAACGAAGTTGATTCGCTTCGCGCAGGAATCGGTAAAGATCACGAACACGCTGTTTCAGAATGTTCGGTTCGGACTCATGATGGCTCATGCGAGATAGTAGTCCTCAAAAGTGCTGTCTTGCTTGCTGTTGTTGCATATGCGGCGTAGCATCCCATGTCCTTCCCTGCAGGAGTCGCCCGTTCTGCTTCTTGGCCCGCTTGGTGCCATCGGCTCCCCAGCCTCCCCACTGCTTGAAGAAAAACGCGGAGTGCTGCTCTTCGCACTGGCGCTTGATATTCAGCACCCACTCTTGCTGCATGGGCCGGGCCTTGGGTCCGGATTCGCCGCCGACGATGACCCAGTGGATGCCGTTTAGGTTCAGCGTGCCCAAGTCTTCCAGCAGTGGTTCCACGGAAGCAAACCGGATGTGTGCCGGTATCTGCCGGAGCCAGTCGAGCCGGGGAATGCCATGCTGCTGGTTCTCGACCGTCACCCCAAGCCAAGCATTGCACGGCGCTTCGTGGTCCCGAAAGAAGTAGGCCATTCTCTCCGCCCGCTTGGTAAGCACCTGGAAGGTGTGCTGAGGAGTACGACGAATCACGTCAAACACCTGTCGGATGTAGTCGTCGGGAATCTCTTGGTGGAACAGGTCGCTCATGGAGTTGACGAAGTAGATCGTCGGCTTTTTTCGCTTGAGAGGTTCCTCTAGCCGATGCGGTAGCAGGGTCAGAGCAAAGCCGTTTTCGTATCCATTGACCCCCATAGCCTTTAGACGTTTGGCCATGGCTTCGGCGTAGCAGTTGGCGCAGCCGGGTGACACCTTGCTGCACCCCACAGCGGGGTTCCAGGTTTGCTCGGTCCACTCTATACGTGTCTGGGTACTCATTGTTGCAACCTCACTAGCGCTTCATTCTTATCGAAGTTGACAGCTTTGACCGGCCTTGCACGCTTTGCATCCAGATTCTGCACCTTACCTTCTTTCACCAGCTCCGCAAAGGCCTTCTGGAATTCACTTGGTAGCCAATCCGTCTCCTCAAGCATGTCGGCGAACTCTCTGCCCCCGAAACACTTTGGCTTAGTTGTCAGGTGACTCAGCCAGTAAGCTTTGACTTCGTCCAGGTTAGTCTCGGATCGTTCGTCTTTAAGATGCTCGTCAGCCGAGAAAAGTTCAAATTGTTTTGTCTTCGCCACTCGTTTGTCCTGCTTCGCCAAGGCCCGAGCCTTCTTCTGAACGAGGTCCAGTTTGTCGGATGCTTCCATGAATACGACGATCCCCTTGGGGTGGCCAGTGAGGTAGACCAAGTGGTAGAGAGTACGGTCTTCGGTTGGTTTCAGAACCTTGACATAGGCTGTTCGTGGCTTCTCTCGGCCTGCAGGAGTCACTCGCTTGAGATTGTTTCGATAAAGCGACAGCAGGTGTGCTTCGCGTTCTGCCGGTTCCATCAGTTCGGTATCCGGAACAATGCCGAATATTCGCTCCATGTCATCCCGAAAGACCTCCTGGGGTGCTGTCCGGGAGAGAAAATCGTACATGAAGTTGATGAGCAGTTCCGAATTTGGACGTTCGAGAAGTGGCGCAAGGGTTGACAGTTCGATAGCATCCTTCCACCCTGTCGGATCGACGAAGAAAAAAACGAAACTGTCAGTCTTGCACCAATCGAGAATCTCAGGAATCAGTTTATGAAATTCTCCATGCTTCGCTTGCGTCTCGATGCCGTCATCCCTTCGACCGTTTAGGTAACTATCAAGTACTCGGAAAGACTTCTTCTTCTCTTCGACAAATAGAGCTCTGAAGTGCACATCCCTGTCCATGAGCTTTAGCCCATCGCGACACTTGCGAATAATATTGAGAGAAACAGCTATGGATGTGTCTTCTAGATCGTCACTGTTTGACTGCCAGGGACCAGCAAAGCAATCTACGTAGCATATGGTGTTGTGGAACTTGCCGACGATCATGAACAGGCGTTCCAGGTACGCCTCAAGGAGACAGTGTTTGAAATAGCCTTGTTCCTTGCCTTTGTATTTTGACAAATCTTCCATCATGTCACCTTATCATGTCCTCATGACAGGATATGTCTTGCAAGCTTCTCGGTGCTCACGAGAAAATCTCTCCGAAAGTCGCTTCCATCTTGCGCCGCGTTTCTAGGGCAACCCCGCGTATTCCTTTGAGCTTGCCGTCGATCAGGTCTGACACGATCTTTTGGTGCAGACCGTTCTTGTTCGCCCAGGAGTTGACAGTCTCACCCAGGTCCACGAGCTTATGCTGGATCGTTTTCTTCCGCTGCTCCTTATCCATCCTCGACTCCGAGCGAAAACTCCCGTTGGTGGCAACTGCTCGGTGAACTTTACTCTTTCTTAGAGTAGCTGTCAATGCTTCCATGAAACAATTCTCACTCTCCCGGCACTGTGCACCCCACCGGGGCAACGGGGAACCGCGACAGGGAATCCCCCCTCCCTTGCCAACAGTGGCCGCACCCCAAACCCCGGCTGACCCCGGTGTTAAAGTCGCTGGGGCAGAGACTGACCGTTTCATCTTGGGAGAACAAGCAGACATTCTTTCTTTGGAAACAACAACTCACCAAAGGAGGAACCATGCTGACTTTCCGCTCTATCACCGAAGTTGACCAAGCCCATCTCACACCAAAGCACCGCCGGGCCGTCATCCGCGCCTTACGCAACCTTCTCGACGCCTACGGAGACGATTACGACCCCGACGACTGCGGCTTCGTCGTCCTTCTTAACGAGCAAACCACCGATGCCGATGCATTGGAGTTGATGGGACGACCATGGGCTGAAGCCCGCCTGGAAGGTGTGATGTTCGACACGGAAACCGGCTGTTATCTCACCTGTTGGCTTGCCAACAACCAGTACGGCCTGACCTTCATCGTACCTGACGAGGAGTGGCTCGATCCGACCTTCCGCGCACTGCTCCTCGATGAGTTGGGAGGTGGCAATGTCCGGTGACAGATTCGCCAACTTTCGCCGCCACTACTCCGATCCAGCCATGCGCCGAAAACTGGGAAAGCTGACTGACTCACTGCGTGAAGCGGCGATCATCCTGCTCCTGCTTATCCGTGACCCAGGCACTCCGCCATGGATCAAGCTGCTGATCGTCGGAGTACTGGGGTATGTCATCTTTCCTTTTGACCTGCTTCCCGACCCGATGCCGTTCGGTTTCACCGATGACTTTGCGGCAGTGTCCAGCGTTCTCTTTTCCATTCGCGAGCAGATTACCGACGACCTGCGGCAACGCGCGAAGAAGAGGCGTTTATAACCAACAACTGGAACTTTCATCGAACAGGAGGCCCGCACATGGTCAATCACGTAAACAAAATCCGTAAGCGCAAGAAGTACAAGACTCACAAAATTCTTCCGCTTGTCGGTGATGACCTCAGGAAGTTTAAGGAGTATTACCCCGATTCGTTCCATGTCCACGTGATAGTTTGCTTTTACTCCCACATGCTTGTTGTTATCCCTTGCGATTCCGACGGCAAGTCTGAGTGGGACGGAGGTGGGCTTATCGAGATGGGTTGGAGAGATGTCGATTACGAGAAAACCATCGAAGAACTGAAAAAAGGAACCCTTATCAACTGGTGACAACTTTGTCATCTACTACGGCATGAGAGTCAAACGTCTCGGCTGAACCTTTCTTGGAGGAATTACATGGTACATGACGAATTCGTTACCACGCTATGCGGAAGGCTTCCCGATCCGTCAGAAGTCGTTTACGTAGTCACGATGCGTGACCTCTTGGCGGCAATTGCCCTGAGGTTACAGGAAGAGTGCCTGCATCTGACCGCTGAAGACCTGTTTCTAGCCCGCGACGAGTTGCGCGCAATGTTAGGCCACTATCTGGACGAGCGTGAGCTGTTCGACCTTGCCCTCGACCAGTGGGAGATAGTGCGAAACCAGTAAATCTAGATTTCATCACCACTCGCTAGGCACGCCCTTGAGCAGATTCTCTCCCCCTTGATTTTCTGAGAGCGCTTGTTGTTAAGAAGCAAACGACCATCTCACCTGTTTGGTCGGTGTCATAGTGCCCTCAAGGGCGAAGTTACCTTACTGATTGCCCATATGGTGACAATCAACGGGGCAGGGGGCGGCAATGTGCACAGTAAGGATACAAACCAGCAGGTTAGGCAAACCTGCTCCGTCGCCCCCAAGGCCAATTTCGCTCCACTATTTGAGGTGAAACGACCATTGCGTACCGTCTATGACCCGTGGTTTTCAGCTCAACAGTGAGAAGCCCTTGCTAGACATGGGAGAAAACAATTTGACCACATGATTATATGACCGGTGACCGGAAAAAAGGCCCTACGGGCGGGGAAAACCTCCGATCTTTTTCCGTCCCGGTGAAGGAGGAGACAGAGGATGCAGCACGAAACAGCAACAACAAGGCAGTTCCGCTTCAGTCAGCGGCAGATCGACGCTCTACCGCCACATGACCACGACTCGGCATCGGCGATGGCGGAGTACAGCGACACGGAGGTGGTGGGGCTGAAGCTGGCGGTGAGCAAGTCCGGGCGGAAGTATTTCTGGCATCGCTACCGCTTCCGGCGGCGGAAGAAGGTTCTCAAACTGGGAGAGTACCCGAGCGTAAGCGTGACCGATGCTCGACAGATGGTCCACGAGAATAAGAGCATGCTCGCTCGTGACCTGGACCCGGCCGACGAGAGGAACAAACGGCGGAAGGTTCCCACGCTGGCTGAGTTTGCCGCTGAAACGTACCTGCCGTACGCCAAGCTGCACAAGAAGTCGTGGAAGGACGACGAGTCGAAGATCCGCCGGGACATCGGCGCGATGATAGGGAGCATCCCAATCAACGAAATCACGACACGAGACGTCATGCAACTGCATACCGCAATTGGCAACCGCGCTGCCGCAGGAACGGCAAACCGTTACCTTGCTCTGCTGTCTGGGATGTTTTCGCTGGCGATCAAGTGTGATCTCCTGGAGAAAAATCCAGTGAAGAGCGTCAAGAAGTTCAAGGAAGCCGATCCACGAGAGCGCTACCTGTCCGGGGACGAACTGGGCCGTTTCTTGGTAGCCCTGAACGTCGAGGCCGGGAAAACAGCCGCCAACGCAATAGTCATGCTGTTGCTCACCGGGCTGCGACGAATGGAGTTATTCAGTTTGCGATGGACAGAGGTTGACCTTAGTCGGGCGACCATTCGACTCTTGCACACGAAGTCGGGCAGTGGCAGAACCGTGGTGCTGAACAGTTCTGCATTGAATATTCTGCAGAAAATCCATCAAGATGCGGCTCCCGGCTGTCCGTGGGTGTTCCCGGCTTACCGTGGCGACGGCCACCTGGTTGACGTTAGGAAGGCTTTGGCGAGGGCGATGGCACGGGCCAATATTTCAGATCTCCGGCCGCACGATCTTCGTCGGTCGTTCGCGTCGCTGGGCATCAACGCGGGGGTTGACCTCTACCAAATCAAGGACCTGCTCGGCCACTCCAGCGTGGCGGTCACTCAGCGTGCGTACGCTCATCTGCAGCAGAACACGCTTCGTAGTGCCAGCGAGGTTGTGGCGAAAACCGTAGGAGCAGCAAGCTCAAAGGCAAGTGAACCCGCAATTCTGCACTTATCCGATGGACCGAAAGTGGGGACCGAAAAGATCGGGACCCCATAGTTGGACCGAAACAGACGAAGACAGCCCTTCCGCTTGATGCGGAAGGGCTACATTTTTTGCACCGAAGCTAGTGCTGACACACGTACCTAGTTTACAAAACAAGCCTGGCGTTTAGGGTGAATATTGGTTTTTTGTGAGACTCCAGAGAAAAACACCAATTCTTTGAAGATTCATCGGCAGGGTTTGGTTCTTTGTATAAATGAATATCCTGTAGGTTTACAGGTAGCTGGCTAGCTGTCACTGCTCATGACCGAACAGGTGAGACAAGTTCCTCTATTCAGGCCGCCGAAGCTGACCGTTCCGGTCACGGTCCATGGTAGTCCTTGGTAGGGGTCCTGGTACAATCGCAGCTCGATCGTTCCACCCTCGGCTAGCCCAGTGACCGTGGCAAGATAGAAGTCGCTCCGCGCTACCTAGGCGCGCTCAAACTCGGCGCGGGTAAGGGGCACTGCCGATGGCAGGCCCCCGGCAAAGGCTTTCATCTCGACAAACTTTTTGAGGTCGTCCACTGTCACGCAGGCATCGGCACCGAAGCCCCGCCGGGTGCGAAGGTCGGCTACCCATGGGTTGGTGCTGCCATCCCCGTTAAGGACGTGCGCCAGAACGGCGTAGCCGGCCTCCTCAATGTCCTGCTGGGAATAGAGCCGGATCGCCCCCTGTGGTTCATGCGGTTGTCTGACGCCTCCCGGACCAGGACGTCCCTTGCCGTTGCCGCCACTGCCTCTTTGGCCGCCGACCTCGGGCTCGTTTAGCGGTTTGTGTGTAGGCTGCTGCTCTCCACCCGCGACGCCGGAGGGGTTCTCAGTAACAACTCGGGTTGTCTCCAGCCAGCTCAGATCCTGCAGTCGAACCGTCGTCCGCGGTGACGGCTGAGGATTTGGGGCGGCCCCGCCAGCGCCCGGCGTGCCATGTATTCTGGTGCCGGGACCTGAATTCGCCTTACGCTTCTTACCGAGTGAGGCTGCGGCTAACTCGTTTAGGATGCCATCGCCTTCTGGTGTCGTCTCTTCTTCAGCCAGGTCGATGGCCGAGGCCGCTTCACGTTCCTCAGCTTCTGCCCAGGCCATGAACCACAGGCCGCGAGCGGTCATGCGGTGCTCCGCCGGGAAGGCTGAGGCTACTGCTTGGGCTCCACTGGCACTACCCAAGTCTGAGGCGCAGACGTAGTACTGGCACAGCTGCCCGTGCTCTCGACAATGGAAGGCGTCCACGGCCACGCTCTTCAGTTCCTGCCCCCCAGACTCGATGCCACTGCCACGTCGACTCGTAGCCCGTTGGCGACCTGGATGCGAGACTGCCGTAAAATTTCCCAGTCGGCGGCTAAGCAGATTCGATCTGCTTCGCGGGCCAGGTAGTTGTACATGTGATCTAAAGCCCGATTGTAACGGTCGTGAACTGGTTCGTCCAATGGTCGGCAGGCTTGGTAGCCGACTGTTAAGCAGCCGTCCTCCAGTAATGTTACCCGGAGAGCGCGTAGCAGTTCGCGCTTGGCCGCGATGTCGAATGGTGGTTGCCAGATGTGTATACCGCTGGCTTGGATGCCTGACAGCCTTTCGGCTAACTGGGTCGAAGCAGTGGCGTACAGTGGCCTACTGCGGTAATAACGACCACCAGCCCAAAGCGGCAGGCGCGCGAGTATGCGGCGTTGCTCGTCGTCTGCTGTGTCGCAGCTGCGGGCTACCAGCTGAAGCGATTCAAGCACGATACGCTCCTCATCGCGGCCGTAGGCAGCACCCTGGGCCACCTCGTCCAGCACCGCTAGTGCGTCGGTCAGGTTTGGGGCCCGTAGCCCAATGACCCGCCAGAGCGGGTCTAGCTTGGCGCTGGTTGGCACGAATGGGCGCCGGCCGTGGAAGATGTCGCGCCCGGTAAAGACACCGCGCGGCGAGACCCAGCGATCCTGCTTCGGGATGTAGAGTAGCTCCCCTTGGTGCAGACGCTGCTCAAGTTCAGAATGGTTCATGTCGTCGACTCGACCACCCCGACCGACTGCGCAGCGCTCGGCCAGGGCTCGGGTCAACAGCGGCGCTCGGCTCGGCCATTCGGCCGGGTCGGCCCGCTTTAGGTCGGCCAATAGTGTCAGTAGGTTGGCTGCCCGTGGGGCTACCAGCATCCCCAGAGACTGGCACAAAGGGGCGTGGGATTCGGCCTCGCTGATGCCGGCGACTAACCTGTCGAGGCTGGCCCCGTAAATAGCGCGATTGACCTGGCTTGCGACTGCCAGTCCTGGCGGGCAGGCGCCATGGCGGCGCATGGTTACCAGCCATGGCTCCTCTTTAAGTCGGCAGAGCCAGTCAGCGGTGACTGGCAAAGACTCATATTTATTTTTCACAGGCCAAGCGGCACGGGCTTCCTCGCGTCCCTCGTAGAGCCGATTCCAGGAATAAGCCAGTGCGGTGTAGAGCGCCACTGCCAGTTGTTGACGTTCCTTAATTTTCGTTTTAACCATCCGGGCCAGGACCAGTTCTAGGTCGGGCGCGGCGTAGTCGCTGGTGACGCAGGTGGCTGCCACCTGCAACAGGGTGGCTTGATGTTGGCTGGTAACCTGGGCGCGCGACCGGGGCGGCAACGCTACAAGGCGCGGCGCAATTTCGCACCCTAAAGCCTGGAGGAACTTTCGCGAGCCCAGATCGGCATGTTCCCGGCCGGCGACACGCTTGCTGCCGCGCAGGCTGACAGCATGTGAGGGATGGGCCCAGTAGATCCCTGGTACTCCCTCGCTGGCTTTGGCCCAGCTGCCAGCGCGGTCCTTGGCGATCGAGGCCGGTAAATAACAACGATTTGCCAGGGCCCGGACCGGGACTCGCTTGCCGCCGGCCTTAAACATCTGCGCGCTCAGCTCGATTACACCGCCCAGCAGTTGGCCGAGCCGCTCACTTCCGTGCTGTTCGAACAACCTTTTCAGCTCATAGAGTTCGCGGTCATTAAGAAACACGGGCTCCGGTCGGTGGGCTAAGGCTTCCAGCAATTGTTCGCCCGAGACCTGTTCCACCAAGTTGAACTCCTCCAATAGGGTTTCGCGGATCACCGCGAACTCCGACAGATCGGCGTAGTCCGGGTGCAGCTGGCGGACCAGTTGCAGGCGCGCTAGTGGCAGGCTGGCCTCCGCCAGAGCGATCCATTCGGAGGCGCTTCTCCGTGGTAGGAGTCGGGTCACCCCGGAGGTAGTCACGAAGCAGGCGTGCTTTGTGAGCAGCTCTGTCTCGTTGGCTGCCAGAGCCTGCGCCACAAGCGCTAAGCGCCAGTCCGGAGGCCGGACGAAGGTCTCTGGCTCGTCCATCAGGTTAAATGCGGAAGCTAGATCGATTTCGATAGCACCGCAGGCTTCGAGCACAGCGCGGAAGTCGACGCTGTCACGGGCCTCCGGCGGTAGCAGTGTCTGGCCGGTTATCCGCTCGGCGTCACCCGGCAGGAGCAAGCCGTCGACAGCCGGCGCCTCAAAGCACAACTCCGCCAGAGCGACAAGTCTCTCGCCGACTTGGACCCGCCCCTCGGCGCAAATTCGGCCGAATACCGCCTGCTGCAGGGTTTCCAACTGGGTCGCCAGCCAGGCGTCATTAGACTTGGTCTCGTAGGGCAGGGGTATTATAGTCCATGCCGAGGGCGGATCGTGCTCTAGTAGGTAAAGGGCTACGTCGGCTAGCAGTTCGCCGACCTCCTGTAGCAGCCACTCGTTCCAAGGGGTGTCCTGCAGGTTCTCCCGGGAGGTTCCTGGGTCGAAGTCGCCGTTTATGGAAAATGCCAGGTTGGTGGAGATACGGGTCGGCAGGGTAGCGTAGAGCGTTTTTTGGGCGTCACCGCCGACTGCGATGCCGACCCGGGCGGTGGTTGCGGCGCTCTTGCCGCTTCGCGTCAGTCCGATCGGCACCATTACTGACCTGCTAAAGCGGTCGATTGGACGGGCGTTGTTGTCTATTATCAGTTGGCAGGTGATGCCGCCAGGCAGTTGAGTAGTTTCGGCAGGCGTTAGTTCCAGTGTGCGCAGGGTGGTGGGGGTCTCAATCCGGAAAGAACTGACTGCGCGCAGGTAGATCAGTAACTGGTCTTCAAAGCCACCCAGCCACTCCTCCAGTTTTTTCGGGTCGAAGTCGGTATGGCAAGCCAGGGTAAGAAGCGTTTCTCCGGTCGTGGCGTCGTAGAAGCCGGGGATACTGGCAGCGCGGGCGACTTGGGTCGTGAGTTGATTTTCGATAGCGAAAGAATAGGGACCGGAATGGACTTCGATTCGGTCGCCGATGCGCCCAAGGGTTTTTAAGCCAACGCCAAAGCGGCCGGTGGCCTCGGCGTCCTGTTCCTTGGTGGTAAAAAAGGCGTACGTCATGGCCATTACGTTTTGGATCCTGACCGGTGCACCATTATGGCAGAAGCAGAGCCGCCAGCCGGTCTGGGTCTCCTCCACCAATAGCCGGAGCGTCGTCGCCCCTAGGTCGTCAGCGTTTTGCAGTACCTCGATGATGCCGTGCCACTTTTCAATCATCAGCTGCTGGGCACCCAGCTGCGCGCCGCGGACAATCTTTCCCATCAAGCCGCGCATTTGCTCCTTCTGGATCCGGGAGAACTCATTCAGGGCTCCTGAGGCAAACTCGTGATTGAGAGGGTCGTCAGGGTAGACGAAACCCGGATCGTCTACGTGATGGCAAATCAGGTAGGCCGCCTTGACTCCAGCTTGATAGTAATCCTGCAACTCTTCATTATTCCGGTCAACTGGCAGCCGCGGCATAAGTTCTCTCAACTCAAATGAATAAATTTATTAATTTAATATCATAACTATTGAATATTGCAACCAATTAAGTCGGCAGTCAGGAGGTTTTTTGACGAGTATCCATTGGGGGTATAGGAGTGAGTTGTTAAAAGTTTTGTGTAGGACCGTGAATGGACCGTGATAGAAAATATGACAAAAAAAGGGGGTCACGGAAAAACCGTAACCCCCTTTTTTTTATGGCGCGCTTGGAGAGATTCGAACTCCCGACCTACGGATTCGTAGTCAATTGAATTCCAATTTTGAGCAACAATTGACAATGTATAACTACACAACTTCAGCCAGTTACGGGAATTGGATTAATTGCTGTTTGTTGTAAAAAATGTTCTTCGTTGCCCCAGATGTCCCATGGGTGTCCCAATAGAAGAAAAATCGAACCAGCTAAGGTGCCCTAATGCGAAAAGAATCAGGTATTGTCAGGTATCAAAATATCTGCAACGGACACTAGTAAATTTCATGGGTCTGAACACTACTTCCCAATGTAGATGGGTCTATGTTATAAAATATGAATTCGATAACTTTACATAGGTAAAATACTTCATGAATGCAGTAGAAATTGAGGCAGCTGTATCCGAATTGGTGCTTCAACCTTTTGATGGGGAGGAGTTCCCGTTTTCCTTTCTCCTTACGTTTGGAAATAAGGAGACGACCATCAAACGCCTACGCTCAGGGGCGTCTAACAAGTCTGACCTGGGTGGGATTCTCCAGACGAACAATATCCACATCGCAGTCGCGCAGCCTGGCGAAGTGCCTAAGACTCTTGGGGCACTGAAAGCAAGCCCGGCAACAACCAGGGCGAAGGCGCGCTTCATCCTTGCTACCGACGGGGTTGACTTCGAGGCCGAAGACTTGGAGTCAGGTGAGACGGTTGCTTGCGTTTATCAGGACTTCCCCGACCACTTTGGTTTTTTCCTGCCCCTGGCAGGTATCACTACCGTCAAACAGATACGAGATAGTTCTTTTGACATCCGGGCAACCAGCCGCCTGAACCGGCTCTATATCGAACTGCTTAAGGACAATCCCGAATGGGGAACTGCGGAGCGTCGCCATGACATGAACCATTTCATGGCACGGCTGATTTTCTGCTTCTTCGCCGAAGATACAGACATATTCAATGGTTGCGGGCTGTTCACCGATACTATTGAACGGATGAGCGCGCGGGACTCTTCGAACACGCACGAGGTGGTCAGCGAAATCTTCCGCACCATGAACACCAAATACGACGGTCGTGCGGATGTTAATATCCCTCGCTGGGCGCATGCTTTTCCTTATGTCAACGGCGGACTCTTTTCAGGCGGTCTGGATGTGCCGCGATTCAGCAAGATTGCGCGGTCATACTTGCATCATATCGGCAGTCTGGACTGGACCAAAATCAACCCGGACATCTTCGGCTCGATGATCCAGGCGGTCGCGGACGACGAAGAACGTGGTGCACTCGGCATGCACTACACCAGTGTGCCGAATATCCTGAAGGTGCTCAATCCACTGTTTCTCGACGAACTGCGGGCGCGGCTTGAGGAGGCTGTCGATAACCCGCGAATGCTGCTCAACCTGCGCAAGCGTATATCAAGGATTAGAGTCTTTGATCCGGCGTGCGGCTCAGGCAACTTCCTGGTCATCGCTTACAAGCAGATGCGGGAAATTGAAAACATCATCAATAAGCGGCGCGGTGAACTTGGGCGCAAGAGCGACATCCCATTGACCAACTTTCGCGGCATCGAACTGCGCGATTTCGCTGCCGAAATAGCACGCTTGGCGCTCATCATCGCGGAGTACCAATGTGACCTGCTGTATCGAGGGAAAAAGCTGGCCCTGGATGAGTTTTTGCCGCTCTCTGCGGATAATTGGATTACCTGCGGTAATGCCCTGCGGCTCGACTGGCTGAGTATTTGCCCGCCTGCTGGGACAGGTGTGAAATTGTTGGGCGATGATCTCTTCAGCACACCACTGGATCAGGCTGAGATTGATTTTAAGAATGAGGGTGGGGAGACATACATCTGTGGGAACCCGCCTTATGTAGGCTCAACATGGCAATCAAAGGATCAAAAGTCTGACCTTGAAGCAATTTTCAAGAATCGGACAAAAACTTGGGCGTCACTAGATTACGTCACAGGTTGGTTGATGAAGGCGGCAGATTATAGTTTACACACGGACGCAGATGCCGCATTTGTTGCAACAAACTCAATCTGCCAAGGTCAACAAGTTCCGTTCCTATGGCCTTTGATTTTTGAAACCGGACACCAAATTGATTTTGCTCATACCTCTTTCAAATGGGCAAATCTTGCAAGTTACAATGCTGGCGTAACAGTAGTTATTGTTGGAATCTCGAAATCTCCGAGCAGTAAACGAAGATTGTTTTCCGAAGCTGATGATGGAAATGTTGTCGTCAAGGAAGTAGAGAACATAAATGCGTACCTTATCGCGAGCCCCAATGTAATTGTCGAAAAGGCAATGAAGCCGCTCACTGAAGTGTACACAATGGATTTCGGAAATAAAGCAGATGATGGGGGACACCTTACTCTCTCTTCACTGGAACTTGAAGCTATGGATTTGGCCTCTAATACTCGTGATCGATTCATCAAGCAGTTTTTCGGGTCGAAAGAGTTCATTAATGGTGAGACAAGATATTGCATTTGGGTCGAGAATGAGGATCTACCGGAGGCGCTCAAAGTTGCACCAATACGTGACCAAATTGAAAAAGTTCGTGCGGCACGACTGAATAGCAAGGACGCGTATGCACGAAGTTTAGCGAGCCGATCACATCAATTTAAGACTCCCAGGTTGGCTTGCGAAAATGTCATCGTGACGCCAAGGGTTAGCTCTGAAAATCGGCCCTATTTGCCAGTGGGATTTTTAAGCAATCATGCAGTGATTGGTGATCGAAACTTCGCCCTCTACGACGCCCCACTCTGGAACATGGCTTTGATAGCATCGCGCCTTCACTGGGTTTGGATCGGTACAGTCTGTGTACGGATGCGAACCGACTTTTCATATTCCAACACTCTCGGCTGGAACACGTTCCCCGTTCCTCCTCTCACAGAGAAGAACAAAGCCGACCTGACCCGCTGCGCAGAGGACATTCTGCTGGCACGCGAGGCGCATTTTCCGGCAACCATCGCCGATCTCTACGACCCCGAAAACATGCCCGCCGACCTGCGCGAAGCGCACGAACGCAACGATGAAACATTGGAGCGCATCTATATCGGCCGCCGTTTCCGCAACGACACCGAACGGCTGGAAAAGCTGTTCGAATTGTACACGAAGATGACGTCGTATGCGGCAAACATTTCCCCCAGGCCCACGAGAGGGAGGAAAGAACCATGAGCACGGCGCGTACTTCCCCAGCACTCCAATTACCACCGGCAGAAACCCTGACCGTAGAGTTCAAGAGCGACCGCACGCGCCTGTCTGACAATGAGCTGGTTGAGGCTCTGGTAGGTCTGGCCAACACCGACGGCGGGGAACTCTGGCTGGGAGTGGAAGATGACGGCACGCCCACCGGCCTGCACGCAGCTCATCAGAATCTGGCTGGCTTGCCGGGAATGGTGGCGGCCAAAACATCGCCCTCTTTGGCGGTTGCGGTCAATGAGTTCGAGTTCTTAAACATCCGCGTGGCGCAAATCGTGGTACCCCAGTCCCGCACTGAAGTGGCGACAACAGCCGGTGTGTATCTGCGCCGCCGTCTGAAGCAGGACGGCACGCCCGAATGCGTACCAATGCTGCCCCATGACCGCAGCAGCCGGGCCGGCCGTTTTGGTCTGGCGGATGTCTCCGCGCAAGCCGTTGCCGGCGCAACTCTGGCTGATTTTGATCCGCTGGAGCGTGAGCGTTTGCGCCAAACTATAAGCCAATACGGTGGTGATCGTATACTGCTTGAACTGGATGACGAAGCGCTGGATGGCGCACTAGGTTTCAGCACACGTACGCCAACCGGCGAGCGTGTTCCCACTTTGACCGGTCTGCTGGTGATTGGCCGAGAAAACGCACTGCGCGAACGAGTGCCCACACATGAGCTGGCATTTCAGGTGCTGGCGCGGGAAACTGTGTCGTTCAACGAATTCCGGCGTTTTCCCTTGCTCAAGGCCCTGGAGTGGCTGGAAACCAATTTCCGCCCCTACAATCCTGAAAAAGAAGTGCAGATCGGTTTGTTCCGGGTGCCTGTTCCCAAGGTGGATATGGGAGCTTTTCGTGAAGCTGTTGCTAACGCCCTGGTGCATCGCGACTATCACCGACTCGGCGCCGTGCATGTGCGACTCGATGACTTGGGGCTGACCGTCAGCAATCCGGGCGGGCTGGTAGAAGGTGTCACGCTGCACAACCTGCTGACCACCGAGCCGCGACCACGCAATCCGGCCCTGGCCGATGCAATGAAGCGTATCGGCATCGTCGAGCGCTCCGGGCGCGGCGTGGACAAGATTTACCGTGGAATGTTGAAGTTTGGTCGCCCTGAACCGGACTACAGTTGCACCGATAACAACAACGTTGTTTTGCAACTAGCAACCGTTGACGCGGACGAGGTTTTTCTGCAACTGGTGGTCGAACAGGAAAATCGGCAAAACGGGGCTTCGTTGCCCATAGACAGCCTGATTGCGCTGGCTGTCCTGCGCGAGCAGAAACGTCTCGGCACGGATGAACTTGCCCGCCATATTCACCGGGATTCAGCGCATGCGCGACGCACACTGGAGCGGTTGGTCGAGGCGGGGCTGGTGCAGCCACATGGCAACACGCGCAACCGCAGCTATACCTTGTCTGCAGAGGTGTACCAAGCCAAAGGCCAACAAGTCGCGTATACAAGGCAGGCCGGCTTCAGCCGTTTGCAGCACGAACAGATGGTGCTGAGCCATGTGCGGCATCATGGGAAAATCCGGCGCAGCGAGGTGATCGACTTGTGCCATTTGAATCGTGATCAGGCAGCAAGGTTGCTTAATCGGCTCAAAAAGGAAGGCAAGTTGATACAGCATGGTAAATTACGCGGCTCGTTTTATGCGCTGGACGAGAATGAGCGGTTATAAGCGGTTATAAGCGGGTTATAAGCGGGTTATAAGCTATGCCTAGGAAAGCCTTGAGCGGGTTTTGAGTTCACCCATCATGCCTTTGGACAATTGCCATGATGATCAGGATTTTCCGGCCTTGAAAGGAAACTTGAATGACACAGACACAATCCATACCTTCTGTTTCCGTCAACTATGCCGCCAATGGCAGCTCGACCAGGTCGAACGAGCTTGGCATGCGACCAATGCAGGAGCGCGCCTACGAACGTCGCGGCGAGCAGTACCTTCTTATCAAGTCACCGCCTGCCTCTGGCAAGAGTCGGGCATTGATGTTTATTGCCCTAGACAAGCTTCGCAATCAGGGGCTGAAGCAAGCGATCATCGTCGTGCCGGAGAAAACCATCGGTGCGAGCTTCAACGACGAGCCGCTGAGAAGCTTCGGCTTCTGGGCCGACTGGCGCGTGGAGCCGAAATGGAACCTGTGCAACGCCCCTGGCACGGACAATGGCGGGAAGGTCAAGTCAGTGAGGGCGTTCCTCGAAAGCGAGGACAAGGTCCTGGTCTGCACCCACGCCACCTTTCGTTTCGCCGTCGACCAGTTCGGGGGGGAAGCCTTTGATGACCGGCTGATTGCCGTGGACGAGTTTCACCACGTCTCAAGCAACCCTGATAACAAGCTCGGCCTGCATCTCGGGCAGTTCATCGCTCGTGACCGGGTACATATCATTGCCATGACCGGCTCATACTTTCGGGGTGATGCCGAGGCGGTGCTGGCTCCGCATGATGAGTCGAGGTTTGATACCGTCACCTACACGTATTACGAGCAGCTCAATGGTTATGAGTATCTGAAACAGCTCGATATCGGCTATTACTTCTACTCCGGCTCCTATGCCGACGATATTCTCAAGGTTCTTGACCCGGCTGAGAAGACCATCGTCCATATCCCCAATGTCAATTCACGCGAAAGCTCCAAAGACAAAATAAGAGAGGTCGAACACATTATCGAAGAGTTGGGCGAATGGCAGGGGGTTGATCCCATGACCGGATTTCAGTTGGTCAAGACGTCTGGTGGTCAGGTCCTGCGGATCGCCGACTTGGTAGACGATGACCCAGCCAAGCGCGACAAGGTTTCCGCCGCACTAAAAGACCCGGACCAGAAGAACAACCGTGACCATGTTGACATCATCATCGCTTTAGGTATGGCAAAGGAAGGTTTCGACTGGATTTGGTGCGAGCATGCGCTGACGGTCGGCTACCGGTCGAGCCTCACGGAAATCGTGCAAATCATCGGCCGCGCGACCCGCGATGCGCCGGGCAAAACCTGCGCCCGATTCACCAACCTGATCGCCGAGCCCGACGCTTCCGAGCAGGCAGTTACCGAAGCGGTGAACGACACGCTGAAGGCCATCGCAGCGAGCCTGCTGATGGAGCAGGTTTTAGCGCCACGCTTCGAGTTCAGGCCGAAGAATCCTGAGAATGGTCCCGTGCAAGGGTTCGACTATGGTGATGGCGGTTATGATCCAAACAAATGCAATATCGGCGTAAACGAAGAGACGGGGCAGTTTCAGATCGAGATCAAGGGCCTTGCTGTGCCAAAAAGCGAGGAAGCGGCCCGTATTTGTCAAGAAGACCTGAACGAGGTGATCGCCAGCTTCATTCAGGACAAAACCGCCATCGAACGTGGCTTATTTGACGAAGAATTGGTGCCCGAGGAGCTGACCCAGGTGCGCATGGGCAAGATTATCAAGGATAAATATCCGGAGCTCGACGAGGAAGACCATGAGGCGGTGCGCCAACACGCCGTTGCCGCTCTCAATCTGGTGCAACAGGCCAAGCAAATCGGTCTTGGCAACGGGAGCACGGGCAACGGCGAGCCGGCTGTCAATACAGCCCTGATCGACGGTGTGTGCAAGTTCGCCATGGATGTCCGCGAGCTAGATATTGACCTCATTGACCGCATCAATCCGTTCAGCGAAGCTTATGCAATCCTTGCCAAAGCGATGAGCGAGGAGAGTCTGAAGCAGGTTGCGGCGGTGATTGCTGCCAAACGCACGAGTCTCACGCCGGAGGAAGCCAAAGATCTAGCGGTACGTGCTGTAAAGTTCAAAAAGGAGCGGGGACGGTTGCCCTCAATCAGTTCAACGGATGCCTGGGAGAAACGGATGGCCGAGGGTGCAGCCGCCTTTGTTCGCTTTAAGGATGAGAGGCACTATGATTGATCTGGACGAATTGCGCGCGGAACTGGACGAATTTGCTCAGCCGGAAAAGAAGGGCGGGCGCTCACCGCGTGAGGAGCGCATTATTGCAGGATTCGAGGAAATTCAAAAATTTGTCGAACAGTACGGCCACGCTCCACGGCACGGCGAAGATAAGGACGTCTTCGAGCGACTGTATGCTGTTCGCCTCGAACGTCTGCGTGCGCTGGAAGAATCCCGAGCTCTTCTCTTGCCGCTTGATCATCAGGGCCTGTTGACCGGGGCCGAGGTTGTCCAGGCAGAGCCAGTAGAGACGATGGACGATGATGAGCTGCTCGCCGAACTCGAAGGACTTGTTGGGTCCTCTGGGATCACCGAACTCCGCCATGTCCGTACGAGCGCGGAGAAGCGCGTGGCGGAGGAGATATCCAATCGCACAGCCTGTGAGGATTTCAATCAGTTCAAGCCACTGTTCGAAAAGGTGAAAAGAGAGGTGAAGTCCGGCATGCGCCAGACTCGCTCCTTCCATACTAAGGCAATGGACGAGATCCAGCGGGGCACGTTCTTTATAGTCGGTGGTCAGATTGCCTATGTTGCCGAGGTGGGAGAAGAGTTCACTACGCAGTATGAGCGGCGTGATAGTCGCCTACGTGTCATCTATGACAATGGTACCGAGAGCAACGTGTTGCAGCGTTCACTCCAGCGGGCACTTCATCGCGATGCAGCGGCTCGTTTCATCACCGATCCATCAGCCGGGCCGTTGTTTAGTGAAACTTTTGAAACAGATGACATCGAAAGCGGCACCATCTATGTGCTGCGTAGCATGTCCACTCATCCGTTCATATCCGAACACCGTGAGTTGATTCACAAAATTGGCGTCACTGGTGGGCACGTTGAGTCTCGTATTGCCAAGGCTTCTCTTGATGCTACTTACCTGTTGGCGGCTGTAGAAGTTGTTGCCACGTACAAACTGGCAGGAATTAACCGTGGTAAGCTGGAGAACCTCTTCCATCGCCTCTTTGCACCAGCCCAGCTCGACCTTACAATCCATGACCGTTTCGGTCATCCGGTGCGGCCAAGGGAATGGTTCCTTGTACCTCTTCATGTGATTGATGAAGCAGTACAACGTATTCGCGAAGGATCGATTTCCTCAATGAGTTACGATCCAAAGACTGCTAAATTAGTAGGATGATGAAAGGGTGCCGCAGGCCAATTACTTGTAAGGCCAGCCATCGTCTTCTTCCGTAGAAACCGAAACGTCCTTTGGTGTGTGCAAATCCAGTTCTTCAATTTCAAGATTGTGAGGTTCGGTCGTATCAAACGTAAGTCTTAGATCCGCCTGAACTATTTCTGATCCTTCAACTGTTCGCTCGACAGTTTCCCAAGGAATCAACACCTTGTCCTCACTGTCATAACTCGCCGTTTCTAAGTTGTCGTATGACACGTCCGCTTCGTATGCGATAGTTGTAGTCAACTCAAAGCGCGCTTCTGCTGGCTCGCCATTTGAACCGGGGGCTAGCGAGATCAGGTAAGCATTAATCTCTCCGACCTCAGTGATTCTTGTCTCATTCACCTCGCCATCTTGATCAGCCAAAATAAAGCCAAGCCACTGAAACTGTTCTTCAAGAAGAGCCGTAATTTGACCTAAATTGCCTTCCAACAACTGCTGAGCTAGCGGAGCGAGTTCCTCAAAAAATGAAGTAACTTTGCCCAGAAACTCTTCTAGTGAGCAAAGTGCGGTCAAACGCGGAAAGTCAACTTCGATTCCTTTCATGTGTCAATCGGCATTGAAAAATGACCCACCATCGGCGTCCAAAATTGACCCACCCC
>SBEG01000058.1 GCA_009668975.1 Deltaproteobacteria bacterium | reverse complement strand
TCAGATCGAGATAGGTCTGGTAGCCTACCACGGTATCGGCTGACTCGATGGCCTCACGGGCTTCGTAGGTCATATTTTTCTGGTTGCCGGGACCGAGTCCCACCACGTACAGTTTTGACATGAAACACCTTTATTGATTTATCAGGAGGCGTTGCAGCTGCGCCTCGCCCGGCTCGACTTCCGGGATAGCTGTCGGCAGGTAGAAAGTACGTTACTGATATGGCTGCTGCTGTTCTAATTGGCTGTTCTAGACCTGCCAGGTTTTGAAAACCTGGCAGGTCTTACTTGAAGTAAGCAGATTTCACCATGTACTTCAGCATTTTTCCGCTATCGCCAGGGTCACGTTACCACTCTTCACCTTGTTCAGCAGCAAACGCCCTCCCTGCGAGGCAAGCAGGGCCGCCGGTTCCGCCACGCCGGTTGCTCCGATGGCTTTCAGCGCATGCGGTGATGGTGGAGAGGGGCTGGAAACGACACTCAATTCGCTGCTTTCGTAAAAAAATAGCGGGATAGAATATTTCCCGGCAAAGGCCAACAGCCCCGCTTCATTCTTTTTGGCAACGGCACTGGCAAGGCAGCAGACGCTTTTGAGAGACAGGGCGAGTTTTTCGAGATTGGCCAGGATAACCCGCTCGATCTCGTCCTCCTCGGTGCCGCTGTTGCAGCCGATACCGAGCACCAGGTTCCGGGGGCGAAGAACCAGGAGATTCGGTGGTGCACAATCCGGTGGAATCTCGCGGTTGCTGACGAACAGGTAGCCAGCGGCGTTGCTGCGAAGAGCCGCCGGAAAATCGGGAAAATAGCGCAGGTATCCCCGTGCGGAAACAAACCGCTCCACCTGCCCGGTCGGGTCGACCACGGCGATTTCCTCGCCTTCCAGCAGCAGGCTGTTGAGGATTTTGACCCGGGACAGTTTGTCGATGACCCAGCTCTGTTCCTTGGCCAGCAGGTCGAAGGAGGGGAGGCCGTGGGCATCGGTGGCTGTGGTGATCACCGCTGTTGCGCCGGAGGCACGGGCGCATTGCTCCGCCAGCCGGTTGGCGCCGCCGAGGTGGCCGGAGAGGAGCGACACGGCAAACCTGCCGGTGTCGTCCATGACCACGATGGCCGGGTCACGGTCCTTGCCTTCCAGCAGCGGCGCGATAAGCCGAACGACAATTCCGCTGGCCATGATGCAGACCAATCCGTCTTTTTTGTGCCACAATCTGTTGATCAGGGAGCGCAGCTCTTCCGTGTAGGGCGTGGCGGGAGTTTCGCTGCTGTCGGCGTGTTTCGGCGGAAGGAACAGCTCTGCCCCGGTGAGTTCGCGCACCAGTGAGGCGCCTAGCCGGGCACCGTGAGCGGTTATGGCGATGATGGCGATTTTCAGTTCTTTTTCCTCGTTGGATCAAAATTCCATGGTAGGGGCGAAGCAGATACACCTTGCTTCGCCCCTACGAGTTCCCCCACGTCAAAAAAATCTTTCAGGTAACGATCCCCTTGCGGCAACCGTGGCTGAATTCCTTGTCATAGAGGAGTGACCGGTGCTTCAACCCTTCCTGCCGTGCCCGGAGAACGTCGCCCACCAGGATCAGCGCCTGTTTGCCGATTTCCGCTTTCTGGACCTTGCCGGCGATATCGGCCAAGGTTCCTTCGAGGACCCGTTCATCGGGCCAGGAGGCGCGATAGACTACCGCGGCCGGTGTTTCGGCGCAATAAGCCCCCTGCAGGAGTTCTTCCACGACTCGGTCAATCATTGCAACGGACAGGTAGATAACCAGGGTTGCACCGATTTTTGCAATCTCGCGCAGGGACTCCCGTTCCGGTACCGGGGTTTTTCCTTCCAAACGGGTGAGGATCACCGTCTGGGAAACTTCCGGCAGGGTCAATTCCTGCTTCAGGGCCGCGGCTGCGGCAAAGGCGCTGGTCACTCCCGGTACAACCTTATACTCGATGCCGAGCTGGTCCAGTTCCGCCATCTGTTCCTGGATGGCCCCATAGATGGAGGGGTCGCCGGTGTGGAGTCGCACCACGTTCTGGCCGGCAAGCACCCCTTCGGCAATGGCGGCGGTGGTTTCTTCCAGGGTCATGGCTGACGAGTCATAGACCTCGGCTTGAGGGGCGTGGCAGCGTACCAGTTCCCGGTCCACCAGGCTGCCGGCATAGATCACCACCCCGGCCTCGCCGAGCAGGCGGGCGCCCTTCACGGTGATCAGTTCCGGGTCGCCGGGACCGGCGCCGATGAAATGAACTTTTGCCACGAAATCCTCCAGAATTACGACGATTTCTTCACTATCAGCAGCGAAAGGTAATCCAGCTTTTTCCCCACCAGTGAATCCAGATCGAACACCACCCGTTCCTCATTGGTCCCGGCCCGGCTGACAAAGGCGCAGGAACCGTCGAGCCCTAACTCTTTCAGGAGCGCATACACCCGGTCAAAGACCCGGTTGACCTTCATCAGAACCACCGTATCAAAATCCAGCAGGGTCTGGCGGAGCTTTTCTTCTTCAAAGGTGGCGGGAAGGACGGCAATCCGTTCGGATGCTGCAGCCAGAGGCATTCCGGCGGCCACGGCCGCGGCGTTGATGCTGGAGACACCCGGCACCACTTCAATGGTAATATCGGGGTGGCGTTCGCGGAAGATGCGATAGAGGTAGAGGAAGGTGGAATAGAGAAACGGGTCGCCGATGGTGATGAAGGCCACGTCCCGGCCCTGGCGGACCTGAGAGATCATCGTTTCCGCGGCGTCTTCCCAGAATTCGTCCAGCCCTTCCTGGTCCTTCTTCATCGGGAAGATGCGAACAAGTACTTCCTGGCGGGAGCGGTCGAGAAAGGGTTCCACAATGGAAAGGGCATGGCTGGAGTCGCCCGCGGTGGCGGCCGGGGCGCAGATGACCGGGACCTGGCGGAGGATTCTTTCAGCCTTGCGGGTCAGGAGTTCGGGATCACCGGGACCGACACCAACAGCATAGATGCGGGCCACTATTCCTCACCTCTGCGTGCGGTGATGATGTAGACCGGGTTGTGGGCTTCGAACATTTTGTATTCGGTCAGGCTGACCGTTTTGGAGACGTTGATGCAGGTTACCTCAACGGTGAAGCCGTGGTCTTCAAGGAATTCCACCGATTTGGTCAGGGTGTCGAGGGTCACGGCATTGAGGACGATGACGCCATCCGGTTTCAGCCGTTTGTCCACGGCATCGATGATCTCGTCCAGCATGCCGCCGGAGCCGCCGATGAAGATCCGGTCGGGATTCGGCAGTTCGTCGATTCCTTCCGGGGCATAGGCCTCTACCAGCATTACGTTCTTGGCGGAGAATTTCTTCAGGTTTTCCCGGATAAAGGTCAGGTACTGGGGATTCTTTTCCAGGGCATAGACCTTGCCGTTCGGCATCAGGTTGCCCACCTCGATGGAGACTGACCCGCTGCCGGCACCGATGTCCCAAACCACCAGGTCATTCTGGATCTGCAGTTTGGCCAGGGTCACGGCCCGGATCTCCTGTTTGGTAATCAGTTTCCGGGCGGTGGTGAACTCATCGTCGGCAATTCCCATGAGCGGGTAGTTTTCCAGGTTCGGTTCCCAGGCCTTGATCAGGATCAGGATGTTGAGGGGTGAGGTCGGCAGGTCCACCAGGCCCCTGACATCGGTGCGGGTGAATTTTTCCGTGGGCAGTCCCAGGTCTTCGCAGAGATGGACGTCATAGCCTTCCGCGCCCCGGTTGATGAGTTCTTTGGCGATTGCCGACGGAGAATTCACCTCATCGGTGAGCACCGCTGCTTTGTCGGCGGCGATGATCCGGTCGATGGCCCCTTTCAGGCCGCGGCCGTGGACGGAGACAAAGATCGCATCATCCCACGGCTCCTTGATCCGGGCAAAGGCGTATTGGACACTGGTGACATTGGGGAAGATCTCGATCCGTTCCTTGGGGAGATTGCGGAACAGGAAGCGGGCCACACCGAAGAAATTCGGGTCGCCGGAGCTGAGCACCACGACCTGTTTTGCGGTGGACTTAAGAAGGTCCAGCATGATGGAGAGATCGGAAAAGGTCTGCTTTTCGCCCTTGAAATCGGGAAAAATGTCCAGAAGCCGCTGGTGACCGATGAGCAGATCAGCGGAATTGATGGCCTCAAGCGCCTTCGAGCCGAATCCTTCCCACCCTTCGATGCCTGCGCCTACCAGATAGATTTTGTGCTGCGGCATGATTTTCCCTCCCCTTGAGCATTCAGAAACATATGACATTCACGACAGATCACGCTCTACTGCTTTTTGGCTGATCTTAGCGGAAATATAGCACTTCTCCTGCGTAGCCTGCCAGTAAAACCTTCACCCGGAGACGCGGCGCAAGCTGTTCAGCAAAACGCAAGGCCCTGGTGCTGACAAGTGAAATGACGGTCTTGGCGCGGCCGGTTGCTTCCAGCACTTCACGGGCGGTGTTGGCATTCCCGGCAACGGAGGCAAAGCGCGAGGTGCAAGGTGAGGCGTCAAGCCACTTCTGCAATTGGCACAGGTCAAGTTGTGAAGACGAAACATGGGTCTGTTCATGTCCGCAGGCGATTTTCAAAAGTTTGGCGAATTGAGCAGCAAGAACCACATTCCTGATCCCCTTGCGTTCGCAGGCGCGCAAGGCGTAGCCCACATGGTCACCCATCATGATGAAAGCCTCATCGGTGAGTCTTCGCAGGATATTTTTCTGCGGCTTTTCAACCAGCGTGATGCAGAGGTTGGGTGAACTGGCGGATTCCTCGGCAAGATGCCTCTGCGCTGCCATTTCGCTGGTCCTGCCGGTAGAAAGCACCAGGGTTTTGCTGCCGCAGGCAATAGCAACGTCGATGGCAGCATTGATGGTTTCAGTCCAGGCCAGACTGGAGATAGGTTTCACGATGCCGCTGGTGCCGAGAATGGAAAGCCCGCCGATAATGCCAAGCCGGGAGTTAAGGGTTTTCCGGGCCAGTTCTTCCCCATTGGGAATGCTGATAGTCACGTGCGGCACCACGGTTACCGATTGTGCTGTTAATAACGGGCAGTGGAGTGAGAACACCTCGTTGACAACTTCCGCGATCATCTTCCGGGGAATCGGGTTAATGGCCCATTCTCCCGGGGATATCGCCAGACCCGGTTTGGTGACGCGTCCAATACCGGTTCCGCCACGGATTACCACGGATTCATTTCCCGCTGCCTCAGTGAAGGTCAACTCCGCATGAATTTCCGCGCCGTTCGTCACGTCTGGGTCATCGCCGGCATCTTTAATGACATAACAGCGGGCAGTGTCTGCGCTGAGTTCCTGTCCATGCAGGCGGAAACGGACGCTCTCTCCGGTAGGGAGGATTATGTCCGTTTCATCCAGCAACTGCTGGTCTCGCAGCATGAGGACTGCTCCCCGTGTCGCGGCGGTTGCGCAAGCCCCGGTGGTATACCCGTGCCGCAAGGTTTTCGTCATATGAGCCTCTCCTGCACCCACGCGGTGTATAACGCTGAGATGTAGAGTTATGGGTTCAATGAAACAGAAAGCGGGTTTATCTAATGATTTCTTAGCTGATTTCTACCTTTCCGCCAGTCTCAGCAGGGCGTTGACTACTGCTGCCGCCACGTTTGAACCGCCCTTCCTGCCACGATTGGTGATGAAGGGGATACGGCGGCCGGGTGCTTCCCGCAAAAGTTCTTCCTTGCTTTCTTCGGCACCGACGAAACCGACCGGCAATCCAACTACCAGGTCCGGCCGGATTCCCTCTTCCCGCACCAGGCGCAACAATTCAAAGAGGGCCGTCGGGGCGTTGCCGATCACGAAAATTCTGTTGCCGGGATTATTGGCCGCCTTGCGGATGGCAAGAATGGAGCGGGTTATCCCGAGATGCGCTGCCTCTGCGGAGACCTCGGGGTCGGCAACAAAGCAGGCAGCCGGGATGCCGAAGCGTTCGAGGTGCCCCTTGTTAATTCCGGACAGTGCCATGGTGGTGTCGGTCACAATCCCACAACCGGCGCGTAGTGCATTGATACCGCGTTCAACGGCCTCCGCTGAAATGACCATGGTGCGCGTATAGTCAAAATCGGCACTGGTATGGATAGCCCGGCGCACAATTGACCATTCCGCTGACGGCCAGTCATGCGGGCCAACCTCCGCGTCAATGATCCGAAACGATTCCGCCTCGATTTCTTCCGGCCGCAAGTGTACCGACATCAGCTCCAGCCTTTTTCACTGAATGACTCTTCAATCCGGTCGATGACCAGCTTGGCGAGACGCTTGTGCACGCCGAGGTGCTTGCCCATGGCCATTTCCACCCCGGGATGACGCAGCTGCGCCTCTTCCAGTTCCTTTGGCAGGTCCTCCAGGACATGAGCGCCCAGGTAGAGAAAATAGGGCACGAGCAGAATGCGTTCCGCTCCTTGGGACACACAGGTATCGATGCCCTGCTGAATGGTAGGGGAATGATTTTCCCGGAACGCGACCTCGACGATATCGTAATCGGCGAAATCCTTTACCATTGCGGCTATTTGATCGACGGCCTGGTTTGCTTCGGGGATGCGGCTGCCGTGGGCCATGAGCAGGATTGCGGTTTTCATGGTAACTCCTTTTTTTTTGCACACGTGTCCGCCGTAGCCTTAGCGAAGGCGGAGAGGGCACACTTGTCAGAGAAAATCATCGTATAGCGTTAGTTTCTGAAAGCTGGAAACAAAAGAATGTACTACTCCAAAAAAGTGAATTTAACAATATATTTGACCTTGCATCACATTTTGCCGCGCATTAATCCATACTTTTTCCGGCTTAGAATTTTTCTCTCCGCCTTCGCCAAGGCTCCTGCGGACACGTGTGCTCTCTCCGCCTTCGCTAAGGCTACGGCACACACGTGTCTCCTCTGTGGCTAGTACAATGAAACATCTAAATTCAACCCCCCTCAATCCCCCCTTGACAGTGGGGAAGCCTTTAAGTCTCCCCTGTCAAGGGGAGATACCGTTATGGGGTGTCAAGCAGTTTTAAGTGTGTATGCCGGGTCA
>SBEG01000034.1 GCA_009668975.1 Deltaproteobacteria bacterium | reverse complement strand
TGACCCGGCATACACACTTAAAACTGCTTGACACCCCATAACGGTATCTCCCCTTCAGTCCGCCGTGGATGGTCATCTTGTGGATGAACTTTGCCGCGACTCTCAATGTCTCCTTGTCCTGGCTGCAGAAAAGATACCGGCTGGCCGCCGTTTTCGGGGCAATCGGCGGCCCCCTGGCGTATTACAGCGGAGCCAAGCTCGGGGCTACCGAAACACTTCCGTCTCTGGCCGGCATGCTCTACCTTGCCGTTGGCTGGGCCATCATGACGCCGCTGCTGGTCTGGCTGGCTGAGCGCTTGAAAAATGATTGCCAAACGAAAGGCCTGCGCATATGAGTCGAATCATTGATTGCATGGAGCGGCGACTGCTGCCCGATCTGGTGATACGCCGCGGCATCCGTTCCTTGCTCAAGGCACGTCTGTCCGCAGAAGATCGCGGCAATATCGAGGCCGACCGCGCTGCGGAGCGTGATTTCATCGAAACGCTGCGCAGAAGCCCCATAGCGGTTGCCACCGACGAGGCGAACCTCCAGCATTATGAATTGCCGCCCGATTTCTTCCGTTTGGTGCTCGGCGCGCGTCTCAAGTACAGTTGCTGCCTTTTTGCAGAGGGAATCAAGTCCCTGGATGCCGCTGAGGAGGCGATGCTGGAGCTGACCTGCCGCCGGGCAGAAATCGTAGACGGCATGGATATCCTTGAACTGGGCTGCGGTTGGGGAGCGCTGACCTTGTGGATGGCGGAACGCTATCCCCGCTGCTCCCTTACCGCAGTTTCGAATTCCCGCCTCCAGCAGGAGCATATCAGGAGTGAATGCGAAAAGCGCGGCCTCGCAAATGTTCAGCTCGTCAAGGCCGATATGAACGATTTCCACTCCGATCAACGTTTTGACAGAGTGGTTTCCCTGGAGATGTTCGAGCACATGCGGAATTACCAGGCGCTGTTGCTGCGGATTTCCACCTGGCTGAAGAACGGCGGCAAGCTCTTCGTGCACATTTTCTGCCACGCCCGCTATGCCTACTTCTTCGAAACCGAGGGAACGGGCAACTGGCTGGGGAAGTATTTCTTTACCGGCGGCATCATGCCGTCGGACCAGCTGCTGCTTTATTTTCAGGATGATATGGTGCTGGAGGAACATTGGCGTGTTTCCGGTAGCCACTACCGCAAGACCGCTGAAGCCTGGCTCGGCAATCTTGATAAACACGAAAGATTACTGGTACCTGTCCTGCAGGCAGTCTACGGTACGTCGGAAGCCGAGAGATGGCTGCAACGCTGGCGGATTTTCTTTATGGCATGCGCCGAATTGTGGGGGTTCCGCACTGGTGAAGAATGGTGGGTTTCACACTATCTTTTCCGCCGGAGAGAAGGATGAGCGGCAGGACAAAAGCCCCGGAAGCCTCTTTGTTCGGACCAGATAATCCTCGGCCCGCCGAGGCCTTTTGCCGAACGGTCCAAATACAGTCGGTGTTGTAGACAAGCTCTGCAGGCCGCGGTAAACCGGACGGAGGAGCATTCAGAAATTGGAGAAACCACATCAATGAACAACACCGCTGAAAGCAACGATATCCTCCGGAAACTCTGCGAAGAACAACCTCTGGCCGTACTGGCCACTGACACCGGGAACGGCCCTTATGCCAGCCTGGTTGCGGTGGCCGTCACCCCGGACCTGCGCCGGCTGTTTTTCACCACACTCCGTGCCACACGGAAATGGGCCAATCTGGCTGGGAACAGTCACGTCTCCCTCCTGATTGACAACCGCAGTAACCAGGTGAGCGATTTCAGCCAGGCGGCAGCCGCCACCATCCTTGGCAATGCCGTGGAATTGAGCGGAGCTGAGTTGGAGTCCGGACTGGCACTATTCCTTGATCGGCACCCGCACCTGGCCGAGTTCACCGCGTCACCGAACTGTGCCCTGTTCCGGGTGCAGATTACGAATGTCTATCTGGTGACACGTTTTCAGAACGTCATGGAATTTCTCTTTTCACCATGAACCAGCTGTCCAACCTCGTCGTCTACCGGGCGAAATTGACCACCGGCGCCCTGCTGGCGGTGGAGGGGTATCTGGGTATCGTCACTGTGGAAAATGGAGTACCTGTTTGACGGCCAGGTACCTGCAGTCCGCCTTGCCACAGATACAGATAAAAACCTGCTGCACAACGAAAAAACTTGAACCGGAATAACGACGATGAAAATTCATCCGCTTCGCACCAATCACCGCAACCGGATTCCCGAAGCAGCCGGAGCGGTTGTCTACTGGATGAGCCGCGACCAGCGAGTAGCCGACAACTGGGCACTACTCCACGCACAGGACCTGGCGTTGGAACGGCAGGCGCCCCTGGTGGTTGTGTTTACCCTTGCAGATGCCTTTCTTGGTGCGACCCTGCGCCATTTCGGTTTCATGCTGCGTGGCCTGGCGCACGTTGCCGAGCGGCTACGGAGCCTGGGTATCTGTTTCATCCTGCTGCGCGGCAACCCGCCCGATGAAATATGTCGCTTCTTACAGCAGCATCAGGTCGGTGTGCTGGTAACAGATTTTGATCCTCTCGGCATCAAGCGCAGCTGGCATGATCAGGTGGCACGAAGCGTCTCCGTCTCACAGATCGAAGTGGATGCCCACAACATCGTACCATGCCGTATCGCTTCAACCAAACAGGAGTATGGTGCCTATACCATCCGGCCGAAAATTCACCGACTGCTTGCGGATTTTCTCGTTGACGTCCCGCCCGTTTTAGAACATCCGTTTCCCTGGCGATCACCGGTCAACCTCTTCGATGCAGAGACTACCTTGTCCAGCATGCCGGTTGACCGGTCCGTGGCAGAGATCGGCTGGATTACCCCAGGGGAAAAGGGTGGTAGAGCACGACTTGATGACTTCATCAAAAACGGTCTTGCTTCCTACGAAACAGCGCGCAAAGATCCCTGCCGTCACGGGCAGTCCGGATTATCTCCCTGGCTGCACTTTGGGCAGATTTCAGCACAACGGGTTGCGCTGGAGGTTTCACGTCAAGTGAATACTGAACCTTCTCGCGAAGCATTTCTGGAAGAGTTGATCGTACGGCGGGAACTAGCCGACAATTTCTGTCTCCATAACAGCAGCTATGACCGGGTTGAAGGTTTCCCGGAATGGGCTCAACGGACTATTGCGGAACATCGTCATGACCTGCGGGAGTACCTCTATACGCCGGAACAGCTGGAAACGGCCCAGACACATGACCCGCTCTGGAATGCCGCGCAGCAGACGATGGTCAGCACTGGAACGATGCATGGCTACCTGCGGATGTACTGGGCCAAAAAGATTTTGGAGTGGTCACCCTCACCGGAAGATGCCATGTCAACAGCTGTCATGCTTAACGATCGCTATCAACTGGACGGTCGCGACCCCAACGGTTATGCAGGAATCGCCTGGAGTATCGGTGGCGTGCATGACCGGGCATGGGGAGAACGTCCGGTTTTTGGAAAAATTCGCTACATGAACGAAAATGGCTGCCGGCGAAAGTTCAATGTGGCAGAATATATCAGCAGGCACAGCTATTGAACAGGGTGCGAGAATGGTGCCGCGTATCCAAATGAGCGCTGCCTCCGGCAACGTCTATTCAGCGCGGCCAGCTGAGATCTGCCCTGGTTGTGAACTGCATACTTTGCCACACTGCATCCGTTATGATCTACCTGATCTGCCACGGATTTTACCAGAGCTGGCCTGGAACGCTGGGGCGACTTCATCTGCGGAGCTACAACTTTTTTTCACGCCGGTGTCGCGTGTAAATTCACTAAAAATACGGAACAAAGGAGTTACTTGATGAATCTTACCGAACTATTCACCCATCCTGGACTGGGAGTGCTGTCCACCTCTTCCGCGGACGGCACAGTCAACAGCGCAGTCTATGCCCGGCCGCACGTCATCAATGAAACAACATTGGTCTGGGGCATGACAGACAAACGCACCTACGAAAACCTGACCCAAAACCGTCACGCCGCCTTCCTGTTCAAGACCAACTCAGCCGGATTCAGCGGGGTACGCCTGGGATTGGAGCTGATAAAAACCGAGGAACAGGGAGACCTGCTGGCGAGCATCAAGAAAAACACCGATGAGATTGTCGGACCCGGCGCAGGTGCCGCTGTCAGCCATGCAGCCTGGTTCAAGGTCACCAAAGTGAGACCTTTAATATGAAGAAATTGACTGCATAGTAATAAAAAATCCGGGCTGGTGAGAGTTTTGGAGTTAACGCAGCGACACAAGATCAAAACGCACCAAAATCTAACAAAATGCAAACAAGTCAGGATACATTGCTGGTTATCTTTGGAGATTGCAGGATTAAAATCAAGATGGCCGATTTCTTAAACGAAATCGGCCATCTTGATTTTGGCGCTCCATAGTCGACAAACTCGAACTTTTTACCATCTTCCAAAGTAAGACTAGAACGTCAAACAACAAACTCAAGCGAAAGTCCTTCCGATGGACCTGCTTGAACCCATAAAACGGATACTGTAAACGCCGGTCTTTTAATCGCCCATTATTTGCGAGTTAATGCAGATGAAAATTGAGGTTTACGGAATTTTTGCTCCTTTCCTGAACCCGATACAGATTCACAATATTACTGCTGATCCAGGACGCAGAAGAGTCCCTCACCCTTGAGCAGGGGCCCGAAACAGGCATTTTCCGACAGGCATGTTGCTCTGCGCAGATCTCCGTCACGCCACCGTCCTACTAGACCCGGTTCCCGGATCAGGGGGCGGCAAAGGGAAATATAGTCGGCAAACCCCTTATCAATCAGGTCTTCGGCAACCCCAAAGGAGCGGATACCCCCAACGAGCAGCAGCGGAACGCCGATCTTTTCCTTGAAACGTGCTGCGGCCTCCCGGTAGTAGACCTCCTGTTCCGGAGTTGCCGGGTCGCCCGTTCGTATTGACGAATAGTCGCCGGAATCGTAGATTGTGCCACCGCTCAACTCCACAGCATCAATCCCTGCCACCTCGAGCATGGCTGCGACGCAAAGCATCTCATCCACGGACAGACCACCCTTGATAAAATCCTCGGAATTCAGTTTGATCAGCACCGGAAAGCCTTCGCCAACCTCCTTCCGGATGTTCCGCAAAACTTCGAGGACAATCCGTGCCCGGTTTTCGATGCAGCCGCCGTACTCATCGGCTCGACGGTTGAAAAATGGCGAAAGAAATTCGCTCAGCAGATAGCCATGGGCGGCATGAATCTGCACACCGTCAAAACCGGCGGACTTTGCCCGTAAGGCCGCTTTTCCGAAAGCATCGCAGATGACCCGGATTTCCTCACGGGAAAGCTCCCGGCAGCCCGGAGCCTTCTCGGGGGGGCGGGCAGACGGGCCGACTGCCTCCATGTTAGTGACCTGGGGAAGGGCATAGCAGCCGGAATGGGCAAGTTGCAGCGCGATTTTTCCTCCTGCCCGGTGAACCGCTTCCGTCATACGGGAAAGACCGGGCAGCATTGCTTCACTATGGATCCCCATCTGCCAAGGCCCCGCCTGTCCTTCCCGGCTTACATAGGCATGCCCGGTGATGATGAGCCCCACCCCGCCTTCCGCCAGTTTCACCATGAG
Source organism: Deltaproteobacteria bacterium (assembly GCA_009668975.1). Classification (GTDB taxonomy): domain Bacteria; phylum Desulfobacterota; class Desulfuromonadia; order Geobacterales; family Geobacteraceae; genus RPRC01. The sequence continues at coordinate 29,523 of SBEG01000034.1, read as the reverse complement.
GTCAATAAGCTTCGGGGAACAGGACCCATCCGTTTCCGCCATTCCCTCCCAGGCAGCGGAACGGACAAATCGATTGGCAAGAGATAAAGACTTGATGCTGGTTTGTTCGAAAAGTTTCGTCATAAACTACTACCCCTTGACCATCTTGGCCTTGATTTCCTCTACCGTTTCCCCAGCGAAACCAAGGTTTTCATCCTGCTGCTCCCGGATAATCACCGAGTAGAACTTCACTGGTACCTTGGTCACTTCGACCGCAACCTCCGTAAGTCTCTGGATAAGATCCCTCTTCTGCTCCTTGGTCAGTTTTCCGCCTTCCCATGAAATAATCGGCATGTCTGTTTCTCCTTTTGTTTTTGGTTTCTGCCGGCCTGCGGCCCGGATGCAGGACTGTCCGGCAGCCCGGCTCAACAGATTTAGTCCCGCGAATGACGTAATTCGAACAGCAGATTGTTCAAAAGCTCCAGACTGGTTCGATCAAAATTTCCCTTTGTGGATTGGTGAGCTTCTATCAGCGGTTGCGCCAGCTGGTCGATCATAGCCCGCCCCGCTTCCGTGAGCCGCACATAGATGACACGGCGGTCCTCTTCCGTGCGGAATCGCTTCACCATGCCTGAGAGTTCCAGACGGTCCACCAGCCGCGTCACGTCTGACGACTTGGTCGTCATCCGTGCGCCGATCTTTTGGATAGGTATCCCGGATTCTTCCTCCACCTGAAGGATTTTCAGCACGTTGAATTGCGGCTGTGTGATCCCGTGCGACTTAAAGACCGGCGCAAATTCACCCTGCAGCCATTCGGAAGTGCGTATGAGGTTGAGGAACAGTTCCTGTTCGAGGGAATCAAAAGGACGGTTCCGCCCGATCTCTGCAGCGAGGTTTTTCGGTTTTTGCTGGGTAGATTTCATGGAGGTAATATATGTTAAAACAATATTTGTTGCAACAAGTAATTTGTCATTTATGCCGCTCCTGTCGATTGCCTGCATTCGTGAGGTTTGTGTTCCAGTAAAAACTTGCAAGACTGCCAGGCTCCGCCCTGTTGCGGACAATGCCGCAAGATTGGAGCGGCACTGCGTGCAGGATGCCCTTTTCTTCCAGCGCCTTCTTTCCGACTCAAGGTCGAGATTCCTGATGGCCGCCTGGCGCCCCATCTTGCGACCGGCACCGTGTGAACAGCTCATGAAACTGTCGGGATTTCCTTTTCCCCGCACGATGTAGCTGGCTGTTCCCTGCGATCCGGGGATGATCCCCATCTCCCCTTCCCGGGCCGAAGTCGCCCCCTTGCGGTGAACCAGCACGTCCTGCCCGAAGTGGTTCTCCAGCGAGGCATAGTTATGGTGAATGTTGATTGCTTCGCCAAAGGCGGCTTCCGGGATTTCATTGCGGAAGGCGTCTCGGACCCGGCTGGCCACAAGCTGCCGGTTGGCCAGGGCAAAATCAAGGCAGTAGCGCATCTCCTTCAGATAGGTTGAAGCCTCTTCAGTTTCCAAGGGAAGGAAAGCCAGGTCCCGACCCGGGCAGTTCACTGCTTCAGGCGGTACTTGGCGAGGAAACGGCAGCGCATCTGGACTTCTTCGATCGGGTCCAGCTTGCTGGAGTTGTACGGATCTGTCGAAGCGCCCCACCCCTTTCGGAGGCAGGTCGAAGGTTGTTTGCCGTTTCGAGGCGGGCGAAAAAAGCAGCAGCGACGCAGACCGCCTGAAGAAGCACCTCGGTCGGTTCAATCTGGATTGGGAAAAAGTGAGAGAAGCTGCGGGCAAAGAATGAGAATTATTTTCCCCCGGCCTTTGGCAGGAATTATAAAGCAGGCTGTTGAAAAACTATTGAGTGGCCGATCTGCAGCGTTACCGCCCTACATTTTTCAACAGCCTGTAGACGTTTTTTGGGAGTATGCCTCCCATCGGCAGTTTTCCAATGTTCACTCTGCTTGCGAAAGCTTTCGCGCAATCCGTGCCACATGGGCACCTTGGAACCGGGCTCCCGCAAGCTCATTTTCACTCGGGCTCCGGGAACCGTCAGTACCGGCAATGGTGGAAGAGCCATAGGGCGAGCCGCCGGTAATCTGAGTGTTATCCATTTGCCCGGCAAAAGCATAGGGCAGGCCCGCAACCAACATGCCCTGGTGAAGCAGGGTGATGTGGAAACTCAAAATGGTGGACTCCTGGCCGCCGTGCTGGGTAGCGGAACTTGTAAAAACACTGCCGACCTTACCCACCAGGGACCCTTTCAACCAGAGCCCTCCGGTTGAATCGAGGAACTGGCGCATCTGTCCACACATGTTCCCGAAGCGGGTCGGGGTACCGAAGATTATCGCATCAGCGGAAACCAGGTCTTCCAGCTGAACCAGGGGAATGTGCGCCATTGTCTCCCGGGCTTCAAGAGCCCCCATTATTTCAAGGACTTCTTCAGGCAGCGTCTCGGGAACCCTCCTGATGGTCACTTCGCACCCGGGGACTTCCCGGACACCCTCGGCAACAGCTTCCGCCATCTTCATCACGTGCCCATACATGCTGTAATATACGACGAGGACTTTAGTCATGGCTTGCTCCTTTTCTGTTTGGTTGAATTCAGCGAAAATTGCTCCACATTCAACAGCGCAACGAAGTGAGGTCCATTTTGGTCAACATTCAGTAATGCAGGCTAATCGTCAGATCTATGTTGCGCCCGTCATACGGGAAGCTGGCGGCAGAAAACGAAGGCGGCCCGAACAAGCCTTTTGCATCATTTGAAAAAGCGAATCCTTCCGTGGGGATACCCAGCACGTTGGTGTCGAGCTTGCCGTTCAAATTCTCATCATGAACGACGGCTATCGCATACGTTCCCGGCGGAATATCTTCAAAGTCGCAACGCGCTTGCGCCTTCATAATTTTTATCGCCATAAGATTCGTCGCGTAGCGCAGATACTCAGTGGGAAAGCCCGCTGGTGATTTGAATAGCGCACAAGCCACCTTTCCCGCGCTGTTTTTTATGTTCAGAATTTGCACGTGAATACCCGGGCAGGGTGACTGGGCAAAGGCGACAGTGGAAAGATTCACCGGCAGCAGCAGTGCAAACAATAGCAGGCAGCCAACTCCAAAGGGGACCCGTTTCTCAGAACCCTTGGCTGAGGAGATCACCGTTGATTTCCAAATGTTTGACGTATACATAATCTTCCTCACCTCTCCAGCCTGCCTTAGCTGAGTGTATTGCAACTGCCCCCTGAGGTACTTCACTGGATTATGCCTTCTATCCTCGTTGCCGTCACATTGGAGCACGAAAATATCCACCTCTATCAGGCTGTTGAAATACGTCAAGAGGAGGTCGAACCTGCGCGCTGAAGGGCTACGGCAGGCAAGCGAGATGCAAAGGACTTGCGAGCGAGAAGCTGAGGCGCACCGTTAGGTACATTGAGGTTTCGAACGAGCGGTAACGCCGCAGATTCATTCCGCAATAGTTTTTCAACAGCCTGCAATAACCCCATCACTACTTTAAATAATATCTTGCACCGTAAAGATTCACAAGCGCCCGAAAAAATTCCCTTGCAATGATACCCGGCAGGCTCCATCGCCACCACTCTGGCGAAGGGGGAGGCCCGGGCTTCGCTTTCGACCCGCCAATCCTTCGGATAGATTAAAATGCGGGAGGTAAGGCTTCTGGCATACGAGTCCGTACTACCACGATTGGTACGATCAATATCCTGTGAGCGGCGAATAGCGCTTAGCTTTGCCGACGCTTTCCGATTTGATAGCGAACTGAAATCGGGAAACCAATCCAATCCAGGAAAAACAAAAGATGCGGATTTTTCGAGGGGTATGTGCAATGGGCGTTCTGTCCAGGCTGGCAAAAACTATCGAAGCATAAAAGTTTCGTACTCGAGAATGCGCAGGTCCCGGTCAAGAAACACCATGCCGGCGAAGATGGCGACGACCAGTGACAAAGTGAATCCGTAGCCGTAGAAAAACGGCCCGGCCATTATGGAGAGAATACTGAAGACGATATTCAACGAGGCAAACAGGATGACCAGCGACAACACCCGCTCACGCCGGTCAAGGTAGAAATATATGTTCAAGATAGCGAGGAACACCACCTGAAAGCTGGCGCCTGCCACATCCACGCAGAGCAGCGGAAATATGAGCTCGTCGATTCCCGCCAGCCTCAGGAGCGGACGGCCCAGGAGAAAGATGATGATCGCCGCGATGGCCTGGATCTTCATGATGTCGTAGATCCCCTCTCGTGCCATCCTCACCATCTCGTCCTTCATGTCGTAGATGTGCCTGAGCGTACCACCCTCCCTGACCGCATCATAGTACTTGTCGTAGAACTCGACGAAGTCGGTCTCCATCCTGGCCAGAAATACTGCCATCCCCGGCAGGATAGCGAGATAGGCGAGAAATATGGGCAGGTCGTACACCTCAGAGGCCCTCAAGGGTCCGATGACCGGACTGCCGGTATAGGGATGAAACCAGAAGACCAGTTTATCGGCCCATATTCCCAAATTGTAGAAAAAGCCGGTCAGCACCAGGGCAGTGCGCACCCGGCCCTTGCGCAGGAAATCGAACTCCACGAACTTGTGGGAGGGGTAATTGCGGTAGACCACCAGCAGCATGCCCATGAGAAGGACGAACTGGCCGACCAGGAACCCCAGCATGAGCCCTTCCAGGTTCAGGAAGCGCAGGGAAACCGCAAGGACCACGGTAATTCCGTACCCTATGGCGAAATTGACCAGGATGGATTTGTAAGCCTTCAATCCCGAAAGGAGGATGGCTGTGATCCAGACATTGCACAGCACCACGAAAGTCGTGGCAAAAAGAACCCGGAACAGCAGGGACTGGGCGTCGAACAGCAGTAGAGAGAAGGGGAAAACAAGACAGCCCGCCACGGTTGTCACCATCAGGATGACACCGTTCATGTTGGGTATGAGGCGATAATGCTCCTTTTCAAAGATCCGGTCGGCGCTGTAGCGGGTGAAGGCAAGCTGAAAAAACCCGGTCAGGATAAGGCTGGCGGCCATCAGGTAGGTTACTGCGGTCTGGAACTGGCTGATGAGCGAAGGCGGGATGACCACCTTGAGGGAAATGATGCCGATGAAGAGCACCGCGATTATGGAAAGAACCCAAGGGCCACTGCTGATAATCCCGGCATAGGCATAGGCCTGGAACAGCGAGAAATAGGAATCCCTCTTCATCAGTTTGCGCAGTTCGAATCCTATGCCTGCCATTGCTGCAACCCCTTTTCGTAGAGTTTACGGTACTCGGAAACCATCCTGCCGGTGGTGTAATAGCGCCGGACCCTTCTCAGGGCAGCGTCACTGGCCGACTTCCACCGTTCCGGCGACTGAAGCAACTCGCAGGACGCTTCCGCCAGCGCCTTGGGATCGTTGATGCCCACGATCGCACCGGCCGCACCCAGCTCACGGTCCTCCGCATCAAGGCCGTAAACAAGCTGGCGGCAGGCCCCCACATCGGTGGCAACAACCGGTACCCCGGCAGCAAAGGCTTCAATGACTACCAGCGGCAGACCCTCGCTGATTGAGCTGAGCAAAACAACTCCGGACCGGGGATAGATTTCCTCCACATTCCTCATGCCCATAAAACGCACCCGCTCACTCACCTGCAGACTTTCTGCCAATGCCCGGCATTCATCGGCGTAGTCAACATCCTCGTCGAACGGGCCAACTAACCAGCCTTCGATTTCCGGAATCCTGTCGGCCAGTATCCTTATGGTGCGGATGAAGGTCTTGATGTCCTTTATGGGCACCACCCTTCCCACGAGGCTCAGCACCGGAGGCGGAGTCCGCCGTTCGGCACTTTCAACCGGCGCGAACCGCTCCAGATCGATGCCGTTGGGAATCACCTGAGTGCGTTCGGCAGGGGCGCCGTCCTCGATCTGCCGGAGCCTGGCGCCTTCGTAAAGGGAGACAATATCGCCGGAAACTGAATAGCAGATCCTTCCCAGAGTCTCGAAAAAACGCATCCACAGAGTCCGGTAATAGCTGATTTCAGCCGGGTCCTTCTGCAGCGCTTCCCGGTTATCCCTAATCCAGTCGCTTTGCAGCAGATCGATCCTGCGTTCCTTGGTATAGATGCCGTGCTCGCTCAACAGGAGCGGCCTTTGCCGGCGGCTGCCCAGCATTGCACCGAGGAAACCGGCATAACCGGTGGAAACGGAATGATAGAGTCCGGCCGGGATCAATCCTTCCGCGATGTCGGCCAGCCTCCAGAGAGGGCCATGCATGTTCCTGACCGTCCAGAAATAATCGAGGAAAGAGGGGTCTGTACAGCGGGACTGGTACATTTCGGTGATGAACTCCCATGCATATTCGGAGTAGAGAAACTGGGAGTAGTCCACTCCTTCAGCGGAGGAGAGGTAGAACCGGGGATCGACAATCTTCTTTTCCGAGTCTGTAGCGCTGCGGGACAGAAACGACGAATGCCAGTTTCTCATGGCCTCAAGCTTTTCCGGATTGCCCGGGCGGCGCTTGATCACAGGCTGTTCCTGTTCACCCAGGAAGTGCGCCTCCAAGTGCAACAGGTTGCGCGGAAGCTCGTACCGCTGCTCCCCGTAATCTTCCGGCCGGCTCCCGATGAATACCGCTCCGAAGCGGTATTCGGGAAAGGAGTGAATCAGCTGGTCCACCCAACTGGAAACCCCGCCGCTGACGTAGGGGAAGGTCCCTTCCAGGAGCAGCATGATGTCGACATGGTCGGTCCTCGGAAAACGGTCCATTTATGCCCCTCCCCAAAAGGAAACAACATCCCCGATGCCCGGCTTGTGGCGCAAGGCCGGATGGTTGGAAAGGAGGCGTTTCAAGGCCACGAAATCACGCTTTCTGAAGAGCAATTCCGCCTGAAAAGGCACGCCCTTACTCGGAGCCACACCCAGGGCCAACGCCCTTTCGAAAGCCCGCTCCGCCCCGTCCATATCCCCGCGAAGCAGCAGGATCCGTCCCATGAGCATGGCAATGGGTTGGCTCGGCCCCTCCAGTTCTTCGTTCAACCGTGCATAATGGAGCGCCTGGTCCAGACAGAACTCCTTCAGCTCGTCCCTGACCAGTTCATTGTAGATGAACTCCCAGTAGGAAAAGGCGAGCCTCCCGCAGACCAGCCCTTTTTCCCCTGCAACTTCTGTGGCTTTCAGTTCCTGGAGCATGCGGCTGATTGCGGCGCTGATGTTTTTTTCCCTTTTGTCGAAAATGTTGAACGCTACGAGGCGGATTTCGTCATCGCTGTCCCCGGCCGCCATCTGCAGCAAGCGGCTCCCCTGCTGCCCGGGAACGGATCCAGCAGCCATGAGCGCCTCTATTTTGACCTGCCGGGAGATGGATTCGTCCCTGAGGCGCGACCAGGCGCCACCCTCCCCCATGTTCACCGGTTTGACTCCTTCCACGGCCGTGAAGGGAAGGCGCGGCATGATGAAGAATTCGGGCCGCACCCTTTTCTTTCCCGCAAACCTGAAGTAGAGCAGTATGAATATCATCCCCAGGATACCGAGCAGGGGGATGAAGAAAATGAATGAAAAGAACAGCAACCCCTGACTTCTCCTGTCCAGATATCCCGGCGGAAGAGAGACGGGAAGCGTCAAGGCAAAACACAGGCTGGCCGCCAGGTGAAGCATAAAGGCCGCCGTGAACGCAGTCCAGCCGGCGCCGGGCAGAAACAGTGCGCCGATGCCAACGAGCTCACCCAGCAGCGTGTATAGCGGGAACTTAAGATTCGCCATCTATACCCTCCAGCTTCAACAGCTCACGAAGATGCCCCACGGGAGAAACGGCCGGCACAATCCGGAGCAGACGTGAAGTTATCAGCTCGTCCCCCAGCCTTATGCCGAACCTGGTGCGGACGAATTTGCTGACGCGGGTCAAGTACCCCTCACCACCGGTAATATTAGAAAACGGCATAAGCGTTATCAGCAGGAGCCCCTGTGGAGTTGAGAGCCTCCAGACATGGTCCAGGCCGCGCTGTTTCTTCTCCATGGTAAGCGCCATTTCGGCATCCCTGGGATTTGGATTCACCCGGAGCAGGCCCAGGGTGCTTTCGATGCCCAACTCCGCGTTGAGGCGGTGCATTTTTATCAGTTCGGAGGCAAAGATCGGCGGGCAGGCCGGGAACACCTCAAGTATTTCGGCAGCCTTGACCGTGGCGGAGGCGTGCTCGACGCAATAGGAGAGCAAAACCCCCAGTATCTGCAGGGTTTCCCTCTGCAGGGCGAGAAAGGGCATCTCCGAAACCAGCAGCACAGCCAGCAGGTCTCCAGAACTGCTGCGCATGGGAGAAGCGACCAGGTAGCTGCTCCGCTGCTCCGGCGACATCTTTTCCACTGACTGGTAGGCAGTGCTGTCCGACTCCATGGCGGCGCGAAGCAGAAGATCGTCAGGATCGTAAGGCGCTCCCTTGCCGCATGAAGCCACGGGAGTGGTGGCAAGCCTGCCGTTATCAACCAGATAGATGGAGGCGCTGTCGAGGCTGCAATAGTGGGACAGTATGGAAAGCAGCTCACTGGCAACCTCGCCGTTGATCTCCCCGCCGTGCCGCTTGAGGAACAGCCGCATGTCCACCATAGCCTGCCTGAGGGTCAGCGGCTTGCTGATCAGGTTCTGTTCCAGCCGGTCATGGGACAGCCTGACCATGAAATAGGCCCTGGAAATCTGCTGCGCTCTTTCCAGCGCATGCTCGCTGAGCATGTCAGCCCTCTTCAGCCTTTTTCGCCAAACAGAGCCAAACTGTCCGCAGATCATGGTAAGGAGCAGCCCCCCAAGCATATGGTCCAAGGGAAAGGGATAGGGCAATCGGCCCGTCCGGTCCGCCAGGAACATAAGCAGGGCGATGATCGATACCGAAGTGAGTCCCGGCCCCATCCCATAGCGCAGGGCAGCCAGGATTGGGGCAAACCAGAGCCACGGAAACCTGGAAGTTACCAGGAAAGGGTCGCTCCCGTTGAAGTAATATCCCCCTGAAAGCACCAGGAAAGTAATGGCAATAGTTTCCAGCCACGGCACCAACCAAGGGGGTTTCTTTCGTATGGATTTCATGAGAGCTTTCATTTTTTGATCATGTTTTCCAGCAGCCGGTCGATGACCTGTTGTGCAACTGCGCTGACAGCGCCCCTGCTCCAGCCACTTTTGGATCCCGTGCCGCTCCAGACGATTTTCCCCTCCGGCAGTGCATATACCTGAAGCGTTATCCCAACCACCGGCTCGCCGTCAAGCCCCACCTTGTAGCGCCACTCATTAACCGTACCGGTCACCGCATAGCGGAACTTGTTCTTGCGTGCCCACTCCAGAGCTTCCTTCTGACGTTCTGCCCTTCTGCCCACGGAGATTTCGTCTTGCCTGGACTCCCGCACAGATTCGGCAAGATTCTTCACTCCGCGCGCATACAGGAGCGAAGCAGTGATTGATTCGGCCCTTTCCGCGGCATAGGGTGTCTCCGTGTTGTTGACGAACGGCAGCATCACCCAGCTGTCGCTTAACGAAACCGGCTCATTGGCCCCCTCGTGAATGGTCACACATGCGGCGAGAAGGGACAGCAACCCGCAGACCATGGCAGTTCTCAGAAATTTCATATGAATCCCCTTTCTTTCTTTTCAATTTTATTCAAACCCCCTCGACTCCACTCCTTCGCTCTGAAGAGCTACCGGGAGCAAGGTGGGCCACCTTCTCCCTCACTGGAGAAGGATTTCCTTTTTCATACCCTCTCCATCAAGGTAGAGAGTGACTCAAAACATCGGCTACAAGGTGAAAATTTTGTCGGGCAAAGTAATCGGGCTAGTTGAAAAAGTATTTGTAGCCCATCTCCATAAGAACACTGAGATCCGTCGTGGAGGCCGTTCCCCGGGAAATGGAGAACTGGAACCAGAGCGAATCGTATCCGAAAACCGGGCCGTGGGTCCCGAGGCCGAAGTCGATGCCGACCTCCGCGTCGGTCCGCCAGGACACCGAAGTACTGCCGAACGGCTTCCAATTCTGCGAGTACACTTCCCGATATGCCAGGCCGAAGTCGACCCCGACCCCAAGCTGGAAGTAAGAGTCGGGCACGAAGAAAGAGGCGTCGCTGGCTGACCCTGGCGGCACCAACGACAGAATGGCGCCCTGTGGCGCCCTTTTAGGGGAATAATCATAGTAGCCCGTGAAAGCCCTGATGGAGAAATCCGGATACGAAAAGGTCAGTTTGTGGGACAAATCAAGCGTATATGTCGAACCGTTGCCCAGAAGATTTCTTGACTGGTCCCGAAGAATAGCATGGGAAAAGCCTGCCTGGATCGTGTCACGCACTGTCGGGGTAAAAATCAGGCGTAGTGCACCATAGTCTTTCATCCCTCCGATGATCAGCGGCACGGACTCGCTAGCTGGAGCGGAGTAGCCAAATTCCCCCTCCATCTGCAAACGAGAGAACAGCCGGTAGGAAGCGGTTGTGCCAAAGGTGATCACGTCATCCAGGGCGGAGCGCCACCCCAGCGAAAAATCAGCTTTGCCTTTACGGTAGATGGTGGCCAACCCTACGTTCGCCCGGGTGTCGCCGGAAGGATAGCTCATCAGTACACCGTTCTTGAGGGACGAGTTTATCGTGTGGCTGAAGCCGGCAAAAAGACTGTACCGCCTCGTAAGCGGCAGGGACATGTCGAATCTGTTTTCCAGGCCTCCGATGCCCCCGCGATCCAGAAGCCGCAATCCATACGCTGCGAACGAAGGATGCCGGGAATATATCTCCCGGACCTGTTCGTAGAGGTGATAGTCTTCGGGATTGGCCCAGCTCCGGCGCCAAGCCAACTCTTCGCTCAAGCTATGCGAACCGGTTCGCTGTGCAGCTTCGATCGCATCTCGGTAGGGCAGTCGGCCGGGCTTGTCAGAGAGGAGCTCCGCCATCCTGTCCCGATCGTTTTCTTCCAGTGCGAGCCCCAACTCCACCCACGCAGGTTTTTTGCTGTTGTCTGCATACCTTCGCACCAGCCACCAGCGGGCAAAATCGGTCCGTTCCGTGGAGAGGGCCCAGGCTGCCACCAGTTCCCTGGTTTCGGGATCGGCGCTGTCCTGTATGACATTCTTCATCAGGTCATCCAGCCGGTCTCCCTTGTGCAGTTGGAGCAGGAAGCGGGCAAGATCTGCCCGGCTCTGCTCCCTGGCAAAAGCGGACGCATCCAGCCCCTTCATGCCCGCCCGCAACAGGCGGATGCCGCTCATCCTTTCGTGAAAAGCCTCCTGGGCAAGGTTGTTCTGCTCAAGGACATCACCATAGGCCAACAACCACAGGGGATCGCCTTTCCGCGCCGGGTACCTTTCCCGGAAAAGAATAAGGGCAGAAGCGAACTCTCCCATATACACATGTGCCGCTCCAAGGGCATCGGCCAGCTGCGGCGTTCCGTCCCGCATCTCCGGCCACCTGCCGACCGCCTCCTTCAGTTCCTTGAACATGTCCAGATCCATCAGCAGCCAGAGGTAGCCCGCCCGCAGATCCCCGTCGCCGGGTTCGATGCGCAGCGCTTCACGGTAGGAGAAAACGGATTCTTCCACCCTGCCCATCCGGGCGAAAACCCTGGCACGCAAGACCCAGTATCTGCTGGTTTTCTCCAGCACCGTCCGTTCGTTCGCCGGGATTCCGCCCAGAAAGCGTTCCAGCTCCCGCCACGTGCCCTGCCGTTCACCCAGATCGGCGACCACGTTGAAAAAATCCGGGCTGCCGAAGCGTCCAGACGCCTCAAGGGCCACAGCATAGGCTTCCTCGGGATTCGATTCCTGCAGGACGAAAATCATACGCCGATAGTCGTCTTCCCGCCCCTTTCCTTTCGTCGTCAGTTTCTGTGCCGCGCTGACCGCGCATTCCATATCCTGCATTCTCCAGCACAGGTCTCCCGTTGCCGCAAGGTACTCCGGGTCATTGGCCGCGGGTGTGTTCATGCCTCCCTTGAGAGTCAGGTATGCCCCTTCCAGGTCACCCGTGCCATACTGGAGTGAAGCAAGCCTGCGAAGAGTCTCCGCTGAGAGCGGGTGGCCTGCGCCAGATGCCCTGAGAGCACGGATGGCCTTGTCTGTCTCGCCACCGGCTTCATAGAGGCGTCCCAGCGCTTCATGTGCGTATTTTGCGTGTACCCCGCCCGTAAGCGGTTCAAGGACGGCGATCGCTTCCGCGGTTTCACCCAGGGACTCAGCTGTCTCCACGAAAGCACGCACGGTGGTGATGTCGTTGTCCTTTTGCAGCCGTTTTTTCAGTAACTCCATCCTGGAGCGCGTATCGTTCAGACCCACCGTGAGCTTCAATGCGCGATCGTTCGCCGCAAGATCTCCTGTTGTCAATGCCAGGTAAGACCAATGCTTCAGCGCCACTGCCGGTGCACCGGACCATTCTGCGCACTGGGCGGCCCGTTTGCGCCAGACGGCATCATGTGGCCGCTGCCGCAGGGCGTTCTCAGCAAGTTTCAAGCCGTCGGCAACGTTTCCGTTCATGAGAAACACCTGGTAGCCGGTCTCATAAAGTTCCGCATCATAGGGCACAATTCCGTCACCCAGCCTGGCGTCGGACATCGCCGGAAACATGGCGGCAAAAATCGTCAACAGTAAGCCTGCAATCACTGCAGTCCGGTATGATGTCGTCAGTTTCATGGGCCACCACCCTGGTCATTTCCATGGCTCCTGCCGAGCGCCTTGGAAATGAAGCGTTGAGCAGCCGCGGGGTTCCCTGCCGCAAGAGCGATTTTCGTCATAAAAAGGAGCGTTTCCCGATCAGCTTCAAGGCCGGAAATATTGGCTTCCCCCTCGGTCAGCGCCTCGGCGGGAAGATTTCCCGCCTGGAGGGATCTCACCCCTTTGATGAAAAGGTCCCTGCGTTTCACCACGCTGTCAACCTCCTTCATGGACCTGAAAAAGCCCTTGGCCTTTTCCCGGTATGACTCAGGGCCGCTGCTGCCGGCGGCCGCCATATTTTTTTCCCGCGCCGGCAATGAGGGATTGATGGCGGCCAGCTCCCGCTCCACTCGGGAATAATCGTCTTGCAGAGGTTTTCTTTCAGCAGCGGACAACGCCCCGCTTTCCAAACGTCCCTGCAAAGCCCGATAGCGAACCTTGAGATAACCTTCTCGATGTTTCAGCCAGGGCCCTTCATGTTCACCAAGCACCTTAAGTGCGCGGTCGAACTGGGCTGAATCGGTCAACCCCTCGGCCAGCTTCAGCCGCAGTTCCGCGTCAGCCGGCCTGGTGCGCAGGAACGCTTCCCGGTAGCTGAGGACCAGCGGACTCCTGGCGGACGATCTCCCCATGCTCTCGATGATCCGCTTTTCCGGGAAAAGCGCAAACAGGAGCAGCAGGAAAAGCAGCACGATGGCGAAGGAAAACAGCGGATCGGAGAAGCGCTCCCTGGTTTTCGCCCTATTTTCCGCACTCGGCTTTGAGAGCATGTTCTCCTTCCTTCAATCGATAGGTCTGACTGCCGCTTTTTGCCGAAACGGGAACAAGCGGCCTGTTGCCGGAAAAAAGAGTGCACTGTCCTGCGTTTTCGAGGGTGATTTCCATTGCCGTCATTCCGGATAGGGTAAAGGACAGATCCCGCCCGCTCCGCTCCAGTTTTTTCAGCGTACCGTTCAGGTGAGAAATATACGGCTTATCGTCCATCTTGTTGCGCGGCTTGATTTCCGCCTTCCCACCCGGGCCGAGGTGAACATATCTTTCCCCGTTATGTTCATTAAATCCTGCGATATTCGCAGCGTCTCCCAGGTACGGGTACCCCAGGGAGGCCGGGAAGCGCATTTCCCGGAGCGAACCCCCGTTTCTGACCAGCCAGCCATCGGACGTGCGTGCCACCACCGTCCGGTTGAAGTCAAGGACTTTTTCCGCGTACTCCGATGCGAATATGCTGTTCAGCCGCTGACCGGCAGCCCAGGAATAAACCTTGTCCAGGGCTGTGAGGGACGCCTGTTTCGTGGCTGAATAAAAATGATAGTAAATGTTTACCGGTTTCAGGCGTCTCGGACTGTCGGTCAGCCTGAAGGTCTCCAGCACCCTGCCAAAGCCTGCGAATCCGCTCGTCCAGAGGTTCGTGTAAACGTTCTCGTTCTCGTTGGGGGCATACACCTGGAACCATCGGTCACGCATGATGCCCAGGGGAGCGACTGCGGTGAGGGACCGGTATGAACCGGTCATGAGGGTATTGCCGCCATTGATGTTGGCCACTCCGGCACGGTAGGTCGCGGCCACAGCCTCGGCTGTCGGGTTGCAGTCTCCGGTCCAGTGGAATACCCGGGCCTTTTTGCCAGGGGGCAGGAGCCGGTTGAGGTAATCCAGCGAACCGGCAATTTCGTCATCCAGGTTGAAGCGGTAATTGGGAATCTTCAGATGGTAGGTCGCGGTGTCAGCGGAGTTGTCCTGCTGCCACGTGAAGGGATGGGAGAAGCTGTGGCTGGCCGCTTCCACCCAGGGGAGAGCGAAAATCTTTCTGGCAAAACCCTCGTATTCCGGTGATTGGTCGGGATAAAGGCCGTCCGGGGCCGTAATCCCGGTAATGATGGAAACCGTGACCGGTATCCGGTATTTCTCCAAAATCCTTTCGCGCAACTCCTGCGCGGCATACCCGCCACCGGGCCATTCGGAGCGGCTCTCGAACCCGTCGCCATCCACGTGGGAAAGCAGCAGGCGTGAGCCGTTTTCGGTCGTGGTGTCCGGCACGGGGAAAAGGGGCAGGCGAAGCGTGTCCCTGAAAAACCTGAACGGGTCCACTACCCAGGCAGTCCGCTCTTCCAGGACCGGTCCGATGACAAAGGGGTAAAGCGCATACCCCCCCCAGGGAGTGATCCCTGCGGCTTCCGTTACCGCACCCTGACGGTCTGCGATTTTCAGCAGGACATCCCCTGCCTTCATGGCTACCGGCTGAAAATTGTCAGGCTGGGGAACCGGCGGCACTTCGAAGCCCATCATGTCGTGCTTCTCCAGGACCCGGAAGGGCGGATGCGGCGTGTTCATAATCGGAGCCGCCATCCCCATTCCACTCGGGAAGTTCGCAACCGGCATGCCGAAGGATTCGAGAAACGCCACTTTCAGACCTTCGCGGACGGTTTTCGCCAGCCATTCCGCGAATCCGGGACCTGCCGAATTTTCTGTGAAAGGCCATACCACGACACCCGCGTACCTCCCCTCCATGATCATGTCAGGAAGGGGCTGGCGAATATCGTGCAGTTCGACGATGTACCCCATATAATTCAGCGGCATGACGGCAAAACGGTGAATCTTCAATTCGCTCAGTTCTGCAGCCTCGTTTCCGTCGTAGAGGCCCAGGATCCTGCGGGGGACGACCTCCACTGAACCAACTCCCAGGCTCGACAGGTCCTTGTCGGTCACCCAGGGGATGAACCCCAACCGCTTGATCTTGTCCGCGACGTCCCTTGCCTGTTGCCTGTTTCCCGGGGGAACGTAATCAATGGAAATAACGGGAAAGCCCAGTTCCCGCACATGGTTCAGCTTGCCCAGGAGCCAGGCACGCTCCTTGTCCGGAACTTCATGATACCCGCCAATTTGAGGGCTGTACCCCTTGTAGAGGGACTCGGCCGCAACCGCAAAAACATGGGGACGGATTCGGTCGAACACCTCGAATCCCCTGTTGAGAATCAGTCGAGCACCGGGATATCTCCTCTTGAGTTCCTGGATGATGGTGACGATACCCTGCTCCATTGCGGAATGGCGATCCTTCTTCGCCGCGATCTGATAGGAATCAAGGGTGTCGAGAAAAAAACCACGGTATCCGGCTTCCCAGAGAGGTGCAACCACCTCTTCCAGGAAAAAACGCCGCCACCCTGGATCAGAAACGTCCATGATCCTGCTTCCCCAGCCCTTGTTAAAACCGATTACCCAGCGGTCAGCCAGCTTTTTTTCATAAACGGCGCCGGGGTCTGTCTCCCCCAGGCTCAGATAGGCAAAGAGCTCACTCCCTTTTTTCCCGTATGACAATGGATAAAGCCCACTGGCAGGATCAACCACAACGATATCGAATGCCTTCAGTTCATCGGCAGGGGGATTGTGCGCATAGAAAAAAGCCACTGCCGGGTCAGCAGAATATGAACATGGTGTCATCATGACGAACAGCAAGGCCAGCAGCATGACGGCGCCCAATAGTCTGGAAATCATATATTCTCTCCTGGCATGGCACGATCGTGCCAAGCCGAACAAAAGACTTATTGAAGCAAATCTTCATGTGTGCGGATAGTATAGCTACGAATCAAAATATCAAGTGAAAATTTACCAACATTTTTTATATTCTAGACAGATTCTAACCTCTTGACAGCCCTCGTTCAAGGTACCTGCACATATGCTTAGAGAATGTCATCATCAGGAGGGAAAAAACCGCAAGCAAATCAGGTTACTTTTCCTACCAACCTGTTTCTTGCTTCGAAATTTGCCGGATAGTTCCCCATCGGTAATTCCACATGAAAACTTAAGACTGGCCACTTCCATTTGATAATGAAAAAGGCCACACCCTTTTGGATATGGCCTTGAATATTTGACTCCCTGAGGGTAACGCTCAGCAATATTTATACGAATACATTAAAGAAACCTCCACATCGACCGGGACATCCCTGCGTGCGGTGCTACAACCCCAAATCCGACAAACCTGGATGATCGTCCGGACGGCGGCCGAGCGGCCAGTGATATGTACGATCCGCTTCCTGTATCGGCAGGTCGTTGATGCTCGCATAGCGACGACGCATCAGGCCATTCTCGTCAAACTCCCAATTTTCATTGCCATAGGAGCGGTACCACGTGCCGGAAGTATCGTGCCATTCATAGGCAAATCGGACGGCAATTCGTGAATCGCCATATGCCCACAACTCCTTGATCAGCCGATAATCAAGCTCTTTTGCCCACTTTCGCTTGAGAAACTCGATTATTGCAGCGCGGCCGTTCAGGAATTCACTGCGATTACGCCAGGCACTGTCGACGGTGTAGGCAAGAGACACTTTTTCCGGATCACGGTTGTTCCAGGCATCTTCAGCCATGCGAACCTTCTGCCGGGCCGTCTCTTCAGAAAACGGCGGGAACGGCGGTTTTCTTTCCATAATACACTCCTCTGCACATGAGATATTCAGACACTCGGCCTCGTCCCCTAAACCTAACAGATAAAATCAATACTTCAATCCACTACTGTCTGGAATAAATGATTGGAGTTGGTCGTAGCGTATCAAGTTCTTTGGAAAAATATTTTCTTTTACATGTTGTCGATCTCAGTTTTCCTTGAAGTCTGGCTTTTTTATACTGCTCAGATTCATCGCTATTCCTTAGCCAGCACTTCGCGCACCTTGGCGGCAAGTTTCTGTATCGAAAACGGCTTCTGGATGAAATGAACGCCTTCCTCCAGAATGCCCCGCTGCGTAATGACGTCAGCCGTATAGCCCGACATGAACAGTCGCTTGATGTCCGGATAGAGGGACAGCATAATCTTCGCCAGGTCACGGCCGTTCATCTTGGGCATAACCACGTCGGTAACCAGCAGGTGGATATTCCCAGCGTGCTCTTCGGCCAGGCGAAGAGCATCACCCGGTGTGTTTGCCGCCAGCACCGAATATCCGAAACTCTTCAGCGCTACCGCGGATATTTCCATGATCGAAAGGTCGTCTTCCACGAGCAGGATGGTTTCGTAGCCCCGCATGTCAGACATCGAGAGACTTTCCTGCCGGGGTTGACAGACTTTGCACACATGACAGGGCAGAAAGATCGAGAAGGTCGACCCCCGTCCCGGCTCGCTGTAGACCTTGAGAAAGCCGTTGTTCTGCTTGACGATGCCGTAAACAGTTGCCAGACCCAGGCCCGTTCCTTCGCCGACGCCTTTGGTCGTGAAGAACGGTTCGAAGATGTGGCCCAGCATTTCCTTGTCCATGCCGCAACCGCTGTCGATCACGGTAAGCCGCAGGTACTCCCCGGGGACAAAACCGTCATTAGCGGTGCAGTACTCCTCGTCGAAGGTTCTGTTTCCCGTCTCGATGGTTATTACACCGACGTCGGAGATTGCATCGCGCGCATTGACGCACAGGTTGGCCAGTATCTGGTCAATCTGGGACGGGTCTATGTTCAACGGCGGCAGATCCACCCCAGGCTGCCAGCGAAGGTCGATGTCCTCGCCGATAAGGCGTTGCAGCATCTTGAGCATCCCTTGCACGGTCTCGTTCAGGTCGAGCACCTTGGGCTCAACCGTCTGCTTACGGGCAAAGGCGAGGAGTTGACGGGTAAGATTGGCAGAGCGCTCGGCCGCCTTGCGGATTTCCGTAAGGGGCGAAAAGAGCCGATGGTCGGTGTTCAGGTCCATGAGGGCCATCTCAACGTAGGTGGTTATTACCTGGAGATTGTTGTTGAAGTCGTGCGCCACGCCGCCCGCCAGCTGACCGATAGCCTCCATCTTCTGTGCCTGCTGGAGCTGGTCTTCCAGTTTGGCCTTTTCCTCCTCCGCTTGTTTGCGCTCAGTGATGTCCTGCACCGTTCCGACAATGGAAATCAGATTGCCTCTGTCATCATATTTACCCTGGAAGGTGGAGTGATAGTATCCGATACTGTTGTCCGGACGAAGAAAGCGCTGTTCATACGTACCCTGTTCACGAGACTGCATCGCCTTCCGGATCAATTCCTTGTCGCGCTCATGATCCTCGGGCCACGGCGATAATGCCAGAATTGAATCTTTATGGGGCGTGAAATCTTTCGGGTCGAGACCAAAGATCCCGAATACTTCTCCCGACCAGTCTACGTTTCCTGTTTTTACATCCCAGATCCAATGGCCCAATTGAGCCATTTTTTGGGCTTCCCTTAGTCTCCTCTCGCTCTCCAGCCGCTCCTCCTCGGCTTGACGCCCCGCCAGGGCAATCGTCAAGCTGTCGGCCATTCTTTCAAAATGGGTAATCTGGACGGGGGTGAAACGGTTCGGACGGCGGTCGTTGAATTGCAGCAATCCGAAAACCTGTTGATCGATGTGCAGGGGAATCAACGCAACCGATTCATAGCCCTCGCCATTGCATCGGTTCGGCGTGCGCGCTTGGCGGTCGGCTGCGGTGGTGCCGGCGAGAAGGGCGGTGGAGTTGTTGGACCAGAAGCTCCCATAGGCGGTGAAGAACGGCTTTGCGGGATCGAACCGGCCGCGCAGGATGTTGCCGCACATGCACTTAAGATCGGCCTTCCCCGCGTCATCGCGCAGGATTTTTCCGTCCGGGCTGTACGCGCAGAGGTGGTTTTCGTCATGAACAAACTCAGGTGGAAAGCCACGGGTTTCGTAATACGGATAGTCGTCCCCGGCGCGCAGGCGTATAGCGACGGCATCGCACCCCGACCAGCCGTGCAGGGCATCTATCATCGCCGATATGCATTCGTGGAAATCGCCACTCGTGCTCACCAGGACAATCAGGCGCGCCGTCAGCTCACGCTCGTCTTCCTGGAACTTGTGCTCGGTGATGTCACTAATCACAACGCGGCACACGGGCGCGCCGGCATCGTCCTGCCCGGCGGTCGCCACCAAATGCGCCCAAAATTCCGTACCGTCCACTTTCACCATCCGCAGTTCGAACGCCTGCGGTTCACCATTCTCAAAGAGCTGTTTGCGGTGCAGATAAAAGATGTCCTGGTCTTCTTTGAGTATATACCGGCTGATCGGCTTCTTGACCAGTGCGCTCCGTGCCAAGCCAAACAGGGTGGCGGCGGCGAGGTTGGATTCCAGAAGCAGACCGTGCTCGCTGATTGTGCAGTAGGCCACAGGCGCCAGGTCGTAGAGATCAAAATAGCGTTCCCGCGCGGCATCCAGTTCCGCCTGTGCCCGGCGCAGTTCCTCGTTCTGCATCTCCAACTCGATCTGATGCACGCGCAACTCGTGGAGAGTCCTGCGCGCTTCATCGGGCAACAGAGCCTCCAGGCTTTCCTGCGGAGCGGCAGCTTTTTCCCGGAAGATCTGTTCTGCCCGCTCGCGCAGTTCGGCAGCTTGTTTGGAATGTTCATCAGTGCCGGTCATTGCTGGCCTCCATCACCTTATCTGTGTTTATTCCCCCTGCCCGTTCCGTTGTCGCAATCGCATACATCTGGCCGGTTTCATTCACCAACGCGGTGGACGTCATCCATACCTGCACGATAGTGCCGTCTTTGGCGATGCGCTGCGTGCGGTACGGTTCCAGGGACTGAGCCGTGGCCAGTTGATGAATGACATACAACTCTTTCGTTATGTTGCTCTTCGGAATCCGGTCGCGAATATTCATCTGCAGCGCCTCGTTTTCACTCCACCCATACATCCTCCCCGCTCCCGGGTTCCAGGCCAGAATCCGGCCATCCAGGTCCTGCACGGTAATGGCATCGTACGAGTCGCGCACAACCACTGCCAGACGGAGCATCTCATTGGCCTTGCGCAACGCCTCCTGCGCCTTCTTCATCTCGGTGATGTCCACAAAGGTGATCACCGCGCCCTCTATCACGTTGTCGAGCGTACGGTACGGCAGGATACGCATCGTGGACCACTTGCCCTCCGCTGTCTGCACGTCCACCTCTCGGGGAACCAGCGTGTCCAGCACGGCCTGTGTGTCCGCAACCAGGCGGTCGTAACCGATCAGGTTGGAAACAATGTGGCCCACGGGCCGCCCCACGTCGGTCAGGATCAAGTTAATGAACCGGGTGGCGGTGGGGGTGAAGCGCAGGATGCGCAGGTGATGATCCACAAAAACGGTGCCGATCCCGGTGCCGGCCAAGAGGTTGTTCATGTCGTTGTTGGCCCGTGACAGATCCGCCAGCTTGGTCTGCAGTTCGTTATTGACCGTGGTCAGCTCTTCGTTGGTGGATTGCAATTCCTCCTGGGAGGTCTCCAGCTCTTCGTTGGTGGATTGCAATTCTTCGTTGACCGTCTGCATCTCTTCGTTTGTGGATTTGAGCTTTTCGTTTGTGGTCTCCAGTTCCTCATTGGAGGCCTGGAGATATTCCTCCTTGGCCCGAAGTTCCTGCTTGAGCGCCGCGACGCGCGCGTCAGCGTCCGCTCCTGCTTCGGGTTGCCGGACAGCCTGCTGCGCCTGTTCGTGATCCACGGGAGGCGCTTCCTCCAGGAGGACCAGGAACAGGGGCGCATCAAGGGTTGCGGAGGGATCTGCAGTCACCGGGCAAATGGTCAGGTTGACTATGGTGAAGTCGCCGTTGGTTTTGACGGAGAGGCCCCGACAGCGCACGATCTCCGCACCTGCCGCAGCTTTGTGCAGGGCTGTTGTCAGTTCGTGCCGCAGTCCTTCGCGGGCCATCTTGACGATGTTGTTGTTGCCGGCTTCGCCTGGGCCCAACTCAAGGTACTTCCCTGTGCGGCCGTGCAGGTAGAGGATGTCGCCATGGCCGTTGACCAGTGCACCGGCCGGGGCGACCTGCTGCAAGAGCGCCTTTTCGGTCAGTTCGCGCAGTGATGATTTCATGGGCACTAGCGTCTTTTCGGTGGTTTTCGGGACAGCCACATCCATTGGCGGCAGGGGGGGGCTCAACCAGCCAGGGACCGTTCGTTGCGCGCTGTCAAAATAGCCTTTATGTTGATACAGCTTCAATTTGCGGTCCACTACGGCAAACAGATTTCCAAACTCGCCCACGGTTTCGGACGTGCCCAGGAAAAGAAAACCGCCGGGATTCAGCGCGGAGTGGAACAGGGGAATAAGCTTCTTCTGCAGAGCGCCGCCCATATAGATAAGGAGATTGCGACAACTGATGAGGTCGAGCTTGGAAAACGGGGGGTCTTTGTTCATGTCGTGCTCGGAAAAGACCAGCATGTCGCGAATGACTCTGTGGATGCGGTAGGCGTTGCCGTTGGACTCGGTCGTGAAGAATCGCTCCAGCCTCTCCGGTAAGATGTCGGCGGCGATGCTGGCGGGATAGGTGCCTTCCCGGGCTGTAACAATGGCCCGACTGTCGATGTCCGTGGCAAAGACCCTCACCTTGTAGCTCTGTTTCAGCTCATCCAGTCGCTCCTGCAGGAGGATGGCAATGGAATAGGCCTCCTCGCCGGTGGAGCAACCCGGCGACCAGACACGGACCACGGCTCCCGTGGGCTTGCCGGCAAAGATTTTGGGGATGACCCGGTCCTCAAGAGCCTTGAAGGCCTGCGGATCGCGAAAAAAACTGGTCACTCCGATCAACAGGTCGCGAAAGAGCGCTTCCACCTCCGGTGGTGTCTTCTGCAAATACTTGACGTACCCGTCCAGTGTTTCGATCTGATGCATGGCCATGCGCCGTTCGATGCGCCGGTGGATGGTGTTCGGTTTGTACTGGGAGAAGTCGTGGCCGGACTGGTCACGCAGCAGGATGAAGGTCTTCTTCAGCGCACTCTCGGCCTTGGACGCAGGGACGGCAGCAGGCCGGCGGGGCCGGCGGAAGGCATGGGCCACATAGGCCATGAGCTGGGCGGGCATTTCTGCCGGCGGAAGCACAAAATCCACAAACCCGGTGGCAATGGCGCTGCGCGGCATGGCGTCGAACTCAGTGGAGCCGGGGTTCTGGGCCATGACCATGCCACCCTCCCCCTTGATGGCCCGCACGCCCAATGTGCCGTCACTGCCGGTGCCGGAGAGCACGATGCAGATGGCCCGCTCTCTCTGGTCCTGGGCCAGCGACCGGAAGAAGAAGTCTATCGGCAGGCGCAGACCGCGCGGCGCGGAGGGTTCCATCAATTGGAGCGTGCCGTTCAGAAAGGCCATGTCGCGGTTGGGCGGGATAATGTAGGCGCAGTTAGGCTGCACCGCTACCCCGTCCTCGACCTCGTAGACCTGCATGCGGGTGAAACGGCGAATAAGATCGGTGAGGATGCTCTCGTGGTCCGGGGCAAGATGCTGCACCAGGACAAAGGCCATGCCGGGATCGGCATCGGCGGGCATTCCGGAAAAGAAGGCCTCGAATGCCGCCAGCCCCCCGGCCGATGCTCCGATGCCGACAATGGGAAAACCGGCAGCGGTACTCTCTGCCATCTCTTCTACCTCATCGCTTTTTCCAACCGCCTGCGTCTTCACTGCTGCGGCATCGTTAGGCGCATCTGACTCTTTTCCCTTGTCCTTATTTCTTGATGCCATGAGAACCCCCTCAGGCGGCAAAACGCCCGCTTGTAAGTATACCCCTCCATTCGTTGCTTGCTTATCGTTTTCTTCTGCAGCTGATAGAAGTTCCCAGGAACCTGTCGGATTTTGGAAGTCGAAGCGAAAATTCGGCTGGGCGAGGACAGATTTTGTCGATTTTACAGGGCAATAGTTGTTTTATAGGCCAAAAAGCGGCAAAATATGGACCGTCCGGACGGATTTGCAGTAGAATCGCCTTAAGTCCGACAGGCTGCTTTAGCTTAAGGGGCAACCCCCACCGCTGTGTGAAGATGTAGGCGAAAGGTTCTTGCAGACAACGCCACGGACCGTCTGACACACTTCAAAACTTCTAACATTCCGATATCACGGGCGATAATTATGAGTCAGCCAGCAGGTTGTGCAGGCAAAAAACAAATGGCCAATTTCATTGAAGAAATCGGCCATGATACTTTTCGCTCCCCGAACGAGCACTGCAAAACTTATTCTCCTGCCAATTTGATTTTTTCCTGAATCCGGTCATGGGAAACCTGATACGTCCCAAAACTCATTCATTGGAAATCCTCCGTATCTTTTGTTTTGAATGAATTTACCACCTCTTCAAAAACAGGAAGAAACTGGTCATAAAATTCAGCGGGACTCTTGTAGGCCAGAACAAAAAAGCCGTTACTCTTTGCCTTTACCACAATGAATCTCGCCTTGAGCCAATATTTTGTAGCAAACAACGGCCCTCTCGGTACCTCCTGATACACTTCATAATGGTAATGTATTGCCTCTCTACCAGTAAAACTGAATTTTTTTGCTGATTCATATCGGGATTTTTCACTGTTCTTGCGCTTTTTCGAAAGTGCTTCATAGTCCTTGATAAAGCTTTCATAGGTTTTTCCCTGCATGTTCTTTGCGGTGTAAAATCCCACATAAATAACCGGATCAGGAACGAAATACTTTTCGCCGTCCACAGGTTTTGCCTTGTCCGGTTTTGTCAGTTTGATTTCAAAAATACCGGCTTTTTCATCCGCTCCTGTATCCCTTTCCCGTTGCCACTTTGTCGGTATCAGGCAGGTAAAATATCCGTGGTCCATCACAAATGTTTCATACGGCTCAGGCCTTATTTCCTTCATTGCGGAAAGGTTGAAGGTGAGGTTTTTTTCAATCATGGACCATAAAGACTCATCCCGCATCCGGTCGCCGGATGATGAATAGACCTGGTTTGTCACGGAATAGGTGAATCTTCCTTTTATCCCAAGATCTTTTTCCAGGTCGAACAGGACCAATGTGCCCCCTTCAACAATGGCTTTGCATTCATCAGCTTTTACCCTTTTTATGCTGAGAGCATAATGCGGCGAGTCCGGAGTTAAACCTTCCTCCTTTTTTACAGCCACCGTGAAAGAACTCTTTGCCGTACATCCGTTGCTTCCAACACTCATAACAAACTTGTTTCGGCCCAGGAGCAGTTCATCCAGGACCTCTTCTCCAGTCTGCCGCGGGCCGTGAGAATTATCTGCACAAGCTTCCTGGGCTAAAACCGATATGCAGAGTATGAAAACCGGAAAGAATATTTTTCTCATCGTAGCCGCTCCTCAAAAATGATCTCTTCAATATGGCCATCCGTTTGTTCTTGAAGCTGTCTGCGGGTGTTCGCCTCAACGCCCTTTCCTCTCGATTCTTCTCGCCTTACGTATAGCCAACGAAACGGCAGTGACTGAGACAACCAGAGCGGCTAAGAGTATGCGCACTCTCCATATCTCATCCGTCAATGACGGTACCATAAGAACAATGACGATGATGAATATGGCAAAGAGTCCGAGCGTTAACTGCGTTGTCAGTCTCTTTTTTTGCTTATCCGCATTGCCGCCGCTGCGGGGCATGGCCCATATCTGCTGAAAACCGGCTACAGGCCCGATAACGGGCAAGGATAGGACAAAGACCATGCCGTAGAATGCAGGTTGGCGGAGCGGCCGATATCCTTTCATTAGTAAGCGCGCGTAGTAACCGACAGAGAGGGCTAGCGCTGAAAAGAAATAAAGAAAGGGGAAGTCGTCATAGATAACAAGACCGCAGACATGCGATGCCATCCCAACAGAAAATGCACAACGCGCGATGAGTCCCATTCTTTTATCAAGTACCGCGGCCCGCGGTTCGGCCATCTCCATGGCTGCTCCCTCCGATATTGAGCTGAAACATACTGCGCAGTTTCAGGGATCTTTTTTTCAAGCCGGACTCCTTTGGTCTAATTTGCTGTCGCGGATTTTTTTGTGCGTTCAGCAAATGAGACAGTCGGACGCGCTGAATTGTTCCCAGGTAAAAAATATATTTCGGGGCTCACCCGAACGGTTCGGACCTGAACTGCAATTATTCAGAATATCATTAAATCTCCAGGAATCTGTCGGACTTGGAAAATCGTAGCAAAAATACGGCTGGTCGAGGACAGATTTTCTCGATTTTGCAGGATAGTTGTTCTATTGCCAAAAAAAGCGGCGAAATATGGGCCGTCCAGACGGATTTGCAGCAGATGTACCCTACGTCCGACAGGCTCCTAGAACCGAGTGTTCATTTCAAAGAGTTCATCGTCTTCAGCTGGGTCGGTTACCTGTCGTGAACGAACTTCGGACTATTGAAGTTATTACAAAAGAAAACGGATCCTATTCCTGGCGCACCAATAAAAAAGGCCATACCCTATTCGGATATGGTCTTTGAATTTTGGCTCCCCATAGTGGACGAACTTCGAACTTTTGTCGGTATTTCAGACGAAGTCGGAACCTGACTTGAGGAATAAAAAAGGCCACACCTTTTCGTATATGGCCTCGCTTCACGTCATGGTAAGTCGCAGAACAAAGCAAAACCAATGGCGGCAAGAGCCGAGCTTAGGCTCTCGGGGCATAGGCCCGATTTAACGGCAAACGGCATCATGGTGAATTGGAGAAAGTTTCATAAGTTGTCCAAGAAATCTATTGAAGCAGACCTATCGCAAAGCGCAACTAAAGAAATCCAAGCGCGCCATCGGTATGAAGATCAAGCCTGAAACAGAGATTAGATTTGCCTTTCGCATAAACTAGCTATTGACTGGCAAGGGCGCAGGCATCAGAAATGAAGAAGGACCTACCTTGGGGACTTAAAAGTTAAATTCAGATGTCATAGCTAAAACGGTGATCATAGTCTTTTGGGATTCCCATAGATTTAGCCTTTTCGCATAAAGATTTTAATGTAGTTTCGGAAAAATATTCATCGAGCGTTTCCGTTGCATCATGCCAGACCGTTTGCGTGACGCATTTAGTATCAAATTTACAGGGGGATTTTTGACCATTTCGCTTGTTAAGGCAGTCAACAAGCAGCGTATCGCCTTCGGCAGCTTCCAATATTTCTTTGATTGTTATCTGTTCCGGCATTCTGGCGAGGTAGTATCCTCCAAGGGAACCTCTTCTGCTTTTCAATATCCCCGCC
Organism: Deltaproteobacteria bacterium; assembly: GCA_009668975.1. Taxonomy (GTDB): domain Bacteria; phylum Desulfobacterota; class Desulfuromonadia; order Geobacterales; family Geobacteraceae; genus RPRC01. The sequence goes on along the minus strand of SBEG01000034.1, from coordinate 3,093 downwards.
TTCTTGAGACTTTGAAAAATCTGTTCCAAGTAACGAGGTGAAATTCCCTGTCTGCGTGATATATCCATGATCTTGACCGGGCAAGTCCCAGAATTGTAAGCCATATCAAAAAGAGCACGCACGCCGTAACGACTTTTAGTAGATAGTCTCACGCTGTTCCTCCTCTGATTACGTCAGATCTGACATAATCGCCGGCAATCTATCGAGACTCGGCGAAATTCCTACCTGGAGCGATTTCTTTGCGTGGTGTAAATGACAGAGTCTCCAGGACAACAATTATCAAGTATCATTCTCTGGAATTCGGCTTCAGGTACTGACTTCACCTGTAAATTTCGACGACAAGATTCGTAATAATAAACAGCTTTTTTACCCAAAATCGCTTAGACTAGAACTCTGTTTACCTTGATCATGTCGTTTTTACATAGTAATCAATTTTTGTCAACCAATAGAATAAAGAATTACAAATTGTTCCTTATTTAAATTGTGTGCTATTACGGTTGGACATTGAAAAATTCGACACCAGGCGCAAGACATTTGCCCGTAACTTTGAAAGGAGATTTCGTTGCAAAAAGACCAAACAGGAAAATTCCTGTCTGGCCTCCTGTCTTACCGGATGATTAAGCAAAGCTCATTGGCAGAGATCAAATCCCCCCTCCGTCTCGAAAGGTCGGTCCGGCAAGTCGGATCTTTTCGCTCTTGTCTAGCTGAATTACCCGACCGTCCTGCACCACCAGGGTAACCGTCCCGAAGCGGATCGAAACGAGCGCCTCCCTGATTTCGCGCTCCAGGTCCGGATGAAGAACCGGTGCTGCGGTGTTTCGGTTCATCATATCTCCTGATCGTTGAAAAGGGGGGTAGATAGATACCGTTCGGCACCGTCAGGAAGCACTACCACAATGGTCTTCCCGACAAAATCTGCGTCGTTCGCCAGCCGTAAGGCAGCCGCAACTGCCGCTCCACAGGAAATTCCCACCAGGATGCCTTCTTCCTTAGCCAGCTTTTGGGCAATAGTGATTGCTTCGTCGCTGCTTATCTGCTCCACCCGGTCGACAACCAAGAGATCAAGGGTGTCAGGAATGAACCCGGCGCCAATCCCCTGAATGCGATGCGGCCCCGGCTGGAGGGGCTGACCTGCCAGGTGCTGACTGATGACCGGGCTTTCCGAAGGTTCCACTGCCACGGAGATAATTTGCTTCCCCTTCTGGTTCTTGATATACCGGGAAACCCCGGTAATAGTTCCGCCTGTGCCGACACCAGCCACCAGTACGTCGATTCCGCCATCCGTGTCGTCCCAGATTTCCGGTCCGGTGGTCTGCTCGTGGATAGCCGGGTTAGCCGGGTTTTTGAACTGCTGGGGCAGAAAATATTTTCCCGGTTCGGAGGCCGCAATCTCCTCTGCCTTCGCGATTGCTCCTTTCATCCCTAGAGCGCCTGGTGTAAGAATCAGGGTGGCACCAAGATGGGCCAGCACTCGCCGCCGTTCAATGCTCATGGTTTCCGGCATGGTCAGGGTCAGCTTGTATCCCCGTGCCGCGGCCACATACGCGAGTGCAATTCCTGTATTTCCGCTGGTGGGCTCGACAATCTCCACTCCTGGTTTCAAGACTCCACGCTGTTCGGCGTCCCAGATCATGTTGGCGCCGATGCGGCATTTGACCGAATAGGCGGGATTTCGACCTTCAATCTTTGCCAGAACTGTAGCCCCTGCTCCGGCGGTAATCTTATTGAGACGCACCAGGGGTGTGTTTCCGATGGAAAGGGAATTGTCGTCGTAGATCTTGCTCATGATGGACTCCTTTGCCTTGATTAAATGCACAGCAGAAAAACCGGTTAAACGAGTATTGGTGATTAGATTTTCTGAAAGACTATTCTTTTGACACAAAAAATAGTGTGACAACTATTTTTTAAAAAGTACAATATTGAACTAAAACTGTCAATAATTAAAAAGTGTCACACCTATTAATTGCCAACTAAATAAATGTAGTTATTTACAGGATGTAGCTAGTTACAACAACAAGCCACCTAAAAATATTTCAGCCGAAAACATGGAGACCAGAAATCAGCCGCTCAGCGCTACACCGGATTCCTTTCCCCTTCCAGCGAGCCGGTCAAACCAAGCAAAGGCCCGGTCGTAATGGATGTCGTGCCCTCCATCGAAAATCTCGAAACAAAACCTTTCGGCACCGTGCTTTTCCAGTTCCAGGGCCAGTTTCCAGGAGTGGCTGTAGTGGACAATCGAGTCATGACGGCCATGATGAACGGACAGATTTACGGACGAAAGCTCCTTGATGAAACTCAGGGGAGAACGATCACGGTATTGCCGGTCTGTCTCATTTCCAGAACCCGGCTTCCCGCCGCAACAAGCGTCAACATGGGGCGCATACTCAGGGTTTTCTCCGTACCAGGAAGCAAGATCGGTGATCGGCACCCAGGCACTGACCGCATTCCAGCGCCGGGGGGCATGGGCCGCCATCAGCAGCGCCATGTGTCCTCCGCCACTTCCGCCCAGGAGAAATATCTTTCCGCTGTCGATGGCATATGCCGCGGTAATGGTGTCCAACGCATCCAGAATATCCTGCCGGGCCTGGAGCGAACCGCAGGCTTGCGGAGCACGTGGATTAGAGGAAAGATTCGGCCCGCGAAACTCGGGCAGCAGCAGCGCCCATCCTCTTTTCTTGCACAGAGGGAGCATCTGCTCCACTTGATTGAAGCGATCATAACTCCACGTATGGAGACCCACCACTAGCGGCACTTGTTTCTTCTCCTCAGGATTATAGAAGAGTACTTTCTCCGTAGCTCCGTCCAGTGTTGAAACTATTTCCAGCTCATGTACCTTAGAGAGATGCACTATAAACCTCCTGAATTTCCAGTTCCCGCAAACCGCTTACCTCTATTGTAGCCATTCTTTCAGGAGAATTGCGATCGTTTATCTTTTCTTAGTTTCCTCTAAAAGCAACCGATTATCAGATCGCGGCGCCGGGATTGATAAATCCCATCTCCAGCTCAAACAAGCGATCGCCCCATTCCCGAGCCCAATTGCGCAGGTCCTCCGCGCCTAGCGGAGTGGGGACGCTGCCAGTCCGGTTCTCGATA
>SBEG01000057.1 GCA_009668975.1 Deltaproteobacteria bacterium | reverse complement strand
CTGAGCCAGTAGTTGGCGATGACCTTGCCGGAGACGTTGAGAATCAGGCCGCCGAGGGAGTAGCCCTGGTTGGCGTTTGCGTTGACCCGCCAGTCGGACTGCTCCAGGTATTCATTGACCGAAGAGGCCACGTCCACCAGGGTCTTGCGGTCGCGGCGCAGCTTGTTGTGCTGTTCGCGGTAGACGATATAGGCCCGCGCCGTCTCCAGATGATTGGACGAGATCAGCACCTGTTCCACAACATCCTGAATCTGCTCGATGCGGGGAGGAGTCTCCGCGAATTTGTGCCGCAACACCTTGAGAACCTGGCTGGTCAGCAGACCGGCTTCCTCGCGGCCGTAATCTCCCGTTGCCTCGCCGGCCCGGCCGATGGCGGAGCGGATCTTCTCCGCCACAAAGGGAACCGTTGCACCATCCCGTTTCACGACCTGACGGAGGGGAAAGTCCCGGTCAGCAGTTGTCTGGTTACTATTGTTTTTCATTTCATCACCTCACCAGCAGGTCTGAAACCTGATGGAGTATATTTGTTTTCGGATTTACCAGTAGAAATCCCGGCAGGGCCGGGCTGGCGCAGCACTGATGTAAAGTAATCGGTTTGATTATCAGCTGAAATCAGGACATATAATGGCATGATCTCTCTGATTGCGGCGGGATCAAACAAAGTGGTCCGCGGATACGGAGAACAGTGCCCGGAATGGATCACTTCGAGCCATACATGGAGAAATCCGCACTGCTGGACAGTCGGATTCGGCACGACAGCAACTATGGAACTACCTGGCTAGTTTCGCCCGAGCGGACGGAGTGAACCGGCAAACGAACAGATAATCTACTGGAGAAAAATAAGTAAACCGTGGCATGAGCGCCTCCCCCGAAGCTTGCGAATGGAGCGGTATTCCGGCTCAGGGCAACAACCTACTTACCCGCCTTCCCAGGATTCCTCCCAGTGGCTTTTTCGCCTTGCGGCGAACGGGTTTTCGTTCCCTTTACGGCTGCGGGGCAGCGGGGGCCTTGCACCCCTCTTCCTCGCTTCCATCCGTTGAAGATGTCTGCTGCATTTCTAACACCCCGACCACAGGATGTCAATGTGTTTATTCAGCAAAAACACAAGATATAGTGATATCAACCAAAAACAACTACATCATATACGCCATAAAGCATAGAATTGCAAACGTATTCCGCCGTCAACTTCTCACTTTACGGCATGGGTCCGCGGCACTTCCCGTGACAATTCGAATTGCAGGAGCAGATAGCCGTAGTCAATGTCAGCGCCGCTGCCGGTTGCATCACGGAAGAATTTGCCGGTGAAAAAGCGGTCATAGCCAACCAGGAGTGACAGATTGTCGGTTACCGCATAGGTGAGGGTAAAATCCGTCTCCAGGCCTATTCGTCTACTGATCCCGTCGCCCACGGCATTGGCGTAGAAATAACGAAACGCTGTGGAGAAATTCAGATTTTCCGCCAAATCGACTCCCCAGCCAAGGTTGAAGATCTGCAGACCACTGGCATGGTGATCACCGGCATCAACTCCGGAGAGGTCGCCGATGAAGCTCATGTCTCCGGTGAGAGAAGTATCCGTAGTGGCATTGCGGAATTCCCCCCGGGAAGAAATGCCGTCCACGGCATCCCTAGCGCCGGAACCGTAGGCATATCCGGCAAAGAACGAATTCTTTTTACCGAACAGCTCCGCCTCAAAAAGTGCTTCGGCATGGCCGCCCCAGGCATTGATGCGGTCATTTCCGCCGGACAGACTGTTCAGCGTCCTGCCGCTTTCGAAAACCGGTTCAATCTCCAGCGTCAGCGGCCCGAAAGAGGCGGTGGCGCGCAGACCCCAGATATTCAGGTATTCACCCGTATGGTGCTCCTCTGAACCGGTATCGTTAAATCCATAGGCTTCAAGGACAGCACCATCGCCGAAATCATAGCTGGCATAGCCTCCTATCAGGTTCCCCTTCACGCCATCCGACCAGGGTGTTGCATACCAGCCACCCAGGAGATCAAGGGTCAAGGCCGGGAGCGGCTTCACCCGCACCCGTGCGGCATCGAAAGTCAGCCCCTGAAACCAGGAATTGCTCCCGAGGATAAAAGCACTGCCGTACACCAGTTCCTGCCGGCCCACCTTGAGGGAAAAGACCTCGGTTCCCGGCAGCAACCCCTCGACATAGCCCTGGTAAAGAGAGTATTTGCCCAGGTACTGGCTTCCGCCACTATAGCCGTAGCCCTGCCCCTCCAGGTGAATGTGCAGGAAATCAGTCGGATGCAATAAGACATACGGAATGACCCGGTAAAGAAAGCGCCCTTCTGCGTGTCCCGGGTTAAAGCCAAACTCGGGAAGTCGAAAATTTCCTGCCCCTTCGCCCCGCAGAAAGCCCTTTATGCCGTAGGTAAGCTCATGTGCAGGCTCTTCCTGCGGCGAGAAGAGACGCTCAATGGTATCCCGGCGAGCCTGGTATCCTTCCATTTCCGTCAGGGGCTCTTTGAGGTGCTGATGGAGCCGGCCGATCTTTTCCCAGTCTGCCGCCGGGACGGCATCCCGCCCCCCCGTTTCAGACTTTTCCACCACTTTTTCAAGAATGGCCGAGAGCTTTGCCGCCAAATCTCTTCGAGAGTAGCTTTGTGCTCCGGCCGCCGCATTGTTGGGCGTATCCGGAGAAACCCCATATTTCCTGCCCAGTTCATCGAGATCACGCCAGGACCAATGCTCCGGGGTGACTGTCTCCGGAAGGGGAGTTGTCACATTCTCTACTGAAAAGGCCGGAGTGGAAAACAGCACCGAGATAATAACCGATAACACACAGAAGAAGTTTCTCTTCACCTGCAGCTCCTTTACCTTCAAAATATACTTATTATGCCATTAGGCTTTCAACCTGACACCATCCCCCCTAACCCCCCCTACCAGAAGTAGGCGCTTTTATACAGAATAGGAGGGGTTTGAACGTTTAGCTCCCCTCCATTACAAAGGAGGACCCAAAGGGCCTAAAGGAGCTGGGGGGTGGTTGGGTTTTGTGTCATCTTTATTGCAACGTAGAATTACAAACATCCACCAGCTAAGACAGGCATGGTGCTCCGCCCAATTGAACGGGACAAATCGTTCCAAAAGTATCCGGTCTCAACGCCGCGAAGCAGTTCCGCAGACCGGGCAGCCCTGCATGGAAAGCGGCTTCTCGAGCCGGCACTCCAGGAGCAGCCGTTCATCGGCAAAAATTTCCCGGGTCGGCCCGTCCGCCCTAACCTCACCTTCGTGAAGCACGATCGTACGTTCACAGACATCGAGCACCATATCCAGGTCGTGGCTGGTGAAGATTTTCGTATGATGGAACTCCTTGAGCAGCTGCATGAGCTGTCTCCTGGCGTACGGGTCGAGGCCGCTGGTGGGCTCATCCATGACCAGGATGTCCGGAGACATGGAAAGTACCGTAGCAATAGCCACCCGCTTCTTCTCACCGCCGGAAAGATGGTACGGGGCCTTGTTTCTGAGATGGCCGGCGCCTATCCGTTCCAGGGCATCCAGCACCCGTTGCTCCACCTCCTCACGGGGAATTCCGAGGTTGAGCGGGCCGAAGGCGACATCGTCATAGACCGTCGGCATGAAAAGCTGATCGTCCGGGTTCTGGAACACCATCCCGACGGTCCGGCGAATTTCCGGCAGGGTTGTCCGGGTAAGGGGATAATCTCCGATACGGATGGAACCTTCGGTGGGAACGAGGTGACCGTTCAGGTGCAGGAGCAGGGTCGATTTCCCGGCGCCGTTAGCGCCGATAATTGCCACCGATTCACCATGGGTGATCCGGAAGGAAACGGAACGAAGCGCTTCGGTACCGTCGGGATAGACATGCCTGAGTTTCATTACCTCTACGATATGATGGCTCATCGAAATAGTCCCGTAACAAAATTCCCGAAAATCCGGGAGACATTCCAGTAGCGCATGACGACGAAAAGTGACGACCAGCCAAGCAGAAAGAGAATATCATTGCCGGTGAAGCGAAACTCCCGCCGGGAATGAAACTCTCCGGTGAAACCGCGCGCCAGCATGGCCCGATGGATCCGTTCCGCCCTCTCCCAGGTCCTGAGCAGCAGGTGTCCGACCAGTGAAACGAAGGTCGACATGCCCATGGTCCTCTTGCCCGCCGAACGAAGTTCCCGGGCCCGTGAAGCATTACGACCCTCTTCGACCAGTACGAATATGTAACGGTAGAGAAAGAGCAATTGTACCGCAAAAGTCCGGGGCATGCCCAAACGCTCCAAGGCCCAGCAGACCGCCGGGAATCCGGTCACCGCGACCAGGATGATCGCAGCGGCCACGGTCAGCAGGGAACGGCCGACAATTGCGGCGCAGGATACCCACCCGGCGTTGATGCTCAGAGGACCGAGCCTCACCAGGATTTCCCGATCGAAAAACGGGTTAAAGATACCGATCGCCAGGGCAAAGGGCAGCACAAAAACCGCCTTGCGGGCAATGACTTTGAAGGGAATGCTCCCCTGCGCCAGCATCACCGCCGGATAAAGAACAAAGGGCACGAGTGCGGTTACTTCATATTTGCCGTAGGAGACCACCGCGATGATGAATACTGTCGTGACCAGAACCTTCGCCCGCGGGTCGAGGCGATGGAGATAGGTATCCCCCAGGGCCAGCCGGTCGAGTTGGGTGATGTCCAGGGATGCCGCATCGATACGTGCCATTGGTTTGCTCGAATAAAAGGGAGCGACCCCCCTCTTCAGGAAGAGAACCGGTTACCGGGAAAATCGGCATCAGGCCGTGCCGGGACGTTTTCGCAAAAGAAAAGCCGCCAAAGATGCAAGGATGAGGGTAACCAGCGAGCCGGCGATTCCCGCGACACTGGTTCCCATGTCAATCGCGGAAGTCGAGGCTGCCGCGCCGCTCTCCACGGTTTCATGGGCAGAGGGCTTAACTGGCCCTGGCAGGGCGTAGTCGGGAAAGAAAGAAGTTTTTCGCTGCAGAGAAGCCAGTATCGAAAAAATGCCCGACTGCGGCTCGGCAAGCTGTTCCTTGCCCGTGACCTTGGCAATTGCCCATTCAAGGCCGTCAGGACGCGCCGAGGCATACCAGGAAAGCACTCCGGAAGTCAGCAGCGCCGCGGCAAGAAAAACGAGGAGCATGGCTCGTGCCGGACGGAGGGTGTGCCGCGGAGAGGCCGGGGAAACCGGCAACATATCGGGCCGCGCCTGGTAGACAAACGACAGTACCGCGGCGGTAACAAGACCCTCGACAATGCCGATCGCGAGATGAATCGGCTGCATCAGAAACAGGAACGTCTCGAACGGCAGCGAGGAAATACCCGAGAGAGTCGTCTCCAGCACCACGCCAAAGGCCCCCAGCTGCAGCCCCACCACCGCGGCAGTAACTGCTGCAACGCTAAGCCTGATTTTACCCGGCCGGGTTCCGGCAATTTTCTTGTAGATAAGTGGATAGGCAATAAACGCAGGCAGGAAACCGAGATTGAAAATATTGCACCCCAGGGACAGGAGACCACCATCGGCGAAAAACAGCGCCTGGACCACCAGTACTGAGGCAATCGCTAGAAAAGCCGCCTGCGGCCCCAGAAGAACAGCCAGCAGCAGCCCGCCCCCGAGATGACCGCTGGAGCCGGTTCCCGGAATCGAAAAGTTGATCATCTGTGCCGCAAAGATGAAAGCGCCAAGTACGCCCATGAGCGGAACCTTGCGTTCATCGATCTCAGCACGAACTTTAACGGAACAATAGGCAATTGCTCCAGCAGAAACGGCCCACATGGTTCCACCAACGGCAGGTGACAGAAGTGCATCAGCCATATGCATGAGGTAGTTCCTCTCCCGGCACGATCATATGCCGCACAACAGTATTACCTTTTTGAAATTCGTAGCACTATTTATATACGGTATCTGAAATAATATGTCAACCAGCTTTTAGTTTTACTAAATTGTTTTTATACGGGTGAATTTTACCGACCTCCGAAAGAAAGGAATTTGAGATTCTCAGCTGTTTAGCGGCAACGTTCCCAGACCGTCATCTCGGCAATACTGTGTTGATATTTCCGGGCTGTCTCGCGGATGACGAATGGGATGTCCCGGGGCTTGCCGAGTATGCTGAAATGAGGATTCAGCGACGTTCTCAACCCCTCCAGAGTCGTAAAATCCCTGCCACCTGCGCTGAAGCCGCCAAGCCACTCCGAGCGGGGGGTGAACTCGTTGAGCCAGGTATACGGCGAGGTAAGGACCAGCAGCCCACCCGGAACGAGACGCTGGTGGATGGCGGAGAGAAATACGCGGGGGTTTTTCAAACGATCAATGAGATTTCCGGCAAAGATCAGGTCATAACCGGAAAACTCTTGCGGCAACGACAGAGCGTCGCCAGGGTAAAATTTTACCCGCCGCCGGACAGCGTCGAGATCGAATTCGGCCAGACGCCGTTCAACAGGGGCCGCCAACTCTCCCTCCAAGGGGATTTCGTAGGCAATTTTGCCCTCTTCCGCCATGCGGGTAGCCACCGCAATGAAGCGCCGGGAAAAGTCCAGCCCGGTGACCGAGGAAAACTCGCGAGCCAGTTCAAAACTGGTTCTGCCCACAGCGCAGCCGAGGTCAAGGGCGGCGCCCCTCTTCCGCTCAGCCATGATCTCGCAACAGAGTCTGGCGCAGCAGGCCGGATAATTCTCCACCCCAAAATAACTGTCGCCGTAATGGAATTCGCAGTATTGGGAAACCAGCGCATCTGTTTCATACATGTTATCCGCCAGACAGTTCTGCATCAAAAATACCACCTTGAGAAATCGCTGAGCTGCAAGGATGTTGCGACAAAGTCACTTCGTTCAGTCTAGCAGCCAGTCGTCGACATACAAGCGAGATGGGTAAAACCTAGAGGCAAAGCTGATGAAGAAAACGGGGGAAGAGGAATTCAACGAGCGATTGGGGGGAACATCCCTGAGTAATACAGACCTGCCAGGTTTTCAAAACCTGGCAGGTCTAGAATCATCATATTAATAGCATTATCAATAGAAAAAATTCCCTTTAAACTACGAAAATCTAAAGCTGATTCGTTCTGGATAGACAATGAAAGTGCTGAACAGCTCTTTTGTTTTCTAGCTGGAAGACAAAATCGGGTAGGAGGCGGGATTACTCCCGCCGTCCTCCCACACCACCGTGCGTACGG
>SBEG01000094.1 GCA_009668975.1 Deltaproteobacteria bacterium | reverse complement strand
CGAGTTGACTCAAATTAAATGTAACCGAAGCTGGTAGTAAAAAGAGAACGTTGCATCATATTACAGGTAACCGAAAGGAGGCTGTAGTATGGTGCTTCAATCCCGTCGCGAATACCTGGAGGCAATCCGCAACCGCTACCGAAAAGCTTGCCGGAAAGAAAAGTCCCTCATTCTCAGCGAATTCTGTGCAAACTGCGGGTACAACCGCAAATACGCCATCCGCCTGCTGAGAAAGAAGTCTCCTCCAGTTCCAAACCGCAAGCCCGGCCCTGCATTCCTCTATGACAAGGATCTGCTGCTTGTACCCTTGAAAAGGCTCTGGTTTGCCACTGACCAGATGTGCTCCAAGAAGCTCAAGGCGGCAATTCCTCTCTGGCTCCCCTTCTACGAGGGAGAACACGAAGCCCTGAGTCCCAAGGTAAGACAGAAGCTCCTTGAGATGAGCCCTGCCACGATCGATCGCCTGCTCAAACCTTTACGAGCACTCTACAAGAAAGGGCGTTGCTCTACCAAACCAGGAACACTTCTCAAGAATCAGATTCCGATCAAGACGCACAACTGGGATGTCACGAGGCCCGGTTACTTTGAGGCCGATACGGTTGCTCATTGCGGCAATTCCATGGCTGGCGATTTCGCCTTCAGCCTTACGTTTACCGATATTTTTTCAGGTTGGACCGAGAACCGTGCTGTCTGGGGCAAAGGCTCGCAGGGAGTCCTGCGCCAGATCAGAAATATTGAGGAGCGAATCGCCTTCCCGATCCTTGGCTTTGACTGCGACAACGGCTCAGAGTTCCTGAATCATCACCTCGTCAGGTACTTCACTGACAGGCCCAAGGCCCCGGTGCAATTTACCCGGTCACGACCGTACCGAAAGAACGACAACGCCTTTGTTGAGCAGAAAAACTGGACACATGTCCGACAACTGCTCGGGTACGACCGCTTCGACAATGCTGAACTCGTCCCGCTGATAAACGACCTCTATATGAACGAGTGGAGCCTATTTACCAACTATTTCTGTCCAACTCTGAAGCTTAAGGAAAAACAGCGGATCAATTCCCGCTACCTCAAAAAGTACGAACCACCACAGACTCCTTATCAAAGACTCCTGGGCTCACATGATGTCTCCCCTGCGGCCAAGAGATCCCTGGAAGCGGTTTACAACTCCCTCAATCCGTTTAAACTCAAAAGGAAGATCGATGACAAACTCAAGGCTATCTTTCACATCGTCAGGTTACCCAACTCTTGATGCTTCTTTTTCTCTTCCTTCGGTTACCTTTTCCCGTGAGGCAACACG
>SBEG01000093.1 GCA_009668975.1 Deltaproteobacteria bacterium | reverse complement strand
GGTTCCTCGCTATTTCAAGTGGGTAAGCCGAAATCCAGTTTGCCTGCAATCATATAGGCCATGTTGATAAGGTTCTTGGTAGAACGATAGCCCCTCGCCCTTGCTTTGGCCGCCTGGAGAAGGCTGTTGATGCCTTCCAGGAAGCCGTTGGAAAGCTTGCTCTCGAACCAATTCAGTATCCCGTTCCAATGCTCTTTGACAGTTCTTGCGACCCTTTTAACCTGTTCGACCTGGCTGCGAATTGCCCAGTAATACCAGCTTTTGAGAAGCTGTTCGGCTTCTTCTCTGCTCTGAGCGAAGAAGACATCCTGCAAGGCCAGTTTCAACCGATAGGCACGGCCGGTTTTGAGATTATAGTGGCTGAGTTTGACTAGGTTTTCATCCTGACGCTCGGTCAGGTTCTCGGGGTTTTTAAGCCAAACATAGCGCGTTCCCTTGAGAAGTTCCGGAAACAGTCGCGCTTCCTCCGCCCGCACCTTTCCAAGCGCGTCGTTCATGAGCTGAATAAGGTGGAACTGGTCGAATGTGATGGCTGCATTGGGAAAGGTTTCGGTCAAGCCCTTGATGAACGCCTTGGACATATCGATACATGCAGAGGTAATGTTTTCCTTGGCGCCACCATGGCCTGTAAGATCTTCAGCGAAAGCGACAACGGTCTGATGGTCTTTGCCGGGGGTGCCGAAAAGCAGGCGCCGCTCGTCCAGATCGAAGAAGAGAGTGACGTAATCTTGGCCCCTTCGGGCAGCGGTTTCATCAATTCCGACGCGTGCCACCAAGGACATGTCTACCTTTGCCCGAGAAGTGCTTACGTAGTGGTCAATGACCCTCCAGATACGAGTGTCATGCTCTCCCAGTATAGTCGCCGCAGCTTTCACCGGCATCTGCCGGACAAGGGCCATAACCAGAGCCTCGAACAAAAGGGTAAAGCCTGAACCGGACCTGGCCCAGGGGACGGTAATCTTCTTGATGCCGCATCCGCTCTTCGGACAGTTTACTCTCGGTACACGGGCATGGAGGTACGCGTCATATTGGAAAAAGTTCAGATGCCGCCACGTTTCTTCCGTGGTGTCATAAGCCTTGGCCTCTGCGCCGCACACGGGGCAAGCAAAGGTGCTGCCGCGAGGGAAATCTATCGTGATGTCCAGCCGCTTCTCTTCTTTGGAGAAAGTGACGGCTGTGACTTCCCATGGCGGCGTGATCCCGAGGGCTGCTGAGAACAAGGCTTCTTGATTCATTAGACTACATGACCTCCTGAAATTGGGTGACCTGCGCAAGCACCCTTATACCATTACCCATTCGATACAGCGAGGAGCC
>SBEG01000092.1 GCA_009668975.1 Deltaproteobacteria bacterium | reverse complement strand
CAGGCTGTTGAAATTCAAATAGAGAAATCAGCCGATATATGATAACCTATCGCGCATAACAGCTTGCAATTATTGAGGAAAGTTATGCGCGGTTTCGACAGCAACACAGAAGCACTCTTTACCTACGTGACCCCTGAATCATTCGTTCCCAAGGACCATCCCCTGCGTGCCATACGCAAGATGGCCGATGAAGCTCTGGCCGGGATGGATTCGCTCTTTGACAGCATGTATGCCGCTACCGGCAGATCGTCGATTCCGCCAGAGAAGCTGCTCAAGGCCCAACTGCTGATGATCCTTTATTCCATTCGCAGCAACCGGCAGCTGGTAGAACAGATTCACTACAACTTCCTGTTTCGCTGGTTTCTCGGCATGGCACTGGACGAGAAGGTCTGGGATCATTCCAGCTTCACCAAGAACAGTGACCGCCTGATCGGTTCCGAGGTTGCCGCCACGTTACTTTCCCGGATACTTGCTCAGGCTGAACGCAAGCGCCTGCTGTCCCGCGAGCACTTCACGGTTGATGGCACCCTCATCGAAGCGTGGGCATCCATCAAGAGCTTCAAGCCCAAGGACGGGCCACCTTCAGCCGGCGGAGGCAGAAATAGCACCGTAGACTTCAAGGGCCAGAAACTTGCCAACGACACCCATGGCTCCACTACCGATCCCGATGCCAAGCTCTATCGCAAAGGGAAAAACAAGGAATCCAAGCTCTGTTATCAGGGGCACACCCTGATGGAGAACAGAAGCGGCCTGATTGTCAGAACCGCGGTAACGTCTGCCTCCGGCACGGGTGAACGTGACGCAGCCATGACTATGGTACGAAAACTGCCCCGCACGACACAGCGCATCACGCTGGGTGGCGACAAAGGATACGATACCGGTCCATTCGTCAAAGAACTGAGAGGACTGAGAATTACCCCGCATGTAGCACAAAATGACACCAACCGGGACTCGGCCATCGACGGCAGGACTACCAGACATCCGAACTATGCTGTCAGCCAGAAGCTTCGGAAGCGTATCGAGGAAGGCTTTGGCTGGATGAAGACCATCGGAGGGATGCGCAAAACGATGTACCGGGGCATAGAGAAGATTGCCTGGCAGCTTGACCTGCACGCGGCAGCCTACAACTTACTTCGGATGAAGAACCTTGGCCTTGGTGTGACATGATGACGACAATTGTGCCTGGTCAGGGTCTAAACATCAGCATATTGAGTTGAAAAAGAGCGGAAAAGCATAAAAACTGGGCTAAAACTCCAAAATCCGATTCAAAAAAACGACCAGTAAAGAATTACGGACTCAAGTGCGGCAGATTTTCAACGGCCTG
>SBEG01000056.1 GCA_009668975.1 Deltaproteobacteria bacterium | reverse complement strand
AGCCTGTCGGACTTAGGGTAAATCTGCTGCAAATCCGTCTGGACGGTCCATATTTCGCCGCTTTTTTGGGCAATAGAACAACTATTACCCTGCAAAATCGACAAAATCTGTCCTCGACCAGCCGAATTTTCGCTTCGATTTCCTAACTCCGACAGACTCCTAGAGCCTGTTGCGAATTCCACTCCCGGCCGAGGCACTTTCAATGCAGGATCACCGGGTTCTGGCGAAGAGCACCAGCCTCATCCGCAGGCGCTGACTTCCGGCGAGCAACCTCAATTTCTGTATCCACCAGCTCTTCACCGAACGTGTATCGAGATTCCTTTCCGACGGCGGGATATTCTTATTCCTCAACTTGCTCCCGCTGATCGGGTGATTGCTGCTTGTGGAGAAACAGCTTACTCCGATCCCTGAAGACAACCCGTTGGCAGTCGACCGGGGGCGTCATGATTCTCGGTGTAACCAGACCCTATATCCCGGCCCAATTGCTCTGGATCAACCTGGTCAACAATGGACTTCAGGAGGAAATTATGCTCGGCTGCCGACTGGTTGGATCTTTGCTGTTTCGGTGCCGACGGGGTGTCGTTGCAGAGAGCGACACGTGCCTGAGGAGAAGAAAGTGCCCTGTGGTAGATTAGTGAACAAATTCTTGTTACAGGAGGTCTGAGATGACAGAAGAACGTAACGCGGCAAAAAACTCCTCGTCAGGCAACAAGGACGGACAGCTGCAGGAGGGGAAAGTTTCGAAGCATCCGTTGATCATGGCACTGGCCCGTAACTGGCGGACGGTTGGTGTTCTTCTGCTGCTGTTGGCGATTGCGGGGACATATTATTGGAAAAATCTTGCCGTTTCCCGGGCCCGGGCAGAGCTGACGAAAAGGGCGACAGCAGTTCTTGCCGAACAGAACAGCTTCTATCTGCGTCTGGTTGCTGTTCCGCTGGTCTGGATTGTGCGAAACGATATGATGCGCGGTAACTATGATCAGCTCGATCAGTACCTTGCTCAGTTCGTCAAAGAGCCGAATATGAAGGAAGTCCTTATTGCCCGGGTCGATGGCCGTATCGTCTCGGCAACAAACAAAAAACGTCAGGGCGCTCCTGTTGCAAATGCTTTTCCCGAGGAGTTGCTGCGGGTGGAAGCGATAACCGTCACTACGCTTGAAAACGGCGACTTTCTGGTCGCGGCGCCAGTGCTGGGTTTGAACGTCAAATTGGGCACCTTGTTTCTTGTCGCTACGCCAAAGGGTTCTATGTAGTGTCCTTTGCGGGTGGTTTGCCGCTCTGTTTCCACGCTTTTCCGAATTTCGGAGAGGCCAGACACTCACGACCGGACTTTGACAAGGGGAGACATACTGCCGAGCGTCCATGATCCAAAGGAGGAAGGGCGGTCGCTCCTGCCGCTTTACGGTGATTTTTACCGGCTATGGCAAGAGGTGACGTGAACAGGGTTGTAAATATTCGGCCTTCATGTTACAAAAATACAACTTGTTGCTGCCCGAAACGGCTACTCATTTTTGCCTCGGAAATCAACCGTTTTCACTCCCTGTTGGTCTGTTCAGATAGATCTTCCCGCAGGGGTGGTTGCTGAATATTGCTGAACAGGGATTCCGGAGTTATTCCAATTCCAGATCAAGGCCCTTTCTGCGTTGGTTCGTCTTCGGCTGCTCAACGTACTCTTCAGTGCGCCTCGCAGCCTCAATCCTCGCCGCCTTGAGATCATCCCTGATCTGGAATTGGTAGTACATGGAAGCCGCATCGTTTGATGCGGCTTTTTTACTCATTTGGACCGTGAGACCGATTCCTCCCTGCTCCTGCGCAGGAGGTCGGAAAATCATGGTTTGGTCATGTGGAGGTCATTTGCAGTTCGATTCACTTCTTTCCATAGAAAAACCCGCCCGCTACATGGGCAGTGAAATAGGTTCCGTTGCCAAAGAGTTGGTGGATGTGCGTTTCGTGCTGGCTTTTCCCGATGTCTATGAAGTGGGAATGAGCCACCTCGGACTCCAGATTCTCTATGCTATCTTGAACAAAGTCGAAGGGATCGGCGCCGAGCGGGTCTATGCGCCATGGGCGGACCGGGAGGATGCCATGCGCGCCTCCGGTGAAGTGCTTGCCACCCTGGAGACAGGCACACCTCTGGCCGCAACCGATATTATCGGATTTACCCTTCAGTACGAAATGTCCTGTACAAATATTCTGAATATGCTCGAACTTTCCGGCATTCCGCTCCTGGCCGCGGAACGTGGTGAAAAATTTCCCTTGATTCTCGGGGGCGGACCTTGCGCGGGAAATCCCGAGCCTCTTGCGGAATTCTTTGATATTTTTCTCTTTGGCGACGGTGAGGATGCGATCCTTGAAATTGCGGAGATCTATCGGGACTGGAAAAAAGCGGCCGGGAACAAGGCTGCGCTCCTCGAAAGTCTCTCCAAGGTGGAAGGTGTGTATGTCCCTTCGTTCTTCTCCGTTTCCTATCACGAGGACGGACGTATTTCGGAGATTGCTTCGCTCAAGCCGGGCTATGAGAAGGTCAAGCGCCGAATTGCCGTCGACCTGGAACAGCTTCCCTATCCGACGAGTCCGGTAGTGCCGTTCCTGAAAACGGTCCATGACCGGGTCAGCATGGAAATTGCTCGCGGCTGTACCCGCGGCTGCCGTTTTTGTCAGGCCGGCTATCTCTATCGCCCGGTGCGCGAGCGATCGCCGGAAAAGGTTCTGGAGACCATCAAGGCCGTGCTGAAAAACACTGGCTATGATGAAATTTCTCTGCTGTCGCTTTCTGCTGCCGATTATGGCTGTATTTCCGACCTCCTGAAGACTCTCATGACCACCTTTGAGTCTGAGCGGGTCGCGGTGTCCCTGCCCTCCTTGCGGGTCGGGAGCCTGACGCGTGAGCTGATCGACGAGATCGTCAAGGTCAGGAAGACCGGCTTTACCCTTGCTCCCGAAGCGGGAACCGAGCGCCTGCGCAGAGTTATCAACAAAGGCATCACCGAAGAGGATCTGGTGCTAAATTCCCGCAATGCCTATGAAGCAGGTTGGCGGGTTATCAAGCTTTATTTCATGATCGGCCTGCCCACGGAAACCACCGAAGATGTTCTTGGTATTGCCGAAATGTCCGCCCAAGTGAAACGGGCCGGGAAAGGGACCGGTCACGGTGGCGACGTCACCGTTTCCGTCGGTAGTTTTGTCCCCAAACCTCATACTCCGTTCCAATGGGAGCCCCAGATCAGTTGCCGGGAGATTGAGGAAAAACAGCGCTTCCTCCGTGGTGAGCTGCGGAAGCGCAAATTGGCCTTCAAGTGGCATGATGCCACCCTCTCTTTCCTGGAAGGGGTTTTTGCCCGAGGGGACCGGCGCCTGGCGCGGGTTCTGGTGGAAGCGCGTAAGCTGGGCTGCCGCTTTGACGGTTGGGGCGAGCACCATGATTTCCAGAAGTGGCAGCAGGCCTTTGAACGTGCCGGGATTGATCCGGAATTTTATCTGCGGAGACGCGACCCTGGCGAGATTTTACCCTGGGATCGACTGGATTGCGGTGTCAGCACTGATTTTCTGCTGGAAGAGCTGAAGAAATCCCATGAGGAAATCCTTACCGGGGATTGCCGTGACGGCTGCTGCACCGAATGCGGCGTATGCAATTTTTCTGAAGTTCGCATGAGGCTTCATCAACCGGCAGCAGTGGCTTCTTCCGGACCGTCTGACGCTTGCCAGGGGAGCGTTGCGGGAACGGAAATATCTGCTGTTCCCCCGGAGGCCGTGGACAGCGGAGATCCTGACGCCGTTGCAAGGATTCGGCTTCGATTCACGAAGACCGGAGCCATGAGTCTTTTAAGTCATCTCGAGTTGCTGCATCTCTTTACCCGCGCCGTGCGCCGGGCGCAGATTCCGATTCGTTATTCGCTCGGCTTCCATCCCCATCCAAAGTTTTCCTTTGCCACCGCGCTGTCGGTTGGGGTGGAGTCCTGGGCGGAATATTTCGATATGGAGATTTGTGCAGGACTCGACCCGCGCAGTATCCAGGAGTCACTGAATGCTGCTTTACCCGAGGGGGTCAGAATCCTCGAAGCGGCTGAGATTCCCCTGCGGAGCGAGTCGCTCAGCGTGCTTATCGAGGCTTTTCGGTACCGGGTTTTCCTGCCGGCCGGTCTGGTTGCGGCTCTGCCGGAAAAAGTAGACGATTTTCTTCGTCTGGAGACTTATGCACATCAGCGGATCAAGAAAGGCAAAACCCTTGAAATCGATCTCAGACAGGAACTTCTGGAGCTTTCCGCAACTGCTGATGTGCTGGAGATGGTGGTAAAGCGGGGCAAGCCGCTCGAATTCGCCGCGGCAATCACCGGAATTCCCGAAGAAGAACTGCGTTCTTCCCGGATCGAGAAGCGAGAGGTTTGTTTCCGGCCAGCTTCATAAGACTCCCTCTCAACACTTGCGCTGGTGATTAATTCCGGTTAAGCTTGCAGGGGTTAGAAGTATACTTACATAGTTCACACGTTTCTATTTATATAAAATTGCCTAAAGAACGAGGTACGAATGCCAAACGAACTGGTGATTAACACCATGTCCCATGAAACCCGCATCGCCTTGATAGAGAACGGCACAATTGCCGAACTCTATATCGAGCGGAGCAGGGTCAAGGGAATTGTGGGCAACATTTACAAAGGACGGGTCATTCGCGTGCTTCCGGGCATGCAAGCCGCCTTCGTGGATGTCGGGATGGAGAAGGCGGCTTTTCTGTATGTGGCGGATGTGTTTGAGGCGATCGAAGATTTCGAGACTTTCATTGAAGGCAATGACAAGAAGGAAGAAGGTCAGGAGAATGACGGTCATGCCCTGAATCCGATGCACCCCATCGAAGATCTTCTTCAGGAGGGGCAGGAGATCATGGTGCAGATCTCCAAGGAACCGATTGGTACCAAGGGGGCACGGATTACCTCGCATATTTCCCTGCCGGGCCGCCATCTCGTGTATATGCCCACCGTCGACCATGTCGGGGTCTCACGGCGGATTGAAAACGAGGTAGAGCGGGAACGTCTCAAGGAAACCGTTGAACGAATCCGGCCCAATTCCGGCGGCTTCATTGTCCGAACCGTTTCCGAGGGAAAGAGTGAGGATGATCTGTTGGCCGATATGCAGTATCTGACCAAGCTCTGGGAAGAAGTGGTGAAAAAGAACGAGCATGCCCATGCACCCAGCCTTATTCACTCTGACCTCGATGTGACCCAGAAGGTCCTGCGTGACATTCTCAGCGAAGATGTCGACCGGATTGTCGTCGATTCGAAGACGGAACATGACAAGGTTGTCCAGTTTCTGTCCACCTTCATGCCGAAAAGCAAATACGCCATTGAACTCTATGACGAAAATGAACCCATCTTCGACCATTTCGGCCTGGAGGTCGAGATCAGCCGGGCACTGGGGCGAAAGGTCTGGCTGAAGTCGGGCGGTTATATCATTATCGAGCAGACCGAGGCTTTGACGGCAATCGATGTGAACACCGGCCGTTATGTGGGGAAACACAATCTGGAGGACACCATCCTCAAGACCAACCTGGAGGCGGTGAAGGAGATCGCCTACCAGCTGCGTCTGCGCAATATCGGTGGAATTATCATCATCGATTTCATCGATATGGAAAAAGAAGTGAACCGTGATAAAGTTTTCACGGCCCTTGAAGAAGCCTTGAAAGCCGACAAGTCGAAAACCAATATTCTCAAGATGTCGGAACTCGGCCTGGTGGAGATGACCCGGAAGAGAGTGCGTGAAAGTATCGGACGGCTCATGTGCGAGCCATGTCCCTATTGCGAGGGACTTGGGTACATTAAATCGAAAACCTCCGTGTGTCAGGAGATTTTTCGGGAATTGCGCCGGGAAATGCTCGACATTCACGGTTCCAAGGTTATGCTGACGGTTCATCCGCAGGTGGCGGATCTCCTCTATGATGAGGAGCGGCGGGGACTTGAAGACCTTGAAAAATGCTTTAAAAAGAGGATAATTGTCCGGGCCAAGCCCGGTTTTCATCAGGAACAATTTGAGATTACGATTACATAGTTTTCGTGTTGAGAGGGGGATGTCATGGTAGGAACACCGCTGGGAAAAAATGCCGATCGATTGTTGATATTGGGTTCGGGAGAGCTGGGAAAAGAGGTGGTAATCGAGGCGCAACGGCTTGGAGTCGAGGTTATTGCCGTTGATCGTTATGCAAACGCCCCGGCCATGCAGGTGGCGCATCGGAGCCATGTCATCAATATGCTGGATGGTGAAGTGTTGAAGGAATTGATTCGCAAGGAGCGACCCCGCTACATCGTGCCCGAAATAGAGGCGATCAATACCGTTACGCTGCTGGAACTTGAGCAGGAAGGCTTTACGGTAATTCCAACAGCCCGCGCAACCAATCTGACCATGAACCGGGAAGGTATCCGCCGGTTGGCGGCGGAGGATCTGGCGCTGCCCACGGCCGGTTATCGCTTTGCCTCAGATCTGGAGGAGTTCCGCAAGGGTGTGGCGGAAATCGGTCTTCCGTGTGTGGTGAAGCCGACCATGAGTTCCTCCGGCAAGGGCCAGAGTGTGGTCCGGGAAGAGGCCGATATCGAGAAGTCCTGGCACTATGCCATGAAAGGCACCCGCGGCGCGGCTGATAAGGTGATTATCGAAGAGTTCATTCCCTTTGACTACGAGATTACCCTGCTGACGGTGCGCTATGCCGGCGGCACCCGCTTCTGTCCTCCGATCGGACATGTCCAGATTCACGGGGACTATCATGAATCATGGCAACCGATGGCGATGACTCCGGAGGCCCTTCAGGAGTCCCAGCGTCAGGCGAAAGCTGTTACCGACGCACTTGGCGGTTACGGTATTTTCGGGGTCGAACTGTTTATCAAGGGCAACCAGGTGTATTTCAGCGAGGTTTCTCCCCGTCCCCATGACACCGGCATGGTTACCATGGTTTCCCAGAATCTTTCCGAGTTCGAACTTCACGTGCGGGCGATTCTCGGACTTCCCGTTCCCGAGGTTGAAAGCCTAGGCGCGGCTGCCTCCCATGTCATTCTGGCTGACCGGGAAGCGGAAGCGGTTGCCTTCGACGGTCTGGAAGAGGCTTTTTCCGTCCCGGAGACGAAGCTGCGTCTGTTCGGTAAGCCGGACACGCGGCCGGGGCGTAGAATGGGCGTAGCTTTATCGCTTGGCCAGGATACCGACCAGGCTCGTCAACGGGCGGAAGATGCCGCGCATGCAGTAGTTATTCGCTATGATCAGTAAGGAAAGCTGCTGATGCTCGGCAGAAAAACCTTGACACAGGGTGTTTTATTTCTTATTTTGAGATGCTCATCTCAAATAGAATGCAAAGGTGGTGAAGTGCATGTACGCAGTTGTTAAAACCGGAGGGAAACAATATAAAGTTTCCGAAGGCGACCTGCTGAAGGTCGAAAAACTCGAGGGCGCGGTCGGTGATACCGTCGAGCTCACTGAAGTCCTGATGGTTGGCGGCGAAAAGGTTACAATCGGAACACCTTTAGTGCCCAGCGCCTCTGTGATCGGCAAGATCATTGAACAGGGGAAAGACAAGAAGGTTCTTGTCTTTAAAGCCAAGCGGAGAAAAAACTCCAGGAAGCTGAATGGACACCGCCAACTGAGAACCGTTTTAAAGATTGAGAAGATTAACGCGTAAGGGTTTTTCCCTGGTAACTGGGAGGGTTACAAAATGGCTCATAAGAAAGCAGGCGGTAGTACCAGGAACGGCCGCGACTCAGCCGGCCAGCGACTTGGATG
>SBEG01000006.1 GCA_009668975.1 Deltaproteobacteria bacterium | reverse complement strand
AGTACTTGGAGCATACAACAAAAACAAACCTTTATCCCCCCTGGATCATACAAGGGGCAGGAGGCTCCGCACCGGTGTAAAGGCCCCTGTCGCAACCATCAGGGTATCGAACAGGAAGCCGATTGCCGCGGCCGCCAGGATCAGTTTTACTTCACTGCGCCGATCTTCCTGGAGAGCCAGGTGCACGCCAAGCACTGGAATGAATGCAAGTGGTCCGAGCAAGGGCATCCCTCTGGCAGCGCCCAGCACCGCGGCAAACCAGGCGACTTGGAAGAGCAGAAGGTTGACGATTTTTTTCAGTACGACCTTGTTCATGGTGTCTGCCTTTCAGGCCAAGATTGCGGCACCTTCTCGATCTTCGAGATGTCGTAGCCCCAGGCGGCAAGATCCGCGATCAGCCTGGCATAGTCCTCATCGGGAATTTCCGGTGTTCGAGCCATGATCCACACATAGTCGCGCTTGTTACGGCCGATGATTGTCTGCGTGTACGCTTCGTTCAGAGAGATGATCAGATACTCGGCCTTGAACGGCCAGATGAACTGCATGCCCCAGGCGGCATTGGAGGTCGTATCCCGCACAAATCCGCGCGGGGTGTAGGTTTTCAGCGGGCCGTCGAACCCGTCTTTCCGGAAGGTAAATGTTGTGGCGATAGTGCCGTCTTGGTCGAGCCGATAGGACTCAACCGCGTTGTGAGCACCCTTTTCGATGAAGGTCGGTATGTTGGCGATGACGTACCAGTCTCCCATGAAGCGGGGCAGGTGGACCTCTTCGACGGTCTTGAGCGGCGCGCGCGAGGGACTGCACCCTGTTGCCAGCAACAGAAAGGCGAGGATACTATACAAATTCCTGTTCATGAGATACCCTCCCGAGCGGACATACGCGTGACTGGTAAGATTGTACCGTTTTTTCGCTCAAAACAAAGGCCTCATTCTCAACAGGCTCCTGAAATACTCTTATGGGGTTGGTCTGCCGCGAAACCGCCTGTTTTTAACCTCAACCTGCCCTTCGGTACCTGCCGTACCCTCCGTTCCCTTTTCAGGTCATCCATTCATTTCTGTCCAGGTTTCGGCACAGGTGGTCGAGAAACTTTACGGTAATCAGCCGGTGGACAATGGCCTGAGTTGAACGGTACAACCGGCTCCGGAGCCGGGCAGAGGGACAGTCCTGGTAACCGGTGCAACCGGGTTCATCGGGAGAAGGCTGGTATCGGCGCTCACGGGTGAGGGCTTCCGGGTTCGCGACTTGGTGCGTCGTCCGGAAACCGTCGTACCGC
This sequence comes from Deltaproteobacteria bacterium, assembly GCA_009668975.1. Classification (GTDB taxonomy): domain Bacteria; phylum Desulfobacterota; class Desulfuromonadia; order Geobacterales; family Geobacteraceae; genus RPRC01. The sequence continues at coordinate 198,935 of SBEG01000006.1, read as the reverse complement.
AAGGCGTGGAAGCGGTGGTCGCAGACCTGTTGGAGCCGCTGTCGCTGGACGCGGCCCTTGCCGGGGTCGACACCAGGTGCCAGCACAATGCTGTCGGAGATGTCATCAAGTACCTGTCGGAGTGACTCCGGGATGAACGCACTTCAGGCGGAACTTTCGACATAGGCGGAACTGAAATACTCAGCTACCGCAGATGACGGAGCGCTTTGCGAAGCCTATTTCGGCATCTGGCTCGGACGTTAACCCATTGATGACAGATTGAAGCGGGACTTGCTCAAAAATCTTGAGAAATGACGTTGCGAACAACTTTTTCCCCTATCGGAAGGACTCGATGGAAAGGGGATCTCTTCTATTCATTTTCAACAAAACGAAAAGTAACAACATAATGCCATTTTAGTATCTTGACATTGAAAGGCCGACCTCTACACTTCATTGGCAAGAAGCGTCGGCAAAGAATGGGAGGGTTGTATGAAAATATCAGTGAAATGTTTTTCAACGCTGGTCAAGGAGAATGTATGTGATTACAGGGGCGCAAAAGAACATGAGATTCCAGCCGGAACTACGGTCAATGAGCTGATAGGCACGCTTGCTCTTCCCGCTGATGAAATTAAAATAGTTTTTGTGAACAGCAAGGAAGTCGGGGCTGAAACGGTGCTTCGGGATGGAGACAAGGTTGCCTTTTCTCCGGTCACCGGAGGGATGTAACCCTGGACAAAATTTTGCTGAGGTACACTTTTATTGTGCTCTTTTGGTAATGGCTTGAAATCGGCACAACATAACACGACGCTTCTTGCACAGAACAACGGCATTGGCCTGACAGGAGAGAACAGGGTTTTTCCTGGTACTCATAATTGACCCTTGATAACGCGGGTCTTCTGTGAAGGTAACCGTCCACAGTCGGCCCATCTGCGTATCCCTACTGTATGGCAAGTCTTCCAGAAATCTCTGATCCTACTGTCGGGACGTACCGCGTAAGCACCGAAACAACCTATCATGCCGTTGTTGCACATTTCGTCTGCATACCCCTCGGAATCACCGTGCGGACACGCCATTGCCACTGCTTGTCAGAGTGGAGACACCAGTGGCCTGCCCCTGTTCACCGGCCGACTGAATCAGGACTATCCGGTAAAGGTCTTCGCTACCACGAAACGTCACGGGGGGTATCTCGCGGTTTCGCCGGACCGTATCGTGACAGCGACATGACCTTACACGATTCGCCCGATTCACCGGATGGAAATATGCATTGCTTGTTTGCCGCTGGCATGGCGTCAGCTCCCTGGCTGCGGCAACTCGCAAATTTGTAGCGGAGGTCGTTACGTTGGAAACCGTTTACACTGAATTCGCGTTGCTGCTGCTGGCATCGGCCGGTGCCGGTTTCCTGGCGCTGCGGATGCACCAACCCCTGCTTATCGCATATATTGCGGTGGGCATCGTTGCCGGCCCTGCCGTACTCGGCTGGGTTACGGCGCATGACCAGGTCGACCTTCTTGCCCAGATCGGGGTGACCGTGCTGCTGTTCGTTGTCGGGCTGAAACTGGATCTGCACAATGTTCGTCGTATCGGGCCGGTGGCTCTGGCAACAGGTCTGGGGCAGCTGACTTTTACCATCGTCATCGGTTTTGGCCTTCTTCTCGTCCTCGGCAAAGACCCGGTTACCGCGCTCTACGTTTCCGTTGCCCTGACTTTTTCCAGTACCATCATCATCGTCAAGCTGCTCTCCGACAAAAAGGAGCTGGACTCGCTGCACGGCCGCATCGCGGTGGGCTTTCTCATTGTCCAGGACATTGCCGTAGTGCTGGCCATGATGGTCATGAGCGCTTTGCGGGGGGCGGACGGCAACACTGCCACCTGGGAAATGGCGCTGTCGCTTCTCCTGCGCATCGGGATCGCCGGCATAGTTCTTTTCCTGCTGATGCGCTTCGTGCTTTCCCGGCTCATGGAAAGGATTGCACGTTCCTCGGAATTACTGCTGATCTTCGCCATAGCCTGGGGAACGGTTTTTGCGGTCCTCGGAGAATGGGCGGGATTCAGCAAGGAGGCCGGGGCGTTCCTGGCCGGTTTTTCTCTGGCGTCGACCGGTTACCGGGAAGTGATCGGATCACGTCTCGTCAGCATGAGAGACTTCCTGCTCCTGTTCGTTTTGTTGATCTCGGGGCCAAGCTGGAATTGTCGACCATCGGCGACGAGATCGGGACTGCCGTCATATTATCCATCTTTGTCCTGGTGGGCAACCCGCTTATCGTCATGGCCATTATGGGCTTCATGGGCTATCGACGGCGTACCGGCTTTCTGGCCGGCCTGACGGTTGCCCAGATCAGTGAGTTCTCAATTATCTTCGTAGCCATGGGCATAACCTTGGGTCACGTTGGACTCAACGTGCTGGGACTTACCACGCTCATCGGCTTGATTACCATAACCCTCTCCACCTACCTGATCATCTATTCGGAACCCCTCTATCGGCGGTTGCAGTCGGCTCTCGCGATCTTCGAGCGCCGCTATCCGATGCGGGAAATGGCCATGGAACAGGAACATCAGGGAAAAAACACTCCGGAGATCGCGGTGTTCGGTCTCGGCCGCTACGGCGGCCGGCTCTTCAGGCAGTTACATGCAGCCGGGCTGGATGTGCTTGGTGTGGATTTCGATCCGGAAGTGACCCTGGCACTGGAACGCGAGGGGCTGCAGGTGCGTTTCGGCGACTGCGAGGACATAAATTTCCTCGAGACACTGCCTCTCGAAAACACCGCGTGGGTGGTGATCACTCTGCCGCAACCTGAATCCTACCAGATACTTCTCTCCGGACTCAAGCACCGTGGGTATTCTGGACGCGTGGCAGCCCTGGCGCGAACTGAGGATCAGGTCGGCACACTCAAAGCCTCGGCAACAGATAAAATATTGTATCCGTTCAACGACGCCGCGGATTTCGCAGCGGAAGAACTGGCAGAGCTGTTGGGACGGCAACGGGTATCCGGTTGAAACAGTGCTGTCTCCCGTTGGGCCGGGGCTTTCTCGGCGTCTCTCGTACGGCTTTATGGCAAAACAGCGACAGCACGGAAAGCACTCGAATCAAGCAGGCAGCCTGTTCTGTGTCTCGGGTGACGACCGATTACGGGTGGCCTCGAGGAAGTTCCTGCCCTGCCACTGCCGGGACTTTCCGGCTGAACACTCCGTATGTCTATCATCGAACGTGAATCCTGATGGCCGATATAAAATCTTTTTTCGATAGTTTCAGAGGAGGTGAAATGAAAATCGCGATTATCGGCAGCGGAATTTCCGGGATGCTTACGGCGTACCTGCTGTGCGAGGAGCACGAGGTGACGGTTTTTGAAGCCAACGACTACATCGGTGGCCATACCAATACCATCGAAGCGCGCATTGACGGCCAGCACCATGCCCTGGACACCGGATTCATCGTCTTCAATCAGGACACCTATCCGAATTTTATCAAGCTTCTGCACCGACTCCAGATCGCCTATCAGCCGAGTGAGATGAGCTTTAGCGTCAGTTGCGTCGAGACTGGTTTGGAGTACCGCGCCAGCTCCCTGGACAGCTTTTTCGCCCAACGGCGCAATCTGTTCAACGGACGGTTCCTGCGCATGATCCTGGAGATATTCCGCTTCAAGCGGGAATCCGGGCGGCTGCTCGACGGGGGCGATCCGGAACTGACCCTCGGAGAGTACCTGCGTCAGCAAGGCTACAGCAGCTACTTCATCGAAAAGTTCATCATTCCCATGGGAGCCGCCGTCTGGTCGGCCGTGCCCGATCGCTTCCAGGAATTCCCGGCCGCTGCCTTCGTCCGCTTTTTCACCAATCACGGCATGCTCAAGATTCGCAACCAGCCCCAGTGGTACGTAATCAGGGGCGGCTCACAACGCTATGTGGAGGCCTTGACCCGGCCGTTCCGGGACCGGATCAGGCTCCGGACCCCGGTGGTGTCGGTTTGCCGTCATCCGGACCGGGTGTCCGTTACGACGCGCGAAGGCAGCGCGGAATCCTTTGACCAGGTGGTCATTGCCGCCCACAGCGACCAGGCTCTCAGGATGTTGGCGGACCCTTCCGCTGCCGAACGGGAAACCCTGGGAGCCATCCCCTACCAGGAAAACCGGACGGTGCTGCACAGCGACGACAGTCAGCTGCCGAAAATCCTCAAGGCCCGGGCGAGCTGGAACTATCGGGTTCTGGCCGGTGAAAGGCAACCGGCCGTAGTCACCTATAGTCTGAACAGGCTCCAGGGAATCGATGCACGGCGGGAGTTGTGTGTAACCCTCAACAGTCCGGACACCATGGCAGCCGATACGCTTATCTATGAAACCGTCTACCATCACCCGGTCTACGATCGTGGCGCCTTCGCTGCGCAGCAGCGCTGGACGGAGCTGAACGGCGTGAACCGCACCTGGTTCTGCGGCGCCTACTGGGGCTACGGTTTCCACGAGGACGGGGTGAAGAGCGCTCTGGCAGTGTGCGGTACATTCGGTAAGACACTATGACCAGGAGGAGCTTCATTTATACCGGCCGGGTAGAACATCGTCGCTAAGCACCGGTCGGCAACAGCTTCAGCTATCGACTGTTCATGCTCTATCTCGATCTTGCCGAACTGGATACGGTCTTCACGGGAAGATGGCTCTGGTCGGTGGAGGGGGCAAATATCGCGTCGTTTCTCCGCAGGGACCATCTGGGTGATCGCGCCCTGTCGCTGGATGAGGCAGTTCGGAACCTGGTTGAAGAACGGACGTCCCTCAGGCCACAGGGGCCGATACGGATTCTGACCCACCTGCGTTACTTCGGGCACTGCTTCAACCCGGTCAGCTTTTACTATTGTTTTGACGAGCAGGACCGGGAGCCGGTCGCCGTAGTGGCGGAGATTCACAATACCCCCTGGGGAGAAGAGTTCTGTTACGTCATGAACTGGCAGGACGGTGAGGCAGGCACAGGCTTCCGCCGCTTTCGTTTTCGCAAGGTTTTTCATGTCTCACCCTTTATGCCCATGGATATCAACTATATCTGGTGCTTCGGCGAACCGGCAGAAAAGCTGCTGGTGACAATGGAAAACTACCGGCAGGGCGAAAAAATCTTCTCAGCGTCCCTGTCGCTTGGCCGAGAGGAGCTCAACGGAAAGTCTCTGGCAAAAGTTCTGACATCGTACCCGCCGATGACGGTAAAGGTTATCTCGGCAATCTATTGGCAGGCACTTCGCCTGAAGCTGAAAAATATACCGTTTTTTCCCCATCCGGAAAAAATATCAGTCAATGAGGAGCAACAATGACAAGCCAGCCGGAACAGTGGAACATATCCATTCTCCAGCAACTTGCCCGGAGGGTATTCTTCTCCCGGCTGCAGGGACTGCGTCATGGCGCGGTAATCATTCAGGAGGCGACGGAGCGGCAGCAGTTCGGTTCTACAGAACTTGAGCCCGCGCTCCGCGCCACCGTCACGGTCAACGACCCCCGTTTCTATACCAAGGCGGTACTGGGAGGCAGTATCGGCGCGGCCGAAGGGTATATGGCCGGCTACTGGTCGGCGGATGACCTGACTGCGCTCGTCCGGATCATGACCCTGAACCACCGCATCCAGAGCGATTTTGAAAAGGGACTTGCGCGTCTGGTCTTTCCGATACACCGCCTGTTCCATCTGCTGAACAGCAATACCAAGAAGGGGAGCAGAAAGAACATCGCCGCCCACTACGATCTCGGCAACGATTTCTACGAGCTGTTTCTGGATGAGACCATGACCTATTCCTGCGGGATCTTCGATCGGTCGGAGAGCAGTCTGCGCGAAGCTTCCCTTGCCAAGTATGACCGTATCTGCAGGAAACTGCGGCTCGGACCGGACAGCGAAGTGCTGGAAATCGGCAGCGGCTGGGGAGGGTTTGCCGTGCACGCGGCGTCCCGGTACGGCTGCCGGGTCACCACTACCACCATCTCCCGGCAGCAATACGAAGGTGCCCGGGAACGCATCCGCGCGGCGGGACTGGAAGAGCGCATTACGCTGCTGCAGGAGGATTACCGCGATCTGCAGGGAACTTTCGATCGGGTTGTTTCCATCGAAATGATCGAGGCGGTCGGCTACGGATACATGGAAACCTTCCTGGCCTGTTGCGCCAGACTGCTGCGGCCCGACGGCATGCTCCTTTTACAGGGCATTACCATGCCTGACCACCTGTTCGACAGCTACAAATACTCGGTGGATTTCATCAACCGCTACATCTTTCCGGGAAGCTGCCTGACCTCGGTGACTTCGCTTACCGGCGCCGCGGCGCGGGCCACCGATCTGCGCCTCGTCCACCTGGAAGACATCACCAGCCACTACGCCCGAACCCTGCGTGAATGGCGCAGGCGCTTCTTCGACAGGATCGACGACGTACGTTCCCTGGGCTATCCCGAGGAGTTCATCCGCATGTGGGAGTTTTACCTCTGTTACTGCGAAGGAGGATTTGCCGAGCGCTATATCGGCAATGTGCAGCTGCTGTTCACCAGGCCGTTCTGCCGTCTGGAAGCGCCGCTGCCGACACTGGCCTGAAAGGGCTGCGACATGACAGGCCGATGGATCAACCAGGCGCAACAGGAGTGCGCCGATGCACCACGTATCACGAGGATCTCCATGACCACCATTTTACTTACCACAGTCTGTCGCCCTTTAGGAGGGGCGGGTGAAGGCGATTCAGTCGCGGCGGAACTTTTCCACGCCCAGGTTACCCGCGCCCAGGGAATCTTCAGCCTGCGGCAGGTGATACGCTGCTGGGGGCTCGACTATATCGCCCATAATCTGCAGGCTCCCTGCACGGTGCTCCACTATCCTTCGGAGCGGGAACTGTTGCGGGAACTGAAGTCACGTACCTATCACTACGTCGGTATCAACTTCGTGGTGCCGACGTTTCACAAGCTGCGCCGTGTCTCGGAGCTGGTGCGTCGCCACTCGCCGGAAACCCGCATCATCCTCGGCGGCTACGGTACGGTCCTCCCCGACGAGCTGCTGCTGCCGCACGGCGACTTCATCTGCCGGGAAGAAGGGATTGCCTTCATGCGCAGGCTTCTTGGCGAACAATCGGATGGTCCCCTTCGGCATCCCTATTGCCCGATTCCGGCGCCCAGCGTCTATTCCTATCCCCTGCGATCCAGGGTCGCGCACGTCACCGGCGGGCTCGGCTGCCCCAATGGCTGCGACTTCTGCTCAACCTCGCATTTTTTCAAACGAACCTATATCCCGTTTGTCAAGACCGGCCGGGAACTGTACGGCCTGCTGCTGGAAAATGAACGACAGGCACAGGATCGCGGCGAAGAGCTGAGCGGCTTCATCGTCATCGACGAGGATTTTTTTCTCCAGGAGCTGCGGGCCCGTGAATTCCTGGATTTCGTTCGCAGCGGCGGCCGCTCGTTTCCGCTCATGGGCTTCGGCAGCGTCAAGGGCCTGTCGCGCTTCAGCGCCGACGAAATCGCGGAAATGGGGTTCGAGACGATCTGGATCGCCTTCGAAAGCGAGGAAGCCGGCTACGAAAAACTGCAGGGGAAAGGCCTGGACGAGCTGTACGCTTCGCTCCGGTCACGGGGAATCTCGGTGCTGGCCTCCATGATCATCGGCTTTCCGTTCCAGGACCGTGACCAGGTTGAAAAGGAGTTTGCCCGGCTCATGACGCTGGCTCCGGCCATGTGTCAGTTTCTCATTTATTTTGCCTTTCCCGGCACCCCCCTGCACCGGAAAGTGGTGGCGGAAGACGGCTTTCTCCCGGAATATGCCGAAAATCCCGACTACCGGCGCTGGGACGGCTTCGCCCTTCACCTGAAACATCCGGCCTTCACTGCCGCCGAGCTTGAGACTTTGCAGAAAGATCTTTTCAGAAGGGATTACGAGACGCTCGGTCCCTCGCTGGTACGACTCTTCAGGGTCTGGTTCGAGGGCTACCGGAATCTCAAGGATTCGGCTAATCCCGTGCTGCGTCGGCGCGCCGAGCGCATGGGAGCCTATCTGGAGGGCTCATTTCACGGCCTCTACCCGGCAGTATTATTCGGACCCAACCGGGATCGGCGACGGGAAGCGGCGGAACTATTACGGGAAATTGCCCGGACATTCGGCGGGTTCAGCCTGAAACGGAAGGTTCTCTGTGCGGCAACGGTACTGCTGGCCTGTTGGGCCAGGATTGCCGACCGCCTTCCTTTCCTGGGGCAGCCCACCCTGCTCCGCGAAGAGCACCGCATGCGGCCGGCGGATCGGCCGGCCGAGGCAAGGCGATCTCAGGCCGTACCGTCGGAATTACACGATCCATCCTGAGGCTCCGGGAAGAAATACCGCAAAAGCCGGGCCGGGACGAATCGCAAAAGGACATCGAGGAGGCTGCGCCATGCTGAAAATTTTTCTCGCGGAAGCAGTGATCGTCGCGATCTATATGACCTGCTGGTTTGCAGTCGCAGTCAAAAAAGGGCGCAATGATCTCGCCGACATCGCCTGGGGATTGGGCTTTATCCTGGTGGCGCTCTCGTCCCTGGCCCTGCACGGCGCCGTTGCGCCGCGCGCGGCCCTGGTGACGGGGTTGGTGGTTATCTGGGGCACCAGGCTGGCCGTGCACATCGGCCTCCGAAACCGGGGCAAGCCGGAAGACGCCCGCTACCGGAAATGGCGCGAAGAGTGGGGTGAGCATGTCCTGCTTCGTTCGTTCCTGCAGATCTTCATGCTTCAGGGATTCCTGCTGTTGATCATTTCAGTCCCGGTCATACTTGTGAATCTGTCCCCTCCCATCCCGCTCAACCGGCTGGACGCCCTGGGATTTCTCGTCTGGCTTACCGGGTTCCTTTTCGAAGCGGTCGGTGATTTCCAGTTGGTCCTGTTCAAGCGCAACCCGGCCCACAAGGGCAAAATCATAACCTCCGGGCTTTGGCGATATACCCGCCATCCCAACTATTTCGGCGAAGTCACCCTGTGGTGGGGTATCTACCTCATCGCCCTTTCGGTTCCTCTCGGCTGGCTTGCCGTGGTCGGACCGATCACCATCAGCTTCCTTATCCTCAAGGTCTCGGGCATTCCGATGCTTGAAAAGAAATATGAAGGGAATCCCGCGTTCCAGGAATACAAACGCCGCACCAGCGCCTTCTGGCCGTTACCGCCGAAACGCTGACAAGGAGGTATCGCCCCATGATGAAACTCGTAAAAGTATATCTGCTGAGCATTCCCCTGTTTCTGTTGCTCGACTACCTCTGGCTGGGAAATATCATGGCCGGTTTTTACCGCGAGGGATTGGGAACCCTGGCCCGCCGGTCCGGAGATGCCATCGCGCCGCTGCCGTGGGCAACCGTCCTCGTCTACCTGCTGATTCCCCTGGGAATAGTCCTCTTTGCGCTGCCACGGACATCCGCCGAAAGCCCACTCCTTTCAGGGCTCCTCTGGGGCTTTCTCTACGGTGTGACTCTCTACGGCGTCTATGATATGACCAATCTCTCCGTTCTGGAAAAATGGCCCGTTAAAATGGCGCTGGTCGATATTGTCTGGGGGGGCGTAATTTGTGCGATCGTTACCTGTTTTGCCGCTGTGTTGCACGGGCGGTTGAAATAAATGGCGGTGTCTGAAGCAGCATCGGCTTGCGTAGAATTTTTTCAAAGAATGCCAAGGTGCCTGGCTCGAAAGGTGTGAAGAAATGCTGACGACCTCCAAAATTCATCAGAATTACAGACCGGTTCTGCTCACGGTGGGCATAACGATCATCCTGTGGTTAGGGAGTAAATGGTATTTCCAGGACTGGTTTGAAAACCCCTACAAGTATCCGGCGAAATTCTCGTCGCTCATTGCGACGGTTCTCATGTGCTGGTGCATTGTCCTTTCAGCGAGACTGCGCCGCATAGAGGATTATTTCGGGGGGCTGGACAAAGTCTATCAGATCCATAAGCGACTCGGAAAATGGGCCTTTTACCTGATCGTCGCACACCCCGTTTTCCTCGCTTTTGACAGGTTGCCGAGTGTCGTTGATTTTCTGCGCAGGTTGTGGTTTCTGCCCGTGGAGGGGGATCGATACATTGCAGGGCACAATCTGGGGGTCACGGCTCTGCTCCTCATGGCGGCTCTGGTAACGGTGACGCTCTGGGTAAAGATTCCCTACCATCGCTGGAAAAAAGCGCACGAATGGTTCGGCCTCGTACTTGTGGTGATCATCGCCCATATTGTGTATGTTGACCGCGATGTTTCCTCCTATCCTCTGTTAGGGCTCTGGATGTCGGGCCTGCTCGCTGTCGCATTGGCTTGCTTCGTCCACATTCGTTTTCTCTACCGTTTTTTAGGACCAAAATTTCCTTATCGTGTCGCCAACATCGACAGACAAGGGGACATCCTGGAGATAACGTTTGAGCCTGAACAGAAGAAGATGGACTTCAGGCCAAGCCAGTTCGTCTATCTCGTGGTCAACAAGGAAGGAATTACCCCTGAACCTCATCCGTATTCCATCGCCTGCGGATACAACCTGGAATCCCGATTCAAGCTGGGAATAAAAAAATCCGGTGACCACACGCGGTCTCTCGATCGTCTTGAAAAAGGTGACTCCGTAACGGTATATGGTCCGTATGGTCATTTCAGCGACCGTTTCCTGTCTGCGGAACGCGACTGTGTTTTCATCGGGGGCGGCATAGGAATAACCCCATTTCTCGGCATGTGGCACATAGCACTCCACTCCGAGGTAAGGCTTTCCCCGGCGGAATCTCCGCAATGGCTCAAAAAACTGCATCCGGAAAGCATCAGCACCTGGAAGAGCCCCCGTGTTGCCCTTTTCTATGTCTGCATCACGGAGGACCAGGCAAGTTTTGATGATGATATCCGGAATGAGGTCATCGTGAGCAGATTCAAGGGGTTCAAGTCCTTCGAAGAGCGCGGGCACCACTACGAACTCTACCTGGCAGCGCGGCAGGGGCTCATCTCAGCTCAATATATCGATAGGCAAGTTGCCGGGGGAGTGGTGGAAAGAAATATTTTCCTTTGCGGGCCATCTCCAATGGTAGTCGCCCTTATCAAGCAATTTGAAGAGCTCGGTGTGCCGAAAGACCAGATAATAACGGAGGACTTTAATCTTCTGTACTAGACGAAGATTTCTAAATCAAGCATCGCGCCTTCATTTCGGACTTCATCCAGGCATAGGCGACCGGAGCGGCAACCAGTCCTGCCACGCCGAAAACGGCTTCCATGATCAGCATGGCGCAGAGAAGTTCCCATGCTCTGGCCTGGACTTCACCGCCGACTATGCGGGCGTTGGTGAAATACTCCAGTTTGTGGATGACAACGAGAAAGATCAGTGAGGCCACTGCCACCCCTGGCGATACTCCCAGGCTCACCATGACAATCACGGTATTTGAGATAAGGTTGCCAATGACGGGGAGGAGGCCGACGATGAAGGTGAGGGGGATGATGACCGTGAGCAGCGGGAGGTGGATATCGAACAAGGGGAGGGCGACCAGGAGATATATCGCAGTGAGAATGGTGTTGAGTGCCGAAATCTTGACCTGGGCGAATACGACTTTGTCGAAGGCATCCGTCAGGGCCTTGGCGCGGGAGTGCAAGGCCGCGGCCAGCGGCGGCCGGTTATCGGAACCGTCGAACTGGTAGAGAGCGGTCATGCCACCGACAACCAGGCCGAGCAGCACGTGCGCCAGTGTCTTGAAACCTTTAATTCCGACAGTAGAAATCTTTTGACCATGTTCCCGCAGCATCTGGGCAAGCGGTTCGCGCAAATCCTCCACCGTATCCGGCAAGGCGTCGGCGACGGAAGGAGGGAGAAACAGCCGCAGCTTTTCCAGGGTATCGGCTACGGTGGAGATGAGAGCACCCATTCCTCCCTTGGCGATGAGAAACGACCAGAGTCCGAGAACGGCGCCGATAAATCCCGAGATGACCAGCACGGCTATGACGGCGAGGGCTATCTCGTGTGCCCATCGGGCCCAGGTCACAGGGAGACGCCGGGCGAGTTTGACGGTCAGCACATGGACGGCCAGGCCGGCAAAGACCGCTGCCAGCAGATGAAAGTGCAGCACCAAGAGCACGGCAAACGCTGCAAACAGGTAACTGGCGATTCTGGGGCCAGGCATCAGGAATACTCCCGCAATGAAGTTTTTATGGGCGCACTTTACTACATCCGATTGGAAATTCACAAGCAAGGAATTGCTTGTGGCGTTGCTGATGCGGCAGTCAATTTAGCCTGGGGGAGGTGAAAATGAGTCAAACCCTTCAGTTCGGGGGGCGCTTTCAGTTGCTGGATGAAAAAGCCTGATACCATCGCCGCGAAAACAGTTTCCTTGGTCGCCTTTGCAGTACTGTATGGTTCGAGAAGAAATGCTGCCCTTTTATTTGGAAACGCTGGTTTTATTACGGGAAAATTCTTCTGTAGGCTCACATGCCAGCTCATTCCGCTCATCCCGGTATACTCGGCAATTTCTTTCGATTTCCTTCCTTAGCAGGACCCGTGCCCGATGCAGCCTGATTTTTACCGTTTCGAGAGTTCCTCCCGTGATTTCCGCAATTTCCTTGTTCCTGAAGCTCTCCAATTCGCTGAGCACCAAAACGACTCGGAACGTCTCGGGAAGATTTTCAAGGCAACTTCTTATGCAGTCAGACATTTCTCCGCGAATGAGGTTCTGTTCAGCGGAATAGGGCTTTTCCCCCGTCCAGATATTCCGGTCCTCGATTTCCTCCGGGGCGTCAATGGATGCCTCTGCTCTCTTGAAAGGGTGTACAAACGGTAACGTGCAGTAGCGGATCCTGTCTATGGCCAGGTTTGTGGCGATCCGATATATCCAGGTTGAGATATGGGAGTCTCCCCTGAATGTTTCCAGGTTCCTGCTTACCTTCGCAAATACCTCCTGAGTGAGATCCTCCGCCTCGTATTCATCGATCAGATTTGAGAGGTAGCGGAAGATTTTCGGTCGATACATGTCATGGATCTTATGAAAATTAAGATCACATTTCTCTAAGTTTCCGGCTCTCATAATCGTGATCTCCAATGGACAGTGCCAGACAAGTCATATGCAAGAAAATTTTTAGGATGGCTGTATCCTTTTCAATTTCAGTTCGTCTATAGAGTAAAAGCCGGTGTTTGAAACCTTGGTTCAATGAACAGACAGATGTTCGATTCATCCGTTATCGATAATAAAGTTTTCCATAACGAGGTACACATGTTTAGAGGATTTGTCAACGTGTCGTTTGGAGACATTGCACGGGGACCACCCGGAAATGTGACGGCCTCTGCAATTGCCCATATCGGCCTAAAGCAGGGCCCCGATTTCGTGAAATCAAGAATGATGTGAGCCGATTCTCAGGTAGAGGAGTTATATAATGCAAATACTTGACGATAAAATTCAGGAATTAATTGCGCTTGGGGCTTCTTATGCCGTCAATTGCAAACCGTGTATGGAATATCACCGAAAAAAGGCGGAAAAAGCCGGGGCAACCATGGCGGAAATGCTCGCAGCCGTTGCCGTCGGAGAAAAAGTAAGGAACGGGGCGCATACTAAGTCGAAAGCTTTTGTGAAAGATGTCTTTGGCGAAGTCGAATGTGAGGCATGTTTTTCAACGGGGAACACGTGCTGCTGATGATTGAGGGAGAAAGGGCTGCAGTGTCGTGCAGCAACCGGCCACAACCCCGAAAAACAGTAAGAGCAGCCATGGCTGCAGTACTGACGGCGATGGCGTGAGTCTCTTCTGCCGCTGAAAAATTTTTTCAATCCAAGGAGGCAACACCATGAGCGTTTTGGACAAGAAGACAATGGCACTGATATCAATTGGGGCAGCGTATGCCGTCAATTGCAAACCCTGTATGGAGCTTCTCAAGAAGGCGGCTGTCGACGCCGGCGCAACCACAGAGGAAATGCATGACGCGGTAGCTGCCGGGGAAAAGGTGAAGAACGGCGCTGCAGTAAAGGCACGGGGTTTTGCCAATGAGATATTTGGTGAAATTGCTTTCGAGCTCTCAGGTACACCGGGAAACGCCAAAAGTCCCTTATGATCGAACGGTAACAGGGCCGGGCAGACAGTGAATGTGTTTGCCCGGCCTCTGCGGCATGCTATAGGTCTCTAGGAGTATGTCCGACGTAGGGTGATTCTGCTGCAAATCGGTCTGGAAGGTGGGTATGAAATGGATGACTATCAAGCAGGCATTGAAATATTGAGGAAGATGCTTGGCACGGAACGCACCGAAGCTGTCGTCGAAAGGTTCAAATCACTCAGTCCGGCTTTCGAGAAGGAAGCAGTCTCAGTAGTTTTCGGGCGCACCTGGTCACGAAGCACGATAGACTTGAAGACACGTTCGCTGTGCAGTATAGGTATCCTTGCTTCCCTTGGAAGACTGAACGCGCTGAAAATCAACTTCACCCTGGCCATGGAGAATGGCGCGAGCCAGGAAGAAATCGTCGAGGCATTGCTTCAGGTGGCCATTTATGCAGGGTACCCTGCGGCATTGGATGCCCTGGTGCTGCTGGACGAGACAGTGAAATCATCAAGGAAGGAACCCTGATGCTATTTCACAGCGTAACGGAGGACAGGCTCCTGCTGGACCTGTCCGATAAAGCCGACATGTCAGTGTCTGCGCCGTCATAAAGAAGACAGCTCCTGTCAGTGCCCAGAAACATCCGTGCTGGAGATCCACATTTAAAAAATGGGACTTTCCCTTGAGAAACGCCCCATTTTTTAATTTTAAAGACATAGTTTCTTCGTATTTCATCTCTCAAGAAACATTTCTTTCTCTTCTGTCGCACTTGATCAATCCAAACCTTCCGGCAATAATAAAATTCAGGCTCAGGTAGGGGGCCAGAAATTAAAAAATACAAAACTCAAGGTTATTTGAAGGTTATACATGAGTAGTAGTTCGTAAATAGAGGAGAAGAGTCCATGCCTTCAGAGCGGCATTTCTGTCTGGCATAATCTGATCCTCATCCACTGTGTGTTGGCTGCCGTTTCCCTAGTGGCCGGCTTCGCGGGGGGGGGGATGCTGAGGGGGGAAAAAGTTAGGGTTAACAAGCCTGGCCAACTTTCCGAAAAACCAGTGTTGCATAGAATCAATCGGTTTGGCCTCAGAATTGAGAGTCTGCAGGGGGTAGTGACGGGATAAAACTGCGGCGCGTTTTATCTTGACTTGACAAAAATAAGTTCTATATTCCATAAAAAGCCTCTGATCGAAAAAATGAAAGGTGTGTACTGGCCATGAAAGATTACTTTAGCCCAAATATCAACGAACAATCCAAGCCGGGAACGGCAGCGAATTCTAACGCCCTGTGCCGCTCAGGCAGCGACGCTGACGCCTGTATCAGTGGCAGCGGCTGCGTTGGTTGCAACACCGGGAGTGACGTCAGTAACTGCGTGCATGGGTAAAGACGCGGTACGTTCCTGATCACCTGCCTGTTCGTAATCATCGGCCGGCTCGGCTCTGCGGTGATTTTGCGCTGAAAGATGCTGCTGCTTCGTTCAGCTTGAAGGAAGAGTTGTACGAAACATCGCGTGTGTTGCACGTCGAAACCATTAACATGTGCGCTTGACGTGCATAGGTAGTGATATTTTGCAAGACTCGACATTTTCTGGGAAGTGTTCCGAAAAACCGGCTCCAGTGACAGCCAAACCATTCAAACTATCGGCACCGACGAAAGTGTGCCTGTCCATTACCGCGAAATGTAATCTGGACTGCAAGCACTGCCTCGCCAAATCAGATCAGTCCGCTACGGACCTTTCCACCCGGGATATCTTCAGAATTATTGATGATCTTGCGGCGGAGAAGGTCTTTTTTGTCTCTCTTTTCGGCGGAGAACCTTTCATTCGGAGAGATATTCTTCAGATTGTTGAGTATCTTTCGCGATTTCCCATCGGCATTGCAATCAATACCAATGCAACACTGATTGATGAAGAACTGGCTGAACGTCTGAGTAAATTCAGGGTTTCCTATGTTGTCAGCCTGGATGGTTCATCAGCGGAAACCGTTGACGGCATCAGAGGCCAGGGTGTCTTCGACCAGACCCTGCGAGGGCTCCGTGCCCTGAGAAAACAGGGCAGTAAAGTTCTGGTCTCGACAACCGTTCTGTCCCGGAATTACCATGACCTGGCTCAGATTGCCGCTCTCGGCAAAGACCTGGGTGTCATGGGTGTGCGCTTCAATACCGTGTTCTTTATCAATAATGCCGAGTGCTACCTGGATGACATTTTACTGACACCGGAGCACTATCGCTACCTGTATAACGAGTTCGAAAATCTGCAAAAGGAGTACGGAAATTTCGTTTCAGGTTCGTTGCTGCAATTGATGGAATCGGTGAAGTTGATCAAGGAAAACGGGCTGCCCGCAGATGACGATCATAGGGAGTTGACCGTCCAGCCCTGCGGCGCGGCGGTTAATCAGTGCGCGATCAAACCGGATGGTGAGGTGCTGCCCTGTGTGCTTTTGTGGAATACTCCGGCGGGAAATGTCCTGCACAAACCATTCAAGGAAATCTGGGATCGTTCCGCAACACTCGACGAATTTCGGCGGCCATTCGCCCTGACCGAAAGAGAAATCGCGGAGTGCATGTCCTGTGAATATCGCCATGTATGCTATACGGGACACCGCTGCATTCCGTATTTCATTCCGGGCGGGATCGCCAACAAGAAGCTGTTCTGCATAAAACAGTGGCTGTAAGCTGCCGGTAAGGCTAGAGACCATGGACCATCTGCCCCTGAAGACCATATATTTTTACAACAAGAACTGCAATCTCCGCTGTCGTCATTGCTGGATTGAGCCCGGTTTCAATGAAGAGACACAAGGGGAGCTGACCTTCCCTGAGGTCCGGGAGCTTATTGCCCAAGGCAAAGAACTTGGGCTCCAAGGGGTCAAGCTGCTGGGCGGCGAACCATTGCTGCTGCCGTATATCCGGGAATTCATTGATCTGCTGATTGCCGAACGTCTCAAGATCATGATCGAAACGAACGGGACCCTGGTCGATGATGACATCGCCGCCAGGCTCGCTGGAACAGACCCTTTTGTTTCGATCTCCCTCGACGGTTCCAATGAGCAGATACATTCTCTCCTGCGCGGCAATCCCGGGTCATTCCATGAAGCAGTTGCCGGTATCGAAAATCTGGTGCGGCGCAACATTCGCCCCCAGGTGATTTTCTGCCTGCATGCGGGCAATAAGGACGATCTGGAAAAGACGCTGGCGCTGGCCAAAGATCTCGGCGCTTCCAGCATCAAGATCAATTTCATTTCGGATATGGGCCGGGCGCAGGGCATGGAAGGCGAACGACTTTCCGTGCGGGAGTTTATCGAGAGTTACCGGTCCTTCTGCGATAAATCCTATGAGAGCTTCAGGGTCATGTTTGATATCCCTCCGGCGTTCCAGAGTGTTGCCTCACTGGCCAGAAAAGAAAATCTGCGGATCTGCGGGATCAAGAATATCATCGGTGTCCTGTCGAATGGGGACCTCTCCATCTGCGGAATCGGCAATATTGACAAGGGACTGCTGCTGGGGAACGTCAGAACCCATTCGCTGGAAGATGTCTGGAAAAATGATGCAACGATCCGCTTGATCCGGGCAGGGCTGCCCGAAAAACTCGGCGGCATCTGCCGCCGCTGCATGTTCAAAAAAACCTGCATGGGGCGCTGTATTGCCCATACTTACCACAGTACCGGGTCATTGCTGGATGGCGACCAATTCTGCGGAGAGGCCTACCGGCTCGGATTGTTTCCTGAAACCCGGCTGGTCTAATCCTCGCCGTAGATTTTCGAAACGATGCAGGCCGGGTTCTGCTGTAACCAGATTTCAGCGAAAGGGAGTAACTTCTGATGAAAAAGTATCTGTTACGCGATAGTGTGGTGTACCGAGCGGAAGCTGATGGCGCCTTGATCTACAACCATGAAACAGGTGATGTTACCCCGTTGAATGCCAGCGCCGCCTTCATGTGCGAATCACTGCTCATCAATGGGGACGACACGGAAAGTGTTCTGGCGGAGATAAAGAAACGCTGGAATGTACCCGACGAGGACACCGTCAGGTCCGATATCGAAAAGTTCATTATCGGCATGAAACAGCTAGAATTGATCGAGGAACAGGCCGGCTGAGGGAACGGGATGCCTTATCGTTCCACCTTCCATTCAGTCGGGATGAAAAGTTTGCAATCCCGGTAGACCGAAGACACCTTCCGCAGAAAATCAACCGACCAGGAAACTTTTAACGACCGGGTCAGCAGAACCGAGTCGCAAAATAATCCTTCCTTCGGCCCCCCCAGTTTGACAATCACCCGGTATTCCCCGGGCGCCAGATTGAAATAGGATGCCTCACATTCCACCACCAGCTCCCCTTTTGCGGGGATCATCACCCCTTCGCAGGCAGGACCGTGGCTCTGAACGCTGGCGATGAGGTCAATCAGCCCCGGGTCCAGAATCAGGATACTTACCGTGGGCAGTGCCGCCGGCTGATCCAGAGTATTCCGGACCCTGGTCTGGAACCTGACAGTACCGGGCGCGGTAATTTCCTGGCTGTCTTCCGAAGCCGTTCCACAAAGTGAAAAATCTTCGATTCGGATCTGCATCGGACAGTCCGGATGATGGATGAATTTATCAGGGGAGCGGCCCGGTTCCAGGGCCAATTTGTGCTTCAGTGACAACTCGTAATACCTGGAAAGTGCTTCGAGGGTGTCGCCGAGGAAAACCATTCTGCCCTTGTCGAGTACCAGCGTCTTTTGGCAGAGCCGTTGAATCATGCCGACATTGTGCGAGACAACAATTGCCGAGACCCCTTTTTCCGTCACCAGATTTTCAATTCTGTCATAGCTGTTTTTGATGAAATTGACATCTCCCACCGCGAGGATTTCGTCAATCAGCAAAATGTCCGGTTTCGTATGAATGGCGATGGCAAAGCCAAGCCTCATTCGCATGCCGGTGGAATAGGTTGAGACCGGGGCCTCGATGAATTCATCCAGGTCCGCAAACCTGACGATGTCGTCGTAGCGCTCCTCCAGCTCTTTTTGGGACAGGCCCAGCAGTGTTCCGTTGAAAAAGATGTTCTCTCTGCCGGTGAAATGGGGATGGAAGCCGGCGCCAAGGGTGATCAGCGAACCGACTTTGCCGTTCGTGACGACCCGCCCCTGGTCAGGTGTGTAGATGCCTGACAAGAGCCTGAGCAAGGTGGATTTTCCCGAGCCGTTGGCGCCGATGACCCCCAGGGATTCTCCCTTGCGGACCTCAAGGGAGAGGTCCGATACCGCCCAGAATTCATCCTTTCTGAGCCGTTCGGGATCAAAACCGACCCCGGCGAAGATCCGGGATACATCAAGAAAACCGTAGTAAAGGCTCCGCTTGAGGTTACGGCAGAACTTTTTTCCGGCCTGCTGCAATGAAATTGCAATTTCCTGGTCGATCATATTCACGTTTGATCCGTCATATTTTTTCGATAACCTTGTCTTCGGCCAGATAGAGGAGCCTCAGTCCGGCGAGAAAAATCAGCAGCGCTCCGCCGGCGCTGAGCAGGAATTTCCCCGGATCGCTAAAAGATCCGCCGATCAGGGAGGCGCGGCTCCAATCAAGAAGATAGGATATCGGATTCAGCAGGATGATTTTCCTGATCAGGGCATTACTCACCTGGGGGGAATAAATGACCGGTGTGACGAACATCAGAAGCTGCATCCCGTAATCCAGCCACTTCTTGGCATCGGGCAGCACCACGGAATAGACCGAGGTCAGCAGTCCGATCCCTGCTCCCATCAGGATTAACGGCAGGAGCGTGAACGGAAAGGAAAGGATTTTCCAGGTCGGGAAGATGCCGTAATAGACCAGGACGATCTCGATAAAGATCAAGCCGACGGCAAGGTTCAGGGTCTGCAGGATGATTTGTTTTACGATCAGGACTTCGCGGAGGAATCTCACGTCAAGGCTGAAGGAAGCGCTTTCAAAAAAAACATTGGATGTCGACTGGTAGATACTTAGGAAGAGTCGCCAGATCATGGTGCTTATCAGGACATAGGCCGGATAGGGAATGGGGAGTTCCCCGGGATGCAAGATGTTCGTATAGTTGATGATCAGCCACGAGACCACCGCGAGGGCCGGGGTGATCAGTACCCAGCCGGCACTGATGAATGACCGCTTGTAATCAGAGAGGAAGTCACGCTTGACCAGGTAGAAAAGAAGATCTTTCCGTTGCAGTACTGTCGTGAGGCAACTGAGCCAGATGCCAATGCTCGTGGTTTTTGCCCGGTAGTTGGGTTCGTATACGGCATAATTGGACATGAAAGTCTTTCAGAAATGTATTTTATTACGGAGAGGGCGGAATTTATTGCCTTTGCCCGGGTACGTTTTTTCTTTACAATTCTATTAATTACAGCCTGCTACGTATCAAAAGCGCGGTGCTTTGTCAATGTCATTGGCTCATTGACTCGCACAGAGATTGACGCGAAAGCACCATTTCCGGCAGCTATTCAGGATGCAGATTCCGGCTTTTGAAGGGAGGTCTCATGATTATCAAAGATAAAGTACTGGTGAAGAATACGGAACCAAAATTTTTCTCCAGCGAATTTCATACACGTGTTTTCCCGGCGCTCCTCTGGAACCGTTTGCGCCGCAAGGAGAGCGGCGGTACCACCTTTGTGCCGTTCGAGTGGTATATCGTCATTGCCTTTTGCCTTGTTCTGGCCGCAATTGGCATTCCCTATGCCATCAATCATCACTCCATCATCGCCTGGGTTGCCGGCGGCATTGGCGTTGCAGGGATTTTGGTCCTCACCATTTCCAGTATCTGCTCCCGGCAGGGATCGCCCTCTTACGAAGAATTTCTCTGGGGAGTCTTCTTTTTTCTTGTCATGCTGGGCCTTACCGCGGGAATATTTGCCGGCACCCTCGAACATTCGTTCGTTCTCGGTTTGGCGGGAAGTGTCGCGGGACTTCTGCTGGGATATGTGCTCGGTATATTCGCCGGTCTCTGGTTTCAGTATCTTGGTTTGCTGGCCCTATTGCTGAATGTGCTGGCGATCCCGGCACTTATTGGGTTGATAGTTGTGGACCTGGTGCTGCTGCTCGGCTGAGACAACCGGAATTGGGACAGTTCTCTCGTAGTTTGTTATTATGTGAGTATGAAGAAGTAGTGGTGTTTTTCAGGGAAATATTTCAGAAATGCAAGTCTTGTGGAGGCATTATGAAGGCTTTCATACTCCTTGTTTCAATCCTGACGATACTTGGGAGTTCCACGGCTGTTTCGTCCAGGCCGTTCCCGCTGGTTGTGGCCGATCCGGCCAGCGTGGGAGAGTGTCGCCTGGTGGCGAGAATTCCTGGTCCGTACGGTTATCGTTTCTGGGGCCCTCCTCCAGTTCTTGGCGACTTTAAATACCGGTCTGCCGTGAAGGCCAAGGAAGCAGGTGCGACGCATATCTTTTGGCGGGAGGCAATCATGGGCTATTATGGTCAGACCAGAGTAATTGGCTACGCCTTTGACTGCACCGGCGTGGCCATGCCGAAATACTTCAAGGATACCGACCTGTATTGATACGCATCAGCAAAAAGAAGTGGATTTCCTGTCATCATTCAGGAGCTTCAGATCTCTGCAGCAAGAAATAGTGGCGGGCGGAACGGTTATTATCTATGCGCATACACATTATTGTGTTATTGTAAATAGAAAAGAGTTTCAGATGTCAGTGAAACCCGCGGCTTTCGGTCTTGGGTTTTTTTTATCCACCTGACAGAAAAAGGAGTCAGCCAATCAAATAAAGAAATTATCTGGGTAAGATTCCCGTTGGGGCCCGGTTTCCGCATAATCTTCCTCCACTTCCCTGCAGTACACGCTTCCTCCACCTCGCATAAACATCCTTTGGAACTGCCCTACGGTTCCTTTCCGAGCGATTCTTGAATCGAAATTCTTCGCAAAAGTTGAATGCTCGGACTGCTCAGAGAATAAGGAAAAAATGTGAGTTCAAGTATACTTGCCGGATATTTTGTAAATAATAACGACGCCCGGAGAGCTATCTGGGAGCTCAAGAGAAAGGGCTTCTACCGGGCCGCCCTGATCAGCAAGACATTGGATGGAGATGTTCGCATATCGGACCGCTTCCCGTGGCGTTGTTCGCTCTGGGCAATTCTGCTGGCAATCCTGTTCGGGGGGGTCGCCGGGATTATTTCCCTGCATTTACACTTCCCGGATGAGATCCTTGCAATTCTCACACTGGCCGGCGGAGCGACAGGAGTGCTGGTTGGTCTGGCGTGGATACGGCGAGCGAAGTACGGAATAGAACCCGGTCTTTTGCTCGAGCATTCCCGATGGCTGATGCCAGGGGAGACTGTTCTGCTTCTCCAGACCCCCATTGAAACTTTGCAGATTCCAATCAAGGTGCTTCGGGAACGCAGCGATTCCCCTCCGGCAATATTTGTCTTGCAACCAAAACGCGAGAGACGGAAAGAGGTGCGGAGTTCCAGTATGATACTCTCTCCCGCACAGGTTCGTGAGCATGCCGTACGCACCGCCGAGGGTCACCAGCTTGACCCGCTGCCTGAACGGAGCACCGAGCTGCTCAGGCGACTCGGACAGGCCCGGTTGTGGATCCGTCAAGTCTGCACGGATCTTTCGGCGGCGACCCGTTTGGAACAGAGCGCAACCATGGCCGCCGAGTGGATTCTGGATAATCAGTACATCATCGAGGAGAGCGCCCGCGACGTCCTGTCGAACCTTCCCAAACCTTTTTACCAGAAACTTCCCGTTCTCGTGGCTGCTCCTTATCAGGGGTTGCCGCGCATTTACGGCATGGCGAAGGAACTCGTTTCGCATACGGGACTTCGTCTGGACCGGGAGAACATCCTGGCGTTTATCGTGGCCTATCAATCGGTGAGTTCGCTCAAGATCGGCGAACTCTGGGCAGTGCCCCAGATGCTGCGCATCGCCCTGATCGAAAGTATTCAGAATCTTGCCATAACGGCCCTGGCGGACCTGCGGGAACGTCAACTTGCCGATTTCTGGGCGAACAGACTCATTGCCGCCAATCGACGGGATCCTAACCAACTCTTTGCGATCCTGGCAGAACTCGCCGTCACGGAGCCGAGTCCCAGCCCCTATTTCGGGGTGCAACTCATTGGACATCTCTATGACGAGGCGGATGCCTTGACGCCTGTCCAAAACTGGCTTGAACGCACGCTGCGCAAATCCCTGCACGATCTCAATCTGCGTGAACAAAATCGCCGGGCAATGGAGCAGATAGCGAGCAGAAATGCATTTACCAGCTTGCGTCAACTTGAACTGCTGGACTGGCGGGATTTCTTCGAGCAGCTGAGCCGAGTGGAGCAAGTGCTCCGGTTAGATCCGTCCGGCGTCTACCCGGAAATGGATTTTGAAACCCGCGACCTCTGCCGGCGGGCGATTGAAGAGTTGGCCCTGAGAAGCAATCAGCCGGAGGAGCAGGTTGCCCAACGCGCAATCGGGATGGCAACGCAATCATTGAATGCTGCTGCGGAGGATGAGCGCTGGTATCATGTCGGGGCCTGGCTGTCCGGAGAGGGACGGCGCAGGTTCGCGCTGCTGGTGGGCTGTCGTGAAGCCCCGGGTTTCCGTGTCCTGCAGTGGGTATACCGAAACCATGCCGCGGTGTATTTTCTGGGATTCGGCATTCTCTCGGCAGCTTTCATTTCCCTGATCATCCGGTTTGGATTGACCGGGCAGCCGCTCTGGACTCAGCTGGCTGCCGCACTCCTCTTGCTGATTCCCGTAAGCCAACTTTCCCTGGAAGTACTCAATTATTTAATCACACGATTTTTGCCGGCCAAGACCCTGCCCAAGATGGATTTCAAGGACTCCGGCATTCCGGACGCTTTTCGTACCCTGGTGGTCGTGCCCATGATGTTGGTGGATGACGAGACGATCCGAACCGAGGTGGAGAAGCTGGAAATTCGCTATCTGGCCAACAAGGAAGACAATCTGCTCTTCAGCCTGTTCTCGGACTACACCGATTCGCCGCAGCTGCAGCACGAGGACGACGTGCAGCTGCTTGAAGCAGCAATCGGGGGTATCGAAGCTCTGAATCAGCGCTATGGGGCGGAACGTTTCTTCCTGTTCCATCGAGAACGCACCTGGAGTGAATCCGAGCAGAAATTCATCGGCTGGGAACGTAAACGGGGAAAACTCGAAGAACTTAATAACTTTATCGTCGGAACACGGCCTGAAACAAAGCCTCGGCTGGTATATGCCGGCGACCCGGAACAACTTGTCGACGTACGGTTCATCATCACCCTGGACAGCGACACCCAGCTGCCTCACGGCACGGCCCGCAGGATGATCGAGACCCTGGCACATCCCCTGAACCAGCCCCGCTTCGATGCCGATGGGAATATTGCGGCTGGCTCTTTCACCATCATTCAACCGCGCGTGAGCCCGACTCTGCCGAGCACCAGCGCATCGGCTTTCAGTCGGCTCTTCGCCGAAGCAGTGGGAATCGACCCATACACCCAGGCTGTCTCTGATGTCCATCAGGACCTCTGCGGAGAAGGATCTTTTCATGGCAAGGGCATCTATGATGTGCGCGCCTTCAGTCGCATCCTCTCGGGCAGGTTCCCGGAAGAGTGGGTGTTGAGCCACGATCTGATCGAAGGGGCCCACGTGCGCGTCGGCCTGGCCAGTGATATTGAACTTTATGATGAATTTCCGCAGGGCTACCAGAGCTACGTTAAACGGGCGCATCGCTGGATTCGCGGTGACTGGCAGATCGCGGGGTGGGTTTTGCCCTGGGTTCCCCAGGCGGCAGGAGGCCGCGGACCTAATCCGCTCTCCCTATTCGACAGATGGAAGATTTTCGACAACCTGCGCCGGAGCCTGGTCCCGGCCGCCAGCCTTGTTTTACTGGTTACCTCCTGGCTGATTTCTTCCCGGACCGGCTGGGCTGCATCCCTGGTGGTCGCGATGCTTCTGCTCTTCCACCCGTTGGCGCAGCCCCTCACCATGGCGACCACCCGTAAGGGATTAAAATACTTTTCTCTGACAAAGGTAAAGCATGACCTGCTGCGGGCGATTACCGACGCAGCGCTGCTTCCGCACCAGTCGGCGGTGGCCCTGGATGCCATTGCCCGGGTCTGGTACCGGCGTCTCGTTTCCCGCCGCGGTTTGCTGGAGTGGGCGCCTCAAGCGACCCATTGGAGCACATCCCGGCGGCAGTCGCTGTTCGTCGCGACCCTGGCCTTGGCGAGCATCTTCAGCGGGCTGGTGGGGTGGGCGATATATCGCCAGATGCCGGCGAACCTGACGATAGCCTGCCCCTGGCTGGTATTGTGGTTCCTTTCCCCCTTGTTCGGCTGGCTGCTGAATCTGCGACCCCGGGAAAAGTGCCGACACCCGCTTCCGGCAAAGGACATCCGCTTCCTCAGGCATGTTGCACGCCGGACCTGGCGCTATTTCTCCGGCTTTGTCGGCGATGAAACATCCTGGCTGCCGCCGGACAACTTCCAGGTTTCACATCAGAACCAACTGGCCATGCGCACCAGTTCCACCAACATCGGTCTCTGGATGACCAGCGTGCTCGGTGCCCATGATTCCGGATACCTGACCGTGAACCAGACCATCGAAAAACTGACTCGTACCATGGAAACCATAGGCCGTCTGGAATTCTATCAGGGGCATCTTCTGAACTGGTACGATATCCGGACCCTCGCTCCTCTCGAACCCCGCTACGTGTCCTTCGTTGACAGCGGTAATCTCCTGGGTGCGCTCTGGGCATTGGAGCAAGGACTTGACGAACTGATGCGGGCACCGGTCCTCGACGGGAAAGCCTTTGCCGGTCTGTGCGACACCGGGGAAATCCTGAAAGAGGTGGCCGGGCGTGAACGCCTTGCCGGCTTCGAACCCCCCATGCTGGATGAGCTGTTGTCCGTCTGGGAAAATCCGCCGGATCGCATGGTCGACACACTGCGCCTTTTGCGGCGAGTAGAGCAAAGCTTCAGAGCTCCCCATGTTGAGGCGACCGAGTCCTCGTGGGCCGGGGAGATGGAAGCTCAGGTAGCGGCCTGGCTCACCATCGCGGACAGCTATCTCGCCTGGATCGAAATCCTTGCCGAAAAGCCGGAAGGGGAGCTGGCCCTGCTTGGTCCGGAGGCCCTGAACGCCATCCGCGAGGACCTTGCTCACGCGCCGTCGCTCTCCGATCTGGCCACCGGCCGGGCCGGTTCCATTCCGCTCCTCAGTTCGATCCGGGAGGAGTCTCCCGAAGCCTGTGCTCACCTTTCGGAATGGCTTGACCGTGTAATCGATGCTTTTGCACGGTCACAATGGCTGGCCGGAGAAACACTCGGAAAAGGTGAGCGGCTGGTTGACAGCGTGCGGGAATTATCCGCGGCGATGGACATGAGGTTCCTCTATGATCCGGAAAGAAAGCTATTTTCCATCGGCTACAACGTTTCCGCCGACCATCTGGACAGCTCGTTCTACGATCTCCTGGCCAGTGAGGCCCGGTTCGGGAGTTTCGCGGCCATCGCCCGCGGAGATGTGCCCCTCGAACACTGGTTTTCCATGAATCGCCCCTACGGCGCGATCGGCCGGGACCGGGTGCTGCTCAGCTGGACCGGTACCATGTTCGAATATCTGATGCCGCTGCTTTTCCAGTACTCCTATGGCAACTCACTTCTGGATAAAGCGGCCAGAGAAGCCGTGGCGGTTCAGATCGATTACGGCCGCACCTGTCGTGTGCCGTGGGGGATATCCGAGTCGGCCTTTGCCGATCTGGACATCAATAAGACCTATCAATACAAAGCCTTTGGCGTACCGGCGCTCGGACTGAAGCGCGGCATGGAGGAGCAGCTTGTCGTTGCCCCCTATGCCACACTTCTGGCCCTGAACCTGGCCCCTGTGGAGACGGTTCGAAACCTGAAACGACTGGCAGGTCTCGGGCTATTGGGCGATAACGGCTATTACGAGGCGATGGACTTCAGCCGGCAACAGCATCGCGACGGCAAACATGGGATCATCATTGAAGCGTACATGGCCCATCATCAGGGGATGGGATTTCTCGCACTTACCAACTTCCTCCATGGTAATCCGTTTCCGCGGCGTTTTCATGCCGATGCGCGCGTGCGCGCCTTTGAACCTCTGCTCCAGGAGCGTGTGCCGGTCATTCCTCAACTGCATCTTATCTCAACGCGGGAAAATGTCCCCGTGCTGATGAGCCCAGAGGTGGTTGCGCCGGCTTCCAGCACCTTCACCACACCCCATACCTCCACGCCAAGGAGCCTGTTGCTGTGTAACGGAAGTTATGGCTTGATGATCACGAACAGCGGTGGCGGCTACAGTCAGTGGCGTGACCGGGAAATTACCCGCTGGCGATCGGATCGCACCTGCGATTCGTGGGGCTCATTTTGCTATATTCATGATACCGCTGATGATCTGCTGTGGTCCACAACCTATCACCCGGTCGGCGGAGAGGTTGAATCGTATTCCGTTGACTTCACCCTCGACCGGGCCGTTTTCCGGCGCCTGGACAAAGGGCTGCACACCGAAACGGA
The DNA here is from genome assembly GCA_009668975.1 of Deltaproteobacteria bacterium. Classification (GTDB taxonomy): domain Bacteria; phylum Desulfobacterota; class Desulfuromonadia; order Geobacterales; family Geobacteraceae; genus RPRC01. Next base: position 171,520 of record SBEG01000006.1, on the reverse strand, counting down.
AGTAACCGTCTCGCAAGAAGATGATGTGGAGATTCGCCGGATTACCCTGATCAATCGCTCTGATCAAGTTCGCCGCCTCAACCTGACCAGCTATTGTGAACTATCCATGGCGCCGCATAATGCGGACCGGCAGCATCCGGCTTTCAACAAACTGTTCATTTGCACCGAAGCCCTCCCGGAGCAACGGGCTCTTCTCGCCTACCGTCGACCCCGCAGTGAAAATGATCCGTCACTCTATGTGGCGCACCGTCTTACGTTTGATGGCGACGGGCCCGGGGAGCTCGAGTTTGAGACCGACCGGGGTCGCTTCATCGGCCGTGGCAGGACCCTTTCCAGTCCGATGGGCAGCCGGCAAGAGCTCGGCAACAGCCAGGGTTTTGTCCTGGACCCGATTCTCAGCCTCCGCCACAGCATTACTCTTGAACCGGGGCACCAAGCACGGATTTCCCAGGTTCTGGCTGTCGGCGATACGCGCGAGCGGGTTTTGCAGCTGATGGACAAGTACCGGGAACCACATGCCATCGACCGGACAATGGATTTCGCCTGGGGTTTGGCTCAGCAGGAGTTGCAGGTGTTGCACATGCTGCCTGACGAAGCCCGCCGATTCCAGCAGCTGGCAAGTCACCTGCTCTTTCCCAGTCCGCTCCTGCGACCGTCCGCAGAACGCCTGGCAGAGAACCGCAAAGGTCAGGCCGGGTTGTGGCCCTACGGTATCTCCGGTGACGTTCCGATCGCCATGGTCACTATCAGCGAGGCGAGGGATATCGGCCTGGTCAGTCAGCTGCTCCTGGCACACACCTATTGGCGGCAGCATGGATTGACAGTCGACCTGGTGATTCTCAACGAGGAAGAGGGCGGTTATGAACAGCCGTTGCGTGATCGACTGGAACGGCTGGTCCGGGTGCGTTCCATGTATGCGGATACTGACGTGCAGGGCGGGATATTTCTGCGCAGCGCAACGCAAATTCCGGCAGAGGATCTGAGGCTGCTCAAGGCTTCGGCAAGCGTTTTGCTCGTGGCGGCGCGCGGAACACTGTCCCAGCAATTGGCTGTGCCCGTGCAGATTCACGAGCTCCCCGGACTGCTGGTCGGAAAACACGCTTTCCGAGACGCCTCGGCCCCACTCCCCTTTATGGAATTGAACTACTTCAACAGCCTGGGTGGTTTTACTCAGGACGGTCGTGAATATGTAATCTATCTCGGCCCCGGCACCAATACTCCGGCGCCCTGGGTGAACGTTATCGCCAATCCGGCATTCGGCACACTGGTAACTGAGACAGGGGCCGGCTTCACCTGGTATGGCAACAGTCAGCGCAATCGACTGACGCAATGGTCGAATGACCCCGTTATTGATCCAGCGTCCGAAGCGGTATACATCCGTGACGAGGAGAGTGGCGCCTTCTGGACACCGACCCCGGCGCCGATCCGCCAAGACACCGCTTACCGGACGCGCCATGGTGCGGGCTATACGGTATTCGAGCATAACAGTAACGGGATCGAGCAGGAACTGACGGTTTTCGTTCCGGTGGATGAGAACGGAGGAGACCCGATCAAGCTGCAGATGCTGCGGGTGAGAAATGACACCAGCAGGCGGCGCAGGCTCTCGGTGACGTATTATGTAGAATTGACCTTGGGCGAAAACCGCGAATCTTCCCAGATGCATGTCACGACCCACTGGGATGATGAAGCTCAGGCCCTGCTGGCCTGGAATCGCTACCATTCCGAGTATGCTGAACGGATTACTTTCGTAGCCATGAGTCCGGGTTCCGATTCCTATAGCGGCGACCGCACCTCCTTTATCGGGCGCAACCGCTCGGCGGCCAACCCTGCTGCGCTGGGGCAGATCAGTCTGTCCCAGCGGACCGGAGCCGGCTTGGACCCGTGCGCGGCCATTCGGGTTACTCTTGAACTGGCCCCCGGCGAGAGGGGGGAGGTCACCTGCATGCTTGGCCAGGCCGGGTCGGCGGAAGAAGCCTGTAAACTGGTTCTTGCCTACCGGGAGGAACTGGCGCCGGACGTCGCGTTTGGCCAGACAACGGCATGGTGGGATGCGCTGCTTGGCACGGTTGAAGTGCACACCCCCGAACTGTCTTCGGACATCCTGGTCAACCGCTGGCTTCAATACCAGGGTCTGAGCTGCCGCATCTGGGGACGCTCCGGCTTTTACCAGTCCGGCGGCGCCTTCGGTTTTCGCGATCAACTGCAGGACGTCATGGCGTTTCTTTATAGCAAACCCGAACTGGCACGAGCGCATATTCTGCTGGCAGCGAGCCGTCAGTTCAAAGAGGGCGATGTTCAGCACTGGTGGCATGAGCCATCCGGGGCAGGAATCCGCTCGCGTATTTCCGACGACCTCCTCTGGCTTCCCTATGTGGTCGCCCAGTACGTTCGGGTAACCGGTGATTCTGCCATTTTGGAGGAGGAGATTCCTTTTCTCAACGCCCCGATGTTGGCAGACGATCAGCATGAGGTTTTCTCAACGCCGGAAGTCACTGCTGAACGCGCCACGCTCTTTGAACACTGCCGGCGAGCGGTCAGCCGCGGCCTGACGATCGGGCCCCATGGCCTGCCCTTGATTGGGACGGGGGATTGGAATGACGGGATGAACCTGGTGGGCGCCGGCGGGAAAGGGGAGAGCGTCTGGCTCGCCTGGTTCCTCTGCGATTTGTTGCAGGGGATGACTGAATTGTCGAACCTCATGCACCAGACCGAGATGGGCCAAACCTATCAAGAGGACCGGTCTGCACTGATGCGGCGGGTCGAACAGGCCGGTTGGGACGGGGAGTGGTATCTGCGGGGGACATACGATGATGGCACTCCGCTTGGATCCGCGCTCAGCAGTGAGGCACGGATCGATTCCCTCCCGCAATCGTGGGCCTGGCTTTCCGGCGCTGCCGACCCGGAGCATGCGAAAATCGCTCTGGAGTCAGCATGGCGTCATCTCGTCCGTGAGGATGAAGGGTTGGTGCTGCTCTTCGAGCCTCCCTTCGACAAAACATCGCCATCGCCCGGTTACATCAAAGGCTACCCTCCGGGCGTACGGGAGAACGGTGGCCAGTATACCCACGCCGCTCTCTGGATGGCCATGGCCATGGCGCGCTCCGGCGACGGGGAGCGGGCGGTGAATTTGCTGCGCATGCTTAACCCGGTCGAGCACGCACGTGAACCGGAATCGGTATGGAACTACGGTGTTGAACCCTACGTGATTGCCGCCGATGTCTACCGCTTGCCCGGACGGATCGGCCAAGGGGGCTGGTCCTGGTATACCGGATCTGCGGCATGGCTGTACCGGGCCTGGATAGAAGAGATTCTCGGTTTGCAGATTCGTGGTGAGACGCTGCGGATGCGGCCGGTTATCCCCGCAACCTGGGAAGGCTTCAGTCTCAGCTATCGACACGGTGAAGCACTGTACGAAATTCGCGTCGAAAACCCGCACGGGGGTGAAAGCGGCGTGGAATGGCTGGAAATGGATGGGCGACACGTTCCAGATGGGGTCATAATACTGGAGCGGAGTCTGGTCAAGCACCAGGTCCTTGTTCGAATGGGAGTTCCTGGTCACGCAGAGTGACGGAGAGGTCGGGCTGTATCGTTTGGATTTTTTGTTCAAACTACCGGGCCCGATAAAACAGTACGTTTCAAAAAAGGAGAAAAAATGAATCTCAAGCGCGGAATTGTAGTAAGCCACATGAGTATGAGTGAATGGGGTGCCGGCATGGTGGTGGCGGTGGGCGATGGCAGGGCAACGATTCAGTTCAGTGATGGAATTGTCAGAAAAATCGCGTCATCCCATTACTCGACACTTCAACCGGCTGACGCAACATCCTATTTGCCGCCAGCGGATAACGCACCGGAAGTAAAAAAGGTCCGGGCCGTTCGAAAGAGTGCGAAAAAGACGAAAGAACCGGCAGTGTAGTCGAGTTTTTCATTTGACGTGACGATTACTTGTGCCGTAGCGCAGCTAAAAGGACGGGAAAAGGTGAATAATGCCCAGAATCAGAATAGGCTGCAACTATGTCAGCCAACCCTTTTGGAAGGTGATCCTTGGGGTTCCGCTTATTTACCTGCCGATACTTGCCACGCTACCTTTTGTCGCCATCGGTGTTTTTCTGGTCAAAACGCATCTTACGCTGGTCGGCGGTATGGAAATCCGGTCCTATTGGGATTTTGTGCCATCCTGGGTTTCTCACCGCTATCAAAATAAGGACCAGCCGGTCATCAAGATTTCCCGGTTTCATCCGGCCCACTACCGGTCCTTCTGGATATTTAACTGCAAGCTCTATTGTCCCTTGAGTGTGGCACTATTCCGCTATGCCGCGTATCTGGTGAAAATTGTGGAAAACTGGTGGTGCCCGTTTGCCCATAACCGGAAACAAGACTATGCGGAAGGTGCAATCGATACATCATTCTGGCATCTTGACCCGCACGATCGCCTGAAGCTCCATCCCGATGACCGAAATAACCCGATCTGGAATGAAGAGGGTGAAATTTGAGCTGCCGCAGGTGGGCCGGAAGATCATGAGAAATTAATTTTCATACTAAAATGGTATAAAAACAGCAGGATGAAGGATCTTGCTCTCCGGAAAAAAATATTTTTTATTTAATTGCTTGCATTCGATCGAGAAAAGCTGGTAAGGTGATTCATCCGGTAATTATATCGGTTACAACTAACAAGAAGTATCAGGAGAAAGTAAGCACATGGTAAACGGAACAGTAAAATGGTTTAATGACAGCAAAGGTTTTGGTTTTCTCGAGCAGGAAAATGGCGAAGATGTATTCTGCCATTTCTCCGCCATTGTTGGCGACGGATTCAAATCCCTTGCTGAAGGCGATAGAGTTGAATTTGAAGTAACCAAGGGTCCGAAAGGGCTACAGGCCGCGAACGTAAGAAGGATCTAGTCTTCGTTCCTCGTCGAAGTAAAAAAGCCCCGGTATTTTCCGGGGCTTTTTTTGTTGGAGAAATAATCTGTTTCGGTACAGCTTTGTCCGGTAAAATTTTTGCTTGCGTCGCGCAGCGACAGTTAGATGGTAGCCGGGGAATTCATTCCCCGAAAATGAGAGGCAGGTTTCACCTCGTCGCGAACGTGACGAATGAATACATGGATGTTTTTTTACCCGTGGGATACTTCCCATGGCTACCATCAAACGCCCCTACAGGGCTAGTGCAAAGACCTAACCGGACAACACTGGCTTCGGTAAGCTTTTCCTGTGCACTTGTGATAAGGGTGCGCTGATATTCATCCGAATTTTCTTCGAGGACGTCTTGTCTGGCCTGACAGAATCATATTCAAGCCGGGCGGTGCTCGTTCAGTAAAGGAGTAGGTCCATGGCACAGCCGAATTTCAAATTTCAGAAGCGTCAGAAAGAGCTGGAAAAGAAAAAAAAGAACGAAGAAAAATTGCAGCGCAAGCTGGAAAGATCCAGTGGCCAGCAGTCTGAAACCGATGTTGCCGTGCCTGCTGGTGAAGGAATTGACTAAAATAGTATCCTCAAATTAGACTCGCCCCATGTCCCCCTGAAAACACTCAAGTCCCCACTTCCCGACACGTGATCCACTTTTTGTGGTCTTACTGCTAACGTTTCGCGATTACCATGATATGCTTGATAGCAAGCAGTGATCAGAAAAGCAGATTGAGCGTTAGAGGATGTTCCGTGCCCGGCCGCGAAAATTGCCGGGGTATGGTGCCCATTGCTACGGCATTACTGGTATGCGGACATTGTTTCCGCATCAGGCAGGCTGTGGAAAAACTCTTGCGGGATCCATCTGCGGAGTTACCGCTGGCTCGAAACCTCAACTTTCCCAACGGTACCACTCGGCTTGTCTCTCGCTTGTTCTTTTCATTTCGCTTGCGCGCCATAGTGGTTCAGCGTGTTGGTTCGACCTCCTCTCGACGTTTTTCAACATTCTGTAAAGGAGTACAACGTGAAAAAGTCCGTAAACGTGGAAATATTCATCATTGGTAATGAAATTCTCAACGGAGAAATCCAGGATACGAATACGCACTGGTTATGCAAGGAAATCACCGGCATGGGAGGCCTTATCTCCCGGGCAACGGTACTGCGCGACGACCTCGATTGCATTGCCGCGGAGCTGCGAGCGGCACTCGTCAGGGGGGCCGAAGTCATCTTTACTTCCGGTGGTCTCGGACCTACCGCGGATGATCTGACCCTTGCTGCTCTTGCCGAATGTGTCGGCAAAGAGCTGTGTTTGAACAGTGAGGCTCGACAAATGATCAAGGAAAGCTATGATGCCCTGTATGAAAAAGGAATTTTGGCCGAAGGAGGCCTGACTCCCGCGCGGGAGAAGATGGCCTGGCTGCCGGAAGGGGCCATACCGATCTATAATTCCGTCGGTACCGCGCCATGCTCAATGCTTCATGCCGGGCAAGCCGTCTTCATCAGTTTGCCCGGCATTCCCAAAGAACTGAAAGGAATTTTTAACAGCTCATTGCAGCCTTTTCTGCAGGAAACCTTCCGCGGAGGAATCTCGGTGATGCGTACCATCACTGTGCGCTGTAACGACGAATCGGTGCTGGAACCCGTTCTCAGCCGGGTGGTCCCCGCGCATCCCGATGTGTACATCAAGTCCCTGGCAACCATGCCCGGCGAGACCCCCGAACTGGATATCACCCTGACCGCGGTGGGGTCTGACCGGACCACTCTCGTGTCGCTGATCGATTCGGCGGTGACGGATCTGAAGAACGGCTTTTCCGGCCTTGGCTTTGTCAGCAGGGATAAGATCATCAAGGGCCTGAATCAACCGTAACAGCATGTTGAGCCATTTTATTTCGTGGATCAGTATACTGTCGGCTGACCTGGTAGACTAGTACAAGGTAACATCTATAATCAACCCCTCTCGATCCCCCCCTTGACAGGGGGACGCCTTTAAGGAACTCCCCTGTCAAGGGGAGGGAGGGGTTGCATACGAAAAAACATGTAGTACATGGTACTGGTGAAGCGAGGTTACGAATGAATAGTGGAGATAAGGCATCAACCGAAGCCGCCGAACTGCGGCGTAAAGCTGAAGCGTTGTTGAATTCGAAATCCGCGGGGGAAATTGATTCCCGGCCTGAGTCCGATATGCGGCGGCTCCTCCACGAACTCCAGGTTCACCAGATCGAGCTGGAGATGCAGAACGAAGAATTGCGCCGGGCCCAGGAGGAGCTTGAGGTGTCGCGGAACAAGTACGCCGAACTCTACGACTTCGCCCCGGTCGGCTATTTTGCCTTTGATCCTCAAGGTTTGATCCGGGAAGTAAATCTTGCCGGCGCGCAACTGCTGGGAATAGAGCGGCAGTTGCTGGCCAACAAACCATTCAGCAATTTTATTGCCGATGCTGAGAGCCGGGAGATTTTTGCCAAACACCTTGAATTGGTTCTGCACCGCCGGGTTACCTTGCGCTGCGAGATCAGGCTCACGGTAAGTGACAGTATCGCGATCCATTGCCAGCTTCAGAGCATTGCGGTGGATACCGTCGAATCTGAGGCCGTGTACATCCTGACCTCTATTGTAGACGGCACGGTCCGCAAGCAGTTGGAAGAGAAGCTGCAAAATGCCCATGATCTGCTGGAGGTGACCGTTCAAAAACGAACGGCGGAATTGATCAAGGCCAATGCGAAACTTCAGCTGGAAATCGAAGAACGCAAAGAAGCGGAAAAGTCGCTCCATGATGCGGTTGCGCAAATCAAGCGGCTGAAAGAACGGCTCCAGGCCGAGAACATTTACTTGCAGCAGGAGGTTGCCGGGGAGTTCAATTTTGGTGAGGTCATCGGGCAAAGCAGCGCCATGTCCTATGTTTTCTTCCGGGTCGAGCAGGTGGCGCCCCAGAATGCGACCGTGCTGCTCCTGGGCGAGACCGGCACCGGCAAGGGCGTTATCGCCCGCGCCATCCACGGCAGCAGTGCCCTCAAAGACCGGCCGATGATTACGGTCAACTGCACGTCGCTGCCGGCCAATCTGATCGAAAGCGAGCTGTTCGGCAGGGAAAAAGGTGCGTTTACCGGGGCAAATGTCCGGCAGATCGGGCGGTTCGAGCTGGCCGATGGCGGCACCATCTTTCTCGACGAAATCGGCGAAATGCCGCTGGAGCTGCAGAGCAAGCTGCTCCGCTTCATCCATGACGGCGAATTTGAGCGGCTGGGAAATCCCCGCACCATCAAGGTCAATGTGCGGATTATCGCCGCCAGCAACCGTAACCTGGAGGAGGAGATTCGTAACGGCAGGTTCCGGGAAGATCTGTTCTACCGGCTCAATGTCTTTCCGATCACGATCCCGCCGCTGCGGCAGCGTATGGAAGACATCCCGCTGCTCGTCCATCATTTCATTTCAAAGTTCAACAAGAAAATGGGCAAGAAGATCGAGTCTATTTCGAAAGAAACGATGAAGGCCCTGCAGGAATACAGCTGGCCGGGCAACGTCCGGGAGCTGGAAAGTGTCATAGAACGGGCGGTGATCACCAGCCCAGGGACCTCCTTGCAGGTTCTTGACCGCTTCGACACGTTCCCGAAAGCCGGGGAAGCGAACGCAACGGACGTTAAAGCCCTTGCCGAACTGGAGCAAGAGCACATCCTCCAGGTGCTCAAGACCACCGGGTGGCGCATCGAAGGGAAAAACGGGGCCGCGCTGATCCTCGGTCTCAACCCCAGTACGCTACGCGCCCGGATGCGCAAATACGGTATTCTCCGGCAATAATGGTGGTACCTCACTCTTGCAGGGTCACGCACGTGTTTGCCCGTTACCTGGACTGCCACATTTGATAGTACCGTCAAATGTGACAGATGGTGGTGACGGGTTTCCTTTCTCTCCGCACCCGCTCTTTTCCTACTTCCCTGTGCAGTCAAACACCTGCACTCATCGGTATCTCGGCGCTTCTCTGGCATAGTAGTTGCTACTCTATGGGACAGCTGGTAGTGCGTTCTTCCCCCTTCATTTTCACCAGCTTCGAGAAGCGCATGAGGATTCGCCCCGTCGCAGAAGACGTTTTTTTGGCGAAGACCGTAAAACGGGATGAATACTTTGTGAGTCCCATTACTATCATCACAATACAGACCGGCCTGATCGAAGAGCGCTAAACGCCACTCCGCGCTGCACGCGAAGTACCGAACCATGAGTGCAACTTTTTCATGGCTGTGCAGTTCCCACCCTGCATCCCGATGACATTCGCTTCTCAATTTTCCCGCACTAGTGATTCAGGTGCCAGGGCACGCGGCAGAGTTTCTCAAGAGAGGTCATGATTGAAAAATGAAGAAAAAACATCAGCCGAGGGAGCAGAATTGCTCCGCTGCGCTGAAGAGCGTTTGAAAGAGAAATCAGCAGGGGGACATCATCACCGGACCGGTGATTCGGCAGAGAGGCTTGTCCAGAAACTTGAGGTTCACCAGATCGAACTGCAGATGCAGAATGCCGAGCTTCGCCGGACCCGGGAGGAGCTCGAGTTGTCGAGGAACAAGTATGCCGAGCTCTATGACTTTGCGCCGATCGGCTATTTCACCTTTGATTCGTGCGGTGTGATCCGGGAGGTAAATCTTGCCGGTGCGAAACTGCTGGGAAGAGAGCGGCGACTGCTGGCCAATCAACCCTTTCGCAGTTTTATTGTCGGGGCAGAGGGTAAAGAGCTCTTTGCCCGTCACCTTGAAAGTGTTTTGCAGCGGCAGGGGATGCAGAGATGTGAAGTCAGCCTCACGGGAAAAGATGGCAGGGTGGTCCATGGGCAGTTTCAGAGCATCACGGTGGACGCCGGCGAAAGCACGGATGGGTATATCCTTTCCTCAGTCGTTGACGGCACGGTTGGCAAACAGCTGGAAACGGAAATTCAGGAGGCCAGGGAATATGCCGAAAATATTGTGGAAACCGTACACAAGCCACTTGTGGTGCTCGATTCAGGTCTGAAGATCCTCACCGCCAACCAGAGCTTCTACGATATCTTCAAGGTAACGCCTGAGGAAACCATCGGGTATTTCATTTACGACCTCGGTAACCGGCAATGGGACATTCCCAAACTGCGGATACTCTTTGAGGATATCCTCCCCAATGATACCGTGATCAACGGCTTTGAAGTCGATCATGTTTTTCTCGAGATCGGCCGCAAGATTATCCTGCTCAACGCCCGGCAGATTTACCGGAAAAATATCGGCTCACACATTATCCTCCTTGCCATGGAAGACATTACCGAGCGCAAACACCTGGATCAGGTGCTTCAGGAAAAGAACGTCGAACTGGAGAACGCCAGGTCTGTGGCGGAAAAAACCAACCTTGCGAAATCCGATTTCCTGGCCAACATGAGCCACGAACTGCGCACCCCGCTCAACTCGATCATCGGCTTTTCCGAGGTGCTGCAGGACCAGTTGTTCGGCCCGATCAATGAAAAGCAGCAGGAATACGTAAATAACATTCTTACCAGCGGCAGACACCTGCTCTCCCTGATCAATGACATCCTTGACCTCTCCAAGGTGGAGTCAGGAAACATGGAGCTGGAGACGAGCCCTTTTTTGCTGCGGGACTTACTGGATACTTCCATGATGATGCTCAGGGAAAAAGCCCTGAAAGGCGGGATAGGACTTCACCTGGATCTTGCCCCGGAGGCCGATGTCTGCATTGTGGCAGACCAGAGGAAGCTCAAGCAGATCCTGTTCAACCTCCTCTCAAATGCGGTCAAGTTCACCCGTGCGGCTGGAGCGGTGAACCTCTGCGCCGTGCGGGACGGCGATTTTATCGAAATCAGTGTAGCGGACACCGGCATCGGGATACGGGAAGAAGACATCCAAAAGCTCTTCAAGGCATTTGCCCAACTGGAATCGGTCTACACCAAGGGATTCGAAGGAACCGGCCTCGGCCTGGCCTTGACCAGACAGATGGTGGAATTGCACGGCGGCAGAATCTGGGTGAGAAGTGAGTTTGGCACGGGGAGCAGGTTCAGCTTCACCATTCCGCTGACACAAGCAACTGCACCAGAGACCCCTGCAATCCTGCCGGCTTCCGTCCCCGGCAACGGAATTACCGTCCTTTTGATCGAGGATGATCCGCTGACACTCGCCACATTGGAAAATGCCCTGCTGAGCAAAGGGTACCGAGCGCTGCGGGCGGGGAGCGGCAAGGAGGGGCTTGAGATGGCACAGCACAATTCACCAGACCTGATTGTCCTTGATCTGATGATGCCCGGCATAAACGGCTTCGAAGTTGCTGACCGGCTCCGTAAAGATATTGCTACTGCGAATGTGCCTATCCTGGTTTTGACCGCGATGGACCTTTCGGCTGCCGACCGGGCGCGACTGGCCGGAAAGGTCTGGAGGATCGAGGGGAAAGGGACCCTGTCGACGCATGATTTTTTAATCCTGGTGGAAAGCGCCGTCGTCCGAACATACATCATCAATCACAGGAGTTAATCACCATGTCGCATAAGATTTTGATTGTTGAAGACAATGAGAACAACCGCTGTCTGTTCAGGGATATTCTGAGCTTTCACGGCTATCAGATCTCGGTGGCTGCGGATGGACAGGAGGGGGTAGCTCTGGCCAGGGAACTGCAGCCGGACCTGATCCTGATGGATATACAGATGCCGGGGATGGACGGTATGACCGCCGCCGGAATCCTCAAGAAGGACCCGCTGACCAGCGGGCTGAAAATCGTAGCCGTGACCTCCTTTGCCATGCGGGGCGACAAGGAAAAGATCATGGCGGCCGGTTTTGAGGGATACCTCTCCAAACCGATCAGTACCCGCGAACTGCCGGGTCTGGTGAAACGTTGGCTGGAGGATCACCTATGAAGCAAAGTGTGACACGAATTCTTTGCGTGGATGACCAAGCTCGCGATCTCAGCTTGCTGGAGGCAATTCTCTCCCCTCGGGGATATGATGTGGTAACGGCGGCGGATGGCCCGGAAGCGCTGGAGAAAATTGCAGCAGAGCGGATCGACATCTGCCTTTTGGATGTAATGATGCCGGGAATGGATGGATTCGAGGTCTGCCGCCGGATCAAATCCAACGATCTTCTTCGAAAAATCCCGGTGATTATGGTTACCTCATACGAAAACATGGCAAATCGCCTCCGGGGGATCGAGGCCGGGGCCGAAGATTTTATCTCGAAACCCTTCGACAGCGCCGTGGTGCTGGCCAGAATCAAGATGCTTTTGCATGTCAAGTCGCTGAATGAGGAGTTGCAGAATGCGCATGATATTTTGGAGTCAACCGTACATGAGCGGACAAAAGCTCTGATCAGTGCAAATAAGCAACTTACCCAGGAAATAGACGAGCGCAAAAAGGCGGAAGAAACTCTCCAGGGTGCGTTTGCGGAAATTAAACAGCTGAAAGAGCGGCTCCAGGCCGAGAACATCTATCTGCAACGGGAGGTTGCCAGGGAGCATAACTTTGGCGAGGTCATCGGGCAAAGCAGCGCCATGTCGTATGTTTTCTTCCGGGTCGAGCAGGTGGCGCCCCAGAATGCGACCGTGCTGCTCCTGGGCGAGACCGGCACCGGCAAGGGCGTTATCGCCCGCGCCATCCACGGCAGCAGTGCCCTCAAAGACCGGCCGATGATTACGGTCAACTGCACGTCGCTGCCGGCCAATCTGATCGAAAGCGAGCTGTTCGGCAGGGAAAAAGGTGCGTTTACCGGGGCAAATGTCCGGCAGATCGGGCGGTTCGAGCTGGCCGATGGCGGCACCATCTTTCTCGACGAAATCGGCGAAATGCCGCTGGAGCTGCAGAGCAAGCTGCTCCGCTTCATCCATGACGGCGAATTTGAGCGGCTGGGAAATCCCCGCACCATCAAGGTCAATGTGCGGATTATCGCCGCCAGCAACCGTAACCTGGAGGAGGAGATTCGTAACGGCAGGTTCCGGGAAGATCTGTTCTACCGGCTCAATGTCTTTCCGATCACGATCCCGCCGCTGCGGCAGCGTATGGAAGACATCCCGCTGCTCGTCCATCATTTCATTTCAAAGTTCAACAAGAAAATGGGCAAGAAGATCGAGTCTATTTCGAAAGAAACGATGAAGGCCCTGCAGGAATACAGCTGGCCGGGCAACGTCCGGGAGCTGGAAAGTGTCATAGAACGGGCGGTGATCACCAGCCCAGGGACCTCCTTGCAGGTTCTTGACCGCTTCGACACGTTCCCGAAAGCCGGGGAAGCGAACGCAACGGACGTTAAAGCCCTTGCCGAACTGGAGCAAGACCATATCCTCCAGGTGCTCAAGACCACCGGGTGGCGCATCGAAGGGAGAAACGGGGCCGCGCTGGTCCTCGGTCTTCACCCCAGTACGCTACGTGCCCGGATGCGCAAATACGGTATCACCCGCCAATAAAGGAAATAACCCAGGTGTTGAGGCTGAAGGCAGATGGTTTTTCTGGCACATCAGCGGCAATAGCTGGTCATCTGGTTCACCCGTCCTGATTTTTGTGATGGGGCATGATTTTTCCCTTACAGTCTTTCAGCCTGAGCAGTCACATAAATGCTTGCCTCAACGTAGCCCGCCACATATGGCGGTTTTGTTACATATGAAGGACAGCACTCACGGTTTTCTCTGCATCCCGCCTTTTCCCTCCATTTTGCCCAGTATAATCAATCTGTTGCACTTGTCGTAGCGCCAATCATTCTCTGGCATGCTAGTTGCGATTTATTACTTGAGAAGCTGGCCATTGGCGTGCTCTCTGCGGTCATTTACGTTGATCTTTTCTCGGGAATCTTTACACGATACCGGTCACCGGGCCTGCAAGCTGAAAAGTGTCAGCGTAATTTTAAAGGTGCTGGCCGGGGGAAAAGGGAGCCGCATCACAAGGACGAGAGGAGGTACCTATGAAAGAAAAAATCAGAGATCTGCAAAATCTCAAAGGGATTGGAGAAGTTCTTTCGCGACGCTTGATCGAAGCCGGTTATGACACCCTTGCCAAGATTGCAGCCGCGGAAGAAAAAGAGCTGGAGAGAATTACCGGTTTGAACCCGCAGAAGGCAGTGTCAGTCTTAACCCAAGCCAGGAAGATGGCACTGGAAGCGGAGCAAAAACGGCACACCTGGTCGAAGGAAGTAAACAGCAGGTAGATTCCGGCAAGCAGCAGGATTACAACAGAGCCCCCGGGCCGCGGTTGCCTGATAAACCCGGAAATACATCGTGAATTCGAAGTAGCAGGGGGTACAACGACAGAACAACAACCAAAAAAGGAGTACGTTCCATGAAAGCATCATATTTCGTATCTTTGCTGATAGCTGCGGCAGTTCTGGTGATGAGCATGCCCGTGCAGGCGTCGGACCTGGACAACCGCATCGAATCTTCCGCCAGGCAGTCATATGTGTTCAAGACATACCTTCAGGGTGATGATATCACCGTCCAGTCCAGGGATGGCGACGTCGTCTTGACCGGGACCGTTTCTGAGGAATCCCACCTGACATTGGCCGAGGATACCGTAGCCGGCCTCCCCGGTGTCGTGAGTGTGGAAAACCGGCTGCAGATTCAGAATGACAGTCCCGCTAAAAACTCGGATGCGTGGCTTGCCACCAAAGTTAAAACGGCACTCCTCTTTCACCAGAACGTCAGCGCCCTGACCGAGGTTTCCGCCAGAGACGGCATCGTGACCCTCCGGGGTGAAGCGGACAGTCAGGCTCAAAAGGACCTGACAACCGAATACGCCAAGGATGTCGAAGGGGTTCGATACGTAAAGAACGAGATGACACTCTCGGCCGCCTCGGGAACACCACGAACAATGGGCGAAAAAATCGATGACGCGTCCATTACGGCACAAGTGAAGATGACACTGCTGTTTCATCGCTCGACCAGTGCCGTTAACACCAAAGTCGAAACAAGCCATGGTGTCGTCACCTTGACGGGCAGGGCCGGTAGCATGGCTGAGAAGGAGTTGGCCACCAAACTCGTCAGCGACACAAAAGGTGTAAGGGACGTTAATAATCTGATGACCATCGGTCCGCCGGAATAAATCACGCTCCGCACCTGGATAGGGTGCAGCTGAGTCATTCAGAAATATGAATAAATGGTCTGCTGGACAGTCTCAGTATGCCAGTGAATAAAGCTTCCGTCATATGTGACGGATATGTTGAATATGACGGAAGCCGCTGGCGGTTTTTTACCCACCTTGCAGCTTCTCCTTCCAATTTTACCATTATAATTATTAACTTATACATTCAATGACGAGAGGTCTTCCCCGGCATGCTAGTTGCGATATACCTTAGTAGAAGGAGATGAGCATTTCCGTTCGTTCCGAAATTTGAGTTTTATTATGAGAGGGGGAACGTACATGAACTTACCATATATTCATGAGTATCGGGAATGGAGTGCTGATCTATCTGGCGTGGAGAATCTGGTAACTTGTAAAATTTGTTTCTTTGCAGGGAAGGCCAAAGCAGTTTCTCGTTATGCCCGGCATTTCAGCGTTCCCGTTGGGTTGAGGATCATCTGCCCGACATGTGCTTCGATAGAGTGTCAGGCTGCCGCGATTATCGGCTAATAGTCCAGAAAACAGAGTAGTCCTAAGAGGAGACCCTGAAATGAAAAGAATGTTTGGATCAGTTGTACTGATGTCGGCGGTTGTCGCTTTGCTCATTACCAGTAAACCTGCGTCTGCCTATTCGTCGCAAATGATGGACAGGTCCATGCAGGGGCGCGGTGAAGGCCACGGTCAGATGATGCGAGCCGGAAATATGGATATGATGGGCATGTGCCTCCAACACGCCGATAAAATTGGCCTTACCGATAGCCAACTCATGAAGGTGAAGCAAATGCATCGTGAAATGCAAAAAAAGCAGGCCCAGTACATGGCTGACCTCAAAATTGCCGAGATCGACCTTGCGGGAATCATGGATGTGAAAGACTTTGACCTGGGAAAGGCCAGTGCTGTAGCTAAAAGAATTGAAGAAATTAAAACAGCGCAACATTTGGAAATTCTGCAAGCAATGAAAGAGATGCGGACAATGTTGACGGACGATCAGTTCAAAAAAATGCAGAAAATGATGCCGATGAAGGCCGGCGTGAAAAATCCGGCAAAGAGAACGTTGAAGAAAAAGTAGAGATACCTACACGGTGTGAATATTCAGCACCCCTGATAAGCGCAAGATAGGTGTACCCTCGACCGTTGCGTGCCGCAGGGCAGAGGACCCGTAGCGGGAGGGGGAATTTCAGCAGGATTACCTAGGCGAGAATTAACAAAGGAGTTCGAAAATGGTTAAGTATCTTACAGGAACAGTGCTTTTGGGGGTGCTGCTCGTAGCCCCCGTTTCAGCAATGGCAGGGGTGAATATCAGTGTCGGCATTTCTCTGCCTCCGGTCATCGCATTTTCCGCACCGCCGGAATTGGTTGTGATACCGAATACCTACGTTTATGCTGTACCCGACGCGGGAGTGGACATCTTTTTCTACGGTGGCTGGTGGTGGCGTCCGTGGGAAGGCCGCTGGTATCGCTCACGCGACTACAACTCCGGTTGGTCCCACTATGGACGAGCCCCGAATTTTTATCGAAAAGTACCGTCAGGCTGGCGGAATAATTACCGGGATCGCCGCTGGGATGGACATCAATGGAATTATCAGCGGATACCTCAGCGACAGGTTCAACATAACTGGAGAAGCTGGGAAAAGAACAGGCACTGGGAACGGAATAATACCTGGGGAGTGGAGCGCCGCCCGAAATACCGGACGCAACGCTCACACTCACAACGCCAGATGGCGCCACACCAGTATAACTCCGGTCATGGAAGATCTGATGGTCATGGAAGACCTGATAGGGGTGACAGAGACGGCCGCGATAGAAGATAGGGCGGCAGAAAGACTGTTCCTGGAGGAAATGGCTGCCATAAGAACCGGATAACGATCGAGTATCCGGGATTAAGGCCAACGAGATTGTCTGACCCCTGCCGGCTGCTGAGTTCAGGCATAGGCGGCAAAGGGTCGGGACAGTCGGAAAGGAGTATCCCATGTTGTGGACCATAGCGGTAATTCTGATTATTCTGTGGGTGCTGGGGCTCGTGAGCAGTTACACGATCGGTGGTTTCATTCATATCCTGCTGGTTATTGCCATTATTGTAATTATTATTGGTTTTATCTCCGGACGTAGATCCTGATGGCGTGTAGCAGGCAAGAAGCAGGCTACGGGAAACAATCGGTTGAAGTTCTCGCAACTACTCGTCATACCCGCAAAGCGGGTATCGAGGGTATGCAGTAATCGTTCAAATCCTGGGCTCCCGTTTTGCTCCTTTGCCAGGGCTACTGCGCACAGGTCATGGAAATGACGTGAGTTCGTGTTCCGGTTTTTTGCGAGTTAATTAATCTAGTAGAAACAGGTGATTTGACTGAGAGGCTGATTATGCTGATCACAGGAGCAACTCTTAAAACGGTGAACGAAACCGCGGCTGCTTTGCAGGCGGCTGTCGATGCACATCATTTTGGCGTCATGCAGGTTCACAATCTCAAAGAAGCCCTGGAGAAAAAGGGCGTGGAGTTCGCCCGTGAATGTATGGTCTTCGAAGTCTGCCAACCGCACCAGGCAAAAAAGGTGCTCGAGCAGAGCATGAGTGTTTCCACCGCACTGCCATGCCGGATTTCCCTCTACGAGGAGGACGGTAGGACCATTCTGGCTACTTTGAAGCCAACCGCCATGCTGGCGATGTTCAGCGTGCCCCAATTGGAAAAAGTGGCACGGGAAGTGGAGGAAACCATCATCAAAATCATGCACGAAGCAGCAGCATAATGGGTGATAAGCGAACGAGGGATAGTGAGTAATTCCGCAAGAAAGGAGTAGTGAAATGAAAAAGAATCTGTTTCTGTCAAGCGTGCTGATCATGTTTCTTTTCCTTTTATCTTCGTGCGTCACGTCTCACTTCGGCGTGGAGGACAAGGCTTTAGGAGTTCCTGATGACTTTGGCCAGACCGAAGCGGCAATTGCCCGGGCAGAGCAATCACCCGGAGCCAAGTACTGTCCTGAAAAAATAGCGCAAGCCAAAGAACTTGCGGCGCAGGGCGCCAGGGTTTATTGGGCCTGTGACAACGCCGGTTCCAGCAGACTCCTGGCTCAGGCCAGACAGTTGGCCGCGGATGCCGAACTTTGCGGGCCTCAGGCTGCGGCCATAGCTCCGGAAAAACAGCCTGTTACGGTGTGCATGACTCTCAATGTGCAGTTTGATATCGATAAATACGATGTCAAACCGCAGTACCACGATGATATCGGCCGGGTCGCCGATTTCATGAAAAAGTCTCCGGCTACGACCGCTGTCATAGAAGGGCACACCGACTATGTTGGCACAGAGGAGTATAACCTTGCACTTTCTCAGCGGCGGGCCGAAAGTGTCATGAACTATCTGGTCGAAAAATTCGGCATCGCTGCGTCCCGGCTTTCTGCCAAGGGTTTTGGCAAGTCCGATCCGATCGCCGACAATACCACGGAACAGGGAAGAATCAAGAACCGCCGCATCGAAGCGGTCATCGATTGCACAGCGGAGCAGGACTTTGTTCCGCCGCCTTCGAAAGTCTGCTTCCCCTTTAATATCGAGTTCGCCACCGGCAAGGCCGACATCCGGTCGAACTATCACAGCCGTCTCGCCGGCGTAGCCGATTTCATGAAGAAGTATCCAGCGACCAAAGCGGTTATCGCAGGGCATACGGACGATATCGGCAGCGCCGAGTACAACATGAAGCTTTCTCAGATGCGGGCGGAAAGCGTCATGCAGTATCTCATTACGAATTTCGGCATCGAAGCGTCCCGTTTGACGGCAGTGGGATACGGAAATACCAGGAGGATTGATTACAACACCACTCCGGCAGGAAGGCAGCATAACCGCAGAGTCGAGGCAATCATAGATTGCGTCATGATCGATCAGTAACCTCTGGTGATTATACACGATGAGTAACGGGGGCCGGGTTGATTGCGGCCCCCGTTCTTCGTTCGAAAACAAAAAAATGCTTGCAAAGTTACAAGCTAGCAGGCGGCTAGTACAGGGCAATGTACTATATCACTGATAGGCAGGGGCTAGGCGTGTCTCGCTCAATCCGGGCACGGCGCACCGTGCCCCTACCTTAATGGTTGTGATGTGTAATTGCCGAAGTAATAAAGCCGTGGAAAGGAGACAGAAATGCAGAACTGGATTAAAACGGTGATCTTTTTGATCCTCGCGATGGGGAATATGGTGCTTCCCGTCCTGGCACAGGAGTTTCCGGGCGAGGTGGTAGGTCGTGTCTACCAGGTTGAAGGTGATCTGCTCCGTTATGTGCCTGCTGAAAATGACTGGGTGGCAGTAGTCAGGGATGCGCCCTTCGGGACAGGGGACACACTCTATGCAGGGGCTCGGGCGATGGCGGAATTGGCCGTTCCCAACGGGAGCTGGATCAGGGCCGGGAACAACACGCAGCTCCAGTTCATCGATCTTGCGTCAGATCTGACCGAGACGGATGTGGCTTCTGGCATTGTCCGGTTTTACAACAAAGGTTCACGGACTGTCATGAGAGCTACCAGTCCTTACGGGTATGTTCTTGCCGATCCCGGTACGGCATTCGACTTTTATGTTGGTGAAAACTCGGTCGAAGTGGTTGCGATACGAGGAGACGTAAGTTTCGTACACGAGGCAACCGGCAGAAGGTATGACGTTTCAACCGGGTATGACTCGATTCTCGCCGACGCAAACCAGGTGTCACCAGGCGATGGAACGGTTGACCCGGACTGGGACCGCTGGAACGAAGCCCGTGAAGACTTCTGGTCCGAAAAGACCAGGATGAGAGGCCGCTCGGTCGAGTATCTGCCGCCCGATCTTCGGAACGACGCTTATGTCCTGGAAGAGAACGGCCGGTGGGAAAGCGTTCCCTATGAGGGAAGTCCGCGCTGGTTCTGGCGGCCTGTCAACGTACAGGCCGGCTGGTCACCTTTTACCGTTGGCCGCTGGACCGACTGGTATGGCGACCAGACCTGGATCCCGGCAGAACCTTTCGGTTACGTCACCCACCATTACGGAAACTGGGTTTATGTGAGGAACAACTGGTACTGGGCTCCGCCGGTCGCACGGGTGCAGATCGGTATCCCCCTGCTTAATATCAGCTTTTTCTGGTACCCGGGCAGGGTTTCATGGATACACAGCGGGGCGTATGTAGGCTGGGTGCCCCTGGCGCCGCGCGAAACCTATTACAGCCGCCGTGACTGGGGCGGGCCGCATAATACGGTCGTAAACAACATCAACATCACGCGCATCAATATCAACATACGGAATTATGCCTATGCACGGCAGGCAATTGTGGTCAACCAGAACAACTTCTACGGAGTGAACAATTACCGGAATGTCCGGGTGACCAACATAAACAAGACGACCATCATCAATAATTATCGTGCCGCGCCGCTGGTCACGCCTGCGGTGATAACCAATTACGATACGAACAGGCAGCGTTACACCTATACGGACCGGCAGGTAGACCGGAAGCCGCATGTGAGCGTAGTCAAACGAATCCGGCAGAATGAAACGCTCATACAAAAGGATCCGGGCAGAAGAGAAAGTGCTGCCGTGCTTCAGCAACAGGTGAAACGCGCTCCGGAAGGCAGGATCAATCGGGAATCCCGGGTGGCGCCGCCCAGGATTGCGGACCGCATCGTCCCGGTCCAGGAGGTAAAACGTCCGGAATCCGAAGTGCGGTTCCAGCAGAAAGTAATCAAAAAGCGTGGCGCGGGAGCAAGTGAAACACGTCCGATTCAACCGACACGGCCGGTTCGACGAGAGGCACCAATCCGAACCAGGGAGCCGGAACGGGTTGCGCCTGTGTCCCCGGTTCAGCCGGAAAAGCCTGCTCAAATCGAGAGGAGCCCACAGCCGGTTCGGCCCGGGCAGGTGAGGCCGGAACGGATACAGCCGACACGGCCGGTTCAGCGCGAGGAACCCGTCCGGACCAGGGAACCGGAACGGGTAGCACCTGTGACCCCGGTCCAACCTGAAAAGCCCGTTCAAATCCAGAGGACGCCACAGCCAGTAAGGCCCGAGCGGGTGAGGCCGGAGCGGAGCCAACCGGCACGTCCGGTTCAGCGCGAGGAACCCGTCCGGACCAGGGAACCGGAACGGGTAGCACCTGTGACCCCGGTCCAACCTGAAAAGCCCGTTCAAATCCAGAGGACGCCACAGCCAGTAAGGCCCGAGCGGGTGAGGCCGGAGCGGAGCCAACCGGCACGTCCGGTTCAGCGCGAGGAACCCGTCCGGACCAGGGAACCGGAACGGGTAGCACCTGTGACCCCGGTCCAACCTGAAAAGCCCGTTCAAATCCAGAGGACGCCACAGCCAGTAAGGCCCGAGCGGGTGAGGCCGGAGCGGAGCCAACCGGCACGTCCGGCACAGCGCGAGGCACCTGTCCGAACCGGTGAACCGGTACGGATTGCCCCGCAAAAATCCGTTCAACCTGAAAAGCCAGTCCAAATCCGGAGAACACCGCAACCGGCTCAACCCGCTCAAGTACGACCGGAAGGGGTGCAGCCGGCAAAACCGGCGCCGGTGAAAGTGAAACCTGCGCGTCCGGATAAACGGCTGAAGACCAACGCGGAGCTTGAAGCGCAGAAGGCCAAGGAGGAACTGGAAAAGCTGAAAATCGAAGAAGACCTTGAAAAACGGATGAATCGACGATGATTCAGTATGAACCGGATAAGTAAGGAATCTCAGGGCTGGGGAGTAGTAAGACTCCCCAGCTTTTCTACTGCTGACTGTAACGTTTAAGAGTGCTTCGGCAATGAAACATCACAATCCTGATGGAGAGACGGCGCGCCGTGCCTCGTAACTATTCAGCTGTGTTTCATAGCACTGGCTTTCCCTATCGCAAGGGGCGGGGGAATTTTGCCTGCATCTTCAGAATGTGGTGAATAGTTACCGTGCCCCTAACCCGATCGGTGGCATGTTTGATTACCCCCTAATAACGTAAACCTGACGCTTGCCCGGATTGCTTCAGCGACAGGTGCTGTCCCCTCGATCTCACCTGCAGCCCCACAGACACGCATCCTGTGAGAGCCGGATCAACGCGCGCATATCCGGCGTAGAGCTGGCCGTCACATATGGCAGTTACGTTATATTTGGCGGTAGCCTCTGACGGCTTTCCTCGCGCCTCTAACGTTTATCTGTTGTATTGTTCTGCATATTCAAGGTGTTACGCTCTTTATCGTGTCGGGTTATCTCTGGCATGCTAGTTGCGATTTGTCCTGGTAGAAGGTAGCGAAATCTGTTGCTCGTTCTGTGAAAAAGAAAGCTTTACCACGGGCACGAAGTCCTTACGGGCAAGGTTGTAGATGGTGCAGCGGACAGATCTTTTGCTGCTGAAAGGAGAAACACAATGTTAGGAACAATATTGATTGTCGTATTGGTTTTGCTGCTGCTGGGCGCTCTGCCCACCTGGCCCCATAGTCAGAAATGGGGCTACTACCCGAGCGGCGCGATCGGCTTGATCCTGTTGATTCTGGTCATTCTGTTTTTGACGGGCCGATTGTAGCTGTCCTTTCCCGAAAGTCTGCCGTCGTTATGCAGGAGCTGAGTGGAGCGGTACCGTAGACCAAGCGGCAAACTGAGTATCTGAATCGACGGAACGGGCAGTTCCAACCGGGAACAGGCAAAGGGCCGGTTTCCGAAAGCAACAGAGGGAGGTGTCGCAACTCATGTCATTACTTAACGTGGTACTTGTACTGATTGTGGTTGGTTTTATTCTTTGGCTTATCAACCGCTTTATTCCCATGGCAGGACCAATAAAATCAATTTTGAATATCGTTGTAGTCATTGTTGTCATTATTTGGCTGTTGCAGGTTTTTGGCATATTCAGCTCTCTTCCCTCGATTCATCTGGGGAAGTAGGTAACCATGAGTGTCCCGGGGCGGCCTGGAGTGAACACAGTTGTACGGTGGAGGTGGAAAGCATCACTCGAGCAATTTCGAGCATGCGTTATCTTTACCAGTGATTGCACCTCAACCGGGGACGAGAAATCGCTTATGAAGCGACGTTAAATTCTTTGCCAGCCGGCGGAAATAATCCGCACTATTCATATTTTTTCACGTCTCAAGGAGAAAACCGATGATCGATGTTGCCATTAAGATAACGGTGCCCTCTGAAAAACGGAAAGAGATCTTTCAAACATTCAAGGCGGTACTCTCCCAGATTCGCCGCGAGCAAGGCTGTATAAGCTGCAATTGCTATGTGGATGTGGAGGCTGAAAGCAGTATGTACTTCAAGGAAGAGTGGCAGACCAGCAGTGACTTGAACACCCATTTGCGGTCGGTGCATTTCGGTGTGCTGCTTGGCGCCATGAAACTGCTCATTAAGGAACCGGAAATCAGGATCAACACCATAACGGCAACGGCGGGAGCGGAGGCGATCAAAGCGGCGCGAGCATAAACGGGTGACTGTTCACCGCCGCTGCCCTGTTTCACTGAAACAGCCGGACTCGGGCTTAAGCCAGCCGGCGTGGCACACAACATTTTTTCATAATGCATGAAAAAGAGGGGAAACAATGATGCGACGATCACATGCAGTACGCACTCTCTGTGCAGCTATTCTGGTTCTGGTCATTCTGGTCGCGGGCTGCGGCTCAAAATCGGACTCGCAGTCGGGTGTGGTATCAATCAATCCCGCGGAACTGTATGCTGACATTTCCGCCAGCATTCAACGACCGGTGACAAGGGCTCTGGACGGTTGGGATTGGGACAACTTCCTTGTGTTTGAAAACTTCGGCAAACTTTTAATCAATTTCAGCAATACCATCGAGATGCGGAAGGTTACCTATCAATCCACCGGAGCGGACGGCCAGCTGCACACCATGACCGGACTGCTGGTCCTGCCGAAAGCGATCCTGGGCCTGGGCGGCAAACCTTCGGTGCCGATCCTCATGTACCAGCACGGGACCGAGGTGTACCGGCAGTTTTCACCGTCACAGTATCTGAGCCACCGCGACCGGCCCACTGACTACCCGGAAGTAATGGTTGCAGCGGCAATCGCCGCCACCGGCTATGCGGTTGCCCTGGTCGATTACGAGGGCATGGGGGACAACACCAATACCCAGCCCCATGTCGTTGGTGAGGTCCTGGCCCGGCAGGTGATCGATCTGCTCCGGTCCAGCCGCGACATTATCGCCGGAACCAGCTCACCCTGCACCTGGAACAACCAGCTCTTTCTCATGGGCTATTCCGAAGGGGGATACGTGACCATGGCAGCAACGCGGGAACTGCAGCTCAATCATGCCGCCGAGTTTACGGTGACCGCTGCTGCAGCGCTTTCCGGGCCCCATGACCTCTCCGGAGCCATGCGCGGAGTAATCCTTTCGGACAACACCTTCAAGTCACCATACTTTGTGCCGATGATCCTTACCAGTTACAACTATGCCTATGGGGGGCGGACGTCGCTCTATAACCCGGCAACCGCCATGATAGCACCCTACAACACAACCATTCCCCCGCTCTTCAACGGTAACAATCAATCTGACACGATCAGCGAGGCAATGGGGATGGTCTTCGATCCGCCGGCCTTGATCGTAGCGAAGAGTGTTCTCAGTCAGGGATTCATTGACCAGCTTACCGACACCACGAGCCCGGTGGTTGCCCTGTTGAAGGAAAATGACTCGTACCGGTTGCCCGGGCAACTGGATTCCGCCTGGGTGCCGACCGTGCCGCTGCGGATGATCCACCACCCGGACGATGAACTGGTTCCGTTCGCCAACTCACAGGCCGCTTTCGACGCCTTTATCGCTGCCGGTTCCTTGACCGTCTCGCTGGTGGCAGAGGACGCCGTCATCTCCATCTCAAGCGACCCGGTCAAGACGGTCCACGTCGGTTCCGCCTTTCCGGAGCTGATCCGCGGATGGGAATGGTTCGAGAACGATTTTTAAGATGAGGTCAGAGGAAAGGAGTGATGAAAATCAGGATTCCCCGGGCGTTCCGGGGAGCTGATCAAGGGGTGGCAGAGAATATACTTTCACTCCTTGGGCTTACTTCCGAGCAAAATACTCGTGCACCAACAAAAAGGAGAAATCACTATGCTAAAATTTAATCGTATCTTGAAATTCATGGTCTGCCTGGCACTGATAACCGCATTCGTTGGCTGTGCTTCTACGCGGACCAAGGAAGGCACCGGCGAGTATGTCGACGACACGGCGATCACAACCAAAGTCAAAGCCGCTATCTTTACCCACCCGGATCTCAAAGTCATGCAGATCAATGTCGAGACCTTCAAAGGAGTCGTTCAGTTAAGCGGATTTGTCAACTCGAAGGATAGTGTCACAAAAGCCGGAGAGGTGGCCCGCGGCGTGAAAGGGGTTACCGGGGTGAAAAACAACCTGATTGTAAAGTAGTCCGAGCGCTTTCTGCCGGCTGTTGCCTGGCTGCTCCAGCCGGCAGAAAGCTGATTTGATCTCACCTCAAACATTTTGGCAGCCCACGTGAGACTGGGGCGAGACACCATGAAATCCCTCAAGCCATTCATATTGTTTTCTCTGTATCTGTCCATCGTGAGTCTCGGCAATGGCTGTGCCACCTTACCTGATGTTTCGAAAGTGATAGAAGAAGCACCCGCTTCACAGCAACCTCGTAAAATCTTTTCGTCCAAAGGATTGATATCCCCCGAAAAAAGCAAGGCAATCATCGACCGGCTGCAAAAATCGGCCGACCCGGCGGATTTTCTCGAACGCCATGCTGCCGTGGTGGAATCGGTCACCGAAAGCCCTCTGACCAAAGGGAACAAGGTCACGCTGCTTGCCGATGGCCCGGCCACCTATGCCGCAATGTTCCAAGCAATCCGGAATGCCAAAGACCATATCAACCTGGAAAGCTATATCTTTGAAGATGACGAAACAGGTCACAAATTTTCCGATATCCTGCTGCAAAAGCAGGCGGAAGGTGTCCAGGTGAATGTCCTGTACGACAGCTTGGGCAGCATCGATGTTTCCGATACATTTTTCCAGCGCCTGCGCGACGGCGGCATTCAGGTTGTCAATTTTAATCCGCTGAATCCGCTGAGTTCCCACGAGGAATGGGGGCTCACACACCGAAACCATCGCAAGATTCTGATCGTTGACGGCAAAGTCGCCATTAGCGGGGGCATCAATATCAGTGAGGTGTATTCACGGAATCCTTTTAGACGGAAACATAAGGTAAAAGCTCAAATTCACTGGCGTGACACGGATGTTCAAATTGAGGGTCCGGCTGTTGCCGGATTCCAGAAGCTCTTTCTCGACACCTGGCAGAAGCAGAAAGGACCAGGGCTTTCCCAAAGTAACAACTATTTCCCTGACCTGATAGAAAAGGGTACTGCCCTGGTGCGGGTGGTCGGCAGCACTCCCGGAGAGACCAACAGGATTCCTTTTATCATGTACGTGTCGGCCATCACTTTTGCCGAGAATTCGATTCACCTGACGAATTCCTACTTCATCCCTGACGAGCAGATCGTGAAGGCCCTTACCGATTCTGCCGGACGCGGTGTTGACGTAACCATCATTCTTCCCGGAACCACCGATTCCAAGTTGGCATTCTATGCCCAGCGGTATCATTATTCCGAGCTATTGAAGTCGGGGGTGAAGATCTATGAGCACAAGACTTCCCTGCTGCATGCAAAAACCGCGGTGATCGATGAGGTCTGGTCAACCGTAGGTTCAACCAACCTGGACTACTTGAGTCTCTTGCATAATGACGAGGTGAATGCGGTTATCCTGAGTCGCGAGTTTGCCGTTGAAATGGAGAAAATGTTTGTCAAGGACCTTGAGAATTCCCGGCAGATTACCTGGAACGAGTGGAAAAAGAGGCCGTTGTTTCTTAAAATCAGGGAGTGGTTCGTGAATCTGTTCGCCCGCTGGCTGTAGCTTTTCGCCACGGGCATGTTTAGCGAGGAATCATATGCACACGGTCATTACGCTCAATAAATTCACGAAATTCCTGCTCTGCCTGATGGCTGTGGCAGTTCTTTGTACATCCGGTTCCGCTGCCGCTGCCGGAAAATCCGGGCGTGGCGAAGCCAGCCTGCTTGACACCTATCAGAGAAACAGTGCCAGTCTGGAGAAAAGCAGCTTCGGTCTGCCGCTCTTTCTGGAGTCCTTTGAGCGAGACGACAAAGTGCAGGTGGATGTCTACGGGATCTTTCAGTATCCCTTCGCCAGCGTGGTGGACGTGCTCAAAGTACCGGCAAACTGGTGTGACATCGTACCCCTCCATCTCAATGTTAAGGCGTGCACCTACAGAAAGCTGCCGGACAGCTGGCTGCTGACCTTTTACATCGGCCGCAAAGGCTACCAACCTCCGGAAGCCACACGTCAAGTCATGTTCCAGTATCGAATAGTTGCTCAACGGCAGGGGTACCTGGACGTCATGCTCACTGCCGAGACCGGCCCATTCGGCACGAGGGACCACCGGATGAGGTTTGAAGCCCTGCCCCTTGATGCGGGACGGACTTTTGTTCATGTCAGCTATGAATACCGTGACAGTGTTGCGCTGCGCTTCGCGGAAAAGGCCTATTTTGCGACACTTGCCCGGGGCAAGGTAGGCTTCACGGTGACCGGAAAAGACCGAAACGGCAATCCGGTATATATCGGCGGGCCACGTGGTGCGATTGAACGCAATGCTGTCCGCTACTATTTCGCGATCCAGTCGTTCATGGATACCCTGCGCTATCCGGAAAAAAGCCGTTTCAACCAGAGAATCAGCGGCTGGTACGATCTCACGAGCCGCTACCGGAAACAGCTTTTCGAAATGGAAAAGCAGGATTATCTCACGTTCAAAACCAAAGAACGTGCCAACCAGTTGCTGCTGCAGCGAAAGATCGGAAGCGGGGGGCAGTAAGCAGTACCATGTCAGAGATGTTTCTTCGCAGGAGTGAAGGTTTTTGGATGCGAGTAATGAGTTGGCGAATATAAAGAGTGAGAGGTGATTTTTATGGCCATGTTAGGAGACAGCTGGTGCGGCATCGAAGAAGTGGAATCCAGATTCGGGGTGAGCAAGGATGTTGTCCTCGAGTGGGTCAAGGAAGGCATCGTGCGGAGCGAGGATAAGGATGGGCTGGTTTTCAGGGTCAATATTGACGATCTGGAACTTAAAATCGAGGAAAATCTGGGATGAGGTGTGCGGGTTGTGATGTTTCATTGCCGCAGTACTACGATGATTACTACTGAGATAAGGACCCAGTCATGAACATTCTCCTTGTGTATCCGCACTATCCGGACAGCTTCTGGAGTTTTCGGCATGCCTTGAAATTTATCAACAGGAAGGCGAGTTTTCCCCCGCTGGGGCTGTTGACGGTGGCGGCCATGCTTCCCGGAGATTGGGAAAAGAGGCTTGTGGACATGAACGTCCGCCCACTTTCCGATCAGGACCTGGAGTGGGCGGATTATGTCTTTATCAGCGCCATGACCATCCAGAGGAAATCTGCGCAGCTGGTGATCGATCGCTGCCGGGAGAGGGGCGTGAAGATCGTTGCCGGTGGTCCTCTCTTTACTGCCTGCCACGACGATTTTCCCGGAGTCGACCACCTGGTGCTGGGCGAAGCGGAACTCACCCTGCCGCCCTTTCTGGAGGACCTGCGCACCGGCAGGGCACGGCACCTCTATGCCGATGACCGGTTGGCGGACCTGACGATGACCCCCATTCCGCTCTGGAATCTGGTAGAAGTCAGCAACTATGCCGCGATGAATATCCAGTATGGCCGGGGCTGTCCCTTCGACTGCGAGTTCTGCGATATCACCGCGCTGTTCGGGAGAAAACCGAGGAGCAAGTCACGGAAGCAGCTGCTCGCCGAACTGGACAGTCTCTATGTTCGGGGCTGGCGCGGGGCGGTCTTTTTCGTGGACGACAATTTCATCGGCGACAAGAAAAAATTGAAGAAAGAGGTCCTCCCCGCCCTCTTTGATTGGATGGAAGAAAATGGACGCCCTTTTTATTTTTACACCGAGGCATCCATCGACCTGGCTGACGACCCCAAACTCATGGAACTGATGGTCAGGGCGGGATTCGAGGAGGTTTTTATCGGTATCGAAACTCCCAACGAGGAGAGTCATGTCGAGAGCGGCAAGGTGCAGAACAGGAACCGTGACCTGCTGGCATCGGTCAAAACCATCCAGCGGGCCGGCCTGCAGGTGCATGGCGGATTTATCGTCGGCTTCGACAGTGACCCGCCCACGATTTTCGACAAGCAGATACTCTTCATCCAGGAGAGCGGCATCGTCACCGCCATGGTTGGGCTGCTGTCCGCCATACGTGGAACCAGGCTCCACCAGCGCATGTTTCAAGAGGGAAGACTGCTGGGGGAGGGCACCGGGAGCAACACGCCCCTTGACCTCAACTTCATCACCCGGATGAAAACGGAGCAACTTCTGGGCGGCTACCTGACGATCCTCGACACCATCTACGCACCCAAGAACTACTATCAGCGGGTGATCAGGCTCCTCCGGGAGTACCGGCCGCTTCATCTCGGGAAATTTCATCTCCAGCCGGGCTATGTCGGGGCGCTCTTCAAATCGATGCTCTTTCTGGGTGTGGTGGGTAAAGAGAGGCTCTACTACTGGAAACTCTTTTTCTGGACTCTCATCAGAAAGCCGCGGCTTTTTCCGCTGGCCATCACCTATGCCGTCTACGGGTTTCACTTCAGGAAGGTCGCGGAAAAGATCGGAGAAAGCGGAATGTTCGATGCTGACGGCGTCTAGCAGGCATAAACTGGCGCAAGGCTTGACATGTCCCATTGGCAAAGTAGATTTAATGAGCAGAGGCTGTGTTCAAGGAGGGGGAATGCCGTTGGGGGATTCACGACCGGTACTGGTCACGGGCGGAACCGGCTTTGTCGGGAGTCATCTCGTAGAACTGCTGCTCGAAAAAGGTTATTCCGTAACCTGCCTGGTACGAGACCTCCGGCAGCTGCGCTGGCTTGAAGGCAAGGAGGTTCGACTCCTGCAGGGCGACTGCACGCAGTCCGAATCGCTTGGCGCCGCGGTGCAGGGCGTTTCACAGATATTCCATTGCGCCGGACTTACCAAAGCGAAGCATCCCCGCGACTATTACACCGTGAACCACCTCGGCACGAAGAATCTTCTGGAAGCCTGCGCGCGCCATAATCCCGGCCTGGAGAAATTCATCCTGGTGTCCAGCCAGGCCGCCGCGGGTCCGAGTCTGGATGGACGTCCGGTCGGCGTGGGCGATACCCCGCATCCTGTCTCTGATTACGGCAGGAGCAAGCTGTTTGCCGAAGAGGAAGTTCTCGTCTGCCAGGACCGGTTTCCTGTCGTGATTATCCGTCCGACGAGCGTCTACGGGCCGCGAGATGCTGACGTGTTCGAATTGTTCCGCTGGGCCAGCCGCGGCCTGACCGTCGAGATGACCGGCGGTGACCGCTATCTCAACCTCTGCTACGTCGAAGACTTGACAGCGGCGCTGCTGCTGTCAGCCGGACAGGAAACAAAGAGCGGCAGCGTCTATTTTGTCGCGGAGAACAAGGCCTACTCGTGGGCGGACTTCAGGAAGTTGCTGCTCTCCACGGGTGGCGTGACGGCTCGCACAATCAAGCTTCCCTATAGGGCGGCCTGGCTGCTCGGCCTCGTTTCCGAAATAGGCAGCCTGTTCAGCGCAAGGCCTGCACTTGCGAACCGGCAGAAGGTGCGGGAAGCCGCGCAGCGCTATTGGCTGTGCGATGTGGGAAAGATCGAGAATGACCTCTGCTTCCGGGCGGAGTATCCCCTCCAGAAAGGGTTGGAACTTACATGGAAATGGTACAGGAAAAACAACTGGCTGTAACGGCTGCACCGGGTCCGTTGGGGGCCCTTGAGTCAAATGCTCCGGATATTTTCAAAAAATGCCGGGAATACACGCTCGCTAAACAGGTTATGGCCGCCGGACTGTATCCCTATTTTCACGTCGTGGAATCCGAGCAGAACCCCGAGGTCATCGTCGAGGGCCGGAAGATGATCATGCTCGGGTCAAACAATTATCTCGGGCTTACCAACCATCCGCAGGTGAAGGAAGCGGCCATCGAGGCGGTGCGAAAGTACGGCAGCGGCTGCGCCGGTTCCCGCTTTCTCAACGGAACCCTCGACATCCATGTGAAACTGGAGGAGAAGCTTGCCTCATTCTTTCGCAAAGAAGCGGCGCTGACTTTTTCCTCGGGATATCAAACCAACCTCGGGATCATCTCAGCCCTGGCCGGCAAGCACGACGTGGTTGTAATCGACAAGCTCGACCACGCCAGCATCATCGACGCCTGCCGCTTATCTTATGCCGAGGTGAAAAAGTTCAAGCACGACGATATGGGGAAGCTGGAACAGATCCTCAAGGAAAGCGGCAACCGCGGCAAACTGGTGGTCGTGGACGGCGTTTACAGCATGGAGGGGGATATTGCACCGCTCCCCGAGATCGTCAAGGTCTGCAGGAAGTACGGGGCGCGGCTCATGGTCGATGACGCCCATGGCATCGGGGTGCTCGGCAAGACCGGACGCGGCACGGTGGAGCACTTCGGGCTGGAGCAGGAAGTCGACATCATCATGGGCACCTACAGTAAGTCGCTGGCGTCCATCGGCGGCTTTGTCGCGGCGAACGAAGAGGTGATCCACTACATAAAGCACACCTCGCGGCCCCTGATTTTCTCGGCAAGCCCACCGCCGGCCTCGGTGGCGTCGGTCATCGCGGCGCTCGAGATCGTCGACCAGGAACCGGAGCGCCGGGAGCGGCTCTGGCACAATACCAACAAGATGATGAAGGCCTTCCAGCAGCTGGGCTTCGACACGGGTGCGGCCGAGACTCCCATCATCCCGCTGGTCATGGGCGAGATGGAGTGTGCCTTCATGATGTGGAAAATCCTCTATGATGCCGGGGTGTTCGTGAATCCCGTCATCCCTCCGGCCACAACGCCCGGCAGGTGCCTCATTCGCACCAGCTACATGGCAACCCATACTGACGAAATGCTCGACCGGGTGCTTGGCGTGCTCGAGAAAGCCGGAAGAGAGCTCGGTGTGATCTCGTAATGGCCGATGGGGAAAATATTCACATTGAAGAGGTGACCGGTGCGGGCGCCAGAAAAGATTTCATCCGCTTCCCGTGGAAGGTCTACCGGGGAAATACCCACTGGGTCCCACCGCTCGAGAGAGAAGTGCGACTCCTCCTGAGCGAAAAGAAGAACCCCTTTTTTCAGCATGCCGAAGCCGCTTGTTTCCTTGCGCGCAGAAACGGAGAAACAGTCGGCAGGATCGCGGCGATCATCGACCGCAATCACATCAGATTCCATCATGAACAGGCCGGTTTTTTCGGTTTCTTCGAATGCCTTCCCGATTGTGCCGTCGCCCGGGGGCTGCTGGGCGCGGCGGAGGGCTGGCTCAAAGAGCGCGGTATGGCGATCATGCGGGGCCCGATGAACCCGTCGACGAACGACGAGTGCGGTTTTCTTCTCGAAGGATTTGATTCACCGCCCATGATCTTGATGCCCTATTCGCCGGCGTACTACCTCGACTTCATGGAGCGCTGCGGCCTGACCAAGGCCAAAGACCTCTACGCCTACATAGCCATGATCAGGGACGTTACGGCGGGTGGACGACTCGAGAGACTTGCGTCGGCCGTAAAGGCGCGGATCCCGGGGCTCACCGTGCGGCCGGCGAACATGAAGCGGTTCCAGCAGGAAGTGGAATCGGTAAAGGTCATCTACAACTCTGCCTGGAGCCACAACTGGGGTTTTGTGCCCATGACCGAGGAGGAGAAGGTGTCCATGGCGGAAAAACTCAGGCCGCTGATCGCCCCGGAACTGATGCTCATGGCTGAGGTGAACGGAAAGCCGGCAGCGTTTTTCGTGGCTCTCCCTGATTACAACCAGGTGCTGGGGAAGATCAACGGCAGACTCGGGCCGCTGGCGCTGCTGAAATTCCTCTGGTATTCGCGGAAGATCAATGATCTACGTGTGATGGCCATGGGGGTGACGGAGGAGTACCGGAAAAAGGGCATTGAGGGTCTGCTCTATCTCGAAGCCTTCAAGGCTGCCGTGAAGAAAGGCTATCAGCGGGCAGAAATGTCATGGATCCTCGAGGACAACCTGCTGGTGCAGCGCGGCTGTGAACTCATGGGCGGCAAGCTCTACAAAAAATACCGTATCTATGAGAAGAAAATTTCATGAATCACCCTGGCCGGAAGTTCTTTCAGTTCGCAGGCGGCGCGATGCTGCCGACAACAGACGCCGCAGTCCCGGCGCCAGCGCTATCGTCAAGCCGGTCAACGCTATGCCCGCGATCACGTCGATTACGTAGTGATACCTGAGATAGACTGTTGAGATGAGCAGTCCCGTTACCACCGGAATCAAAACCGCAAAAAGCTTTTTCTCCCGTTCTTTCCACGCATAATAAAGGCACACCAGTGAAACGGCCGTATGGCCGCTCGGGAAGGCATCGGTCTTGTTTTTTTCGAGAGCGTTCAGCACCTCCTGTATCGTTTCGATCAAGGGGGAAACCTGCAGGTCCCCGGTCTGGAGATGGCTGAGCGTAAAGCGGGGGCCGATTGCCGGGACGAGCAGGTAGCCGAGGTAGGAGAGATAGAAACAGAGCAGGATGCCGAACAGAACCTCTTCGAATTCGCCGAACCTCCCCTTGGCAATGAGCGCCACGCCGAGTGCAAGCGGGATGAAATAATAACTGATATAGGCGAACTGGAGCAGGCCCGTCAGCAGAGGGGTGATCAGACGCTCCAGCCACAGTGTGGGGTGGACGCCGAAAAGCGCAAGATCGATGGCGATGAGCTGCGAATCGAATGTTGTCGCATGAAGGCCGGCGATCAGCGTCCCGAGACTGTTGAAAATTATCGGAAGCGAGATCACCGTGGTGACAACCGAAAGGTAGAAGCCCTTTTTCGACGGACCGGCCTTCGTGCGATACAGGGCGGCCGCCAGGATCGTAACCGCCAGCGCCGCATAGGTAGCAAACAGTCCGGCCCACGACCGGTTCGCCGGCGCGGAAAAAACCGCAAGGGCGGCGAGCAGGGCTAAAAAGAAGAGCGTCAGCAGGTCGGAGGGTTTCAAGACTGGTCGCATAGTGATTGATGTATATCACTCCCTTCGGCGAAATTGCAACTGCACCGTACATGCCGGAGAAATATGTCGTATAGTGTCTAAAAAATGATTCGGAAATAACCACGCGAAGGGAACGTTTATGGCCGGCTTAGAGATTGTTGCAGTGGAAGGTGGCTCGGATTTAAAGGCTTTCATTGACCTGCCCTGGAAGATCTATGCCGGGCACCCCAACTGGGTTCCTCCCCTCAAGAAAGAGGTTCGCCGGCTCCTGGACACTCAACAGCACCCCTTCTGGGAGTTTTCCGAGCGAGTCCTCTTTCTGGCCCGGCGCGGTTCGGAGGCGGTGGGCAGGATTGCCGGCGTCATAGATAACCATAGCAACGAATTTCACAACGAAAAGATGGGCATTTGGGGCTTTTTCGAATGTGCAGACGATCCGGAGGCCGCCACAGCCCTGTTCTCTGCCGTGGAGACCTGGGTTCGCCGGAAGGGGATGACCTTCATGAGAGGACCGCTCAGCCCGTCCACCAATTACGAGGTGGGCCTGCTCGTTGAGGGGTTCGAGTATCCGCCTGCCTTGATGATGGCCTACACGCCGCCCTACTACCAAAGGCTGGTTGAAGCCTGCGGTTTCAGCAAAGAAAAGGATCTCCTGGCTTTCCTGATCGACGATGAATATCAGCTTCCCGATTGGATGGACCGTCTTGCCGAGCGGATTGTCAGAAAAAAGGGTATCCAGATCAGACGCTTTCGTCCCGAAGAGGAGGACGCCGAGTTTGACCTGATCAGGGAGATCTACAATGACTCCTGGTCCGACAACTGGGGTTTTGTTCCCCTCAGTGTCAGGGAAATGCAGGACATACAAAAAAACGTAAAGCCATTTGCGGATCCGGATCTGGCTTTTTTTATCTATTATGATGATCAACCCGCGGCGGTTTGCGTGATTTTCCCGGACATGAACCCTTTGCTCAAGCGTCTCAATGGCGGGATCGGACTTACGGGTCTGCTGAAATTCCTTTTGTACCGGCATGAGGTCAGGGGGCTGAGGTGTCTGATGTTCGGGGTCAAGGAAAAGTACCGGCAACTGGGAATCCCCATGCTTGCCTTTCACCACATCTATGAAATCGCCCGGAAACAAAAGAAATATCAATACCTGGAAATGGGCTGGACCCTCGAGGACAACGAGTCGATCAACGCCCTGGTCGAGGAAGCGGGCGCAAAAAGATACAAGAAATATCGCATCTACAGAAAGTCACTATGAGCAGAATGGCAACCGGAGGAGGCTATAGCTCAGCTCTCTTCGCCGTGGTGAGGTGGCTGGCGGGGATTGCGGTCAGATGCGCCGGCCGAACACCCAGGCTCTTTACTCCGCTGCAGCCCGATGGCTTCAGTGCCCAGCCCATCTCGATCAGGTGCCGTTTTGCCCCTGACGCAGACCTGGATCCCGCTACCGTTACGCCGCTGGGGGATGAGGGCTATTACCTGTATATTCTGAACGAAGCTGCCAATTGGGACTACCGCTCGACCAGGTCGCTGCTTTTCTCAATCTGGCAGCGTCCGTGGGGGCATAGCTGGCTCATCCTGGAAAGCCCCCAAAATCGGCAGGAATTCGGCCATACCGGTGACTTGGGGCAGGCCAAACCGCGCTTCCATGACGGCGTGTTCCAGGGTATCCGGGAGGGGGACCCCAACCCGATCGCCTACTTGTGGCAGACCATGTCCGACGGCCAATTCCAGACCGGCAAGCCCAAACGTCCCCCCTCGTTTGTCTGGCGCATGCCGATTACCCGGCGTCGGCACCAATTGATCCAGGAATACGTGCAGCAGCGAAAGTACGACCAGTTCGGCGTGAGGTCCAACAACTGCACCGATATGGCGGTAGAAGTAGCGGCACTGGCGGGCATCAACCTGATCCACCGCATTCGCCTCACCGGGCCGCAGGAAACAAAGATCTGGGGCCGGACGGCACGTGTCTGGACCGATCCCCACTACCGGATACTGGACTACAGCACGCCCGACGTTCTGGAAACTGACCTGCGCCAGCTTGCCCGGTTCGGCATCGGGGTTGATGTTACGGAGTGGTACCTGGCTTTGAAGCGGTGATGATCGTGCTGGAACCTGACCATCCCTAACCCCTCCTCGCTCCCCTCCTTGTTAAGGAGGGGTTGGGGGTGGTTGATTTGATTGAAACTATGAATTAAAAGGAAAATGTATGGCATTGACGCAGAATTCCGGCACAGCGATCGAACATCACAATTCCCTCATCGGTTTCGTCTGGCGGCCCGAGGAGCTCACGCCGGCGGTACTGCAGATGGCTCAGCGAACAGGAAGCAGAGCCGTCTTCGATTTTTCCGCCATGAGTATGAGCGGTTTACGTACTTTCCTGGAAAAGGCTGATCATGCCGGCCAGGTCAGGGATATCAAGCTTTCCCTCCCTGCCTTCCTGGATCCATCGTTGGCGCAATGGTGTACGGAGCTCGGCGTCCAGGACATCTGGGTGGAGTATCATCCCGCGCTATTTCAGGGCGATCCAGCCGTGTTTCTCCGGCGACTGCGGGAATTGTCGGAGAACTACCGCCTTTTTCCAATCACCGGTGACCTGGAGATTCTGGCAGAAATAGTGGAGGATCCCGAGGGCATCGGGCGCATTGTCCTGAAAGGCTGCGAGGCCGCCGGATTCGTCAGCAGCGAGACCAGCGCGGCTCTCTATGCGACCGTCAAGGAACATCTGTCCGCTTCCTCAGCGTCTCTCGAGATACTGGTCTGGGGAGGCGTTTTCACCCCTGAGGCGACTGCGGCATTCCTGGCGACCGGGGCGAGCGGAATTGTTTTCGAGAGCGTCCATTGGCTGACGGACCTGGTTGCCAGCGATGATGTTCAACGCCAGCGGCTTGCCAGGCTTCGCCTGGATTCCAGCGAACTGATCGGCGTGAACCTGCAGGTTCCCTGTCGCCTGTTCAACAGGGGCAACTCGCTTGCGTTCAAAGAGATCATGACTTTCGAGGATTCGCTGTACGGAGCAGGGAGTCGGGAGGAAAGCCGCCGCTCTTTCGCAAACCAGGTGCAGGCCAGGTCCTGCCACCCTCTGGAGAGCCGCTTCGGTCAGGACGAGGTCATTCCCCTGGGCGTCGAAGCTGCCTTTGCTGCGTCGTTCGCGGAGCGTTTCGGGGCCGGAACCGAGCAGGCCGTGCAGGCCTTCCTGGACGAAATCCGTACTGCATGCCGTGCAGCCGAGGCGAAAAAGGATTGTTTTCTGGGTAGCCCGGTAGCCGCTGAAATGGGGATCACCTACCCCTTTCTCCAGGGCGGCATGTCCTGGATTACCGATGTGCCGGAGTTTGCCGTACGCGTTGCCGATGCCGGCGGCTTGCCGACCATTGCCCTTGGCATGATGGATGCGGAGACCCTTGACCGGAGGCTGGGCTGCCTGCCGGAGATCATGGGCACGCGCCCGTATGCGTTGAATTTCATCTCCTTGGCGGAAAACCCCTGTCGGGAGATGCATCTGGCCTGGATCAAGAAACTGCGACCCCGGTTTGTGGTGATCGCCGGCGGCGATCTCTCCCCGATAGAAGAATTGCTGGCATGCGGCCTGGAGGTGGTCTATATCGCGCCTGATGAAGCGTTGTTGCGGCTCGCTCTTGAGGCAGGCGTGAAATACGCGATCTGCGAGGGCTATGAAGCCGGCGGCCACGTCGGGCAGCATAGTACGCTCACCCTTGCGCAAATGGTGCTGGAGCTCAAACGGCGCTCGCCGGAACTGTTCCGGAACTGTCGGATGATCCTGGCCGGGGGGATTTTCAATCGGGAGACCGCGTTCATGGCTGCCATGCTCGGCGCGGACGCCATCCAGATGGGCACCGCCTATCTGACTACCCCGGAGATCGTTGAAACCGGCACTCTGACTGCTCTCTATCAGCAGATGATTCTTACTTCTCCTCCGGGGGGAACCGTCGTTTCCGGCCAGCACACCGGGCTGCGGGTGCGGTCCCTGCGTACCCCGAGGGTGGAAGCTATTTTAGCCCTGGAAAGGGAGTATGCCGCAGGCCAGCAGGACGAGGCTTCCTTCCGGACGAAAATCGAGGAGATGGCCGCCGGGAGCCTCTTTGCCGCGGCCCGCGGCAAGGGCCGTCCGGGTGATGTGCCTCTTGACGAACAGACCTGTCTGCAGCGCGGCCAGTTCATGAGCGGGGCCTGCGCCGGTGTCATCCACGAGCTGCGGAATCTGCAAGCCTTTCACCGTGAGCTGGCCGAGGGTCCGCTCGCGCTGCATCAGCCGGTTGTGGGGGAAATCGGGACCTTCGCGGAATCCTCTGCCGCTGCGCCGCCGGACAGGGAAACCGCAGCTCGAAGTGGCGCCGGAATACCCTTTCCCCGCCAGGAAACTCACGAAAGGATTGCCATCACCGGGATGAGCATTGTCAATGCCCTGGGGACCAGTCCGGAGGAAATCTGGGCGGCAAGCCTGGCCATGAAGAGCGGGATTACCCTGGTCCCGCCGTCCCGCTGGGATCACAGCTTGTTTTATGATCCCCGGCCGCTCGTTTCGGACAAGACCTATTGCCAGGTGGGCGCCTTTCTGGATTTCGCCATCTCCCGCGCTGATCTCGGGATTCCTCCCCAGGATTTCCGGACCATGACCGATGCCACCAAGCTCACCCTGTGGCTGGCGGACAAGGCGATCCAGGCTTCCGGCATCCTGGAGTCGGACATCCCTCGCGAGCGAATCGGCGTGATCATCTCCCAGAACTCGGGAGAGGCGGCGGGAACCCTCACCAGTATCATCATCAGGGCCTACGCTCACGACATCCTCAGCGCCGTCAACAGGGCCGTTCACCTCAGCCCGGAACAGGCGGCCGCCGTGGAACGGGAGGTGAAGGCCGGGCGCATGGCCCCGGATGACACCACGCTCCTGGGCAGACTCAACTGCGCGGCGCCCGGCTTCATCTGCAACCGCTATGGCTTCATGGGACCGAGTTTTGCCGTTTCCGCGGCCTGCTCGACCTCACTGGTCGCACTGCACAGCGCCATCCAGATGATCCGGAACGGCGTCATCGATGCCGCCATCGTCGGCGGCGGCGAAGATAACATCACGCACCTGCATTTCCTGGAATTCGCCGCCGTGGGTGCGCTCTACGGCATGTCGGGACGGGAGAGACCTCCTCACGAGACCTCCCGCCCCTTCGATGCGGAGAGAGACGGCATGGTCCTGGGTGAAGGCGGGGGTATGATCGTCATCGAACGGGAAAGCCTGGCCCGCGCACGGGGGGCGCGCATTGACGCCCTCATCACCGGCATGGGCGCGAGCAACAACACTTTGGGCATGGTGGAGTCCAACAGTGCCAGCCAGGAGCTTGCCATCCGCGCCTCATTCCAGGGGCTGCCCTATGGACCCGAAGCGGTTGATCTGGTGGAATGCCATGCCACCAGCACCCGGCAGGGGGACGTGGAGGAGGTTCGCGCCCTGAAGGCGTTTTTCACGCCTGCCAAGCGCACCGTGCTCTCGTCATTAAAATCCCAGATCGGACATACGCTGGGCGCTTCGGGCATCAGCAACCTCATCCGCGGCACCATGGCCATGAAGGCGGGAATTTTCCCCGCGACCCTCAACTACCGGCATCCCGACCCGGAAATGGGCCTGGACGGTTCGGGGCTGCTCATCCCGACCGAGCCGCTTGATTGGCCGGCCAGGGACGGTGAGCCACGCAGGCTTCAGGTGAACGCCTTCGGCTTTGGCGGCTCCAATTACGTTGTCCAGGTGGAGCAGGCCACCGGTGAGACGGATTCGGTCATGGTCTCGCCGGTGCTTACGTCCGGTCTCGCCGGAGAGAAGCAGGGGGAGCCCGCTCCCGCGATCACGGGGGTCTCATTTTTCCGGACGGAGATTGACGGCCGCAGCTTCCGGCTGGCCGTTACCGCGCAGTCCGAAGAAGAGGCGCTCGCGGTCATCGCGAGGTCGGCCGACCTTGCCGAAGCCGGGACCGGTTCACCCAAGGTGCTGAGAGCCCTGGCACAGCAGGGGATTTTTGTCCGCTCCGAGCTATTGCCGCTGCCGCCGCTCGCTTTGGTATTTCCCGGACAGGGA
Source organism: Deltaproteobacteria bacterium (assembly GCA_009668975.1). Classification (GTDB taxonomy): domain Bacteria; phylum Desulfobacterota; class Desulfuromonadia; order Geobacterales; family Geobacteraceae; genus RPRC01. Next base: position 131,515 of record SBEG01000006.1, on the reverse strand, counting down.
GCACACTATGCCGGGATGGGGCGGGAGCTCTACGAGTCTTTCCCGGTCATCAGGGAGTGGCTGGACCGGGCCGCGGCCGCGGCGGACTTCGATCTCCTGCAGCTGTTGTTCCACGACCGCGAGGAGAACCTGCAGAAGACCCGCTGGCAGCAGCCGGCCCTCTTTGCCATGGAACACGCCATGGCCCGCTACCTCACCTCCCTTGGCATCCAGCCGGTGGCCATGGCCGGCCACAGCCTGGGCGAACTGACCGCCCTGTGCCTGGCCGGTGTCTATTCCGTGGAGGACGGCTTTCGCATCGTCAACGAACGGGCCCGCTGCATGGACAAGGTCGCCGCCGGGAACATGGACCCGGGCGTCATGGCGGCCGTGGATGCCCCGCTGGAGCTGCTGAAAGAGCTGCTTCAGGATCGGGATGATATCTACATCGGCAATATCAATTCGCCGAATCAGGTTATCCTGAGCGGCGGCAGCGAGACAGTCAAAAATCTCGGCTTGCGACTGAAGGAGATGGGCTACCGGTCAACCCTCCTGCGGGTCAGCATGGCCTTCCACTCGCCGATCATGAGGGTGATCCATGATGAGCTGGATGCGTTCGTGGCCACAATTCCGTTTCATCCGCCGCAGATACCGGTTCTGTCCAACACGACCAAGTCCCTGTATCCGTCAGATCCGGTCGAAATCAGGCGGATCCTCATGGCCCACCTGGAATCAACCGTCCATTGGCAGGATAATGTCCAGACCCTCTGGAACGGCCACGGCGTCCGCCTGTTCGTCGAGGTGGGCCCCGGCGATATCGTCAGCAATCTCATTGCCGACACGCTCCCCGAAGCAACCTGCATCCAGACCTGCCTCCCCTCCGCGGAGGGCCTGACCTACCGGACCGCTCTTGCGCAGCTCTATGTGCAGGGTCAGCTGAAGGTTGGCGGAGCGGCGAGGTTTGTTTCCCTTGCCGCAGCCGGAAAAGCTCCCGAAGCTCGCCGGAGCGCTCCGGCAGCCGCATTACGGACGTCCCAGCCAGCAGGTGCCGCCAGCGCCCCGATGGAGAGAATCATCCAGCGGGAAGTAAATCGCTTCGTGCTGGAGACCTTCGGCCAACTCCTGAAGCCCGGCATTCTGCAGGCAATCCGCCGGGAGCATAACCCGGCGTTCCAGGAAGGCGATCTCTCAGGGGTGATCGACGCCATGCTTGCGGGGTCCGGGCCTGCCGAAGACCAGAAACAGGTTTCGGCCTTGCCGCCTCCCGCGTCCACCCTGTGCATTCCGTCCACTTCGTCCACCCCGGGACAGCCGTCAGTCGCCACCGCTGTGTCAGCTGATGGTGAGAGTCTTCTGGAGCTGCTCATTCGCATCATCATGGAGGCAACCGGGTACGAACGGGCGGAAATCCAGCCCGATATGGATCTCCAGAAGGATCTTGCCATCCGCTCCAGCCGCCTCCCGATCATCATGGATGCCGCGGAAAGCCAGTTCGGGATCACCATCGAACTGGAAGATTTTATCGATGCCCGTACCGTGAGGGACATCGCCGGGAGGATCGCCGCGATCATCGCCAGGCAGGGAGGTGCCGGCCTGCCGATGGACAACGGTTTACCCGCTTCCACCCCGTCCACCCCGGAACAGCCATCAGCTGCCACCGGTGGGACTCCTGAAGGCCAGGATCTTCTGGAGCGGCTTATACGCATCATCATGGATGCAACCGGATACGAGCGGGAGGAAATCCAGCCCGATATGGATCTCCGGAAAGATCTTGCCATTCGCTCCAGCCGCCTCCCGATCATCATGGATGCCGCGGAAAGCCAATTCGGGATCACTATCGAGCTGGAGGATTTTATCGGCGCCCGTACCGTGAGGGACATCGCCGAGCGGATCTCCATGATCGTCGCCAGGGAGGGAGGCGCCGGACTGCAGCAGCAAAGCGAACCGCTGCGGGAAGAAACCGGGAAGTCAGCGGGGGCTGAGGAGAGCCTGAAGCGAATTGTGTTCAAGCAGGTCACGGTGGAGCCGCAGGCCGCTGTTCCGGTGGAGTTGAACCCGGGCGAGTCAGTCCTGCTGCTCTCACCCGACAGGGATGACCGAATAGCCGGAAGTGTAAAGGAGTTTTTCCGGAGGGATTACGGAGTTGAGACCTGTCCACTTCTGTTCAGGCAGGGAAACCACGCTTCGGGCGAAGAGGTCTGCGACATCCTCACCGCTGAAGGGTCCGGTACGGCAGCAGAAAGAATCTCCGCTCTGACAGACCTCGCCGGGCTGGTCATCAGCCTGCCGCCCGGCGGATCGGGAATTATGGGCAGCATGACGGATGTTTCGCGCTGTCTCAGGGGCCTCTTTCTCCTGCTGCAGACCTTCCTGCAGTCACCGAAAAAGAAATTTGTGCTGCTGATCCATTCCCGGGAGGAGAGCGAAATTTTCGGACCCCTGCTGGCGGAGGGACTGCTCGGGCTGTTTCTGAGCGCCGCGCAGGAGTACCCATCGGTCCAGTTTCGCAGCGTGGAAATCGGCAGGGATACCGACCTTCAGGGGGCGCTGCGCGCTGCACTGGACAGGGGCTGTCCCGTAGTGGAAACCGTTCATCGTGATGGCAGGGTTCTCACTTTGGAGGGTCAGGCCGTCCCGTCGGTGTTCGGGGATTCGCCCGGCCTGCAGCTGGGCCCCGGAGATGTTGTCGTCATGTCCGGGGGCGCAACCGGGATCAGCGCCCGCCTGGCGGCGAGTCTTGCGCCCTTCAGGCCCCGTCTGGTCTTCCTGGGTCGCACTACTCTGGATTCAGGCAACGGCAGGGCAGCGGAGATTGCTCAAACCCTGGCGAATTTGCACGCCTCCGGCATCGAGGCAACCTACCGGACCTGCGATGTGACCGACCCGGAAGCGGTCCGCGCGATCATGGCCGAAGTGGCAAGCCGTTACGGCAGGATCGACGGGATTATTCACGGCGCAGGAGTCCTCAGGGACGGCTTCCTGCGGCATATGACCCCGGATGATTTCACCACCGTCACCGACGTCAAATTCCTCGGGGCCTGGAATCTGTTCTCAGCCGCGGAAGGGGCCGGTTTGAGGTTTTTCGTCGGCCTCTCCTCGGCGGCCGCGATCCAGGGGAATCCGGGACAGGCCAACTACGCCGCGGCCAACCGGCTGCTGTCCGCGCTGCTCGGAACCCTCCGCCGGAAAAACAGCGCCATCCGCTGCAAGGCTTTGATGCTTCCCCCGATCGAGGGGGCCGGCATGGCGGAAGATCCGGAAATCCGCGAACTGCTGAAACGGAAGGGCGTGGGCTACATCCATGCCCAGGAGCTTGCCGGGCTGTTCTGCCGGGAGCTCTTTGTTAGCCCGGCCGAGGACGTCCGGGTGATGTTCATGCGGAAATTGCCGGCTTTGAAGACGGCACTTCTCGACGATACAACCCGGCCTGCCCTCAGCGGCGAGCTGGCTGGAGGCACCGTCTCCTCCCGTCCCGAGGACTTTCCCCTGATAGACAGCATCTCCAGCCTGGACATCCGCCGGGAAGAACTGGAGGCGGTCAGATCCTTCTCCCTGGAAAAGGATCTCTGGATCAGCGATCACCGGCCTTTCACCTTCATCAAGCAGCCCCTTGTCTCCGCCGCCATGGTTCTTGAAACACTCATGGAGGCCGCCCGGGTCCTGTATCCCCACCTGCAGGTGCGAGGGGTTCGCCAGGTGCGGCTGATGGACATGATCCAATGCCCGCCCGCTGTTTCCCGGCCGGCCAGGATTTCCTGCCGCCGGATCGACAGCGGTCTTCGGGAGAGCGTGTGCGAAGTTTCCATTGCCGCACAGGAGATCTCCCCCGCCGGGAGATTGACCGACCATTTCTTCCCGCACTATCAGGGTCAGGTGATCCTTGCCGGCGGAGCCGCTGATCTCGGGGTGGAGCTTCCGGATTTTCCGGTCCGGCCGGACGAACTGCGGACGAAACCGCTGGATCAGAAAAAAGTGCGGGCCTGGTACGAAGAGCGCAGCGGGCTCGCAGGCCGGTATCGCGTAATGGAGAGCATTGACGGCGCCGGTCCGGGCGTGGTGCGGGGTCGGACCAGCTGCCGGGAGACAGATGATTTTGCCCACCTGCGGAACGTGCGCTACCAGTACTCACCGTACCTTTTCGAGGCTCTTCTGCAGTTGAGTGCCTTCCATGTCGCGGCAACGGCCCCCGCGGAGCGGCGCTCGCTGATTCCCCTGGAAATCGGCGAGATGAGGTTCTGGCGAAAATGCCGGGCAGGGGAACAGATTATCCTGGAAGCTCGCCTGCGGCTTCAGGACGATGAAGGCCTGGTCTGGGACGCCAGAGGGCTTGACGATCAGGGCATAGCGATCATGCAGGTTTCCGGGATGCGGATGCACTGGGTTACGGAGTAAGATGAAAGTACCTGTCGCAATTAATTACGAAGGAGTAACCGTCCATCAGCTGGATGCGATTCGGCGAAGGGGGCCGGTCTTTTATGCATCATCGGCAGGGGACAACGAAACCTGCAGGCACCTCCTCATCTCAACCCTGTGGGATCACCTGCTGACGGTGGAAAATCCCCTTCGGCAGCACGCCCAATCTGCCAACGGAGCGGCTTTGCCAATCCAGGTGGTACGCGGTCCGCTGGGCCGGCCCCAGCTTCTGGTGGGGGAATCCCGGGGGCCGGCCATTTCCTTCAGCGAGGGCGGCGGAAAAGTCTGGGCAGCTTTAGCCGGCGATGAATCCGCTCTCGGTATCGATGTGGCAGGGAGCGATGAATTTCTCGGAGACTACCCCTTTCCGCGGGTCTTCCATCCGCATGAGCTGGAGCATGCCGTGAATTTAACGGGCGGAAATATGGCCGGTGCCGCGGCCCTGCTCTGGTCCGTCAAGGAAGCCGTTGTCAAGGCATTGGGCTGTGCTTTCCACCTTGTGGAACCCCGGCAGATCAACGTTTATCCCCCGGCAGGGGGAACGGCCGGCGAGGGTGGCTATACCTTTTCCGTGGGCTTGGCCGGAAAGGCCCAGGAGCGCTTTCCCTTGGTTGAGCGAAGGTCCTTCCGGGTTCAATCACTTGCCCGGGACACTCTGTGGCTTTCCCTCGCCCTGCTGGAGCGGAGTTTGACGGGCCATGAATAATTACACGTGTACCTATCTGCCACGTCTGGACGGGGTATCGGACGCCGAGCTTGAACGCCTTTTCCCGGAGCCTTCCATCACTGCCCCCCTCATGTCCCTGTTGCAGGAATCGGGTATTGACGGTTTTAACCTGGCCAGCATCGTGGTGTTGAAAGATGGGGTTCCTGTCCTCTTGTTGCCGCTGTTTGAAACCCGCCTGGATCTGTCCTCTTTTGTGAAGGGCTGGATCAAGACAGCGCTGAAAACGGCCGGCCGCATCCTGCCTTCAATTTTTCATCCGCGCATTCTGGGTGTGGGAATGGTGGAGGGGGAATGGAGTGAAATCGGGATTGACCCGAATCTGGATGAGGCTGGTCTCGACAGGGCAATGAACGTAGCCATTGACGCTTTGCATACGCTCGCGGCCGAACGTGCCAGCGATATCATAGCGTTTTACAACTTTAATGAGTTCAGCAGACTTCCCGACGAAGTTTTTAGAATATTCAATCGGGTGCACTATCGGGCCTGTGCCCGGCTGCAGATCGATTTCAGCAGCATGGAGGAATACCTGAGCCGCCTTTCCAAGTCTGCAAGAAAAGACCTGCACCGTAAGATGCGGGTTGCTCCCGAGGTCCGGATAGTTCGAAGCAGCGCTATTGCCCCATTTCTGGACCGGATCTATGACCTTTACCTGGAAACGGTGGCGCGCGGCCCGATGGCACTTGGCAGACACAACCGTCTGTTTTTTGAAACTATTTGCGAGCGTATCCCGGGTGCCGAGTACACGTTGTATTTTGTGCGGGAAGAACTTGCCGCATTCAACTTGCTCGTCGTAAAACAGGAAGCGATGGTGGACCAGTTCTTCTGCATGGATTATGAACTCGGCCGCAGCTACAACCTGTATGTCTTGTCCTGGCTGGAGAATCTCCGCACCTGCCTGGAGCGGGAAATCCCGCTCTTTTATGCCGGCCAGGGCACGGAGAAGACCAAAGCTCACCTGGGCGCGAAGTTCATTCCGAGCTTCATTTTATTCAAACACCGTTGGAATATATTCGACCGGATCCTGGTCAGTCAGACAGAGCTGGTCAACAAGGGGCTAAGCAGCCTCAGGTTCTGGCCCGCGGCTTCCTCGGTGGCAGCGGATGAACCTGTTAAAAGAACCTGTCTGACCCGGCCGCAGTAGCAACAGCAGGCAAGGCTGCGGCGCCGGGGCCTCACTTTAACCGGGAATTGCCGGCTCCTGCCGCAATGCTATTCTTCCTTGCAAATCATTGCCTCAATGAGGTCCGTCATATGTTGCGGTTATGTTATATGTGACGGATTCCGCAGAAGGTTTTTCACCCGCCCCGCTCGAGCGCTATCTCTCTTCCCCTGTATAATCAAACCCTTTCACCAGCAGTACCCCCAGTTCCTCTCTGGCACGCTAAATGCGGTATCTTTCAGTGACAGACCATGTGCCGGGGCAGCTTCAGGCGCGCAGCCCGTTGCGGGGTTACAAAATATTCTTTACGGGAAGGAGACGAAAAATGAATGCAGTCAAGATTGCGGCAATCGTGCTGATCGCGGCCGGCGTCATCGCGTTGGTGTATGGCGGGTTCAGCTATACCAAGGAGACCGATGTCGTCAAACTGGGAGGGCTCGAGCTGTCGGTAAAGGAAAAGCAGAATGTCAATATCCCGATTTGGGGTGGCGTGGGAGCCATCGTGCTTGGCGGAGCGCTCCTGCTGATTGGAAGCAAGAGGAGCTGACTGTCGGGTGCCGCCGTGGGAACTTCGTAAAGGAGACCACCTGGTTATTGGGGAGGATGCCATGAAGGAACAAATGAAAGAGTTGCAAGGACTCAAGGGGATAGGGGAAGTCCTGTCGAGGCGTTTGGTCGAATCCAGCTATGACACAATAGCCAAGGTTGCTGGCGCAGAAGAAAAAGGGTTGTTGAAGATAGCGGGGATGAACCGGCAGAAGGTACGGTCAATCGTAACCCAGGCCAGGAAGATGACGGGGGAAGCAGAAAAGCACCGGCATACATGGATGAAGGACTGAAGCGAAGGGCAGGGGGCGTCAATCAGCAGGTCCCGGACACGCAGTCAACGTATAGGTAATCTTCTGAATTGATAAGGTTAAAAACGTAAGAATCAATCAGTGAGACGCGGATAAAACGGGGGTGCTTTCATGGACAAGCGAACGGAATACGCCGAAAAACTCTCTGCCCGGATGGTCGAATGGGATATGCAGATCGACCAGTTGAAAATCAAGGCAACAAGCGCCACGCCCGAAGCGATGCTGGAATATTCCAAGGCAATCAAAGCCTTGCAGCTCAAGCGGGATGAGGCTGCGCTCAAATTGCAAAATATTCCGATTACCAGCGATGATGAATGGGAGGTCCTCAAAGCGGGAATCGATCAAATCTGGAATGAAATAACGACGATGTTACGTGATCTATTCAAGAAGGTTAAATGATTGATTGACAACGAGACAAAACCTCGGAAAGAACTTTCCGGATGCATATGTGTGACTGAGTCAGCAGCAACAGGCATGCGGAAGCTGACAGACAAGAGGAGCCCATGGCCCAGCCGGAGCTGAATCTTGAAAAAACCGGGGACGAAAGCATCCGGCTGATCCTGAGCGGAGAGTGGAAGCTGGCAAACAGCCTTCCCTCCTCGCAGGTGGTGGAGGATCTGCTTTCGGCCGGACCGGAGATCACCCGGGCTGATTTTGATGCCGGTGGCCTGACGGGTTGGGACAGCGCCCTGCTGACATTTCTGCTTTCGGTCATTGACCTCTGTGCCCTCAAGAAGGTCGCCGTCAACAGTGATGGTCTGCCGCCCGGCGTCAAGCGCCTCCTTGCGCTGGCCGCCGCCGTCCCTGAACAGCAGGGGGCTCGCCGGGGAGATATCCGCGTTTCTTTTCTCGCCCGAACCGGAGAGGCGGCCATCGACTTCCGGAATTCTCTCCTGGAACTGCTTGCATTCATCGGCGAGACAGCCTGTTCATTCGTCAGGCTGGTAACCGGGCGGGCCAAATTCCGGCGAGCGGATTTTGTGCTCATTTTGCAGGAATGCAGCGTCAACGCCCTTCCCATAGTTTCCCTCATTTCACTCCTCATCGGTCTGATCCTGGCGTTTGTCGGCGCCATACAATTGAAAATGTTCGGCGCCCAGATCTACGTGGCTGACCTGGTGGGGATCGGCATGGTGCGTGCCATGGGCGCCATCATGACCGGCATCATTATGGCGGGCCGGACCGGCGCCTCTTTTGCCGCCACCATTGGTACGATGCAGGTCAACGAGGAGATCGACGCCCTGCGCACCACGGGGGTCTCCCCCATCGACTTTCTTGTCATGCCGCGGCTGCTCGCCCTCTCCCTCATGATGCCCCTTCTCACCCTCTATGCCGACCTGATGGGGATTCTCGGCGGCTTCATCGTCGGTGTTGCCGGTCTTGACCTGAGCGTCAGGGAGTACTACCAGGAAACGGTCAAGGCGGTCAGCCTCACCAACGTCTGGATCGGGGTCTTCTCCGGATTCGTCTACGGTATCCTGGTGGCCCTTACCGGCTGCCTGAGGGGGATGCAGTGCGGCCGGAGCGCCTCCGCGGTGGGTGACGCCACCACCTCGGCGGTGGTCACCGGTATCGTCAGCATCGTCGTGGCGACCGCCGTAATTACCGTTATCTGCAACATCCTGGGGATATGAACCATGGAAAAGGAACCGCACATTATTGTTGAAGACCTGGATATGGCATACGGCAGTTATCTGCTGCAGCACGACCTTGCCTTTACCGTCAACCGCGGGGACATCTTCATCATCATGGGCGGCAGCGGCTGCGGCAAAAGCACTCTGATGAGATGTCTCGTCGGGCTGAAAGAGCCGACCAGAGGAAGGGTGCTGTATGGACCCATCAGTTTCTGGGAAGAGGAACCAGATGAACGTGAGCGGATGATGCGCCGTTTCGGCATCATGTACCAGAGCGGAGCGCTCTGGAGTTCCCTGACCCTGGCCGAGAACATAGCCCTGTCACTCGAACTTTATACGGAGCTCAAACCGGTGCGGATCAGGGAAATCGCATCACTGAAGCTGGCGCTGGTGGGTCTTGCCGGATTTGAAGACTATTATCCCTCGGAGATCAGCGGCGGGATGAAGAAACGGGCCGGAATTGCCAGGGCCATGGCCCTGGACCCGGAGATCCTGTTCTTCGATGAGCCGTCGGCAGGTCTCGATCCCATGAGCGCGCGTCTCCTGGATGACCTGATCCTTGAGCTCAGGGAGAGCCTCGGTACTACCATCGTGGTCGTAACCCATGAACTGGCAAGCATCTTTGCCATCGGGAACAATTCCGTGTTCATTGATGCAGTGGAAAAGACCATGATTGCCAGCGGAGATCCGAAGAGGCTGCTGGCGGAGTGCGGACATCCGACCGTACAGAGCTTTCTGACCCGCGGTGAAACGAAAGCGGAAGGGAAGTCCGGGGAAGCGGCTGCCCCGTGCTTTCTGGCCTGAGAAGGAGCACGGCGATGAGTAAACCTGCAAGCAAGACGTTGATAGGGCTGTTCGTGGTGGGGGCCGTGGCCCTGGCGGTGATCGCGGTCGCCCTGTTCGGCTCCGGGAAATTTTTCACCAACAGAACGAAATTCGTCATGTTTTTTCCCGGATCGGTCAATGGTCTGACGGTCGGTTCCCCGGTCCAGTTCCGGGGGGTGAAGATTGGTGAAGTAACAGCCATCTCCGCACACTTCAACCCCAAGGACCTTTCCGTCGTTATCCCGGTCTATGTGGAGTTGGACCCGAAAAGCATGACGCTTCCGGACAAAATGAGGAAAATGGTGAGTGATCTGAGGTACACTTTTTTCCAGAGGATGGTGGCAAAGGGTCTGAAAGCGCAACTGCGCATGAAGAGTCTGATCACCGGGCAACTCTATATCGCAATTGATTTCTATCCGGATAAGCCTATCCTGCTGATCGGTCTCGATACCGAATACCCCGAAATCCCCACGGTCGCCTCCGCCTCCGATGTATTGATGGCGACTCTGGAACAGGTCCCGCTCGCAGAGATCAGCAAAAATCTCCTCAAGGTCAGCGAGGGCGTGGAGCGGATCGTGAACTCTCCGGAAACCAGGGACAGTCTGAAAAACATGAATGAAAGCATCAATCAGCTGAACGCCCTGATCAGAAAGGTCGATGCTGAAGTGCGGCCTATGGCGACAAGCATCCGGAGCGCCTCTGATGCCGCTATCGGCGCTTTTTCTCAAGCCGAGAAGACCCTCGCCTTCAACGAGGGAGTGCCGGGAAAATTCGCGGAGAGTCTCCAGGTGACGCTGGAAAAGGCCGGGACCACGCTTGAGGAAATGCGCGGCGCCATTGCCTCCTACGAGACAATCGCCAAACAGAATGCCACGATCGGCTATGACGTGGCCAAGTCGTTACGGGAAATCGAAGCTGCAGCCCGTTCCATCCGAGCGCTTACCGACTACCTGGAACGCCACCCGGAAGCACTGGTGAAAGGGAAACGGCCGGCAAAGGGAGAGTGACATGAACCAGAACAAGTACCCCATTTTGCTTCTTCTCGTCTCCGCTCTTGCTTTTTTCAGCGGCTGTTTCGGGACCAGCCCGGCAGCCCGTTTCTATACGCTCAGCCCTGTGGAAACCGGGCAACCAGCAGTCAACTCCGGACTTGACGTGGCGGTACTGGTCGGTCCGGTCACCATCCCCGACTACCTGGATCGCCGCCAGATCATGACCCGTTCCGGCCGGAACGAGCTCGTTCTCGCCGAGTTCGACCGTTGGGGCGGCTCACTGGATAGCGAGATAACAAGGGTGCTCATTGCCGGACTGGGTGAACGGCTGGCGCCGCTGCGCATTGCCGTTCTGCCATGGCGGGGTGCTTTACTCAGCGATGCACGGAGAATCTACCGGATTCCCGTCACCGTCTCGCGCTTTGACGGGACTCTTGATGAGACGGTCGTCCTGCATGCCGCCTGGGGGGTGGCGGTGAAAGAGGCCAAGCAGGAAGAGACGCTGTTCGCAACGGAATCGACCATAACCGAGGAGGTCAAGGGGGAGGATTACGGGGCACTGGCCGCAGCCATGGGCAGGGCGGTTGACACGCTGGGCAAGGAAATCGCCGAGCGCATCTCCGTCCTGAACGAGCGACGGAAGGATTAGGGGAAAAGTGCACCCTGTCCGGCGTACCCGCTATTGCCGGACTGGATTTTTTTGGCTGAGGTTTGCTATGGCCATTGTTTTCTCGGAGGGCAGCGTGAAGGTGCCCGCAATTGGTGGATTGGAGCGCTGAAATGATCATCCATGACGACTTTTTCAAGAGAATTTTCAACACAGTTCGTGATGCTATTCTTATCCTGGACGAAAATATGCGGGTTCTTGCGGCTAATCGCAGTTTCTTCACAATTTTCAAAGTAGATGCCGCAGATACGATCGGCTCTCTCTTGTACGATCTTGGAAACGGACAATGGGGCATCCCGCATCTTCGCGTGCTGCTTGAAGATATTCTTCCCAAGAACGACACCGTTGATGACTATGAGATAGAGCATGAATTTGAAAGTATCGGCCGGAAAACCATGCTCCTGAATGCCTGCAAGATCAGGGAAAAGAAGGACGGACTGCCGATAATCCTTCTCGCCATTGAGGACATCACCGAGCGCAAGAGGTTGGAAGACCTGTTGTCAGATTCCGAAGAGCGCTACCGGCGAATTTTTGAGACCGCCAGCGACGGGATTCTGCTTCTCGAAAAGAACCGGGGACATATCGTCCATGCCAATCCGGCCTCTGAAAAGATGTTGGGATATTCCAAAGAAGAATACTTCGGGAAAAAGCTGGAGGATATCGGCGTCCCGATAGATACGCGTGATTTCCCGGTGATAATGCAATCACTGAAAAGGTGCGGTATTCTGAATTACGATAACGTTGAGGTGACAACCAGGTCCGGGCACTCAATAAATACGGATATCTACCTGGTTGACCGGGCAAGGCTTGCCCAATGTAATATCCGCGATGTCACTGAACGGAAGCAGGCGGCTGAAAAACTTGCAGAAGAGAAAGCGTTTACGGAAAATGCGCTGAATGCAATGACAGACACTTTTTATGTTTTTGATGTTGAGGGTAGGTTCCTCAGATGGAACAAGACATTGAATACCGTCACAGGCTACCTCGATTCGGAAATTGCCTCGATGAAGCCTGTCGATTTTTTCCGGACTGAAGACAAAGCGCGAGTAGCCGAGGCCATTCGGGAGGCGTCTAGAGGCAGCGCAAACATCGATGCCGTATTGGTTGCCAAGGACGGAAGGCACATCCCCTTTGAATTCAGCGCAACGCGCCTGAATGATGCACAAGGTAAACTCATAGGTATCAGCGGTGTCGGCAGAGACATCAGCGATCGTAAAAAACTTGAAGCCCAGCTTCGTCACGCGCAGAAAATGGAGGCAGTCGGCACGCTGGCGGGGGGGATTGCCCACGACTTCAATAATATCCTTAATGTGATCCTTGGCTATGGCACCCTGATCATGGAAACGTTGGATGCCGTCAGTCCTCTAAAGGGTCATATGCGTGAGGTGCTCAATGCCGCCGACCGGGCTGCGAGTCTCACCAAAAGGCTGCTTGTCTTCAGCAGAAAACAGGTTGTCGAGGTGAAGCCTGTCGATATCAATGAACTTATCCTCGGTCTGCAAAAAATGCTTGTCAGGATTATCAAAGAGAGCATCGATTTTACTCTGGACCTTGCCGACCGGCCGCTGATAGTGCCGGTTGATGCCGGGCAGATTGAACAGGTGCTGATAAACCTTGTTGCAAACGCCAGAGATGCAATGCCGGAATGCGGGCGACTCACCATCAGCACAAGTTTACTGGAAGTTGATGATGCCTATGTTGCGGCGTATGGATATGGAAAGCCGGGAAAGTATGCGCTTGTCATGGTTGCCGATACCGGGCACGGAATGGATGCGGAAACACTGAAGAGGATATTCGAGCCTTTTTTTACCACAAAAGGTATTGGCGAAGGGACAGGTCTTGGCCTTTCAATCTGCTACGGAATCATAAAGCAGCACAGCGGATTTATCAATGTCTACAGCGAGCCGGGACAAGGCACGGTAGTTAAAATATACCTGCCGCTCAGTGGAGAAGCGTCACACCCCGGCAAGATCACTGAGGAAGCCGTCACTGTCAGGGGCGGAACCGAGACGATCCTTTTTGCCGAGGACGATGCTTCGGTGAGGACATTGACAAAGATAGTGCTGGAGTCCTCCGGCTATACTGTTATTTCCGCGGTGGACGGCGAAGACGCGATTACGAAATTCATGGAAAACAGGGATAATATCAGCCTCGCCCTGCTCGATATGATCATGCCCAGGAAAAACGGAAGAGAGGTCAGTGAGTCGATCCTGAAGGTCAATCCCCGGATGAAGGTGCTTTTCATGAGCGGGTACACCATGGATATTATCAAGAGCAGGGAATGTACGGATAACGTTTTTGAGATAATCCTGAAGCCTTTCCAGCCAAAAGGACTCTTGATAAAGGTGAGGGAAGTTCTGGATCGATGAGTGAAAAAGGAACGAAAGGAGGACACCAATGCTGAACAAAGTCAAAACCATAACGGGGTTCCGGCTGGAAGGCTTCGACGGTGAAATAGGACGGGTCAAGGAATTCTACTTCGATGACCGGCATTGGACGATTCGCTATCTGGTCGCCGACACGGGAACCTGGCTTACGGGCAGGCAGGTGTTGATCTCCCCGCATGCGCTGGTCGCCGTGAATAAAAAAGAGCAGCACATCGAGATCAATTTGACCAAAAAGCAGATTGAGAACAGTCCCTCCCTGGACAGCGACATGCCGGTCTCGCGACAATTCGAGGAGGCTTACTACGGGTATTATGAATGGCCGATCTATTGGGACGGCCCAAACATGTGGGGGGCCTATCCCTGCATTGAGCGCGATCGTGAAGAATCGAAAGAATCCAACCAGGGCGGGAAAGCGTGGGATCCCCATTTGCGCAGCACGCACGAAGTGACCGGCAACCGCATCCAGGCCGCGGACGGCGAGATTGGCCACGTCGACGATTTTATCATCGATGACGATACCTGGGCGATTCGTTATCTGGTCATCGATACGAGAAACTGGTGGCCGGGGAAAAAGGTCCTGGTTTCTCCTGCATGGATCGAACGCGTCAGTTGGAGCGAGTCGAAAGTCTTTGTCACCCTTTCCCGCGAGAGCATCAGGCAGTCCCCGGAATATTCGGAGGAATCCCTGCTGACCCGGGATTATGAGGACAGGCTGCATCGGCATTACGATCGTCAAGGCTACTGGGTCGATGAGACGGCGGCCAGGGAGCATTTCCGTTGAGGCGCGATCAAGAGTATTTCACCGGCGCTGCCCTGCCGGATCTCCTTGTTCAGAGTGGGATGTTATGATGACAGATACTACGCAGAAGCCCTTCTCCATGATTCGAGAGTTCCATCTTGCCGATTGGTTCACCCTGGCAAACGCAGTCTGCGGCACCGGGGCCTTGTTTTCCATGCTGACATACCTGCAAACCTCAGATGTCCGGCACGTCTATTTTGCCTGCGGGATGGTCTTTGCCGCATTGTTCTTCGATGTCATGGATGGGCGGATTGCCCGGTGGCGGCAGAAAACTTCCGGAATCGGCCGTGAGCTCGACTCTCTGGCCGATATCATCTCCTTCGGTGTCGCCCCGGCCGTGATTGCTTATGGTTGCGGCATGCAGGGCTTCTACGATCGCATTGTCCTGACCTGTTTTGTCGCCTGCGGAGTTTCTCGATTGGCGCGCTACAACGTAACGGCCGAGGCGTTGTCCGAAGGGGGCGGCAAAGTGAAGTACTTCGAGGGAACGCCTATCCCAACTTCGCTGCTGCTGGTGCTGGTACTGGCCGCGGCGGCCTCACAGGGCGCATTGCGCGAGTCCCTCTGGTTCGGAACTGTCGTGATTGCCGGCTTCACGCTGCACCCGCTGGTCCTGCTTTTCGCGCTTTCCGGTTCATTGATGGTCAGTCGCATACGGTTTCCCAAACTCTGAAAATAGACAGGGCCTTGATCTGGGATTGGAATCAGACCTCAATCCTGAATTCCGCTCCGTTCCCGGTATTGCGGACAGTCAGTCTGCCGCCCATATTCTTTTCGATGATGGTCTGCGACATGAAGAGGCCGACGCCGGTCCCTTTGTCCGGTTCCTTGGTGGTAAAGTACGGATCAAACAGCCTGTCCAGAATCTCAGGGGCGATTCCGCCGGCGTTATCGGCGATGGTTACGATTGATTTGCCGCCATTCTCAGCGGCGTGGATTGAAATCAGGGCATCGTCAACATCACGCCCGACCAGCTCGTCGCGGGCATTCATCAGGATATTCAGCAGCACCTGGGCGTATTCGTTGGGGAAACCGGTGACCCTCGGGTCGCCTTCCGTCGCGAAGGAAATGCGTATCCGCTGGTCCAGATAGCTCTTTTCGACCATGGAAATCGTCTGTCGGATCACCTGGGCGACGCCAAAGGGTACTATTTTCTTGTCAGACCTGAAAAAACTTCTGAAATCATCGATCGTCTGCGACATATGCGTGATCAGCTGCATGCATTTGTCGACGTAGATCTCTGCCGTTTCGGCGCTGAATGTGCCGGAGCTGATGTCGAGCGGCAGTTCCTGAATGTAGAGGCCCAGCGAATTCAGCGGCTGCCGCCACTGGTGGGCGATATTATTGATCATCTCGCCCATGACGGCCCGCCGGTCCTGCAGGATCAGCATCTGATCCTTCTCGCGCAGTTCGACTACCGCCTGAACGATGCGCGACTTCAGCGTACGGTTGAGCTCTTCAAGTTCCCGCCGCTTTTCGGCGAGTGCATCTTCAGCACGCCTGCGTTCCGTAATGTCAATGACCGCGGCGCGGCACTCATTCCCCGGCGTGTCGGAAAGGGCCTCGATCTGCACGAAAAGTCTGTTGTTTCCCTCCTTCAGGAGCGCCACCTCACAGGTTTGTTTGATTTGGCCGGCAAAGACCTTGCCGAGGAAGGCGGTAAAGGAGGCCCGGGACTCTTCGGCGACGAACAGCTCGAAGGGCCGTCCGATGAGGCGGGAACGCCCCGACCCAAGCAGGCCGGCTCCGGTGAGGTTCACGGCAACGATACCCGTATCCCGGGTGAGGGTAAAATAGCCGACCGGGGCGAAATCGTAGAGGCCGGTGTACTTTTCCAGGGCCTCCTCCACCTCGTTCCTGGATTGGCGGAGTTCCGCATTCTGCATCTCCAGCTCGATCTGGTGGACCTGCAGTTCATGGTAAAGCCGCTGCGCCTCTTCCCCGGTCAGAGGCCGGGACATTTCCGCTTCGGCCTTGCTCAGCCGCTCTTCCGCTTGGCGGCGCAGTTGAGAAGTTTCTCCTGCCGTGTCGTCTGCATTTTTCATGGTGCGGCCTCGTTCCGTCCAGGAGCCGGGATTGCCCGGGCCAGGAGCTGTCTACGCACAGTGAGACTGTTTCATATCGAGGATTTCCCGCACCTTTCTCGCCAGGTCAGTGGACGAAAAGGGCTTCGAGATGATCTCCGTACCGTCATCGAGGGCCTTTGCCTCGATAATGTCGGCAGTGTAGCCGCTCATGAAGAGGATCCGTGCCTCGGGCGAAACCTTTCGTATTTCGTCGTAGGCTTCTTTGCCGTTCCTGTTCGGCATGATCAGGTCGAACAGCAACAGCTGGATCGTGTCCTTGTGGGTCAGGAATTTTCGTACCGCATCCTCCCCGTCCACCGCCGGGATCACCCGGTAGCCTAACCCGGTGAGGACCTGGTCAGTAAGCGACCGTACCGCCTCGTCATCCTCTGCCAGCAGGATCGTTTCCGTCCCCTTCCGCGGCGGAACGGCGAACGCCTGCTCTGCCGGCGTCTGTTCGTCATGGATCAACGGCAGGTATATCCGGAAAGTCGTCCCTTTGCCGGGTTCGCTGGCGACATCAATAAAGCCGTTATGCTGCCTGATGAGGCTGTACGCAATCGACAGTCCAAGTCCCGTGCCTTTTCCCAGGGTCTTGGTGGTAAAGAAAGGCTCGAAAATTCTCCTGACCGTCTTTTTATCCATTCCCAATCCGGTGTCGGATACCAAAATGAGGGCATAGTCACCCGGTTCGCCGAAGCCGTGTGCCTTGATGAATTCATGATCGATGACAAAAGCTTCGCTGGTTATCGACAAAGTGCCGCCGTCCGGCATGGCATGCCGGGCATTGGTGGCCAGGTTTGTCAGGACCTGTTCCAGCTGGCCGCTGTCGGCGCTGACCCGCAGGATTTTTTCCCGGCAGACTGTCTCGAGCCGGACGTCTTCGCCGATCAGCATGCCCAGAAACTTGTCCACATTCCGGATGATCTCGTTGACATCCGTCGGCAGCGGGTTGATGAGGTGTTTGCGGCTGAAGTTCAGCAGACTCCTGGTCAGATTCGCACCCCTGTCTGCTGCCGCAAGTATCTGTCTCAGGTTAGCCAGCAGGGGGTCGTTTTCCTGCAGATTCATTTCCGAAAGCGATCCGTATCCGACAATTACACTCAGGATGTTATTGAAGTCGTGGGCGATGCCCCCGGCCAGAAGCCCGACCGTTTCCATTTTCTGTGCCTGCAGAAGCTGGCTTTCCAGGCTCTTGCGCTCGGAGATATCCCGCATTATCCCGATCGCGTGCCATTTTCCCCTCAGCTGTACCGTAGAAATGGAAAGCTCAACCGGAAATTCCGTTCCGTCTTTCCGCAGCACCGTCACTTCGGTGGTCGCGCCGATGAGCGGCCCTGTGCCGTTTTCTCTGAATCCCGCAAAACCCCGCGCCGATTCGTCACGGAGCCGTTCGGGCATAAATTGCTGGTGAAAATTTTTGGCGATGATGTCAGCAGCCGGGGAGTCGAAAATCTTTTCCGTTGCCGTGTTGCAGAAAGTGACCTCACCGTTTTCGTCCAGCATGATAATGGCGTCAACAGCCATTTCCGCCAGTTTGTACAGGCGCTCCTGGCTCTCGCGCAAGGCAACCTCAGCCAGTCTGCGTGCGGTGATGTCGATCAGCGCAATGCGGCACTCCTGCCCGCTGGCGGCGGCCTGCCCCTCGATCTGGATGAAGGTCTCCTGGGTCCTCTCCTCCTTCGGCAGGGCCACCTCGCAGGACTGTTCGGCCTCGCCGCGGAAGACTTTGCCGAGAAATCCGCTAAAGGCGGCGCGATCGGCTTCTGCCACGAAAAGGCCGAACCGCCGGCCAAGCAGCCGGGAACGCTCGATTCCAAGGAGTTTTGCGCCGCTGAGGTTGGCGGCACGGATAATCCCGTCAAGGTCGAGGGTGAGGTATCCCACAGGGGCAAAATCGTACAGGTCGGTGTACTTTTCCAGGGAGGTTTCCAATTCCTGCCTGGCCTGGAGAAGTTCTTCATTCTGCATCTCCAGTTCGATCTGGTGGACCTCCAATTCATGGAGAAGCCGCTGCGTTTCCTGCTCGGCCAGGGTTGGATACAGTTCCGACATTTGGGCGCGCAGCCGCTGTTCGGCACGCCGGCGCAGCTCGGAAGCTTCAATTTCCCCGTTTCTGCTATTGTCGCTTCCCATGGTGGTCCTCTTGTTTAAGGATGAAGGATGAAGGATGAAGGATGAAGTATGAAGGATGAAGGATGAAGGATGAAGGATGAATGGATTTGCCCCGGAATCGTGGACAGTCGGTTAAGCTGCAAGTTTAAGTTGATCGACCTCGTATGGGGTCCGATATCCCAGCGAAGAATGAATCCTCTTGCGGTTATAGAACCGCTCAATGTAGTTGAAAATGCTTTGCCGTGCTTGGGCACGGGTTTGATAGTCGCTGTGAAAAACGAGAGCTCTTTTCAACAACCCGAAAAAGCTCTCAGCTGGGGCATTGTCCCAGCAGTTGGCTTTGCGGCTCATGCTGCAAATTGCGCCGTATCTGACCAACAGGCTCTGGAAATCAGCACTTGCATACTGTGATCCCCGGTCTGAATGGTGAATCAGGCCCCGTGGGGGATTACGTCGTTGCACAGCGAGAGTAAAGGCATCCATGACGAGGTTGCGTGTCATGCGCTCCGACATCGACCACCCAACAACAGCGCGTGAAAAAAGGTCAATGACGACTGCAAGGTACAGCCACCCCTCGTTCGTCCATATGTAGGTGATATCCGCGACCCAGGCCCTGTTCGGCTCTGCTGGCGAGAAGTCACGGTCAAGCAGGTTGGCAGCCACCGGCAAGTTGTGCTTCGAATTGGTGGTTGCCTTGAATTTAGGTGCCGTTTTGGCTTTTAGGCCATCTTTTCTCATCAGGCGGGCAACCCGTTTGCGCCCGTGACGTTTGCCACGACGACGCAGTTCCTGGTGAATCTTAGGACTGCCATATTCGCCGTTGCTTTCCTGGTGAATCTCTTTGATCATCCGGGACAAAGCTTTGTCTTGTTCCTTTCTCTGGCTTTCGGGCCTACGTAACCAAGCATAATAGCCGCTCCTGGAGACATGGAAAACGCTGCACATGACCGAAACCGGAAACTCGGGCTGAAGATGACAGATGAACGGAAAGATCAGTTCGGGTCTTTCGAAAAGATGGCCATTGCTTTTTTTAAGATGTCACGCTCCATTTTGAGCCGCTCATTCTCGCGTTTGAGCTGGCGGATTTGCTCAGCCTCGGAGTTCAGATGCCCCGAGCCGGGAAACGCTTCCTGTGGCTTTTCGGAGTAAAGTCGGATCCATTTATACAGTGTATTGGGGTGGATCTCCATGTCAGCAGCAATCTGTGTAACGCTGTTGTCGCCATCAGTAATCAGTTTGACCGTTTCGATCTTGAACTCGCGGGTGTAACGTCTTCTCCTTGATACCATGACAGCCCTCCTTGCTCTTTTGTAGCAGCTTTTTGGACTGTCCACAATATCGGGGTAAATTCAGAAGGATGAAGGATGAAGGATGAAGGATGAAATGAGAACCGAATCAGTCTTCAGCCATTATCTTTCAAACTTCATCCTTCATACTTTTTTTTAAGTCTGGCGATCTCGTCTCTCAGTTCCGTCTCGAGCCTCTTGGCAGCAGTGATATCCGCAAAGGTGATCACCACGCCGCCGATTACGTCATCCATGGTGCGGTAAGGCATGATGCGTACCGTAAACCATCTCCCGTCGGTGGTCGCGACCTGTTTTTCGGTAAAGACCAGGGTGCGCAGCACCTCCTGTGCTTCTTCCGTCATCCCGGGATAGAGCAGGTCGCTGGCGATGTCGCTGAGCGGCCGACCAACATCGCCCGGGATAAGCTTGAAGAGTTTGTTCGCACCGGTGGTGAAGCGCCGCACATGGAGTTCGTTGTCCAGGAACACGGTGACAATTTCCGTGCTGTTGAGCAGGTTCCTCATATCGTTGTTCGACCGCGCAAGTTCGTCCATTTTGGATTGCTGTTCGGCATTGACCGTCTGCAGTTCTTCGTTCAGCGACTGCATTTCTTCCCGGGAGGTGGTCAGTTCCTCATTGGTGGATTGCAGCTCTTCGTTGGTGGACTGCAGTTCCTCGTTGGCGGATTTCAGTTCTTCCTGAGAGGATTGCATTTCTTCACGGGTTGTCTGAAGTTCTTCGCGGTTGCGCTGAAGTTCCTGCTCCAGTTCAAAAAACCGGGTGCTGTCCGCCGCTCCGGCTTTGCCGCGGCGCGGGGTCTTCTTTTCAGGAAGGGGCGCCGTGTCGGTAAAGACAATCATCACCATGCCGCGCAGCGCCTCCGGTTCTGCGATCGCCTGGACGGTCAGGTCAACGGTCTGCGTGCCGCCGTTGCTGTCGACCTTGAGACCTCTGACGGTAATCGGCTCTTTTTGCCGGAGCGCCTTCTGGAAGGCGCTGCCCAGTTCGAAGCGGAGCCCTTCACGGGCCATGGCGAAAATATTCCAGTTGGCCTTGCCGGCTGCCGGTTCGAGATATTTGCCGGTCCGGCCGCTGATATAAAGGATGTCTCCCTTGTCGTTCACCAGAACGGCAGGAGGGGAAAAGTGCTGCAGGAGCAGTTGGTCCGCGAGCGACTGCAGGTTAACAGCCGGTTTCAACATCATGAACTCCTTTGGAACTCCCGCAGGGACGGGGCTGAATGCGGCCGGGAACGCCGGCAGTTCTGCGCGAAGCACTGAGTCTCTCCGCAGGAACAGTCTCGACTTGATGTTCAGCGGCGAAAAAAGATCGCTGAAGGCGCCGGTGGACTCCGAACTTCCGAGAAACAGGACGCCGCCCGTGTTGAGACTGTAGTGAAACAGCGGCAGAAGTTTCTTCTGCAGTTCCGGCGTCAGATAGATAAGCAGGTTCCGGCAGATAAGAATATCCAGTCTGGTAAAGGGAGGGTCCATGATGATGTTTTGCGTGGCAAACGTGACCATCTCCCGGATCTCCTTGCCGACCCGGTAGCCATGCTCTTCCTGGATAAAAAAGCGGCTCAGCCGCTTGGCTGACACGTCGGCGGCGATGTTTGCCGGATAGCTTCCCTGGCGTGCCCTGATGACGGCATCATCATCCAGGTCGGTGGCAAAAATCTGCAGCGTGAAATTTTCAGCGGGCTTGAGCTTTTCCAGGGTTTCCTTGAAGACGATGGCCAGCGAATAGGCCTCCTCCCCGGACGAGCAACCTGCCGACCAGGCCCGCAGCACTCCGCCTGACGGGCGGCCTGCCAGCAGTCCGGGAAGCGCCTCTTCCTGCAGCAGTTCCCAGGCCTCGGGGTCGCGGAAAAAACTCGTCACCCCGATCAGGAGTTCTTTGAAGAGCAGTTCCACTTCCTGGGAATTTTCCTGCAGATAGCGGACATAGGCGGAGATCTTGTCGATCTGGTGGATGCTCATGCGCCGTTCGATCCGGCGGTAGATGGTGTTCCTCTTGTACATCGAAAAGTCGTGCCCGGTCTTGGACCGCAGCAGAATCAAGGCCTTCTCCAGGGCGCTCCGGTCTTTCTCCTCCAGGGTGACATCGGTTTTGGAGTAGATGATGGTGTGCCGGAGATAGTCGATGATCCGGCCGGGCAGCTGCTCCGCCGGGGCTACCAGGTCGGCCAGACCGGCATCGATGGCGCTCCGGGGCATACTGTCGAATTTGGCCGAGCCCGGTTCCTGTGCCAGCGCCAGACCGGCCTTTTCCTTGATGGCCCGCAGTCCCAGGGTGCCGTCCGAGCCCATGCCGGAGAGGATGACGCCGATGCTGCGCTCCTGCATGTCCTGGGCCAGGGAACGGAGGAAGAAGTCGATGGGCAGCCGCAGTCCCCTGGCCTCTGCCGGTTCAAACAGGTGCAGCACGCCATGCAGGATGGACATGTCTTTGTTGGGGGGGATCACGTAGACGCAGTCCGGCTTGACCTGCATCCGGTCCCGGACCTGCACGACCTCCATGGCTGTCGCTCGCTGGAGCAGTTCGGGCATGACCCCCTTGTGCGTCGGGTCCAGGTGCTGGATAACGACAAAAGCCATGCCGCTTTTTTCCGGTACCTGCCGCAGGAATTGTTCCAGCGCTTCCAGCCCGCCTGCCGAGGCGCCGATGCCGACAATGGGGAAAATAAAGTCCCGCTGCTGCTGCGTGGCGGCTGCAGGGGAGGGTCCGTCGTGCCCTGTAGAGCAGGGTACTGATTTTTTGAACTTTTTCATGGCAGCAAGTATACCAGTATTCCTAGTGTTCCGCCAAAGAGGAATAGCAACAGATGAAGATTTTATCGTCAGGTGGTTCCAACACTCTTGGCAGCGCAGGCTGCATCGAAAGCCTCTCCCCGCCTCATTGCCTCGAGCCGCAACGGGTGATGTACTCTAATCATTCATCAGACGTGTCCCGTTTCAGCGGTCAATTCTCAAGGAAGGACAGGTTTCCAGGAGGACCCGTGTGCCCCGCTTCACCCCGTAGGTGTTCTCACTGCCCGCCAGAAAGCCCATGAACACGCCTATTCCCTCTGAAGATACCACGAGTGTGCCGGGCCGCATCATCGGCAATCTCATCAGCGCTTCTTCCAGCCAGTTTCTATCTGCGTTCGTGCGCATCCGATCCTCCTCTCCCTTCCGCCCTTTTACGCCTGCCCGACATTTGTGAAGGGTATGCCGGCCATCATGTTCTGTTACTAAGATAAACGCAACGAACGTGCCAATGTTGACCAACGTGGCGCGCACCTGCAAGGGGCTGATTATACGTGTGGAAGTGGCATGAGAAAGTGCTGGCGGGCGGAGAAAGCGATAGCGGAATCCATCATATCTGACATAACAGCCATATATGACGGCCAGCGGGTGGGGTGAGCTTTTGGTCCAACAGTCTCGCCCGCAGATCACCCGGCCTATCGGGAGGCCCCGAAGAAGTTTTCCGGCACCCTCCAGCCAACACCGGCGAATAGTCTCGACATCGAGATGGTTCCGTCATCTTTGCCAAGTATCGCCGCGCGAAGCCAGCCGATCCGGCCTGCTGTATGGGCTTTGCCGTGAGGGTGCGGCATTGCCGGGGTCTCCTTGATCCGGACTGCCCGTGCCAGAAAAAACCCCGGCAAAGGTTCTTGCCAGGGGGAGGATTACACTGCGTTGTCTTCGAAGCTGCATCTGCTGCGAACTCAGCAACAGTCCTGCAGACGAATATATCTTACCTGACGGCCATGAATGTTTTTTTCTCAGAACCGCAGACCGTGCAGGAATCAACCGGATTTGAATCTATGACATTCCCGCAGGACTCACAAACGAAGTAGTCGCTGGCTCCCGGTGTGTCCAGATCGTTCAACGCCTGACTGAAGAGTTTGTTGTGCCCTTTGTCGACAGCCTCTGCATACGTGAAACACTGCTTTGCAAACTTCCAGCCGTCATTTTCCGCATCGCGGATCATCGTGGGAAACATCGTGGCAGTTTCTGAGGTCACGTTGGCAATCGCTGCTTTCAGGTTTTCGGCGGAACTATCTTTTATCAGCGCGGGATGATATCCGCCGGCCATGGTGAGATCGCAGGTTGCCGTAGACATCTCGCGTAAAGCACTCAACACTGAATGGGCAAGAATATTTTTCGAAACAGTAGCGGCCCGGAACATATTGGCAACCCGGGGTATCCCTTCAGAGCCGGCCTTTTCTGCGAAGGCTCTATAGATTTCACGATCACGCGCCTCGGATTGATAGGTGTTGATAATATTCGCTTCGGTCTTGATTTCCCTTAAACTGTTCATTTTGTACCACCTTTGTTTTCTTTGTCTCAATCTTCGCAGAGTGCGCACTCTGTGTTCATGCTCTGCTGGGTATAATAATTGCATTTTGTGTGCCGGGCAGTGCCAATAGCTGTTGCAGCTGTAACGGTCCGATTTGACGGGTAAAAATTGGCTGAGAGAGACCGGTGGCAAGAAAAAGCCGTCGGAGGTTTCTGTTATATCCAACATAACCGCCATATATGAAAGTCCTCAATCTTTTCCCTCCGGCATAGGAAAAATTATCTCCGTTCAGCAGTGACGACTCTGCATCGCTGAAATAACCGATGTGCGAAATCATTGAGTCCGGCGTAGTTGTTATCCGTGATATTACGCGTACTATTATACTCAGCTCCTCTGAAGTTCAGCCTTGACTGCCAACGTCATACAGGAGAAATGGAGATTCATGACCAGAGAAACCGAACTCGCAATCAAAGTGGAAAACCTGACGAAGCGCTATGGGGAGTTGCTGGCGGTGGACGATATATCGTTTGCCGTCGGCAAAGGCGAGGTGTTTGCCCTGCTGGGCCCGAATGGCGCCGGCAAGTCCACAACCGTGGAGATCATCAATACCATTCGCAAGGCCACTTCCGGCAGCGTGACCCTGCTTGGCATGGATGTTACGAAAAAAAAGCACGAGATCGTCAGCCGCATCGGCGTCCTCCCGCAGGGGTTCAGCTCCTTTGAGCGGATAACGGTCAAAGAGACCCTGCAGTACTACTCGCGGCTTTACTGCGGCAATCACCCCGACATTGACGGCCTGATAGAGCTTGTGAATCTCACGGACAAGGCCAAAGAGCAGTACAAGAGCCTCTCCGGAGGGTTGAAGCAGCGTCTTGGCATCGCGATTGCTCTCGTGAACAACCCCGAGGTTGTGTTCCTCGACGAGCCGACGACAGGGCTCGACCCTCGCGCACGACACGAGGTATGGCAAGTCCTGCAGGGCCTGAAGAAAGAGGGGAAGACGGTGTTTCTTACCACGCACTACATGGAGGAGGCGGAACTTCTTGCGGACACGGTCGCGATCATTTCCAAGGGGAAGATCATCGCGATGGGCTCGCCCGCAGAACTCATCGAAGAAAACGCGAAATACCAGATTCTCACGCTTCAGTCCGTCGATGAGATAGTCTTTGAAACCGTCCGGAAGATCGGCTTCGAACCTGTTCTTACCGATGATAAAAACATCCGCATCAGGGTGGAGCACACGGAGGATGTACAGAAGATACTGAGCGCCCTCAAGGATGCCGGGGCTTTGTACCTCGGCCTGGACGTCAGGAAACCAAACCTTGAAGAGGTTTTCCTGAAGCTCACCGGAGAGGCCCTCCACTATGATACTGCCGGGGAAGGGGGGGCGAAATGAAACTGCGCGTCGTTGGTGCAAATCTCTTCGTGAAACTCATGAGCGTGTATCGCGAGAAAACAACCATGTTCTTCACGCTGGCGTTCCCGATCATCCTGATCCTTGTTTTCGGCACGATCTTCATGAGCCAGGACAACGTGAACTTCCACCTTGCCGTGCAGGATCTCGATCAGTCGAAAGCATCCAAAGACTCAATCGAGGCCCTTGAAGTCAACGGAAAGTTCAAGATAACCAGGGTCGATCCTGCCGCCAACCCCGTGCAGTATGTCAGGGACCATGGGGTGACCGTGGTCCTGGTCATTCCCAAGGGGCTGGAAAAATCACTCCAGCGGAGGAAGTTTTTCAATGACTACAAAGCTTCCGCCACCGTCACCTATGTCTACGACCCCAGCTCCTCTTCGGTGGGCACGAAGATAGATATCCTGAACGGGGTACTCGCCGGGGTAAATCAGGAACTGGCCGGGATACCGCCGTTCATCAAATCGGTCAAGAAATCGATCCTCACCAGGAAATACCGGTTTATCGAGTTTTTCATTCCCGGAATTATCGCGATGGCGGTGATGACTCTGAGCCTGTTCGGCACGGTGAACGTGAACACGGAGCTGCGGCAGAAGGGCATCATCAGGAAGCTGTCCACGACGCCCATCACCCGTATTGATTGGATCCTTTCGGATATCCTCTACCAGTACATCCTCGCGGTCATATCCACGACTGCGATGCTGCTGGTGAGCTATGCCGTTTTTGACGCCAACCTGCATATCAATGCCTGGCTCCCTGCCTTCATTTTGCTGAACGTCTTCGCCTTCGTCGGGATCGGGATGATCCTCACCCGTTTCGCCAGGGAGGCGCAGAGCGCCGCTGCCGCGGCAAACGCCATCAGTTTTCCGATGATGTTCCTCTCGGGGAGCTTTTTCCCGATCGAGTTGATGCCGGGGTTCCTGCAGACGATTGCGAAGATGCTCCCGCTTTATTACGTGAACGAGGGACTCCGGGCAGCGATGGTGTTTCAAGACAACCTGGACGCTCTGCGTAATGCCGCGATCATCGGTGTTTTTGCTTCCGTGGTCTTTATCCTCGGCATACTGGCCACCAAATGGGAAGAGAGTACGTGAGCGAAATGTTCCTGCCTGACGCATTCCATCAAACTCCCCATCCCCGTGCCGCCAGCGCTCTGGTTGCAGCTCTGCTCTCGGTACTCGCAGATTCCGTTTTGCGGCACCGCGAGTACCGTGCTCTGCTGGCATTACGAACGGTCGCCGGCAGTATGAGATTCCTGGGGCTCTTTGCGCTGGTCTTCCTGCAGGTGGCGGCGCTTTTCTATCTCGTTACCCTCCTGCCGTGGCCTCTCCGGGTAGCGGTCCTCCTGTTTGCTGTATTTCTGGTCATCGTCCAATTGTCCTATTGGCTGACGCTGAACCAGTTCATGACCGCCACCGACCTGTTCCTTGCCCTTACCGTAAGCGGAAACCATCGGGTGGAAGCCATCTTGAGTTTCTTCACACCGCGGGTCTTTTTCTATGCGCTCCCCTACGTTCTCGTTCTGTCGCTGCTGCTTTTTGCCCCCTCTGCGACCACCTTCCGGGAGACCCTCACCCTCAGCCTGCTGCCGGCGCTGTACCTCGTTGCTTCGAATTACCTCCTTTTCCGCCGCGTGCCGGAGCGCAGCTTTCACCTGCATCCCCTGACTTCCTTCCTTCGGGCGGCACTGTGCTGCAGGTTTGAATATCACCACACCTATCATGGGCCGCGGGACGTCCTGCCGGACGTAAGTCCTTCCCCGCGGCCGCTCGACAGCCTTATCTATGTCATCGATGAGTCGGTGCGCGGCAGCAATCTGAGCCTGAATGGCTACCCGCGCGCCACGACACCTTTCCTGCAATCCCTCGAAGAGAGGGGGCTGCTCAAAAATCTCGGCATTTGTGTCGCGGCAAGTTCCTTTTCCCACGTCAGCAATGCTTACCTGCTTACCGGTCACAACACCTTTCCCGACCAGGACTTTCGAACCGGAAAGAACCCGACCATTTTTGACTACGCAAAAAAAATGGGCTACGAGACGCTCTACATCGACGTCAATCAGATTTACCTGTATTCGCTGCTGAAAGCGGCCGGAGATGGTCCCGTGAGAGGCCTGGACCGCTGGATGAACGACAAAACGTTCAAGGACCTCAACATCGATCTGGAAACCACGAAGGATTTGGGCGTGGCCCGCATCATCAGCAATCTTCTGAACAAAAACAGCGGCTATTTCATTCTCGTCAACAAGCGGGGCCTTCATTTCCATTATCGCAGCAGTTATCCGGACGACCCTGCTTCCGTGGTCTGGCAGCCGGTTATGAAGGCTTTGCAAGCCATTGACCCCAGCGAGGCCGGACGTGAAAAGCTGGTCAATACCTATGACAACGGGATCCGCTTTCAGGTGGATGAGTTTTTCCGGGAACTGGTTACCGGAACGACACATAAGAACTATGCCGTTCTCTACACCTCGGACCATGGCCAGACGCTGTCCGAGCACGGTCAGGCGTATACCCATATGAAACCTGATCCGGAGATCGTCGATGTGCCCGAATTCATCGTGTCAGGGGAAAAGTATGGCAAACAAGCGCTCCTGGACGGCATCGGTCCCGGCATCAGGGTTTCCCATCTCAACAATTTTGCGACACTTCTCGACCTGATGGAGGTGCCGCTGTCTTTGCGGGTGCGTACCTACGAAAAATCAATTTTTGCCTTAACGGCAGAGGATAACAGCGAGCGCCCCTATATGAGCGGCTCGCTGCATGGATTCGGCGATTACGTGGTGAAGAGTATTTCTTCACCAGCGGCTGCGGACTGGGGCGTTTCGAGACCTGTCGGCACGGGGAGCAATGATTGTGAAAATTAAACTGATAGCACCCCATGATTTTTCTGAAAGCACGCTAGCCAGCCCCTTCAAACTGCAGCGGGTTAATCTACCGCTGTTGGCGGCGCTCACTCCGCCCGGCCATACGATTACCCTTGTCGAAGAAGCCTTTGCTCCGGATGACATCAATGAGGAAGTGGACCTGGTGGGCATCACCGTCCTGACCGAGCTTTGCCTGCGAGCCTATCAGATCGGTGACGCCTATCGCCGGAAAGGTGTGAAGGTGGTGATGGGCGGGATTCACCCGACGGTGTTGCCGGAGGAAGCCCTGGAGCATGCCGACGCCGTCGTCGTCGGAGAGGCGGAGGGCCTTTGGCCGCACCTTGTTGCGGATGCCGCCTCGGGACAGCTGCAAAGAATCTATCGGGCCGGGACAACCACCTGTCTTCAGGGTCTGCCGATACCACGGCGGGAGCTCTTCGCCGAAGCCAAGGGCAAAGGGTATATTCCTGTCCCGATCGGTGTCGAGACCTCCCGCGGCTGTCCGAACGATTGCGAATTCTGCTGCATCGGCCAGACACTGGGGCAGAAATATCGCGTCAGGCCGGTCGCGGAGGTGATTGCCGAAATAGAGGCTATTGATTCCCCGCACCTGTTCTTCGTCGATGACGCCCTTGGACTGGACCGGAAGGCGGCGAAACAGCTCTTTACGGAAATGATACCGCTGCGGCGGCGTTGGCTGGCGCAAGGCACCGTGTCGCTGGCGGAAGATCCGGAACTGCTGGCATTGATGAAACGCGCCGGGTGCCTGGGGCTGTTGATCGGCTTCGAATCGGTACAGAGTGAAACGCAGCATGAAGTGAATAAAATAAAGAACCTGAAGATCGATTTTTATGAGGCGATGCATCGATTCCATGCTGAAGGTTTCGGTATCCTGGGCTGCTTTGTTTTTGGCTTTGATTTCGAAAACAAGGATGTGTTCGAGCAGACCTTGGAGTTTGTCATGAAGAGTCGCATGGATTGTGTCCAGTTAAGGATTCTCACTCCCTATCCGGGGACACGTTTATACACCCGTCTATTACAGGAGGGCAGGTTGTTCGACCGTGACTGGTGGCTCAAGGGCTATCCGCCGGATACGCTCCTCTATCAACCAACCGGCATGACCGCCGACGAGCTGGTCAACGGTTTCGCCCGCTTGAACAGGCAAGCCTATTCCATCGGGGCAATAACAAAACGCTTCTTCGGCATGAGCCCCTGGAAACGAACCCTGTTCGGCTGCCAGGTATACGCCGGGCTCAATCTGTCTACCCGCAAACGTTATTTCAAGGCTCTGAATAATCCACAACCATTTGCGGCTGCTTCCGGATCAGCCGAAATGCGGTAGTGATGACGCAGCAGGCAGCCAGGAGCCTGCCGGAAATGCGCCGCGGAGGATCTGATCATGAAAGGTGATGCAAAGATCAAAGGCATGGGGGCTATCCCTCATGCGGGGGGAGTTGCCTTCCGCGTCTGGGCGCCCCATGCACAGCGGGTCTCCGTCATCGGGTCGTTCAACGGCTGGGATGGCGAAAAACATCCTCTGCAAGCCGAGGAGAATGGCACCTGGTATGCTGATGTAGCCGAAGCTCAGGTTGGCGATGAGTACAAGTTTCTCCTGACCACGGAGCAGGGCGATTTCAAGCGCATCGACCCATACGCCCGTGCGGTGACCAATTCGATCGGCAACGCCATCGTTCACGATCCGGACTTCGATTGGCAAGGTGATGATTTCCAGCTTGCGCCGTGGAACGAGCTTGTCATCTACGAACTGCATGTCGGCACGTTCAATGACCAGGAGGACGACAGCCTTCCGGGCAAATTTGTCACGGTGTCCGCGCGTCTCGGACATTTGAAAAAACTTGGAGTGAATGCGATTCAGATCATGCCGGTGGGCGAGTTTGCGGGAGACCGGTCATGGGGCTACAACCCTGCCCATATCTTCTCGGTGGAGCATTCCTATGGCGGACCCTTGGCGTTCAAACAGTTCGTCAAGCGCGCCCATCAGCGGGGCATCGCCGTCATTCTGGACGTCGTGTACAATCACCTGGGGCCCAGCGACCTCGACCTGTGGCAGTTCGACGGCTGGTCCGAGAACGGTCGCGGTGGCATCTATTTCTTCAATGATGACCGCGCCATCACGCCGTGGGGAGAAACCCGGCCCGATTACGGCCGCGGCGAGGTCCGTCAATACCTCCTCGATAACGTCATGATGTGGCTGGCGGAATACCACGTTGACGGCCTTCGCTTCGACTGTACCCAATATATTCACACGGTGGACGGCAGCCGCAACCGGGACCTGCCGGAAGGCTGGAGCCTGCTCCAATGGATCAACAGCCAGGTTTCCCGGAAATTTCCCGGCCGGATCACCATTGCCGAGGACCTGCAGAGTAACAGGTGGCTCACCAAGGACGTTGGCGCCGGGGGAGCCGGGTTCGGTTCGCAGTGGGATGCCATGTTCGTTCACCCCATCCGCCAGGCGGTGATCACCCCCCGGGACGAGCATCGCTCGCTGGCCGCAATCCGCGACGCCATCTGCTACCGTTACAACGATGACGCTTTCGACCGGGTCATCTACAGCGAATCACACGACGAGGTGGCGAACGGCAAGGCGCGGGTGCCTCATGAAATCAGCCAGGATGACCCTACGGGCTGGTATGCACGGAAACGTTCGACGTTGGCTGCGGCCATGTTGTTCACCGCCCCCGGCATTCCCATGCTCTTTCAGGGCCAGGAATTTCTCGAGGGCGCATGGTTCCGCGATACGGTCCCGGTCGATTGGGACCAGCGGACCGAGTTCCATGGCATCGTTCGGCTCTACCACGACCTCATCCGGCTGCGCCTTAACCGCGACGGCTTCACACGCGGCCTCTGTGGGCAGTTCACCCAGGTTTATCACCTGAATGACGAACGCAAGGTTATCGCCTTCCATCGTTGGGACAGGGGCGGTCCGGCGGACGATGTCGTGGTCGTTGCCAATTTTCTGCACGAGACGCAGGATGATTATCGAATCGGTTTCCCGGCCGCGGGGACCTGGAAACTGAGGTTAAACAGCGATTGGCAGGGGTACAGCGACGACTTTCAGAATCATCCAAGCAGCGCTGTTGACGCTGAGCCGGGTGACTGCGACGGCCTTCCTTTCCACGCCGGGCTGGCCATTGGTCCCTACAGTGTCCTGATCTTTTCGCAATGATCAAAGGACGGCTCCCTTTTGCACAGAAAACGGCAGCTGGTCGCCATCCCGGGTTGCGGATGGCGACCAGCTGCCGTTGGTTGTCATGCCGATAGGCCTCTGACGCCTTATCAGCCCGAACCCCTCCTGCAATAGGAGAGGTTCGGACGGTAATCTCCCCTCCTTGGTAAGTAAGGAGGACCCAAAGGGCCTAAAGGAGCTGGGGGGTGGTTGGGTTTATCCCGGTTTTCTGGTTATGCGGCTGGGTCTGCCTTACAACTCGAAGGTTTGGTGAGGTACGGGCATTTCCACCCGGGTGTTGTCCAGCAACTTCGCGAAGCTGCGCATTGTCTCCTGTTCGCCGTGAACAAGAAAAGTTCGCTCCGGGTTTCCGGTTTTACGTTGCCAGGCAAGAAGTTCCGCCTGGTCGGCGTGCGCGGAAAAACCGTTGATGGTATGAATTGCCGCGGCTACCGGAATCTCATCGCCATAGAGGTGCACATGTCCGGCACCGTCAATAATCGTGCGGGCAAGGGTACCGTGGGCTGCATAGCCGACAAACACAATACTCGAATCCTCTCGCCAAAGGTTATGCTTGAGGTGATGCCGTATGCGCCCGCCGGTGCACATGCCCGAACCGGCCATGATCACCGCGCCGCCGTTAATGCGGTTTATGGCGATGGAATCCTGGGTGTCGCGCGTGAAGTGCAGTCCGGGAAGGCTTAAGGGATCGTCCCCCTTGTTGAAAATCTTTGCGGTCTCCTCATCATAACACTCCGGATGGCGTTGGAAGATTGAGGTGGCGGAGATTGCCATCGGCGAGTCGAGGAAAACCTGCATCGAGCGGGGCAACCGGCTTTTTTCCACCCCCTCACGGAGGAAATAGAGGATTTCCTGCGCCCGTTCCAGCGCAAAGGTCGGGATGATGACATTGCCGCCACGGCTGAAAGTTTCGGAAATGGCCCGGTACAGTTCTTCGACCGACTGGTCAACAGGCTTGTGCCGGCGGTCCCCGTACGTGGTTTCCATCACCACGACATCGGCTTTGGGCGGTACGGTCGGGTCCCGCAAAATCGGCCTGTTACTGTTGCCCAGATCGCCGGAGAACAGCACTGACCGCCGGCGGCCGTTTTCCATCATTTCCAGATGGATGCACGCAGAGCCAAGGATATGGCCGGCATCGATAAATGTGGCACGCAGCCCGGGAGCCAGATCCAGAGGGATGTCGTAGAGCGCTTTTCTGCCGAAATAGTCGAGAGTGTTCAGTGCATCAATTTCCGTGTACAGGGGGACGATGTCCTCCTTGCGGTTACCTCTCCGGGCGTTATGGCGCGCCTTGTTCCGGGCGTCCTCTTCCTGCAGATGCCCGGAATCCAGCATCACCAGCCGGGCCAGTTCCCGCGATGCTGCAGTGGTGAGGATTTCGCCTCTGAACCCTTTTTTGACCAGGAGCGGCAGGCGCCCGCAGTGGTCAAGGTGGGCATGGGTGAGCAGCAGGAAGTCGATGCTGGCGGGGTCGAAACCGAAAGGTTCCGCGTTTTCGTCGTAAAGGTCGCGCCCTCCCTGGAAAAGCCCGCAGTCGATGAGGATCCTCTTTCCTGCGCATTCAATCATGTGACAGGAGCCGGTTACATCCTGATCAGCTCCGTGAAATGACAGTTTCATGGGAACTCCTTGTCTCTTCTAGCTTTCCGGCAGTTTTTCCGTAGAAGTACGTTCGAGTAAGTATAGCTGTTAAATCGGTTAATTCAATGAATGAGCACGCGTCCAAACAGGCTGCTGGTGGAATGCAGGCTTTGTCAGTTTCCGGATAATTCCAGTTCCGGAGCAAGGCCCTCTCTGCTTGGCTCGCCATCGGCCGCTCGCCTCGCCGCCTCGAGATCATCCTTGATCTGGGATTGGTATTATTCTTTTTTGCTGACCGGTCCTGGCAGCTGACGATGGTTGCTCAGGGCCTGGCAACTGCGATGGGCGGCCAGATAGCGGGCGTCTTCACCGTAATTGGTCGGATAGACCTGGGGAACCGGCTGGGGCTGCAGCTGGTCATCGACGTTGACAAAGGTGAACAGGCAGGAGTTGGAAAGCGATTTGGTGGTCCGGTCGCGGCTGATGCGTTCGATGTTGGCTTCGACGCAAATCAGGCTGCCGCTGGTATAGACAACCCGCGTGGTGTAATGAAGCTTGTCGCCCATGCGTACCGGGTGGAAAAAGTTGATCCGGTTGACAGCCGCGGGAATCGGCCGGTTGGGGGCAATCTGCTCGCAGCAAATGGAGGACAGTTCGTAGGCGCGCCGGATGAGATAGCCGCCGAATATTTTTTTCGGAACGTTTTCCTGCTCCGGGTACATACGTTCCCAGGCGCCTGCGGTGAGCTGTCCGGCCAGCAAACCTTTGAAATCGGGGTCATCCTGGGCGGCATGCAGCTCCGTGAGCATTTCGAATTCATCCCGGCTGGGCGGTTCGCGCAGCAGCGCCTGCTGCTGTTTGTATTCCTCCCTGCGCTTCAGTGCCTTGGCCGCGCGCTGCTTCTCGATTTCCTCAGAATACTCCAAGCCGGGCAGGACGACGCTGGTTGCACCTTCGCCGACACCCGAACGGGCCACCATGGTGAAATAGCAGGAGGCGATATGACATGCCGGGTCGCCGGGTTGTTCGACCCGGATGCCGATTTCCAGGGAGGAGCGGCCCACATGATTGATGCGCGCATTGAAGTGCACATCCCGCGACATATCCGTAACATGGCGGATCACGATATTGTCGATGGCGGCCGTAACCACCCGGGCCTCGGGAAAGAACCGGTTGACATAGCAGAGGGCGGTTTCTTCCGCCACCTTGTCGAGGATCTCCAGCAGCAAGCCGAAGCGCATATTCGCCTCGATTGTTTCGTCGAGGATCATGAAGCGCCGCCGCAGCGCTTCATCGCTGGAGAGGGGGAGGACCTTGGTGAATGAAGTATCGATGGGCCTGATCATGGTGATGGTCTCCTGCATTCAGTCGTTCTCAGTGTTAACAGCATACCGCCTATTCTAGCCGAAACCGGTTCGCGCGTCAATTTTTTTCTGATGAGAAGCCATACGTTCGGGGGGCTGCATTCCGGGGCCGTCTTTGCGGAGTCACTTTTACTTAGCAATGGACGGATTCAATCAAGAACGTTACAATATGGCCCGGAATGCACAAAGAAATACCTCAGGTGGCTATGAAAATACTCATTGCGGATGATGATCAGACGACCCGCCGCATCCTTTTGGCAATATTGGAAAAAAAGGGCTTCGAGGTGCTCTGTTGTGCTGACGGGAGCGAGGCCTTACGCGCCCTGCAGGCCGCTGATGCGCCAAAGCTGGCCATTCTCGACTGGATGATGCCCGGTCTGGACGGGGTCGATATCTGCCGAACTCTCCGCGCCTCCGCCGGTGACTCGCAGCCCTATCTGATTCTCCTGACCTGTAAGGGCTACCAGGAGGATGTGGTTTCCGGTCTGGCTTCCGGCGCCGATGACTATATCGTCAAACCGTTCAGCGCCGATGAACTGCTTGCCAGAATCAAGGTCGGACAGCGGGTGCTCGGGCTGCAGTCCGCGCTTGCCGCGCGCGTGGAAGAACTGACCGAAAGCAATCAGCATCTTGCCGAAGCGCAGGCCATGGCCCAGCTTGGCCAGCAACAGCTTCTGCAGGCGGAAAAAATGGCGGCGCTCGGATTCCTCCTGGCCGGCATAGCCCATGAAATAAATAATCCCAATGGACTGATTCTGCTGAATTTTCCGGTGCTGATGGAGGCTTACCGGGATGCGGAGCCGATCCTGGAAAAACACTATCGTGACCAGGGAGATTTTTCTTTCGGCGGGCTGCCCTTTTCGAAAATGCGAGAAGAGATTCCGGAAATGTATGAGGAATTACTCGGCTGTTCCCGGCGCATCAAGCGCATCGTTGATGATCTCAAAAATTTCGCCCGCCGGGATGATGCCGGCCTGGATGAGACACTGGATCTGAACGATCTGGTGCAGACATCCCTGCGTCTGGTCGGCACGATGTTGCGGGAGTCGACACATAACTTCAACATCCGTTATGGAGATAGCCTGCCGAAATTCAAAGGAAACGGCCAGCGCATCGAACAGGTTGTCGTGAACCTGCTGCTGAACGCCTGCCAGGCTCTCGAGGATACGTCTCAAGGGATTTCCGTGCAGACTTCGTTTGATGAACAGAGCGGCATGCTGGAGTTGCTGGTGCGCGACGAAGGGATCGGGATCAGGCCGGAACATGTCAGCCATCTTACCTCGCCTTTTTTTACCACGAAACGGGAGCAGGGCGGTACCGGGCTCGGACTATCCCTCTCGGAGCGAATCGTCACCGGTCATGGCGGCAGCCTTTCCTTTACCAGTGACTATGGAAACGGAACGACAGTCAGATTGGCTTTGCCTGCGCTGCAGGAAAGGTAAACCCTATGCAAGAAACCCCTCTCTATCCTTCCTACAAAATCCTTCTGGTCGATGATGAGGCCCCCTGGTTGCGCAGTCTCGGCATTATTCTGGAACGGTCCGCCGGTATCAATAATTGTGTCAAGTGCCTCGACAGCCGGCAGGTCATGGACATTCTTGCAACCGGGGAGGTCGGCATCGTGCTGCTCGACCTCACCATGCCCCACCTTTCCGGTGAAGAGCTGCTGCCGCTGATCGCCGAAGAGTACCCCGATATTCCGGTGATCATCCTGAGCGGCATGAACCAGCTGGAGACCGCAATAAATTGTATGAAGCTCGGTGCGTTTGATTATTTCGTCAAGACTGACGAAGAAAAGCGTCTCGTCAACGGCGTTCTTCGCACCATTAAAATGCTCGAGCTCCAGCGGGAAAATCTTGAGCTGAGCACGCAGTTCCTCAGCGACACCTTGCACTGTCCTGAAGCGTTCCAGGCAATTGTCACGCAGGACCCGGCGATGCTGGCTATCTTCAAGTACCTGGAACTGGTAACCAAGAGCAATCAGCCGATACTTGTCACCGGAGAAAGCGGGGTCGGCAAGGAATTGTTCGCCCGGGCGATTCATCTTTGCGGCCAGTGCAGCGGTCCCCTGGTGCCGGTCAACGTGGCCGGTCTCGATGATACCATCTTTGCCGACACCCTGTTCGGTCACGTCAAGGGGGCTTTTACCGGGGCGAACGAGGTCAGAATGGGCCTGGTTGAAAATGCCTCCGGCGGCACCCTGTTTCTCGACGAAATAGGAGATCTCAGCCAGGTTTCCCAGCTCAAATTGCTGCGGCTGCTGCAGGAAGGAGAATATATTCCCCTGGGCAGCGACCGGCCGAAACGCCTGAACGCCCGCATCGTCGTGGCCACCAACCAGGATCTGCTGGCCCGGCAGGCGGCCGGAACATTTCGCAAGGACTTGTATTACCGGCTGAATATTCACCATGTGTGTATTCCCCCGTTGCGGGAGCGCCTGGGTGACCTGCCGATTCTGATCGACCATTTCCTGGATGAGGTTGCGCGGCAGCTCCGGATCAGGAAGCCGGTCGTGTCGCGGGAAGTTTTCCTGCGGCTGGCCAATTATTCCTTCCCCGGAAATGTCCGCGAATTGAAATCACTGCTCTACGATGCCGTCAGTGCCGGTAAATCAAAGGTTCTGACCGTTGCGGCCTTTGAAAAGGTGCTTGGTCCCGCGGGGAAAAATCCCCTGCGGAAAAGCGTCGAGGCGGGCAGTGCGCACAACTGTTTTGAGCAATGCACGCAGTTTCCCACTATTCAGGAGGCGATCGAACAACTGGTTTCAGAGGCGCTGGTGCGCTCCGGTAACAATCAGACCCTTGCCGCCAGGTTGCTGGGCATTTCCCAGCCTGCTTTGAGCAAGCGTTTGAAGCAGCGCAAGAAAATCACCAGTAGCAGGTAATACCTGAAATCAACCCCCCTCAATCCCCCCTTGACAGGGGGGAAGACTTTAAGTCTCCCCTGCCAAGGGGAGGTTTGGAGAGGTTGCTTGCGAAAAAACATCTGATACAAGGTGCCAACTGATGCCAGTCTCTACCTTCCTTTGACAGGTATAATATATCTCATAACTATAACAATTGTTATAGTCCCAGGATTTCCGACGTTTTCCCCTCCTTTGAGCAGCTTCGCACTGACAAGCCATAACATTTATTATGGTGTTTCCCTGTGTAGCAGAGACCCTCAGGCGTAAAAACTCCAGTATAATAGATAGATTCGCGATTTGTTCCGGTTGGCCGCAAACTTGCTACGCTACCTTGCCGGACAGTACTCATCTTGTCCTGATCTGCGGCGAATATGCTCCGATGTTCCATCCCATCCTAAGGAAAGACCCGTGCCATCTATGAAAAGACGCGTTCTGAAAATTGACAAGTTGCCCACGGTCAGGCGCCTGCCTGCCTATCTTACGCTTTTGCGCGATCTCTATTTAAGAGGTGAGCAGTATGTTTCATCTGCTTTCCTGGCGGAACGGATGGAAATCGAACCGATTCTGGTCCGCAAGGACCTCGAACTGACACGAATCAACGGCACTCCGCGTATCGGCTACTGTATTGGAGACCTGATCAAGGGTATCGAGGATTTCCTTGGTTTGGGCGAAACCCTTGATGCTTTCCTGGTTGGCGTCGGCCAGTTCGGCACCTCAATTCTCTACAACAGGGAATTGACGAATCTGGGCCTGCGGATTGTCGCTGCCTTTGATGAAGATCCCCGGAAAGCCGGAGCACTGATTCCAGAGGTGCCGGTCTTCGATATTGTTCGCCTTGCCGAACTGTCGCAGCGAATAGATGTCGGCATGGCCATACTCTGTGTTCCGCCGGAAGATGCCCAGGAGGTAACGGACATCCTGGTTGCGTCGGGCATCAAGGGTATCTGGAACTTTACTCCGGCAAATCTGGTCGTACCCGAGGATGTCATTGTCCAGAAGGAAGATTTGGCCTCCGGGCTGGCGGTGCTGTCCGTGAAGCTGAACAGGATTCAGCCGGCCCCGCTTGATTGAAGGAGACATCCGGTGACGCCAAGAATAAAAATCTGCATGGGCAGTTCCTGTTTTCAGCGGGGGAGCAAATCCAATCTGGAGTTTATCGAGGCCTGGCTACAGATGCATAGGTGTGCCGCTGCTGTGGAGTTGGTGGGGAGCAGATGCGAGGATGCCTGCCGGAAAGGGCCCAACATGGAGATTAATGGCCGTCCCTATCACGGAGTGAATCTGGAGATTCTGGCTGACCTGATGGAGCAGCATTTCGGAAAATGTCAGGTGAACAGTTGAAAGGTACCCTGTTCAGGTCACCGGTGTCACACCAGCGGCAGGGCAGAGGATTGGAAATATGAGATTAGTGCGTTATCTGCTTCCCCTAAATGTATTTCTGGTGATCTTGGCCATTGGAAGTGCCACCTCATTTTTCATTTCGGAAATTTATGTTGATGCCGAGGAGAAAGCGGAACATATCCTGGACAATAATCTCAGGACCTTCTGGGAGTTGGTCAGGTCAAAAGGTGAGGGCTTTCGCATTGTCAACGGGCAGTTGCTGGTGGGTGACTATGTCCTGAACGGAAACTACGAGCTCCCGGACAAGATCAAAGAACTGACCGGCTGCACCGCAACCATTTTTATGGGTGATACCCGGGTTTCCACCAATCTGCGCAAGAGCGATGGCAGCCGGGCGGTCGGCACCGGACTGCATGGCGCGGCCTATGATCCGGTGCTCGGCAAAGGCGAATCGTACCGGGGCGAGACGGCTATTTTCGGCATTCCCTACCTGTCTGCCTACGACCCGATACAGGATGCCGAGGGCAAGGTCATCGGCGCTCTCTACGTCGGGGTGAAAAAATCCGACTTCTTCGCAACCTATAAAGGGCTCCGCAATAATCTCCTCATCACTTCCGCCCTTTTGATTTTTCTCTTTACGATAATTTCCATCCTGCTGGTCAGATACCGGCAGAAGGCTGAACAGGCTCTGAAGGACAATGAAGCAAGTTTGCGCGCGGTCATTCATGGCGCGCCGTTTCCGCAATTCATTCTGGACCTCGATCACCGGGTAATCCACTGGAATGAGGCGATGGAACTCTGTTCGGGCATCCGCGCGGAGTCGATCATCGGAACCAGCCGCCACGCGGACATTTTTTACGGCGGCCAGCGACCGATGGTTGCCGACCTCCTGCTGGATGACCTGAGTGAAGAAATCAAGACCTGGTATGCCGGGAAGTATAACGAGTCGAAATTTCAAGAGGGCATCTATCAGGTGACCGATTTTTTTCCGTTGATGGGAGAGTCGGGTAAATGGATCCGTTTTACCTCAACCTTGATCAAGGACTCGAAGGGCTCTACGATCGGTTCGATGGTGGCGTTCGAAGATTTGACCGAGCTCAAGCAGGCCAGTGAATATCTTCAGGAGCAATGGTATTTCCTCCAGGAGATTATCGACAGTATCCCGCTGCCGCTCTATTACAAGGATCTTGAGGGCAAGTACCTCGGCTGCAACAAGGCCTTTGAGGAATTTACCGGAATGCCCCGCCGGGAAATCCTGCACAAGGCCGTATTTGAGATCATGCCGCAGGAAACTGCGGAATTGCTGACCGGCATGGATGAGGAGCTGTCGCGCTCACCAGGGGTGAAAACAACTGAATCGCACATGCAGTTGGCCGACGGGCGGCAGCATAACCTGATTTTCAAGAAAGCAACGTTTACCACCAAAGAGGGGGTGGTCGGCGGCGTCATTTCGATCATCATTGATATTACCGAGCGCCGTCAGGCTGAGAAAATGCTCCTTCAGGCGCACAATGAGCTGGAGGAGCGCGTCCATCAGCGTACGATCGAATTGGCGAACCTGAACGAAATATTGCGCCAGGAGGTAAACGAGCGGACCAAGGCCAAAGATGCGCTCCAGGAGCAGAAGCTTTTTTTGAAAACCATTATGGAAAGTCTGCCGGGAGTGGTTTTTACTCTTGATACGCAGGGGCGTCTCTGCCGCTGGAATCGTCAACTGGAAGAGATAACGGGCATGTCTTCCGATGCCCTGCTGGAGGTTGACCTGATTTCCCTCGTGCATGAGGATGATCGACAGTTTGTATCGGAGAAGTTTGCCGAAGTGTATGCGGAGGGTGAAGCGGAAACCGAGTTCCGGCTGCTGGGCCAGGATGGCACGGAACACTGTTTCCTGCTGGACGGCAGGCGTCTGGAAATCGGTCCGGCAACCTACCTGATCGGCTGCGGTATCGATATCACGGCCCGCAAGAAAATGGAAGAAGAGCTTTTCTGCTCGCAGCAGATGCTCCAGCTCGTTCTCGACAATATCCCGCAGCGGGTCTACTGGAAGGACGCGAATCTCAATTTCCTCGGCTGCAACAAATCCTTTACCGAAGACATCGGCCTGGAGAATCCGGGCGCTATTCTGGGTAAGAGTGATGCCGAGATGCCCTGGAGAGACCATGCGGCTGAAATGCGCAGGGAAGATCTGCAGGTTATCGAACAGGGCGTTCCGAAGATGAATTACGAGCAGGCCCAGCGGCTGATCGACGGCAAGGTCTCCTGGCTGCGAAAAAACAAGATTCCTCTCCGCGGCACGGACAACAAGGTCTTTGGCGTCCTGGCAACCTACGATAACGTTACGGAGAGAAAGCTGGTGGAAGAGGAGTTGCGCAAGGCCAAGGAGGCAGCAGAGTCGGCCAGCAAGGCAAAAAGCCTGTTCCTCGCCAACATGAGCCACGAAATCCGGACACCGATGAACGGGGTGATCGGCATGACCGGGCTGCTCCTTGACTCTCACCTGGACCATGAACAGCGCGAATATGCGGAAATCGTCCGCGCTTCGGCGGATTCCCTCCTGACGATCATCAATGACATACTTGATTATTCGAAAATTGAAGCCGGCAAACTGGAGGTCGAAACCGTGGGTTTTGACCTGCGGGCAACCGTGGAAGATACCGGCGATTTCATGGCAACGAGCATCTACGCGAAGGGTCTCGATTTCAACTGTCTGATCAGTCCGGAGGTGCCGGCGCTGGTGTCCGGTGACCCTGGCAAGCTGCGCCAGATACTGGTCAACCTGCTCAGTAACGCCCTGAAGTTTACCCACCAGGGAGAAATCGTGCTTCGGGCAGCCCTGGACCGGGAAGATGACAACAATGCCTGGGTCCGTTTTTCCGTGCGGGATACCGGTATCGGTATCCCGCAGACGCGGATCAAGGATATTTTTGCCCTATTCTCCCAAGTGGATGCGTCCACCACCCGCAGATACGGCGGGACCGGCCTGGGGCTGGCCATTTCCCGGCAGCTGGCCGAGTTGATGGGCGGCACCATCGACGTGGAGAGTGAGGAGGGCAGGGGGTCCACCTTTTTCCTGGCGGTGAAATTTGCCAAGCAGACCACTTCGCGCGATAGCTCCCGTGCTGTTCCTGCCGAAATCCGCAACGAGCGGCTCCTGGTAGTTGATGCAAATACCACCAGCCGTCTGGCGGTTACCGAAAAACTGCATCTCTGGGGCTACCGGTTTGACGAGGCTGGTGATGAAAATTCCGCACTGACACTTCTCCATTCGGGTCTGGCGGAGAATAATCCCTATTCGTATGTCTTCATCGGTTCTCAGCTTTCCCGGGGCACTGCCTCCAGCCTCGGAAAAGAAATCAAGGCTGATGAAAGGCTGCGGGACACGGTTCTGATCCTCGTTTCTCCCCTGGGCGAAAAAATTGCCAGCGATGCGCTTTCCGAAGATATCTTTACCGCCCGATTGCAAAAACCGGTCAAACTCGATGAGTTGTATCATTGCCTGATGGTCCTGTCCGGCAGAAGAGAACCCGCCTATCAGGGTTATCGTCTCGGTGTCGAAAATCCGGGTGTTGACCGGACGGGGGCAAAGAACAATATTCGTCTTCTGCTTGCCGAAGACAACAGTACCAACCAGAAAGTTATCCTGCGGATTCTGGATAATCTCGGCTACCGGGCCGATGCTGTTGCCAATGGCCGGGAGGCGCTGGAAGCGCTGGACATGGTTCCCTATGACCTGGTGCTGATGGATATCCAGATGCCGGAAATGGATGGTTTCGAGACTACGGAGGCCATCCGGCGGAAAGAAGCAGGCGCCGGCCGGCACCTGCCGATCGTTGCCATGACGGCCCATGCCATGAAGGGTGACCGTGAAAAGTGCCTGGCTGCCGGTATGGACGATTACATCTCCAAGCCGCTTTATCCCAAGGATCTGCAAGGGGTGATACAGCGTGCGCTTTCCGGTTTGCCGGCTCGCAAGGAAGTTGTTGAGGCGCAGTTCGGCATGACGTCAAAGAGGGTTTTTGACCGGGAGGACCTGATGCGGAGGATTGGCTGTGATGAAGATATACTCGAAGAAATTCTGCAAGGCTTCATCGATGACTATTCCGTACAACTGGAGAAGCTGCAGCAGGCGTTGACTGACAGAAATCGCGATACCACCCAACACCTGGTTCATCTGATGAAAGGAGCCGCGGCGAATATGTCGGCGAACCCGTTGCGGGAATTGGTCTCAAAAATGGAGGCGTTGCTGCTGACGGGAGAAAACAGCCATGCTTCAGCACTCCTGCAGCAGATAAAGCAGGAATTCGCTGATTTCAAAGCCTTTGTTACCAAAGCGGCCTAGGCCGCCCTGCAAAAGGGCAGGCACAGGGGCCTGCCCCTACAATATCGTCAGGTTCTTTATTTCCGTACCGCCTCAATCATCAGTTCGAGGTCTTCCAGCAGGGCCTGCAGATCTTCCTCATGTTCGACCTCTTGCTGGAGAATCTGCAGCACCATATTGTAGGTAACCGGATCAGCATCTTTGGTGATGTCCATGAGTCGTTTGTAGACGCCGATGGCGCACTGTTCACCCTTGATGTTCTGGTTCAGGATGGTCTTGACGTTCGGGTCATCGGGGGCATCGTACCCGCAGTTTGTCAGCTTGTACCACTCCTCCGGTTTGGTGACCGGTGTGCCGCCCAATTGGATGATCCGCATCGCCACCATGTCGGCGTGCAGCAACTCTTCAGTGGCATGCTGGAGCAGTTCAGCGCCCACCGCATCTTTCATCGGCCCCTTCACAACCTTGGCGCCCAGCCAGTACTGATAATAGGCCAGCCATTCGTCACTGAAGGCCCGCCGCAGCAAGTTGAGCAGTTCATCCACATCCATTCCGATTATTTCGCGTCCTTTTGAGCCCATGCCGTGTCCTCCAATTTTTCCTGGTTTTGAATCCGTACCTGTTATAGTCTACTTTGAAAAAAATAATGGTCAAACAAACTCCGTGAGACTAGTCTGCTGCCCTACCGTTTATCGGTGAATGCGCCCCAGGAGAAAACCTGATGCAAAAATTCGATCTCCTTATGGAAAAAATTCGGAATCTTTTTGCCGTGACCCGGCTTGCCGTCCTGGCAACCGATCATGACGGCAGCCCGTATACCAGCCTCGTTGCCTTTGCCGCGTCCGATGACCTCCGGGAAATCTATTTTG
This sequence comes from Deltaproteobacteria bacterium, assembly GCA_009668975.1. GTDB lineage: Bacteria > Desulfobacterota > Desulfuromonadia > Geobacterales > Geobacteraceae > RPRC01. The sequence continues at coordinate 87,462 of SBEG01000006.1, read as the reverse complement.
CCACCAGCAAGGAAACCAGGAAATACCGCTATCTGAAGGCAAATTGCCGGGTTGCGTTCCTGGTGGATAACCGCTCAATAATTGGCGGTGATTTTCGGGAGGGCATCGCTGTTACCGTCCTCGGCATGGCGACGGAGATGCATGATGCTGAACGCGAATCTGCTCTTGCTTCCTATGCCGCAAATCTGCCAGATCTGACAGAATTTGTCTCCTCACCTACCTGTGCACTCTTCCGAACATCTGTCTCCTCCTATTCCCTGGTTGAGGAGTTCGAAAAGATTTCAGAATACCGTTTTGATGGGTAAGATCTTTGCCTACGCTCGCTGGCATCTGGTTGCCGGGAAGTTTTTCATTTTGACAGGGTTGCTCGTATGCGTGTAGTATCACCGGTCGTGCAGCAATACATACCATTTCCCCGTGAGGCGACCCGTGAATAATTTCAGCAGCAATTTTTTATCTGCACCCCTGTTCCGCTTTCCACTCCTGCTGATCATTCTGGTCGCTCTGGCCGGCTGCAAAGAGGAAAAGTCGGTCAATCCTGCCCCTGCCCCGGCTGCCGCTGCGGACGTGAACAAGCCTGAACCGGTATTCGCGCAGGCCAGTTCGAGCTTTGCGACCCATTCTTCGGCAACTACCGGTCCCCGGGGGAAAAAATCTGCTGGTGAGACCGGCAAGGATGCGCCTGCGGCAGCCGCGGGAAAAAATCCCGGCGTAGCAGGGGAGGATCCGGAGTTTGCGAAAAAAATGGGCTGGCCGGTGAAGTCGCCCGCACTGCTTCCGGGCTCGATCCTGCCGAACAAGCGGATCCTTACCTACTACGGCAATCCGCTCTCCAAAAGGATGGGGGCCTTGGGGGAGTATGAGACAAAAGATATGTTGCGCCGCCTCAAGGCCGAGGCGAAGCGCTGGAGTGATGCGGATCCGTCAATGCCGGTGCAGCCGGCGCTGCATCTGATCGCGGTTGTGGCGCAGAGTGACCCGGGCAAGGCGGGAAAGTACCGGATGGTGATGCCGGATGAAATCGTCAATAAAGTATATGGCTGGGCCAAGGGGGAGAAATATCTTCTGTTCATCGATATTCAGACCGGGCATGAAGACATCCGCACTCTCCTGCCGCGCTTCGAATGGATCCTGAAGAATCCCGACGTGCACCTGGGCATTGATCCTGAGTTCAATCTCGTGGCGAGCAAGAAGATTCCCGGCACCAAGGTCGGGACCTTCGACGCTTCCGAGATAAATTTTGTCACTGACTACCTGAAGGATCTGGTGCACAAGTACCGCCTGCCGCCGAAGGTGCTGACGGTGCACCGCTTCACCCGTAAAGGGGTGACGAACTACCGCAAAATCGTTCTGCGCCCCGAAGTGCAGATTGTCATGCACATGGACGGCTGGGGCGGTCCGCACCTGAAGCGCGCCTCCTACAAGGACTATATCGTTGCCGAGCCGGTCCAGTACGCCGGGTTCAAGATCTTCTATCACAACGACACCAAAAAGGGCGACCCGCTCATGACGGCAAAGGATGTCCTGCGGCTCAACCCGAAACCGGTCTATATCATGTACCAGTAATCGGGAGGAGCCGCGCTGGACGGGTGTTCATGTTCGGTAACTATCCAGAAGTTTTATAGAAGCCGATAAGTTAGCTCCCCTCCCGCAAGGCGCGGGGGAACTGTTCTGCAATTTCTGAAAGTGCTGTAAGGTTACCAGGCTCTTAGCGCCTGGCCCTGAGCCATTTTTCCACTGAAATGACCGGCAACACGATCGCCCCGGCAAGGGCTGCGATCAGCCAGGCTCTCATGTCAAGAGGCGCCGATCCGAAAAGATTCTGCATCGGCGGCAGGTACATGAAGCAGAGGTGGAGTGCCAGCAGCAAGCCGATGCCGCCGAATATCGAGGGATTGCTGAAGATGCCCAACGAGAACAAAGAGTTGCGCAGTGACCGGCAGTTGAGCAGATAAAATATCTGCGAGAGCGTCACCACGGTTATGCAGATGGTTTGAGCTTCGGCCAGGGCCTGGGCATGGCCGGCCGCGCTGAGGGGCGCCGTTCCGGCAATCCGGAAATATTCCCAGAGAAAAAGACCGCAGCCGCCGGCGGTCATGAGCGCAGCCACCATGACGAGCCGGTAGATGATGAAGCGGGAAAAGACCGGTTCATTGGCCGGGCGCGGCGATCTGCCCATGGCATTCGGCTCCAGTGTTTCGAAGGCCAGGGGGATGGAAAGCGTGATGCTCGCCACCAGGTTGATCCAGAGGATCTGGGTGGGCGACATGGCCATCAGCAGAACCGTGACGCCGTCCACCGTTACGGTGGGGAAAAAGAACATGGCGACGGCGAGGATACCCGCCAAGGCCAGATTGGTCGGCAGAATGAACGCCAGGGATTTGATGAGATTGTCGTACACTCTGCGCCCTTCCTCGACCGCCGCGGCAATGGAAGCGAAGTTGTCATCCATCAGTACCACCTTGGCGGCTTCTTTGGAAACGGATGTCCCGGTAATGCCCATGGCGATCCCGATATCGGAACGTTTGAGCGCCGGTGCATCGTTGACGCCGTCCCCGGTCATGGCGACCACCTGGCCCTGCGCCTGCAAGGCCTCTACCAGGCGGAGCTTGTGTTCCGGCGCGACCCGTGCGAAAACGTTGGTTTCCCGGGCCGCAGCCTGCAGCTGCTCTTCCGTGAGCCCGTCCAGGTCTCTGCCCTGCATGGCTTTTCGTTCCGGGGACAGCAGGCCCAGTTGCCGGCCGATGGACTCGGCCGTGACCGGATGGTCGCCGGTGATCATCTTTACCGTTATCCCGGCCCGATGGCAGACGCGGATGGCATCCATCGCCTCGGTTCGCGGCGGATCAATCATGCCGACCAGACCGGCAAAGATCAGGTTCCCGTTTTCTTCGCCCGGTTGCAACTCTTCCTCTCCGCTGCTCTGCCGCCAGGCAAAGGCAATGATCCGCAGACCCTGCCGGGCATAGGTTTCAATGGTATCGAACACGCTCTGGAGTTGCTCTTCAGACAGCAGACAACGCTGCAGCAGGGTTTCCGGTGCGCCTTTCAGCAGAATCAGCGGGTTACCTTCGATCCGGTGCAGCGTGGCCATGAATTTCGTTTCCGACTCGAACGGGATGACATCCAGGCGCGGGTATCTGCCGCGCAGTTCTGCCGCGCTGAATCCGCCCTTCAACCCGGCAACCACCAGGGCTGCTTCGGTGGGATCACCGGTCGGTGACCAGACCCCCGCTTCCTCACGCACGGCTGCATCATTGCACAGGATCGCCATGCTCAGCAGCTTCCCCAGTCCCTGCGGCATGTCGCTCAATCTCGTGCCGTCATGTTCAATCTCTCCCGCCGGATCATAGCCTATCCCGGAAAAGCGATACTCGTGTCCATCAACCCAGGCAACCTGGACTGTCATCTCGTTACGTGTCAACGTTCCGGTTTTGTCGGAACAGATGACCGTAGTCGCCCCGAGCGTTTCCACCGCCGGCAAATGCCGGACGACCGCATGACGGGAGGCCATGCGCCGTACGCCGATGGCCAGGGCAATGGTAATAACCGCCGGCAGCCCTTCGGGAATGGCGGCCACGGCCAAGGCTACGGCGACCATCAGCGATTCACCGAGCGGTGCTTCCTTTACCCAGACGCCGAAGATCACGAATATGCCAACGGCCACCACGACGGCTGCGGTAATGCCGGTGCTGACTTTGGCAAGTTGTTTGGTCAGAGGTGTTTCCAATTGAACTGTCTGGTTGAGCAATTCATTGATCCGGCCAAGTTCCGTGGCATTCCCGGTGGCAACCGCCACACCGGTTGCGGTACCCTGGAGCACCAGGGTCCCGCTGTAGACCATGCCGAGGCGGTCTCCCAAAGGTGCGTCCGGGCTGCTGGCCGCGTCATTTTTTCCGACGGGCAGGGACTCACCCGTCAAAGCCGCTTCTTCGATGAGGAGATTTTTGGTCCGGATAAGACGCAGATCGGCCGGAACCTTGTCGCCGCTCTGCAGGGTGACGATATCGCCCGGAACGATTTCCCGGGCCGGGATCGTGAGCGGGACGCCGTCCCGGTAAACCGCGGCTGATTCGGGAACCATTGCGGCAAGTTCTTCGATCGCCTTGCCGGCCCGGTATTCCTGAATGAAGCCAATCAGTGAATTGATCAGCACCGCGCCGAAGACCACGGAGGCATCGGTGTGCTTGCCCAGCAGCAGCGACAGAAAGCCGGCGGCAATGAGGAGCCAGCCGATCGGATTGTTCAGCTGCCGCCAGAAAATGCGCCAGGGACTGTCGCCGTTTTTTTGCAGCAGTTCGTTCGCGCCGTATCTCTTCAGACGCTCGCCAGCCTCTTCGCTGGAAAGGCCCGCGGGCCGGGTGGTTTGCAGGCGCAGAACCTCCTCGGTGGAGAGCGTGTGCCAGATGTGCCGTTCAGTTTCCATGGTTTTCTTCCTTTCTTATTCCAATCCCAGATAAAGGCCCTCTCCGCGTTGGCTCGTCTTCGGTTGCTCAACCGACACTTCAGTACGCTTCGCTGCCTGAAATGCTCGCCGCCTTGAGATCATCCTTGATCTGGAATAGGTATAACACGATGCCGGGGTGGCTGTTCCGCTAGCGGTCGGCAGGTCCGCGATTACTCTGCGACCCGTTTTACGGTCTTGTCCACGATCATTTCCTTGAGCTGGCTGAGCAACGCCCTTTCTTCGGGGTCGATGATGCCGTCTTCATCGGCGATTTGCAGAATTTCCTCGTATTCCGCATTGGTAATTACGTGGTCCTCGATCGCTTTGTTGATTTTTTCCGCAAGCTTCTGTGCGCTGGTGCTTGATTTCATGACAACCTCCTGTTGAATAGTTATTTCAATTCCAGATCACGGCCCTCTCGGCGTTGGCTGGTCTTCTGCTGCTCAACGTACATTTCAGTTCGCCTCACATCCGCTATCCTCGCCGCCTTGAGAGCGTCCTTGCTCTGGAATTGGTAGTACCCGCTGACGCGAGATGCTAACGATACTATACCGCGTGCTTCCGGTTCTACCAGGTTGGGTTTCGTTCTGCTCCGGAAGGACCTTTGCCGGATATCTGCACTATGCTGCCCATCCTTTCGAGCCGAGCATGCCGCCGCCTTCACCGTTTTCGCTGCTGCGGCCGCCGCCGAGAATCGCTCCCAACTGAAGCATGCTGCCGAGCATGGAAATCGCCCCGGCAAAAGTGGCGGCGATGATGGAGACGAGGATGTCCCGGTTCTTCACATGGGCCAGTTCATGGGCCATCACACCTTCCAGTTCTTCCTGGCTGAGGATGCGCAGGATTCCTTCCGTGGCCGCCACGGCCGCATGTTCGGGATTCCTGCCGGTGGCAAAGGCATTTGGACTGTCAGACGGAATGACATAGACCCGCGGCATGGGCAGCCCTGCCTGGGCGGCAAGCCTGCGGACGGTTGAATGGAGGGGGGGATGGCCGGTTTCGTCCACTTCCCGGGAGCCGTACATCTTCAGGACGATTTTGTCGGAAAACCAGTAGGAGAAAAAATTCATGGCGCAGGCCATGAAAAAAGCGAAGACCATGCCGGTCGAGCCGCCGATGGCGCTGCCCATCGTCACCATGAGGAGGGTGAGGCAGGTGAGAAGCAGGGTGGTCTTGAAACGATTCATCATGTGGTATACCTCCGGCTGTATTTAGCCGAGGGTAATAAAAAAGACCTTTACCCTCGGCGCTGTGCGCGTGAGATAAAGGTCTCGCTGACGATCTATCGCCCCCGGCCCGGACTTTTCAGTCGTATTGACGGGCACGGGGTCAGCCTTTTCTCCGGCTGATGGCTACTCCCCTTTACTGATGCGACAGCGTAGTATTTTCCGCTGAAATATGTCAAGGAAATTTTTGTTTTTCAGCTACCGATTCAGGGTTTCTGCACACTGAATATCTACGGGTACTGCTTCGGCGAAATCATCGGCCATAGCGATGCAGCGTGGTGCCTCTCGAACAGACATGGGTCCCGGATGAGGAAATAGACTCTTCTGCGGCAGCGAGACCATTTTAAAGCTTACCTCCTTCCGGTCCGTACTATGTGATAGTTTTTGTGATATATAACAGGTTTTTTTACGGCTTCTCCCCCCGCAATTCACATCCTTCTTCAAGAACACCAGTGTTTCTAACTTGTTACCTCCCCAATGTTCACCTGTATTTTCCGGCACGGTAGTTGCCATTACCTACAACAGAACATATGCATATTCGTGTGTTCTGCGAATCGGAGTGATGGATCATTGTGGTTTATCAACAGTGACGAATATCAGATAAGGAGGTGTTTATGGCAAATTCTGCTTCCCTGCCAGAAATAAATTTATCGGGACATTGGAACGTTTCAGAAGTGGTTCATCAGATAAAGTCGTTACCGTCTTTGTGCGAGCTGGTATCCGGCGCGGATGCATGTTTTCGCATTGATTGCAGCAAGATTCGCAGCATTGACATGAGAGGTCTGCAAGTCCTCTACGTCTGGATGCAATGCGTCAGTCTTCGTGGCTTTACGTCCGAGCTGATCAATGTGCCAAAAGGCATGCATCAGACTATCAAGAGGCTGGGTCTTGAAAAATGTTTTCTTATTTGAGGGGCCGTTATTTAGAGCATCTTTACATGAAAAAAATCGGTGTGTCTTGTACGTCGAGTGAGTGCCAATTTTTTTCTAGGAGGTACGTATGTTCAGAAATGAAAAAGGGAAGATAGGCTGGATTTTGCTTTGGGCTCTGGGAATTCCGATCCCGATATTAATTGTTTTCTTTCTACTGCGGGGATGCACGTGAGTCAGATCAATACAGAGCAGAGAGAGACGGACATTCCCTGCAGGTAGTTTGCTAAGGCTGTCAATAACAACGGCCGCAAGGCCCGGTACTGACGAAGGAGATTCATTATGAGTAAAGAAAAGCATGAGAATAATCCTGGAAAAACCCCCAACCCTGTTGGTGGTGAGCTGCATCAGATATCTGGTGGAGAGCACCCGATGCTCACCACTAACCAAGGTGTCGCGCTTTCCGATAATCAAAATTCCCTCAGGGCCAATCCGCATGGTCCGACGCTTCTGGAAGATTTCATCCTCCGCGAAAAAATCACCAGTTTCGATCACGAGCGTATTCCCGAGCGTATCGTGCATGCACGAGCGACGGGCGTGCATGGTTTTTTCGAGTTGACCACCTCACTGGAACAATATACCACCGCAAGGATACTGACCGAGGTGGGCGAGAAAACACCTGTGTTTACGAGAATATCGACTGTCGCGGGCGGTGCTGGTTCGGTTGACACGCCGCGTGACGTCCGCGGCTTTGCCGTCAAGTTTTACACCAAGGAAGGAAATTGGGATTTGGTCGGCAATAATATCCCGGTTTTCTTTATTCAGGATGCCATCAAATTTCCCGACCTCGTTCATGCTGTAAAGATGGAGCCCGACCGGGGTTTTCCGCAATCGGCGACCGCGCACGACACCTTCTGGGATTACATTTCGCTCACGCCCGAAGCCATGCATATGGTGATGTGGATCATGTCTGATCGCACTTTGCCGCGCTCGCTCCGAATGATCGAGGGCTTTGGGGTGCATAGTTTCCGCTTGATTAACGAAAAGGGAAATTCGACCTTCGTCAAATTCCATTGGCGCCCCAAACTTGGCCTGCAATCCACCATTTGGGATGAAACCGTCAAGATAGCCGGCGCTGACCCGGACTTCCACCGCCGCGACATGTTCGACGCCATAGCAATGGGCAATTACCCCGAGTGGGAATTCGCGGTTCAGCTTTTCACACAGGACGAAGCTGAAAAATTTCCATTCGATCATCTCGATGCGACGAAACTGATTCCCGAAGAACTGGTGCCGCTGCAGGTAATCGGCCGCATGGTGCTGAATCGCTGGCCGGACAATTTTTTTGCTGAAACCGAACAGGTTGCCTATTGTCCCGGCAATATCGTGCCGGGCATCGATTTCTCGAATGATCCCCTCCTGCAAGGCCGGCTTTTCTCCTATATCGACACGCAACTTTCCCGCCTGGGTTCGCCCAATTTTCACCAGATCCCGATCAACGCACCCAAGTGCCCGTTCGGCAACCATCAGCGCGATGGGCACATGCAGATGTCGCAACCGAAAGGCCGGGTTGCCTATGAGCCCAATTCCCTGTCTGAAAACTCGCCGCGCGAAACTCCTGCCGAGGGCTTTCGCAGCGCGGTAGTCAGCGAGGACGGCGAGAAAGGCCGCATCCGTGCCGAGAGTTTTGCCGATCACTACAGCCAGGCACGGCAGTTCTATCTCAGTCAAACTGCCTATGAGCAGGCGCACATCGCCTCGGCGCTGGTGTTTGAGCTTTCCAAGGTCGAACATCTGCACGTGCGGGAGGCGATGGTCGGTCACCTGCGCCATATTGAAGAAGAACTCGCCAAGCGGGTCGCCGCGGGGCTTGCGTTCAATAAACTGCCTGATGCACCAGTTGCTGCAGTGCCCGTGAAGGAAATGAAGCCTTCGCCGGCCCTGCAGCTCATCGGCAAGATGAAAGACACGCTCATCGGGCGCGCGATTGGCATCCTGATCGCGGATGGTTCTGACGGCGCAGTCATCATGAATATCAGAAAGGCCGCAACCAATGCGGGTGCTGCCGTGAAGATCGTCGCGCCCAAAGTGGGCGGCGCGAAGCTTGCCGACGGTTCGATGCTGGCGGTTGACGGACAGTTGGCCGGTACGCCTTCGGTGCTGTTCGACGCAGTGGCAGTGATCCTCTCCGACGAAGGTGCACAGGCACTGTCGAGGGAATCCGCCGCGATCGATTTCGTACGCGATGCATTCGGGCATCTCAAGGCAATTGCCGCCGACAAGGGAGGTCGTGCGCTATTGAAATCAGCGAATGTTGGACAAGATGCGGGCGTCGTGGAGGCCAACGACAAAGACGCATTCATCACCGTGGCCAAGACTCGCCAATGGGACCGGGAAAAGTCTGTACGGACATTGGCATAACTTTCAACCAGGAAAGGAGGCGATCAAGTCGCGGCGTGGAAACAAACCGAAAATGATGTCAGGAGAAAGTTACTCAATCACTGAAAGAAATTCCGCACGAATGTACGGAATGGAGGTTTGTATGGTTAACAAGATATCGCTGCTTGTGGTGCTGTTCGTATCAGCCGTATTCCTTGTCAACATCCCGGGTGTCTGTTTGGCACAACCTGCTGATAACACGGGAATCAACAAAAGAGACACGACCGATGAAAAAATGACCGCGGATCAACAAAGCCAAACAAAAGAGGATCGCGAGATCACTCAAAAGATCCGACAGTCCGTAGTTGATGACGAATCACTGTCAACATACGCTCACAATGTGAAGATCATTACCGTCGGCGGTATGGTTACCTTGAAGGGTCCGGTCAGATCCGAGGATGAAAAAAGAATTATCGAAGAAAAAGCAGCCCAAATAGCTGGTGAGGAGAAAATTACCAGCGAAATTGAGATCGCGCCGTAAAACCAGGACTAATTACATCAGGAGGCTACGTTATGAACAACAACATAGCAGTGTATGGAATCTATCCGACCCGTTTGATGGTTGAAAAGGCGGTCGAAGCATTAAAAGATGCGGGTTTCCGGCAGACGGACATCTCCGTGCTGTTCCCTGCCGGTGGAGACACCAAGGAATTCGCGATCGAGAAGGAAACCAAGGCGCCGGAAGGGGCCGCGACAGGAGCAGGGACCGGTGCGGTGCTCGGCGGTGCTTTAGGGTGGCTGGTGGGTATCGGCACATTAGCCATTCCGGGTCTTGGACCCTTCATCGCGGCAGGTCCCATCATGGCTGCCCTTGCTGGTGCGGGAGCCGGCGGTCTGGTCGGCGGGATAGCCGGAGCGCTGATTGGCATGGGTATCCCCGAGTATGAAGCCAACCGTTATGAAGGGCGTATCAAGGAAGGGGGTATTCTGCTTTCTGTCCACGCCGACGATAGTGATTTGAAAAATAAAGCCAAGGACATTCTCGAACGTACCGGGGCGGAAGAAATAGGTTCTAAAGGAGAAGTCAGCGCAGAACACGACAGACAAAAGCGACAGGCCTGAACCCTTGCGGATCCAGCGCGCTTCCAATTCGTGGCAGATGCTGGTGTGAAACTCTGGAATGCGCCATTGGGGCTCCCCCAAGGCGTATTCCAGAGTAAGTAGGCTGAGGGTAGAGCGAGCAACCATGAATTGAAATGGAAGATGAATGAATTTTTCTAGAAGTTCAAAAAGACCATGTCAAAAAGACCATAATGTTCTTAAAAGAACTTGAGAACACGCCAAAGGGTGGAATGGATTTCATCAGTAGTTTGAGGAGGTAAACATGGGAACAAACAACTCAGAAATGGATACTAGGGAAGAAATCGCGGCATTGTTCCAGGATTCGGGTACGTCAACCGGATTCGAGAATATAAAAAATATCTTCGCTGACAAGCTGCATAGTCTAGCCCAGGGTCTCGGCAAACATGGCGCAGATAAGGACGGGACATCCGGTCTGGCAAAATATGAAAAGCAGGCATCCGAGTTGTTAGACCATTCTGCCGAGTACGTTCGGAAATTCGATTATAAGCAGACAGATGCCAAGGTCCGAGAATACGTCAGGCAAAGCCCAGGGCGCAGCCTCTTGATAGCAGGAGCCGTCGGCCTGATTATCGGAGCTGTTTTGCGACGCAGGTAAGGAGGCACTTCCCCCATGAACAACAAAGTGGTGAAACAGAACCCCGCTCCACAAAGCGAATCCTTCAGTGAACTTCTGGAACAGCTTGCCAAGGACTCAGCCGCAGTAGTGCATGATGAAATTGAGCTCGTTATCCAACGAAGTAGAGAAATGGTCAAATCTGCTCTCAGTGGAGTCTTACTAATCATGACAGGAGCGCTGATCAGTTTTGCTGGATTTATGTCTCTTTGCGCCGCGTTGATCATCGGACTTACCTCGTACATGTCACCCGTCATTGCTGCGCTTATCACCGGCGTGGCGTTAGCTGTAGTCGGTGTCGCACTTGCCATTATCGGCTACAGGCAATTGAAAAAGTAGGTCTTAACATTCAGTGGCCATCCAAATACAGAAAGGAGGACAAAGAATGGATGAAAGAGGGCGCAGTACCGAAGAAATACGTCAGGATCTCGCAAGAGAAGAGGCTAACCTTTCCAGGACGGCACATCAGATTGGTGATCGTATCAAAGAAAAACTGGATTGGAGTGAATATGTGAAGGACTCTCCCTACTGGTCGCTGGGAATTGCCGCCGGAATTGGTTTTTTTGCCTCAAGGGTGCTGAAAACACGGACCACGCCAATGGAGCGAATCATGGGTCCCCTTGCCGAGGAAGTTCGCACCTCACTCGGCGGTTTGCATCTTGGTGCCGCCAGGCCAGGCCTGGCACAGGTGATTCTGTTGGGAATTGGAACGAAGCTCGCCGCCGGGTGGCTAAGGAATGGCTGTTCGACTAGCCGGTCAAGCGGTGGCGTGAGGACTCCATCACAGGCAGAACATGATTCGACAATCAACCCTGAAACGACAACGTAAAATAACCACTACAACATTACTGCCAGAGGAGAACACCATGGATAACGAAACTAATAAATACGAAACACCAACTCTGCAAACGGCGGCAGATTCCGGCAGCGTAACTGCTGCAGCGCAGAACATCCTGGATAAAAGCACCGAGGCTTACGGGAAAGCCGAGCAGGCTGTAGGTGAGGCGTATGAGAAAACCACGCAGAAGGTTAAAGAAACGTATGAAAAGGCCAAGAGTTATACTGACGAAAATCCGGGTAAGACAATTCTTATCGCTTTAGGGATAGGAGTAGGAATCGGGCTCCTCTTGGGTGCGGGTTCCTCTCACCACCGGTCACGTGCCGGCCGGATCGCCCAACCCGTCGTCAACGCGCTTTCCGAAATTGCACACGAGTTTTTCCGGTGAAACTTCTGCAGCCATTGCTTCCGCAGACCGAGTAAGACTCTCGGGTTGCGGAAGCCTCATACGAACAGGATAGGAGACATAAAAAAATGAATGAATTTTTTCAGACGCTAAAAAAAGATCATGTTGAGCAAAAGGGGATTTTAGGACAGCTGACAGAGACGAAAGAAGCGAAGAAGCGTGAAGAGTTGTTCAAAAAGCTGAGAGAAGAGCTGGTCCCCCACATAAAGGCAGAGGAAAGCACCTTCTATCCACTCTTGCTGGCGAAGAAAGAAGCGCGTGAAGATGCTCTGGAGGGGCTGGAGGAGCATCATGTCAGTGATGTGGTCTTGAAAGAACTTGAGAAAATGCCGAAGGGCGAGGATCAATGGGGAGCCAAAATGAGCGTATTCAAGGAACTCGTTGAGCACCATATCAAGGACGAGGAGAGCAAGGTTTTCAAGAGCGCGGAAAAGGCATTGGACCAGGACGAGTTTCAAAACATCAAGAAAAACTTTGACGAGGAAAAGCAAAAAATCAAAAAGACTTTGAAGTAACCAGGACGCCAAAGCTTGGCGTAATCCACTTCCCTGAAGCAGGTTGTCAGGGAGGGGGAGCACCCGTTGAAATTCGAACCGGATGTCTTTTCCTCCCTTTCATGAGGTGGCGGGAGAATGGTCGATACGCTTGAGAAATACAGGAACAAACGGCATTTCAATCAGACTCCTGAGCCGGGCGGCGGGGGCATGTGTAAGGTGGAAATCGGCCGAATAGCCCCTTTCCCCGCCAATATTCAACCGATGCTGGCGACACCCGGCGAAGCGGCCTTCGATGATGACCGCTGGCTCTTCGAGGTAAAATGGGACGGTTACCGCAGCCTCTGCTACGTGGATGGCGAGCGCATCCGTTTCCTTTCCAGAAATCACCTCGATTTAGGGAAAAAGTTTCCTGACCTGGTGGCGGCGCGCGCGGAGATAGCGGCGCAGACGGCCGTCATCGACGGTGAGATCCTGGCCTTGAACCCGGAGGGGAAGCCGGACTTCCAGCTCCTCCAGAATGCCGCCGGTTTTCGTCCCGGGCCGCTTCGCGTGGAGAAGCCTGTACTGATCTTTTATGCCTTCGATCTGCTCTACTGCAACGGTCGCGACCTCACTAACGAACCATTGCTCGACCGCAAACGCCTGCTGTCGCAGATCATCGACGGTTCGGGCCGGATCCGCTTCAGCGACCATGTGGAGGGCAAGGGACGACTGCTCTTCCAGCAGGTCCGCGAGCAGGGGATGGAAGGAATCATCGCCAAAGACGTCCAGAGCAAATACGTGCAGCGCCGCAGCAAACTCTGGCTGAAGATCAAGTTGGCGAAAACAATGGATGCGGTCATTGGCGGCTATACCGGCGGGCGCGGCAGCCGCTCGCATTTCGGCGCCTTGATCCTCGGCCTCTACGACGGGAGCGCACTGCATCACCTCGGCAACGTCGGTGGCGGCTTCAGCGATAATGACCTGCAGCAGCTGCACGAGCGGATGAATGCGCTGCGGACGGACAAATGCCCGTTCGGAACAGCGCCGAAGACGAAGGAGAAGGCGCAGTGGGTGCGTCCGGAGCTGGTCTGTGAAGTCCGCTTCACGGAGATGACCTCCGATGGCAAACTTCGCCACCCGATATTTCTGCGGATGAGAGACGTCAAGGACCCCCGGACCTGTACGTTGACCTCCCAGGAACTGCTGCCGGTGAAGAAAGGGGCGCCATTGCACAAGGTCGTGCGGTCTCGCGCTCCGGCCTCCGTCCCGGCCGAGGAATTCTTTGCGGCAGAGCAGCTGCAAGGCAACCACCAGGTGGGCGTGGACGGCAGTGACCTCGCCCTCACCAATCTGGAGAAAGTCTACTGGCCCGACGACGGCATGACCAAGGGCGACTTCGTGCGCTACAGCTACCGGATTGCCGACGTTCTACTCCCTCACCTCAAGGATCGGCCCCTTGTTCTCAAGAGATACCCCGATGGGATCAACAGTGAGGGCTTCTACCAACACCATGTCGAAGACGCTCCGCCCTTCGTGGAGACTTGGACTTCGCCGGCCAACGACAAAGGCGAGCGGGTGACGTACGCCCTCTGCAACAACAAGGCCTCCCTGGTGTACCTCGCCAACCTCGGAGCGGTTCAGATCAGCCCCTGGCACTCCAGACATATGACGAGCACCTATCCTGACTGGGTAGTCCTGGATCTCGATCCCTCTCCGGACGCTGTCTACCCGACGATCTGCCGGCTGGCGCTGCTGATCCGCGACATTCTCAAAGCCCTGGAGGTGCAATCTTACGCGAAAACCTCCGGCAGCCGCGGCATCCACGTCTACATCCCGTTGGAGCCGGTTTATGTCCACGAGCAGGCGTCCGCGTTCGCCGAGGTTGTCGCCCGGATCGCGCAGGCGCAGAGCCCGCAGGAAACCACCGTTGAGCGGCTGATCAATAACCGCCCGGCCAGGTCCGTCTATATTGATTATCTCCAGAACGGATTGGGTAAGACGCTGGTGGGCGTCTATACGGCCAGAGCCCGGGCGGGGGCGACCGTCTCGGCGCCGCTGTCGTGGGAGGAGGTCGAACGGTGCGTGCGGCCGACGAAGTTTACCATCAAGACGATGATCGAACGGGTCGGCGAAATTGGTGACCTTTTCCGTCCGATGCTGACAGCGAAGCAGGGCTTGCGGAAGGCACTGGAGAAACTACAGGCCGGTTGATGCCTCCTGGCCGGAGCAGGGAGTTTGGCTATGAGATCGATGTGGAAAGGGCTCATCAGCTTTGGGCTGGTTAACATCCCCGTGGCGCTTTACCCCGCAGTAGAGGATAAGCAGCTGCGCTTCAACCAGCTGCACAAGGAGGATGGCGGCCGCATTGGCTACGAAAAGGTCTGCAAGGAATGTGGCAAGACTCTCGAAGCCGAGGAGATTGTCCGCGGTTACGAATTCGAAAAAGACCGATACGTCACCATCTCCGAGGAGGACTTCGACAAGTTTGCCCGCGTCGCCAGCCGGGCGATAGCGATGCAGCAATTCGTCGACGCGTCGGACATCGACGCGATTTACCTCGACAAAGCCTATTATCTTGGCCCCGAGGAAGCGGGAAAGATGCCGTACGCGCTGCTGCTGGAGGCGCTGAAACGTGCGAAGAAAGTCGGAGTGGCGAAGATGGTGATGCGCGACCAGGAATATCTCGCCCTCATCCGGCCGGTGGATCAGGTGCTGGTGTTGAACATCATGCATTACCCGGATGAGATCCGCAAACCGGAAGGGATCGGTCTGCCGTCAGCAGAAGTGAAACTTGGCGACCGTGAGTTGGAGATGGCTGGTTTGCTCGTAAAAAGCATGAGCGGCGAGTTCCAGCCCGCGGAGTTCCCTGACACCTATCGCGAAGAGCTGCTGGAGATGATCCGCGCGAAGGCCGAGGGCGCCGAGTATCAGCCGGTGGAGGCGAGTCTTTTGCCGACCAACGTTATTGACATAGTCGCCCGCCTCAAGGCGAGCATCGACCAGGCGGAAGAGCAAAAAAAGGGCAAGCAGGCGAGGGGATAAAAGCCATGGACAGCACTTCCGGACAAAGCACAAAGTTGTACTCGGAACTTGCTCCCCATGCACAATGAAGGATCTTCAGGATGGACCAGACGGGCGGATGGCTGGGGGACAGATGACGATTTGGGCAGTGCTCGCCAAACTGGTGGTCGTCGTCGTTGTACAGAAAAGTCTGTTCAGGAAGAAATAGCGGGAGAACATATATGAATCACGTGACCGTTGGCAGCTATCTGGCCCAACGCCTGGAAGAAGTTGGGGTGCAGGACTACTTCGCCATTCCGGGCGACTTCAACCTTTCTCTACTGGACGAACTGCTGAAGAATCCCCGGTTGAAAATGATCAATTGCTGCAATGAGCTGAATGCCGGGTATGCGGCGGACGGGTACGCGCGGGAGAAGGGCGTGGCGGCCCTGCTGCTCACCTTCGGGGTAGGAGGTTTGAGCGCGGTGAACGCTGTTGCGGGAGCTTTTGCGGAAGATTTGCCGGTCATCGTCGTTTCCGGGGGTCCTAATGTCAACTCCCTCATGGAAAACCGGACCCTCCATCACACCTTGGCCCAGCCAGAGGAGGGGGGCAAATTCGTGCTATCGGTCTATAAGGAGATAACGGCCCACGCAGTGGTGATCCGCGAGGTTTCCACCGCGGCCTTTCGCATCGATGAGGCGATCCGCATCGCCCTCTCCGCCCGAAAGCCTGTCTACATCGAAATAGCCTGCAATCTGGCGGGTGCACTGATCTCCAAGCCCAACACACTGTCTTTGATGCCAACCCGTAAAAGCGATCCGGGCTCTTTGAAAAAAGCTCTGGAACACGTTTCGGCTTTTTTGAACGGGTCCCGGCAGCCGGTCCTGGTCGCGGGCAGCCGGCTTCGCACAGAGCATGCCCTAGGGGCTTTTGAAATCCTGGCTTCAAAATGTTCCTACGGCGTTGCCTGCCTGCCAAATGCGAAAAGTTTCTTCCCTGAAACCAATCCCCAGTTCATGGGGATTTACTGGGGCAGCGCCAGTTCGCCGGGGTGCCGGGAAGTGGTGGAATCCAGCGACGCATACCTTTTTGCCGGCCCCATCTTCAGCGACTATACAACCGTGGGCTTTTCGGCCCTCATTCAGCCGGCCAGGCTTGTGGAAGCATCGCCCGAGTGCATTTTCGTTGAAGGGCAGGTCTATCACGGCATCGTACTGGCTGAGTTCCTGACGGGGCTCGCGGCGAAGCTCAACGCCAACCCCACCTCCCTGGACGCCTATCTGCGCATCAAGGAGACGATTCATGCGGCGCCCGCCGCGGCGCGCACGGAGCTTTCCCTTTCCACCCGACGCCTTTTCCATCACATCAATGAAAGTCTGGACAGCATGACCACCGTTGTGGCCGAGACCGGAGATTCCTGGTTCAACGGCATGGACCTTCATCTGCCGGATGGGTGCAGATTCGAAATCCAGATGCAGTACGGATCCATTGGCTGGTCCGTGGGGGCCTTCCTGGGTTTGGCCGCCGCCAACCCCCAAAGACGCGTCATCGGACTCATCGGCGACGGTTCCTTCCAGATGGCCGCCCAGGAGGTATCAACAATCCTTCGCTACAACTATTCCGGCGTCATCTTTCTCATGAACAATGGGGGCTACACCATTGAAGTGATGATTCACGATGGCCCCTACAACACCATTCAGAACTGGAATTACGCCGCCCTGGTGGAGTCCCTGAAGGGTGAATCCCCGGTCCTGAGCCTGGTGGTGCGCACGGAAAAAGAATTGCTGGCGGCCCTGAAAAAGTCCAAGACCTCCAAAGGCTTGACCTTTATCGAGGTAATCCTGGCTCGCACGGATTGCAACAAGGCGCTTCTTGGGTGGGGCACGGCCGTGGCCGATTACAATGCGGGCAAGAGCAAAGCCGCTAACTGAGCTGCGCTGTATCGCTCCATTTGAACTGTTGTGAATGAAAGATAAACTTTACCTAGGCGAGACTAAAAAGCGAAATGCACATCCACGTTCTACCGAGGAGGATTTATGCAAACGAGACTCACGATGTTTTTAGCAGTGACAATACTCTTTGTATCTGCAGCGGCATATGCTGGCATTACTGTTCAAATGCGCACTGTTGACGAGAAAGGACCCGGAAAATCAGTTGGCCGGGTAGTTGTCAGCGAAACACGTTTTGGTGTCGTGTTCAGCCCTTCACTTGCCGGGCTCCCGCCAGGGTTACATGGCTTCCATGTGCATGAGAACCCGAGTTGCGAGTCCAGGGAAAAGGATGGAAAGATGGTGCCGGCATTGGCTGCGGGAGGGCATTACGATCCGTCCGCGAGTAAGCGCCACGGACTGCCCTGGGGTGACGGACATCTCGGGGATCTACCCGCGCTGTTTGTAGATGCCATGGGTAATGCGAATTATCCGGTATTGGCGCCCAGGCTAAAAATTACGGATCTGAAAGGCCGCTCATTGATGATTCATGCCGGAGGCGACAACCACGCAGATCACCCGGCCCCCCTTGGGGGAGGCGGTGCACGCCTGATATGTGGCGTTATTCAATGATTTGCCGACACATCGCCACCCGGGAGATTGTGTATGATGTAGCTTCACGCCTACACATAAGAAAGTAGAGTCGGCTACGAGATGATCTGATGCTTTGCGAGTTACTTCCTCAAGAGGAGGAATCCACAATGCCTGCTTTCCGATCGATTCGTCTGTGGTATCTGGTAGTTTTTCTGTTTGCTTTACCTGCAACGGGATGCAGCTCATCGAGCCGCGAAAAGGTTGTAAAATACCCGATTCCGCATCTTTACGGGACGGAAGACCCGCAATTTTCCCGTACGATGGGGGCACTGCTCGGTATGGGCCTCCTGGAAGGCAATCAAGTTGACGTGCTGTTGAACGGTGACGAGATCTTTCCCGCGATGCTGGAAGCAATCCGAAGCGCCAAAACAACCATCACGTTTGAAACCTTCATCTACTGGTCCGGCTCGATCGGCAGCAAATTTACCAACGCCCTTGCCGAACGTGCTCGCGCGGGCGTCAAGGTTCATGTCCTGCTCGACTGGATCGGCAGCAACAAGATGGACGCTTCTCAACTCTCCTTAATGGAGCAGGCCGGAGTCCAGGTGCGGAAATATCATAAACCGCACTGGTACCAGTTAGGTCGATTGAACAATCGCACACACCGCAAGCTGCTGATTATCGACGGACATACCGGTTTTACAGGGGGGGTTGGAATCGCAGATCAATGGTCTGGCAATGCGCAAGACCCTGAACATTGGCGCGATTCGCACTATCGGGTCAGGGGTCCCGTGGTGGCCCAGATGCAGGCGGTCTTTATGGACAACTGGATCAAAGTCAGCGGTGACGTACTCCATGGATCCGAGTATTTCCCTCCGTTGCAGCCGGTCGGCGCCGGCAAAGCGCACGTGTTCAGCAGCTCTCCGTCGGGGGGCAGCGAAAGCATGCGATTGATGTATTTGCTCGCCATCACTGCCGCGATTCGCTCGATTCACCTTTCCACTCCGTACTTCATTCCCGATGAACTGACGATCAAAGCACTAACCGATGCCGCAAAACGCGGCGTAACTGTCCAGATCATTACCGTCGGCAGCCACGCCGACAGTGAGACGGTAAGGCGTGCGTCGCGCGCACGCTGGGGTGACTTGCTCGAAGCCGGCATTGAAATACATGAATATCTGCCGACCATGTACCACTGCAAGGTGATGATCGTAGATGGGCTCTGGACCTCGGTGGGCTCGACGAATTTCGACCCCCGTTCCTTCAACCTGAATGACGAGGCCAATGTGAACTACTACGACCGCGATTTTGCCCGGCGTCAGATCGAAATTTTTCAAGATGACCTGGCGCGTTCGCGACAGGTTACATTCAAGGAGTGGCAGGACCGGCCGCTTGCCGAAAAATTCTGGGAGCATGCTGCATCGCTTTTCGGTTCGCAGTTATGACCCGCGAAAGTGTGAGTATGAAGAACTTGAGCCATATCCAGCAGCATTTCCCCCGTTCCTTTTCGAGTGACATTTGGAGATTGATGAATCGTTACGCTCCGGATTTTCTGCTCCGCAAAACGAAACAATTACACCAAGGAACGTTTAAGAGGAAGCGGCTATGACATCAGATACTATAAATCGCACGTCTCTTACACGTTTTGCCTGGCTATCAATTGCCGCAGCTATACTCACTATTGCACTCAAGACCAGTGCGTATTGGCTGACAGGGTCGGTCGGCCTGCTTTCAGACGCAATGGAATCCTTCGTCAACCTTTTTGGCGCTCTTATGGCGTTGGCGATGCTGACCATAGCTGCCCGGCCAGCCGATGATGACCATGCCTTCGGACATAGCAAGGCAGAATACTTTTCAAGCGGGGTTGAAGGGACCTTGATTTTGATAGCAGCCGCTGGTATCGGCGCTGCGGCAATTCAACGGCTCATTACCCCAAAACCACTTGAGCAGATTGGCCTTGGATTGGGGGTTTCAATTGCGGCATCAGTTGTAAACCTGTTTGTCGCGCTTATCCTGCAACGAGCTGCTAAGCTGAGCCACTCTATTACGCTCGAAGCAAATGCCCAGCACTTGATGACGGATGTGTGGACATCTGCAGGCGTGCTGGTTGGGGTCGGCGCGGTAGTTCTCACCGGTTGGGAACGACTGGACCCGATTGTGGCATTATTTGTTGCGGGAAACATCATCTGGTCGGGAGTCCGCATTGTACGCAAGTCCGTATCAGGACTGATGGACACGGCGCTCTCGGTTGAGGAGCAAAACACAATACGAAGAATATTAGACCCGCATATTCAGGGCGAAGTCCGGTGTCACGCGCTTCGTACTCGTCAATCTGGTGAGCGGCGGTTTGTGTCATTTCATGTTTTGGTTCCCGGAACGTGGACGGTACAGCATGGTCATCGGCTGTTGGAAAATATTGAAGCCGACATTCGTCATGCACTACCGAGTGTTACCGTGTTCAGTCATTTAGAGCCACTGAATGACCCGGCTTCCTGGGATGATACGAGTTTGGACCGCACGGAAACTTCCCCGATTGAGTCTCCTGCAAAGGATCAACGACAAATATAGAGAATCTGTACGGCCTCCTTCGTACATGAACTTTCAGACCGCGCGATCTTCCGGATGAGAGGAGTTAGGTTGATGTTTTTCAGAGGAATTGCCCGAAATGTCCTCATTCTGGGTCTGGTGAGCTTTCTTACTGACTTTTCGAGCGAGATGATCTATCCCCTTCTACCGTATCTGGCCAGCGTGTTGGGCGCAGGACCCGCCTTCTTGGGTGTAATCGAGGGGGTCGCTGAATCGACTGTTGGAAATGAGAAGTATGCTTCGTGTCATCTGCTTAGTGCTCCTTGGATTTAAGTGATCAATTTATTATAAATATGGTAGTACTCGAATACCATTACCAGCAACCAGACCAGAATCGCGATGCCAGTTGCTGCGGCTGAAATATCCTTGATTATCGCAATTTTATCGTTCTTCTCTGTAACCAGGAAATCGCAGACAGCCTCGATCGAGCTGTTGAATAGTTCCGCCGTCAACATCAGACCGGTCACGATCACGATGGCCATCAGATCGATCCATTGCTCGAAGTAAGTGCTTATCCCCATCGTAACGAACGAAAGGACCATCTTGTAGGCCACACTGGCATCATGCAAAACGCTGTACTTCAGGCCGTTCAGAATGATCTTGAACTTGCGGATAGGCCGATAGCCCGGCTCGCCGGTACCCAAGAATTTGTTTCTCATATTTTCATCCTTACTTGAAGCTTCGGTAGCTGTCGTACTTCGACTCATAAAAAGTGATCGTAACTGGACAATGTGAATCGTACCATCGGTGAAGTCCGCGTTATTTTCAGGTTCGTTCATGCTGGACGGCCTCAAACTTTTCGCTTGTAAACGAGATTCTCCCTCACGAGTGACTGAACCCGGTAGTGGTCTATTCCACGGGCTGCTTTCCTTTTGTAATGCTGTATTTCTCTGCCAGATAGGAGCTTGTCGGGAAAAGGGAATTGGCTGCAAACAGTATAATTGCCCTGCGAGTCCATACCTCAACTATGTTGCAGCGTTTTCTAAAGAGATAACTTGCGAGAAGGTGCGAGCTTGCCCGGGCAGTATGTTCCATACGTAGAAAGAATCGAGGTTGCATCTGTGATATCCGGAGATAAAGGTTATTCTCGCCTTGATGGTTTGGTCCAAGTTTCCGAAAAAGGCTTCATCTCTTTCCAGATACTTCACCGTGCAAATACTGCTGCTTTCCAAAAGTAACTTCCCTCTTGCCGAGGTTATAGCTAATTCCGTCTCCAAGGATGGCAGGTCTTCTATTTCATCTGACAACCCATTATGTCTAGTTTGAGGAGAAGGCGGTTTAGAAAGTCCATGACCATTACTTGGCTGGACCATCCCATATACTGCGATCTCTATTACTATTTCAACAATATTTTTGAGTCCATTATTTTCAATATCGGCAAGAAACGGCCCTGCGAATCGATGAGCTGAATCAATGACAATTAAGTACTACCTGTACGCGCCAGGCATGCGCATGATTTTACATCCGGTCTCGACTGTCCCGTCAAAAGAAAGCGAGGCACTTAACCCTTTTGCTCGTTCTGCTCGCCCGCGTGGCCTGCGTCGCTGGCTGACCGCTCTCGCCCTGGTCCGTGCATATCAGCGCAGCTGGTTATTTATCCCAAGACCTGGTTGCAGGGCTAGTCCTCAAGGCAATCCTGGTACCTCTTGGCATGGGTTACGCGGAAGCCTCCGGTTTGCCCGTCATTTACGGTCTGTACGTCACTATCGTTCCGCTTCTTACCTACGCCATCTTTGGACCGAGCCGCAAAATTTCCTATCATGTATATCAGTTACCCAGAGTTTAGCGGTTAACGTTACATTCAGTATCTATTGTGTTGCTCAAGATATTCAACTATCGCTTCAGTAAGCACATCGCCCAAATTGCGGCCTTCATTTTGGGCATATTTCTCAATTTTATGGAAGATGGGGGCATCAATTAACGCTTTGACGGTATCTTCTTTTCCCTCCAAATTCCCTACTGGTTGCTTCTCTTCCATGGCTGCCTCCTTTCTCTAAGTAGCTAGTGTTTATTAATCCAATTACCACTTTTCCAAGTATTAGCAACCATGAAACGCGAGTTGACCCGAATTTAATGATTCCGAAGCTCGTAATATGATCGTTGCATCATACTCCAGGTAACCGGGAGGAGGCCGGAGTATTGTGCTTCAATTCCGTGGAGGCGCGAGGCTTTGATTGCTACTAACCTTACTACTTGAGATGCTCCGTCACATATGACAGAAATGTCAGATATGCCGGAAACCGTTGACAGTTTTTCCTTCACATCGCGTCCGCCCGTCATTTCCCTCGTTAAAACATCAATAATTCCAGGTAGTAAGTGCCATCCCATCCGCAGTATGTCTTGGCACAACCTATGCTCTTAAACTGGCATTGAAAAAAAAGAATTTGAAGTAACCAGAATGGGCGTAATTGCGGCTTCCTTGAAGCAGGTTTTCAGGGAGGGGGAAGCATCCCTTGAGATTTGACCGGGTGTGTGGAAGAACCTGGCTGGAGGTCCTATTTGCCATGATGAAAAACGGAAATTCACTCACCGTCATTCAACTGAACGACAGCCATGCCTATTTTGATCTACATCAGGAGCTGTTCTGGCAGGGTGGTCAGGCAGTCTATCGTCCTGTGGGAGGTTATGCCCGCATTGCCACACTCATAAAGCAAATCCGGGCCGCAAACCCGGAGCGTGTACTCTTTTGCGATTGTGGCGATACGTTCCAGGGTACCTATCCCGCCCAGAGTACGGAGGGACAGGCAATGGTTCCTGTTTTGAATTCATTGGGCCTTGATGCAATGACGGCCCATTGGGAATTTGCCTATGGACCCGTGACATTCAAACAGCGCGCAGCGGAGCTCAGCTATCCGATGCTTGCGATCAATGTGTACGATCAGGCAACCAAAGAACGGCTCTTTCCACCATATACCGTCAAGGAGATCGGCGGCCTAAGAATTGGTCTCGTCGGCATCGCCTCAAATATAGTGAGCAAGACCATGCCAACTTCCTTCAGCGTAGGATTGGAATTCACCCTTGGGCGAGAAGAGCTTCCGCCGATCATCGACGTTTTGCGCTCCCAGGAGAAGGTCGACCTGATTGTTCTCATCTCCCATCTCGGCTTTTCCCAGGATATGAATCTGCTCTCAGAGGTTGAGGGGATCGATGTCTGTCTGAGCGGGCATACCCATAATCGCCTGTATAAACCGGTACTCCAGGGGAAAACATTGATCATACAGTCAGGCTGTCACGGCTCTTTCCTGGGCTGTCTGGATCTGGAAATTGAGAAGGGCCATATTGTTGACTACCGGCACCAACTGGTTGAGGTAGTCCACAATATATCCCCCGATCCTGAGGTTGCTGACCTCGTCCGCCAGGCGATCGCACTTTATCAGGATGAACTGTCAACGGTTGTGGGTAAAACGGCGACTGCGCTTAACCGCGGTACCACGCTGGAAACGACGATGGACAATTTCCTGTTGCAGGCTTTGCTGGAAAGCACGGGCGCGCAATTGGCGTTTTCCAATGGCTGGCGCTTCGGCGCACCGGTAATTCCCGGCGAGGTCACACTGAATGACCTCTACAATATCATTCCGATGAACCCGCCGATCTCAACGGTCGAACTGACAGGCGAGGAAATTGTCGCGATGCTGGAGGAAAATCTGGAGCGGACGTTTGCGCGCGATCCGTACCACCAGATGGGTGGCTACGTCAAGCGAGGTCTCGGTTTCAACGCCTACATTAAGATCGAGAATCCTCCCGGGCAGCGCGTCCAGCAGGTGTTTGTCGGTGATGAACAGCTGCAGCCGAAGCTCTATTATCCGACGGCTTTTGTCACCGAACAAGGCGTTTCACACAAATACGGGCGGAATCGTCAACATCACTCTGCACGAAGCATCGAGGCGTTAAAAACATATCTGGACAGGCACCGCCCACTGCGCGCAGAGCTTAGGAAAACGTTTGTCGTGGTATAACCAACCCGGCAAACAGGGTGCTGGATATTCTGGAACAGCTGCTGAAGGACGATACGACTGCAACCCCGGAATGTACGGAGCGATGAAATATATTCCGGATATTACAGGAGGAAATATGGAAGCTTTGATTATCAGTGCCGACAATTTTGAGGATTCTGAGTTGCTGGTTCCCTACTACCGCCTGAAGGAAGCGGGCGTCAAAGTGACGGTGGCCTCACTGAAGCGCGGGACCATCACCGGCAAGCAGGGGTATGAAGTGGCTGTGGACAAAACCATTGACGAGGTCAACCCCGATGACTATGCAATCCTGGTCCTGCCCGGGGGGAAGGCGCCGACAGTGGTGAGACAAGAGCCGAAGGCCCTGGAGATCGCCACGAGCTTTTTTGTGCGAAACAAACCTGTCGCCGCTATCTGCCATGGGCCGCAGATCTTAATCAGTGCCGGTCTATTGAAGGGAAGGCGCGCCACCTGTTACATGTCGGTGACTGATGAACTGAAAAAAGCCGGCGCTATCTATGAGGATCAGGAGGTCGTTGTTGATGCGAATCTGATCACGTCCCGGCAGCCGGCCGACCTCCCTGCGTTCATGCGCGAGACCATGAAGCAGCTCCGGCTTTAGCGGGCCGTTCCTGGCGACTTGGAAGAGGAGGGTAACGTCAAAATCCCTTGTCTACGGAGTGAATGCACATGAAAACCAGGGGTATTGCAAAAGTCTTCCCTATCGTTTGCGTCGGCGGTTCAGCTGGTGGACTCGATGCTTATATTCGATTATTACAGCATCTGCCGGCCGATATGGGCGTTGCCATCGTCATCGTCAATCATCTGAGAAAAGTAGCCACCCTGCTCCACGAAATTCTCCCGGATTACACGAAGATGCCGGTGGAACTGATCACGGAAAGATTGGACATCGAACCCGATCATGTGTTCATCATCCCGGAAAAGCGTGATTTGCACGTTCTTGATGGTGAATTTCGTCTCAAACCGATATCAAAGCCCAGGGGCTGGCCCGACGTGATTACGGTTTTTATGCGTTCGCTGACAGAGAACTGGAACGGTAAACTTATTGCTGTCATAGTTTCCGGTTATGATGGTGATGGCGCCGCAGCGTTGCACGGCATAAAAGAATCCGGCGGTATTACCTTTGCGCAGAAGCCCGAAACCGCCGGTCAGCCGGATATGCCGGAAAGTGCAATAGCAAGCGGGAATATTGATTTTATCCTTTCACCTGAGAACATAGCGAAAGAAATTGTACGAATTGCCCACGAAGAATGAAGGGGAACTTCTGCTGGGTATTTTTCCAGAGTGCAATAGAGGAGCCTCAGAATGGACCAGACGGGTGGCTGGCTGGGTGGACAGATAACGATTTGGGCAGTGCTCGCCATACTGTTGGTGGTCGTCGTTGTACTGAAAAGTCTGTTCAGGAAGAAATAGCGGGAGAACATATCTTAATCACGTGACCGTTGGCGGCTATCTGACCCAACGCCTGGAAGAAGTTGAAATCAGGGATGAAGAGGAGGAAAAAAATGAGCAACGACAAGATTGAAAGTGTATCTCCGCATGTCCTGCCGGCCCTGCCCTACGCGGATAACGCTCTGGACCCTGTAATCTCTGCAAATACGATCGGCTTCCATTTCGGCAAGCACCACAAGGGCTATGTCGATAATTTGAACAAGCTGGTAGCCGGAACGGAGTTTGTCCACCTGCCCTTGGTGAAAATCATCACCGAAACGGCCGGCAAAGCAGACAAAACCGCAATCTTCAATAATGCAGCGCAAGCATGGAACCATACATTTTACTGGCGCAGTATGAGTCCGAAGGGCGGAGGTGAACCAGCCTTGCTGTTGAAGCAAAAGATCGAGGCTTCCTTCGGCACCCTGGATGCATGCAAGAAAGAGTTGGCGACCGCGGCAATGGCCCAGTTCGGCAGCGGCTGGGCGTGGCTCGTGCTGGATGGCGACAAGCTCAAGGTGGTCAAAACCGGCAATGCGGATGTGCCGATAACCACCGGCATGAAACCGTTGTTGACCATCGATGTCTGGGAACATGCCTACTACCTGGATTACCAGAATCGACGCGCGGACTATGTAAACGCAGTCCTGGACAAGCTGATTAACTGGGCTTTCGCGGCAGAGAACCTTGGCTGATGGCACTCGAACCGTTGCCTTTTCGAGGGCTCGCGGAGTTTCGTGTACGAGAGAAGCTCTTGATATAACGTAAGGAGGAAAATAAAATGGCAGCCAAAAAACATTTTACGACTGAGCAGGCTCGTGAAATCGGTGGCAAGTTGGGTATTGATTGGATCCGCTTTAACGTTGAACAGTTTCGCATGGGATTGGATGTTGAGTTGGAGCACGGCCTGATTGACCCGTCAACGGACGTGACAGGCGATGACCCCCTTCTGACCGGAAAAATAGCACTTGCCCATCTCAACGAATTTGCCGATTACTACACCCGCTTGGACAAGATGGAGCAGCAAGCAAAAAAGGAAAACAAACTGAGCTGATTCGCCTGTGCTTATATCCGCTGACGGGCTTCCAGCGGATCTTTCCTGGATGACTGCTATTGTCAGCGCAGTCAGCATAGGCCTTTTCAAGGGCGACATGCCACCTGTTGCAATTTGGTGGCTGACGAATTGAAAGAGCCCGGTGCGCATTTTCAGGACCGGGAGGTGGTTGTTGACGGCAATCCGGTCACGTCCCGTCAATCGGCCAAACTTCCCGCATTCATGCGCGAGACCATGAAACAGCTTGGGCATTAACTGAGGCACCTGGTATTCTGCGTACTCTCGAGATTTGGAGTAATTGGTGATGGATAAAACCGGCTTCGCTTTCTGGCTGACATTGATTGGTAGCCTTTGCTGGATTGTTTGTTTTTGGTGGATGTATCGGATTTCAGCCAAACAGAATGCCTTGTTGAATCAACTTCATATGCAGGGCAAACGCATCGAAAAGTTGTCCAAGATCGAACATGACCTCATCAAGGAAGTGCATCCGCAGGTCGGCGAGCTTAAGGAAGGAATGGCAACGATGATTGCCGCCGTGAACGAAAACACTGAAAACAATTCTCCTGATTCCAAAGACAAACAGGTGCATCATTAAGTTTATCATTGTGGCAAGTAAAGGCGTCAATCATGCAATTAAATTACATTTGTCACGAACGTAATGACGGCAAATGCCTCCTGACCTGATCATGTTCTGAAAATTATGCGTCATGCCGATTGCGAAGGAGAAATTATGAAGATTGATCCGGAAGTTTTTCGTGTGAAGCCGGGAGAAAAGGTGAAGCTGGCAAATTGGCCGACGCGGATAAAGGCCTGCTACGAATCGAAGAAACAGTATAAAGAAATACTTGGCGAACATATTAAAGATCTGAGCAGTCTTCAGGGCCTGCTCTACGCGGATAACCGCTATGCGCTGCTGCTGATTTTTCAGGCCATGGACGCCGCCGGCAAAGACGGCGCCATTAAGCACGTGATGTCCGGCATCAATCCGCAGGGCTGCCAGGTTTACAGCTTCAAGCATCCGAGCGCCGAAGAGGTGGATCACGATTTTCTCTGGCGCACCACCTGCCGATTGCCGGAACGGGGGCGCATCGGCATCTTCAATCGTTCCTATTACGAGGAGGTGCTCATCGTCCGCGTGCATCCGGAGATTCTCCGGGCACAGGGGATTCCGGAGGAACTGCTCGATGAAAAAACCGTCTGGGAGCGTCGCTTCAGTTCCATCGTGGACTTCGAGAAGCATCTCCATCGAAACGGCACCCGGATTATCAAGTTTTACCTGCACCTTTCGCAGGAAGAGCAGCGGAAACGATTTCTGGCGCGAATCGATACCCCGGAGAAGAACTGGAAATTCGGCCAGGGGGATATTGATGAAACGAAATTCTGGAAGCAGTATATGAAAGCGTATGAAGATTGCCTGAGCGAAACCAGTATGAAGCACGGGCCCTGGTACATTGTGCCGGCCGACGACAAGGAAAATGCCCGGCTGATCATTTCACGGATCATCCTCGATACGCTGAAAGAACTCAAGATGAGTTACCCCGAACCGACCGATGAGCGGCGGAAGGAATTGCAGTCGATCCGCAAACAACTCGCAAAGTAGCAGGAGGAGCTGCTGCTTAAGATTGAACTCCGGATAGGTGATGTTGACAGTGCCGATATGATATGAGATAGCTACTGAGGGCAAAACCAGCAGTCCTTCACCCAGCCGATTTTTTGCTTCGATTTCCTGATTTCGACAGACTCCCCGGCGGGACCCATGGGGATGCTCGCCGCAACGCAGTGGGTGAGTCAGCAAAAATAACCGGGATAGTGGCAACGGAAGTGCCGGAGACTATTTATGCGGGACTATTTCTTTCCGGATATGCGCCTGAGAAACACTGTTGACAAAGAACTATTGGAATTTAAGGATGTGGAACCGGATCGATTGCAGCGGACCATCCGGCAATTCAAACTGATAAACTACCTGCTCAGCGCAAGCAGCAGGTTACTGCGCGAGCATTTTTTCAGTATCATGGAGCAGGATCCGGGCCGGGTTTACACTCTCCTGGACGTCGGAGCCGGTGGTTGCGATATCGCAATCCGAGCCGCCGACGAAGCGCGGCAACGCGGTCTGAAGCTGAACATTACGGCGCTGGATAATGACACGCGCATCCTGCCCCTCGCCTATCAAGCGATCCGGGACTATCCCGAGATCCAGATAATTGAGGGTAATGCACTGGACTTGCGCAGGCTGAGTCCCTTTGATTTCGTATTTTCAAACCATTTACTGCATCACCTGGACTGGGCTGATATCAAGATTTTCCTGGACAGTGTCATTGCCAGAACGCGGCTCGCCTTTCTGATGAATGACCTGAAAAGATCGAATTGGGCATACTTGGGCTTTACGATTTTCAGTAGGCTTTTGACCCCGCGGAGTTATCATTTCCATGATGGCCGATTATCCATCAGGCGAGCGTTCCTGCCCGAAGAACTCCGGGATTTCATGCGCAGCAATTATCCAAACACGCCGATCCGGGTGATAGAGACGTATCCGGCACGGGTTGTCGTGCTTCATGTAACTCCAGAAGCCCTCTTTCCTTCAAAAAATCAATGAGTTAACGGGTCCAAACCGAGGTGCGCCCAAAAAGCGGGATGCCGACATACCCCCGCAGCTCCAGCCGTTTTGGTGATGCCAGATGCATTTTGCCCCGGTAGGTCTTTCCGCTTTTCGGATCGTAGCAGGTACCATTTCCCCAGCTGTCGTTACCTTGTGCAGTGAACCCGTTCATTATCTGCAGACCGACCAGCGGGCGGCTTCTCCGTGCCGGATCAGGATTTTTCCGATCAAGTATCGGGCTGCCGACCGGTCCATCGTTGCCATCGGTATAGAGCGGGTTTTTCAGCCAGACGATCTTGCCGCAGAGCTTTTCTCCGCAGCGGAAAATTTCGACCTTCGACTCATCCATCTCGGTTTTCCATTCTCCCAGAATGTCACCCGATCCGGCGCCGAAGGCGGCTGTCGCCAGCAGCAGGAATTGGGTGAAAAAGCTCAGAACTTTCATGGTTACTCCGCTGAACGTGCTTCAATACCCCAGAGCGTGCCCGAATTGAACGCCCCGAAGGCTTCCGAATAGAGTGCCAGCATCTCCGACTGGAAGTTCTCGTCAACTTTGACTGCCTTCTGCGTCCAGGCAGCGCAGTATCCGCACGCTGAACAATCGGTTGTCCGGCAGTTGATCCCCTGCATGCCGGCAAGGAATCCGTCGAGTTTTCTGTTGTCGATATACACCGGATCCCATTCCATGGCAGAGAGCAGGCCGCGTTTCTCGGCCAGCTTTTTCAGCTTCAGGAGCTCGGCAGTGTTGACGGTGCCGGGCCGGAAAAAATACTTGAAAAACCTCCAGAGGTTTTCCGACCAACCGGTCCCGACACCGGACGTGTCCTTATAGCCATAGGGCTGTACCAGCTCCAGCAGGTTCCCGTCGAAGCTCCCCTCGGAATAGGCCCGGACCCTCTGTGCCATCACGGAGGTGGGCGCGCCTCGTTCCAGTATCTTGAACGAGGTATAACCCATCTGCAGGTAGGTATTCAGATCTTCCGGTCTGATGAACTCCGAGCGAAGGTAGTTGGAGGGATCCCGTAATTTCTCCGCGGAGCATTTCAGCGCGCAGTAGTCAATCATGAAGCCGCGACTGGCGTGGCCTTTCTGTGAGGCGTGGGAAAGGTTGACCATGTGCTGTCCCGACAGTGGGCAAAACAGCAGGCAGTTGGAGTTGGCGATCAGCTGGAGTTCCAGTTTCACCGCACTCCTGATCGCCTGGAGCAGGGCAAAATCACGGTTGACCGAAATGGACTCCAGGGTGATGCAGTCGGCACCCTGATCCTCCCAGAACTTTGCCTTGGCGACACTGTCCACCCGGGCGTATACCCCGACCCGCACCTTCAGCCTGGGGTGTCTCTTTTTTATGATCGAGAGCAGAAACGGCAGCGACACGGTCACCGCTGTTGCCCCGCAATCCTCAACCAGCTCCAGTAACCGCTCCAGTTCCACCTGGCCCTGCCGGGTGAACTCCCTGTTGTCCATGCAGGCTGGGTTGATGAGATAATTAAAGCCGATACCCCGCTTTGCTGCCGATCTGATGTGTTCTCTGAGTTGTCCGACGGTAAGCGGAGACAACATGAACGAAGCACGGCCGCCACCGATGCTGTCAGAGGGAAGTTTGCCGAACAGCTCCGTAACCGGATACCCTTCAAGGGCAGCAAGCAAATCGCGCTTGAAATTCGAGGCGACTGACAGTTTCATACGACCTCTTGAAAGTACGGGGCTTCTTTCATTATGCTAGTGCGGATTTCAGTCTGAATTTCATTCCTTATCCAGCACTTCCCGTATCTTCTGCAATAAATTATTTCTCGAGATAGGTTTCGTGATAAATGCTACGTGCTCATCCACTATGCCGCTTTTCTGGATGATATCAGCGGTGTAACCGCTGATGAAAAGCACCTTTATCCCGGGATTTACCTTTCTCATCTCGGCAAGGAGTTCGTTGCCGTTTTTCCTGGGCATGACCACGTCGGACAGTACAAGGGAAAAATCATCGCGCTCCCTGAAGCGTGCCATAGCCTCTTCCCCATCAGCCGCAACTATTACTTTGTAGCCGGCCTTCTCGAGAATTTTCTTCAAGAAAAACCTGACAATTTCTTCATCCTCGGCGATCAGCAGTGTCTCCGTGCCGCCGGCAACCGGCGCAGTGATTATCATTTCATCCCTGACCACTTGCCCATCACTCAGTGGCAGGTATATATCGAAGCTCGTTCCTTTGCCGGGTTCGCTGCTGACCAGAATTGAACCCTCATGCTGCTTGATGATGCCATAGATTATAGACAGCCCGAGACCGGTTCCCTTGCCAACCTCTTTGGTTGTATAAAACGGCTCAAAAATCCTTTCCATTGCCTCTTGATCAATCCCTGCCCCGGTATCCCTACAGGTTACCCGGGCATATTTGCCGGGTTGCGGAAGATCATACAGTGCCTCTGATCCTTGTTTGACCGCCACCTCCATTGTCGAGATAGTCAGACAGCCGCCCTGGGGCATGGCGTCACGGGCATTGGTTGCCAGGTTCATAAGTACCTGTTCGATCTGACAGAAATCGGCCATGACCGGCAACTTTTTGGCGGAAAAAACGGCGCGAATTTCAATATCCTCTCCGATTACCCTGCAAATAAATTTGACGGCACTGGCGATGATAGAGTCGATATGCACCAGTTTTCGATTCATTATCTGTTTTCGACTGAAGGCGAGCAAGCTTCTGACCAGCTCAGCAGCTCGTTCGGCGCCCGCCAGTATCTGACCGACATTTTCCTGCAGGTCATCGTTTGCAGGAGTACTATCTTGAATTATCTGCGCGAAGCCGGAGATGCCGCTGAGAAGGTTATTGAAATCGTGTGCCACACCCCCGGCAAGAAGACCTATGGATTCCATCTTCTGCGCATGCAGGAGTTGCTGTTCGAGCTGCTTGCGTGCTTCCATCTCACTCCGCAATGCTGATACAGTCTGCGACAATTCCGCTGTCCGTTGCTCGACCCTTTTTTCAAGCTCCTCGTTTAGTTTTTTCAGCGCATCCTCGGCCCGCTTGCGCTCGGCAGCTTCGCGCCGCAATTCGATGCTCGTTTCCTCGGCACAGCGGCGGGCAATTATGGCATCCTCCGCCACGCTCAGTGCTTCTCGCCGGGATTCTCGCAGGGAAGCGTTGGCGGATTGCAGTTCGGCCTGGCTTTCCTCCAGGGCCTGCTGCTGCTCACGCAGGACACAGATCGAACTGGCCTGTAACTCTAGTTCGGTCAGGTCCGACACGACCAGGCAGATGCTGGTGTTAACTTCGGTCACGAGGAGACTGGCTGCAATCTGGACTGACACGGCGGTGCCTCCGGTGGTCCGCAGAGTGAGGCGTCGCTGTACCGGGCCGGCCTGGGCGGCGGCCAGAAGCCTCCGTAGAGGGAGGCGCTGGGCGGCGGCCACAAAGACGGTGAACTTACGACCGATGGTCTCCGCCATGGAGCAGTTCACCAGGTCGCAGAAACGCTGGTTGCAAAAGAGAATCGACTCGTCAAGGCCCACTGTCAGAGCAGCTTCGTTCATCGTCTCGACGATGAGACGGTACTCCCGCTCAGCTCCGGTAAGAGAAAATACCTGGTCACCATTAGGACCGGTGATTACCAGGGCGTCCACATTGCCGGAGCAGATGGCTGACAGGGTCTGTTCGGCTTCGTCGAGTCGGGCACGCAGCGCTGCTATCTCCTCAAGCAACTCTTCCTTGGCGCGTGTGTCTTCGTTCGACTTGATGCTCATGCGTTACTTGCTCCTCAGGTCCAGACCCAACAGGACCTTCTCCTTGTCGGCCATGTTGCCGATGATTTTACGCAGCGGCAGCGGCAGCTTCTTGATCAGGGTCGGTGCGGCGATGATTTGCTCGCCCTTGGCCAGTACCGGATGCTGATAGATGTCGATAACCTCGAGGTCGCAACGCCCTTCCAGTTGTTCCTCACAAATGGCAGTGATGGTGCGAATGGCCTCCTGCGAACGCGGAGTGAGGCCGGCCACATAGAGCCGCAGGGTGTAGTGCTGGTCCTTTGCGTCACGACTGGCGGCTTCCAGGGCCTCCACCGCAGATTGATCACGTTTCTTGGTCATGGGAATTTCCTTTTCAGGAGGTAAGATTTCTCGAATTCGAGCGGATAGAGGGGCGACTGGCCGACCCGGATGCGGAGCTCGTTGACTTCCTTCTTCAATTCAATCATGCGGAGCTCGCGGCCCTCCATGACGCGGTTGAGGCGGGTCAATTCCTCGTTTCAGGATGGAATGTAGGGTCAGTTACGGTAGTGATCTGATGTCAAGCCCTACCAATACCCGGTCGGTGTTGGAGAGGTCGCCGATGATCTTCATGACCGGTTCCGGGAGTTTGCGGACCAGGGTCGGCAAGGCCAGGATCTGATCTCCTTTAGCCAGTTGCGGATTCACGAGCAGGTCGATCACTTCGATACTGTATTTCCCTTCCAGATGTTCTTCGCAGATCTTTTTAAGGTTGGCGAAGGCGGTAATGGATTTGGGCGACTGGCCGGCGACATACAGCCGCAGCTGCCAGCGCTCTTCAACCGGTGCTTTCATGCTTTTCTGCGGCGACCTGGTCTTTGGCTCTCTCGTCATTTACCGCCTCTCTTCCCGGGTTTCGCGGAGTTCCCTTTTATGGAAGGGAGTTCATCTGCTTGTCGTGTTCGTGCCATTGCCCGGGTCTCTTCGGCGAGGATTTCCTGGTGCAATTTTTCCATGGCAATTGCCCGCTCGAGATCTTCCTTCTCAGCCTCGAAGCCGACGCGAAGCGCCGTTATCTGTGCCTCTATCGCCGCTTTCTTGCGCTCTATGTCGCGCTGCTTGAGCTCAATCTCCTGGCTGCGCTCCAGAATCTCAACCCTCTCCCTTGCCTCCTGGGCTACCCTGCCGGCACCGGTCAGCACCCCGCCGGGACCGATGTAAACATCCCGGAGCTGGATGCCGTTGTCGGACAGACAAAACTCCCTGACCTGGTTGGAATGCTTCATTCCGCGTGACTTGAGGATGTAAAGACCGCGGTTGCGTTCGCCGCTTCCTTCCAATACCTGCAGCAGCAGCCAGGTGTCCACCAACGACGAGTTCCCCACCTCGGTACGCTCAAGGCTGTCGGCGGCAGAGGTCAAGTCGGTACAGAAGGTGGTGATCTGCTTCATCTTCAGGTAATCGATCAACCGGGAGAGCATCGACTTGACCTCCGTCAGGCTCGCCGCGGCGACCAGGTTGGAGATGGGATCGACCACAACGATGGCCGGGTTTAATACTTCAATCGCCTTGTGCATGGTCACCAGGTGCATCTCCAACCCGTACAGTGTCGGGCGAGAGTTGCGGAATTCAAGCAGTCCTTTGTTAACCCACTGCTCCAGATCGATGCCGATGGAGCGCATGTTACGGATGATCTGGTTCTGGGATTCTTCAAAGGCAAAATAGAGGCAGCGCTCGCCGCGCCGGCAGGCGGCGGCGACGAAATGGGCGGCCAGGCTCGATTTCCCCGTCCCGGCAGTGCCGGTAACTAGGATGCTGCTGCCACGGTAGTAGCCTTTCCCGCCCAGCATGGTGTCGAGACGCGGCACGCCGGTGGAGACTCGCTCGCTGGAGGCAGGGTGGTCGAGGCCAAGGGAGGAAATCGGCATGACTGAAAAACCCGACTCGTCGATCAGGAACGGATACTCGTTGGTACCGTGGGCCGAACCGCGATACTTGACGATCCGTAAGCGTCGCGTGGCAACTTGCTCCTCCACCTTGTGATTCAGGAAAATAACGCAGTCGGCCACGTATTCTTCAAGGCCGAAGCGGGTCAGTGTGCGCTCCCCCTGCTCACCGGTGATGATGGCGGTGATCCCCTTGTCTTTCAGGAAACGGAACAGGCGCTTCAGTTCCGCCCGCAGGATCACTTCGTTTGAAAAACCGGAAAAAAGGGTCTCGATGGTGTCGAGTGCAATCCGTTTGGCCCCGATACTATCAATGGCGTAATTGAGCCGGACGAAAAGCCCTTCCAGGTCGTACTCGCCGGTCTCCTCGATTTCGCTCCGCTCGATGTGCACAAAGTCGAGAGCAATTTTCTTGCAGGTTGCCAGTTCATCCAGGTCGAAACCCAGCGAGGCGAAGTTTTTGGTCAGTTCTTCGGACTTTTCCTCGAACGACATGAAAACGCCCGGTTCGTCGAACCTTATTGCCCCGCGCACCAGGAATTCCATGGCCAGTAGTGTCTTGCCGCAGCCAGTGCCGCCGCAGACTAGGGTCGGGCGTCCCTGGGGCAGGCCTCCGCCGGTTATCTCGTCCAGTCCCTTAATCCCGGTCGGAGTTTTTTGCAGAATATCAGTGGAAAGTTTCACTTTTTTGGTCGGTTTGGGCATTAAGCCCCCCTATCGGTTATTTTGCGGAAGATTATGTGGGAAAGGAGGATTTCGTCTTTATGAATTCTATCCGCATCTGTACTTACTAACTCGGAACCTGACTACTCGACACCCCCCTCCTTCATCCCCCATGTATAGCCTCAGCGGGTTGGGTGGGGGCTGGAAATCTGTCGAGTAGACAACGTACTCTTTAGTAATTGCGGCGGAATTTAAGTTGGGCTGGAATAATTATGACATAAAAAAATAAATCAAAAACTTCAAAATACCATTATATCTTTTTAATTTTTAAGCACTTCTGTGCGGATAAATTTGAACGTACGTCTATAATTTTTGATTTGTATGGCTCTTTGGCGCTGTTGTTCTTTTTTTGAGTTGATTTTTCCCCAAATGCTGCCTTCCTTGTATTACAGGAAGGGGTGTGCATTCCGAGAAAGCGGCAGCATGCTCGAAGTGCAATCGGCCCTGTCCACTCAGGCGCTTGTTCAGGTGCATGACATTTACATAGTGCCGCAAGGGTGTACACTTTACCCAGCCAATGAAAATTCTTCTCATCAGCACAAACCAGAATAAACTGCCGATGCCTGTGATGCCGATCGGTGCCTGCATCGTCGCCCACGCTTCGGAACGTGCCGGCCACAACGTTCTGCTCCTGGATTTGATGTTTAGCCACGATGCCCGGCATGATATCGAATCGGCCATCACCGGCTTTATGCCCGATGTCGTAGCCCTCTCGGTCCGCAACATAGATAATGTTGACATGCGCAATCCGATGTTCTATCTGGATGAACTGCCGAATATTGTGAAGCTTGTCCGCACCATGACCTGCGCCCCCATCATCCTGGGAGGGGCGGCGCTCGGGACCATGCCTGAACGGATCCTGCGCCTGGTGCCCGATTGCATTGCCCTGGTCGGTGATGGGGAACGGGTCTTTCCACAGCTCCTTGATCGCATTTCGCGCCAGGAGCGCTTCACTGATCTACCCGGTGTTGCCTCGATCGAAAATGGAGTCTTTTCCTCCAACAACCCTGCCGATTCCGGGTGTTCGGCGAACTGCCCGACACCCGACTACCATCGCTGGCTGAATATCCCGGCCTATCGTTCTCAGATGGCGACCGTCCCGATCCAGACAAAAACCGGCTGTGAGTTCCACTGTGTCTACTGCACCTACCCGAAGATTGAAGGTACCAGTTGCCGCTTGAAGAGTCCCGACAGCATAGTCGATTCCGTGGCCCAACTCGCTGCAGCCGGGTTGCGGGATATCGAGTTCGTGGACAGTGTGTTCAATGCACCGCTGGAGCATGCCATGGAGGTCTGCGCAGCCTTGGCCCGGGTCAAGCATAACGCTCGGCTCCAGTGCCTGGAACTGAATCCACGTGACTTTAGCGATGCGCTCGTGACCGCCATGGAACGGGCAGGATTTGTGGGCATGGGCATTACCCTCGAGAGCGCTTCCGATGCGGTGCTGCAGGGACTGCGCAAGGGTTTCACCAGCCGTGACGTGCATCATGCTGCCGCCGTGGTCGGCCGCCACCGGATACCCTGTGCCTGGGTTTTCCTGTTCGGAGGGCCTGGAGAAACGCCGGAAACGGTACGGGAAACACTTCAATTTGCCGAAAAACATATCCGTCCCAAGGACGTGGCATTCTTTAATTCCGGCATACGCATCTACCCCGGAACGGAGCTGGAAGCAATTGCACGAAAACAGGGTCTGCTTACACGTCCAGCTGACGAGATGCTTGCTCCGGTGTTCTATTTTTCGCCGGAAGTGGACGCCGCCTGGGTGGACCAAGAACTGAAAAGGTCAATGAAAAAGCAGCTGAACTTTATCAATATGGCGTTACTGGGTCACCCGCTGCTGCCAATCATTCATCGAATTTGCCAAAAACTCGGTTTGCAGCCGCCGCTGTGGAGACATACCGCGCGTATCAGGCGTGTGCTACGACTGGCGGGAGTATAATACCCGCCATCAGGTTTTTCTCAGCAGGCAGGCATGGGCCGATAGACCGGCGCCATACGCGACCATAACGCAGCACTCGCCCGCGGCAATACCGTTACACAGAATCTCCTCCAGGACAAACCAGACCGTTGGCGATGACATGTTGCCATAGTTTTCCAGAATGGCGCGTGTCGCCCGGAGCTGTTCCTCGGGGACCCCGATTTCGTCCCGCACGGCGTTGATTATCTTCTCGCCGCCGGTATGAAACGCCCAATGCCTGATGTCGCTGACCTGCAATCCCTGCGTTGACAGCAGATCCGCCACCACCTCTGCTGCTGCCTTATTGACCAGGTCCGGCAGTTTCGTAGAAAGCTGATTATGGAGCTGCCCCTGCTTGTGAACAAAGCGGATGGCATCGCGCTGCTCCGGCACATAGCGCCCGGCCGAGGCGACCAGCTCAAAGCCCGCCGGTCTGCTCACCAGTACTGCTGCCGCAGCGCCGTCACCGAAAAGTGCATTCGAAAGGATCAGGCTCAGATCATTGCCCATCTGAAAAACCGAACTGCATATTTCAACGGCTACGCTCACCACCACGCCGCCATTCGCCTTGAGCAGGGATTCCGCAAGCTGGAGATTGGGAATCGCTCCCCCACAGCCGCTCCCTACCAGGTCGTACACCCGGGTGTTGCGGGGGAGCTCCAACCGCTCAATAAGATAGGTCGATATGCCGGGGCAGATGTAGCCGGTACAGGTGTTCACGACGAGAGCCGTCACGTCCCGGATGCCTACACCGGCCTGGTCCAGCGCCCTGGTAACGGCCTGGCCGGCGAGATCGACGGATTTTTCGGTGAACCGGGCGATCTTCTGGTCGGCTGATTCGTCCATAATGGATGCCGGGTCATCCACCGCGAAATGCCTTTTACGGATGCCGGGATGGGAAAAGGTTGCCCTGATCAATCCCAGTGACCGGGCATTCAGCATCGAAGCATAGTGCGTTCGTACCAACTCTGCGGAAAACTCCTGATCAGCGCTGAACGGTGGCACCACACAGGCGAATGAGGCGATGTAGGCACCGCCGTTTACGCCGTTCAGCAGGTCATGTTTGTCGGTGTGGTTCATTTTTCCCCTGTCTGCCAAGAAATTATTTTCGCCGAATCAGCTCGTTGTCGTGTGTAGAGTGCGCCGCTAAAATCTGTGCCGTGATCGGAACTGGTCCCCGAGCAGCCAGCCCCTGAAAAAATCAAAGGTGTTCAACAGAACCTTCAGTGCCCCTTTTTCTCTTTTTCTGACGAAATAGTTCCCCTTGAACAGTGACGGACTGAAAAAGATCTTGATGTTTTCCCAATTCATGAGGCGATTGAGCTGCCGGTTCGTCAGGGTGCGGGTTCTGACATTGCAGATTACGCCGGTATATCTGCTCAGGTCATCAGGGTTGGTTACCAGGCCGGCTTCAAGCAACTCTTCCCGAATCCGGGTGCCGGGATACGGAGTGACGCATTGAACATAGGGAAGGTCGATCCTGAGCTTACTGGCAACACGAAAAACCTCCCGGATATCCTCCCTGTTGTCATCGGGTGTGCCGATGATGAAGCCGCCCATGACGGCAATTCCATGCGTGCGCAGCAGATTGACCGCCTGCTCCGTTCTGTCCCGGATGTCCCCTTTTTGAAAGAGCTGAAGGTTTTTCGTCTGAACGGCTTCAATGCCGAGAAAAACCATGCTGAAATTGGCCCGGGCCAACGCCGGGATCAGTTCCGGATCGCTGACAATACCGGCAACCGAGGCCTGGACCAGGTATTCCATGCTGTTCAAGCCATGCTCCACAATGGCTTCCGCAATCTGCCTGAACCGGGCGGCATCCAGGGTAATATTGTCGTCCACCAGCAGCACGGTTTCCGTCCCTCGCCTCTTCAGCTCTTTCAGGTCGGCGATGACCCGATCGATGGCATAGCAGCGAAAGCTTGAGCCGTACATTCCGGTAATGGAGCAAAAGGTGCACGTCATGGTACATCCGCGCGACGTTTCGACACAGTCCATCTTTCTGTCAAAATAGCTGAAATGGTCCAGGACCCGGACATCCCTGTTCGGCAAGTGCAGTTGCTGAACATCCAGAAGTTCGCCGGCCGGGTTGTGAACAAAGGTTCCTTTCCGGCGCCAGGACAACCCCGGCACGGTTGCGAATTCCCGTGCACCTTCCATGGCTTCCACCAGGGCGGGAAAAGCCTGCTCCCCTTCGCCGCGCACAAGATAATCGAAGAGTGGCGCATCTCCTGCACAAAGCTGTTCATAGGAGAGACTCGCATGGTAACCGCCCACTACGATTTTTACCCCCGGTAGACACTCGCGGGAAATTGCCATCACTTCCAGGGCGCTTTTATACTGAAAACTCATGCTGCTGATGCCGATCAGATCGGGGCGGAATTCTCCCAATAATTTCTTCAGCCAGGAGCGGATATTTTTATGGACCAGCACCAGATCGACAATCCTGACCTGGTGGAGAGTGAGATGAGCGGCAATGGAACAGAGACCGAGGTTGGGTACCTTGATAATCCGGTGAAAATTATTAGCAGCATCAGGCATGGCCAGGAGCAGTATTTTCAATGTCCAATCCCCCACGTGGGCTGAGTCAATGCAGGAATGTCAGTCATAAACGGGTTTGGCGGTGCGAAGAAGATCCAAATATGGTGGATTTGCTGCGCCACAACCTTTTTTTGGTGGCCGGTTCCGTTATTTTTTCTGCCATGAGATTTTTTCCGGACATAGCGAGCTGCAGGATTCAAGTCTTCAATGGTAGCTTTGTTCCGGCGGTTTGCAAGCGGGTGTTTTATTACCCTTTGGCAATTTCTTCCCAGGGCGGAAAACTTTATTCACAAAAACGGCTGAAGTGCCCAATAAGAACTCAACCTGCTATTTTTTCGACACTTTCATCACCTCCGAACATGCAAGGATCCACGGAAGCTGCTGGTTTCTTGTCTATTAATCCGATATACTGCCAGCTACAAATACACGCCAAGCCGTTTTTCTGGCGTGCCGACCGCCAACGACGACTGAAGAAGGAGAAATAGTGAAAAACGAGAAAACTGCCAGAATAGATCGAAAGGCAGCGTTTCGAATCGTGGCGGTCTATGGCATTTTCGGCGCCCTGTGGATATTCTGTTCCGACACCGTGCTTGGCTGGTTCATCCATGACTCCGCCCTGATGACGCAGATTGCTATCTACAAGGGGCTGCTTTTTGTCGTTACCACTGCGGTGCTCCTTTATTACCTCATTGCCCGCCATGTTCAACTTCTGACCCAGGCGAACCGGCGCATCGCTGCAAGTGAAGAGCGTTTTCAGGCAATCTATGACAATATGCTGGAGGCGGTTCTTATTCTGGTTCCGGTGACGGGCAGGATTGCCGATGTCAATCGCACCGCCTGTGACCTTTTCGGATTTTGCCGTACGGAAGCGCTGTCGCTCACCCTCCGGGAAATATGCTCTGACGAAGGTTCTTCTTCGGATTCAGAGCCGATGGCACGGCTGGCCCAGGCAGCCAATGGGCTTCCACAGCTGCTGGACCTTGTTGTCCGGAAAAGGGACGGTACCTTGTTCTGGGCTGATATCAGTATGCAGAAAGCTGAGATCAACGGTGAAGAGCTGGTTATTACGTTAGTGCGTGATATTTCCGAGCGAAAAAAAATCGAAGAGGAAGTAGCTTTTTTCAAGAAACTTGTCGAGACTTCCCGCGACCCGGTCTATGTTCTCAGCCACCGTCAGAACTGGCGCATGGTTTATGCAAACCAGGCGGCCTGTGCCCATTACGGCATGACTCTCGAAGAGCTGCTGCAGAAAAGCATTCCGGATTGGGACCCTGATTTTGACATGGTGTCCCTCGAACTTGCCTGGCAGCAATTGAAAAACGGGCAGCCGATGCGCTTCGAGACCCAGCATCGAGTCGCTTCCGGGAAACTGGTGCCGGTCGAGGTGACGACCAACTATCTGGTCCACCGGGGTGAGGAGCTCTCCTTCGGCTATTTCTTTGACATTTCGGAGCGCAAGCGGGCCGAGGAGGAACTGCGTGCCAGTGAAGATCGTCTGCGCAGCTTGGTGCAGGCTCTTCCCGACCTGGTCTGGTTGAAGGACCAGAATGGCGTCTATCTCTCCTGCAATCAGATGTTTGAACGTTTTTTCGGTGCCAAGGAAGCTGACATCATCGGAAAAACCGATTACGATTTTGTTGAGAAAGAGCTTGCCGATTTCTTTGTCGAGCATGATCGAAAGGCCATGACGGCGGGGAAGCCGTCCAGCAATGAGGAATGGATCACCTTTGCCGACGATGGCCACCGCGCCCTGCTGGAGACGATCAAGACGCCGATGTACGATACCCGGGGGGCACTGATCGGCGTCCTGGGCATCGGGCGCGACATCACGGAGCGGAAACGGACCGAGGAGGAGTTGCGCGCCAGTGAGGCACGCTACCGTGGTCTGGTCGAGCTGTTTCCCGAGGCGATCTACATTCATACCGGCGGAAAGCTGGTGTTTGCCAATTCCCACGGGGCACGGCTGCTCGGCGTTGAGCGCCCGGAGGACCTTTACGGCAGGGAAGCACTGGATTTCGTTCATCCTGACTGCCGGGAATTTGTCGCGAACCGGATCAAAAGCGCTTTTGAGCAGGACAGTTTCAATCCCCCTGTCGAGGAAGTTTTTCTCCGTGCCGATGGGGTTCCGTTTCAGGTGGAGGTCTCGTCTGTCGCCTTCATCTATCACGGTGAAAAAGCCCTGCAGGTTGTTGCCCGGGATATCAGCGAACGGAAGAAAAGGCAGGAGGAACTGGTCAAGGCGCAGAAGCTCGAGTCCCTTGGGGTGCTGGCTGGGGGGATCGCCCATGATTTCAATAATCTCCTGACCGGTGTCTTGGGAAATATTTCCCTGATGCGGGAAGAACTGCCGGAGGGTCATCCGCTGCAGGAGAGGCTGAGCCGCTGTGAAAAGGCTATTAGCCAGACAACCGGCCTGACCTGCCAGTTGCTGACCTTCTCGCGCGGCGGCGAGCCGGTGAAAAAACTTCTCGACCTCCGGCCGGTGCTGCGGGACACAACATTTTTTGCCCTGCGCGGCTCCAATGTTGCCCTTGAACTTGATATGGCAGAGGATCTCTGGCCGCTGGAGGCGGATGAGGGGCAACTCTGCCAGGTTTTCAATAATCTCATTATCAATGCCGGTCAGGCGATGCCCGGCGGCGGAACTGTCCGGGTGGAGGCGGGTAATTGCCGGCTTTCACCCGCCGAAGTGCCTCCCCTGGACGCGGGGGACTACCTGCTGATTTCCGTTATTGACCAGGGGACCGGAATAGCTTCCGAATACCTCGACAAGATTTTCGATCCCTATTTCACTACCAAAGAGGCGGGCAGCGGCCTCGGCCTGACGGCGCTGTATTCCATTGTCAGGAAGCATCAGGGTCAGGTGCTGGTTTCTTCTCGTCTCGGTGATGGCACAACTTTCCGGATCTATCTCCCGGCTTCTCCGGAGAAGGAGGGGGTATTCCCTGTTCCGGAGGACGATTCATTCCGAACTGTTTCCCTTGCCGGGGCTTTCATCCTAGTAATGGATGACGAGCTGCCGATCCGTGAACTGTCGGAAGATATGCTGCGGCTGATCGGCTGCCGGGTCGAATCCTGTTCCGACGGTGAAGAACTGATAGAGTTGTATCGCATAAGGATTAGGGAGGGATGCCGGCCTGATG
This sequence comes from Deltaproteobacteria bacterium, assembly GCA_009668975.1. Lineage (GTDB taxonomy): Bacteria > Desulfobacterota > Desulfuromonadia > Geobacterales > Geobacteraceae > RPRC01. Next base: position 43,896 of record SBEG01000006.1, on the reverse strand, counting down.
CGGTCATTATGGACCTTACCATCCCGGGGAAAATGGGTGGGCTGGAAGCTGCGCAGCGGATCCTGGAACTTGACCGGGAGGCACGGCTGATCGTTTCCAGCGGCTATTCCAACGATCCGGTGATGGCCAACTACCATGCCTATGGTTTTGCCGGTTTTCTGATCAAGCCGTATCGGATCGATGAACTTTCCCAGGTGTTGAACCGGGTCTTGTAGCTGGCTGTAAGCAGAGAAATTGCCTTTACCTTGTCACCTACTGTCAAAGTTATTCCAAAGCCGCCTCTGCCACCACTCTGTGGTATACTGAAGCCACCAGAAGCATTATCACTCGTGACGGAGAACCGGATGTCTGAACAAGATGAAATACTGCCTGTCGTAGCCGGTGCCGCGGCTAGGGACAGCTCGCAGGTACAAGCGAAGGAAACCGCCCCCGCGCGCCTGAAAAAGAGCGTCAAATCTGCAGTTCGTAAAACGTCCGCAACTCCCGTGGCGCTCTCGGCGCCCTCCCTCTATCTGAACCGGGAGCTGACCTGGCTCGAATTCAACTGGCGCGTGCTGCATGAGGCCGAGGATGACAGGACTCCGCTTCTGGAACGGTTGAAATTTGTCGCGATTGTCAGTTCCAATCTTGACGAGTTCTTCATGAAACGGATTGGCGGCCTGAAACAGCAGCATGGCGCCGGGATCAGGCTGCTTACCGTTGACGGACGCACACCCCGGCAGCAGATCGACGAGAGTTACGCAAGGGTGCGGGAACTGGAGAAAGCCAAGCAGGATGTGCTGCCGGCGATTCTTGGGCTCTTGAAGAAAAAAGGGATCGACCTGCAGGTCTACGCCGAACTTTCCGCCGCGGAAAAAAAACAGCTGCGCCAGTATTATCTGCGTAACATCTTCCCGCTCATCACCCCGCAATCTATTGACCCGGCCCACCCGTTTCCCTTTATCTCCAATCTTTCCCTCAACCTGTTGGTGACGCTGCGCTACCCGAGAGAGAAAGAGGTTTCCCTGGCAAGAGTCAAGGTGCCGGTGGGCGCGGGGATCGCACGGCTGATCCGGGTTGGCACGGCTGACCGGTTCGTGCTGCTGGAAGATCTCATGCACCACAACCTGGATCTGCTTTTTCCAGGGATGCAGGTGTTCTGCTGCGAGTTTTTCCGGGTAACCCGCAATGCCAATACGGAAAAAAACGAGGAGCAGGCCGATGACCTGATGGCAATGATCGAATCGGAGCTGCAGGACCGGAAATTCGCCCCGATCGTGCGTCTCGAGATCAGGAAGGGCATGGACCCGGTTCGGCGCGGCATGCTGGCAGCGGAACTGGCCCTGGATGAGGCCGCGGACGTGTTCGAGGTGGAGGGGATGATGGCCATGCGCGATCTGATGGAGATTGCTGCGCTGGAATATCCCGAACTGCGCGATCCGCCCCATTTTCCCATCGACCACCCGCTGCTCCAGAGTCAGCGCAATATTTTCCATATCATCCGGGATGCCGGGTCGGTACTCCTGCACCATCCTTACGAATCGTTTTCCAGCTCCGTGGAGCGTTTCCTTCACGAGGCGGCGGACGACCCGAAGGTCCGTGCCATCAAGATGACCTTGTACCGCACTTCCCGCCAGAGCAGGATCATCGATGGCCTGATTCATGCCGCGCAGAACGGTAAACAGGTGGCGGTGGCCGTGGAGTTGAAGGCCCGCTTCGACGAGGCAACCAACATTGCGCTCGCCACACGCATGGAGGAGGCGGGCATCCATGTCACCTATGGTGTGGTCGGCCTCAAGACTCACTGCAAGGTGATCCTCGTGGTCCGGCAGGATTATGACGGCATCCGTCGCTACGTCCATGTCGGAACCGGCAATTATCATGCGGTTACGGCGCGCATCTACACTGACTTTGGCTTGTTGACCTGCAACGAGGCGATCGGCCAGGATGCCACGGAACTCTTCAATTACCTGACGACCGGCTACACGCCGCGGCGCAAGTATGAGAAGATGCTGCCGGCGCCGAAGTTTTTGAAAAAGGCCCTGCTGACGGGAATCGAGCGGGAGATTCGCCTCCATTCCGAAAAGAGGCCGGGTCTGATTCAGTTCAAGATGAATGCCCTGGAGGATGCGGATATCGTCCAGGCGCTCTACCGGGCAGCCCAGGCAGGGGTCAAGGTCGATCTCATCATCCGCGATACCTGCCGCTTGCGTCCCGGCTTGCCCGGGGTCTCGAAAAATATCCGGGTAATCAGCATTGTCGGACGTTTTCTCGAACATTCCCGCATTTACTATTTCCGGAATGGCGGCAAGGAACAATACCTGATCGGTTCCGCTGATGCCATGAAGAGGAACCTGGAGGCGCGAGTCGAAGTGGTGGTCCCTGTCGAAGACCGCAAACTGCGCGCGGAGATCCGCACGCTTTTCGACGTACACCTCAACGACAACCGGAGTGCCTGGGAGATGCAGCCTGACGGTTCCTATGTCCAGCGGATGCCCGCCCCGGGAGAGGCGCCGCGCGGGAGCCATGAGGTTCTGGTCGAACTAGCCGCGAAACGGCAGAAGAAGATGGCGCGACTGAAGAAGAGAAAAACCCAGGGGGTCGGGGGGCGGAATCTGCGCTGAGGCAAAATTAGAATATGTTTCTCCCTTGAAGCAGGAGAAAAAGGCAGTTTACCTGGCTGTCAAAGAGTTGAAAGGTTGTCCCGGGAAATTAGTGCTACTCTGGAAGCGGACGGCGAGGTATGATAAAAAGGCGGAAAGGGGGATGTATCCGGCGTAAAAGCCGTGCCCCTCTTTTTTGAGAAAAGGCGGAAACATACTCGGCCAAAGGAGAACTTGATGAAGAAAGAGCTGTATGTGGGAAATTTATCGTATGATATGACCGAGGATGACTTGCGTCGCGTTTTTGCCGTGGCCGGAACCGTTACCTCCGTTCATATTATCACCGACAGCGAAACCGGTGCCTCAAAAGGGTGTGCCTATGTGCGGATGGCACACGAGGACGAACTCAAGGAAGCAATCGAATCCCTGGATGGTGCCTTGCTCGGAGACCGTCTGATGACGGTGAGCATCGCCCGGCCCCAGAAGCCGAAAGAGCAGACATTCAAGGGAAATCGCGGGAAATCTGGTGGCGGCGGCCGCTTTGGGCAGGGCCGGAAATAACCGGAAGGGTGAGATTTTTTCGCTCGATGGGAAAAGTTGGGGGCTTGCGGCGCGGTATCGCAGCCCCTTTTTTGTCTGCGGTATTCCTTGCGTGCCAATTGCTCAGGAGCTCTCCGTGTTCCTTTTCGGCAAGGTTTCCTGCAGTTGGCGGATGATCTCGCGAGGATTGATCGGTTTGTGAATAAAACCGACACCCTCCTGTTCAAGTGATCCTTCGCCAAGAATCTCACCGGAATAACCGCTCATGAAAAGCACCTTTACGTCGCGGCGGGTTTTTAGAATTTCTTCGCGGGCTTCCCGGCCGTTCATTCTCGGCATGATCATGTCAAGGAGTACCAGATCGATCGCATGGCGGTTTTCGGAAAACCTGAGAACCGCATCGACTCCATTCACCGCTTCGATGACCCGGTAGCCGTTTTCGGTCAGAATCGTTTTCAGCATCTGACGGACGGAGTTTTCGTCTTCCGCCAGGAGGATTGTCCCCCGGCCTTTCGGGATCACCAAGGCCTCGTTGACTGGTTGAGGTTCCGATTGTTCCGCAAGTGCTGTGAGATAGACGGAAAATGTCGAGCCCTTGCCGGCATCGCTCTGGACACTGATATAGCCGTTATGACGTTCAATGATACCATACACGACCGACAGACCCAGGCCTGTTCCTTTACCGACTTCCTTGGTCGTATAGAATGGTTCGAAAATCCTCTTTTGCGTCTCGCCGTTCATCCCGCTGCCGGTATCGGTTACGGACAGTGCAGCATAGCTGCCGGGGGGGATAGGGCCACCGGTCGTCATGGGCAGGTATTGGTCGAGGACGACCGCCTCCGTGATTATCCCGATCGTTCCTGGCCCTGCGATGGCATCCCGTGCATTCGTAACCAGGTTCATGAGCACTTGGATAATTTGACTTTCATCGGCGCAGATGACCGGATTTTCTTCGGAAAGCTGAATGCTGATTTCGATATCTTCCCTGACCAGCCGTGAAAAAATGTTTGAAGCTTTTCGAACTGTTTCGTTAAGACTGATCCGCCGCAGATCCAGAACCTGCTCGCGGCTGAAGGAGAGAAGTCCCTGGGTAAGGGCCGTTGCCCTTTCGGCGGCCAGGGTCACCTGCTCGGCATGGACCAGCAAATCTTTACGATCGCCCAGCTTGCTTTGGAGCAGGTAGGTCCGGCCGATGATGGTGGTGAGGATATTGTTGAAGTCGTGCGCCACACCTCCCGCAAGTTGACCGACAGCCTCCATCTTCTGGGCTTGGCGAAGCTGTTCTTCGAGGAGTCTTCGATCGGTGATGTCGGTATGGGTTCCGACGATGCGGAGGGCGTTCCCGTGCTGGTCGCGTGCCGTAACCTTGCCCCGCGCCAAAACCCATTTGTAGGAATTGTCTTTGCACCTGATACGGTATTCCGCCAGATACTCCGGGGATTCACCACGTTGATGCCGGTGCAGTTCTTCCAGAACTTTTTCCCGGTCTTCAGGATGGATGAGCTCTTTCCATGATTCCGGAGTGTGCGCGATTTCGCTGCGTGCAAACCCGAGCATGCGTTTCCACTGGTCGGAATAAAAAACCTTTCCGGTCTGAATCTCATGGTCCCACACGCCGTCGCCGCTTCCTTCAAGGGCGTATTGCCAGCGTTCTTCGCTTTCCTTGAGGGCCGCATCCGCCTGATTCCGCGCCCGGCGGTTGGCCATCAGCTTTCCCAGCAGAGCCGTAGCCACCGGATAGACCACCAGTATCGGGATGCCAATTTGTCCAAGGGTTTGCATGGCAATCGGGCCGGGCAGTAAAGCCATGAGTACCAGCATCACCAGGTGAACGATCAGTCCCAGAACATAGAGTTCCGCCAGAGAGGTGGCCTCCAGGCCGGTCTTTTTCATGGATTTCCAGATCATGGCGATGCTGCCGGAGGCGAGAATGACCGCTACTCCCATCCAGACGCCGTTGCCGCCCAGGTGAATGCGGTAGGCGACGGCAATGATCATGGTGGTGAATGCGGTAAGGGGTGCGAAGAAGAGGCCCGCAACGCAGAGGAGTACCGAACGGGTGTCGAAGATGATCCCCTGCTGCCAATGCAGCGGGTTCAGCATGACAGCAATGCAGATGGTGCCCAGTATCGTGCCGGAAAGGATCTGGCGTATGCCTGGTTTGAGCTGTTCCTCTCTGGCCGACAGGGCATCGTAGACGAGACACATGGCAAGAAGCAGGGCGGCGTTGTTAATGAGGTTGATCAGGATGTGCGAATCCATAGGATGGGTCAATCTCTACGTAGATGATGGCCGGCAGGTTTTGGTCGCGGACTTGGGCAAACGGCGGTCCTTTCCAGGTTCCAGCTCTTTCCGCGTAAGCGAGTAAACAGTATATAGATGTTTTACGAATTTTCAAAAGAAACTTGCTGATAGGCGCAAAATTTTGCTTGGATATGTTTCCTCTGGTGAGCTCAGGCGGGCAAGGTTGCAGATGTGGTAACAGACCCTGTTCCCGCCTTTTCGGTTTGACCATGTTGAAGCACTCAGATGATCAGCAATCGCAGCCACTGGCTGCGGTTTTTGACGAAATTTATCAGCTCATCGCTGGAAATTGTTTCGCCGTTTTTCGTGATCGTTATGCCACCATTCCAGAAATCCGGGGTAAATCGTGTCAGAAATTCGGAAAGGTAGTTTGACTGAAGGTACACGCCCCGGCGCAGAAATGATTCTCCCAGGTCGGCCATGACCTTGTTGAAAAGTTTTATCTTGAGTAAGCCCGGTTCTACTCGATGTTCGGTTTCACCCTCCTGGTAGGAAATTCCGCTTCGCATCCAGTTGAGTTCACCATCCCTCCGCATTGCCGCTCCCACCAGTCCGGGCATGGCGGCGGAAAGTGCGAGAGTTGCGCCATCCTTGATTATTGCGGTATCGAGGTTGTCCACCGGGCTGCTTTCAAGGAAGATAACCTTGATTTCTACCCGGACATACTCGAAGGGGATCTGAAACTGGTTGTAAAGTAAATCACTCAGGGGTTTTCCGCACTCAACCTTTACATGGCAGCGGTTATGCATCACGGTGCAGAGGCGGGAAATCTGTTCAGCTTCCGGGGCAAGGGTGATGGTAACGAGTACTTCATCAGGGGGGATATCTGCGAGTAGTGGTTTTTTTTTGTTTTCCATGCCAGTCCTCTCTGTTGGTAAAGGTGTGGGAACGGGGCCTGAAGTGTGCTCAGGGCTTCTGACGGAGCAGTTGCTCGAAAAAAATGGTGATAAAATTTCGAAGAGGCGCCGGCGATTTCAGAACCTTCGAGACCAGCAGGGCGCCTTCAAAGCCGGACAGGAAAAACTGGGCGGTGTGTTCCGGTGAGATGTCGTCCGGAATTTCCCCTCGTTCCCGTGCTTCATGGAGACATTTTTCGAAATGCCTGCTCCATGTTGTGAAGATTCCTGCAAGTTTTTCCCGGAATTCTTCGTCCTGGTCGGCAAGTTCCTGGCCCATGTTCGCGACCAGGCAGCCGATGCTGCAATTATTGTCTTCAAAGCGGGCCGCGAGGCTTTCCAGACAGTTGCGTAAGCGCGTGATGGGCGGTAATGACTGGTCTTCTAGAAACGAAGTGAATATTCTGTCGATCCCGGCGGCAAAGCGCTCCAGAACGTTCAGGCCAAAATCCTTCTTGCTGGAAAAGTAGTGGTAAAATGAGCCCTTCGGCACGTTTGCCTTTTTCAGGATAGCGTCGATTCCGGTGGAGTTGAAGCCCTGGCGGGAAATGATACTCATGCCCGCTTTCACGATTTCCGCTTTCGTATCTTTTGAGGCCATGATGTAAAAATAGACCGGTCGTCTAGTAGTGTCAAGTTAAAAGTGGCGGATGAAAATCGTCAGGGATGAGAACTGGGTTAAGAGTGGCGATTTGAAAATGAAAAAACCCCCGCACGGTACGGGTGCGGGGGCGTAATGGTTCAACTGGTGATAGTGAGCCTGACGTTAATTCATGTCCGAAGCGGCAGGCCGATAGACAACAACCGGGCCTGACGATTTTCTCGGATTACCCCAGGTTTTTTTGCCTGCGGCTCCCGGTTTGCCGTTTCTCGAAGCAGAGCCCGCCGGCCGTTTGCCGGCATAGCGGCTGTTTGTGCTGCCACTGCCGCTTTTGCGGGTCGAGAGGCGCTGCATGGGACGAACCGGTTCCAAGCCAGGGATCTGTTCCTCGGGGAGGCTTTTCCCGATATATCTTTCGATGCGCTCTAGGTAACTCAACTCCTTGATCGAGGCGAAGGAGATGGCGATTCCCGAAGCCCCGGCCCGGCCGGTGCGGCCGATGCGGTGGACATAGTCTTCTGCGGCCTTTGGCAGGTCGAAGTTGATTACATGGCTGATCCCGGATACGTCGAGGCCCCGGGCGGCGACGTCGGTTGCAACGAGAAGCCTGATTTTGCCGCGACGCATGGCCTCAATGGTTTTGTTGCGGGCGCCCTGGGTCATGTCGCCATGGAGTGCGGCAACCGAATGGCCTTCTGCCCTCAGATCCACGGCAAGTGAATCGGTATCACGTTTTGTAGCGGAGAAGATGATTGCTTTCCGTACATCCTGATTGTCAATGAGGTGGCGGAGGAGTTTATGTTTGTGCGACAGGTCGTCGGCAACATGCAGGCGCTGTTCGATGTGGTCGGCGGTGATTTTTTCCGGAGCGATTTCAATGCGCTCTGGATTGTTCAGAAGCCGCGCCGCAAGCCGGGAAGTTTCCCGGTCCATGGTTGCCGAGAACATTAGAGTCTGACGCTCCTGCGGGCAGGCGGCGGCGATCTTGTCCACATCTTCACTGAAACCCATGTCCAGCATGCGATCGGCTTCGTCCAGCACCAGCACCTCGACGCGGGAAAGGTTGATCTTGCCGCGCTCCAGATGGTCGATCAGGCGTCCGGGGGTGGCTACGATGATATCAACCGGACTTGAGAGCAGCCGCAGTTGCTCCCGGTACGGCATGCCGCCGAGGATAACGCCAGACTTTATACGCATATGGCGGCCATAGAGCCGGACTGCATCGGTTATCTGTTTTGCCAGCTCCCGGGTTGGTGTCAGAACCAGGATGCGGGGGCCGATCCCACGCTGGGTTGAGCGGACCGTAAGCCGCTGGAGAGCCGGCAGCACAAATGCCGCGGTCTTTCCGGTGCCGGTCTGGGCGGAGGCGAGGATATCGCGGCCGCTCATAGCCATGGGAATTGCCTGGGACTGGATCGGTGTGGGCTTCTCATAGCCGCATTCGCTGATTGCCTGGGTAATTTGTGCTGCGAGTTCAAACTGGGTAAAAGTCATTCTTCTTCCTTTCGGTTTTCCCGGTGCAAGGAATGTCGGTCGTCAACGGGCATTCGGCGTACAACGCCATTCGCCGTGCCGGGGACGAGACTATTCCGGACGGAAAACCCTGAATCGGGTTTCGTGAGACACCGCAGGGCACACGTGTGCGCTGAAGAGGAAACGGTGGCAGCACATACTGACTGGCTTCTAAAATATCGTCGCCAACCGTATATACTGCGCCACAGGAAAATGACTAGAAGCAGTGGGGGGGTCAGTGATCGATGAAGCTTTGGACGGGATACCTGAAAAGCGTACTATTGGGGAGTTCCGTCGATGCGTTGTTCAGTCAACTGGACACCCTACGGCAAATTTTGGTAAATGGCAAGTAATTTTTATCTTTTTTCGGCAACATCGTTGATTTCGACCAACTAATGCCTTCTTGCGGCTGCAAAGCGGGAAATGAATATCTCGTACATCATTTTTCGGGGAAAAGTTGTTGTGCTCGTGACAGATTGTTTCCGGCATGGTATAAGAAGAAAATTGCTGATGTTATACTCCCCCATAAAATTCCAGATCCACGTTTTCCGCGGGTGAACAATGGCAGGTATCGACATTATTATTGCGGATGACGAGCCTCACATCGTCAGGGCGCTCAGCTTTGTCTTCGAAAGGGATGGTTATGCCGTTGAGACCGCTTCTGATGGTGCGGCTGCCTTGCGATTGATCATGGATCTGAAGCCACGGGTCGTCTTCCTTGACCTGATTATGCCGAAGATGACCGGAGACGAAGTTTGCAAAACGGTTAAACAGGACAAGGACCTGCAAGACATTCACATTGCCATTCTTACCTGCAAGGGACAGGAGCTGGATCGGGAACTGAGTATCGCCAGTGGCGCCGATAGTTTTATTACCAAGCCTTTCAGTCCAAAGGAGGTCTTGCAAATGGTCAAGGACATTCTCGGGAGTTAAGAACATGAATAGGCAGATTCGAGAAAGTTTCCTCTACCTTTCCCTGCTCGCTCTTCTTCTTGCTTGCCTGGTGACGGGTGGTACGGCAAGCCCGGTGCGATTCCTGTTTTTTCCACTCATTGCCTACTTTTCGCTGTTATTTTCCTCAAAATCCCTTCATACCGCGGGTCTTGCCTTTACCATTCTGTTTCCGCTGCTGTATCTTTCCAACCCGCCAACTCCGGGCAGTCTTCCTACAGATTTTGCCGGAATATCGTCATTCTTCTTTTGTACCCTGGCAGCGGGGTATATCTCAAAACGCATTCATCAGGAGTGTTTTCGTTATGAAACTGCCATTGCCACCTTCCATAGTTTGAGCGAAGCCCTCAACCTTAAAAACATGAACCTTCAAACGGCGCTTGATGCCTTGTCCGAGGCGCACAAGAAACTGCAGGAATTCGATAAAACCAAAACGGAGTTTATCTCGAATGTTTCTCATGAATTGCGGACACCGCTTTCGTCTATCCGTTCCTACTCCGAAATACTGTTGAATTACGACGATATCGATCCGGAGACGCAGCGGGAATTTCTCCAGACCATAAATGGGGAAAGCGTGCGAATATCCGTATTTGCCAGCGAGATCCTTGACTTGATCCGGCTCGGCTCGGGGAAAGTGGGGACTGAGTTTTCCCCTGTAAAAACAATGGATCTGCTGTGTGAAGGCGAAAGAATTATCCGTCCCATGGCCCTGGAGCAGGGGCTGGAACTGTTGCTGGAGAACAAAGAAGGTCTGCCGGATGTCAGCGGTGAGAGAAATCAACTGATTCAGGTTTTGGTGAATCTCCTCAACAATGCTGTCAAATTTACCCGGAAAGGCACGATACGGCTCGGTGCTCAGGCGAAAGATGGTTTCGTGGAGTTTTATGTGGCGGATACGGGTGAGGGGATTTTTCCCGAGGAACGGGAAATGATCTTCGAGCCCTTTGCCAGGATCGCCGAGCATGGCATGAATCGCCCGAAGGGTTCGGGGCTGGGTCTGAGCATCGCAAAGGGCATTGTGGAGTTTCATGGAGGCAAGATCTGGGTTGAGAGTGAACTGGGAAAGGGGAGTACCTTTTTCTTCAGCGTGCCGGTTGCAGAAAAACCGGCTCCCGGTTTCGAGCCGGTCGTGCACGGGAAGCAGGATCCCCACATGCTGCACTACAAGCCGATCCTCGTTATGACCTATGATACCGTGAACCGGCGCTGCCTCAGAAAAAAATTGGAAGAGGTCGGCTACTATACCCTTGGAGCGGATACCCCGGCCCGGGCGCGCGAAATAATCGGGACGATGCGTCCGGGACTCGTTGTCACGGAAGTTCCGGAAAATTGGGAAGAGTTTGAAGTTTTGGTTCGTTGGGCCAGGGACGCAGGGGTCAGGATACTTCTGACAACTGTGCATGTGCGCGCCGGTGATGAACCGTCTCTGGCGGTGCACGGCTACGTCTCAAAACCCTTCGATAAGTACGAGATTTACGCGCTCCTTGATGCTTATCAGGTTAGGGGAGATGCCGTGATGATAGTTTCTCCGGACCGGGATGAGACAAGGACGCTCCAGGTCATTCTGGGAGCAGCCGGATATGAGACGCTTGTTTTTCATGAAGGTCCCGCGGCGGTCAAGAGCTGTAAAAACTCGTGTCCCGGCGCTCTCTTTATCGGCATCTTCGCCAAAGAACAGCTTGAGATAATTCTGGCAGGGGTCAAGTCTTCTCCGCGGTCAGGAAATGTCCCGGTCTTTCTGGTGCTCGGTACTGCCTTGAACAAATATGTTACCCCGGTTACTCTGAGTCCGACGGGGCGAACGGCCGAAGCCAAGAGCCTTTACAAGTTGATAGGTGAGATCGAGAAAGAGTACTCGAAAGGCTGGGAGTAGCTCTGACGTGGCAGGGGGAGAGCCTCATGGATGCTGTTTTGCGGAACATCTCGCGACGGAAAATTGAAGAGGCCCTGAACAGCCTCTCTGCTGGATTCGCTGCTCCACTCCTGATTCTGGACAATCAAGGGCAGGTGTTGATGGGGGCGGGGACCACCTGCACGGACCGGGAAGTATTCGTCATTTCAGCAGGGAGAGCCGGAAAAGTGCTCTGCTCGGAACCGTTGTTTTTCAAGGAGAGGAAAGTCGGCACTCTCGAGGTCTGTCTCAATTCGGGAAGCGGAACTGAGGTTGCACGGGGCATTGCCCGTTCCCTGGAATCATTTCTCGGTCTCGAAGGAGAGATGGTGAACCTTTCTTCGGAAATCGTCAGGATCTATGATGAATTGTCCCTTATCCAGAAGATTTCGGCAATGCTTGGCAATGAGATGGATAGCGAGAGGATCTGCCGGCTGGTCCTGGACGAAGCTGACAAAATCCTTTCCGTCACGACCTCCTTTATCATGCTGCTTGACACGGAACGGCAAGAGCTGGTTACCCGCTTTGCCAGCGGCAGGGACCGGGTTTCGGCACTCGGCTTCCGGGTGTCCTGTGCGCAAGGTCTTATCGGCCACGTTTTTTGCCAGGGAGAGCCGGTTACGGTCTGCGATATTGCCATCGACGGTAGGTTAACGCTGCCGTTTCCCGCGATAAGTGTGCTTTGCGTTCCGCTGATTGCCGACACGAAGCCGGTGGGGATGCTGATCGCCACGGACAAACTTTCGGGAGAGGAATTCTGGTCGCAGGAGCTCCAGTTGATGGGCATCTTTGCTGCGGAAGTATCTTCCGCATTGCAAAAGGCCCATCTCTACGAGGAGATCAACAAGCTTTTTCTGAGCACTGTCGAGGCTTTGGCTACCTCCATTGACGCGAAAGACCCGTACACGTACGGCCACTCACGTCGTGTTGCGGAGCTTTCCGTGGCGATCGGTGGCGAGCTGGGAATGCCAAAGGAGCGGGTCCGGAAGCTGGAACTTGCCTCGCTGCTCCATGACATCGGGAAGATCGGAACCCCGGAGAGTATCCTGCGCAAGCCGGGTAAGCTCCAGCCTGAGGAATACCAGAAAATCAAGGAACATCCGGCCAAGGGCGAGGAGATCCTGGAGATGATAGGTGAATTCAAGGAAATCGTTGCCTGGATCCGCCATCATCACGAGTGGTACGACGGGAACGGCTATCCGGATTGCCTCGCTGCTGAGCAGATTCCCCTGGAGGCGCGAATCCTGGCCGTTGCAGATTCATACGACGCCATGACCTCCGACAGGCCTTACCGGAAAGGGATGCCCAGCGGTGCGGTCCTCAAAATCATGGAACAGTTTTCCCGTAGCCAGTTCGATCCAGCGATTCTCACGGCCTTTCAACGTTGCCTGATGCACGGTAAGGTTATTTGAGCTGCCCGCCGGCTGTTTGCTTTCCCGTACTGAATATGATTCTCGGTATTGAGAGCCTTCCCGGCCAGTCCCCGCCTGACTTTTCTCTTTTCCTCCGAGCCTGTCTTTGCTACAGTATCCAGCGGTTTTTAGCGACCTGAAGATGTAGCTGAATCAGACCGGAGGTTCGTATGCCTGCCCCACATAAAACCAAACAAAAACGCGGCCTCTGGTCCAGTCGCCTTGGTTTTATTATGGCTTCCGCGGGGTCGGCCGTGGGACTTGGTAATATCTGGAAGTTCCCCTACATTACCGGGATGCATGGTGGCGGGGCTTTTGTTCTGTTTTTCATTTTCTGCATCGTCACGGTGGGTCTTCCGATCATGATTGCTGAAATGATCCTTGGTCGTCACACGCGCAAAGACCCTGTCGGGGCATTCCGCGCGGTCAGGGGCGGGTGTTGGGGCGTGGTCGGCTGGCTGGGTGTTATTGCTGGATTTGTAATCCTTTCCTATTACAGCGTAGTCGCCGGCTGGGCAGTCGATTATCTCTGGCTTTCGATTCGGGGAACTTTCAGCGCAGCCCATGCCTCAGGGGTTCCGGAGCTGTTTTCCGGACTTCTGGCCAGTGACTGGAGTCAGCTTTTCTGGCAGGCGGTTTTCATGGGGATGACGGTTTTTATCGTCCTCGGCGGAGTCAGCGCGGGACTGGAGCGGGCAAACCGGATCATGATGCCGGTTTTGTTTCTTATCCTGGTTATCCTGGCGGTGAAAGGGCTCTTTTCGCCCGGTGGCAAGCAGGCGCTGCATTTTCTCTTCCATCCGGACTGGTCCCGTCTCGACCCGCCAGCCATGCTTGAAGCGATGGGACACGCCTTTTTCAGCCTGAGCCTGGGTATGGGGGCGATGCTGACCTACGGTAGTTATGCGGATGAAAAAACCAGCATCCCCGGAGTGGCGATTACTGTTTCGATTATGGATACCTGTGTGGCACTCCTCTCCGGATTAGCAATATTTCCGATTGTATTCACCTTTGGTATGCAGCCGTCAGCCGGTCCCGGGCTCGTCTTCAAGACCCTGCCGATCATTTTCAGCCAGATGCCGGGAGGGTCTGTCATTGCCGTGCTCTTCTTCCTGCTGCTCGTCTTTGCCGCATTGACCTCCGGCATTTCACTGCTTGAGGTGGTGGTGGCTTATTATTGTGACGAGAAAAAATGGGAGCGGAAAAAGGCCACCCTGATCATGGGGCTGCTGATATTTCTCCTTGGCGTTCCATCCGCCTTGTCCAACAATCTACTAAAAGATCTGCAGCTGATTGGCGGGCGAAATTTCCTCGACTCGATCGATCTCATCGCCACCAACTATCTCCTGCCACTTGGCGGCCTTCTGATTGCGCTATTTACCGGTTGGGTTCTCACAACCGGGTTGGCAAAGGGTGAGCTCGAAAAAGGTGCGGTGCGCATCCACTTCTTCCCTGTCTGGTATTTCATCATCAAATATGTTTCACCTGTCCTGGTGGCTATCGTTTTCCTTCATACTATCGGTCTTTTCTGAACACCTGCCGGTTATCACGTTGAGTTAGATAGGATCCCGTCTTGACAAGTAGAGCTTCGGTCAATGACGTTCCCGGCCGTTTCGCGGCTGAAGTGGTGCGTAAACCTATCAGTGTCGAACAATAATCCAGGCCCCGATGATGAGAAGAGCTGCTCCCAGTGACCTTTTCAGGTCAACCGGAGTCCCGCCGAACCCGAAGGCCCCGAAGTGGTCCAGGATGAGGGCGGTGATAAGCTGCGCCGCGATGGCGACGGCCATTGTCGCCGCTGTTCCGATTCGCGGTACCGCCAGGATTGTTGCGGTAACGAAGAAGGCGCCAAGCACCCCTCCCGTCCATTCCCACCAGGCTGTTTCGTGCAGACCCCGTAGGGTGGTTTTCCCCGAGACCAGCAGAGCAACCGCAAGGGCGAAGGTGCCGACCGCGAATGAAATACAGGCGCTTTCCAGAAGGCCCGACTTTTGAGCAAGCCGCGCATTTATCGAAGGTTGGAGTGCTACCGCGGTTCCAGCGCAAACCATGATGATGACTGGCAGAAGGTTGGACATGTGCGTATCCTTTCAGGCTACAGTATACGGTATCTGTGCTGATTCTTCAAAAGGGAACTCCTGATCTTCCTGTAATTGCTGGTGGAAGACAAAAAAAGCAGACCCGCTGTGAGGTCTGCTTTTTTTTGACTGTGGCTGCTTTGTAAATCCGAGATTTTTCAGGATGGTCGAAGTATCAGGTCGGAGGCGTTTCCCGCTGTCATTTGCGGGTACTTCATCATTTCTGCGAAGATCTCCTGTCTGAAGCGCTTTCGTTTGACTTCATAGGCATCTGCCTGTGGGCCGACTCCGCAATAGAGTTTTTTCGCCCTCTGGAGATTTCCCTTTGCCATCTGGATCTTGGTGAGAAGTTCGCGAACTGCCGCTTCCGCACACTTCTCGTCATTCACCATGTCTTCAGGGCTGTAGCCGTGACTCCGCGCTCTGCTCGGCATCAGCTGCCAGACACCCATGGCGCCCCGATAGGATACCGCGCGCGCGGACAACCCGTGCGAGCCGGTTTCAGCCAGGGCAATTTCGGCAAGATCCATCGGCATCAAGGGTGTGTCGAGCGTTTTCAGGTAACAGAGCACTCCCAGCCTGCGGGCTCTCTGGGGGGTAGTTCTTTTGGCAAATGCCGAAATAATTGCGGGTAGCTGTCTTCGTCTTTCTTCCAGGTTAGCTCCCCGTTCAACTGCCTGACGGATTTCTTTGTCCAGATCGGAAAGGTCCGGAATAACCGTCGACTGGGGTTGGCGAAGCTGGCTCTGGTCGCATGATATGGCGCACAGCGCAACTGCTGCGATCAAAATGATAATTTTTTTCATAAGTAAGAGTGGGGGCGGTTTTTTCGGATTTTTGCCGGACCAACGACTAGTTTGTTCGTTGTGGAATTGTTCCTGATCTTCCGGCGGGGATCTCCTTTCAGTGGTTTTTCGCGCAGGTGGCGGTCAGTGATTAGATGCAGGACGGCGAACCTGGATTCTGTCCCGGATATTCGTGTAGCGCGAGATTTAACGTGACGGCAATTGAGCTAGGCTGTAGGGGATGATAAATGTGCTTGGGAGTGAAGCCGGTGCCCGGAGGGTGTCTGGTCTATGGTGCAGAACAATTATATTCTGCGTAAGAACCCAGTTGCCTCTCGATGGTATAAAGTACCAATAAAGCTGCCGGTGCCTGTGAGAAAAACTCGCGATGGGTTATTTGAAAGTACTACACCTTACGCGATGCTCGGCCGGTTGTCAAGGAAGGCGGTTGAAAAAAATGACATCAAAGCTTTAAGTCTACGAAATAACGGTAGTATTTTGCCTGGTAAAATTGCGTGGTTGAAGTGGTTAATGGTGCATTGTCAGGGTCATCCAAATTGCCGACAGGGCAAAAATGAAATTTGCTGCCCAGGCTGCTACCAAAGGCGGCAGGACGCCTGTGCCTCCCAAAGAGATGAGGATGGCGTTGATGACAAAATAGGCGAAGCCAATGCCTATGCTGAGACCGATTCCCAGCGCAACTCCGCTGGAACGGCCACTGCGCAAAGAGAAAGGGATGCCGACAAAAGCCATTATCAGGCAGGCAAAAGGCATTGATACCTTGGAATACATCTGTGCCTGGTATCTTGTGGCATCGTAGCCAGCTTTGCTCAGTTTTTCGGTGTAGCGTTTCAGCTTGAAAAAACCCATGTCGTCTGCGTTCTTGTCCCATACTTTGAGATCATTTACCTTCAGTTGCAGTGGAACCGGAAGGAGTGACATTTTTCTGGTATCCGTGACCTTACCGCTTGAAAAACTTTTCTCTACCACATTTTTCAGGGTCCAGGATTGACCGTTCCAGACCCCTTCTTCCGCTTCCAATCGCTTGACTGGCTGCATTCCTTCGGTTGTCTGCCAAAGTGTGATCCCTTTTAAAGTCCAGGTTGTCGGAACAAAGAGCCGTGCCTGAAGAATATAATTTTTGTCCCGGAACCAAATGTTGTTGAGACGGAAAAAAGTACTTGGACTTTTCCCCTGGATCAAAACTTCATCGACATATTTCTGTTGCTGTGAGGTGGTTGGAATTATTGCTTCATTGGAGAAAAAGGTGAAGATGCTCAGGACGAAAGCAATAACGAGCAAAGGTTTCGCTATTCGCTTCAGGCTGATGCCGCAGCTTTGCATTGCGATAATCTCGCTTGAGCGAGAGAGGATACCAAGCGTCAAGAGGGTCGACATGAGAACGGCCAGCGGCATGATCTGATTGATGATTGCCGGTATCTTATAAAGGAAATAAAGCACAATGTAGTGCGGTTCACCCTGGGTTCGGGAGAAACGCCTGAGTTTTTCGAGGAAATCGATAATAAGATAGATTGCTGTGAAGGAACAGACGGTCAACGTAAGTATCTTCAGGTAAATTGAGGTGATATAGCGGCTGAGTAGGGTCATCGAGGTTTGCTCCAGAGTGCATACCGGGCTTGCGCCCAGACAATGATACTTTTCGGCAGGTCGAAAATGGTCATTCTCTGCTCAGCGGCGGTCATTTTGAATAGATAGATGCCGAGGGAAATGAACAGCAGGTTCGGTATCCACATGGCAATTGCCGGGGAAACCAGAGCGTTCTGGCCCAAACTTTTGCCGATCGAAAGCACAATATAGTAGGTCAGGAGAACAGCCAGGCAGAGCGAAAAACCGGAAGATTTTCCGGAGCGTCTGTTTTGCAGGCCGAGAGGTACCCCAATCAGGGCAAAGACAAAGCAAGCGAATGGGAAGGCCAGGCGGCGATGGAACTCGAGCCGGAGATCCCGGAGTACGTTTGGGGCAACACCGGGGACAGTCATTGCATGTCTCAATTCATTGAAGGTCATGTCCAGCTCATTGACTGTTGGCACAATTTTATATTTCTGGTCGAAGCTGACACTGAGATCGTAACTGTCGAATTCCATGAGCTGATAATTGGAGTTGCCTTGCATCCGGTGAATGCCGCCATCGGTCAGGCGAAGTCGCAGCGCTTTTCTTTTCGGGTCAGTCATGATCATACCCTGCCGGGCGAAAATGGTAGAAGGTTCCTTCGCATTCCTCTCGTCATAGATAAGCACGCCGGAGATCTGGTGAGTTGATTCATCATAACGCGCAACGTAGATTACCAGGCCGGGGAAGTCGTCGTTGAAGACCTGATCCTTGAGGCTGATGTTGACCCTGACATTTATGGCGTTGTAGAGAAGTGTTTTGAAGGCGGTGTTGCCCCACGGAAGCGCATAGACGGTGATAGCCGAAGTGGCAAGGTAGGCAAGAAAAGCAAAGAAGAACACGGGTGTAAGGATGCCGTAGAGGCTGATGCCCCCGGATTTGAGAGCCGTTATCTCATTGTCCGCGGAGAGTCGCCCGAATGCCAGCAGTAACGCCAGCAGAAAGGCCATGGGGATGGTGATAAAAGAGAAAGATGGCAGCATGTAGAGCAGCATCCGGGCCACATCGGAAACGGGAACCCCTTTCGCGATGACCAGATCTGCCAGCTTCATGAACCTGCCCATGAGCAGGACAAAGGTAAAAACAGCGAAACCGAGGATGAAAGGAACGGTAATTTCCTTGAGAATATACAGGTAAAGGGTTTTCTTCATGGCATCGGGCATGATACATGAGCAGGGCTGAAATAGCAACCGTTGCCGGAACGGCACGTCAGGGAAACCGTCTGGGGGAGGAGCTTCCAAGGGGTGATAATTGATGGGACTTTGTAAAATTTCCTTGCTAAATCATAGGCCTTTATGGTAAACAGGTTTGCTATTTAACCACACACGCCCCCTTTGTCTCCGGTGGTGTCCGCCTGGTGCGGATTCCGGACGTTTCGAGGGTGCGGAGGGCAAACCAAAGGAGAGTACCATGTCAAACATTACCATGAAAGAGTTGTTGGAAGCGGGTGTCCATTTCGGCCACCAGACCAAGCGTTGGAATCCGAAGATGAAGCCATACATTTTCGGTGCAAGAAATGGCATCTATATCATCGACCTGCAGAAAACCGTAAGACTTTTCAAAAATTCCTATAATTTCATCAGAGAAACCGCACAGGCCGGCGAGACCATTCTTTTTGTCGGCACCAAGAAGCAGGCTCAGGATTCCATTGCCGAAGAAGCGCAGCGCTGCAATATGTTTTATGTGAATCAGCGCTGGCTTGGCGGCATGTTGACGAACTTTGCTACGGTACGTCAAAGTATCGATCGTCTGAAGCGGCTCGATGCAATGGTCGCGGACGGGTCAATTGAAGGGTACACCAAGAAAGAAATTCTCAGCCTTGAGAAACAGCGCGAGAAACTCGAAAAATCGCTGGGCGGAATCAAGGGCATGAGCAAACTGCCGGGTGCAATTTTCGTGGTTGACCCGAAAAATGAGACGATCGCCGTTTCTGAAGCGAAAAAATTGGGTATCCCGGTTGTCGCGGTTGTTGATACCAACTGTGACCCCGATCCGATTGATTATATCATTCCGGGGAATGACGATGCGATCCGAGCTCTGCGCCTTCTTTCAAGCAAAATTGCCGATGCGGTAATTGAAGGTGTTCAGGCCAGGGAAATCGATTTGCAGACTGATGCGGAAGGCGAGTCTCAGGCTGAGGCTCTTGCCGAAGCTCCTGCCGCTTCTGCTGTCGAAGCAGAGGCAGCCGATAGCGCCGCGGAATAATGGCAGCGAACCCCGTTCGGATCTGAAGATTCCGGCAGCGGGGTTCCTTTCGCCCAGCATTCCACTACTATTTATATACGTAAAGTTACACGGCAAAGGAATTTCCCGCGCTCGTGGAGGAGGATTCACGTGACAATTACAGCTGCACAGGTGAGTGAACTACGAAAAGTGACCGGCGCCGGTCTTATGGATTGTAAAAAGGCCTTGGCCGAGACCGGTGGTGATCAGGAGAAGGCTGTTGACTATCTGAGGACGAAGGGCCTGGCTGCCGCATCCAAAAAAGCCGGCCGTATTGCTACCGAAGGTACTGTCGGTTCCTATATTCATGCCGGTGGCAAGATCGGTGTGCTGGTGGAAGTAAACTGCGAAACAGATTTTGTTGCCAAAAACGAAGCCTTCCAGAATTTTGTCAGAGATATTGCCATGCATATCGCTGCAGCAGCTCCCCTGTTTGTAAAACGCGAAGAAGTATCGGCTGAACTCCTGGAAAGAGAAAAGGAAATTTATCGCGCCAAGGCCAAGGAAACCGGTAAGCCAGACAACATCATTGAAAAAATTGTCGAAGGCCAGATTTCCAAGTTTTATGCCGATATCTGCCTCATGGAGCAGACCTTTGTGAAAGACACGGACAAGACCATTCAAACGTACCTGAATGAGACTATTTCCTCAATCGGGGAAAATATGTCAATTCGCCGTTTCGCACGCTTTGTGCTTGGTGAAGGTCTTGCAAAAAAAGAGTGTGATTTTGCTGCTGAAGTTGCTGCAGCAGCTGGCTCTTAATTCCTGATTTTTCTGGTGGGCCGGAATCCTGATAGTATCTGTTCCGGATTCCGGCCTTTTCTTTTTATTGGGTATTACTGTCTGGATTCTGAAATCCGTCAAAGGGACACCTTCTTGACGGGAGAGTGAGTTGCGAACAATATGAGCAGACCGCGGTACAAAAGAGTACTGTTGAAGTTGTCCGGAGAAGCGCTGGCCGGCGAACAGAAATATGGTATTGATCCGAAAACCATCACGGACATTGCCACGGAGATCAAGGACGTGATCGCTTGTGGTACCGAGGTGGCCCTTGTTATTGGCGGAGGCAATATCTTCCGCGGACTTGCCGCCTCATCCAAAGGGATGGACCGGGCCAGTGCCGACTACATGGGAATGCTCGCGACCATGATTAATTCACTGGCGATGCAGGATGCACTTGAGAAGATCGGTGTGGATACCCGGGTCCAGTCTGCCATAGAAATGCGCGAAGTGGCCGAGCCCTATATCCGCCGTCGCGCCATCAGGCACCTGGAAAAGGGACGAATTATTATATTGGGCGCTGGCACGGGAAATCCCTACTTCACCACTGACACAGCCGCCAGTCTCCGGGCAATGGAGATCGGCGCCGAGGTTATTCTGAAGGGCACCAAGGTCGATGGTGTTTACTCCGCGGACCCGATGAAAGATCCGAATGCCTTGAGATTCTCACAGCTGAGCTACATTGATGTCCTGAAGAAGGGACTGCAGGTGATGGATGCAACCGCCACGTCGCTCTGCATGGACAATGGCCTGCCTATCATCATTTTTGATGTCACCACCAAAGGGAACATCATGAAAGTTGTTCTCGGCGAAGAAATAGGTACCATCGTAAAAGGAGAGTAACATGACAAAAGATGTCCTCGATTCCATGAAAAGCCACATGGAGAAGACCCTCGATGCACTCCGCAAGGAGTATCAGAAGGTTAGGACCGGGCGTGCCAGTACGACGCTCCTGGAAGATATCAAAGTCAACTATTACGATACTTTGACCCCCATTAACCAGCTTGCCGCCATCGCTGTTCCGGAGCCACGGGTTATTACCATACAGCCGTGGGAGGCAAAACTGATTGCCTCCATTGAAAAAGCAATTCTCAATGCGAATATCGGCCTTACGCCGACTAATGACGGCAAATTGATTCGTCTGTCGGTACCGCCTCTTACCGAGGATCGCAGGAAAGAGATTGTAAAGCAGTTGAAGAAATTCGCGGAAGATACCAAGATTGCTCTCCGGAATATCCGCCGGGATGCCATCGACTCCCTGAAAAAACTGGAAAAAGACAAGAAAATTTCGGAAGATGATTTGAAACGTGCGGAAAAGGACGTTCAAGATCTGACGAATGTTTATGTGGCCAAAGTTGACGAGGTTGTTGCCGCCAAAGAAAAAGAGGTCATGGAAATCTGAGCTACGTCTTGTATCTGCGATACACTCGTTTTTCCCGTTTCCGGGTCCGCTGTCTGGGCTGGGTTTCCGCATTGATTTCGTAGTACCATCAGATAACCCCTTTACCAAAGGGGGTTTTTTTTAGGACCAGTTATGCAAATTCTCGATCCGGAAAAGTTGCCCAGGCATTTAGCAATAATCATGGATGGTAACGGCCGCTGGGCTCAGGAACGGATGCTGAAAAGAATAGTCGGGCACCGGAAAGGGGTCGAGACGGTGCGAACCATTGTCGAGGAAAGCTCCCGACTCGGTATCAAGTACCTCACGCTCTTTGCCTTTTCATCGGAAAACTGGCTGCGCCCGAAAACAGAGGTGCGTGCTCTCATGGCTTTGTTAAAAGCCTATCTTGCCAAAGAGACCGCCCGGATGATGACCAATAATATTCGCTTTGCGGTTATCGGCGACCGCGCCGACCTTCCTGAAGATGTTAACAAGGCGGTAACCGATGCCGTCACCAAAACCTCGCAAAATGACGGTATGGTCTTAACTTTGGCCCTTTCGTACGGATCCCGCAAGGAAATCATTCAGGCTGTTGCGCAGTTGGTCGACAATGTCCTGGCCGGTACGGTTACCCGTGAAGAGATTTCCGAAGAAATTATCTCAGCGTACCTGTATACCCGTGAGATTCCCGACCCTGATTTTCTGATCAGAACCAGCGGGGAAATGCGAATCAGCAATTTCCTGCTTTGGCAGATTGCGTATACCGAGTTGTATTTTACCGAGGTTAACTGGCCCGATTTCGGCAAGGAAGAATTTCATTCCGCTCTTGCCAATTACCAGGCACGAGAACGTCGCTATGGCCTCATCAGCGATCAGGTTCGTAAGAGGAGGTAATTATCAAACGACTTATTACGGGATTGATTGCTCTGCCACTGTTGCTGATTTTTGTGCAGAAATCAGAGACTTTTGCGTTCTTCTGCCTGATTCTGGGGATAACGGCGACAGGTCTCCTCGAGTTTTACCGGATGGCTCTACCGCAGCGGAAGTGCTTCGGTTTTGTTGCCGCCTTTGCCGGATCACTCCTTTTACCGGCGCTCTTGCAGGATCTCGTACCGAACCTCGTCTTCGAACGTCTGCCATTTTCCCTCTGTCTGACGCTGCTGGTTCTCTTTTCCGCGCTTTTTTCACTTTTCAGAATTCGAGATATCAAGCAATCTGCCGGAGAAACAGGGTTGATACTCCTCGGTTTTCTCTATCTTCCCTTACTCATGAGCTACCTGGTCTTGCTGCGGGACCTGGATCATGGCGTCAAGTGGATCTTTCTACTGCTGATCATTGTGATGTCTGGAGATACCGCTGCTTTTTATGTGGGGAGCACCCTCGGAAAAAGGAAACTTTATCCTTTGGTAAGCCCCAAAAAGAGTGTAGAGGGAATGATTGGCGGTTTGGCCGGAAGTGTCATCGGCACCCTCCTTGCCGGCGCGACTTTTTTCCCGGAACTTGCGATTGCGGGAGCGGTCGCGACCGCGCTCATCGTTGGGCTTTTGGGCCAGCTGGGAGACCTGTTTGAATCGCTGCTCAAGCGAAGTTTTGGTGTGAAGGATTCCGGAATTATTATTCCCGGCCACGGCGGCATGCTCGACCGTCTGGACAGCGTACTTTTTGCTGCCCCGCCGTTGTATATCTATGCACGCTATTTTTTCTGATTGTCACCAGAGAACTCTTATCAGCAAAGCAACCTGGCGACTGGAAGCGGTTCATCTGTAATCCTGTCTATTGAAAAAAGATTAAAGCGGAAGCGCGTGTTCGCGAGATTCCCGCGCTAGTCCGGTTTTGCTGGCAATAGGCAAAGGATTGCATTATTCTTGAGGTGCTGCGCTACCCTGCCTGAACGAGATTCTGTCGAGGATTGTTATGAAGAAGCTTACCATACTTGGTTCAACCGGTTCCATCGGTGTCAGCACTCTGGATATTGTTGCTGCTCATCGTGATAAATTCGAGATAGTTGCCCTGACGGGCGGCAATAATCTGCAGCTCTTGAAGACACAGATCGAGGAATTTTCTCCCCAGGTCGCCGCGGTTATTTCCGAGGATTCGGCGATTGCGCTCCGCAAGATGCTCCCGGGTGTGAAAACGGAAATCCTCCACGGTGTGCCCGGTATGATCGCTGCTGCGTCCGCGGAGGATTCCACCATGGTCGTTGCCGCTATCGTGGGCGCTGCCGGTCTCGTGCCGACGGTCGCGGCGATAAAAGCCGGTAAAGACATTGCACTTGCCAACAAAGAGACCTTGGTAACCGCAGGCCATTTGATCATGGACATGATCAAGCAGCAGGGAGTTCAGCTGTTTCCGGTCGATAGCGAGCACAGTGCCATCTTCCAGTCACTCCAGGGGCATCGCTGTGATGATGTGAAGCGGATTATCCTTACCGCATCCGGTGGGCCATTCTCCCAATACCCGCTAGAAAAACTCAAAGAAGTTTCCATAGCGGATGCCCTGAATCATCCTAATTGGAGTATGGGGCGCAAGATTACCATCGACTCGGCAACGATGATGAACAAGGGTTTGGAGGTTATTGAAGCCAAGTGGTTGTTCGACCTTCCCATGGAGAGGATTTCCGTTGTCATCCATCCCCAGAGCATTATCCATTCACTGGTGGAATACGTTGATGGCTGTGTCATTGCGCAATTGGGCGTCCCCGATATGAAAGCTCCAATTGCCTACGCACTGACCTATCCCGAGAGGGTTGCGACCGGGGTGCCTGGCTTGGACCTGGCCGCAATAGCATCGTTGAACTTTTTCGAACCGGATTTTGAGCGGTTTCCGGCCTTACGCCTGGCCTACCGCGCTGCTGGCGACGGTGAAAGCATGCCGGCAGTCATGAACGCCGCGAACGAAGTTGCCGTCGATGCCTTCCTCGCCGGAAAGATAAAGTTTACCGATATCGCGCTGCTTATCGAAAAAACGATGAGTGCCCATGCTGCACATCCTCTTGATTCCATTGAGGAAGTTATGAGCGCCGACCTCTGGGGGAGAAAGAAAACCAGAGAACTGCTTGGCCTGTAGGGAGAAAACATGATTATAAGCATACTGTCCGCAATTGTTGTCCTTGGTATACTGATATTTGTCCACGAGTTAGGTCATTTTCTTTTTGCGAAGTATTTTGGTGTCGGGGTAGAAACCTTTTCTCTCGGATTTGGCCCGAAGATTTTCGCCAGGAAAGTTGGCGAAACTGAATACCGTATTTCTGCATTCCCGCTTGGCGGCTATGTAAAGATGGTCGGCGAGAACATCGACGAAGAACTGCCGCCGGAAGATCTGGAACGCTCGTTTCTTACAAAAAAACCGCTGCAGCGTATGGCGATTGTTGCTGCAGGGCCCATCTTCAATCTGGTCTTTGCCTATTTGATTTTCATAGTTGTCTGCATGATCGGCATTCCCACGGCAACTTCAAAAATCGGCGAAGTGCTGAAGGATAAGCCTGCAGCTCGTGCCGGACTCAAGGAAGGAGACCGGGTCACGAGTATTAATGGTCAGCCGATCAACCGCTGGAATGATCTTGCTGAGCTCATTTCCGCTAGTGGAGGCAAACCTCTTGCAATTACGGCAGTTAGGGACGGAAGATCTTTTTCCGTGCGGATTACCCCGGAAATGCATACCGCAAAAAACCTGCTTGGTGAAACCATAACCGCTCCGGCCATCGGCGTAATGGCTTCAAAAGAATTCGTCACGGAACGAGTGGGCCCGCTTCAAGCCGTTGTCAAGGGTAGTGAGCACACCTGGAACGTCACGAAACTCACGGTTATTGCCGTTGGTAAAATCTTCACCGGTTCCATTTCCGCTGATAATATCGGCGGTCCGATCATGATTGCCAAAACTGCCGGTGATCAGGCTAAAACAGGACTTGTTTACTTCCTGTCCTTTATGGCCCTGTTAAGCATCAATCTCGGGCTGCTCAATCTCTTGCCGGTCCCGATACTCGATGGCGGTCACCTGGTTTTTTATCTTTGGGAAATGATAATAGGGAAGCCGGTCAACCTGAAGACCCGGGAGATAGCTCAGCAGGTTGGCCTGGTGCTGCTTGTGGGGCTCATGGTGTTTGCCTTCTATAACGATATTGCCCGCTATCTGCTTGGTCAGGGTTGATGTGAAGATCCTTACTATTGACACATCCACTAGCACAAATAGTGTGGCACTCACGATGAATGGGCGTCTCCTTGCTGAATATATTGAAAATCCGGACCGGAACCATTCTTCCAGTCTGATGACCGGGCTGGACATGGTCCTGAAAAATTCCGGATGTGTGCTCGATGAGTTGGATGCCATAGGGGTTTCGCAGGGGCCCGGCTCTTTTACCGGCCTGCGGGTCGGTATTGCAACCGCAAAAGGCTTGGTGCTCGCAGCGGGTAAACCATTAGTCACCTTCTCCTCCCTTGCCATGCTGGCCATGAATCTTCCGTACGCCGAATTTCCGGTCTGTGCGATGTTCGATGCAAAAAAAAATGAGGTCTATGCGGCACTGTTCCGCTGCCGGGAATTGCCGGAAACCCTGCTGAACGAGTGTGTCATGCCGCCCGCGGAATTTCTTTCACAGCTTCGAGGGACGACCCTGTTTATCGGCAGTGGCGCAGTGCGATACCGTGATTTGATCGTGCAAACTTTGGGGGACCGGGCACTGTTTGCCCCGCACCTGTGCCACCAGCCGCGTGCCTCGGCAGGTGCCATCCTGGCAGCTGACCTGTTTGCCCGGGGCGAGCTTGCTTCGCCCGCGGCCCTTGTACCCTCATACTTGAGGGCTTCCGAAGCAGAGTTGGCACGGCTGAAAAAGGAATCGGCGGCATAAAGGCCTGATTTCTCCATATTGACAGTGATGGACGAATGTATTAAGGTGCTTCTTTATTCCTTAAAAAGGGACTTGACAGAAGAGGAACGACAATATGCGCAGTGATGTGATTACCAAAGGACTTGAGCGGACTCCTCATCGTGCCCTCCTGAAGGGTGCCGGTGTTCCTCAGAGTGAAATGGAAAAACCTTTTATCGGTATTGCCACCAGCTTTACCGATTTGATACCGGGTCACGTAGGTATGCGGGATCTCGAACGCTTTATTGAAAAAGGCGTGCATACCGGCGGCGGCTATTCATTCTTCTTCGGCATACCGGGAGTATGTGACGGCATTGCCATGGGCCATAAGGGGATGCACTATTCGCTTCCGACCCGTGAGCTGATCGCAGACATGGTTGAGTCGGTTGCTGAGGCACATCGCCTTGACGGCTTGGTTCTCCTGACCAATTGTGACAAAATTACCCCGGGGATGCTGATGGCCGCTGCCCGGCTCAATATTCCCTCTATCGTGGTTACTGCCGGTCCGATGTTGTCCGGTCGTGGTTCCGATGGCCGCCGTTACTCGTTCGTGACCGATACCTTTGAGGCTATGGCCCGTTATAAGGCCGGAGTGATAGATGCCAAGGAACTTCAGGTCTGCGAGGAGAATGCCTGTCCCGGTATGGGCTCCTGTCAAGGTCTTTTCACCGCCAACACCATGGCAATCCTGACGGAAACCCTCGGCATGAGTCTTCCCCGCTGCGGAACCGCACTTGCCGTTTCGGCCCTCAAGCGCAGGATTGCCTTTGCTTCCGGAGAAAAAATCGTCGAGTTGGTCAAAAATCAGATTACGCCCCGCCAGATTTTAACTCGCGAGGCTTTCGAGAATGCAATTCGTGTCGATCTTGCACTTGGCGGATCATCGAACACGGTCCTGCACCTGCTTGCCATTGCGCGCGAAGCCGGCGTTGAGCTGCCCCTGGAAACCTTTGACATCTTGTCGCGCGAGACTCCGCAGATAGCTTCCATGAATCCGGCCGGCGAGCACTTCATGGAAGACCTTGACGTGGCGGGCGGGGTGCTTGGCGTATTGAAGCAGTTGGGTGAACGGGTTAAAGACAGCCAGACCGTTCTGGGTATTTCCACGCTCCAGATGGTCTCGGGAATTGACAAGGTGGATGAGAGTGTGATTCGGCCGGTGGACAAGCCGGTGAAAAAGGAAGGTGGAATCGCCGTCCTGTTCGGTAATCTGGCCCCGAAGGGCGCTGTGGTCAAGCAGTCCGGTGTGTCTGATAAAATGATGCAATTTACCGGAACGGCGCGCTGTTTCAATTCTGAAGAAGAGGCGATGGCGGCACTCATGGACGGCAAGATCGTTGCCGGAAATGTCGTTGTAATACGCTATGAGGGACCGAAGGGCGGCCCCGGAATGCGCGAGATGCTCGCTCCCACCGCCGCAATCATGGGCCTTGGCCTTGGTGATTCGGTTGCTCTCATCACTGATGGACGTTTTTCCGGCGGCACCCGTGGTCCCTGCATCGGCCATATTTCTCCTGAGGCCGCGGAAGGCGGGCCAATCGCCCTGGTCGAAGAGGGTGACCAGATCGTGCTTGATATCCCGAGCCGCAAACTGGAACTGCTGGTGGACGAAGAAACTCTTAAACAGCGTCAGGCAGCCTGGCAACGTCCTGAGCCGAAAATCAAGAGCGGATGGTTGTCACGGTATGCCAAGGTAGTAACATCGGCCTATACCGGAGCGATTACCACCGGCGACTAGCGGATACTCTTTTACTGTTGGTGAGAGGATTTCGCTTCCTTTTGCCCAACTCCTACCGGGAGGTTTATTGTATGAAACTCGCAGGTGCGAGAATATTGTTGGAATGCCTCAAGCAGGAGGGTGTGGATACGGTCTTTGGCTATCCGGGAGGCACCGTCATCAATATTTACGATGAACTCTACTCTTTTCCGGAAATCCGGCACATTCTGCCGCGACACGAACAGGCAGCGGTCCATGCAGCCGATGGTTTTGCCCGGGCAAGCGGTAAAGTCGGCGTAGCCATTGCGACGTCCGGACCTGGCGCAACGAACACGGTTACCGGCATTGCCACAGCCTACATGGACTCCATTCCCCTCGTCGTGATAACCGGTCAAGTTCCGACGGCACTCATCGGCAATGATGCTTTCCAGGAAGTGGACATCATCGGCATCACCCGGCCGTGTACGAAACATAATTTTCTGGTCAAGAACGTCAAAGAGCTTGCCGGAATTGTGAAAAAAGCCTTTTACATTGCCCGTACTGGTCGACCAGGACCGGTGCTTATCGATCTCCCCAAAGACGTGCAGGTTGCCGTAACCGAATTCAGGTATCCCGACAAAATCGAGATGCGGAGTTACAAACCGACCGTTGAGGGACATGTGAAGCAGATCGAGAAGGCTGCCTCGATGATCCTTGCCGCCAAAAAGCCGGTTCTTTATGTTGGCGGTGGTGTGATTCTCGGCAATGCCTGTGACGAATTACGGCAACTGGCCGAGTTGCTCCAGGCCCCGGTTACCACGACTCTCATGGGCCTTGGTTCTTTCCCGGAGGACAGCCCCCTTTCTCTCGGGTTGCTCGGCATGCATGGAACCTATTACGCGAATATGGCGGTAACCAACTGCGATCTTCTGGTGGCTGTCGGAGCACGTTTCGATGACCGTGTTACCGGGAAAATACCGGCGTTTGCACCTCACGCCAAGATTATTCACATGGATGTGGATCCCACTTCCATCAGAAAGAACGTCCGCGTTGATCTGCCAATTGTCGGTGCGGTTCAGGGTGTTCTTGACAAACTGCTGAAAATTTTCGGGGATCATGGCGCAGCCGTTGAGCCGTTCAAGCGCTCCGTGCAGCCGTGGCTTGACGAAATTGATGGTTGGAAGGCGAAGCATCCCTTGACCTACAAAGAGTCTTCCCAGGTCATCAAACCCCAGTCGGTCATTCGAAAAATTCGCGAACTGTGTGACCCGGATGCCATCATAGCGACAGATGTGGGACAGCATCAGATGTGGACTGCCCAGTTCTTTTCATTTACCAAGCCGCGGACCCTCCTCACTTCGGGTGGTCTGGGCACGATGGGCTTTGGACTTCCCGCGGCAATGGGCGCTCAGGCTGCTTTTGTCGATCGCCAGGTGATAGCGATCTGCGGCGACGGCGGCTTCCAGATGAATCTGCAGGAATTGGCAACGCTGGTGCAAAACAAACTTCCGGTCAAGATCTGTATCATGAACAATAATTATCTCGGCATGGTTCGACAGTGGCAGGAGCTTTTCTTCGGGAAACGCTATTCTCAGACTGTCATGGATCTTCCGATCGATTTCGTCAAATTGGCAGAAGCTTTCGGAGCGAGCGGCTTTACCGTGTCAAAACCGGAAGATGTAGAGGAAACCATCCGGAAAGGGTTGGCGACCCCTGGACCGGTTATCATGGAATTCAAGGTGGCACGGGAGGAGCAGGTTCTTCCCATGGTTCCCGCGGGCGCGTCCCTTAATGAAATGGTTCTTGCATCGTGATCTGCCGGGAGAAACTGCTCTTCCAAGGACTCTATTTCTCACGCATTGAGGAGACATCCCGATGAGACATACGATAACGGTACTTGTGGAAAATGAATTCGGAGTTCTGTCCCGTGTTGCAGGACTTTTCTCCGGCCGTGGCTTCAACATCGACTCGTTGTCGGTAGCACCGACGAACGAGGAGTCAATCTCCCGAATGACCATCGTTACCCGCGGAGATGAGCAGATTCTTGAACAGATAACGAAGCACCTCAATAAATTGATCGATGTCATAAAAGTCTTTGATTTTACCGATAGCAGTATCATTGAGCGGGAAATTGCCCTGATCAAGGTAACTGCTGAGGACGCCGACCGTGCTGAGGTTTTGAGGATTGCCGACATATTTCGTGCGCAAGTTATTGATGTTACTCCAAAAAGTTATACCATTGAGGTGACCGGGGCACCGTCGAAAATTGATGCAATTCTCGAATTGCTCAGGCCGCTCGGCCTTAAGGAATTGGTGCGGACCGGACCGGTAGCCATTGGTCGCGGTGCAAAAGGCTGGAAAGGCTGATCGGCCTTTCCGGGAGAAAATACAGAGGGTATCTCCCCAATCTAGGGGATGTACATACATCAAGGAGGAAATAATGCGGATATATTACGACAAAGACTGTAACCTTGAAGTGCTCAAGGGTAAAAAAGTGGCAATAATCGGGTACGGATCCCAAGGACATGCCCATGCGAATAACCTGAAGGATTCAGGCATCGACGTGGTTGTAGGCCTGCG
Source organism: Deltaproteobacteria bacterium (assembly GCA_009668975.1). GTDB lineage: Bacteria > Desulfobacterota > Desulfuromonadia > Geobacterales > Geobacteraceae > RPRC01. The sequence goes on along the minus strand of SBEG01000006.1, from coordinate 13,194 downwards.
TGCGGACTCGACTTCGGTGAAGAAGGCAGAAGGTGCTGGATTGAAAGTGCTCCCTACTTCAGAAGCCGTTAAAATTGCCGACGTTATCATGATTCTGCTCCCGGACGAAATCCAGGGCGATGTCTATCGGGAAGAAATTGCTCCCTTTGTGAAGCAGGGCGCCTATCTTGCTTTCAGCCATGGTTTCAATATTCATTTCGGCCAGATCGTTCCCCGTCATGACATCAATGTCATCATGATAGCTCCCAAGGGCCCGGGCCATCTGGTACGTCACGAGTATACCAAAGGTGGCGGTGTTCCCAGCCTTATCGCGGTTCATCACGACCCGGCCGGGAATTCCCGCGACGTGGCGCTTGCCTATGCTTCCGCAAACGGCGGCGGGCGAGCCGGCATTATCGAAACTTCTTTCCGTGAAGAGACGGAAACCGATCTCTTCGGCGAGCAGGCGGTACTCTGCGGTGGCGTCAGCGCACTAATTCAGGCAGGCTACGAGACTCTTGTCGAAGCCGGCTATGCCCCGGAAATGGCGTATTTCGAGTGCCTCCATGAGCTGAAGCTGATTGTTGACCTGATCTACGAAGGTGGCATTGCAAATATGCGCTATTCCATCTCTAACACTGCGGAGTACGGCGATCTGACCCGCGGTCCCCGCGTGATTACCGAGGACACCAAAGATGAGATGCGGCAGATTCTTGCCGAGATCCAGACCGGTGAATTCTGCAAGGAGTGGATGCTGGAGAACAAGACCAACAAGCCGGTTTTCACTGCGCTTCGTCGTCATGCCGCCGAGCATTCCATTGAAGAAGTCGGTGCACAACTTCGCTCAATGATGTCCTGGATCGGCGCCTCCAAAATTGTTGATAAATCGAAAAACTAGAGTAGTTGCGGGATGAAGTGAGGCCGGATTCGGGGTCATGGTTCAGCCATGGGTCATATCCGGCCTTTCTTTATCTAGCTGAGGTTGCTAGACAATGCGAAATCAAAATACGCCGATAGCCGTAGAAGGATATCCCTTTGCTCTTGGGGCTGCATTTGTAACACTGGTCTTTGCGATTCTTTCCTGGAAGATCCTGGCGCTTTTTGCCATGTGCGTAACCTTCTTTATCGTCTATTTCTTCCGGAATCCGCATCGTTCAACACCTGAGGGGGAGAACGTTGTCGTTTCGCCGGCTGACGGTGTGGTCATTTATCTCGGAAATGCTTTTGAAAAGCATCTTGGAGAAGAGATGCTCAAGATCAGCATTTTCATGTCTGTCTTCAACGTGCATATCAATCGCGTTCCCCTCTCGGGCCGGGTTCTGGACACGTTTTACCAGCGTGGCAAGTTTCTGGATGTACGTGATGAAAAGGCTACCTTTGAAAATGAGCAGAGCGGCATGATTCTGGAGACGGAACAGGGCCGGAAGATCGTTGTCGTGCAGGTTGCCGGTCTCATTGCTCGGCGAATCATATCGTATCCGGAAAAAGGGGACTTGCTCTGTTGCGGATCGCGCTACGGTCTGATCAGATTCGGATCCCGTCTGGACGTGTTCCTGCCGAAAGATTTCGACTTGAGGGTAGCGCACGGTGATAAGACAGTGGCGGGAGAAACGATTCTCGGGTATCTACCATGAATAATGATAAAATTGAGCGCAGTGAAAAGATCGATATGGCTGAGGGTATGAGGAAAGGTATCTATATTCTCCCCAACCTCTTTACCACGGGTAGTCTTTTCGCCGGGTTTTACGGCATCGTCTCTACGATGAACGGTAAATACGACGTTGCGGCACTTTGGATACTGATAGCATCAATTTTTGACGGTCTTGACGGCAAGGTGGCCCGCTTGACCGGGACCACTTCAAAGTTCGGGGTTGAATATGACTCCCTGGCCGACCTCGTGGCTTTTGGCGTAGCTCCCGGCATTCTCATGTATTCATGGGCCTTGAGGCCCTTTGGACGCCTCGGTTGGCTGGCGGCTTTTCTCTTTGTGGTCTGTGGCGCGCTTCGTCTTGCCCGGTTCAATGTCCAGGTCAATACAGTGGAAAGCAAGCGTTTTGTCGGACTGCCGATCCCTGCTGCCGCAAGCATGGTATCCGCGACAGTTCTGCTCTTTTACCATTTCGGCTGGCCCGGATCCTTCAAAAAACTCGCGATTCTGGTGCTTATCTACCTCCTGGCCTTCCTGATGGTGTCGAATTTCCGCTATTACTCCTTCAAGGACCCAAGCATTATCAAGCGGCAGCCCTTCATTTTTCTGGTGCTGGCCATACTGTTGTTGATTGTCATTGCCGCGCAACCGGTTGTAATGCTTTTCATTATTTTTATCTGTTATATTTTTTCCGGCCCGATTGGGTTTATCATGAGTTACCCGCGCAGAAGAAGGCTGCAAAAAGCCCTGCACAAGGAACATGGCTAGAAAAATCGTTGAAGGCCCTTGACAGCCGCGAAACGATTTCATATTATCACTACTACAATTTGCAAAGGCTGTGAAGAGGAGTAGTAATCCCCAATCTTTTCTCCAGAGAGCCGGTGGGTGGTGCGAACCGGTGTTAAGGGGGGATGAACTCGCCTTGGAGCCGTTTCGGTGAACTGTACCTAACCGAAGCCGTATCCCGCGTTAAGGGAATAATGAGGTCCGCGTGAGCGGATGAATTAGGGTGGTATCGCGAAGCAAAGCCTTCGCCCCTTGTTGGGGCGGAGGCTTTTTTACTTTAACCGGAGTATTTTATGGAGGTTTTTATGGCAAAGGCAAAAACCATCAAGATTTTTGACACGACTCTGCGGGACGGTGAGCAGTCACCGGGCGCCAGTATGAACATCGATGAGAAACTTCGTATCGCAAAACAGCTGCAAAAGCTCAACGTCGATATTATTGAGGCGGGATTTCCCATTGCTTCGGAAGGTGATTTTGAAGCGGTCAAACGCGTTGCTCAATCAATCAAGGGGCCGCAGATTGCGGGACTCTGCCGCGCAAATCTGAAAGATATCGACCGGGCCTGGGACGCTCTTCAGTACGCAGGTGAAAAGGGCCGGATCCATACGTTCATTGCCACTTCCGACATCCATATGAAGCACAAGCTGCAGATGAAGCCGGGGCAGGTTCTTGAAGCAGCGGTAAAGGCAGTAAAACATGCCCGCGCCTTTACTCCGAACGTGGAATTTTCCTGTGAAGATGCTGTTCGAACCGATCTGAAGTTCATGGCGGAGGTGGTTGGGGCGGTCATCGAGGCCGGGGCTTCCGTGGTAAATATCCCCGATACGGTCGGTTATACGATTCCCTTCGAGTATCACAATATCATCAGGTACCTGAAGGAGAACGTTGCAAATATTGAAAAGGCGATCATTTCCGTGCACTGCCACAATGACCTGGGACTTGCCGTTGCCAACTCCATTGCGGCAATCCAAGCCGGGGCGGAGCAGGTAGAATGTACCATCAACGGCATCGGTGAACGGGCTGGCAACTGTTCCCTCGAGGAACTGGTCATGATCCTGAAGACCCGGCATGACATCCTGCCCTTCAAGACCAATATCGTAACTGAACAGCTGACCCCTGCCAGCCGGCTGTTGACAACGGTTACCGGAATTGCCGTGCAGCCGAACAAGGCGATCGTCGGGGCTAATGCCTTTGCCCACGAGGCAGGCATCCATCAGCACGGCGTGCTCATGGAGAAGTCCACCTATGAAATCATGACACCGGAATCCGTTGGTCTGAAAGACAATGCGCTGGTTCTCGGCAAGCATTCCGGACGACATGCTTTTAAAAAGCGGCTGGAGGAACTTGGCTACGATCTGGATGACGAGATGCTCAACAAGGCCTTTGCCCGCTTCAAGAGCTTGGCTGACCTGAAAAAAGACATCTTTGATGAGGATCTTGACGCTATTGTTGCCGATGAGGTAATGCGTGCACCGGAAAAATACAAACTCAGCCACATTACCGTCACCTGCGGTTCCTTTGCCGTGGCAACCGCTACTGTTCAAATGGAAATCGAGGGCAGTTCGGTGCGGACGGCCGAACTGGGGGATGGGCCGGTGGATGCCACTCTCAAGGCAATCAAGAAACTGACCAAGACCAAGGCCAAGTTACTTCAGTACACGGTCGGCTCGATTACCGGAGGTACCGATGCCCTGGGTGAGGTAACTGTGAGGCTTTCCGAAAACGATCGTACCGTGATCGGTCGGGGTTCCTCCACCGATATTATCGAGGCTTCCGCCAAGGCTTACATCAATGCCTTGAATCGACTGAATATCAAAAAGGCCAAAATTCAGGAAGGTCTCTAGAAAAACCGCTGCCGCTGAACTGTCCGCGGCAGCGGAAAAGCAAAAAACCGGAGCACTTCCCCTGTATTGCTGAGATTTCAGCAGGGGAGATGTTCCGGTTTTTTTTGAAATTGCCGCGGGTGAATTCGTCAGTACTGAATGTCGACAAACTCCATATCCAGCAGATTGATGTGAAGTTTGCGTCTGGTGAGCGTTGTGCCCTGGCCGATGATGATCTTGCAGACTTCCGCGACCTGCAGGCTGGCGATGACCGCAGGCGTGAAGGAAGGATTGCCCAGGCCTTTTTCAACACCCGTGCCGTTGGGCGAGCGGTTATAAATCTTTCGTATGGTATCCTCACCGGGAAATTGGGTTGCCACCTGACCGTACCAGCCGCCAATCGCGCCGTGCACCATGGGAATCTTCAGTTCTGTGCTGACTTCGGCAAGTTCCAGCCGGACCGGAATGCTGTCAAGCGCGTCAACGGCAATGTCGACATTCTGCAGGATAGCGGCGCCATTGAGTTTGCTGAAGGCGCATCTGAGGGGCAAGAATGTAACTGCCGGATTAATCTCTTCCACACGTTTTCGTGCCGCTTCCACCTTCGGCTGTCCGAGCATGGCCGGTGTTGAGTACAGTTGCCGGTTCAGATTGTGCTCTTCGAATACATCCGGGTCAACCGCGGTTATCCGCCCGACGCCAACCCTGGTCAGTTCCTCGACAATGTAACAACCGAGCCCGCCACAGCCGATCACCGCCACATGCGTCTGAAAAAGCCGCAATTGGTCATTAACCGAAATAGTCTTGCGGTTTCGCTGGTAACGGGAAGGCAGGAGACCCGCTTCCAGGGCAAGCTTCTCCACCTGACCCATGGTAAGCCCGAAGTGGTTGGCGGCAAAGACGTGATGTTTCCAGGGAAGTAGATCACCCTCCGCCTGCTTGCGCAAAAAAGAGCTGACCTCTTCCATTCTCAGCCCCCTCCGACAAGCGGGAAGATTGAGAGCATGTCGCCATCCTTGAGCGCCTGGTCTTCTTCCACGTGGATGTGGTTGATCAGCGTCGCTCCAATCTCATCAAGGGGCAGGTTCAGTTCGTTCAGAATATCGCCAACTGTTGTGCCTGCGGCATATTCCCGGGTTTCCTGACCGAACCGGCCGGTTCGAAAAGTGGCAAATAATTTGATCGTCACTACCATAGGGGTCTCTCCTTTAGAAAGAAAAGCATGAAAGCTATTTTTTACCATAGAGCGAAATTTCCCGCTAGATTATTTTTCTCACAAATGTCCCTCTGTTGCTGGTTGGTCCCCCTGTCGTTATCCTGTGACGCGCAGAAACTGTTGAGTGCGATAGCCTGCCAATTTTGCCTTGTCACAATATTTCCGGACTGCTGCATGCATGCGGATGGTTTCACTGACGATCTCGGCTGAAGCAGCGTCCGTGGTCAGGAAAATGCTGAGGCTTGCCAGGTACAGGGCTTTCAACAGCTCTTCAAATCTTTCCTGGTGAAACCACTCGATTCCTTCGCTGAGATGCACATGCAGGAATTCCCGGACATCGCTATCGGCAAACAACCGCTCCAAGCGAGGACATTCCCCCTCTCTTTCCGACTGATCCTGAGAGAAAAACCGGTGGGTCAGCATTATTTTCAGAAGCAGTTCCTCCCTGTTTGGCGCTGGTGAAGGCTGGGTCCCGGGGGGAGCATCGGCTGCCTTCCGGAAGCAGGTCGCCAGGGTTCTGGTCAAGGCAAATTCCGCCAGGAGCTTTTCCGGGTTTTCGCGGTAAACGTCGCCCAGACTGTCCGCCAGATGACGAAAAATGCTGTAGAGATAAATCAGGGTCCTGGTGTCGAGGTCCTTGTCTGCTGCAAGGATTGAGGTCAAAGTCTCCCGGGTATTTTTCCAGCCTTTTTTGCGGCTTTTTATCCGGGTGACCCCGAATAGCATTGTCATCCCCTGAAGAATCTCCTGAGACAGCTGGGGAATTGCCAGATCAAGCGCCCCTTCACGCTGCAGATCAAAGAGAAAATTCCCAAGTATTTCCTGGGGGGCGAGTTCAGCCGCCGTGCGTTCCGCTGCCGGATCCGTCGGATCAAACAGGGCGGAAAGCAGGTCGGGTGCCGCCGAAATAAGTTCGGCAAGGGCTAGCCGTGTTTCAGAGAACTGAATCTGACGGAGCTCCTCGTCAAGGTGTGCCGTCGGTCTGCCTGCCAGATCCCGGCAGAGTTTGCCCCAAGTTCCATAGTCATCATCCTGGATTTCCCGGAAATCAAGAAAGGCATGGCACTCGAAAGCACCCAGCTTCAGGAAGAGCCCCTGCTCGGCAAGTTCCTTGCCGTGCCGCAGATATTCGAGGCCACTGGCCGAGTCACGAAAGCGATAGTAGTACCTGCCGCCCGGATTGATGCCGAGAGCCTCGCCGAGCGTTGTCCGCAACTGCCGGGTTTCGCCTGAAGCATTTTTTACCGAGCGGGTGCAGGAGGTACGGATCCAGCCGGAGCTGGTAGCATAACGGTTGTGGTATACAATCAGTGCCCGTTCGTTGTTACAGGCATTGGAATAGGCGAAGATGTTTTCGTCAACCGTGTCGCCGTTATAAAAGTCGTAGAGAACAAAATTTGCCGCGCCGCTGAAAAGGCGGCGTTTTTTCATGAGCGGAAAGATCAGCCTTTCATGCAGATCGACCAGGTGCCGGTCGACCTCTTCCGACCAATAGGCCCTGCGGTACTCCATGCCGTATTTTTCGGTAAATCCCTCGACTTGACCATGGCCGAACATCGGCAGCCCGGGCATGGTGACCAGGAGAACGGCGGCGCCGAAGTATTTGCCTTCTTTGCCGAACTGTTCGACCGCGGTCTTCTCGTCGGGATTATTCATGAAGTTGACGAATCGCTGGAGAATCTCCGGGTTGAATTCCAGGACATTCTTGATGGTCTGCCGGTATTTGGCGTTTTCCTCCATCTTCAGCATGTTCATGAAGGCACTGTTGTACACTCGATGCATGCCCAGCGTCCGGACAAAGTAGCCCTCCATCAGCCAGAAAGCCTCAGCGAGCAGCAGGGTGTCCGGGGCTTCACGTGAAACCCTGTCCACCACTTCGCGCCAGAATTCCGCCGGGAAGAGTTCATCGAAACGCGCCCTGCTGAGGGCATGTTCGGCGCGGGACGGTATTCCGCCGCCAAGTCCGGTTTGGGGAAACCAGAGCCGCTGAAAGTGCTTCTTCGCCAGAGTCATGGCAGCGTCAAAACGGATAATGGGAAAGTTCCGGGCCACGTGGAGAATGGTCTGGATTACCGTCTCCCGGACCTCAGGCAGGAGGTAATTAAGTTGTGCCGTGTCGTTCCAGGGCGTGCTGGTGCCGTCATTGCCGTGGTAGATGTAGCGGACCTGCCCGGTGCGGTTGTCTCGATGCTGGAAAACCACCGCGGCATCGGTCTTCGACCAATAACCGTCTTCGATGCGCAGGCTGATGTCCGGAGTGGAAGAGAGATCCGGTCCTTCGAAGCGATAGCCGGGGTAGGGGGGGTAGTCCAGCTGGACAAACCAGTCCGGATGTTCGCGGGTCCAGCGCGAATCAATACCGGTATGGTTGGGGACCATGTCACTTGCCAGGCGGATCCCTCGGCAGGCTGCCCGCTGCCGCAGGTTTTCCATGGCGCTGTTGCCGCCGAGATCTTCGGCTATTACGTAGTCGAAGAGGGAGTAGGCCGAGGAAATCGCCTCAGGGTTGCCGCAGATTTGCTTGATTTTCCGCGAGGCGGGAGAGCGTTCCCAGACTCCGATCAGCCAAAGACCGGTAAATCCCCAGGCAGCAAGTGTGTCCAGTTCAGCGTCGGGAATTTCATTCAGACGTGAAATCGGCCGGCCGTATTTTCTGCTCAACTGGTCCATCCAGACATAGGCCATCTTGGCGATCAGAACCACATTCGGCATCCATTCCCGGTCCGGGGAGAAACTTTCCGGCTCTGGGTACTCCTCCGATGAGGACGTGGCTGTTTTTCCCTGCTTGGGAAAAAATTCGAGCACCTTGGCTGGTCCCGGCCCAGTCCCGCGTTGAATCTCTTCTTCGCGGATGGTATCAAAGGCGGACGTTAATTCGTCAAGAACACCGGCGGGAAGAAGATCCGTCCAGTTTATTCTGATAAAATCCAGCTGTCCGGCAAGCGAATCGGGACAGGCCTTTTGGGGGGCACGCAACAGCCGCAGGATCGGGAGCTCGAATGGTGCGCAGGGCGGGGCTTCTTCGAGTTCCCTCTCCAATGTGGAACTGACGCTGCCATAGGGTGAGACTGCGGCCAGGTGCCCGTCATCGAAAAGGGGTCGCATCGCGGTGAGCGCCGGATTCTCCATAAAAATCCGGAGCAGAAGAGTTTCCCGGACAATGCGGCGTCTTTTGTTGAAGTGGCGGGAATCTCTTGCCAGGTACTTCTTTGCGGAAACAACCTGCTTTCCGTTCCGGTCGCATGGTGGATAAAGTTCGACGAACTGGTGTATGACCTGGGCGAGTGGACCGCCGGTAAGCTCAAGCTTTCCCGCAGTCAGAATTTTTTCTTCGAGATTTGGCTGCTGCACGTCGAAGTAAGAAGAGAGCAGGTGGCGGAAGATCCGGTTCAGCAAGGCGAAAAGTCGCAATTCTCCCGGTTTTACCAACGAGTATGTATCCGCCGTATGCCGATTCAAGCTCTCGGCAAGCTGCCGGTAGCGGTAAATTGCCGGAGTGGCCGGATGGCTGGCAAGGTAATCGACAATCTTGGAGAGTTCCAGACAGTTCCACATTGTGCCGGATATCTGGATTTCAAAGGGAAAGTAGTTGTTAGGAAATGCTGGTTTCATGGACATCCCGGTATGTTTGAACTTTCGAAGTTTCTCAGGACAAAAGTGTTATAAGGGAGATTACCCCAAGTGGGTATGGGAGTCAATCGGAGTGCGGTATCTCTGGTATTCCAATTCCATATCAAGGCCCTCTCTGCGTTGGCTCGTCTTGACTGCTTCAGTGCGGCTCGCATCCTCATTCCTCGCCGCCGTGAGATCATTCTTGATCCGGAAGAGTCTGTCGGACTTAGGGTAAATCTGCTGCACATCCGTCTGGACGGTCCATATTTCGGCGCTTTTTTGGGTAATAGAACAACTATTACCCTGCAAAATCGACAAAATCTGTCCTCGACCAGCCGAATTTTCGCTTCGATTTCCTAAGTCCGACAAACTCCTCGGCAAGTCATTGCTTCCGGTAGATTAAACTCTTGACTTGTCGACCTCAGTTGACTACCATGATAATCATTTTCAATTGGAGACGTCCTCGTGAAACGTGCCAAGAAGAAGCAGTTCCAGGATTTTGTCGCGGCAAAAGGGCTCAAATCAACTCGTCAGCGTGATTTGATTCTTGAGTGCTTTCTTGCCTCCGACTCTCATTTGAGTACTGAAGAACTCTATTTGAAGGTCCGGGCGAAGAATCCTGCCATCGGTTTTGCAACGGTGTACCGGACCCTGAAGCTCTTTGCTGAAGCGGGTATCGCCCGGGAAATACATTTCGGTGACGGTCAGTCCCGCTATGAGCATGTCGCGGAAGGCGAGCACCATGATCACTTGGTCTGCACCCGCTGCGGATCCGTGCAGGAGTTCGAGAACGAAGCAATTGAGAAGCTGCAGCAGGAGGTTGCCGAGCAATTCGGCTTCAAGGTTGAAACGCACAAGCTGGAACTCTATGGCATCTGCCCCAAGTGCAGAAAATAGCTGTTCTTCTAAACTGAATCAGTTCCCGCACCATCCGGTACTGATTTTCATACATAAATCCTGCGAGAGAGGCACATGCTGAATTTCAGAAAAAGACCTACCTGCGTTCCAGCCGTCGATGGTTCCTGTTCCTGCTGTAAAAAAGTTGCCTTGGTGGGAAATCCCAATGTCGGCAAGAGTGTTCTTTTCAACGCACTGACCGGCGCATATGTGACGGTTTCCAATTATCCCGGTACTTCCGTCGAAGTGGCGAGAGGTACGGTGGTCGTCAATGGCGTGCAGTGCGAGATTATCGATACTCCCGGCATGTACTCGATCCTGCCGATTACCGAAGAAGAAAGGGTTGCCCGAGAGATCCTTCTTCATGAATCGCCCGATGTGGTGCTCCATGTTCTGGATGCACGGAATCTCGAACGGATGCTGGCCATGACGCTGCAGTTGATAGAGGCAGGCCTGCCGGTTATCCTGGTTGTAAATATCATGGATGAGGCGGAGCGGATGGGGCTCACCATCGATATCCCCCTCCTGCAGGAAAAACTCGGTGTCCCGGTTATCGGTGCTTCAGCTGCCAAAAAGAAGGGCCTGCCGGAATTGCGGGAGGCCATTGTCCAGTATGATCGTAAGCGTCATGCGGTTTTCGGCTACAGCAAAAGGCTGGAATCAGACCTGATGGAGATCATGGCGCTTCTCTCCGGCACTTATACCCTTTCCAAGAAATGCCTGGCCCTTCTGCTCCTCCAGCGGGACGACGAAGTGGTCGCAATCGTGCGTGAAAAAGAGGGCGATGCCTATCCCCAGATTGAAGAAAAGGTCCGGGAAAAGATCTTCGCTCGCCGCGATTCTTTCCATCTGGAACTTTCCATGGAACGAAAGATGGTGGTGAAAGGTCTCATCGACGCGGTATTCCAATCGCCGGAAAAGAGAAAACCAGTCTTTGGCGAGCGCCTTTCCCGCTGGGCGGTGCGTCCTTTGACCGGAATTCCACTCCTGTTCATTGCCCTCTACTTCGGTCTCTACAAGTTTGTCGGCGTGTTCGGGGCCGGTACTCTCGTTGATTATCTCGAGGGAACGCTGTTTGAGGGGTATTTCAATCCCTGGATTACCAAAGTCGTAACCCAGGCAGTACCCTGGCAGATTATCCAGGAGCTTTTTGTCGGAGAATACGGAATCATTACCTTGGGTATCCGCTATGCGGTCGGGATAATTTTGCCCATTGTCACGACATTTTTCCTGTTTTTCTCTGTTCTGGAGGATAGCGGCTATTTCCCCCGCCTGGCACTGCTTGTGGACCGGATATTCAAGAAGTTCGGCCTTACCGGCCGGGCGGTCATACCCATGGTGCTCGGTTTCGGTTGCGACACCATGGCAACCATGGTGACCAGAACCCTGGAAACGGTCCGGGAGAGGATCATTGCCACCGTCCTTCTTGCCTTGGCCATTCCCTGTTCCGCTCAACTCGGCGTCATCCTGGCACTGCTTTCCAAGTATCCGGGTGCGCTTGCCGTCTGGAGTGTGTGTCTGATCCTGATCTTCATCGTTGTCGGTCTGCTGGCCTCCAAGATTGTCCCGGGCGAGTCGCCGATGTTTTACATGGAACTTCCTCCCATGCGGCTTCCGCAACTTTCCAACGTTTTGACGAAGACCTACTCCCGCATGCAGTGGTATCTGCTCGAGATATTGCCGCTGTTTATCCTGGCCTCAATTCTGCTTTGGCTCGGAAAGATTACTAATTTCTTTCAAACCCTCATCGGCTGGATGAAGCCGGTCATGGCGCTTATTGGTCTGCCGCAAGAGGCCGCGATTGCCTTCATTTTTGGTTTTTTCCGCCGTGATTACGGCGCCGCCGGGCTCTACGACCTGCAAACCCAGGGTCTCCTGGATGCCCGGCAATTGACGGTTGCTGCGGTCACCTTGACTCTGTTTATTCCCTGCGTTGCCCAATTTCTGGTTATGCAGAGAGAGCGGGGTACCAAGGTATCCGTTGCCATAGCCGTGTTTGTCAGCCTCCTGGCTTTCTGCAGCGGCTATGCTTTGAACGAGTTCCTGCTCTTTACCGGGATCCTCTGATGCGCTGCGGTTTCTGCGGTTATGAGTTCCGGGAAGAAGATGCCAATCAGGGCTGCAGCAGTTGTCCGCTGACCTCAGCCTGCAATAAAATAAAATGCCCACGCTGCAATTATGAAAACCCTCCGGAGCCTTCATTGGTGCGGAATATCAGAAAACTGTTCAAAAAGTCGGGGAGCTGACATGAAATTATCTGAAAAAGCAGAAGAAATACTGGAAGAACTCTGGATTGAGGTTGAAGAGGAGGGAAACCTCTTCACCGATATGGAGAAGATTCCCCTTCGTCCGGAAGATCCTGTCTTTCATGAGTTGACTGACCTTGCCCTTGTCGAGGTGAAAGAAGGGAGGGTCTACCTTCGTCCGGAAGGAAAAGATGAAGGGCGAAAGATTGTCAGGCGTTTCCGGCTTGCAGAGCGACTGATGATGGATGTCTTCAATATTCGTGGCGAAGCGGCCAAGGAAAAGGCCTGCCAGTTTGAGCACCTTTTAAACGAAGGGGTGGACACGAAAGTCTGCACGCTGCTCAACCATCCGTCCACCAGTCCGCATGGCAAGACAATTCCTCCCGGTGAGTGTTGCCTGGAGGCGCAGCGCAGCGGGAATCTGGGAGTTGTTCCCCTTACGGAACTGAAAGCCAATGATGAGGGTGAGATTGCCTACATCCAGACTGAAGACAACAAGAAGATGCAGAAACTGATGGCCATGGGGGTCCTGCCCGGGAACAGAATCCGGCTGATCCAGACCTTTCCTTCCTACATTTTCAGTGTCGGTTATTCAGAATTTGCCATTGACACCAATATGGCGCGCGAGATATTCGTCAGGAAGTAGATTCCGCCATGGGGGCCACTTTACGTGACGGAAAGAATCAAAGGCTGGGGGGGAACTCCTCCAGCCTTTTTCTGTTGCGAGAGATTCGTGCCGAGGTGGCGCGTCCTCGATAGGTCAAAGAGAAATCCCCGCCTGGTTTTCCCTCCGTGCCTCTTTTGTTTCCGGATAAAAGAGTTCAGCCTGTATCTCCTCAGTTGTTCAATGGGTTGCAGGAAGAGTCGAACTTTCAGCTCTTTCCAACTCGCTGACGTTGCCTCGGCATTTGCGGTAAATCCTGAAAAATGCCCGTGTTGCCTCACGGGAAAAGGTAACCGAAGGAAGAGAAAAAGAAGCATCAAGAG
>SBEG01000033.1 GCA_009668975.1 Deltaproteobacteria bacterium | reverse complement strand
GGGGTGGGTCAATTTTGGACGCCGATGGTGGGTCATTTTTCAATGCCGATTGACACTCTTCCAGCGACAGACTTAGAGTCCCTTTCACCATTAGAAAAACAACGGTTCGGGAAGCTGGTCCATGAACTTCGGAAACAAGGGAAGGATCTGAAGACTGCACAGGTGTTGGCATTCCATCAGGTATTGAATGAAAGTATTTCTGACATAAATGGGTGGATTTTTACTGTAGGTTCCCGCTGAACCCCCAAAAATAAATCACAAAAAGACCTGAGACATCTTGAATGAAATAAAAGAGCATCCAGTTTCTTAAATGGCTGTATCGGGTATCCGGCGGCAGGAAAATCGGAAGAAATAGATATAATCCAATATACGATTTCATTCACCATGCAGACAAATCTAATAAATCAGGGGATGACAAACTTTTTCAGAGACCGTATGATTGATATACCGAAATTTTACTTCCGTCATAATAGGCAACCCGTATGAATGTTTGAGGAGTATGATGGCGGGTATTTGCTACCTGTCACTGATAAAGGCGATTACGAAGCGGCGGAGAGAGTGTTTCTGCTGGCGGCAGACTTCTATTGGGAAAAGTTCCAAATAGCATTAACAATTACGAGGAGTTATTGTAAATGATATGCCCATATTGCAAAGAAACAATACAGGATGGAGCTAGTAAATGCCGCCACTGTGGTTCTGAGTTGAATCTTGATGCTGCCAACAGGATAACCAACGACAGCACCACCAGAGAAGAAATACGGGCATTTGTTGGAAACAATTCTGATTACTACGTTCAAAACTTTTTTCAGTTCAGCAAAACGGGGACTGAAAAATTTTGCCCGACATGGAATTGGTCAACATTCTTTTTTACATTTATCTGGATGTTGTATCGGAAGATGTATGTCCAAGCAGTGATCACTTTTGTTGTATTCTGCATTCCCGGCATCAATATCATTCTGCATATCGTTGCTGGAGTTGCCGGTAACTACCTTTATTACAAACATGTAAATAAGAAGATCGCAGAAGTTCGATCAACCCGAACACAACAAAATCTCTATCCAATCCTTCAAGAGGAAGGTGGGGTACACAAGTGGGTAATTTGGGTTGCGGTTGTTTTCAGTATGATTCTGGTAATGCTCTTCTTCCTCTTGTTTGCTTCAATTGTTGCTTTGATCGGTAAATTCGGAGGTATGACACTTTGATTCTTTCCGGTATTGATCAGTTCCAACTTTAGGAATCAACCGGGAGATATTTACTTGCTGTGCATTGATTGTTCGTACGTACTATCCATTACTTCAGATATTAGAATAGTTTTAGCTTGCTCGAGCGAATACCCATGCTCATTATTCAAAGCTTTAATAAACTCCTTCATGGATTCCTTCATTTCCTGTTTCAGTTCTGTCAATTCCATCTTCCCCTCCCATGTTTTCTTTAACTTAGCTGGCCGGAAAATTGTAATTTACATTCTGTGGATGCGGATTTTCTCTTTTATACCAAAAAGTGTTTTCTATCTTAACAATTCAATTTTTCGAGTGCTTTTTTTGCTGACTCGCCACCCACATTCATTTGCATAACCAAAAGATCGAACCAAATAAAAATGTGCGCATTCCAGTTCAGGACTCAGGGCAAGTTTCGTAATCAGTAGGTCTCCGGTTCGATTCCGACAGGTGCTCTAGAAATAAAGGGCTTAGCTGCCAAAGCTAAACCCTGTTTTGTTGGCGGGATGAAGTCTCTGCCATTCAACGTTCCTCGTTATGTATCTCCCTCACCTCAGCAGTTACTTTTTTTCGGTTCTTTTGCGCAGTCGATAATTTCGTCGGCAGTAAACTCCCTGTCGTCAAACATGAGTCAAAAGACGGCATTCTTTTCTGAATTTCCAGGTTGTTAATTCCTTTAATTAAATCTGTTGTCATGCCCGGCAAAATGATATACATAACTGAAATCAGACGGAAAAAAGGTCGGATTTCGAGCCTTTTCGCTGAACGGCTACTGCGCTACTATCTTGAAACATTTTTGCTACAGCAGGTGAAATATGCTCCTAGATGTCAGGACACTCTTTGTTGCCGATGCGGTAATAACGGTATTTATCGGGCTTTCACTGCTGTTGTACGGAAAAAAGCGGAGAACCTATCCGGGATTTAATCATTGGATGCTCGGTTCGCTCATTGTTTCCGCCAGTTATGTGGCCACTTTTTTACGAGGAGCAATTCCGGAGCTGCTCAGTATCTTGCTGGTGAACGGTGGGTTTGTGCTGTCGGGTGTAGTGCGGCTGGATGGGATTTTGAGATTCCTGCGGGGGAAGAAGGCACCTGGACTGCTGTATTGTTTGCCGGTTGTTGCTATGGTGATTGCCGTCTATTTTACCCTCGCAGTTGATGACATGGTGACCCGGCTGGTCTTTTTGACTTTGTGGGTCTGTCTCCTTCTTTGGTCAACGGCGACGATCTTTGTTATCTCCGCGCCGGCTTCAAGCAGATCACTCCATCTGCTCGCCGCCGTAATCACCTTCCTGTACGGAGCCAGCATGCTGACTCGTACCGTGTACTTCGTTCTCGACCCTCCTGCGGTACTCTTCCAAAATACCGGCTTCAATTCGGCCTTTTTTCTCTCAGTTCTGATCTTTGAAATATGGTCCGGCCTCCTCATCATGATGCTGAACAATCAGCGCATGGAAGAAGAGCTCCTGGTGAGCCACGCAGCTTTGCAGAGCCATGTGGTTGAGTTGGAAAAAGTGCTTTCCGAAGTAAAAGTGCTGAAAGGACTTCTCCCGATTTGTTCATCGTGCAAGAAAATTCGCGATGATCAGGGTTACTGGAACCACCTGGAAGACTATATCGATGCTCATTCGGAAGCAACGTTTACCCATGGCCTTTGTCCGGGCTGTGCGGTGCAGCTGCAGAAAGAAATTGATGAAATGAATTTCCCGGGAAAAAATCTCACCAGATAACTCTCCTGTCAGTCGTCACTGCTCCGGTTGACTTCATATGCTGTCAGTTGTGGGTCACTGGGCATTTTTGACGGCTCATCAGAAAAGCGATCAGCGCATCCTTCCTCACAGACAGATAATTTTGTCACTGCGAGATTTCTTGAACGGGGATCAATCTCCGGATTAACCGGTTCTTGTTGAATACCATGAGTTACGAAGCCGGTTATCGGGCTTTTATCACGCTATGATGCAAAAAGCTGATTGATGGCTTCCGTTATGGTCTTGATTGAAAAAGGTTTCGTCAGGACCTCCGTCATCCCCGACTCAATAAAGCGCTGCCGATCCTCCTCGAGTGCATGCGCGGTTATGGCAATAACGGGAATATTGAAGTTCGGGTGGTTTTCAGGAAATTGCCGAATCAGCTTGGTGGCCGTAACACCGTCGACTTCCGGCATCGATGCGTCCATGAAAACGAGATCAAATTTCTCACGATTGAGGTGTTCCAGAGCCTCTCGACCGTTTGTAACCGCGACAGGGGCATAGCCCTTTTTTATTAGAATCCGTACGAAAATATCCCGGTTAATTGCGTCATCCTCCGCAACTAAAATTCTGAGACTTGATTCGGGAAAAGCTTCGTTAGCAACTGGCAGGAAATGCTCTGCCAATAGTCTTTTTTCTTGCGGAATGGCGAAAATTGCCGAGAAGTGAACACTTGTTCCCAGCGAGGAGCTTTCTTCCAGCCAGATTCTGCCTCCCATCAGGTCCACCAGTTTTTTGCAGATCGCAAGGCCGAGTCCGGTTCCCCCGAATCTACGAGATATGGTATTGTCTGCTTGAGTGAACGGTTCGAAAATGGCCAGCTTCATATCTGCCGGTATTCCAATTCCTGTATCGGTTATTGAGAATTGAAGTGTTATCGTATCTTCAGTTCTAGTAAGAGATTTAATTGCCAAGGTGATTTTTCCCGTTTCGGTAAACTTGATGGCATTGGAGAGTATATTGGATAGAACCTGTTTCAGTCTGAGAGAATCTCCGACCAATGTATCCGGTAATGATTCATCCAGGGAAAGCTCAAAAGACAGGCTCTTTGCGGCGATGCGCGGCTGATGGATTTTCAGTGTCTCCTGGATTGTGTCGGCGATCTTGAACCGTTCTTTCAGGAGTTCTACCTTTCCTGCTTCAATCTTTGAAAAATCCAGAATATCGTCAATAATCAACAGCAGGCTTTCCCCGGCGCGCTGCATTGTTTCCAGATACTGTAACTGTTCGTTGTCAAGTCGGGTCGTTTGCAGAAGTTCGATCATGCCGAAGATCCCTGCCATGGGTGTCCGGATTTCATGGCTCATGTTGGCGAGGAACAGGCTCTTGGTGATATTGGCTTTATCAGCTGTTTCCTTGGCTTTCTGTAGCTCAAGAGTCCTCTGCTCCACCTTTTTTTCCAGCTCCTGGTTGAGCACCATAATTGACTGTTCCGCCTGTTTAATGCGGGTTATGTCGGTGAACGTAATGACAACTCCTTCGATTACCCCGGTTTCTGCCCAGAAAGGAAGAACTCTCTTTAGCAGCCATTGCCCGTCGGTGGTCAATTCTTCTTTTTCCAGGGTCTGACCATTTTTCAGGACTTGTCGCACATCTTCCAGCATTTCCCGTTGATTGGCGAGATGGTAAGCTATATGATCGATGGGACGACCGATGTCCTGGGGGAGCAGCTTGAAAAATCGCTCGATGGCCGGGTTGAATTTGCGTATGGCAAGTGCGGCATCAAGGTAGACGGTTCCGATCTGAATACTGGCCAGGAGATTTTCGTGGTCCTGGTTGAGCTGCTTTAGCTCCTTGTTCTTTAATTCAAATTCCGAGTTGACGGTGTATAATTCTTCGTTGACCGAGTGCAGTTCCTCATTGGTGCTCTGCAACTCCTCATTGGAGGCGAGGAGTTCCTCGTTTGTGGCCTGCAGTTCTTCATTGCTGGTTTGAAGCTCTTCAATTGCGGTCTGCAAGCTTTCCTTGGTTGCCTGCAGTTCCTGTTCAAGGTCGATGATCCTCTGCTGATAGTGCTCCGGGATAGGAGTTTCAGGGATGTGCACGATCTCCCGGTTGACAGATGCGGGAACTGGGCGCTGACTTTGCGATTGACGGAGTGAAACGAAATAGTGGGTGACACCGGCCTTTTCATCGGGAATACACTCGACATGCAGATCGTAGCGCCGTTCGCTGGAACTATCTCCAAGCTGAATGTTCGTCGTGACCACACTCGTGTTCGACTTAGCCGCGCGGTGTAGTGACGTTGACAGCGGGATTTTCAGTTCATCCGTAATCAGAAAAAGTACGTCGTTTTCATACCTCCCCTCGTGCTGACGAAGCAGGTTAGAAGTGTCACCAAAGCAGTGGAGGATCTGGCGACGCTCGTTTATCAAAAGACCTGACGGCATATATTCCTTGAGCAGGAAATCGTAGTCGTGAACGAGTTGACGGTCCATGCTGATCGTCATTCGGTGAGGAGTCTGGACGACTGCCGAGGCGGTGAATTTTTGCTGGGACGGATCAACATTCATATCGAGAGAAATTTTGAGGTCCCGCGCCTTGCGGAAAATTTTTCCGGAACTGTCGATGGTTTCGAATTCGGTCGCCAATTTCCCCAACCCCTCACTGCTTCCCATGAAGAAGATTCCGTGCAGCTTCAAGGCAAAGTGGAAGAGAGAAATCACCTTTTCCTGGGCTTCTGGCTGCAGGTAGATAAGGAGATTGCGGCAGCTGATCATGTCCATCCGGGTAAAAGGCGGGTCGCTGATCAGGTTGTGAGGTGCAAATACGATCATTTTTCGCAGTTCCGTACAGATCCGGTAACTTTCTTCCGACTGCTTTACGAAGAAGCGCAGCAACCTTTCCGGCGAAACGTTTTTCAGGCGATTTTTGCTGTACACGCCATGAGAGGCGAATTCGAGAGAGTTCCGATGGGCATCGGTGGCAAAAATGGTGATGGTCCCGCGATAATTGACCAGTTCGGCCTGTTCCGTGAATATGATCGCAAGAGAATATGCTTCTTCCCCGGTGGCACAGCCAGCTGACCAGATCCTGATATCTTCTTCGTCAGGGCGTTCCCGGAAAAGGTCCGGCAGAACGGTTTTTGCCAGTTGTTCGAAGGCTTTGGAATCACGAAAAAATTCCGTAACCCCAATCAGCAGGTCACGATAGAGGGTGTCAAGTTCTTCAGGATCTTTCGCCAGAACGGCAGCGTAGTCATGAATGTCCGATAAGTTAAGCGTGTTCATGCGCCGCTGGATGCGTCGTCCCACAGTTGGCGGCTTGTATCGGGAGAAATCCAGGTTGTACTGACTTCTGAGCAGCGAGAAAATCGGTCGGTACCCACCTTCTTCCTGCGTTCCTTCCATCGAGATTTTGCTGAGTTCAAGTTTCCGCTCTGCCGGAGAAAATCCGGAATATTTGAGGATTGCCAAAGGCATCCGCTCGGGATCGAGCATCAGGTCACAGATCCCCGTAGCCAAAGCACTGCGAGGCATTCCGTCGAATTGGGCCGAATCGGTCGTTTGCACGAGCACCAGACCACCGGCATTGTGGATATCAACGATGCCGCGGGAGCCGTCTGATCCGGTTCCCGACAATATTACCCCGATAGCCCGCGCCCCGGCATCCTTGGCTACGGAACGGAAAAAGACGTCGATGGGGAGATCAAGATGTTGACCTGGTTCGCGAGCCGTCAGATAGAGCTTTCCTCCCGATACCGTCATGTGTGATTTCGACGGGATGAGATAAATGGAGTCCGGACGCAGAATTGTCCCATTGGTTACCCGGTGGATAGTCATGCTGGTATGCCGGGAAAGAAGATCATCCATAAGGCTTTTGAAGTCGGGGGAGAGGTGCTGGATGACGACAAAAGCCATGCCATTGTCTGGCGGCATATTGTCGAAAAATTTTTCCAGTGCGGAAAGTCCCCCTGCTGAGGCTCCGATGCCGACGATAAAGGACGGTTTACGACGGTTGCTGGATCGGTTGGTAGTCATGTTGGTTCCTGTATTCACGGAGTTCTTTTTCGACAGCCATGCAAAAATCCGTCATGCCTGCGAAAGGTGAGATCCGGTTTTTATGTGAAGTTTTGCTGTAACTGGTTTCCTGCTCACGAGGAATGACAATGTGATATTTCCGGAGACTTTTCGTGAGACCAGCATTTTTTTGTTGGCTGATCTAGTGACCGGGTCGGAACTTGCCGGTGAGGCTTGCAGCCTGTAACGGTACCTTTGATCGTCACCGCAGGCTGCATCAGCATTTCCGCCTCTTCCTCGATCAGCGTTATCAGTCTAATGAGTAATAAAATTATGTCAAGAAAGGTTATTGATTTTCCTGCGGAGGTCACAAATAAAATAAACAATCAGCTTTCAACTGGCTCAATTCTGCGACAATTAGTGTACATTTTCCCCGGAGAAAATCCCTCCGATTTTTCACGTGGTGGGGTAACCAGATCTTGTCTTTAGACGCTGTTCTTGGTAATGAATTGCTGGCTGATTTGTTTGCGAGATCGGACTATTTAAGATACTGTGGTAATTCTAAAAAAAGGTGCTCGTTCTGATTACAGCAGAGGTGTAGTAATGAGCGATATTTTGAACCGGACAAAGTCCGAAATCAAGC
This sequence comes from Deltaproteobacteria bacterium, assembly GCA_009668975.1. Lineage (GTDB taxonomy): Bacteria > Desulfobacterota > Desulfuromonadia > Geobacterales > Geobacteraceae > RPRC01. Next base: position 29,790 of record SBEG01000033.1, on the reverse strand, counting down.
AGCTGCCGTGGATGCTGGGCAAACTGGCGGGCGGGATAATGGCGGTTGTTGGTGTTGCCGGCTTGGTTCTCATCTGGACCGGAAAGACAGGTTCCCTGCTCTCGTCACTGGTGCCGTATGTTTTTTCGGCAGTTCTGGGCTTTTTGCTCTTCCTCTACTGTTCCCGGGCAATGACTCGGAGTAAGACGGGAAGTACTCTTCCGGTCATGCCGGTGCACAATCAGGTGCGGACGAATATAATTGCCTGGTCGCTTCTGCTGTTGATTGTGCTGGTTTTTCTCGTGATTACCTACCTTGTTACGCGCTAGAATCGAGCAAATTGTTGTCGTCAGGAGGAACTCAAGAACTTCATCCAGAAGGCGGGCAGTATTTCCGAACTGAGACAGCAGTTTTCTTCTCCTTTTGACTGTCATGCCGTAAGCATTTGGCCAGACTGATTTCCGGAGGTGTTTCCTATGAGGTTTATTCAACATTGCGCGCTTGCGTTGACGGTGTCTCTGCTGTTTGTTTCGCAGGTTTTCGCCACGGACTGGGGATCATTACTTCCCGAGGGGAATCGGCGGGCTGGTACGCCGGATGTCGTTCCCACGCAAAAGGTTCTCACCGTGGGAGAGACTTTGGTTCTGCCACTTCCGGGGAGCAAAAGCTACCGCTGTCCCGTGGAGGTTGATGGTGATTCCGTCAGGATTGTTGCCCATAATCCCCTGGAAAGCGTGACGCTTCAGGGTGTTACGCCCGGGAAGTCGGAGGTGCGGATCTATCGGAAATTCTGGCGGGACCCTGACGTCGCGGATTCCTATCAGCTGATTCAGGTTTTGGAGATTGCCGTGCAGTCCGGGTTCAAAGAGAGCCTGCTGTTGGAATGGCATGATCGAAACGAGCAAACAATTCCGCTACCCGTTCGCAAAGGTGACCTGGAGTGGGAGGGCAACCTTTCACGCCAGGGGCAGGAACTGCTTACCGTCATTACCGACAGCACGGAGTGGCAGAGCCTCTGGCAGAGCGCATTTGGCGCCACGGCACCTGAAGTCGATTTTAATAAATACGGTATTGCCTGCGTATTTCTCGGTTTCCAAGCAGACTGGCTGTACGGTATCGAATTCGCTGAACCATGTTTGGAGGGCGGCTTGCAGGTCATTCCCTATGATCTGATCGAGATTATCCTGGAACTCGAGGGGCCTTTCCGCGCCTCGGGTCAGTACCACATGAAGGCCTATGAGAAGAAGAGTGACTTTGGAATGATTGTGCGAAAAGGTTCCTGCAAAGCACAGGAACAGAAGAGAGACTTGTTGCCGGAGTAATGCTCAGGGGACCGTCATGGCTCTGAAATCGTGGGGAGGAGGTGCTTTTGGGATTCGGTATCCAGGAATTGTTTGTGATCAGCTTTTTATTGAGCACCATTCTGTGCGTCGTGGCCTTGCTCGACATTCTGCGGAGTGAATTTACGGGGTATAACAGGCTGCTCTGGCTGTTGGCCGTGGTATTGTTTCCGCTGATTGGCTCGATTGCCTATTTTGTCTTTGGGCGTAAGCAGAAGGTGCCCTGAGACACCATTGTGCGGTTAGGTTTCGAGTGGGTCTGCACCTCTCAGAACTTGCCGCCGGAAGTAAAAAGATTCTCTTCCCGTTCAGGAATGTGGTATCCTGACTCCCATGATTCCTGCCGCTTCCTGGTCATACCGCTACCGCGGTAAGGAGGACATCCATCAAAAGGAGACTGTAATGAAAAGAGCAAGTGCACGCCACATCCTTGTGGCCAGCAAGGAAGTCTGTGAACAACTCAAGGCTGAGATTGAAGGCGGAAAAGACTTTGCTGCCGTTGCCAGAGAAAATTCCCTGTGTCCTTCAAAAAGAGACGGCGGTGCCCTGGGTACCTTCAGCCCCGGCCAGATGGTAAAAGAGTTCGACGAAGTGGTATTTACCGGCGAGATCGGCAAGGTTCTCGGTCCGGTCAAGACCCAGTTCGGCTACCACCTGATCGAGATTACCAATCGCACCGAATAGCAGGCCGCATGGCCCCATGAACGATTATGGGGCCATCAATTTTGAAGCCGGAACCTACCTCGGGCACCGGCTTTTGATTGTGATCGACACACAGGAACAAAATTTTTTACTATGCAACGATCTGTTGATCTCCGGCAAAACGAGGAAGGTGCCTATGTTCAAAAAGATGCTCAGTGCTGTAACCTTCACTTTAATAATCGGTGTATTTGTGACTTCCGCGGTGGCCGCGGGTAAGAACCCGAAGGTGCTGATGGAGACATCTCTGGGAAAAGTAAAGATCGAGCTTTTCCCGCAAAAATCGCCCCTGACGGTAAAAAACTTCCTCACGTATGTGGAGGATGGTTTCTATAGCGGCACTACTTTTCACCGGGTAATTCCCGGCTTCATGATTCAGGGTGGCGGGTTTACCACGGAGTTGAAGCAGAAGCCGACTCGTATGCCGATTCCGAATGAAGCTCTCAACGGCCTCAAAAATGAGCGGGGAACCATCGCCATGGCCCGCACCTCGAATCCTGACAGTGCCACCGCCCAGTTTTTCATCAACCTGGTGAACAATGATGGCTTGAATCGCCCCCAGCCGGATGGCTCTGGCTATGCGGTGTTCGGCAGGGTGATTGAGGGCATGGATGTGGTGGACAGAATTGCCGGGGTGACGACCGGCGTGCGGAAGGGGATGCGGGATGTTCCTCTTGAGCCGGTTGAAATCAGGTCGGTGAAGATTCTGAAATAGTTCGTTACGTCATTCAATTCGACAAAAAAAGCCGGAACCCACGGGGGCTAGCCGGTTTGTTAATCTGTGGCAAATAATTTTTAATTGGCAAATAGCCCCTTATTTTCAGGTTCAGGGAGTAAGGGGCTTTCTTTATGCAAAATGTTCTAATTTTAAGGGACTAGGCATAGGGTCTTGCTTCGTAATTTATAACTAAATAAACAATATGATTAAAACAGCGCCACAATACGCAAATAAATCAGGAGTAGAAGCTATTATGTGCAATAAAGATGTGGAAGAATATGATAAATGGTTTCGGCGACAAGTCGAAGATGCTGTTAAGAAAGCCGATGCTATTGAGACCGAATTCGTGCCCCATGAAGAAGTATTTGCCAAAATTGAAGTTAGAGTTCGACGCAAAAAATAGCAGAACGTAAATGAATTATTAGAATGCAACCAGCGGGAGCTAGAAAAAATATTTTTTCTAGCAAAAAGGAATGAATCATTAAAAACGCCCCTTCAAACAAAGAAATTTGAAGGGGCTTGTGTTCATTAGAATAATTTTGCCACAGATTAACAAACCGACTAGCCACGGGGGGAACCGGCTTTTTTTGTCGAATTCGGAATGGTCACGACCGCAAAAGCAGGCTGTCAGATTTTATTCAGCCGTTGCCGCACAGCCTCGAACAGGGCGATGCCGGTGGCCACCGAGGCATTGAGGGAGTTGATACCGCCTTGCATGGGGATCGAGAAGACGGCGTCGCATTTCTTGCGGACCAGAGGACGGATGCCTTCCCCTTCGTTGCCGATCACCAGCACCGAGGCGCCGGTGAGGTCCTGCTGATAGAGGAGGGCCGAGGCATTGTCCGAGGCCCCGTAGATCCAGAACCCGGCTTTTTTCAATTCCTCAAGGGTCTGGGCGATGTTGGTTACCTGTGACACCGGGATTGTTTCCACCGCACCGGCCGAAGCTTTCTCCACCGTGGGAGTGACCCCTGCCGCCCGGTCTTTGGGGATGATCACACCGTGGGCTCCGGCGCAGGCGGCACTGCGAATGATTGCGCCGAGGTTGTGCGGGTCCTGGATGCCGTCCAGCACGATGATCAGCCCGTTCTCCCCCGAGTCGCGGCAGCGGTCAAGGATCGCATCGAACTCTGCGTAGGCAAAACCTTCGACCCGCAGGGCAACGCCCTGATGGTGGTCGTTGCCGCACAGCTTTGAGAGATCGGCTTTTTCCCGGTGTCTGACCGGAACACCTTTTTCAGCGGCCAGTTTCAGGAGTTTCTCCAGCCTTTTATCCGCACTGGTTCCGGCGATAAATAGCTCAAAGGCCTTCCTGGTCCCGCGGAGTGCTTCCATGGCCGGATTCAGCCCGTAAATGATCTCTTCTTTCATTGGTTCCTTTCAGCCGGTTCATGTGTTGATGGGTTCAAGTGTTTTTGGGTTTTCCTTTTCAACCCTTTCAGCGAAGCGGACCCATAGACTCATCAATTCATTTCATCAACAATTTCATCCACGATTGCCTCAACCGCCTGCTGCGGGTCGGCAGCTGCACTGATCGGCCGGCCGATTACCAGGTAGTCTGCTCCGGCAGCGACGGCTTCCGCGGGTGTCATAATCCTCTTCTGGTCATCGGTTGCGGCAAAGGAGGGCCGCACCCCCGGCGTCACGATAAGGAAATCATCGCCGCAGGCCTGCCTGATCAGCGGTACCTCCCGGGGGGAGGCGACTACGCCATCGAGTCCGGCCCTTTTTGCCAGGAGCGCCAGCCGTGGGACCATTTCAGCCACCGGGTGTTCGATGCCCACATCCCGCAAGGTTTCCTCCGTAGAGGAGGTGAGGATGGTCACCGCCAGAACCCTGGCCCGGTCTTCGGCGGGAAACTCCCGGTCCATCATCTCCCTGGTGCGGGCCATCATTTCGTAGCCGCCCAGGGCATGGAGGTTGAAGAGCTTCACCTTGAGCCGCGCAGCCTCGCGGGAGGCCATGGCCACCGTGTTGGGGATATCATGATACTTCAGGTCTAGGAAGACCTCTGCACCGAAATTCTCGATCATGCGGACGATATCGGGACCGTAAGCGGTGAAGAGCTGCTTGCCCACCTTGAACATCCCGACGCGGCCGGCCAGAGTGGCCACCCACTGCTTGGCGGCGTTGAAGCTGTCCACGTCCAGGGCAAAAATTATTTTTGAGCGCGCTTCGTCTCGTGTCATGGCGGTCCTCAAAACCTTGCTAAGGCAGTTGCTACCGCGCCGGTAACCTGTTCCACCGCTGCGGCGATCGGCAGCAGTGACACCTCGCCGCTCTTGCGGTCCTTCAATTCCACTTTTCCTTCTGCCAGGTTCTTGCTCCCGACGACGATGCGCAGCGGGATGCCGATCAGGTCGGCGTCCTTGAACTTGAAGCCGGGCCGTTCGTCCCGGTCGTCCAGCAGTACTTCCACGCCGGCCTCAATAAGCTGCCGGTAGATGAGTTCGGATGCTTCCCGCACCGGCTCCTCCTTGATGTTGAGAGCCGAGATGATGCAGTGGAATGGGGCGATCGGCAGGGGAAAGATAATGCCGTTTGCGTCGTTGTTCTGCTCGATGCAGGCGGCCACGGTGCGGCCGATGCCGATGCCGTAGCAGCCCATGAAAATGGTTTTATCCTTGCCGTCCGCATCGAGGAAGGTCGCCTTGAGTGCTTTGGAGTACTTGGTACCCAGTTTGAAAACGTGACCCACTTCAATACCTCGCCACATTTCCATTATCCCGTCTTTGCAGCGGGGGCAGGCATCGCCGTGAACCACATTCCTGATGTCGGCAAACTGGCTGACGGTGAAGTCCCGTTCCAGGTTGACATTTTTCAGGTGGAGGTCCTGTTCATTGCCGCCGGTGGCGGCGTTTTTCATCCCTTTCACCGCCAGGTCGGCAACGATCTTCACTGTCAGGCCCACCGGTCCGGCGAAACCCACCGGTGCTCCGGTGACCTTTGTTACCACCTCATCGTTGGCCATCTCCAACTCGCAACAGTGGAGGAAGTTCTTGAGCTTGATTTCATTCAGTTCATGGTCTCCCCTGACCAGGGCTATGACCGGCTCGTTATCGGCCAGCAGAATCAGCGTTTTAATCATCGAAGCTGCATGAACCCCAAGGAATTCCGATACCTCTTCAATGGTCCGCTTCTCCGGGGTGGCAACCCGCTCCATGGGGCGTGCGTCAGCGTGCTCTCCGGTTTCGATCGGCCGTGCTTCGGCCTTTTCCACGTTAGCGGCATACTCGCAGGATGAGCAGGAGACAATGGCGTCTTCGCCTGAATCGGCCAGGACCATGAATTCGTGGGAGGATGAGCCGCCGATGGAGCCGGTGTCGGCTTCAACGGCGCGGAACTTCAATCCGCAACGTTCGAAGATCCGGCGATAGGCCTGGTACATCTTGTCATAGGACGAATCTGCCGCTTTTTCGTCCACGTCAAAGGAGTAGGCATCCTTCATGATGAATTCTCGGCCGCGCATCAGGCCGAAGCGGGGGCGGATCTCGTCACGGAATTTGGATTGGATCTGGTAGAGATTGATCGGCATCTGGCGGTAGCTTTTGATTTCGCGCCGCACCAGATCGGTGACAACCTCTTCATGGGTAGGTCCGAGGCAGAACTGGGCGTCTTTACGATCTTTGAAGCGGAGCAGCTCTTTGCCGTACAGTTCCCAGCGTTCCGATTCCTGCCAGAGCTCCGCCGGTATCACCGAGGGCATCAGAATTTCGATTGCGCCGGCCCGGTTCATTTCTTCACGGACGATATTCTCGACTTTGCGGATCGAGCGAAGGCCAAGCGGCAGATAATTGTAAATTCCGGCCGCCAGTTTGCGGACCATGCCGGCCCTGAGCATCAGCTGGTGAGAAACCACTTCCGCATCAGCGGGGGTCTCTTTCACGGTGGGGATGAAATAGTTGGAATAGCGCATAATGCCTGCCTTTATCTAGTGTGATTGAAAATTGGATGTTCTGTTGTAATGTAGGGGCGAAGCAAGCGCTTGACCTGCTTCGCCCCTACGAAAATTTCGGGTGATAAGACGTTTGTCTGGCTCTAAGACTCCTCAGCCATTTTTTCCACTTCCGCGACCAGCGCTTCGGCAAGTCCGCTCTCGGGAACCTTGCGAACAATTTTGCCATGTCGGAACAGCAGGCCTTCTCCCTTGCCGCCGGCCACGCCCACATCGGCCTCGCGTGCTTCGCCGGGGCCGTTTACCACACAACCCATAATGGCGACGGTAAGCGGTTTGGTGATTCCCTGCAGGCGTCGCTCAACCTCTTCGGCAACCGGAACCAGCTCGATCTGGCAACGGCCGCAGGTGGGGCAGGAAACCAGGTTGATCCCTCGCTGGCGGAGGCCGAGAGCCTTGAGGATCCCGTAGCCAACCCGGATTTCGTCCACCGGGTCGCCGGTGAGGGAAACACGCAGGGTGTCGCCAATGCCTTCGGACAACAGGATGCCGAGACCAACCGCTGACTTGATCGTACCGGAAAAGATGGTGCCCGCCTCGGTGATGCCGATGTGCAGGGGGTAATCGACACGCTGGGATAGGAGCCGATAGGCCTCGATGGTTTTCATGACATCGGAAGCCTTGATGGAGATCTTGATCTGGTCGTAGTCAAGTTCTTCCAGGATGCGCACATGTCCCAGGGCGGATTCCACCATAGCCTCGGCGGTCGGGTGGCCGTATTTTTCCAGAAGTTCCTTTTCCAGGGAGCCGGCATTGACACCGATGCGGATCGGAACCGCGCGTTCACGTGCCGCTTGCACGACCTCCTGTACTTTCCATTTTTCGCCGATGTTGCCCGGATTGATGCGCAAGCCGTCGACCCCTTTATTCAGAGCGGTCAAGGCAAGTCTGTAGTCGAAATGAATGTCGGCAATCAGTGGGATGGTTATTCCCTCTTTGATTTTTCCGAGGGCCTCGGCTGCCTCAGCATCGAGGACCGCGCAGCGTACCAGTTCGCAGCCCGCTTCCGCCAGTGCCGTGATCTGTGCCGTGGTGGCGGAGATATTCCGCGTGTCGGTGCTGCACATGGATTGGACGGAACAGGGCGCTCCGCCGCCGATGGGAATACTGCCGATGCGAATTTGTCGAGTCAATTTTTTCATAACGGGATATAGTAGCGAAAAGGTGCCGGGAAAGTCAAGGCTGACGGCTAAAAGTGGTAACGCTCTTCCTGTATTCCCGGCAATGCCGATTTTTTTGTGATTGTTCGTGTGCACGCTATTGAGAGTTGCGCGATACTCCTAGTGTGGTATAAGGTAAGACAAGACTCATGGAAGAAATGAATAATAGCAACTTGAACAGGTAAAGGAGAAATTGTCATGAAAAAATTAGTAATCTGCGTATCATTATTGGCCTTGACGGCGTCAGGGTGTGCAACAAAAACCCAGACTGGCGGGTTGGTGGGAACCGGTGTCGGCGCTGCTGTTGGTGCAGGACTTGGACAGGCAATCGGGCGTAGTACCTCCGCAACCCTGATTGGCGCTGCAGCCGGAGCGGTAGCCGGCGGTTTGGCCGGGACAGCCATCGGCCGCTACATGGACAGGCAGGAATCCGACATGCGCCAGGCACTGGCAACTTCCGAGGCGGCCAGTATCCAGAGAGAGCAACAGGTTCTTGCCCAAGCGGAAGGAAGTCGTGCCCAGGGTGACTTGGATGTACTCACGGTTACCTTTAAATCCGACTACCTGTTTGCGGTTAATTCTTCCGTCTTGCAGGCTGGCGGCTATGATGAGTTGGATCGCGTAGCGACGGTTCTCAACAAATATCCGCAGACCACCATCCAGATCGCCGGACATACCGACAGCACCGGGTCGGAAGATTACAATATGCAGCTTTCCCAGCGTCGTGCGGACGCCGTGAAAAATGCGCTGTCCGGCAAAGGCGTTAATCCTGGAAGGATGACTACCATTGGTTTTGGCGAAAGCAAGCCGATAGCGAGCAATGCCACCGAAGCCGGCCGACAGCAGAACCGTCGTGTTGAAATCCGCATCATCGGTCAGAGTCAGCAGTAAGCGGCTTCCTTTACCCGGGAGTCGCGTTGCCACTCCAGAGAATGGAAACAGTGAAATAAGGGAAGATCCGGATCCGCGATTCCAGCAGCCGGGATGCCTTGTGTAAGGTGTCCCGGCTGTTTTGCGTCTTACGTTCATGTTTGTCGCGAATCTCTCCGTAGTATACGTTGCCTGAAACGGTTCTGAGAGGTTCAGCAGTCCACCGCCCGGTGAATTTCCCCGCTAGTGTTACGGCACTCTGCAATAATTTCATGTTCCAATCTTTTCCCTTGAACAAATTTTCAACAAAACGTCGGAAATTTGTCGTTTTTACACCCGTTTTCAGAATTCCCACTTTTTATCTTTTTCCTGAATCAGTATAACCGAATCGTGAGTGCGCACTGGGCGCGGAACGAGGGGCTGTAAGACAATCCTGAGTGATCGTGTGCTCGCTTGGCACGCTGTATGCTTTAGTTTATCAATATAGTTGGGTTCCAGTTGTTGCAAGCTTACTTGTCGAGTGCAAAACCGACGGAAGGGAGGAACAGCCATGGCAGATTTCAGGAGAATGAACAAGGTTGGTGTTAGAGGAATTCTGATCACCCGCAGAGACGGCGCCGCACGGGGACCGTATGACGTAGTCTTGGGAACCTGGGAGGAAACGGATGCGATTCTCAAATTGTGGGCGAAGTCTGCTGCCGGTAATGGTTGTTTCGAAACCTGTGACTTCCGTGTGGTTTTCGAAGACGGTAACAGCTACTCGGGTACCTACTATTTGAAGCAGTCGGATGCCTTCCAGAAGAACTTGTTGTCTGGCCATATCCGTAAAGTTTGCGAAGAGACGAAAATCGCCTGGGAAGCAGAGGAATTCCTGAACAAATATGCTATTCCCACGGCAGCATAGCTTTCTGCAAGAGCGGCTGGATACAAATCGTTGCGTGAATGATTTCAGGTGAAATGTGGCCTTGTGCGTTGCTTGCGGCGGGTTGCATAAAAGCTTCCAAGTCAACTTCCATCTTTCGGGACTGCTTTCGGCAGTCCCTTTTTTTTGAGAAATTTCTTACCGCACAGGGATAGTCAGAGGATTGAGCCGGAACAGGGGAAGATTTGCCGTCATGGGAGATTTTTCAAGAATAACAGGATTTCCTTGACATGAGCTCTTCCGTACGGCTAGGTGAGCGGGTATACTGGTAAACCAGTGCTTATTGCGGGGCCCGGTTGAAGAGCCGGCAATCCTGTTGTACGGGGTCAATCATCGGCTGAAGAACAATCTGCGGATAGTTTTTTTTTCTAGATTTTCGCTCCAATAGATATGGCAGGTTGAGCCTTGTGATGATTTCCGAAAATTGATCGCCAGGATGGTACGATGAAGAAGATTTTCTGCATAGATGATAATGGGCTGGACGTTGCAAAGCTCGAGAGGTTTCTCCGTGAACAAGGAATCTCATGGGCAGAATGTGTCAGTGACGATACCGTCCGGAAGAACCCTTTACAGTACACGGAACCTGCATGTCTCGATCTTATAGAAAATGCTCCCATTGGATTCATTCGCTCAACCGTGGATGGAAAAATCATCAGCGCCAATCCGGCAGTGGCGCGAATGCTTAAATACGCTTCAACGGGGGAAATGATCAGCCTGGTGAACCGGACGGGTATTGCCGCTGCTGTCTATGTGGATTCCGCCCATCGACGAGAGGTTGTCGAAAGCGTTCTTTCTCTAGGAGGGTGGAGGATTTTTGAGGAGCGGTTTCGCTGCAAGGACGGCAGTGTAATAACCTGCAATTTTCAGCTTCGGGCCTATGGCTTGGAAAGCGGCAGTGTGGAGCTGCAGGGTTTCGTCGAGGATATAACAGAACGCAAGCTGGTAGAAGAATCTTTGCTGTTGAACCAGCTTATTATAGATCAGACCTCCCTGGGAATCTTTCGCGGAAGCAGCGATGCCAGGATTCTCTCGGCGAATAAATATTGGGCAGAGGTTCTTGGTTATACGGTGGAGGAACTCTGCTCCATGAGTTTTTTTGATATCGATCCGAACCTGACGCAGGAATTATGGGAGGAACACCGCAGTAAATTGACGGTCAACGGCACAAATACCTTCGAATCCGTGCATCGCCGGAAAGACGGGACGACATTTCCCGTCGAGGTTACTGTTAACTACTATACGTACGGGGATCAAGTTTTCAGTTGTTCTTTTGCCAAGGACATCACCAGAAGGAAGAAGGCTGATCAGGCGTTACGTCAGGCACAGCTGATAGTGGAGAGCAGTCCGGCAGTGCTGTTCCGCTGGCGGGCGGCAGCAGGATGGCCGGTGGAGATGGTGTCCGGGAATGTCGCTCAATTCGGCTATGCTCCTGAAGAGATGCTGTCCGGTTCGGTTCCCTTTTCTTCGATAATTTACCACGAAGACCTGGCCAGAGTTTTTGCCGAGGTTGTGGACTATACCGGCACAGGTGCGGACCAATTTCAGCAGGAGTACCGGATTGTTACGAAAGATGGCGATGTCCGCTGGATAGACGATCGCACGGTTGTCGAGCGGGATGCCGAGGGAATAGTCACCCATTATCAGGGTGTCGTGCTGGATATCACCGATCGCAAGCGGACCGAATGCGTCATTGCGGCCCGCATGCGCCTGCTCCAGTTTTCCGCAGTGCATACTCTGGATGAATTGCTCGAAGCTACCCTGAATGAAGTTGAGGAATTGACCGGAAGTCGTATCGGATTCTATCATTACCTGGAACCAGACCAGGAAACCTTACGGCTGCAGAACTGGTCAACCAGGACAAAAAATGAATATTGTGTAGCGCTGGGGAAAGGTCTCCACTATAACGTATCTGAAGCAGGGGTCTGGGTCGACTGTATCCGCGAACGCCGGCCGGTAATCCACAATGATTATGCCGCGCTTCCCCACCGCAAGGGTGTGCCGCAGGGTCATCCCCCGGTAATACGGGAACTGGTTGTGCCGGTATTTCGCGGCGAAAAAATCGTGGCGATTCTGGGTGTGGGGAACAAGCAGCGGGACTACACCACCCCTGATGTGGAGATGGTTTCGTTACTGGCTGAACTTGCCTGGGAAATTGTCGAGCGAAAGCGGGCTGAGGAAGCGCTTAAAATTTCCGAGCGAAAATACCGGACGATTATCGAGCATGCCCCCTTCGGAATCAGTTGCTCCACCTTTGACGGGAAACTGATCAGTGCCAATCCCGCGATGGCCGGCATTCTGAAATATGATTCGCCGGAAGAATTGCTGGAAACCGTCAACCGCTCCAGCATTCAGAAAGTGCTTTTTGTGGAGCCATCGGATAGGGTGCAGGTGGTGAACCGAATTTTCGAAGGGTCGTCCTGGCATGTCTTTGACTGTCGCTACCGCTGTAAAGATGGCACGGTCATAACCTGCAAAGTCCACTCCCGCAGGATCGTGGATCAGGAAGGTTGTGAACGCGAATTTGAAAGTTTTCTGGAAAACATTACCGACCGCCTGGAAGCGGAAAAAGCTTTGCGGGAGAGTGAAGAGAAGTTCCGGGTGCTGGCCGAGACCGCCCCGGCAGCGATAGTTGTCTATCAGGATGAAAAAATTGTCTATGTCAATCCGGCTGCCGTCCGCCTGTTCGGGTATGGTGAAGCGGAATTGCTCCGGATGAAGTTTTGGAAATGGGCTCATCCTGAGACCCATACACAGATAATGGACCGCGGAATGGCACGCCAGCGAGGCGAGCCGGTGCCGATCCAGTACGAACACAGATTTGTCAAAAAGAAAGGCGAAATCGGTTGGGTTATGGTTGCGGCCGGCTGTATTACCTATCGGGGCAAACCGGCGGGAATTGCTACGTTTATCGATATAACCGAAAACAAGCGATCCGAGGAGAGAATGCAGTCCGCCCTCGCGGAAAAGGTGGTACTGCTCAAGGAAGTCCATCACCGGGTTAAAAACAATCTGCAGATTATTTCTTCACTTCTCGAACTTCAATCCGATGCTATAGAAGCAGATGCGTCGCGGAAATTCATCAGGGAAAGCCAGGACCGGATCAGGTCCATGGCAATCGTTCATGAACAGCTTTATAAGTCCGAAGACCTGGCGGTGATTGATTTTGCCCGTTATGTGGAAGAGCTTGTTTCCTCGCTCTATCGCTCAGCGGTGAGATCGGCGGACAAAATAGCCACTGACATTGAAATCAGGCATATCGAGCTTGGCATAGACCAGGCGATTCCCTGCGGGCTGATTATCAATGAGTTGGTGTCCAACGCGCTGAAACATGCTTTTCCCGCCAATCGGGGCGGAACTGTCTCGATTCGCGGCAACCTGGATGCGGACGGCCACGTCTGTCTGTCGGTGAGCGATAACGGCGTCGGTTTGCCGCAGGGCTTCGACATCGCAACAACAGAGTCACTGGGACTGCAGATCGTAACCTTACTGACGAAGCAGCTGCATGGTACGCTCGAGATTCAGGGTGAAAATGGGCTGGCTGTTTTCATTCGATTCAAATCGATACGGAGACAGTGATGGCGGAGAAAGGAACCCGGTATCGAGAGGAAGCAGCTGAATCCTCTGTCTTCGCCGCTAAGTTTGAAAAGAGGTCCATGACCATGGTGACAGCATCTGAACAGCCAGGCAGCATACTCATAGTGGATGACAGCGCAACCAATCTGCGGCTCCTGTCGGATATTCTCACGGCAAATGGCTATGAAGTCATTCAGGCCCAGGATGGCGTTGCCGCTATGCGCATAGTTCAATCTCAGCTTCCGGACCTTATTCTGCTGGATATCGTAATGCCGGATCTCGATGGTTTCAAGGTATGTCAATTCTTGAAAAGCAATGAGAAAACTCGCACTATTCCGGTGATCTTCATGACTTCTCTGGTTGAGACATCCGACAAAATCAGGGCTTTCCGCATGGGGGCGGCGGATTATATTACGAAACCGTTCCAGGCGGAAGAGGTTCTGGCCAGGGCTGAGACGCTGCTTTCGCTTCATGCCATGCGGAAAAAGCTGGAGGCCCGGAACAGGGAGCTTCTGCGGGCCAATGAAGAGCTGGCAAGCGTCAATGTCGAGTTGAGCTGTGAAATCATGGAACGTAAGCAGGCTGAAGCAGCGGTCAGACAATATCAGGATCACTTGGAGGACCTGGTGCGAGAGCGCACTGCCGAACTTGCCCAGGCCAACACCCGTTTAATTGCGGAAGTAAACGAACGCACACGTGCAGAGGAAAAGGTCCTTGCGTCGCTTCGCGAGAAAGAGATCCTCCTCAAGGAGATCCATCATCGGGTAAAGAATAACCTGCAGATCATTTCCTCGCTTCTTGAGCTGCAGTGCGAGTATATCCATGACGAGCAGCCGCTGAGACTTTTCCGGGAAAGTCAGGATCGCATCAAGACAATGGCCCTGGTCCATGAGCAACTCTATGCCACAGCCGATCTTGCCTCGATAAATGTCCGTGAATACCTGGAGAGCCTTACAAAGCAGCTTGTTTTCTCGTATGTGGCTGATCCGGAAGACATTAAGCTGGATTTCGATGTCGCTGAATTTTGTCTGGGTATCGAGGAGGCGATCCCGTGTGGTCTTATTGTCAATGAATTGGTTTCAAACTCCTTGAAACACGCCTTTCCCGAAAAGCTGGAAGGAAAAATTGCCGTAACCTGCCGCACCGATGATGAGAACATGGTTGTTCTTACGGTGAGCGACAGCGGGGTGGGAATTCCCGAGGGACTTGACTTGAATCGTACTGAAACGCTGGGGATGCAGATTGTTTGTCTGCTTACCAAACAGCTGCGCGGGACGATCAAAATTCACAACGCTGGAGGAGCCTCGTTTGCCATCCGTTTCCCGCTGAAATTTCCCTGCTGATTAATGACCGGATGGTAGGAAAGAGATGCGCTTCTGCTATACTTCATACCAGACATGGGCTAAAAAAATGACAAGCTGCCTGAAATCCGTGGACTGCTACCAATTCCAGATGGAGGATGATCTCAAGGCGCCGGGGAATGAGGCTGCGAGGCTTACTGAAGAGTACCTTGACCAGTCGAAGACGAGCCAACGCAGAGAGATCCTTGATAGGGAATTGGCATTATGGTTTTCTGCAGGCAATTGTCCCCATCTGATGGCCGGAGGCTCTGCATGATACAACCGGCAACGGAAGCGAAAATAAGGATCCTCATTGTAGAGGATGAACTTATCATTGCTAAGGGCCTCGAGAAACGGCTTGTGGCACTGGGATATCTTGTGGCCGACACGGCAGCATCTGGCGAAGAGGCTGTTGAAAAGGCTTTGGAGGCCCGGCCTGACCTGGTACTGATGGACATTAATCTGCCGGGTACGATGGACGGGGTGATGGCAGCCGAAAAAATCAGATCGTTAGCCGATATCCCGATTATATTCCTTACCGCCTATGCAGATTCCGATACCTTGGACAGGGCGAAGATTTCCGGGCCGTTCGGTTATATCGTCAAGCCTTTTCAGGATATTACCCTTAAATCGTCCATTGAGATGGGGCTCTACAAGCACCGCATGGAAAGCAGGCTCCGGCGCAGCGAAGAGCGGCTTTCCACCACGCTCAAAAGTATCGGGGACGGGGTCATTTCCACGGATAGAACTGGAACCGTAACTTTTCTGAATCCTGTTGCCGAGCTTTTGACCGGCTGGAGTCACGCTGAGGCCGTTGGGAGACATCTGCAGGAAGTTTTCCTCTGCCGTGAACAGGAAAATGTCCCGTCCTGTGATGAGCTGGTTGTGTCCGTCATCCAGGCCGGCGCAGCTGTTTCCCTGCCGGAAGAGACTTTTCTACTCACGCGCGAGGGGCAGGAAGTGCCCATTGAAGCAAAGGCAACACCTATCCGCGATGAAAAAGGGGATATTTCCGGGCTCGTTCTGGTCATGGTCGATATCTCACGGCGTGTGCGCATGGAGGATGAACTGCGCCGCTCGGAAAAACTCCTGCGCTCAATTTTTGATGCTGTTCCCGATCTTTTTTCCATCATCGACAAAGATCACCGGATCATTCTTTCCAACTGGCACGGCGGCTATGAGTACGTTCCCGAGTCGATCCGTGACAGCCATCCCTACTGTTATCAAGCCTATTATTCATCGGATACTATTTGTGAGCCGTGCCATACGCTCGAGGTCTTTCGAACGGGGCAGCCTGTATCCATGGAAAAATTCAACCCGCGCATCGGCTACGTGGAAATCAGGGCTTTTCCCATCCTCGATGAAGCGGGAAAAGTTCTCTATGTGGCGGAGCATATCCATGACATAACGGCGCGCAAACTTGCCCAGGAAGCGCTTGCCGGAGAGACGGAACGCCTGTCGGTTACCCTCCGCTCCATCGGTGATGGTGTTGTTACTACGGATACCGCGTGCACAGTTGTTCTCCTCAATAAGGTTGCCGAGACACTAACAGGTTGGCGGCAGGAAGAGGCGGTGGGGAAACATCTGGACGAGGTCTTCACCATCATTAACGAAAAAACCCGGCAACAAACTGAAAATCCGGTGAAAATGGTGCTGACGACCGGCTGTATCGGTGAGCTTGCCAATCACACTGTCCTGGTGTCACGGGACGGAACGGAGCGAATTATTGCCGACAGTGCTGCGCCGATCCGGGATAAGGAAAGCAAGATCGTGGGCGCGGTTCTCGTTTTCCGGGACATCACCGAGAAACGGAAGATGGAAGAGGAACTCCTGAATGCCCAGAAGCTGGAGTCGATCGGGATTCTGGCCGGCGGTATAGCACACGATTTCAACAATCTCCTGACGGCAATTCTCGGGAATATTTCCCTTGCCAAGATGTACGTCCCCGAGGGAGACAAGATCCAGCAGAAGCTTACCGAGGCGGAAAAAGCGTCTTTGCGTGCGCGCGACCTCACCCAGCAGTTGTTGACCTTTTCCCGTGGCGGCGCCCCGGTGAAAAAAACCTCTTCCATTCCGGAGATCATCAAGGATTCCGCGGCATTTTCTTTGTGTGGTTCAAACGTAACCTGTACTTTTGCGATTCCGGCTGATCTGTGGCTGGTTGAGGTGGATGAGGGGCAGATCAGCCAAGTCATCAATAATATTGTTCTCAATGCCGAGCAGGCGATGCCGGAAGGCGGGGTGATCGAGGTTGCCTGCCGGAATGTTCAGGTAACGGCGGAGGACAATCTTCCTTTACCGGATGGGCGTTATATCCTTGTGACAATCAGTGATCAGGGCGAAGGGATTTCCGAAGAAGCTCTTCCGCGGATCTTTGATCCCTACTTTACTACCAAGGAGCAGGGAAAAGGATTAGGCCTGTCGACGGTCTATTCAATAATCCAGCATCATGATGGCCATATCTCGGTTTCGTCAAAGGCTGGCATAGGAACAACCTTTTCTGTTTATCTTCCTGCCAGTGTTAGCTCTGAAGCACTGTTTTCCCGGGAGGAACATGCTGTTGCACCAGGTGAAGCGACACCGGTAAAGGGCAAAGTTCTGGTCATGGATGACGAAGAAAATATCCGGGAAGTTGTGGAGGAAATGCTTGATTTCATTGGCTATGAGGTTGCTTTGTCCTGCAACGGGGAGGAGGCAGTGTCTCTCTACACGCAGGCTATGGAATTGAATCAGCCTTTTTCCGCGGTGCTGATGGATCTGACCATTCCCGGGGGGATGGGGGGCGGTGAAGCGATGAGGATTCTCCGGAAGATCAATCCGGAGGTGAAAGGTATTGTTTCCAGCGGCTATTCCAATGATCCGATCATGTCGGAATATAAAACCTTCGGTTTTCACGGCATCATTACCAAGCCCTATAAACTTGATGAACTCAGGGAAGTCCTGGAGCGGGTGACCAAGGACTAGAATCTCTCAACCGACAATTAGTCTGCGCCCCGCTCCACCCCGCATTCCCTTTGGCCCTCCCGCCCGGACAAGCAATTTCCTGTACGAGTTTTTTCCCTTTCAAACACTTTTTATCCATGGTACCTTTTTTCCATGTCGTGGAAAATTAAAGAGAATTACAGGCAGTTGCTGGCTGCTGAGTCTGGTGCCGTCAGCAAAAATTGGGGCGGCAAGCTGACGATCTGCCTGGTCTATCCGAATTACTATGCAACCGCCATGAGTAATCTCGGCTTTCAGTCGGTCTACGCGTTCTGTAACTCATTGCCGGATGTCGTCTGCGAAAGGGCCTTTCTGCCGCCAGCCGTCGAATTGAAAGAGTACCGGAAATCGGGGTCGCGTCTTCTTTCCCTCGAATCACAGCGCCCCTTGAACGATTTCGATGTCCTGGCCTTTTCCGTATCCTTTGAGAACGACTACCTGAATATTCCTGCCATCTTCGATCTTGCCGGAATCCCGCCCTTTGCTTCGGAGCGGGACGCGTCGTATCCCCTGGTCATGGCTGGCGGCGCGGCGCTTTTTTTGAATCCGGAACCGGTTGCCGAGCTGCTGGACCTGGTCTGCGTGGGGGAAGGCGAGGCGATCCTGCCGCGACTGCTGGACTTTCTGCTGGCTCAAGGGGGGACTGCCCGGGCGGAATTGCTCGACAATGCGCTACAGTTGCCGGGGATCTATGTGCCCTCGCGGTACAGGGTGATGTATGACAATGGCGGCATAGCTCATATAGAGGGACTTGGCGGTGCGCCAGCCCGGGTGAAACGCGCCTGGGATACCGATCTCAATGCCTCGGTGGTTGCCTCATCCCTGTTTGCTCCCGGAACGGAATTTGCCGACATGTACCTCATCGAGGTGTCTCGCGGTTGTCCCCGCGGCTGCCGCTTCTGTGCCGCCGGCTTCATTTATCACCCCTTTCGGCAACGTTCGCTGGAGCTGCTCAAGCAAGAGGCTGAAAAAGGTTTGGCATTGAAAGAACGGATCGGGCTGGTTGGGGCGGCGGTTTCCGATTACCGGGACCTCGGCGAGCTGTGCCGTTTTATCTCGGAAAATGGCGGGAAAGTCTCCGTTTCCTCGCTGCGCATCGATGCACTTGATGAAGATCTGCTCGACATTCTCCATGCCAGCGGGCACAAGACCGTTGCCCTTGCGCCGGAGGGCGGCTCACAGCGGCTGCGGGATCTGATCCGGAAAGATCTTACGGAAGAGCAGATCCTCGGGGCCTGCGACACCCTGATCGGGCGGGATATTCTCAACTTGAAACTGTACTTCATCATCGGGCTGCCCAGCGAAACGGAGCAGGACCTGGCGGAGATGGTGGCGCTGATTGAAAAGATCCGCGAGCGGGTAATTGCCGCGGCGAAGAAAAACCGGCGTCTCGGCTCCGTCCTGCTGTCCATCAATCCGTTCGTGCCCAAGCCCTTTACGCCTCTGCAATGGAGCGGAATGGAGGCTCTGGCCTCCCTGGAGAAAAAGTACCACTACTTGCGGCGCGCTGTCGGGAGTTTGTCCAATGTCAAAATCCAGCTGGAAAGTCTGCGGGAGGCTTTTCTCCAGGCGCTCCTTTCCCGGGGTGATCGGCGTCTGGCCGACTTCCTGGTAATGGCTCACCGGACCGGCAACTGGAAAAAGGCCGCCAAAGAGCTGCAGCTGGATACGGAAAGACTTGTCACCCGCACGATTCCGCTGGAGGAAACTCTTCCCTGGGATACGATCGATGGTGGTGAGCGTGCCCGGCTTGTCAAGGAATATGAACGGGCTTTGCACCCGCAATCCGGTTGAGCGGCAGCACGATATTTCCTTTAACCAATCATCCCCGGTCCGGTACTCCTGACCTGATGGCGCACTGACCGGATTTTCCGCTAAAAATGGCAGGGCGACGCTCAACCATCAGCCTCATCTTTGCCTTTACAAGAAAAGCCGCCCTTTGGTACTATTGCCGCGCCTATGATTATCAGTCGACTGGAAATACACGGTTTCAAATCGTTCGCCGACAAGGTTTCCCTTGGCTTCCAGCAGGGGGTGACGGCTGTTGTCGGACCGAACGGTTGCGGGAAATCGAACATTGTCGATGCCATCCGTTGGGTCATGGGGGAGCAGTCCGCCAAAACCCTGCGGGGCAAGAACATGGAAGATACCATTTTCGGCGGCAGTGAAACCCGCAAGCCGCTGGGGATGACGGAAGTGTCCATTTTCTTTTCCACCCAGGATGGCCGTGTTCCGGCCAAGTACCTTAATTTCAGTGAAATCCAGGTAACACGGCGACTATACCGGGATGGCGAGAGTGAGTACCTGCTGAACGGCACGCCCTGCCGGCTGCTGGATATTTCCGAGCTGTTCATGGACACCGGGGCCGGCGCCAAGGCCTACTCGATTATCGAGCAGGGCAGAATCGGCATGATTCTCAGTTCCAAGCCGGAGGAACGCCGGCTGATCATCGAGGAGGCCGCGGGCGTAACCAAGTTCAAGGCACGGAAGCAGGTTGCTTTGAAAAAAATCGAGGTTACCCGGCAGAATCTGCTGCGTATCGGGGATATTGTCGCTGAAATCCGCCGGCAGATTAACGCCCTGCAGCGTCAAGCCAAAAAAGCCGAAAAATTCCGGGAATATCGCGAGGAGTTGAAAGAGATCGAACTGCAGTTCGCCGTGACCGGGTACTGTCGCCGGATAGCGGATAAAGCCGCTATCGAAGCGGAGATTGCCGCACTGCAGGAGCGTTTCGCTGCCAAGACTCTGGAAATCGAAAAGTCCTCCCTGTCCCTGGATGAAAGAAAACTCCTGCTTCTGGAGGAAGAAAAAAAGCTGGCCGATGCCCAGGAGGAAAGCTATCGCCTCAAGGGAGAAATTACCGGTTGCGAAAGCCGCATCGGCTTCGAGCGGAAGGAGCAGGCCGGCCTGGAGGAGCGTATCGCCCGCTTTACCCAGGAATTAACGACGATCGGGACGCGATCCGCAGAGTCGGATGATGAATTGCTCAAGCTGGAGGACCTGGAGAAAACCCTTGTTGCGGACCTTTCCCGGGAAGAACAGGAACTGGTTGCCGCCGAAGAAGTTCTGACCCGCTTGGCCGAAGAGGAGCGGGTTGCTCTTTCGGGCCTTGAAGAACGCCGCCGAGATCTTTTTGCTATTGTATCCGAAATATCCCAGTTTACCAATCAGACAACGGCAGCTTCTCGGAGGCTGGAGTCGCTCCGCGAACAGCTGGAACGGAATCGTCGTGAAGGGCTCGGACTCCAGGAGAAGCAGCATGATGCCCAGGGCAGGGTGTCTGAGCTGGAACTGCTCTCTCGATCATTGACCACGCAGAAACAGGAGCTTGTCGTCCACTTGGACGAACTTCGTATCAGGGATGATGAGCTGAGGAAGCATCTCGAGACGGTTGAACATTCCTTTCTTGCCGAGAAAGACCGGCTCAATAAAAATGCCTCGCGGCTCCATTCACTGCAGGAATTGGAGGCACAGTTTGCCGGGTACGGGCGTGGCGTACGATCACTCTGTCTCGCCGAACCTTTCAAGGGGCGTCTGCAGGGAGTTGTCGCGGATATTCTGGAGGTTGCGGAAGAATACGAAGTGGCTTTGGAGGCCGCTCTTGCTGATCGTCTGCAGTATGTAATCTGCGGAGGTGAAGGAGATGCCAGGGAAGCCCTTGCTTTTCTCAAGGAGACTTCAGGCGGACGTTGCAGCCTGATCCAACGGACGCTGGGCATCACCGGTCTTCCCGACGCTCCTGCCGGAGCGGCGCGTTTACTTGACCGGATCACGGTAACGGAAGAAAACCGCGGGATGGCAGAGACTCTCCTGGCCGCCACCTTTATCACGGATACCATTGATTCCGCCTTGAAATTGGCTACGGCACATCCGCACCTGACTTTTGTGACCAAGGACGGCGACATGGTCAATGGTGGCGGGGTGCTGCATGGCGGATCCATGGAAGCAGCCCAGCAGGGGCTCATCCACAAAAAACGCCAGATTAAGGAGTTGTCCGCCCTGGTTGAACGATTAACCGGACTTGTCGCTGAACTGGAGTCGGAAAGGGGGCGCCTACGCGAAGAGGTCCGCCTGACCGATAGCGCTATGAAAGAGGCCCGCCAGGAACTTCATCGCCTGGAAATCCAGTTGGTCAATACCGAGAAGGACCTGCAGCGTGTACGGGAAGAGCTCCAAAGGATCGAGGAGCGGCTTGCCCTGAAAGAGCTGGAAGACAGCCAGTTGCGAGAAGAATCCGAATCCCTTGAGGCGGAAATGGCTGTCTCGCGGCGTGAACGTGAGTTGCGCGAATCCAGAAGGGCTTCGCTCGAAGAAGAACTGGCGGTTTCGCGTGGGGGGCTGGAAAACCGGCAACAAGAAATCACCGAGGTGCGTGATGATCTCACCGCACGCAAGGTCAGGCTTGCGGCCCTGCGCGAGAAGCGGGAGTCCGGCCGGCGAACCATGAAGAGGGTCGAGGAAAGCATTCAGGACCTCCAGGCGCGTCGTGCCCGCCTGGAAATCGAGTTGCAAAATAGTGTCCGGGAGCGGCAGGGGCTTGCCGAGTTGCGCGGCAAAAGCGATGAGGAACTGAAAGCGCTTCTGGAAAAACAGTGGCAGGCTGATGAATCGTGTAAAACAATTCGGCTGCGCTATGAGCAGGAAGCAGCACGTGCCCAGGAGGGGGAGGCCTCCCTCAAGGCGCTTCGCAGTAATGGAGAACAGCTTTCTCAGGAAATAGGAACCAAGACCCTCAAGTTGACGGAGACCGCGATGTTACTGCGGAATCTTGAAGAAACAGTGGCGGAAAAATACCGTTGTGCGCTGAGCGACCTGGTTCCTCGCTATACCGGGCGTGAATTTGATGAAATCGAGATGCGTGCGCGGCAGGCGGAACTGGTGGGGTTGATCGAGGGCATCGGAGAGGTCAATCTCACCGCCATCGAGGAATTCCGGGAGCTGGAGGAACGGTTTGAATTTCTCTCCGGACAGAAATCGGACCTGGAGGAATCACTGCATGATCTGCAGCAGGCCATCCAGAAGATCAACCGGACGACGCGAAAAAGGTTTCTCGATACCTTTATCCTGGTAAACGAGAAGTTTCAGGAAGTTTTCCCCCGGCTTTTCTGTGGTGGTCGAGCGGAGCTGCGGCTGACGGATGAAGAGAATCTTCTGGAAACCGGAATTGACATCATCATTCAACCTCCGGGGAAAAAGCTGCAGAATGTGAACCTGCTGTCCGGTGGAGAAAAGGCGCTGACGGCAGTAGCCTTGATGTTTGCGATTTTTCTGATCAAGCCTGCACCCTTTTGCCTTCTGGATGAGGTCGATGCGCCCCTTGATGAGGCGAATATCGGCAGGTTCAATGAGATGGTTCGTGAGATGAGTGCCTTTTCACAATTTATCATCATCACCCATAGCAAAGCGTCGATGGCGAATGCTGATAGTCTCTATGGGGTAACCATGGAAGAGCCGGGGGTCTCGAAGCTGGTGTCAGTAAAGCTTACCTGACTGCCGGCTTAAGAGCTCCGGAAACTCCCCGCCGCATTGCATGGTGTTGTGCGGCTGCCTTGAATCGTTTTTTACTCGCAAGCTAAGGAGAATATGTGCCCTTTAAAACCATACTACAAGACCTGGTTGAGGCAACGGCCGGTGCTACCGCGGCGATCCTGATCGATTGGGAAGGCGAGGCCGTGGAACTATACTCCCCCACCGCCAATGATTTCGATATCAAGATCCTTGGCGCCCACCAGAATATAATTTTCAATCGTATCCGGGAAATCCGCCAGAGGGTCCCGTCACAGACCATCTGCAATACGGTCATAACCACTGACCGGCAGCACCTGGTTCTTGGCGCCATTGGTGATGATTACACTCTGGTGACAACTCTGGAGAGGAATGCGTTGGTCGGGCGGGCTCTTGTTGGTGTGCAGCGGGCCATAAAGCTTTTGGAAAAGGAGATTTATTAGATGGCGGAAGAGAAGAAGGGGTTTTTTAAAAACTTCGTTGATAAGTTTACCGGTACCGCTTCTCAACCTCCTGTGGAAGAGGTGGCCGATTCTCAAGAAAAACAGACAAAACCGGGATTTTTTGAAAAACTCACCGGCACTGCTCCCCCAGCCCCGGTCGACGATTTGGCCGATTCTCAAGATAAACCGTCAAAACCGGGATTTTTCGAAAGACTCAGGAAAGGGCTGAGTAAGACCCACGAAAGTCTGATCGGGCGGATTGATACGTTGCTGCTGGGCAAGAAGAAGGTCGATGCGGAAACTCTGGAGGAGTTGGAAGAGATCCTTGTTACGGCCGACATCGGCCTGGCAACAACCGTAGAGCTGGTCGGTGCACTGGAACAGCGGCTGAAAAGAAACGAGTTGCAGGATGGCGAAGCAGTGAAAAATGCCTTGAAGGAAGAGATGCTTTCCAGGTTGGAAGCTACCTCGTCAATCCTGGATACGGACAGCTATTCGCCTTTTGTCATCATGGTTATTGGTGTGAATGGGGTGGGTAAAACTACCACGATCGGCAAGCTGGCGAGCAAGTTCACAGCAGAGGGGAAGAAAGTTCTGCTGGTTGCAGCTGACACCTTCCGGGCCGCTGCGGTTGAACAGTTGGAAATATGGGGCCAACGGGTTGGTGTCGATGTGATTCGCCATAAACATGGCGCCGATCCGGCCGCGGTAGTTTTTGATGGCTGCAAGGCTGCTGTTGCCCGCCGGGCTGACATCCTGATTGTCGATACGGCGGGAAGGCTGCATACCAAGGTAAACCTCATGGAAGAATTGAAGAAGATCCGCCGGGTGGTCAACCGGGAGGTTCCAGGCGGTCCCCATGAGACACTGCTTGTCCTTGACGCCGCAACCGGGCAGAATGCTTTGTCCCAGGCGAAAATATTCAAAGAAGCCGCGGATGTGACCGGTATTGCCCTGACAAAGCTTGACGGGACAGCCAAAGGTGGAATTGTTGTTGCCATCAGCAGTGAGTTCAAAATACCGGTCAGATATATCGGTATCGGTGAAGGCGTGGATGACCTGCGGGATTTCGATCCGGAACAGTTTGTGCAGGCACTTTTCTAATAATAACCTTGACTTTTGGCTGCTTATGCACTAGTATGTGGCCCACATTAAGGATGATTTATGGATGCGGAACTTTTCGATGCACTTGAGACCAAGGTTGAGTTTTTATTGAGGGAATTTTCCTCGCTCAAGCAGAAGAATGCCCTGCTCGTAGAGGAAAATGAGAAACTCCTGGCAGAGCGGGAGGTTTTTAAATCTCGGATTGACGCTATACTGAAAAAGATGGAAGGGGTTTAGGCCTGTGAGTTCTTTGCACCGCGTCAAGGTGTTTGGAAGGGAAGTACAGGTTCGAAGCTCAGCGTCAGCTGAAGAGGTGAGAGAAGTTGAGTCGTTGGTAAACGACACGATCGCTCAAGTTCAGACCTCGATGAAAACCACTGATTTTCAGATTCTTGCCATTCTGGCGCTCTTGAATGTGGCGGAATCTTTACTCCTGCAATCCCGGGAGTGTTCGCGGCAGCAATATTTCGTGCGCGAGAGGATTTCTCGTTTAATGAGACATATTGATGAAGCTGTGGTGCATGACTAGCAAGAAAGGTCTCTTCAGGGAGATTTGTTCAATATATAGAAATAGATTGAATGATCCGATTACGGGTTGGAAGATTTTTTATTGATTCGGAGGAGGCTTGCCGTTACCAAAGTCTGCTTCGTTTGCTGATAAGTTACCCTCTCACGATTTCCGGTTGAAAGGTTCTACGTCGCTGAATTTCTCATCTTTTTAGAGAATCTGCCGGTCGAGCGGCTGTAACTTTATTGGCTTCCCGTTTTCTCCATCCCCTTCTCTTTCTTTTCCTGAGAGCCCGTCTTAATTTATCCCTGTCTTGTTGTCGCACCCAGTACCAAACTTTATAGTTGTATCGTAGGAGCGAATTTCGTGCCAAAGAGAATTCTCAGGCGCAGCATGCTGGCGCACCGCAAATCTCTTTCTCCTGAGGAGTTTCGCTCTGCGAGCCTGAGAATCCAGACAACTTTTCTGGAAACCGATCTCTTCAAGCGAGCCCGGAGTGTGCTGGTCTATTCCCCGATTCACTATGAGGTTGATACGGAATTGATAGTTCAATCAGCATTGGCTTCCGGCAAGAAGGTCGCTTTTCCCGCAGTCATGGGACACGAACTGGTCTTTCGTGAGGTGGAGAGTTTGTCTTCCCTGGAGAAGGGGGCTTTCGGGATTCTGGAACCGTGTGCCTCGGGGCGGTTATTTGATGTTGAAGATGCGGATATTCTCGTTGTTCCGGGCGTCGCCTTTGATCTGAACGGTCACCGCATCGGCTATGGAAAAGGATATTACGATAAGACGATTCATCGCCTGGAAGGTCACGGCAAGCTTATCGGGCTTTGTTATGATTTCCAGTTAGTTGACGAGATCCTTGGTGAGGCGCACGATGTTAAAATGGATCTCATCATCACTGATAAAAGAGTTGTTTGGCCAGTAGTACTGTAAATAACGAATTCATACCCCGGTTGTGGCTTCGACATGGCATGGAACCGTTCCGTGGAAGTCACCAGTGAGATCTGTGGGTAGGGATTATACATAGAAAGGGAGGAATAATCAGTGGAACTCCAATATGCCATAATTTTTATACTAGTTACAGCAGTTGTCAGCTTTGTCGCCGGAAATTTCCTGCGGAAAAAACTGTCCGGATCTGTGATAACCAAAGCGGAGAGTTCGGCGGAACGAATACTTGAAGATGCACGTCGCGAATCAGAAACAATCCTGAAGGAAGCCACGTTACAAGCAAAGGATGCGGTGTATCAGGCAAAAGCCGAGTTTGAGCGTGAGTCGAAAGACAAGCGCCGGGACCTGCAGTCACTGGAGAGACGGATCCAGCAAAAGGAGGAAAACCTCGATAAGAAGGTGTTGATCTTCGATCAGCGGGATGCGGAGTTTTTCAAAAAGGAACAAAATTTCAATGCCCGTGAGCAGGCCCTGGGCCAGAAAGAAGAAAATCTTGCTCAAATGATCGCGGAAGAGCGGCAAACTCTTGAAAGAATTTCCGGGCTGACCTCCGAAGAGGCCAAAAAAGTTCTCATGGAAGCCTTTGAAAATGAAGCTAAGCAGGATGCTGCCAAGCGGATCAAGGCTATTGAGGAGGAGGCGCGCGAGACCGCGGATAAAAAATCCAAAGAGATTCTTTCCCTTGCTATCCAGAGATACGCTGGGGAGTATGTTGCAGAAAAAACGGTTTCCGTGGTCGCGCTCCCTTCCGATGAGATGAAAGGCCGTATTATTGGCCGCGAAGGCAGAAATATCAGGGCTCTGGAAGCAGCAACAGGAATCGATCTGATTATCGATGATACACCAGAGGCGGTAATTCTCTCCGGGTTTAATCCGATCCGCCGGGAAATTGCCAAGCTTTCACTGGAGAAACTTATTGCCGATGGCCGTATCCATCCCGGCCGTATCGAAGAAGTTGTGGCAAAATCAACCGAAGAAGTAGAGCTGGCAATCAAAGAGGCTGGGGAGCAGGCGGCGTTCGATCTGGGTGTCTACGGAATTCATCCAGACATTCTGAAACTGCTCGGACGTCTGAAGTACCGGACCTCGTACAGTCAGAACGTCTACCAGCACTCCCTGGAAGTGGCATTTTTGTGCGGAATCATGGCGGAAGAACTTGGCGTCAACGTCAAGCAGGCCAAACGGGCCGGCCTCCTGCACGATCTCGGAAAGGCAGTCGACCATGAGGTCGAAGGCTCTCACGCAGTAATCGGTGCGGAATTGGCGAGAAAATACGGTGAGTCGCCGAAAATAGTACATGCGCTCATGGCACATCACGAGGACGAAAAACCGGCAACCGTCCTTGCCGTTCTGGTTCAGGCGGCCGATGCACTGTCCGGTGCGAGACCCGGAGCCCGTCGCGAGATGATGGAAACCTATGTGAAGCGTCTGGAGGATCTCGAGAAAATTGCTACCTCATTTCGCGGCGTAACGAATTCTTTTGCAATACAGGCCGGTCGTGAAATCAGGGTCATGGTGTCCAGTGAAGATGTCAACGATGAGCGGGCTGTCGTTCTAGCCAAAGATATTGCCAAGAAAATTGAGGCGGAGATGACATATCCCGGCCAGATTAAAGTTAATGTGATACGCGAAACGAGAGCAACCGAATATGCCCGTTAAGGTTCTCTTTATCGCGGATATTGTTGGTAAACCCGGCCGGCAGGCGGTTTCTCAGGAACTCCATCGTCTGGTTGACCGCTATACGATAGATCTTGTTGTCGCGAACGGTGAAAATGCCGCCGGCGGTTTCGGGATTACCGAAGAGACCGCAAAAGAGCTCTTTGGCTGCGGGGTCCACCTTCTTACCAGTGGTAACCATATCTGGGACAAAAAGGATTCCCTCGATTTTATCAACCGTGAAAAAAAGCTGATCCGGCCGGCAAACTATCCGGCAGGCGCAGCCGGCCAAGGAAGTGCCGTGATTCAGACAGCTTCCGGGATCAGTATTGCTATTCTGAATCTTGAGGGTCGGGTGTTTATGAATCCGCTCGATTGCCCGTTCCGGTCGGCTGATAAAGAAATCGAGCGATTGAGGGGAATTACCCCGATTATCGTAGTCGATTTTCATGCGGAGGCGACCTCGGAAAAAATGGCCTTAGGCGCGTATCTTGATGGGCGGGTAAGCGCGGTACTCGGTACCCATACCCATGTCCAAACCGCGGATGAGCGGTTGCTGCCGGGCGGGACCGCCTACATGACCGATGTCGGAATGACGGGAAGTTTTGATTCTGTGATTGGTATTCGAAAAGAGCTGGCGGTTGAGAAATTTCTCTCGCAGCTGCCGGTGAGATTTGAAGTGGCCAAAAAAGATATTCGGATAAATTGTGTTGCTGTAGAGATTGATGAAATTACGGGAAAGGCCCTCGGAATTGAACGGATTTCGGTTGTTTGCCGTTGAGGGAATGTTGTGGCGTTATGTCAGTCTGTGAACAGTTGGAAATAATAAGTCGAGGAGCAGTCGAAATTCTGCTCGAAAAAGAATTGATAGAAAAGCTCGAAAAGTCGGTGAAGACCGGGGTGCCCCTGCGGATTAAAGCCGGTTTTGACCCCACTGCACCAGATCTTCATTTTGGACATACCGTTCTCCTGCAAAAACTTCGACAGTTCCAGCAACTAGGTCATGAGGTTTATTTCCTGATTGGTGATTTTACCGGTATGATCGGTGATCCGACCGGTAAAAGTGAGACCCGGAAAGCTTTGACTCGTGAAGATGTTTTGCGCAATGCTGAAACCTACAAAGAGCAGGTCTTCAAGGTTCTGGATCCGGAAAAAACCAAGGTGGTATTTAATTCCGAATGGTTGTCGCCGCTGCAGGCCACTGATCTCATTGCCCTGGCAGCTAAATATACTGTGGCCCGCATGCTGGAGCGGGATGACTTTTCGAAAAGATTTGCAAATCAACAGCCGATCAGTATCCATGAATTCTTGTATCCGCTGATTCAAGGCTACGACTCGGTTGCCCTTAAGGCCGATGTTGAACTTGGCGGGACGGATCAAAAGTTTAATCTCCTGGTCGGGCGCGAGTTGCAGCGGGAATGGGGACAGGCGCCGCAGACGGTAATTACCATGCCGTTGCTGGAAGGACTTGACGGCATTAACAAGATGTCGAAATCTCTTGGAAACTATATTGGGATCAATGAAAATCCGGATGATATCTTCGGGAAGATCATGTCCATTTCCGACGAGTTGATGGTCCGCTACTATGAACTTTTAAGTGATCTGCCCTTGGTCGAACTGGAGAAACTGAAAGGTGGTCTCAAAGACGGGACCGTTCACCCTATGGAAGCAAAGAAGGCATTGGGCAGAGAGTTGGTCAGTCGTTATCATAGTACTTCTGCTGCCGACGTTGCCGAGTCGAATTTCGTGCGGCGTTTCAGGGATAATCAGGTTCCGGAGGAGTTAGTCGAAATCACCGTGCGCAGTGAGGCTGAGACAATGCTTCTTTGCAAGGCACTTGCGGAAGCCGGGCTGGTGAAGTCGAACAGCGAAGGCCGTCGGTCAATCCTGCAGGGTGGTGTAAAGGTTGACTCAAAAAAAGTAGCAGATGAAAGTTGTGAGATTTGTAAGGGAAAAGAGTATGTTGTTCAGGTTGGTAAGCGGAGATTTGCTCGACTCAAAGTTGAATAATTAACAAATTATGGGTTCTCCAAAAAAACCTGAACAAAGTAGTTGACAGGGGAGAGCTGAGTTGGTATAAACGTCCCT
>SBEG01000091.1 GCA_009668975.1 Deltaproteobacteria bacterium | reverse complement strand
GTGTTGAGTGCCAGGACATCGATAACAGATTTTTGTGCCACGACATCGCTGACACTCGGCAATTTTAACGCATTTTGTAGTCAAATTCCTCGACCTGGGTTTTATCCAGGAAGAGTTTCAGTTTCTGTTCTTTGACATCGATAGTAGCCACTACGTATTCGAGCATTGTTTCCGGCGGCATCGAGAAGCGTTCACCAAAGACATCCAGCTTCAGATCGCTGCGTATAAGTCGCACAAGATGATATTTCCCGATCTCAGGCTTTGCCAGTGGATGCCTGGGTGGCGTCTCCTCTTCCGGGAACCTAAGCCTGGCCTTTGAAGCCGCAAGGGCCTTCAGAGGTGTGTCGCCTTTGAGTTTGCTGTAGCGGTACCTGCTGTTATGGCGCTGTTCAAATGCAAGAGATCCAGCGTGCAGGTCTGCAACCGAGGCCATGGAAACCTTGCCAAGAAACCGTTGCTGGTAACGCTCGTTGAAGTTTTCAACCATCCCGTTTCTCCATGGCTCGCCCATGGGAATGAACCACGGTTCAACGCCATGGTGCAGGCAGAGCCTGATGAGAGGCCCCATCCCGCGTGGGTGCCTTCGACTGCCGAAGAACGACAGGGCATTGTCAGTCTGAACACGATCAGGGATGCCGATTCGTTTCCATGCGGCCCAGAAACCATCAAGGACTGCCTGTGATGCCATGGACAGTGAAGGATGTAGTCCACACCTGACTGTTGCCGTATCAACGATATTCAGGCTGTAGAAGCGAATTGGCCCTTGCAGATAGCATGGACCGATAAAGTCGGCCTGATGGGTTTGATTCGGCAGATGTGAAGGAAGAGCGGGATAAGCGGTTCCTTTTGGCTCATAGCGACCGGTTCTTCGATGTGTCAGGTTATTTCTGGCAAGAATCCGGCTGATTGTTCTGGCCGAGGGCAGCGGCTTGATCCCCAGGTCTTCCATCTCCCACAAGATTGCCTGGGCACCGCAGAACAGGTCTTGATTATAGAGATTGAGGCGGACCATCTTGATGATCTCCTCGATCTCAGAAGCTGTGCGATTTGGTGTCAGCAGAGGGCGACGCGAACGATTCTCGAACCAAGAAGGGTCACCTCCGTCAAATCTTTTGACCCACTTGTACAGCCAGAACCTGGATTTACCGAGTGATATGCAAATCGATTCAGGGCTTTCACCAGCCTTGAAACGCCGGACTGCCAGCATCCGGACTTGCATGATTTCATCCTCCATGAACACCTCCGAAATATTTTGGTGTTCACAGAATGACGTAGTGGCTATTCGATTGTCAGAGAACTTTTGCTATCGATGTCCTGGCACATTTTTTTGTTATCGATGTGGTGGCACTCAACAT
>SBEG01000090.1 GCA_009668975.1 Deltaproteobacteria bacterium | reverse complement strand
GCCTCGTGCGCTGAAAAGGTGGATAGTTTGTAGCTGAAAAAAAGAGCATTGCCCCTGACTTCAGTTTAGGATCGTTTTTGCGAGAAACCATCTTGACTGAAGGGGCAGAGACAATGCTGATAAAGACGTTATTGAACAAGGTCGAACATTTCAAGTCCTTTGTATATAAAGCAGTCAGTTTTGCCATGGTTTACGGTTCTGAGGCATTGGTTGTCGATCTCGTAGCGCGTTCCAATTCTCGACCTGAATGTCCTGAATGCGGCAAGCTATGCGTTACGTACGACACCCGAGGTGCCAGGCTCTTTGAATATATGCCGCTCTGGCAGTACAAGGTCTACTTCCGGTATTCCCCACGCCGGGTGCGGTGCTCTGTGCATGGCGTCAAGGTTGAGGCGCTTCCTTTCGCCTATGGTAAGGAGCAGATGACCACATCCTACAAGGTCTACCTTGCCCGATGGGCGCGCCGGCTCTCCTGGAAAGAGGTTGCTGACATCTTCGAGACCAGCTGGGAAAGCGTCTACCGGGCCGTTAAGCATGTTGTGGAATACGGGCTTGCCAACCGTAAGCTCGAAGACATCACCGAAATCGGCTTGGACGAGATCTTTGTGTTCAAGGGCTACAAGTGCCTGACCTTGGTCTACCAACTCAACCAGGGATGTCGTCGGCTTTTGTGGTGCGGTTCGCATCGCCGGGTGAAGACGCTGCTCAGGTTTTTCAGAGAGTTCGGCAAGGAACGAAGTCACGGGCTCAAGTTCATCTGTAGCGATATGTGGGCGCCTTATCTCAAAGTGGTTGCCAAGAAGGCACCCAACGCCCTGAACATCCTGGATCGCTTCCACATCATGAAGAAATTCAACGAAGCGATCGACGAAGTGCGCCGGGACGA
Source organism: Deltaproteobacteria bacterium (assembly GCA_009668975.1). GTDB lineage: Bacteria > Desulfobacterota > Desulfuromonadia > Geobacterales > Geobacteraceae > RPRC01. The sequence continues at coordinate 487 of SBEG01000090.1, read as the reverse complement.
AGTCCGCATGTTCAAAGAGCAGCACCAGGAAAACGTCCTTCTAAAAGGGCGCTGGCTCCTTCTGAAACGGCCGGAGAATCTGAGCGAGAAACAGACCGCCAGGCTACGCGATCTCATGAAGCTCAATCTCTCATCGGTGAAGGCTCACCTGATGCGAGAGGATTTCCAGCGATTCTGGAACTACCGTTATCCGAGTTGGGCAGGCCGGTTTCTGGACAACTGGGTAACCCGAACCATGCAGAGCAATCTCGAACCAATGAAGAAGGTGGCCAAGACGATCACGAACCACAAGCCCCTCATTCTCAACTGGTTCAAGGCCCGAGGCCGTCTTTCATCGGGTGCCGTCGAGGGACTAAACCTGAAAGCGAAACTGACTATCAGAAAAGCATATGGTTTCAGAACACTCGATGGGCTGACAACTGCGCTATATCATACACTTGGAAAACTGCCGGAACCTAAGTCCATCCATAGGTTCTGCTGAACAGCG
>SBEG01000055.1 GCA_009668975.1 Deltaproteobacteria bacterium | reverse complement strand
CCGTACGCACGGTGGTGTGGGAGGACGGCGGGAGTAATCCCGCCTCCTACCCGATGACAGCCCCGTAACCTTGTCCCGGAAAGGCGTTTTTTGCCCCAGATTCTCGAGATTGACGTGATAATGTCATTCGTGAGAAATTTTTCGGTGGACGTGGGATTTGCACCAGATTTGTCTTGAAAATTTTCACAATCAGTGTATTATCCCGCTGATTGTGCGAAGGTCTTACCGCACAAATCATCAGCCGGTGCATGAAGTCTCCCCCTGATATCCTCTCAATCGATTTCGTTGCCGGCCGCAGAAAAATGCGTTGCAGGTCATGGCTTCCGCACGGGGGCAATTTGCTGGTTTACTGAGGTCGGCTGCACATGCGGTTGCCTGATACAATGGATATCCAAGGGGGTTTGTCAGATGGAAAAAGCGCACCAGAATGAAACGGAACTTGCTGTTTTTATAAGGGAAGTTCGAAAGAATTTCGCCTCGGCCGGGAAGCCGAAAGCCGGTTGGCTTTCTACTCTGCTGAAAAAGATCTTCGGATAAAAAAAGCCCCCCGGATTACATCATCCGGGGGGCTTTTTTCTAAGGTGCAGCCTGCATTTGTTACGAAAAGTTATCCGAATCCTGATCCATTTCCATTCGCCGAATATGATCCTTCAGCTGGCATTCAGACCGCTTTCCTTGCCCGATCCCTCACCATCTCCCGACCAAAGCAAGCAGTGCCGAATCACCGGAGACCAGCGGAGCTATGGCGACCCTGTTCTTGCCGGCATGATAGTTCGTCACCACCCGTCCGCACAGTTCTCCAATCGCCGCTCCCAAAATAATGTCACTGGCCCAATGCTTGTCTTTCTGTATTCGGGAAAAACCGACAAAGGTTGCACCCAGGTAGTAGAGCGCCTTGCCGGCCAGGTTGTCGGTTTTTGAGGCCATAACCGAGGCTAGGGCAAAGGAACTTGCCGTGTGCATGGAAGGCAGTGAATCATAATCCGATTTGAATTGCAGCGGCCGGAAACTGCCTTTGTCGTTGCTGGCGAATGGCCGTCCCCTGCCGATGGTCTGCTTGAGAATGAAACTGGTCGCGTCCGCGAGAACAACCGCTTCACCGAGCATCATGCCCGTTTCCTGCCATTCGGCGGAAGAAGCCAGCCGTCCGCCACCATACACGGCCGCGGCCAGCCCGAGATGCACGAACGGGTTGCCGATACCGCTTCCCACATCGGCGAGCGTGTTCAGAGTCCCGCTTCCGGCTCCGTGCAGTTTGTTCCGGATATCCTCATCGAATACATAGGTCAGCGCCACCCCACCTGCAACAGCCAGGGTGACAAGCGGCCCGTAGTTTTCCGTATCAACGGGAGCCGTTACCACCTCAAGACTCTCGTTGCCCAAACGCACGAATCCCTCTTGGACTTCCGTGCCGAATGAAATCGGCTGCTCTTCTGCGAATGCTTGTGACGTCAGGCACGACAGCACGAGAATGATTGCCAGAACAGAACGCATGTGACTTCTCCTTCTTCGTTATTTACTGAATACGACCTTACTCCGGAGCAGCAAGCTGGTTCAGAGTGGTGTCCAACGAATCCCCCCGGCATCAGGTGCCGACTAATGGGTCGCGTTTCCTCCATTTGCGGAAGCCGGACTTTCATCAGGTTGTTGCGGAGGTTCCGCGGCTGTTTCCTCACTGCTTAACCCTGAGTCCGGGGCAGACGGCGGCAGAGCGGTATCGCTTTGTTCACCTGACGGCATTTCTTCCTGCTTCGGTTCAGTACTCCCGGCACTGCTCATATTCTCAAACAGCTCTTCCTTTTCGAGGCTTTCATCAACCTTCCGCTGCAGACCGGCAATATTCGGCTCTTGTGCCAGGGCGAGCCGGTACTCTCCCGCGGACAGCACCCCTTTCCGTCGCAGCAGCTTCAGAATCATGTCGGAGCGTCGCACCACCTTGTTCAGATTCCGGTAGGGATTATAGGCAATCCGTGGTCCGGGGAGCATTGCGGCGAGAAAAGCGCACTCCCGCGGGGTCAGCGCCGAGGCCGGTTTGCCGAAGTAGTAACGGGCGCCGTGTCCGATACCATAAACCATCGGGCCCAGCTCAACCACATTCAGGTAGAGTTCGAGAATCCGCCCCTTGGTCAGCTTTTCTTCCATGCGCCGGGCCAGGATGATCTCCTTGATCTTGCGGCTGATGGTTTTCTCCCGGGACAGAAAAAGGTTTTTCGCCACCTGCTGGGTAATGGTCGAGGCGCCGCGATCGAAACTTTTCTTTTCCAGATCGTGCTTGATGGCATCCTTAATCGCCTTTACATCAATTCCCTCGTGACGGTAGAAGTTTGCATCCTCGGCCAGGATGACCGCCCACTTCATTTCCGGGGGAATTGCCGCTGATGGCGTCCAGTAGTTGCTTTTCGGCCCGACCTTCAGGGGGTGATAATTACCTTTCCAGTCTTTTACCTGGATCGTCATGGTCTTGCGGCGATTCTCGAGGGTGTCGACCGAAGGGAGAAAGAAGAGGGAAATGCCTATATACGCTGCAAACAGTGCTACCAGGCCGGCTCCTATCAGGAAGATTTTTTTCTGGGTCAAGGTGATTTTCAAAAAAGTACCTCTGGTGGAGAGTCTCTGCTATCTCGGAAAAGACCGGGCGAGAGGTGGAATGAAAAATGTGAGACGTAAGAGGTGAGGTGTAAGACGAACAGCTTTCTTACGCCGTCCTTTGCCGCCTGATCTCACTGTTTCAGGGTTACTGCTGAGTTTTTGTTCCTTTGGAACGAGAGATTTTTGACTTTGACGGGTTTTGTTCACTGGACGTTTTAGCCATTCCTACCGCCATTTTGATGGCGGCGGCCATGCTGAGAGCCGAGGCGCGCCCGGTTCCCGCCAGGTCGTAGGCGGTGCCGTGATCCACGGAGGTCCGGATGATGGGCAACCCCAGGGTGACGTTGACGCCATCGTGGAAATGGATCAATTTCAAGGGGATGAGACCCTGGTCATGATACATGCAGACCACACCGTCGTACTCTCCCTGTGCCGCGAAATGGAAGAGCATATCTGCGGATAGGGGGCCGCGGGCATCAATGCCTTCGGCCCGGGCCGCTTGAATAGCCGGCGCGATAAAGCGGCGTTCTTCGTCCCCGAAGAGGCCTTTTTCGCCGCAATGGGGATTCAGGGCCAGTACCGCGAGCCGGGGATTTTTCCGGAAATAGGTGTGGAGGCTGCGGTGAGTGATGCGGATGGTGGAAAGAACCTTGTCGAAGGTGATCAGGCGCGGCACATTGGAGATGGCTTCGTGAATGGTGACGAGTGTTACCCGCAGGCGGTCTCCTGCCAGCATCATCACATAATCGCTGCAGCCGGCCAGTTCCGCCACCAACTCGGTGTGTCCCGGGTAATAGTGTCCGGCGCGATTCATGGCTTCTTTGCTGATGGGCGCATTTGCCATGGCCGCTGCTTCGCCACTCAGGCACAAGGAAACCGCCTCGGTGATATAGCGATACATGGCGTCACCGGCATCGGAGGACGGGCCGCCGTATTCCATGTCGGTTGGCGCCAGGCGGGAGAGTGGCCGGAGATAAATAGCGCCTTTGGTGCTTTTCGGCGGCAGTCCTTCAGTGAGGAGTTCCAGCCGCAGCGGCAGCCGGGTAACGGCGAGCGCCCGCTCCATGGCCGCCTGGTCTCCGAGCACCAGGGGACGGCAAAGGCCTTCAATCTCAGGATTCGCCAAGGCCATGGCGATTATCTCGGGACCGACCCCGCAAGGGTCTCCCATGGTAATGGCAATTACAGGCTTTGTCATGATAGCTTTCCCCCTTGTGCGCCAGTGTATAGCATCGAATCGGCAATTATGCCAGAAAAAGTACCTTTCAGGCGGGTCAGCCTCACCGGTCCGCCCAAGAGGTCAGCCTGTTCCATGGAGCGGTCTCCGCGCAATACGCTTCATTGACTCACTTTCGAACAGAGTGTATGATCAAAGTCCCAGTTTTGATACTACTTTGAATATCGGCTTTGTTTCACGGCCCCGGCCCGCGGTTCCGGTTCCTGCAGCGCAGGGTTACTATCGTAATTTGCAGCGGTTGTCCGGGGTCACGAAGCGAGGCGCAGCTGCCAGCAGGGTACCATAAATGAATACTTTCCGGCCGTTATCCATACTTCTGATATTTCTGCTGCTGTTTCCTGTGGCAGGCCTTGCGCAACGCAACATGCCCGTTGATGGCGGCAGGGTTACCTCCGGTGTCGGCTGGCGCCTCGACCCCTTTGGCAGCGGCAGGAAAGTCTACCATCGGGGGATTGATATTGCCGTTCCCGAAGGAACGCGGGTCTACCCGGTGCAAAAGGGCACTGTTTATTATGCCGGTCCCTACAAGGGCTACGGAAACCTGGTTGCGGTCAATCACGGCAATGGGGTCTTGACCCTCTACGGCCATAATGCCACCTTGAAAGTCACGGCCGGCGATCGCGTGGACAGCACTACGGTCATCGCCCTTTCCGGAAATACCGGCAGGTCGACCGGTCCCCATGTCCATTTCGAGGTGCGGGAACTTGCCGGCTATGACAAGCAGCGTCATGAAAGACTTGCGCAAGACTTGAAACTTATCGTCGAGGACAATATCCATGAATGGATTAATGATGCCGTGAGCGGTCAGGGCGGCAGCGACGGAGAGATGTACCTTCCTCCCGACATCGACGAATAACCACTATCCGCAATACAAAAAAACCGGCTCCCGGTCAGCGGGCCACAAGTCCCAGAATCAGGTGCAGGTAGCAGGCAAAGTCACCGATTTCCTTACGATCATTTCCCAGCTCTTCTCTCCAGGTGATATCCTCCTTTTCATCCTCCATGCAGCGGCTCATCATCTCGCAGGCCTCAATGAATGCATCATGGGACTGGGTCCGGGCGGCATTCATGAGCAACCGTTCTTCCGGGGTTGACAGCTGCCAGTCAACCCTCATTCGGGCGTAGTCGGCCGCCTTGCGGAACAACGCTATTTTAACTGCCAGCAGCCGCGAGCTGCCGATTGCATGGGCGATGCGAGTTGCCCTTTCCCAGTCCATTTTCAAACCTCCAAGGATCCCGACTGCGTACATCGCGGCCCGGTTGCCAGCCATGTTCATGGATATAGCACACCTTTCCCCCGGAAAGAAAGAGAAAGGACCGTTTTTGCTCAAGGTGCAGCGTTGCGCCGGGACCGATGAGGTCCTACTTTAGGCAGATATCCGCCACGATAAGGAGCAGAAGCAGTGTCAGATAGCCGTTGGTTGCGTGAAATGCCTGGATAACCTGAGACTTGAAGAAAAGCGCGCGGATGAGAATGGCAAGAAAGATGGCCCCGGTAAAGAACGCAAGTACGGCAAAGCCTACCGAACAGTAGCCGAAAAAACAGAGTGACAGAGACAGCGGCAGCAGCGCTGTTGCATAGAGCAGGATGAAGGTTTTCGTATAGCGGCTGCCCAGAGTTGCGGGAAGAACCGGCAGTCCGGCTGCGCGGTAGTCCTCCTGGTAGCGCAGCGCAAGTGTCCAGAAGTGGGGGGGCTGCCAAAGGAGAACGAGAAGAAAAAGGATCAGCCCGTCCGGGCCGATGTACGCCTTGATCGCAGCATAGCCGATCAGCACCGGGAGTGCTCCCGGGATGCTGCCGGGAATGGCGCCGAAAGGCGAGGTGCGTTTCAGGCGGAGTGTGTACGGGACCAGATATCCGAAAACCGCCGCCAGTGTCAGCAGCGTGACCAGGAGATTGAGATACACCACTGACAGCAATAGAGCCGCAACGATCAAAGTCGTGGCCACCAGAATCGTCTTGGTCCGGCCAAGCGTCTCCAGTGCCAGGATGCGGTTTGTGAGGCGTGGCATCCGGCAGTCCAGGGAATAGTCGAGGACGCTGTTGAGCATGGCGGATCCGGCGGCGGACAGAAGCAGGACCGCTCCGCCTGCCAGGGCGTTACCGGCCGCGGGCAGCCCGCCGGCCGCAAGAACCATGCCGGTGAATCCCGACAAGGTCACGAGCGCCAATATTACCGGCCTGGTGAGGAGCAGCGCTGACTTGAAACGACGAGCTTGATGGCGCTGTTTCATGAATTCGTCCATAGAGACTGGAATTTTTCGCTCTTGCCCAGTGCAGCGGGAACCGCCGGAAATATACTACCAGCAGTGGTTTCCGATCTTTAGAGTTTGCCCTGACTGGAAAATACTATATATTTACAGCACCGGCAACTGGTTTGGTTGCCGAGAGCCGATTACCGGCAGAGTTTCCGGGAGGGAAATGAACATGGCCCACGACATTGAATCCTTAAGTATCAACACGATCCGCACGCTTGCCATGGATGCGGTCCAGCAGGCCAATTCAGGTCATCCGGGTACGCCCATGGCTCTGGCGCCCCTTGCCTATGTCCTCTGGCAGCGGATTCTCCGCTATAACCCGAGGAATCCTGCCTGGTTCAACCGGGACCGTTTCGTTCTCTCGGCCGGGCATGCCTCAATGCTGCAGTATGCCATTCTCCACCTGACCGGCTATGACCTGTCGCTGGACGATCTGAAGAATTTCCGCCAGTGGGGCAGCAGAACGCCCGGCCACCCGGAGTTCGGCCACACCCCCGGCATCGAGACCACCACCGGCCCGCTTGGACAGGGGATCATGAACAGTGTCGGCATGGCCATAGCCGAAGCCCATCTCGCCGCGCTGTTCAACCGGCCGGGCCACACTATCGTCGACCACTGCACCTATGCGATCTGCGGTGACGGCGACCTGATGGAGGGGGCTTCCCACGAGGCCGCATCACTGGCCGGACACCTGGGACTCGGCAAGCTGATCTGTATCTTCGACGACAACCATATCACCATCGAGGGGAGCACCGCCCTTTCCTGTTCCGACAGTGCGGCCAGCCGCTTCGAGGGGTACGGCTGGCATGTCGTCAATCTGGGTGATAAAGCGAATGACCTTGAGACCCTGACTGCGGCCTTGACTACCGCCCGGGCGGAAACGGAGCGTCCCTCCCTGATCATTCTCCGTTCCCACATCGGTTATGGCGCGCCCCACCGTCAGGACACCCCCGCGGCCCACGGCGAACCGCTCGGCGAAGAAGAAATCCGCCTGGCGAAACGGTTCTACGGCTGGCCCGAGGAGGAGAAATTCCTCGTGCCCGAGGAGGTCCGCACTCACCTGGGCGAAGCGGCGGAGCGGGGCAAGGTGCTGGAGGCCGGCTGGAACTGTTGTTTCGAGACCTACCGGAAGAAATATCCCGAGCTGGCCGAGGCGTTTCTTGCCGCCTTGGCCGGAGAGTTGCCCGAGGGTTGGGATGACGACCTGCCGGTTTTTTCGCCGGAAAAGGGCTCGCTTGCCACCCGCGCCGCCTCGGGCACGGTGCTCAATGCCGTGGCGGCCAAGGTGCCCTGGCTGGTGGGGGGCAGCGCCGACCTTTCACCCTCAACCAAGACCCTGATTGCCGGCAGCGGCTATCTGGCCAAAGGCAGCTACGGCGAGCGGAATATCGCCTGGGGAATCCGCGAGCACGCCATGTGCGCCTGCGCCTCGGGCATGGCCCTCCATGGCGGTGTCCGGCCGTTCGGCGCGACCTTTTTCGTTTTCACCGATTACGCCCGCCCGGCGATCCGCCTGGCCGCCCTGATGGGGCTGCCGGTGATCTATGTCATGACCCACGACTCCATCGGCGTCGGCGAAGATGGGCCCACCCATCAACCGGTCGAGCACCTGGCCTCGTTGCGGGCCATGCCGAACCTCTGCATCATCCGGCCGGCCGATGCTAATGAAACCACCGATGCCTGGCGCGCCGCCATGGAACGGAGGAACGGCCCGACCATGCTGGTGCTGACCCGCCAGAACCTGCCGATCCTGGACCGGAACAGCGTTGCTTCGGACCAGGGCGTTTGTAAAGGAGGCTACATCCTCTCGCGGGAAAAGGGGTCGAGACTCGATATCATTCTCATGGCCAGCGGCTCTGAGGTGCAGCTGATACGATCGGCGCAAAATGCGCTTGCCATGGCGAACATCGCCGCGCGAGTGGTGAGCATGCCGAGCTGGGAGCTGTTCCGGGAGCAACCCCGGGAGTACCGGGACGCCGTGCTGCCCCCGTCCGTCACCACCCGGCTGGCTGTGGAAGCCGGGTCGTCCTTTGGTTGGCACGAATGGGTCGGCGACCGCGGCGAAATCATCGCCATCGATCGCTTCGGCGCCAGCGCCCCGGCCGGGGAGATTTTCAAACAGCTTGGATTTACGGTGGAAAATGTGGTGACAACGGCGCGGAAGCTGGTTGGACTTGGCGGGTGATTCACACCAAAAAGTTTGGTTTTCAGATTCATCCGTACTGATAGGGAACACCATGCCCCTCGACAAATACCGAGAAAAACGCGA
>SBEG01000005.1 GCA_009668975.1 Deltaproteobacteria bacterium | reverse complement strand
TCCATCCTGTAGCAAGTAATGCCGGCGGGAGACCCGAGCGTCTCCCGCCGGCGTTGATGTGACGGAGTGTGCGATGCACCAACAAAAGCAACAGACACGTGCGAAAAATGCATGTGGGCCGGTCGCGGCAGAAGCCGCACCGTTCCCTGTAAATATTGCGAAGCCGGAATGGCTCAAGGCTCGGTACTCCTGCTGCCCTGAAGTTGACCGGATCAGGCAGATACTGCGGAGCAACAAACTCCATACCGTCTGCGAGGAAGCCACCTGCCCGAATATTGGCGAGTGTTTCAAGCAGGGAACAGCGACGTTTCTCATCCTCGGTGACACCTGTACCAGGAACTGCCCGTTTTGCGACGTGAACCATGGGGTTCCTGTGCCGCCGGATGTGAACGAACCGAAAAACCTTGCCCGGGCTGTGGCCGCCATGGGTCTGCGCTACGTGGTCATCACGTCAGTTACCCGTGACGATCTCCCTGATGGGGGCGCTGGCCAGTACTCGCGCTGCATATCGGCATTGCGGAGCGAGAATCCGGAGTTGCGAATTGAGATCCTGGTGCCCGATTTTCAAGGCAGCGAAGATACGGCTCTGGGAATTCTAAGCACAAACCATCCGGATATCTTCAATCATAACCTGGAAACCGTCCGAAGCCTTTATCCGACGGTCCGTCCGAGCGCTGACTATGATGGCTCCCTGCAACTCCTGCGCAGATTCAAGGAACTGAGCGGTTCGACCCTGACCAAGTCCGGGATCATGCTCGGATTCGGCGAAACAAGGGAAGAAGTGTTCCAGGCACTGCAGGATCTCCGGAATCACGGTTGCGACATGCTGACGCTGGGCCAGTACCTGCAGCCGAGCAAACGTCATTTGCCGGTACAGCGGTATATTCCGCCGGAAGAGTTTTTCGATTATCGGGAGGTCGGCCTCAACATGGGATTCACCCACATCGAGGCGGGACCGCTGGTCCGATCTTCCTATCACGCCGCCGAACAGGCGGAGCGGCGCATTCAATGAGAGAAATCCCGGCTTAGGGTCATGAAAGCAGCCCTTTCCGGTTCTTATACTGAAGCTCGATACGTTCACGGGCACGAACAAATTCCACTGCATGAGAAAGGTAATGATTATGAGCGAGGAAATCTTTGATCTGATAGTTCTGGGTGCCGGTCCCGGCGGATATGTCGCGGCGATCCGTGCTTCCCAGTTGGGCATGAAGGTAGTAGTGGTTGAGCCGAGACCCACAATGGGCGGCGTCTGCCTCAATGAAGGTTGTATCCCCAGCAAGGCGCTGCTTGATTCCAGCGAGCATTTCGCCCTGGCGCGCGACAAATTTGCCGGCCATGGCATTGAAATACCCGCGCCGACCATGAACGTACCGAAAATGGTGGCGCGCAAGCAAGACGTGGTCAAAAAGCTTACTGACGGGATAGCCTACCTGCTGAAGAAAAACAAGGTCCAGGTACTGAAAGGGAGCGGCAAGCTGACCGCCCCGAAGGGTGACGGCGTACACCGGGTCGAGGTGGCCCAGGTGGATTCTGCAACGGTCGTTGCCGGCAAAAAGGTGCTCCTTGCCACAGGCGGCATTCCGGTAGAAGTGCCCAGTCTTCCATTTGACGGAGAAACCATCGTAAGCTCGAAAGAGGCCCTGTGCTTCACTGCGGTGCCCGAGCATCTGGTCATCGTCGGCGCCGGCTATATCGGTCTGGAGCTGGGTTCCGTCTGGAGACGGCTCGGCGCGAAGGTAACGGTGGTCGAGATGATGCCGCAGATGCTCCCCTTTACCGACGTCGAGGTAACGGATGCCCTGATGAAGATCCTGAAGAAACAGGGAATAGCCTTCCGTATGGGCACCCTAGTAACCGGGCTGGAGAAAAAGAACGGCAAGGCCATGCTGCAGTTGCAGGCGGGGGACAAAACCGAGGAACTGGAGTGCGATAAAATTCTTGTGGCTGTCGGGAGAAAGCCGGTACTGACCGGTCTCGGCCTGGACGCGGCCGGAGTTGCGAACAACGGCAACGGCAGAATTGCCGTCAACGACAATTATGAAACCTCGGTACCGGGCATTTACGCCATCGGTGACATTGTTCCCGGTCCGCTACTCGCCCATAAGGCTTCCGAGGAGGGCGTCGTCTTCGCTGAGCGGCTTGCGGGTATGGATGCCAAGGTCAATTACGAAACCATTCCCGGCATCGCCTATACCTGGCCTGAGGCAGCGTCAGTTGGCAAGACCGAACAGTCCCTCAAGGAGGAGAATGTCCCGTACGTGGTGGGTAAATTCAGCTTCATGGCCAACGGACGTGCCCGCTGCATGGACGAAACGGAAGGTTTTGTGAAGATACTGGCCCATAAGGAAACCGATAAGGTTCTGGGGGTTCATATCGTCGGCCCCCGAGCTTCAGACATGATTGCCGAAGGTGTTGCGGTCATGAGCTATGGCGGTACGGCACACGAGATTGGCGCCATGTTCCATGCCCATCCAACCCTTGCCGAGGCGGTCAAAGAGGCGGCGCTGGATGTGCACAAGGCGGTTATTCACGCCTGACAAGAAACTTTCGCATCCTCCGTGCACATAAACCTCGTGCCGGAGGATGCGAAAAGCGCATCTGCAAACGGGAGGCGGACCATGCTGGTGAAAGAACTGGGAACTGTCGGCTACGGTGAAGCCTTTGCACTCCAGGAGAATCTAACAGTCCAGGTGCAGGAGAACATCGTCCGGGAAACGTTACTGCTGCTGGAACATCCCCTGGTATATACTATGGGCCGGAGCGGTTCTGATGCTAATATCCTCGATCCTTCGGTCGAGGTGATTCGCATTAATCGGGGTGGAGACATAACCTGTCATGGTCCCGGCCAGCTGGTTGGTTACCCGATTATCAACCTGGGGCGCCGAGGAAAGGATCTTCGCCGCCATCTACGCTTCCTGGAAGAAATCCTTATTTTAACATCGGCAGATTTCGGGGTGCCGGCCTATCGAGTCGAGGGACGCACCGGCATATGGACCGATTCCGGGAAGCTGGCGTCCATAGGCGTCGGGGTAAGGCACTGGGTCACCATGCACGGTTTTGCCTTGAACGTAAACAACGACCTCGCTGCATTCAGCCGCATAAATCCATGCGGCATATCTTCATGTCCCATCGCCTCGATGGAGTCGCTGCGCGGTTGTCAGGTACCGCTACAGAAAGTTTCGAAGCGGATCGCGGAGCGCTTCGCCGGAATGCTGGAAGAGTGGATGCCGCAGTTAAAGCCTGAACAGAATATCTCGTCAGCAGAGAACCTTTTGATTGCAGGAAAAGGAAATCAATGAAATCCTCAAGGGAGGCTTATGCGGACGAGTCATGGTCAACCTGCTGGAGGTATAAAAGTGAAATATCTACTTTTAACAGTGCTTATTTTGATTGCCCCTTCAATAAGTAATGCAGGGTTCTGGAATAGTAGCGAGAATTTGGAAGGAGTGGCGTATCTTGCCAAGGTGGACGGAACGAAAGTATATGAACATGCCGAAGGAGAAGCAGTAGCGGTTGCGGTAAATAAAAATTTCCCTTTCGTTGCCTTCGCAGGGGATAATAAGTGGCTTGGTATCATGGCCTCTGAATCGATTGTTAACGGCCGGGCTCACGTCAGGTATTGGAAAAACGGACAGAACGAGAAGGATGGAGAGAACACCGCGTGGGTTGACTTGAAGGAAGTGGAGCGGATCCAGTTTAATTGCTGCGGTGATAATGCCAATTGTTCGGGCATTACAACATCTCTCTTCAAAACACGCACTTATACTGATTGCTATATCAAATCCATGCAAGCCAGTATTAATCAAAGTACTGCCACCACCAGCAAGGGAGCCGTTGAATTCGATAAGTTGAAGTTACAGTTGGAAATTGAAAAATTGAAAATCCAAAAAGAAATTGAACAATTAAAACTAGAACAAGTGCGGATAAAAGCTGGTGTGAAATCGCAAGCTTCCGATGGAATGTGACATATAAAAATAAAAGTTTGGAACTGTCCGGAATCAAACTACTTTAAAGGTTGGAAGCATGTATATATCCCAGGTGGAATCTCTCTCATTTAATGCCTCAGCGAAGTAATTATCTCGTAATTTTTGGGGTGTCTTTTACGGCAACGGGGCTCACTGGCTCTAAGTCTTTGCCTGATCGGTGTATTGGATATTGCGCCATATATCACCAATCAGCCTGAACGTTCTGCCACGCCACTTTTCGCCTGATTGAAATATGGTTCCCAGCTACGAAGTGCTTGCGTGAGGACATATCTATCAAGTTGGAAACTATCCGCTGTTTGCAGAACAGGGGCGCGGGGGCGAAAGCCCCCGCATTAATACTGACCAGCAAGGCAAATATTTCCACTCGCGACTTTCGCTTAACTTTCGCGATAATATCCGTTTTAATACCCATTTTTTTGACATTGTGCGGACTGATGCCAAGCGGAAAAACAGGATAACTATACGTTATTTAGAGACAATTTCATTTTTCCTTTTCGTTGTTATATTTGGTGCTCACGGGTTCGATTTCCATGCGCTTCCGCCATTACTCTAAGTACCTGTTTTAACTACGGTTTAAGCCTTGATGGTCTTGTGTAACGCTTTTTGCTACACAGGAAGGTCAAGGCTTATGTCGTCTTATCTACTTAACAGGAAGGGATACTACCATTTCCGTATCCGTATACCCGCCGACTTAATCAGCCTCATTCCCGCTACAGAACTTGTGAAGTCACTTAAGACTAAAGATAGGCAGGCAGCACGGGCTGTTTCTCTTTCCTACCAGCACAGTATCCTCACGACCTTCACGTTACTCCGCGCCGGGTTCATCACAGGTGAGCAGGCACAGGGCAGCATTGACAGGGCACTGGGCCCGGAAGGGTAGGGCTGCCCCCCCTGCTGCATCTCAATCATAGGGCCTTGACCCCCGCGGAAGATGTCTCAATGTCCATGAAGAAATCACTGCTCGCAACCAATCCTGGTTCGTCTTCGACTGCTCAACGTACTCTTCAGTACGCCTCGCAACCTCAATCCTTGCCGCCTTGAGATCATCCTTGGTCTGGAATTTGTATAACTGATATTGGATGGCACCTGCGGCCTTCCAAAGGAGTACAGAATTGACCACTGATTTGACCCACTACGCCGATCTTCTGGGTGACATCAAGATCCGTATCCGGCAGGCACAGCTTAAAGCCACCCTCTCCGCCAATGCGGAGATGATCGCTCTGTATTTTGTGGATGTTCTCCTTGAGGAGCTCAACGAGGACCGCACTGCCTACCTGACCCCGGAATTCGAAGATGATTCCTTGCAGGATTCAAGCTGGCGATACAGATGGTTGAGATACCTGGAGGTAATTATCTTATGAATCAAGGCCTGGGTGCACAGGTATAACCACTTCCGTATTTTCGATGGTTTGCGTCCACCCAGAATAAGCGGACAGTAGTCGCATACCTGAACGGCTACCAGGGTACCCTCCTCCACAACCTCGATGATAAAAGACAGCATTCCTTTGCCGCATTCATTCCGCTGCACGAGCAATCCGCCTTCAATGCGGAGTGCAGCGGTTTGTGAGCGGTCGTTTCCACTGAATTCAGGACCTGAAAATATCAGCAGCGGTAACGAAGTACTGAATAAGACAAAGGCTGTTTTGCCGCTGTTTTGCACCGGTTTCACGAGGGAAAGCGTACATTTCCTGATGAATGCCATGTAACTCTCTACAAGGAATGCCGGTGTGAGCAAAGCCTCATCAATATGAGCAATTACGATCCATTGCCTGGAGAAGACCGAACGGTCTTCATAAATGACCTCCCTGCAGGCAATCTTTTTCGGCAAAAACAGGATCTCTCCCGTCATTCGATCCTCCAGACAAGCATACCAGAGCGGTTTTCCCATTGTCCTGAGGAATGAAATGATGGATGGATTCTCTCGTGACAATCAGCAAAACAACCCTTCTTTTTTTCGAGTGTAGTGTACACTTTCAACAGGCAGTTGAAAAACTATTGCGGGGTCGATCTGCAGAGTTACCGCTCACTCGAAACCTCAACGTACCTATCCGGTACGCCTCGGCTTCTCGCTCACGTGTGACTCGCATTTCAACCTCCTCTTGACGTTGTCAACAGCCTTTCGCAAGGCATATGCCAAAGGAGAGAACATGGAAACCCGGCAAAGAACGATACTGGTGGCCGGCGCAACCGGCTTTATCGGAAAAAGATTGGTAACTGCCCTTCTTGCAGAAGGGTTTCGGGTGCGAGTGGTTGTCCGCAGTCATGGAAGGCAATTTCCGCATGAAGTGGAAACGATTCCCGGTGATTTGCTGGACCGTTCATCGCTGGATTCGGTATTAGACGGTATCGACACTGCCTTCTACCTTGTCCATTCCATGGCCGCGGGACGGGCCGGGTTTGAACGGAGGGACAGGCAGGCGGCGGAAAACTTCGTCTCAGCGGCAAACAGGACCGGTCTGCGCAGGGCCATTTACTTGGGCGGTCTCGGCGAAACCGGGAGTGGGCTTTCGAAGCATCTTGCCAGTCGACTGGAAGTTGCCGAAATCCTGAAAAGCGGAAATTTCATGACTACCGTGCTTCGCGCTGCCATCATAATCGGTTCCGGCGGTGCGTCCTATGAGATAATCAAGGCGCTTGTGGAACGGCTCCCTGTCATGATCACTCCCAAATGGGTTTCGACAAGCTGTCAGCCGATTGCCGTCCGGGATGTAATCAAGTATCTCACCGGATGTCTCCTGGACGAACGGACCGCAGGCGATACCTTTGACATAGGAGGGCCGGAAATACTCACCTATCGGGAAATGATGCAGCGTTTTGCAAGGATCAGAAACAGGAAGATACTGATAATTCCGGTTCCGTTTCTTACTCCGAGACTCTCCTCCTACTGGGTAGGACTCGTTACCCCTGCCAAACCTTCCGTCGCCATACCACTCATCGAAGGCTTGCGGAATGAGGTAATATGCCGCGACAAGCGAATCAGGGAAATTCTTCCCATTCCCCTTACCTCATTTGATGAATCAATCAGGATTGCCATGGCAGAAGGCAATCGTTCTGCAGGCGCCGTTTAGCAGGTGCCAAGTTCTTATTCCATCGGCAGAGCTCAGAAAATATGATACTCCATGTCAGAGTTTCGCCCTCTGAGCAGCATTGTCAATCAACCTCGATCATCACCTCGTTTCGCCGCAGGAAAGGAGGCGTCCACGGCGGATTATACAGGGCGACACGCGGAACGGATATGACAGGAATAGCGTCACGTTGCAGGGCTTGAACCAGATTCGCTGTTTTCTCCTTGATGGTGTCATCGGTTGCGTACCCTGAAAAAGTGATGACCGCGACTTTATGGGCCGGGACGACCCGCAGAATGACGGACGGGCTTTTAGGCTGCGGAAGCTCTTCGAGTCTCGACCCGGGCGGCATGACGAAGGCGATTGTGCCCGCCCCTTCCAGCCCTTGCTTCAGGACTGGCGCAGTCATGGGAATTTTCTGGCCTTTCCCTTCTGAATAACGGATCACCGGTGCAGTCATTTTGATCTTCGATTGGCTGACGTTCTCCCCGGAAATGTACTTGAACAGTTCGTTGAAACCGCTTGCCATTGACTCCGATGGAGGTCCCTGCCGGTTTGTCTCGGCAACGATGAAGGACTCGTACTGACGGATCTCGTAATCCGGCTTCCTCTCAATGACTGTGTATGACGGCATATCGATACTCCTTGTCGGCAGATAGCCAATCAACACCCACAGTGAAAAAAGTGTCAGGGGAATGCCAATGGCCGCTATGATCATTTTTCGGTTTTTTTGCTGTCTCACGATCCTTCTCCTGGACAGTTCAGCTCAAAAGTCGGCGCAACTCTCCGTCTAGGAGTCTGTCGGACTTAGGAAATAGAAGCGAAAATTCGGCTGGTCGAGGACAGATTTTGTCGATTTTGCAGGGTAATAGTTGTTCTATTGCCCAAAAAAGCGGCGAAATATGGACCGTCCAGACGGATTTGCAGCAGATTTACCCTAAGTCCGACAGGCTCCTAGCTGCCGAACGAAATGCAATTATTATGAGACAGAGATTTTGTCGAACTTCGGAAGCGGGAAAAGTAGCTCGCCAGGAAAAATTATACCGCACAGTTGGCCGGGGCGTGTGGAAAATTCGGTTCTGTCAGAGGGGGCGTTCGTGGAATGCGGAATGGTGGATGGGTATAATCTGAATTCCGAATACGGATGTGTCATTTCTTTGTGTTGCCTCAGATTAGAACTCCTTATTCCTATTGGTCCCTCAATTTTTGCTCAGGCACTCATGAAGGATACCTTTGCAGGCAATCGATTTAATATGTTGATAGTCCCCGTGGTGTGGAGGGGAGAAAAATGAGTGATGTCAACAAAGTATGGGATAATCTGAACACAGCCTTAGTCGTATCCGACCCCCCTGATTTCAAGGTGACCTATGCCAATCAAAGGGCCTGTGAGCTTTTTGACGAGTTGAAAATCGCCGGTCTGGAAGTCGGCAAGAACATGGCGCCTGTCACGAGCCGGAAACCATGGTCAAATTGAAAAGCATTTACAAGGATTTTGCTGATCAAATAAGTAGGATCAACTACCTGACCATGGATGGTCCGGAAGGAACTCTCACCATCGTCAATGTTCCTTTCTACGATGGAGCTGCCCTGGGTGGCGTGGTGGAAATGGTTTTTGAAGGTTCCTTGGCCTGACGAAGGCAGTAATCATCGGTAGTTATTCTTTTAAAGAAATGAAAGCCCCCGCTCACCGGATCGGGGGCTTTTTTTATGGTTTGCCGACAGGGCATCAGCCGATCCTGCTTCCAACCCTGCATCAGTAACTTGCTGCCTTAGTTATCATCCGATCAAGATGCATCGCTA
Source organism: Deltaproteobacteria bacterium (assembly GCA_009668975.1). GTDB lineage: Bacteria > Desulfobacterota > Desulfuromonadia > Geobacterales > Geobacteraceae > RPRC01. The sequence goes on along the minus strand of SBEG01000005.1, from coordinate 200,069 downwards.
GCCCAATCCGGCAATACTTCAACTTTTATTTTAATTTTCAATATGATGAGCGCTATTGCCCAGATTGACAACCGTTCTTTCTCGAGTAAAATTAAAGTTCGGGATTTGATTGGTCCGGGTTTTTTCACCAACAACAACCAACAGTAAAGGAGGAGAAAATGGATAGATATCAATGCAGGTGTCAATATGTCTATGACCCGATTAAAGGAGATCCGACCCAGGGTATCGCACCAAAGACTCCTTTTACCGCCTTGCCTGATTCCTGGGTCTGCCCGCTGTGTGGCCTGGCAAAGAACTTTTTTGTCAGAGAGGTGGGGAAACCGACCTCAGAACAAGGGCATCCGACCATCAAGGTCTCCGTTAAATGCTTCACGACCCTGAGAAAAGCCGATACCTGTGACATGGGGGAAGGCACGGAACATCAGTTGTTTGAAGGCGCCACTGTTCATGACCTGGTTGAGAAACTGCATATCCCAATGGAAGCGGTTATGCTCGTCTTCGTAAACAATACAGAGGTTGATTTCCAGACTGTCCTGAAAAATGGCGACCGGGTAGCACTCTCGCCAAAGACCGGAGGGATGTGAGCTGTCTGAACAGGTCTGGCAGTAGAATAAAATAATTACCTCGAAGAGTCATTCCGTCATTTTCCCGGGAATTGAAACGAGTTTAGGCCATATCCGTAAGAATATGGTCTTTTTTTGTGCCACAATAGCCAGCGGTTGTTCCGGTACTGGTCCCTTGACAATTGTCGGGATATCAGCTAGTTTCTGGCCTGATATTGAGGTGTTACCGTTGTTCATGATTCGTTTGCAGAGATGTTTTTCAGTGCGGACGACTGCAGGGTATTCATCCAATCTACAGTTTTTTTACAAATTTTCCGAATAACTGCGTCACGAAACTTTCTGTCTTGCCACAAGCATAATGTGTGGTGAAAAGGATATTCCATGAAACACCTCATACTCGGCACCGCTGGCCATATCGACCATGGCAAGACCTCTCTCGTCAAGGCGCTGACCGGCATCGACACCGATCGTCTGAAAGAAGAGAAGGAGCGGGGCATTACCATCGAGCTCGGCTTCGCCCACCTGGAACTGCCGGATGGTACCCAGTTCGGGATTGTCGACGTGCCCGGCCATGAACGGTTTGTCCGGGCCATGGTGGCCGGGGTCGGCGGGATGGACCTGGTCATGCTCGTGATCGCGGCAGACGAAGGGGTAATGCCCCAGACGCGGGAACATCTGGAAATCTGCCAGTTGCTCGGGGTCAAGAAAGGGCTTGTGGCCCTCAGCAAGTGCGACATGGTGGATGACGACTGGCTGGAACTGGTGGTCGAAGAGGTCCGCGACTACCTGACCGGCAGCTTTTTGGCTGAGGCGCCGATTATCCCGGTTTCGTCGAAAACGGCTGCCGGGCTTGAGGATCTCAAGTCCGCCTTGGCGGAGTTGGCTTCGGAGGTGCAGGAAAAGTCCGATGACGGACCATTTCGTCTGCCTGTAGACCGGGTGTTTACCGTGGCCGGCTTCGGTACGGTCGTCACCGGTACCCTCCTGTCAGGCGAAATCGCAACCGGCGACGAGGTGGAAATCCTGCCCTCCGGCCTTTCCTCCCGGGTGCGCAGTGTGCAGACCCACGGCAAAAAGGCCGAACATGCCTCGGCCGGACAACGGGTGGCGGTCAATATCCAGGGCATCGAGCATGGCGACATGCTGCGCGGTGATGTGGTTGTGCCCCGTGGGGCATTTCGCACTACCCGTGCCGTGGACGCCCGGATTGATTATCTCTCTTCGGCACCACGGGAATTGAAGCACCGGGCTACGCTGCGCCTCCATTCGGCTACCTATGAGGTTCCGGCGCAGGTGATCCTGCTTGACCGCGATGTGCTGGAGCCGGGGGGCTCGGCCTTCGTCCAGTTGCGACTCAAGAGCCCGGTTCTGCTTCTGCCCGGTGACAATTTCATCGTGCGCAGCTACTCGCCCCAGATTACCGTTGGCGGCGGGGTGGTGATCGATCCCGCTCCGCCCCGGCGGAGACGCCGTTCCGCCCAGGCCCTGGAACTTCTCACCGCGCTTGGTGGCGGCGAGGATGCCGACAAAATCCTGCTCCTGATCCGGGAAAGTCTCCTCTCCGGATTGCCTTTGGATGAACTGATCACCCGCAGCGGCCTGTCCGCAAAAAGGACCGAGGCCGCCCTGTCGGGCCTGCTTTCTCAAGGACTTCTGGTTCAGGTGGTGCGGGAGCCGCGTATTTTTCTTTCCAAGGAAGCCTTTGCCGAACTCAAGTCATTGCTGCTTGCCGGCCTCGAAAATTATCTGCGCGAAAACCCCCTCAAGGAGGGCATCGGCAAGGAGGAGCTGAAGGCCCGAATCCCGAAGCGGAGCGACCTCCGCTTCTTTGGCCCGGTGTTGGCTTCCCTGGAAAAAGACGGGAAGGCCCTTGCCGACCGGGATCTGGTGAAGAAGCCGGGACACAAGGCCTCAGCCGCCGTCGATCAGGCGGGACTCCAGTCCAAGCTGGAAAATGCCTTGCAAAAGGGCGGGGCTGAACCGCCCGGCATCAAGGAATTGTGCGAAGCCGTGCGCTGCGGGGAAAAGGATGCCCTGGAGCACCTCAACCTGCTGGCCCGGGAAGGCCGTGCGGTAAAGATCAAGTCCGATATTTTTTATGCACCTGAGCCGCTGCAGTCGCTTCGGCAGAAACTGGTTGCCTACCTGCAGGAAAAAGGTGAAGTTACTCCGCCGGATTTCCGCGAATTGACCGGTCTCTCGCGCAAGTTCATGATTCCGCTCCTTGAATATTTCGATCAGGAAAAGGTTACAATCCGGGTTGGGGACAAGAGAGTGCTGCGGAAAGGGTAGGGGTGGCGCGGGTTGATCCGACATGCGGAAAGTGAATAAAACAAGAGGTTGTGGTGATTTCCACAACCTCTTGTTTTTATTGGTGGAGATGAACGGGATCGAACCGTCGACCTATGCGTTGCGAACGCATCGCTCTCCCAGCTGAGCTACATCCCCGTGTATTCATTTGCGGTACGGCACCTGACTATACAGGAATTGTCCGATGTTGAAAAGAGCGAAATTAGGGGTGGATCGGGAGAATAACTCGGAATTCGGCGCCACTTCCGGTCCGGTTCTCCGCAAAAAGTTTACCGCCGTGATTGGTGACGATCCGGTGGGTAATGGGGAGGCCCAAACCGGTTCCTCCTTCCTTGGTGGTGAAAAAAGGATTGAAGATATCCGGTAGAATCTCCGGTGCGATTCCGCCTCCTGTGTCCCGAACCTTGAGGGAGATTGCCTCCCTCCCATCCAGCACAACTGGTGCTGTTGAAATGGAAAGTATACCGCCCTGTTTCATCGCTTCTCCGGCATTGAGAAACAGGTTGATGCAGACCTGTTTGATCTGCTGAAAGTCTCCGGTAAACTCGATTGCTGTCCGGGAAATCCGCTTTTTCACCTGAATTCTGTTTTCCTGGAGAATTCCTGAGACAACGGCCAGAGATTCGTCAATGATGTCGGGGAGGGAGCACTGGGTGTAACAGATTGTCGCCTTTCTGGTGAAAAAGAGGATTTCGTTCAGCATTTTTTCCAGGCGGTCGGCTTCACGGGCAATGGTTTCGGCGTATTTCCACTCGGTCGAGCCGGTTGCTTCCTTGCGGAGCAGGCGCCGGGCAAGCCCTCCGATGGAAATCAAGGGAGTTTTCAGCTCGTGGGCAATTGAGGCCGCTGTCTCGCCGAGTGCCGCCAACCGTTCACCCTGCAGAAGTCGCTGGCGTATTTCGCTGAATTCACGGTTTGCGTCTTCTATTCGGTTGTAAAGCATTGAATTTTCAATTGCCATGCTTGCCTGGTTGGCGAACAGCTGGAGAAAATGGAGATCATCGCTGGTTATTGTTTTGCCGGAAATTGGATTGTCGAGGATCAGGAGGGCAACGGCCTCACCTTTTGCGATGATCGGGACTGAGGCGAATGATGCCAGATTGAATTTGTTGATGACATCATCGCTTTCAGGTTTTTCTTTTGCTGTTCCGTCAACCACGATGAGTTTTTTATCGAGAACAGCCCGCGAAACCATGTTGCGGGCCCGGTCGAGAGGCAGGCGTGTGCCCTTTACCAGGCAATTGAACTCGGAATGCTGCTGGCGGTCCATCTCCTCATCGGAAATTTCCCAGCGGGTATAAAGGGCCTCTTCCTGATTGATCAAGGGCTGCAAACTGCTGAGATTTTCTTCGCGTGTGATGCCGCGCATTCCCTGCATGACGCCGGAGCGGTGGTTTACGAGGAAGAGCATGGCGCGTTCGAAAAGATGTGACTCTCCTGAGACAAGAGCTGTCAGATTGAGCTGAATCAGCCGGTTGATCCGGGTGGTGGCGTGCATGGCATTGCTGACACGGTAGAGGAGGGAAAGTTCCCGCAGTTTTTTATCGTTTTCAAGTACGAGCTGGTCCATGCGGCGACTATGCTCCGATTGCAGCAAGGTTGTGGCGATCAGATTCGCCATGCCGGCGAAAAGTTCCCGGTCCTCCTCATCAAAGTTTCGCTGCCCCGACGGATCTGTTTTGCCGAAGAGGGTCAGGCAGCCAAATGTTTGTCCCTCATACTGAAGCGGGATACTGATAAACGAGGGGGGAAGATCCTCGTCGGTTATGAAATCAACGGTCAGCTGCGGTATTTCCATGGCGAGCATTCGTGCCGCGGACTCCGCCTCAAGGTCCAGCAGGGCAGGGAGGCTGGCATGGAGGCTTTTTCTGTATGCCTTGATTCTTGTAGGGGTGAATTCGTCCCGGTTGAAGGTGCGGAGGATTGTGCAGTCGGAGCCGGAATAGCGATGGGTTATTTCAAGGACGAAGGAGAGCAGTTCCTTGAAGGGCATCGACTGTTGCAGCGCCTTGCCCAATTCATTCAACGTCAGAAGGTTTTGAATGCGTTTTTCCGAGCGTTTGGTGAGCTCTCTGCAACAGATAAGGCCGGCGATCGTCTGCAGGATGTCGTGGAGTACTTTTGGCTGAGAGCTGGCGAGGGGCGAGTCCTCCGGCAGTTCCAAGCCAAGGACCCCTGCTGCTCCTTTGCCGCATATGACCGGCAGGAATATGGTGCCCTGTGGTTGTTCCGCTTTGGGAATTCTGTCAGAAATGGTGCCGTTCCGGGAAAAAACCAGCTCTTTCCTGAGGGCGCACAAGCCGGCTTCCTGTTCCCCAAGGGGGATCCGGCAAGAAAGCATTTTTGCGGGCCCGTCCGACGATATCATCCGGCAAACGGAGCGTCGTTCGGAGTCAAGGAGATAGATGGTTGCGGACTGAAGATTGAAAGATTTTTTGATGTGGCGGGCTAGGGCTTTGAGCCGGGCAGTTGGCGAAAGATTTGCGGCGTTGGCTATCTGAACCGCCGTGCTCAAGAGAGTATAAAAATCCTGATTGGCCATGGGGGGGCTCGCCATAGGGTGTCGGGTTCTGTAGCGCGGGGCAAATGATGGAGTTACTGCTGACTAAGTGGTTTGCTAATGTTTTTCAGTTTTTTCCTGTTCAATTTTGCAGTCAATGCAGAGGGTGGTGACCGGGCGAACTTTGAGCCGTGCTTCACCAATTTGTTCGCCGCACATTTCGCAGGTGCCGAAGGAGCCGTTTTCGATTCTTTCCAAGGCTTCCCTGATCTTATTGAGGAGCCTTCTTTCCCGGTCCCGGATACGCAGTTCAAAAGTCCGGTCCGACTCCTGGGTAGCCCGGTCGGTGGGGTCGGGAAAATTGGTGGTATCCGCGTTCATTTCGGACACTGTCTTTTCCGCCTCTTCGAGGAGGGCCCTCATTTCTTCCAGGAGGATGCCCCTGAAGTACTCTCTTTTCTCAATGTCCATGCCTTTTCTCCCGGGTCGTTAAATCTCTAATATACTAAGAGAATTAAACCTTTAAGTAAAGGAAAATATTCCGGGAGCATTACTCCGGCAGAAAGAGATTTTCCAGGGTCTCCTCCACCGTGGCAACGCCGATCAGCTCCACATCATCGGTGCGGACATGCTTCAAACTGCCGCTGGGCAGGATGCAGCGGGTAAAGCCCAGTTTGACGGCTTCCCGGACCCGGATTTCCGGGTGGGTTATGGCCCGCACTTCGCCGGTAAGGCCGACCTCGCCGATCACCATGGTGCGTGGAGTGATGCTTCGGTCAAGATGACTTGAGGCCACGGCGGCAACGATTCCCAGGTCCGCCGCCGGCTCGCTCAGTTTGACCCCGCCGACGACATTGAGAAAGATATCCTGACCGGCCAGGGAGAGCCCGACTTTTTTCTCCAGGACTGCCACCAGAAGAGCCAACCGGTTATGGTCAACCCCGATGGTGGTCCGGCGGGGCTGACCGTAGGTGGAAGAGGTGACCAGGGCTTGGAGTTCAACCAGGAGCGGGCGGCTGCCTTCGATGGTGGCGGCCACCACGGAGCCGGATACACCGAGCGGCCGCTCGGAAAGGAAGAGCTCCGAGGGGTTCGACACTTCGCGGAGTCCTTCCTCGCGCATTTCGAATACGCCGATTTCATTGGTGGAGCCGTAGCGATTCTTGATGGCCCGCAGGATCCGGTAGGGATGTCCGGTGTCGCCTTCGAAATAGAGGACCGTGTCGACCATGTGCTCCAAAACCCGTGGTCCGGCGATGGAGCCGTCCTTGGTGACATGTCCGACCAGAAAAACCGGAATCCCGCTGCTCTTGGCGAGCATCATCAGTTTCCCGGCGGTTTCGCGAACCTGGCTGACGGTACCCGGCGCCGACTCCAGCGTGGAGGTGAAAACGGTTTGGATCGAGTCGACTACCAATACTTTTGGCGACAACTTGTTCAGGTGGGAAATGATTTTCTCCAGCGAGTTTTCAGCCAGGATGAACAGCTCCTTGGCCGACACCCCGAGCCGTTCGCCGCGCATTCTGGTCTGTCTGGCCGATTCCTCGCCCGAGACATAGAGAACCTTGCCGCGCCGCAGGGCCAGATGGTCCATGGCCTGAAGCATGAGGGTCGATTTCCCGATGCCCGGGTCACCGCCGATCAGGATGAGCGATCCGGCGACTATCCCGCCGCCGAGAACCCGGTCGAACTCGGAAATCCCGCAGGAAAAGCGGTCTTCTGTTTCCGCTGCCACTTCACCGATCGGTGTCGGTACGGTTGCCGTTCCCGCATCGGCGGTGCGCTTGTCTCCGCGAAACTGCGTTTCTTCGACAAGGGTGTTCCAGGAGTTGCAGTCCGGGCACTTTCCGAGCCACTTGGGCGATTGGTAGCCGCATTTCTGACAGGAATAGATGGTTTTCTCTTTCACGGTGCTTCCCTTCGCGAGGATTCTTCGGCGATAGTATGCCTATTCGCCAGCCCTGTCAACAAAGGCGGAAGCGGCTGTGGAGATGGAGAGAACCGGGTGGGATTCTGGATCAGCGCAGCAGTTTTCGGGCAAAAAACGCCACGGTAAAAAAGAGGAAGTTGATGATGATGATAGTTGCACCGGTGGGCAGGTTCAGGAGGAAAGAGACAAAGATCCCCCCGACCACGGAAACCACTCCCAGGCAGGCGGAAAGGATGATGGCGGTCTTGAAACCCCGGGCCAGCTGCAGGGCGGAGACCGAGGGCAGGATCAGGAGCGCCGAAATCAGCATGATCCCGACGACCTTCATGGCCAGCACCACCGTGAGAGCGGTCAGCAGCACGAGGATGGCATTGATGCGTTCGACATGGATGCCGGAGGTCGCGGCCAGTTCCTCATCAAAGGTGATGGCGAACAGATCGTTGTAGAGGAACGCCACGGTCAGCAGCACCACGACGAAAAGCACCGCCGTGACCAGCAGTTCGGTCGGGCTGATGGAGAGAATATTGCCGAACAGGTAGCTGAAAAGATCCACGTTGAAACCGCCGGCCAGACTTGCCAGCAGGATGCCGGAGGCAATCCCCAGCGATGAGACGATGCCGATGGCGGCGTCGCCGTAAATGCGGGCCTTTTCCGTGATTTTCAGGATACCGAGGGCGGAAAGCAGCACGCAGGGGATGGCGGCGATGGTGGTATAGACGGACTGGAAGTTGAACAGCATCGCCAGGGCAACGCTGCCGAATGTCACGTGGGAAAGCCCGTCGCCGATCAGCGACAGCCTGCGCAATACCAGGAAAACCCCGAGGATCGAACAGAGAACCGCAATCAGGGTCCCGGCCAGGATCGCTCGTTGGAGAAAGGCATAGTGAATGATGTCGGCCAGATTCATGGAACCTTCTTTCAGTGGCTATGGCAGATGAGGTGCTGGTTTTGGGGGCCGAAAACTTCCGTCATGTTGGACGAGAGACAGAACTCCTTGAAGCTCCCGTAAAAGATCAGTTTCTTGTCCAGGTAAAGGAGCTTCGAGGCATAGAGGCCGACTGTCGAAGAGTCATGGGTAATCAGGAGGACGGTCGTGCCCTTGCTGGCGTTCAGGTCCTTCAGGGTTGCGTAGAAGCTTTCGCGGGTTTCCGGGTCAAGCGCGGTGGTCGGCTCGTCGAGGATCAGGATTTCCGGTTCATTGACCAGTGCCCGGGCCAGGAGTGCACGCTGTCGCAACCCCCCGGAGAGTTCCCCGATCAATTTGTTTTTGATTGATGTTATGCCCATGAGTTCGAGCGCTTGCGCCGTTGCCGCGGCATCGGCGGCGTTGAAGCGACGCGGGAAGCGTTTTTTCGCTAATCGGCCGAGCCTGACGATTTCTTCCACCGTGGCCGGAAAATTCGGATTGAACATCTGCAAGCCCTGCGGAAGGAAACCGATCCGGTCCCAGGCGCTGAAGACCTCCTGGGGAATGCCGAACAGGGAGATGTTTCCCTGTTCCACCCGGTTGAGCCCCAGGAGGCAGCGAATCAGGGTGCTCTTGCCTGAGCCGTTGGGGCCGACGACCCCGACATAATCGCCCGCTTTGATGGCGCAGGTGATGTTGTGCAACACTTCGCTGCCCTGGTAGGCGAAGGAGAGTCCGTCAATGGTAATGATGTCTACTTGCATTGCAGTCCGATCCTGAGATTTTCCAGGTTTTGGTCCATGAGGGACAGGAAGGTGACCCCGGCCGCGAGATCATTTTTGCTGATGTTGTGAGCGCCGTGCAGCTTGAGGATCGTTGCGCCGGTTTCCCGGGAAATAGTGTCGGCGATCCTGGGTTCCACCAGTTCCTCGGTGTAGATGTGTCGCAGGCCGTTTTGCCGGATCTGGCGAATGAGCTGGGCGATGGTTGCCGGAGAAGGTTCGGCATTGGCGCTGACGGCATAGGCGGATTCGTAGCTGAGCCCGTAACTGTGGGCGAGATAGCCGAAAGCGAAGTGGCCGCCGTGGAGAAAAATATGTTTGGCGCAGCGCGACAAGCCGTTGCGGTAGCGTTTGTCCAGCTCCTGAAGCTTGCCCTTGTACGCCGTCGCATTGGCGGTGTAGTACTCGCGGTGTGCCGGATCTTTGGCAACCAGGGCGGACAGAATGGTGTCGACCATGGCCTGGGCGTTGGTAAAGTCGAGCCAGATGTGCGGGTCCATCCCCTCACCACTATGCTCTTCGTGCCCGTGCCCGTGTTCCACTTCATGCCCGGCCCGCAGGAAACGGACCCCCTGGCTGGTGTCGACCACCAGGGTCTTCCGGGGATCGAGCCCGTTGGCGATGCTCACGGCCCAGGGTTCCATATAACGGTTCGTATAGATGAAAAGATCCGCCTTGTTTGCCCTGATGATATCGTCAGGCTTTGGCTCGAAGCTGTGTGCTTCCATGCCGGGTGGGAGCAGCAGGGTGACGGCCACCTTGTCTCCGCCGATGGTCCGGGTAAAGTCATAGAGGGGGAAAAGCGAGACCACAACCTGAATTTTTCCCGGTGCGCCGGTCTCGGACGGATTTTTTTTGCATGACAGGCAGAGGAGTACCAACGCGCAAAGGAGGACTCCTGCAAATGTTTTTTTCACCGAGCACCCCGTTTCTGTAGAGTATGATGGGCCGGGTCTGCCAGGGGGCTAGGTTTTTCAGCCGCCGGTTCCACCCGTTACCCGCATAACCAAGCGTAAAGCCTGATCAGCGCTTGTCAAATGGGCTGGCAGGCCCGGCAGTGTCCCGGAATCGTGAATCAGCGTGCCTGAACTTTCCTTTAGTACCAGAAAACAATCTGCATTTCCAGACTATTATAATTGTGGCAGGCCGCTCCGTTCGGAATAAAACCGTTGTCAGAAGCCCCCCTGAAGTGATACAAAAAAAGATGGTCTGTAGAAAACCCCCACGGAACAGTGCTCCTGCCGGCTGCTTATTCAGGCACGGCAGCCGTAAAAGTTCGCCAAGGGATTTACGCAGCACGCTGAAGATTAAGTGACGAGTCAGGGAAGATGTCCAGGAAGGAACATGTCTGTATGGGAATGGCGTTACCCCAGCCGCCGGGATTTATCGGGAAGCTCCGAACATTCCTCGAAACGATAAAATTTTCCCATACGGTTTTTGCCCTCCCCTTTGCCTTTACCGGTGCGGTACTCGCAGCCTCGGGCCTGCCCTCCCTTTACCAGCTCTTCTGGATCCTGATGGCAATGGTCGGCGCGCGGACCGCGGCGATGGGCTTGAATCGCCTGGCAGACGCGGAGATCGACCGGGCAAATCCGCGCACCCGCGGGAGAGCGATCCCGGCCGGCCTGCTCGGAAAGAAATCGGTTGCCCTCTATAGCCTTGCCGCCGCACTCCTGTTTGTCTATGCCGCGTATCGTCTGAATTTCCTCTGCTTTGTCCTTTCGCCGCTGGCTCTCTTTTTCCTGGTGGGATATTCCTACTGCAAGAGATTTACCGCCCTGAGCCACCTGGTTCTCGGTTTGTGCCTGGCCGCGGCCCCGGTCGGGGCCTGGATCGCCATTCGGGGCAGCCTGGAGCTTGCTCCGCTCATTCTCGGCGGCGCCGTGTTGTTTTGGGTCGCCGGCTTCGATATCCTTTATGCCCTGCAGGATCTCGAATTCGACCGCTCCGCGGGACTCCACTCGATACCGGCCCGACTCGGTGTCCGGGGTTCGCTGCTGACCGCCCGTTTGTTTCATCTCCTGACCCTCGGTCTGCTCGGTGCGCTGTTCCTGGTTGCGGGACTTGGGCTTATCTACCTCGCCGGAGTCATTGTCGCCGCGCTGCTTTTAACGTACGAGCACTGGCTGGTTAAAGATGGTGATCTGGCGCAGCTCGATGCCGCCTTTTTTACCATGAACGGTTACATCAGCATTGCGGTCTTTTTATTCACCCTGGGTGACGTGTTGTTTCACTAAGGGTCTCTGGTAAACTCTGGTGCTAGATCCCCCAGCTATTCCAGCCGAACAGGGAGCAGTGCCCGGCAGAAAGTACTTATGAGAATTATTCTGGCAATAACCGGAGCTTCCGGGGTTCAGTACGGTCTTCGGCTCGGCGAACAGCTGCTGGCCGCGGGTCACACGCTTACCCTCCTGGTCAGTCCGGCCGGGTTTGCGGTACTCAAGGCTGAGGCGGGTTTCGACTGGAGTGGAACGGAACAGGAGGTGTCCACTCGGCTGCGGGCATACTTTCAGGTCCCGGAAGAGCGGCTTCGCTATTACTCCGAGGATAATCTGCTGGCACCCGTTGCCAGCGGCTCTTCAGCGGCCGATGCCATGGTCGTCTGCCCCTGCAGCATGGGCAGCCTTGCCAGGATCGCCTGCGGAATTTCCGGGAATCTCCTGGAGCGCTCCGCGGATGTCATGTTGAAGGAAAGACGTCCGCTGGTTCTGGTGCCGCGGGAGACCCCGCTCTCCGAGATCCATCTGGAGAACATGTTGAAACTGGCCCGGATGGGAGCCAGGATCGTGCCGGCCATGCCGGCCTTCTACCATGCTCCGGAAACCGTAACCGAGATGATTGACTTCGTAGTGGGCAAGGTGCTGGAGTCACTCGGGATCGGGCACCGCCTCTATCGGCCCTGGAATCCGGAGGTGAGGTAATGATTTCTCTTGATTCCATTGCCGCCAAAGTCCGGAGCGGAGAGCGGCTGTGCGAAGCCGAGGCTCTCTTTCTTTTCGAAGCGGACGATCTCCTCGCGGTCGGTGAATTGGCTGCGCTGGCCAACGAGAGGAAAAACGGCGGTCGCGTCTATTATAACGTGAACCGGCATATCAATTACTCCAACATCTGCGCCAACCGCTGTCGTTTCTGTGCCTTCCGCCGCGATCCGGACGAAGAGGGGGCCTATCTCCTTGCCCTGGAGGAAATACGATCGAGGGCCGAAGAGGCCTTCCGCCAGGGGGCCACGGAGATCCACATGGTCGGCGGACTTCATCCTGATCTGCCCTTCCCCTGTTACCGGGAGATGCTCCGGACGGTGAAAGGCGTGTCGCCCCGTCTTCATCTGAAGGCCTTTACCGCCGTGGAGATCGATCATTTTGCCCGGATCAGCGGCCTTTCGCTGCGGGAGGTGCTGCTCAGTCTCAAGGAGTCGGGTCTCGATTCCCTGCCCGGGGGCGGCGCGGAGATCTTTGCGCCGGCCGTCCGCAGCGAACTTTGCCACGAAAAGATCTCGGGCGACCGCTGGCTGGAAGTCATGGCGGAGGCCCACCGCTGCGGGTTGCGCTCCAACGCGACGATGCTCTACGGACACCTGGAAAGCTCTGCCGACCGGGTGGATCACCTTGCCCGCCTGCGGGATCTCCAGGACCGTACCGGTGGTTTCCAGGCCTTTGTCCCGCTGCCTTTTCAGTCGGCAAATACGCCGCTGCAGTTTGGACGGAGCAGTCAAGCCGGGGGGGTGGACGACCTCAAGACGGTGGCCGTCAGCCGTCTGTTCCTGGATAATTTCCCCACGATCAAGGCCTACTGGGTTCTGCTGGGCGAAAAACTGGCCCAGGTGGCCCTCGCCTTTGGGGCCAATGACCTGGATGGAACGGTGGTGGACGAGCGGATCGGCCATGAGGCCGGCGCCGAGTCTCCCCGGGGCATGGGCCGGGAAGAGATCCTGCGCTTGATCAGGTCGGCGGGGAAAGAGCCGGTGGAGAGGGATTCCCTCTACCGGGAAATCCTCGGCAGCTAATTCCAAAAGGCATGCCAGCTGCCACTATGCCACCCCAAACCCCTCCTGCCAGAGGTAAGTGCTTGTCAGCGGAATAGGAGGGGGACGTTAAGCTCCCCTCCTTACATAGGAGGACCCAAAGGTCCTAAAGGAGCTGGGGGTGGTTGGGTTTTGTGTCATCTTGGCTGCAACTTAGAATAAGACATAATTCTGCCATTGCCGCCAGGCAGCAGCTGATCCGGAAGGGGAAAACCCATTGCATTCATTTCTGAGAAACTGCGCGGAACGCCTGGAAAACGGGAGCCTGTTGAACAGGCAGGAGGCCCTGCGGATCTTCGAGGAAGCTGATCTCCTGGCAGTCGGGAAACTTGCCGACCGGGTGCGGCGGCGGCTTCATCCGGAAAAGATTGTTACCTTTGTGGTTGACCGGAACGTGAACTACAGCAACATTTGTGTTTCCCGCTGCCGCTTTTGCGCCTTCTACCGTGATGAGGGGGCAGCCGGCTCCTACCTCTTGTCACAGGAGGAGATCTGTCGTAAGGTTGAGGAGTTGGTGGCGCAGGGCGGGACCCAGCTGCTCATGCAGGGCGGGCTCCATCCCCGGCTGGGTATCGAGTACTTCGAGGTGCTGTTCCGGACCATCAAGGGCCGTTTTCCGCAGATCCGGAATCACTCGCTGTCCCCGGCCGAGATCACCCACATTGCCCGGATTTCCGGCCTGACCATCGCGGCAACACTCCGCCGCCTGCGGGAGGCGGGGCTCGATTCGATTCCCGGAGGTGGCGCCGAGATCCTCGTGGACCGGGTGCGTGCCGAGATCTCACCGGACAAGATCGGCTGGGAAGAGTGGGCGGAGGTGATGCACGAAGCTGCCCGCCAGGGGCTGCCGACCACGGCGACCATGATGTTCGGCACGCTCGAACAGCCCGCGGAGATCGTGGAACACCTGTTTCGCATCAGGGAATTGCAGGAGCAGGGCGGAACATTCAGCGCTTTTATCCCCTGGACCTACCAGCCGGGAAACACCGAGTTGGGCGGCGTTGGCGCGTCCGGTGTCGAGTATCTGAAAGTGCTGGCCCTGTCGCGCCTCGTACTGGACAACATTCCCAATATCCAGGCCAGTTGGGTGACCCAGGGGGCGAAACTCGCCCAGGTTGCGCTCTTTTTCGGCGCCAATGACCTGGGGGGGACAATGCTGGAGGAAAACGTCGTGGCCGCAGCCGGCTGTTCCTTTCGTATCACCCGGGAGGAACTGATTGACCTGATCAGGGGTGCGGGTTTTGTTCCGGCCCAACGAACCACCGACTATAAAATCGTACAATTCTATTGAGACTGCCGTTCTCGGGTGGGGCGCATTCCGCGTCTTCACCTGAAGTTACCGACCGGCGGGGAAGGACATAATGAAACAGCAACAAGACATTCGACCGAAAATGATAGAATCGCGGGAAAATCTGCAACAGCTGGTGGAAAAGCTTGCCGGGGAAACCGTGCTGGCCTGGGACCTGGAGGCGGATTCACTCCATCATTATCGGGAAAAGGTCTGTTTGATACAGATTGCAACTTCCAGCGAGGTTTTTCTGGTTGATCCGCTGGCGGTCCCGGATCTTTCACCTCTGGCTGCTCTGCTGGAAAATCCGGCCATTCGCAAGGTTTTCCATGGTGCCGATTACGATATCCGCTCCCTCTACCGGGATTTTTCCCTGAGTGTCCATAATCTTTTCGACACCATGATTGCCTGTCAGTTGCTGGGTGAGAAAGAAGTCGGCCTGGCCGCGGTGCTGAAAAAACGTTTCGGCGCCGAATTGGACAAGCGCTACCAGAAGGCCGACTGGAGCCGGAGGCCGCTGGATGCGGGCATGATCGCCTATGCTGCCGCGGACACGTTGTTTCTTGTCGCCCTCTATCGGCAGCTGGAAAAGGAACTTGCTGCCCGCGGCAGGCTTTCCTGGGTGGAAGAAGAGTGTCTGCTTCTCTCCGAGGTCCGTGCCGCCGACCGTGAAGGTGAGCCGTTTTTTCTGCGCTTCAAAGGGGCGAACAGGATGGATCGGCGGACGCTGGCGGTGCTGGAGGAGCTGCTGCGTTTCCGGGATGACCGGGCGCGACAATCCGATCGACCGCCGTTCAAAATCCTTTCCAACGAAACGATGCGGGAGCTGGCGGAGAAAAAACCCTCCACCTTGCAGGATATGGCCGGCGTCCCGGGGCTGCCGGCCCGCTCGGTCGAACGGTATGGCCGGGATATTTTGAAAGCGGTGGCGCAAGGGTGTGCTGTTCCGGAGGATCAGCTGCCGGTCATGGCGCGTTCCGTACGACCGGAAAGGGATGCGGAAAGAGAAGAGCGTTTGAAGCAGTTGAAGCGTTGGCGGGAGGGAAAAGCGCTGGCGTTGGGAATCGACGCCGGGATCCTCGTCAACAACGCCTTGCTGGAAAGCCTGGCAAAGGAAGTTCCTCGGACCCTGAACGATCTGGATGCCTTCCCGGTGCTGAGGAGCTGGCAGAAAAGCGAGCTGGGCGAGGAACTGTTGAGTATGCTGCGTTGACAGTTATTTACGACGTTTTTTTCCCGGAATCGTCTGGCTCCTCGTCGGCAAAAATCATTTCGAATTCTTTGTCAAAATCTTCCAGGTTGGGCTGCGGTTTTTTCTCCGTGGCGGCGGGAGGGGCGAGTTCGTTTTCCATGCCGAAAATGTCTTCCCGCGCTGATTCCGGCGAGAAATCAAAATCGCTGGTGCCGAAAGAGCCGAAATCATCCTCTTCATTCAGCGCAATTTCTCCGAACTGCTTGTTATCGCCAGCAATGTTTTCCGGTTCCAGGATCCTTTCGTACTCTTCCATCCCCGAATCGGCTGCATCGAATTGAATATCCCAGCTTGAGGCTTTCGGCTCCTCTTCCTCCGGTTCACCAAAGGAAAAATCATCCTCCGTTGTTTCGTCGGCTCTCGGGCTGGTGTCCTCTGCCGGAAGTGCCGGTTCGTCGGAGAAAGAAAAGCCCGTGAACCCCTCATCCTTCACGCTCTCCTGAGGTGAAGCGGGAAAGCCGAGATCAAAGTTTTCATGGAGATTTTCCTGCTGGACAGCTGCCGGTGGCGCAACCGGGGGGGCTGCCTGCGCCGCTGGTTCCGTTGGAACCGCGGCAGCGGGACGAAGCACCGTATTGATGCGGTGGGTCTTTTTGAAAGAACCGAGTTCCACGCCGCATTTCTTGCAGGCATTGAGAAACTCGAAGCTGTTATAACCGCATTTTGGACATTTCATGTCATAATCTCCTTTGATTCCTTCTTACCCCATGTCACCCCAGAAAAATTGCAAGACAGCCAGCAGGGCTATTCCGGCTGTTTCGGTCCTGAGTATTCTCGAACCGAGTGTCACCGGGATGAAGCCGGCCCGGGAAGCCGCGGCAACCTCATCCGCAGACAGGCCACCCTCCGGCCCGACCATGATTGCGACGGAATCGGGGAGCGGCAGGGAGCCGAGTACCGATTTGAGCCGGTTGGCCTTTTCTTCTTCCCAGAGCAGGAGCTTTACCGTCTGGTCCGCGGACGCGAGAAGTTCCGCGAAATTCATCACCGGCCGAAGTTCGGGGATCGCTGTCCGGTTGGATTGTCGAGCCGCCTCAGCGACAATCCGCCGCCAGCGACCCAGTCGCTCGGCTTCCCGGTCCTGCGGCAGCTGGGCGATGGAACGTCCGGCCACGAACGGGGCCAGGGAATCGACACCCAGTTCTGTACACTTCTGCAAGATGAATTCCATCTTGCTGCCCTTTGGTAATCCCTGGTAGAGCGTAATAAGGGGGCCGGTCGGCCTTTCCGGTTCCGAGGAGCTTTCCTCCAGCCGGATCACAAGGTTTTCCTTGGTGATGCTTTCAATCACGCCCACGTGACGCCGGCCGATTCCGTCTGATAACAGTACGCGAGTGCCGATTTTCAGTCGCAGAACCCGCGTCATGTGACAAAAAAGGTTACCGTTTATGATTGCGGTGGTATCTCGGATGGCATTTTCGTCGATAAAGAATCGTCGCATTCAACTGTTCCGTGTGAAGACGAGGCAACTCCACTCACCCTCGCGGCAAACCTCCGTCAGAGTCAGGTTGCT
The DNA here is from genome assembly GCA_009668975.1 of Deltaproteobacteria bacterium. Lineage (GTDB taxonomy): Bacteria > Desulfobacterota > Desulfuromonadia > Geobacterales > Geobacteraceae > RPRC01. Next base: position 183,003 of record SBEG01000005.1, on the reverse strand, counting down.
GTTCGCGTAGCCGTCAACCACCATGGTTTCTTTCTCAATCAGAATGCCCGAAAGCACGAGCAAGCCATCCGGATTCAGGCGGGCGATCAATTCCGGCGCCATGCGAACCAAGTCCTCCGCCAGGATATTGGCCAGGACGATATCGAAACTGCCGCTGATCATGGCCAGGGGCGTATCGCTGACGCTCACCTGCTTCGCAACCCCGTTCAGAAGACAATTTTCCTGCGCGACCGTTACCGCCTCCGGGTCGATATCGACCGCGGAAATATGCGAAATACCGAGTTTTGCGGCTGCAATGGTGAGTATACCCGAACCGGTTCCCACATCAAGCGCCGTTACTAATTTTTCCTTGCCATGGTTTCCGGAGAGAATTTTCTCCAGCACGGTGAGGCAGAGCATGGTCGTCGGGTGCGTGCCGGTGCCGAAGGCCATCCCGGGGTCAATCTCCAGCAGAATATCCTCAGGTCCGGCCGGAAAATCTTCCCAGGTCGGTTTTATCACCAGGTTTTTCCCGACCCGCAGCGGCTTGAAGTGTTCCTTCCAGCTGGTGCTCCAGTCTTCATCGGTAATTCGGGCAATCGCGGGCTCCTGGTAGCTGAAGCCGGGAAAGTTCGGGCCGGTCTTTTCCAGGAAAGTTTTGATGATACGGATTTTCTCCTCAAGGGTCCCGTCGTCCGGGAAATACGCCGTTACCGTCTTGTTCGGGGTTTCTTCGAGGGACTCCAGTGAAAAGGTATCCAGGGTACGATTATCAATTCCTACTCCGCTTGAGGATAGCTCGATCAGAAACTCCGCGATGGTGTCAACCATTGCATCCGGCACTTCGTACGATAGTTGAAGCCATTCTTTTTGCATTTTGCTCAGCCCTTTCCTTGTGCCGCACTGACAAAAATTACGAGTACCTGCTCAATCGGCTGCTTGCGGAGAGCAGACTCTCAGTGTAACGAGTGAAAATAGCAAAAGATCTGCTGCCTGACAATTAAAACCTTGACAAATGATGGTCGATGGCGGTAATTCTCATTAAAATATTTCTTGAGTAAAATCCTTTTTCCCATCAAGCTTGATCGAATTACTCCCGGAAGGCAGATCAGCCGATAAGCTGATATTTTAATTGAGGAATCTTATTGCATCCTCGTTATTGTGTGGTATATGTTTCCTCATGAGACATCTGTTTTATTATCTATGAGCAGTAATGGTGCTTGTTTGCAGTATAGAAGGGCCGCCGCGATGACTGCAGTTTCCCGGTCCGCCCTCCTTCAATTGTTGTACTGGATTCGTTGCTTTAAAAATTTTCCAATGACATGAAGAGGTGAAAAATGAAAATTCTGGTAGTGGAAGACGAAAAGAAAGTTGCCAGTTTTATCAAACGAGGACTTGAAGAAGAAAAGTATGAAGTGGATGTTGCCTATGATGGCGAAGAGGGCTGCCAGAAAATCATGAATGGTGCCTACAGTCTGATCATCCTTGATGTGATGCTGCCGAAAAAAGATGGTTTTGCGGTGGTCAAGGAAATGCGGATGAAAAAGCACCTGACCCCGGTTCTGATGTTGACGGCAAAAGATACCGTTGAGGATATCGTTGCCGGTCTCAACTCGGGGTCTGATGATTATCTGACCAAGCCGTTCGCCTTTGCCGAGCTGCTTGCCCGTGTTCGCGCCCTGCTGCGCCGGTCCGAGCAGGAGCGTGGCGCCGAGATCCGTTTTGCCGATCTGCGTCTCGACCCGGTTACCCACAAGGTCTGGAGGAAAGACAAGGAGATCGACCTGACGGCGAAGGAATACTCGCTGCTGGAATTCTTTATGCGCAACCCGAATCAGGTGCTGACCAGAACGACCATTGCCGAGAACGTCTGGGATTATATCTTTGACAGCTTTACCAACATCATCGACGTCTACGTCAACTACCTCCGCAAGAAAATCGACCGTGACGCAGACAAGAAGCTCATTCACACCGTGCGCGGCGTTGGTTACATTCTGAAGGAAGAAGATTAAACGATAAAAGCTTCCGGCACAACCGGTTGCAGTATCAGCGAGCGGGGCAGAACCCTCCATGGAGCGGGGGGGCTGCCCCGCTTTTTTGTACTACGACTCGCTGATTCTGCGAAACCCATCCCGGAAAGTCCGGATTTTCCCTCCTGGTTGACAAATTTTTACTCCATCTTTACCATTAGATACGGTACAGTGCTACTAAGTGTCTGTTAGGGAATAAGTGTAACATTCAGGCGCTCGTGACACTTATTCCGTGACAGGCCCTAACAATCCAGAGGAGGTATCATCCCATGCGCACAGCAATTTCTCAGGTGCTGATGGTCGTTGTGACCGCTTCCATTCTAACCCTTGCGGGTGGAACATCATTTGCCAAAAACTTCCCGCCTGATTTTGTCGAACTCTCCAAAAAGCTTACGCCCGCGGTAGTCAATATCAGCACCACGAAAACCGTCAAGCCGCAGCAATTCAGCCAGCCGTATACCAACCCCTTCGGTTCGGACCCCTTCGGCGATTTCTTCGGCCGTTATTTCCAGGGCCTGCCGCAACGCCCGCAGAAGCAGCGCGGCCAGGGATCCGGCTTTGTCATCAGTGATGAAGGGTACATTCTCACCAATAACCATGTGGTGGCCGGGGCCGATGAAATCAAGGTCAAACTCTCCGATGGCCGGGAATTCAGGGGAGAATTGAAGGGGTCCGACGAAAAGCTCGACTTGGCATTGATTAAGATTACCAGCAAGAATCATCTGCCCCTGGCAATCCTCGGCGACAGTGACGCCATCGAAGTGGGGGAATGGGTCCTGGCCATCGGCAACCCCTTTGGCCTCAGCCAGACCGTGACAGCCGGGATCGTCAGCGCCAAGGGCCGGGTCATCGGCAGCGGCCCCTATGACGATTTCATTCAGACCGATGCCTCGATCAATCCCGGCAATTCGGGCGGACCGCTTTTCAATGCGAAGGGTGAGGTGATCGGTATTAATACCGCCATTGTTGCCGGCGGACAGGGGATCGGTTTCGCCATTCCGATCAACATGGCCAAGACGGTTATCACACAGCTTCGTGATACGGGCAAGGTTACGCGTGGCTGGCTGGGGGTTGCGGTGCAGCCGGTGACCCCTGATTTGGCCAGTTCATTCGGCATGAAAAACGATCAAGGCGCCCTGGTTTCAGAAGTAATGAAAGATAGTCCGGCAGAAAAGGCCGGGTTCCAGGCCGGTGACATCATTCTCGAGTTCGATGGGAAAACTATTACCGATATGCATGAACTACCCCGGTTGGCAGCAGTTACCCCGGTGGGCAAAAAAGCCGTGGTCAAGCTTTTCCGGAACGGCAAGACCCTGGAAAAGACCGTTACCATCGAGAAAATGGTCGAAAGTGGTGTGACGGGGCAGCAAGCCGCACAAACCCAGGAAAATCTCGGTCTTGTAGTCACGGATCTCACCAAGGAGCTGGCCGCGCAGTTGCGGACCAGCGAAACGCGAGGCGTGGTTGTGAGGGAGGTCAAGTCGGGCAGTCTGGCAGAGGATGCCGGTATTCTCCGGGGGGACATCATCAAACAAATCAACAGTACTGCAATCAAGAACAGCTCGGAATATGCAAAAGTGATCGCAACGCTGAAAAAAGGCGACCTGGTCCGTTTTCTCATTCAGCGGGGTGAGTCCGCGCTGTTTGTGGTGATGAAGGTCGAGTAGAGATAATTTCAGGCCGGCGCTTCGTTGCGTCGACGGAAAGCAGGGACAGGGAGGTCGCCGGTACGAGGCGGCCTCCCTTTTTTCATGTCCGGCCGCGGAAAAAAATCCAAGGTTGCTGGTATACTGGTTTCACATGGAAAGATAATCTCTGCCAGCACGGAGATGCTATGGATACCCTGAAACAAACCCCCCTTCTGGGGGAGCATGAACGTCTTTCGGCCCGCCTCTCGCCTTTCGGCGGCTGGCTGATGCCGCTCCAGTACGACGGCATCCTGGCCGAACATCGTTGCTGCCGTGAGTCGGCCGCCCTGTTCGATACCTGCCACATGGGTCAGTTTCTCTTCCGGGGCGAGCTTGCCGCGGCCGGTATCGAGCGGCTCTTTTCCTTCCGGCTCGACACGATCCAGCTCGGCCGCTGCCGCTACGGTTTTCTCCTCAACGAACAGGGCGGGATCGTTGACGATCTGACCGTCTACCGGCTGGCGGACGATCTGCTGCTGGTGGTGGTCAACGCCGGTCCGGAGGAAAAGGATTTTGCCGTCATCCAGGATGCTCTGGCTGGCGCTGCGTGTTTCGAAGACCGTACCGGCCGGAGCGGTAAACTGGATCTTCAGGGGCCTCGCTCACGGGAAATCCTGCTGGAGCATTTCGGCGCGGAGATCGAAAAAATCCCCTTCTTCGGTTTCAGCCGGCTGACCTTGCTCGGCACTGAAGCGATCGTCAGCCGCACCGGCTATACCGGTGAACTGGGCTATGAGATCTACTGCGATAACGAGCGGATTGTCGAGCTGTGGCGGCTGCTGCTGGCGGATGAACGGGTCAGGCCGGCCGGTCTCGGCGCCCGCGACCTGCTGCGCCTGGAGATGGGGTACAGCCTCTACGGCAGCGACCTGGATGAGACGACCACGCCCCTGGAGGCCGGGCTGGAAAAGTTCGTTGATTTCAGCCGGGATTTTGTCGGCCGGGAAGCCCTGCTGCGCCAGAAGTCGGAAGGCCTGCAACGGGTCAAGGCGGCCTTCCGGCTGGACTCTCGCCGTTCGCCGCGCCACGGCTACGGCATCTTCCGGCAGGGCGAGCAGGTCGGCACGGTAACCAGCGGCGCCTTTTCGCCGATGCTCGGCTGCGGCATCGGCATGGGCTATGTGACACCGGCAGTGGCAGAGATCGGGACCTCCCTCCAGGTCGGCCAGGAAGGGCTCGTGCTGGAGGCGACCGTGGTGGAGCTGCCGTTTTATCGGGATGGGTCGTTGCGGAAGTAGGATCGGGAATCTGGGTAAGGATTAAGGGGTAAGGGGAAAGAGGTAGCCAGCTTGCGCGCCGACTTGTCTGCCGTAGCTTCAACGAAGGCAGAAGCTTTAGCGAAGGAGTGAGGTATGAGGAGTCCGGGGCATGGCCAATGAATAATTTTGCACCCCTCACCCTTCCTTAGACAGCAAGTGAACCTATAGCTCCCCTCCTTATCAAGAAGGGGCTGGGGGTGGTCGTTTCTGAGCATTTTTTTGAGAATTACGTTTGGCGAATGCTGTTCGCCAATTCACATTTCACCGCGGAGGGATCAGCGCATGGACTACTATTTCACCAAGGAACACGAATGGCTGCGGCTCGACGGTCAAAGCGCTCTGGTCGGCATTAGCGCCTATGCCGTGGAGCAGCTGGGGGACATCACTTTTGTCGAGCTGCCCCGGCCGGGGAAGGAGGCGAAGCAGTCGGAAGTACTGTGTGCCATCGAATCGGTCAAGGCGGCCAGCGATATCTATGCCCCGGTTTCGGGACGGGTGATCGCGGTTAACGAGCAGGTGGAAAACGGGCCGGAGATCGTCAACCAGAGTCCCGAAGAGGAGGGCTGGCTGGTGCGGATCGAGCTTGCCGACCCCGGCGAACTGCGGCGTCTGATGAATCGTGAACAGTACCGGGACTACCTGGAGGGCCTTTCGTGAAACGCTCCGGCTACTGCCCCCAGACCCCGGCGCAAATCCGGGAGATGCTTGCTGTCATCGGCGTCAGCAGTATTGCCGAGCTCTTTGCCGTTATCCCCCCGGAACTGCGGGCCCGCTCCTTCGAGGTGCCGGAGGGCATCTCGGAATTCGAGATGCTGGCCGGGATGGAAGCGCTGGCCGGGCAGGACCGGCGCGACATTATCCCGTTTATCGGTGGCGGAAGCTACGACCACCTCATTCCCGCGGTGGTCGACCATCTGGCCGGGCGGGCCGAGTTTGCCACCTCCTACACCCCGTACCAGCCGGAATGCGCCCAGGGCACCCTGCAGGCCCTCTACGAATACCAGACCGTGATCTGCCGCCTGACCGGGATGAACGCGACCAATGCCTCCCTCTACGACGGCGGCAGCGCCCTGGCCGAGGCGGCGCTGATGGCGCTGCGCATCACCGGCCGGAAGAAAATCCTCGTGGATGCCGCGGTCAACCCCTTTTCCCGGCAGATCGTGCAGACCTGCCTGGCGAACCTGGCGGTGGAAGTTGTCGAGATCGCAGCGATCAAAGGGCAGAGTGACCGGCAGCAATTCCTTGCTACGCTCGATAACGAAACCGCAGCCATCATCCTCCAGAATCCCAACTTCTTCGGCGGGGTCGACGATTTCAGCGATCTGGCCGCCGCAGCCCGTGGCCGGGGCGCGCTGACGGTCGTCTCCGTCTACCCGCTCAGCCTCGGCCTGCTCAAGACGCCTGGCGAGATGGGCGCCGACCTGGCGGTCGGCGACGGCCAGAGCCTCGGCAATCCGCTCACTTTCGGCGGCCCTTCTTTCGGCTTTCTGGCGGTGAAAAAAGAGCATATCCGCAACCTGCCGGGCCGGATCGTCGGCGAAACCGTGGACAAGGAGGGCAGGCGTGGCTTCGTCCTCACCCTTCAGGCGCGGGAGCAGCACATCCGGCGGCAGAAGGCCACTTCCAACATCTGCAGCAACCAGAGCCTTTCTGCCCTGCGCGGCCTGATCTTTCTCTCGACCCTCGGCCGGGAAGGGTTTGTTGAGCTGGCGCGGCTCAATTACGACAAGGCCCAGTATGCCAAGGGGTTGCTTGCCGGTATCCGCGGGATATCGCTCCTCAATGAGGGACCGACTTTTAACGAATTTTCCCTCTGTCTGCCGACCGATGCGGCCGGCGTCTGCGCGCAACTTCTGACCCGAGGAATCGCCGCCGGTGTTCCCCTCGGCCGCTGGTACCCGGGGCTGGAAGCCTGCCTGACGGTGACGGTGACGGAGAAACGCAGTCGCGCCGAGATCGAGAACCTGGCGGCAGAGCTGGAGGAGGTGCTATGGAGCTGATCTTCGAAAAATCGGTGCCCGGCCGTCACGGGACGCTGCTCCCGCGGAGTGATGTGCCCCGGGCTGCCGACCTCCCTGCCGCTTTCCTCAGGGCCGAGCCGGCCGGGCTTCCCGAGTTGAGCGAACTTGAGGTGGTCCGCCATTTCAGCAATCTTTCGCGCCGCAACTTTGCCGTGGACACGAACTTCTACCCGCTTGGCTCCTGCACCATGAAATACAACGCCAAGGCGGCCGAAGAGGCGGTCCGGCCTTTTGCCGGAGCCCATCCGCTGCTGCCCTATCTTCCTGCCGGCGAGTCGTTCGTGCAGGGCTCGCTCGGCGTAATCCACCAGCTGTCGCAGCTCCTGGCCGAGATCACCGGCATGGCGGCCTTTTCCTGCCAGCCCCTGGCCGGCGCCCACGGCGAAATGGCCGGCATCATGATGATCGCCGCCTGGCACCGTTCGCAGGGGCAGCAGCGTCGCTTCGTGGTGGTGCCGGATTCCTCCCACGGCACCAATCCGGCCACTGCCGCCCTGGTCGGCTACGAGGTGCTTACTGTCCCGACTTCTCCCGCTGGCGACATGGACCTTGACGCTTTCCGCAAGACCATGAATAATGAGGTGGCCGCAGTGATGATGACCTGCCCCAACACCCTCGGCCTCTTCAATCCCCAGGTGGCAGAGATCTGCGCCATCGCCCACCGGTTCGGCGCCCTGGTCTACTGCGACGGTGCCAATCTGAATGCGATTCTCGGCAAGGTCCGGCCGGGCGAAATCGGCTTCGACGTCATGCACGTCAACCTGCACAAGACCTTCGGCACGCCCCACGGCGGCGGCGGTCCGGGGAGCGGCCCGGTGGGGGCGAGCGAGAAGCTGCTGCCGTTCCTGCCGTCACCCCGAATCGCACAGCACACTGACGGCAGCTACCATCTCGCGGAACCGGCAGCGGAAAGTATCGGCCGCTTGGCCAACTTCTACGGCAACTTCGGCATTCTGGTGCGGGCGCTGGCCTACATCACCATGCTCGGCCGGGACGGCCTGGTGGAGGTGAGTGAGCAGGCGGTGCTGAATGCAAACTATGTCATGAGCAGGCTGAAAGGCTGGTATGACCTGCCTTTCGACACCAGCTGCATGCACGAATGCGTCTTTTCCGCCGCCCGGCAGCTGAAGCAGGGCGTTCATGCCCTCGACATCGCCAAGTATCTCATCGACCGGGGCTTCCATCCACCCACGGTATATTTCCCGCTGATCGTCAAGGAGGCGATCATGATCGAGCCGACCGAGACCGAGAGCAAGGAAACCCTCGATGCCTTCATCGCCGTGATGATCGAGGCGGCCGAGCTGGCAGAAACCAATCCCGAGGCGCTGTTCCAGGCACCCCGGACCATGCCGGTTTCACGGCTGGATGAAACAAAGGCGGCACGGGAGATCAATGTCTGCTGTTCGTGGGCGATTGCTGGGCAGGAGGAATGAGGAACGAGGATCGGGGAACGGGGAACAAGGAAAAAGAAGGCGTGCGTGCGCGTCGAAGCTTCAGCGAAGGAGTGGGGAGTGAAGAGTGAAGAGTGAGGTGGCGTGCTTGCGCGCCGAAGCTTCAGCGAAGGCGTGGCGATTGATCGATACCGGACCGCTGGATGGGCCGAGCAACATGGCGCTGGACGAGGCTCTGCTCGCCTGTTTCGATCCCGGGAGTTCCCTGCCGCTGCTGCGTCTCTACGGTTGGAGCCCGCCGGCCTTTTCCCTCGGCCGCTTTCAGAAACCGGAAGAGGTGGTTGACCTGGAAGGCTGCGCCCGGGCCGGGATTCCGGTGGTGCGGCGGGTGACCGGCGGCGGTTGTATCTTCCACGCCGAGGAGCTGACCTACAGCATCGTCTGCACCCCCGGTCAGATCTCGGACATCGTCGGCGTCAAGGAGTCGTTCCGGCGGCTCTGCGGCTTTCTGCTCCTGGCCTACCGCCGGCTCGGCCTGTCCCCGGCCTTTGCCGTTGATTCCCCGGCCCGTCCGGCGCGGTTTGGCGAACGGACTCCGCTCTGCTTTGCCGGTACCGAAGAGTACGACATCCTGGTGGATGGCCGCAAGCTCGGCGGCAATGCCCAGCGCCGCTCGCGCGGTCTGATCTTCCAGCACGGCTCCATTCCCCTGCTTCCCGCACTCGCCCAAGCCCAACCCTATCTGCGCTGTGCGCTGCCCGCCGGTGCGACCTCCCTGGCCGAGGCCGGTGTCTCACTGACGCCGGAGGCGCTGAAGGAACAGCTCCTGGCCTCGTTCGCGGAGCATCTCGGCATCAGTCTGCGCAGCTCCACTCCCAAAAGCGAGGAAACGGAAAAAGCCGGGCTGCTGCGGGAGGCGAAATACTGTTCTGACAGCTGGAACCTTGCGGGGGAGGCAGCATGAGCCTTTCCCGTCGGCCCGAATGGCTGCAGAAAAAGATCTCGCCCGCCTCCCACCGCGACATGGATCAACTCTTGGAAGACTTGCGGCTCCACACCGTCTGCCGCGAGGCCCACTGCCCGAACATCAGTGAATGCTACGGCAACAACCAGGCCACCTTTCTGATTCTCGGCACGCTCTGCACCCGGCTCTGCTCCTTCTGCAATGTCACGAAGCGGGTGCCGCTCCCGGCCGACCCGGGAGAGCCGCGCCGGGTGGCGGAGGCGATCCGGAAGTTGCAGCTGCGCCATGTGGTAATCACCAGCCCGACCCGCGACGACCTCGCGGACGGCGGCGCCGGACTTTACGCCGAAACGGTGCATGAAATTCGCAATGTCGCACCCGGCACTACGGTCGAGCTGCTGATCCCCGATTTTCAGGGGAGCCGGGAGAGTCTGGCAACAGTCGTTTCCTCCCGGCCGGATATCCTCGGCCACAATCTGGAAACGGTGCCGCGACTCTATTCTATCCGCGAGGGCGCCGAATACCGGCGCTCGCTCCAGGTGCTGCGGCTGATTGGTGAGCTGGATTCCGCCGTGCGGAGCAAATCAGGGCTCATGCTCGGTATGGGGGAGCGGGAGGAAGAGGTCGTCGAAGTATTTGCCGACCTGCTGGCGGCCGGCTGCAGCTACCTGAGCATCGGCCAGTACCTGGCCCCGAGCAAGCGCCACTATACGGTTCAGGAATATCTGCCGCCCGAGATCTTCGACCGCTACCGGGAACAGGCGCTGGCCATGGGCTTCCGGCACGTGGAAAGCGGGCCCTATGTGAGGAGTTCCTACCTGGCGGAGCGCTACGGAAGGGAGTGACTGGATCGGAAGTAATCGCCGCAGATGCTTGCGGCTTGACATTCGCCCGGTATTTTATGATAATGCCCGGGCACAGAGGAGAGATGTCCGAGTGGTCGATGGTGCCTGACTCGAAATCAGGTGTACGGCAACGTACCTAGGGTTCGAATCCCTATCTCTCCGCCAGTTAATTATCCATCGAAATCCGATGGTGTCCAAATAGCCCCGAGAAATCGGGGCTTTTTCTTTATCTGGCGTCTATTGCTGTCCACGATTGTGTATTGACATCCAGCCCGATCAGGGGTAGATTTGCAGCATCTACCCCTCCTACCAAAAATAGACTACCCCTGAAACGTCTGTAAGGCCTTGTGTAAAGGGAGAATACGGCATGTCTATGCGAATTTCCCCACTTTCCGAGACTGAAATTGAATCAGCCCTACCCTGCGATATACCCATCAAGATGTTTGACGGTGCAGGCCTTTTTCTCCAAATTGAGACGAGCGGACGTAAGTTGTGGCGCTATAAATACCGCTTTGAAGGAAAAGAGAAACTGCTCTCATTTGGTAAATACCCCGATGTATCCTTGTCAGATGCTCGTCTGATGCGGGCGGAAGCGCGTTTCCTTCTCGATAAAGAGATTGACCCTTCTTCAGCAAGGAAAAAAGAGACGTTGATACATGGGGCTACGGAGGTGAAACCTTCTGTGAGGGTGGTCATGGATGGAACCATAGAAATTTGGAAGGGACGCTCCGTTCTTCGGTTTACTCAGGAAGAGGCGACATTCGTCAACAAACTTTTAAACAAACTGCTGTAGCGAGGTGACCTATGGCACTGACAGACGTTAAAGTCCGCAACGCAAAGCCCACTGAAAAACAGTTCAAACTCTTCGATGGTGACGGTTTATTTCTTCTTGTAATGCCACCCGGCAAGAAAACTCCGAACGGTAGCAAGTGCTGGCGGTTTAAGTATCGTTTCGGCGGCAAAGAAAAGCTCCTAGCTCTCGGAACGTATCCAGAGGTAACCCTTTCAGACGCTCGCGACAAAAGGACAGAGGCCCGACGCCTGATAGCTGCTGACATCGACCCTGGAGAGGCTCGTAAGGCTAGGAAGTTGGCAAATGCTGAGAAGGCGGCGAATACCTTCGAGGTTGTGGCCCGGGAGTGGTACGGCAAGAATGAACCGGTATGGAGCCCGACACACGCTGTTATGGTGATAAGCCGTCTTGAAAAGGATGTGTTCCCGATTATCGGCAACCGACCCATATCGGAAATCAAGGCCCCTGAGGTTTTGCGGATGCTGCAGAACATCGAGGCCCGGGGAGTGATTGAAACGGCATACCGTATCAAGATTGTTTGCGGCCAAGTGTTCCGGTATGCCACGGTGACCGGGCGGGCCGATGGAGACCCCACGACGGCATTGAAGGGAGCGCTTTCAAAACGGCGGGTAAAGCACCATGCCAGTATTACGGACCCGAAAGAGGTGGCAAGACTTCTGAAGGCGATAGACGCTTATCAGGGCGGATTTGTCGTGAAGAGTGCCTTACGCCTTGCCCCCCTCGTCTTTGTCCGTCCAGGGGAGCTACGGAAAGCGGAATGGGCTGACATTGACCTTGGGAATGCCGAATGGAACATCCCGGCGGAAAAAATGAAGATGAAGCAACCGCACCTTGTCCCCCTATCCAAGCAAGCGGTTGAGATTCTTCGTGAGCTACAGCCGGTTACCGGGAGTGGGAAGTATCTCTTTCCTGGTCGCGCCTCAAAACCGATGAGCGAGAACGGAATAAATGCCGCCCTGCGATACTTGGGATATGATAAGGACACCATGACCGGCCACGGTTTCAGGGCGATGGCAAGGACGATCCTCGACGAGGTCCTACAGGTCCGGATTGACTTCATTGAGCATCAACTGGCCCACGCAGTCAAAGACCCGAACGGCCGAGCCTATAATCGGACGTCTCACCTTGCCGAGCGCCGGAAGATGATGCAGGCATGGGCCGATTATCTGGACGGACTCAAGAGCGGGGCGAAGGTTATACAGTTAACTGGTTGGACGTCCCGGTAGTCACGTCCCTTTCGGATGGTAATTGTTCACCATGTTTCCCATGTTTTCTATCTGTAACATATTGTTTTAATAAGGTTTTAGCTGATAATTCTTATTGACGTTCTCGTTTGAATTGGTATAATGCCGTCCGACATATGTTGATTCCGCTTACATGGCGGGGTCAAGGTCACGGCACAAGACTTCGTGTCTTTAAGCAAAGGCCATTGCCCTGATTGAAAGGGTGATGGCCTTTTTTGTTAATCCAACAAAGAAACCATGGAGGCAGATCAAATGGAAATCCTCGCACCAAAACCAACCTTGCCGGAGACGGGCTTTGTCCGGCTCCCCCACATCATCGGCAATCCCAAGGCCAATCCCCCGATTCCCCCAATTATTCCGGTCTCCAAGAGTACCTGGTGGGCCGGGGTTAAGTCCGGTCGTTATCCGCAACCGGTAAAGCTCGGCCCGAAGATTACGGCCTGGAAAATTTCAGATATCCGGGCACTTATCGAAGGGCAGCCCACATAGGGGACGGCCTGTGAGTATTGAGAATTTTCTCGACGCAATCCGGGAAGCAACAGGCGGCGCCCCTCGCCCTTCCGACATCGTGCCGGGCAAAATAGTCAGGTTTGCCACCAGTGACCGGAAGAACGACATGGCCGGCTGGTGCAAACTCTTCGATGACGGCACAGGCGGCATATTCGGCTGTTGGCGCTCCGGCATCTCGGAAACCTGGCAGGCCGTCTCCGACAGGAATCCGGAAGAGCAGGCCGCCTTCCTGGTCCGGGTGAAACAGGCAAAGGAAGAGGCCGCCAAGATGGAACGGGCGATCCGGCAGGAATGCCGGGAGAAATCGGCGTATCTCTGGGAGAAAGGCCGGGACGCTGATGAAAAGCATCCCTACCTTGTTGCAAAGGCGATCAAGCCCCATGGCATCCGGCAACTGCGGGAAGCGCTTCTGGTCCCCATCCGGGACACCGCCGGGACCATGCACGGCCTGCAATTCATCCTGCCGGATGGAAGCAAGAGGTTCAAGGCCGGCACAGCCATAACCGGCTTTTACCACGCCATCGGCAAACCGCACGACAGAATCCTGATAGCAGAAGGCTACGCGACCGGCGCCACGCTCCATGAACTCACCGGCCATGCCGTGGGCTGCTCCTTCACGGCCGCCAACCTGAAACCGGTGGCGGAGGCATTGCGGGTGAAATACCCGGACACCGTTCTCATCCTGTGCGCCGATGACGATCACGCCACGGAGGGAAACCCCGGCATGACGAAAGCCATTGAAGCGGCGCGGGCCGTGTCGGGCCTGCTTGCCGTTCCCCGTTTTCCAGCCACCAGGACAGAAAAAGATACCGACTTCAACGACCTGGCCCGGCTGGCCGGGCCGGAGGCGGTCATGACCTGTATTGAGGATGCGACCGCCCCCGCACCTCCCACATCCGCCGGCAACACATCCCCCGAATACCCGCTTGAAGCCGTAATCGAGAGATTGTCAAAACTCACCCCCCTGCACTACGACCAGGTACGCAGGCAAGAAGCAAGGGCGCTCGGCGTCCGGCCCGCGACCCTGGATGCAGCCGTCAGGGATGCCCGCAAGGGTCCCGTTGCCGATGACCTTCCCTTTGCCGAGGTGGAGCCTTGGCCGGATCAGGTTGAACCGGCGCAACTGCTGGCCGACATTGCCGCCACGGTCCGTCGGTTCATCGTCTGCGAACGGGAGACCGCCCATACGGTCGCCCTGTGGGCCGCCATGACCTGGTTTATCGACGTGGTGCAGGTTGCGCCGCTGGCGATTATCACCGCACCCGAAAAACGGTGCGGCAAGTCGCAGCTCCTGTTTCTCCTGGGACGGCTGTCTGCCCGGGCCATCACCACCAGCAGCATTTCTCCGGCGGCCCTGTACCGCACCATCGACGCCTGGTGTCCCACCCTGCTGATCGACGAGGCTGACGCCTTCATGAAAGACAACGAGGAGCTGCGCGGAATATTGAACAGCGGCCATACCCGGGAGAGTGCCTATGTCATCCGCACCGTGGGTGACAGTTTCACCCCGACCAGGTTCAACACCTGGGGGGCCAAGGCCTTAGCGGGTATCGGTCGCGTTGCCGACACCCTGATAGACAGGGCAATCATCCTGGAATTGCGGCGCAAGTTGCCCCACGAAGAGGTTGACCGCATCCGCCATGCCGAACCGCGGCTGTTCGATGCCTTGCGGTCAAAGCTGGCGCGTTTTGCCGAAGACTATCGGGACCAGGTGAGGCAGGCCCGGCCACCGCTCCCCCAAAGCCTGAACGACCGGGCGCAGGACAATTGGGAACCGCTCCTTGCCATTGCCATGGCGGCCGGCAATGAATGGCTGCAGCTCGGCACTACGGCGGCGCTGAAACTGTCCGGCAACGAGAGCGCGGCGCAGACGGTCGGCACGGAACTCCTTGCCGACATCCGGGAGATCTTCGGTGATGACCGGGACCGCATAACCACGGCCGACCTGATTCGTCTCCTGTGTGCCGATGAGGAAAAGCCCTGGGCCACCTTCAACCGGGGAAATGCAATAACACCTCGGCAGGTGGCAAAGCGTCTCCGGGAATACGGCATCCTCTCCCATACCATCCGAATCGGGATAGAGACCGCCAAAGGGTACACCCTTGATCAATTCCGGGAAGCCTTTTCACGATATCTGTCCTACCCCCCTGAATTATCCGTCACAACGTCACAAACCAATAACCATGCGGATTTAACCGTGACGGATCATCCGTCACACTATCCGACACATTATCCGTCACGTCATCCGACATGTTTCGTTTCCGACTTGCAAAACGTAACAGACAAACCCGTAGCCAGTGCGGCTTGTGACGCTGTTACGGATAAAATCCCCGAAGAGACCGTATTATTTTTGACCGAGGATGACCTGGAGATGCCGCCATGAAGGCTCGGCTCAATGGCCACTTCCGGGAATTGCGGGAGGAGGGCGCCGCAATGATGGAACATGACGGCGGCCTGTCCCGGCGTGATGCGGAACACCAGGCGGCGGAACGTCTGCACTTGCCGGCGTTCCTGGTTATCCGCGCTGATGCGCGGAGCGGAAACTGAGGGGGCCACAGTAATTACCGTCGGCAGCATATGCAGCTGCTCGGCATGTGCGAATGTTGCCGGTGCTTATACCGCCCCCTCAGTCACCGCGCTGTGTCAGCATGCGCGGACACAGCGCGGGGACAACACCAGCGCGGGTTTGCGGGGAACGATGCGACACAATGGGGAGGACAGCAGCATGAGCAAGGGGGACAAGACATTTGACGCACTGGCGGAGGTTGAGCGCATCCGTGCCCGCCGCGCCGAGGCGAGGCGCAAGCTCTACCGCAGGAGTCGCCTCGACAGGTACCGTGCCGAACTGGTCGCGATGAAACGAGCCGGCGCCTCGTGCGCCGACCTGGCCGAGTGGCTGCGGGTGCAGCACCGCTGCAAGGTCAACCGCAGCACCATTGACCGGTATCTCAAAAAGCTGCCGGAACTGCATGGGGCGCAGGCGGTTGCAATAGAAATGGGACCGCCTCTGCCAGGGGACGACAACTAACGGGGGAATACATGCCGAGCTTCCGCGAACCAAAAGCCCAATCCGAGCATGCCATATCCCAGAAGGTCGCCCTGGGTAAAGGACGCCACGATCATCGGAACGACGGCAGGATTCACAGCGTCGGCACGGCACGGAATTACGAGCAGGCCCTCAAGGGGGTCGCCGAATACCAGCAGGAGCACAGGCTGGGCGATCTCCGCGGACTGAGCGTCGAGACTGCCCAACAGTACCTTGCCGACCGGGCCGCGTTGGTCTCCCAGAAGACCCTCGACCTCGACCGCCAGGCAATGCAGTTGCACCTGGGGGTACGGCTCGACGTGGTGAAGAGCGAGCGGGAGACCCACCTCTCCACCAGGAGCTACACCGCCGCCCAGGTGGAACGGATCGCGTCCGCCCAGTCGGAACGGAACAGTCTGGCTACCCGCATTGCCCATTGCGCCGGTCTCCGTGCCCACGAACTCCTGACCATCAGGCCTACAGAGGAAAGACCATCCTCCGGCCACCGGGAGTGGAGCGCGGAGCGCTTCACCGGCCGGGAGGGTGAGCGGTACACGGTTGAAGGGAAAGGGGGCCTGGTGCGGGAGGTCCTGCTGTCGAGGGAGTTGGCGCAGCAGCTGGAGGCGACCCGGCTGGATGAGCCGCGAGAGGTAACCGACAGGGAGGTGCATTACACCCAGCATTATGACCTGGCCGGCGGCCAGGCCTGGAGCCAGAGCTTCACCGCGGCGAGCCAGCGGGAGCTTTCCTTTTCCAACGGTGCGCACGGTCTCCGGCACAGCTATGCCCAGGAACGGATGGAGGAGCTGCAGCTGCGGGGGATCAATTACGAGGAGGCAAAAGGGATCGTTGCCCAGGAAGTGGGCCACTTCGACAAGGACACAACGGAGGCATATCTCAGATGAATTACGCACGGATTGCGGTGATCATAGTCGTTCTGATCCTGTTCGCCCGACTCAACTGGTGGGTGCTGCCTCACCTGGCAATCGTCCATTTCGCCAAAGAGAATGCGCCTATCCAAGAGAGTGGTAATCTTCTCGCCCATCATGAACATTTTAAGCTTAAGGGAATCACGGTAATCGATTTCCTTGAGCGGGGATGGTCCGGAGTACTTGCTGCGTGGCCCTATTTAATGATAGGGAGCTTGTTCGGTGTTGTGTTGGGTTTCTTTGCTGGGGACCAGGCCCGGCGGATACTGGCGATTGATGTGGCATCAAAGAGGGCCGTGAATGAAGCCGCGAAGTTGATTGAAGAAGCTCACAAGGTAGGTAACTTGGCCCAGCGCAGAGTGGCTGACGCCTGCAAGATGGAAAAAGACTTGAAATACCGATTGGAATTTCTGGAGAAGGTTGCGTATGCGCAGCAAAAAGAACGCAGCGAGCTTGAGAAGATGAAGGCAGGGTTGGAGGAAAAGGCGCGTCGCGCGGAATCGACCGAAACCGAGCTGAAAAAGGCCAGGAACAAGATCCGAAGGCTTGAGGTAAAGATTGGACGAATGGAAAACGACCCTATTGACGATTTTTAATGATTCTGGTACATTTCGCCCATATAAAGCGTACCGTGACGCTTCGTCTCCTTGAGACACACGGACTGGCCCAGCAGAGCCGACCACGATGGTGAATCTGTCCAGGTCCTACCCACACCTGCACGCGTTGCAAAGGGTAGCAGCGGCGAACAGTCCCACGCTGAAAAATCTGGGGGCGAATCGGGAAGGTGACTTCTCGCGGTGGTCAATGACCATCGGCCACGGCAGCATAGCTGACCGTATGGCAATCTAAAGCGGCGCGAAGTCGGGCAGTCCAAAAAGGGCAATTAAACCTGCAACCTCTCGGGTATCAATCCCGCCACCAAAAGCCTCCCCATAAAGGAGGCTTTTCTATTTTCAGGGCCTTTGCAGTTATGGAACTTGCGCATCCTGCCATTTATCCGACCAGCAACCTGCTAACATCAACTTTACTTTTATTCATCTATTTCAAGTTCACTTAATTTTTTTGTTGATTTGTGCGATTTACCTTCATATAATAGCCGTAAGCTGCTTTAAGGAGGAATTCGTCAATGGAAACGATTCAGATCTCATCACTTGAAGACCTCGCCCCTTATCTCTCTCAATACATTCTCCCTCACGTTAAGGACTCAGTTCAAGCATGCGTCCAATCTTTCTATGCCGATTCTTACAACGATAATTGGACTTTTGGAACCCAGCTTTGGAGGAACACCTGGAATAGAATCCGTACAATAGCGGAAAATGAAGGCAACCCTGTAACTCTTCCGGTCAAGGGAAATGATTACTACTTCCACATCGGGAACGCAACTATCCATCATCACCGTGTCGGAGGAGTCGGTCTCTTACCAACATCTGGCAAGGCGGTAAAAGGGTTGGCGGATGACGCTCAATTGCCCCTTTTCCCCCAGGAAAGAGAGCATTCTCTAGAAAACATCATTCTTGGAATATCAGCAACACCGAGAAATGGGCTGAATGAGGTTTTTCTGGGCAAGTTGGAAAAAGACTCTTCCTTAGACCAGTACTTTTGGTCCGAGAAGGTGTCTCTGTACAACGTGTCATCAGCAGAACCTGCCGAGGTCGAGTATATCTTTGTCGGGGAAGAGGAAGAAGCGGTACCAGTCCTCGCGATTAGGCCAAAGACGGAAGAGATCGCTCAACCGGCAACGTAAGAAAAATTGAAAGGACCCCTCAAATGAGCATTCTCATCGATCCTGAAAGAATTACATACGCGAGGGAGATGAAGGGCCTTTCCAAGAAGGAATTGGCCATGAAGGTTGATAAAACTCCCAGTGCCATCTCTCAGATTGAAAAAGGTGTAATTAGGCCAGATACGGAGACATTAACACGGATCTCCTTTGCACTTTCTGTCCCTCCCAATTTTTTTGCGAAAAAGGAAAGAAGTAAGTATATCAATTTTGGTCACTGCCATTTCCGCTTAAAAAGGGCGGTGAGCCAGATCAAGCGAAAGCAGAGCGTTCGTATAGGTGATTTTTTTATTGAATTAACCGATCTCCTGCAGTCAAGAGGAGTAGTTTTTCCCGAGGAGAAAATCTCTGGGTTCCATTTTCAGCCTAAAGCTTTGGACGAAATCGAAATTGCTGCGATGGAACTGAGAAAGTTCTGGGGGATGGGTTTCGGGCCGATCCCTAACATAACCAGATTGCTTGAAAGCAAGGGCATTATCGTTACCCCTATTTTAAACAGTTGCGAGGAGGTGGATGCGTTCTCTGTATGGGATGGGAGCCGCCCCTGGATCATGCTTGCTTACGGGGGAACTGCCAGCAGGGCAAGGTTTGATGCTGCGCATGAACTCGGACACCTAGTACTGCATGAGGAGCACACGCCTGGAAGCTCGATTACCGAAAATGAAGCAGACCGGTTTGCCGGGGCCTTTCTGGCACCAAGAGACGGATTTATTCTAGAATGTCCCAGGCGATGGGATTATGATGCTTTTGCGAAATTAAAGTTCAGATGGAAGTTGTCAATTCAAGCCCTTGTTTATAGGGCCTACAATTTAGGAGTTTTATCTCAGCACTCAGTGCGAAGAGCTTTTATAGATATAAATCAAAGGGGCCAGAGGAAAAATGAAGGCGAGGAGTGGGCAAAAGAGTATCCGACATTATTTAATCAAGCCTTAGAGCTTATTTGTGACAAGACTTCATTGAATGAATTAGCGTCAGAGCTTTGCATATCCAAGGCTGATTTGATCAGTTACTTGGACGGAACAATTTCAGACGACCTAATCCAAAGACTTGACAAGAAAAATGACGAATCGACTGGACAATTAGTTTTTTTGCGCGAAGGCTAACAAATCAACAGTCATAGGAGGTGCAAGATGACAAAGTCGAAAGTTACAGGTGCTAAAGCTGCTTCGAGCGCAACAAAGACGTTGACGAGTTCGACCACTTCACCGAAATCGAAGACTGCGGCAGGTAGCGCTCTCTCTCAAACCAAAGCTCCATCGAAAGTCACGTCCTCGAAGGCGGCTACTGCGGCTTCAAAGGTTTTAAATGATGGCAGGACCAGCAAGGATTCAAAGAGGGCGGCTGGGAGTGCGCTGGCTCAGAAGCCGGGGAAAGGTAAAAAGTGAAACATATTTGCCGAGAATATTCGTAACAGATGTGTGGGGTTTCTCGGATTTTACCCAAGATAATCCAAGATTTTTACGCAAAACAAGGATAGATACTATGTGGCCCGATAACGAAACTGAACGTGACTTTCTTAATTTTGCAGGTGTTGCTGAGACAATTGCAGAAATTGTTGTTCAGGCTCATGGTCGCCCGATCTCGATCGGAGTGTCAGGTTCATGGGGCATCGGAAAGTCATCAATGATTAAGCTGACCCAAGCGTCTTTGTCCAAACGTCAGCCAAAAGAGGGCGAACGGGAATTCATTTTCGTAGAATTCAACGCTTGGCTATACCAGGGTTACGACGACGCTCGCGCAGCGCTGATGGATGTCATAGCCACAAAACTTGAAGTTGAAGCAAAGAATCGTGAGAAGGGCATTGACAAGGCGAAGGCGCTTTTGAAGCGTGTGAACTGGTTGCGGACTGCTAAACTCGTGGCAGGCTCAGCAGTGTCTATGGCATTCGGCCTCCCGCCAACAGGGCTTATCAGCGAGATTTGGTCATTGGGCCAGAGGGCATTCTCCAGCGGAATCGATGAGAAGCTTGTTAACGATGCTAAGTCGACGGGGGAGGAACTAGCGGAAGCTTCTGGTGGGCTTCTTAATTCGAGGACCGAGACATCTCCACCTAAAGAGATCCAAGCGCTCCGCGACACTTTTGAGGAGACTCTCGACGAACTGGGCGTAACTCTTGTGGTGCTAATCGATGATTTAGATCGCTGCCTGCCCGAGACGACGATATCTACGCTGGAGGCAATCCGCCTATTTCTGTTCTTGAAGAATACTGCCTTTGTAATCGCCGCCGATAATGACATGATTAAACATGCCGTTAGGAAGCACTTTGAGGGTGTGCCGGATGACCTCCTCGTCACAAATTATTTTGACAAGCTGATTCAGGTCCCGATTAGGGTGCCACCGCTTGGGACTCAGGAAGTTCGCGCATACATGATGCTCCTGTTTGTGGAGAACAGCGAACTCGATGATGAAACCAAGGAAAAAATCCGGGCGGGCGTCTGTTTACAACTCAGTCAGACATGGCAAGGAAAACGAGTGGATCGTGCGTTTGTACAGTCTCTCCATGCCGAAATTCCCTCCACACTCATAGGCAAGTTCGATACTGCTGATCGGCTTGCTCCATTGATGACAACTGCCTCTGGAATCCTTGGGAATCCAAGACTGATCAAGCGTTTCTTGAATGCTCTTGCGATCCGCATGACGATCTCAAATGCGCAAGGGGTTGGAGTTGATGAAGCTGTTTTGGCCAAACTACTTCTGTTCGAGCGGTTAGGGAACGCGAAAGCATATGCCGAATTGATTACGGCAGCGAGTACCAGTGACTCCGGGAAACCAGCTTTCCTTGCTGACTGGGAAGAAAATGCAAATGCGGGGAAGGACTTGGCTCTTCAAGCACCGTGGGACGATCCTTTTATCCAGGAGTGGTTGAAACTCCCGCCCCTGCTCGCCGAGACCGATTTACGCGGCGCACTGTACGTTAGCCGAGAGCATGCGCCACTAATAACACCTGAAGATCGCCTGTCGTCAGAAGCTGCCGAACTGTTGGCTGCTTTACTTCAATATCCCGATATGGCGGCGACCCTAAAAGACCGGATCGTTAAGGTACCCCGCACTGAGACCACAGTGATGATGGATCGTCTTCTTGATCGGGCACGGCAGGAGCAAGAGTGGGGTGCTCCCCCGATCTTGGATGCCTGCTTAGTGCTGTCCGAGGCTGACCCGGCCCAAGGTGCACGGTTGGCGGCATTCCTTAGCGAACGCCCAGAAGCACAAATCCAGCCCAACATCATTCCTAAAATTGGAGACCAGCCATGGGCAAACGGAATCTTCGACAGATGGGAGCATAACCACGTCTCACGACAGGTGAAAGCAGCCATTAAGGGGAAAAGAGAGAATGGGAACGTCACAATCTAGTGCAGGACCCAAATCAGGTGTGCCGATGGTGCCTCCGTGGACTCCAGCCCCACCAGCAGGCGATACTGCGAGCGGCGCGCCACCTACCAATGGCGATGCAGAACCCACCGATCAAGGAGTGGGTTCTGATTCCAATGCCCCGCCCGAAGTTCCAGCGCAGCACCAGGCACCTCTTGCTCCCCCTGCTCGTTTTCAAGGTACTCGAACCTGCGCGGGAGACTACGCACGCACCGGTGACGGCCGTGCACTCCGCCGTAGCCTTCGGCATTATGTCCGTAATGGCTACGGCGGATCAGGCACCACGACTCTTCGGTTCGGTGGCACCGCAACGACAGCTGGTGCGCTCGGAAATGCCCTTGCTAGAGCGGCGTCTGGTCAGCCCGCGGTGCCGGGGAGTCCTCTTGACCCTGCACTTTTGGCTGGACGTTCTGCGAAGGAGGTAATGGATGCCGTCGTTGAGGCTGTGCGGCCGGTCGACGGGACGCAGGACGCTGAAGCAGCTCGCACCTCGATCCGCGAAGCATTGTCCGATGTGCTGACGCGGTTCCCCGAAGCAGATCTCCTAAACCTCGAAGATGACCAGCGGAACTTCGCTATAGAGAGGTTTACCGCAATAGACGTTTTTCATCGTTATCAGCTCGATGTTGGCAAGACAATTATTGAAAAAGCACCAAGTGCCGTAACTGCTGTGTCCAGACTGAAACAGGTGCGCGACTATGTGAAGGAGACGGTCTCCGCCTCATTCAGAAAGCTGAGGGAGGCAGGAAGGAGCTTGAGTGCGGGCAGAATCAGCCGCGTTGTGAGAGATGCATTGCGCGAGACATTCTTGGTCTTTGAGGGGTATACAGAATGAGACTAATCTGTGGGCCTGAGACGTTTGATTTATGTGGGGCAGATGAAGCGCAGCGTGTTATCCTCTACGGGCAGCGTCGAGCAGAGGGAGAAGCAAGTGCTGGGGATGCGGCAAGACATGAGATTCTGCGTCGTCATTTGGACCCTGCACCACGGGCGTGGGATATGCTGTCACTTGCCCTGGCTGTGATAACCGCTGACTTTGCTGGCCTCCGTAACCAAAGCCCTGATGGCTGGACGCGTGATTTCGAATTGGACGTAGCTGTAGGGGACCCGGATTTTTGGAACCATCAAGCCGCGGAGTTGGAAGCAGCGCTCGCTTTTCTGACTACAGATCGTTGGCGCTTGCAGTTTCATACTGGCGGACTGTTATTACCTTCGCAACGTGAACTGGTACGGCCTAACGAGGATTGTGTTGTACTCATATCCGGTGGACTGGACAGCTTAGTAGGCGCGATCGATCTTACAGCTACAGGCAGGCGACCGTTCGCAATTAGCCAGACGGTTCGGGGGGACGCTGAGAAGCAGTTAGAGTTTGCGGCCAGCATAGGCGGTGGCCTCAACCATCTCCAACTCAACCACAATGTTTGTGTGCCCGGTGCTGATGAGTCGTCGCAACGGGCACGGTCACTGATCTTTATCTGCTATGGAGTATTGGCTGCTACAACATTACATAGTTACCATAATGGTGAGGCTGTGCCGCTTTACGTCTGCGAGAACGGCTTCATCGGAATCAACCCTCCGCTTACTGGTAGCAGGCTCGGAAGCCTGAGTACCCGAACAGCCCATCCAGAATTTCTTGGGCGACTTCAGCGCGTGCTTGAGGCGGCCGATCTGAGGGTGTCGATTATAAACCCATATGCCAACAAGACAAAGGGCGAGATGCTTAGGAACTGCGTTGATCAAACTCTTCTGAATGCAATGGCAGTGCGGTCAACCAGTTGCGGCCGCTTTCAAAGGTTTAACTATCGCCAATGTGGCCGCTGTGTTCCATGTCAGGTGCGACGTGCGGCATTCATGACATGGGGCGAACAGGACACAACAGGATATGTCTACCAAGATCTTGGGAGGAACGACTCTGACTATGCCGGCTTTGATGATGTTCGATCTGTCGCCATGGCGCTAGCTGCAGTAGCCGCAGATGGTTTGGACTCTTGGCTGGGGGGGGCGTTGAGCTACCCAATGATTGAGAATCGAACGACGCTAAAGGCAATGGTCCAGCAAGGACTTGATGAATTAAAGGCACTACACCTGGCTTATGGCGTAAGATGATTGACTTCCATTGCCATCTTGACCTTTACCCTGATCCGTATTCTATTGCTGCCGAGTGCGCTGCGCAGAATATCTATGTTCTCTCCGTTACGAACACGCCTTCAGCATGGACCGGATCGTCAAGGCTCGGTCACGACTCGCATCGAATTTGGACTGCACTGGGCCTGCATCCACAAATCGCCCACGAGCGTAAGGGCGAATTGCCACTGTTCGAAAATCTGTTGTCCAAAACTCGCTATGTTGGCGAGGTTGGCTTGGATGGTATGCCGGAATTTAGGCGTTATTGGCCTGACCAGACAATGGTGTTCGCCAGAATTCTTGAAGCTTGCGCCCGCGCTGGTGGAAGAATACTCTCCATTCACAGCCGACGGGCTGCAACCCAAGTTCTCGATGCATTGGAGGCACAACCGGATGCGGGCGTTCCGATTCTTCATTGGTTTTCCGGCAACTACCGAGAGTTACAACGGGCGGTTGCGCTTGGGTGCTGGTTCAGTGTCTGCCTCTCGATGCTGAACGGAACGAAAGGACGGGGACTCGTGGGGAAGATGCCACAGGATCGAGTTCTCACTGAATCTGACGGCCCGTTTGCTCAAGTAGACGGGCGCGCAGCCCTTCCGTCTGATACCGACCGTGCGGCGATTGCATTAGCGGAGGTTTGGGATAAACCAGCAGATGAGGTGCGCGAGCAGCTTTTCCGCAACATGCGACATCTTTGGTAACTAAGTCTGTCCCGGATTTTGCCGAGCTGGGGAAAGAAAATGGATTCCAGATATGAGCTTCAATGAAAATACAAGAGTGAAAATTCCGGCAATCCTGCATTTATGCCGATTGGGGTACGACTATTTGTCGCTATCCGGAACAGCTCGTGATGAGAGCACCAATATTTTCACCGACCTGTTTTCCGAAAGTATCAGGCGAATCAATCCGGATCTGGAAGTGAGTGATATAAAGAGGTTGCGGGAAGATATCTCCCTGTCTCTGGACAATGAAGACCTGGGTGAATCATTTTACCGGATGCTCACCGCCCGTTCGGGGGTGAAGCTGATCGACTTCAGCGACTTCAGCAATAACAGCTTTCATGTGGCAACAGAGCTGACCTGTAGAAACGGTGATGACGAGTTCAGACCGGATATCACGCTGCTGGTCAACGGCATGCCGCTGGCCTTCATAGAAGTGAAAAAACCGAATAATCATGAAGGTATTCTTGCAGAACGAAATCGCGTGCACGCCCGTTTCCGGAACAAAAAGTTCAGGAGGTTCATCAATATTTCACAACTGCTGGTCTTCTCCAACAACATGGAATACGACCAGGAATCGATAGAGCCAGTTCAAGGAGCGTTCTATTCTTCCACGTCTTACGGTGACGTACATTTCAACTGTTTCCGCGAGGAAGAGGCGTTAGACTTGTCATTGCTGTTGGAGCCGGAAGATGACGACAGGGAAAACCTCGTCCTGAAGGACAATAACCTTTCCGCAATCAAGCACTCACCGGAATTTATCACCAACAAAGAACCCACTGCCCCGACAAACAGGCTGATGACTTCACTGTTTTGCCGAGAGCGACTGGCGATGCTGTTGCAGTACGGCTTTGCCTACGTGAAGGAAACCAACGGTGTTGAGAAACACATCATGCGTTATCCGCAACTGTTTGCCACCAAGGCGATACAGCAGAAGCTTGATAGCGGCATCAAGAAAGGGATCATCTGGCATACCCAGGGGAGCGGAAAAACGGCGCTTTCCTATTACAACATTCACTATCTGACCGACTATTTCCAACAAAGAGGAATTATTCCCAAATTCTATTTCATTGTTGACCGCATAGACCTGATGAATCAGGCCAAGCGGGAATTTGCCATCCGAGGTTTGGTGGTACACACGGTAAATTCTAAGGAAGAGTTGCTCAAAAATTTCCGGTTGCGGCAGGCAATTCACAACCTGTCAGGCAAACGGGAGGTTACGGTCGTCAATATCCAGAAATTCAAAGATGATACCGGTCTGCTCCAGGCAAAGGATTACGACATCAACATCCAAAGGGTATATTTCCTCGATGAAGTGCACCGGAGCTATAACCCGACAGGCAGTTTCCTGGCCAATTTGTTCAATTCCGACCGGGACGCCATCCTCATCGGTTTAACCGGTACCCCTCTGATTCTGTCCGACCGACGTTCACGGGACATCTTCGGCGACTATATCCACAAATATTATTACAACGCTTCCATTGCGGATGGCTATACCCTGCGGTTGATCCGGGAAGGGATCGAGACCAACTACAAAATTCAGCTTGAACAGGCGCTGAAAGATGTCGAAATACTCAAAGGGGACGCGGACAAGCGGGTTATCTTTGCCCACGAGAAATTCGTCGAACCGATGCTGGACTACATCATTCAGGATTTCATCAACAGCAGAATCCGCCTGGGAGACCATTCCATAGGCGGTATGGTGGTTTGCGACAGCGCCGAGCAGGCCCGGAGGCTGTTTGATGTGTTTATCGCGAAATACAATCCCGTGCAGAATACGGTTGAGGAAGTTACAACGGAATATCTCAATGTCGCCGACCCGGTTGTCGCCTATGGTGAATACCTTAAAAAACAGAAAACAAGCTTGACAGCATCTTTGATCCTGCATGATGTCGGCTCAAAGGATGACCGTAAACAGGAGGTGGAGGATTTCAAGGACGGGAAGATCGATTTCCTCTTTGTGTACAACATGCTCCTGACCGGCTTTGATGCGAAGCGGCTCAAGAAACTCTACCTTGGCCGGCTGATCAGAGACCATAACCTGCTGCAAACTCTCACCCGGGTCAATCGCCCCTACAAAAAATTCCGCTACGGTTTTGTGGTCGATTTTGCCGACATCCGCAAGGAGTTCGACGCCACCAACAAGGCATACTTCGAGGAGTTGCAGGCGGAACTGGGCGATGAAATGCAGACCTATTCCAATCTGTTCAAGACCAAGGAAGAGATTGATGAAGAAATCAGCGACATAAAGGAAAAGCTGTTTCACTATGACCTGCAAAACGCGGAAATATTCTCCCAACAGATCAGCCGGATTGAAGACCGGAAAACGGTGTTGGAGATAAAAAAAGCCCTGGAGAATGCCCGCAACCTCTACAACATCATCCGGCTTCTCGGCCACTTCGAGCTGCTGGAAAATACCGATTTTAAAAAGTTGAACCAGCTCTATAACGAGACCGTCCGGCATCTGGAGCTGCTGAACCTGAAAGAGTCGGTGCAGAACAGCGTCGATACAACCAATCTGCTCAATGTGGCTTTGGAAAACGTGCTCTTCGTGTTCCGTAAAGTCTCGGAAGAAGAACTAGTCATTGCTGACCAGTTGAAGGATATGCTCCGCAAGACCAGGGAAGCGCTGGGGGGGAACTTTGATCACAAAGACCCGGAGTTTATCTCCCTCTACGAAGAGTTGAAACGGCTCTTTGGCAAAAAGAATCTGGACGAAATTTCCCAGGATGAGATGAAGCAGAATATTGGCTCATTGCAGCAGATCTTCGATAAGGTGACGGAGTTGAACCGCAGGAACAACCTGCTGAAGGCGAAGTATGTGAACGACGCCAAATATGCCCGCATCCATAAGAGGATCTTGGAAAAAGGAACCATCTCGAAACGGGAAAGCGCGATTCATGCCACCTTGCTCGACATAAAAAAACAGACAGACGACAAGGTGCTGATCAATACCCGGCTGCTGGAAAACGAAGGCTATTTCGGCAGTATGCTCATGCCGATGGTCATTGGCGGCTTCAGCAAGGCAAAGATAAAGCTTGATCCGGAATCGGCCCGATACATCAATGCCTGCGTGTCGCAGGAGTACATTAACGAATATCAGGGAGTATCTGCGTGGTAACCAGGGATTTTACGGCAAAAACGAAGGAACTGATCGACAACCTCAAGGGAGTGTGCGCGTCCTACGGTTTGGGGAACGATGGCAATGAATTCAAAATCATTACCCAGGTGTTTCTCTACAAATTCATGAACGACAAGTTCGGCTTCGAGGTGAAGGAGCTTGAGCCGAAACTGAAAAAGGCCGCCAATTGGGAACAGGAAATAGCCGCGTATTCGGACAAGCAATACGAATTACTGCTCATGCGGATAGACGCAGACAGTGCCAAGCTGAAAAGAGAGCACTTTATCTCCAGTCTGCACAACCGGCAGAACAAGGAAGAGTTTGCCAAGCTGTTTGACGACACCCTGCGCGATATCGCCATCTTCAACAATGACATCTTTTCGGTAAAGACCGGCACCGGCGCCAAAGTGACTCTGTTTGACGAACTGTCCAACTTCATCACCGACAGCTCCCAGCGGGACAACTTCTGCCGCGCCATCATCAACCAGTTGGTGAACTTCAGCTTCGAGAAGATCTTCGACCAGAAGTTTGACTTTTTTTCCACCATTTTCGAGTACCTGATCAAGGACTATAACAAGGACGGCGGCGGCAAATACGCCGAATACTACACCCCCCATGCCGTGGCCAAGATCATGGCGGCAATCCTGGTGGACAAGCCGGTGAGCAATGTCACCTGTTACGACCCGTCGGCCGGCTCCGGTACCCTGCTCATGAATCTTGCCCACGCCATCGGCGAGGACCGCTGCACCATTTACTCCCAGGATATCTCGCAAAAGTCGTCCAGCATGCTGCGGCTTAACCTGATCCTGAACAATCTGGTCCATTCCATCCAGAACATCATTCAGGGGAATACCCTGCTGACCCCATACCATAAGACCGGCGACAAGCTGAAGTCCTTCGATTACGTCGTCTCCAATCCGCCGTTCAAGCTGGATTTCAGCGACTTCCGCAACGACCTGGACACCAAGCAGAACCACAACCGCTTTTTTGCCGGCATTCCCAAGATACCCAATAAGGATAAAGACAAGATGGCAATCTATCTGCTCTTTATCCAGCACATCATGTTTTCTTTGTCTGCCAAGGGTAAAGCCGCCATCGTCGTCCCCACCGGCTTCATTACCGCCCAGAGCGGCATCGAGAAGAAGATCCGGGAAAAGCTGGTAACAGAAAAGATGCTGCGGGGGGTGGTCTCCATGCCGAGCAACATCTTCGCCACCACCGGCACCAACGTTTCGGTGCTCTTTCTGGATAAAGCCAATACCAAGGGTGATATTGTCCTGATGGACGCCTCAAAGCTGGGGACCACAGTCAAGGAGGGTAAAAACCAGAAAACCTTGCTGTCGGTGGAAGAGGAAAAGCTGATTATCGAAACCTTCAACGACCACAAGACGGTGGAGGATTTCACCGTGGTGGTCTCCTATGATCAGATCATGGAGAAGAACTACTCCCTAAGCGCCGGACAGTATTTCGATGTTAAGATTGAGTACACCGACATTACGCAGAAGGAATTTGCGGCGAAGATGGCAGGTTGCCAGAAAAACCTTGAGCAGCTTTTCGGGGAGTCCAAGGAACTGGAAAAGGAGATAAAGAAGCAGCTGACGGGGTTGAAGTATGAGTAAACCTGCCAGAAAACGATTGGGTGACATTGTAAATTTCAAGAGAGGTTACGACCTCCCATCTTATAACCGCAATGAGGGTCCGTATCCTATTGTCAGCTCATCCGGAATTTCCGGATACCATGATCAATACAAGGCAGAGGGGGAAGGATTAGTCACCGGTCGATACGGTACGCTTGGAGAAATGTACTATATCAACGGCAAATACTGGCCTCACAATACGGCGCTGTATGTTACCGACTTCAAAGGGAATTATCCTAAGTACGTCTTCTTCCTCTTGAAATGTCTCGGTAATTTGAAGACTTCAGATAAAAGCACAGTGCCCGGTGTAAACAGAAACGATTTGCATGAGTTGTTGGTTCCTTATATCGATACTGATTTTCAAAAGCCCATAGCAGACTTTTTATTCTTATTGGAATCCAAAATCGACCTCAACAACCGCATCAATGCCGAACTAGAGGCCACGGCAAAAACGTTGTACGACTACTGGTTTGTGCAGTTCGACTTCCCCGACAAGAACAGCAAACCTTACAAATCCAGCGGCGGGAAGATGGTCTGGAATAAGAAGCTGAAACGGGAGATTCCGGAGGGGTGGGAATGCGGCTCCCTGGCTGACCTTGGCGACATTGTTGGCGGTAGTACCCCATCCACGGAAGATCCGAATAACTTTTCGGAAGATGGCACCCCGTGGATTACGCCAAAGGATCTGGCAAATAGTAACGGCAATAAATTCATCAGCAGGGGTGAGCTGGGTGTAACGGAGCTTGGCATTAAAAGCGCATCGCTGAAGTTGTATCCCAAAGGGACCGTTTTGCTCAGTTCCAGGGCTCCCATCGGTTATATGGCGATTGCACGTGTTCCGGTTACCACCAACCAAGGGTTCAAATCGATCATCCCCAACAAAGGATATTCATCCCATTTTGTCTACTACGTGCTGAAAAATTCGATGAAAACTATTGTTCAGTACGCTTCAGGGTCAACCTTCAAAGAAGTGTCCGGCGCCGTGTTGAAAACCGTATTGATCTGTTTGCCAA
This sequence comes from Deltaproteobacteria bacterium, assembly GCA_009668975.1. Taxonomy (GTDB): domain Bacteria; phylum Desulfobacterota; class Desulfuromonadia; order Geobacterales; family Geobacteraceae; genus RPRC01. Next base: position 152,541 of record SBEG01000005.1, on the reverse strand, counting down.
AAGATACAATTGTCGATACCTATACGAAAACAATTGCGTCCATCTTCGAACGACAGGATATCTTGGAACAGGAAAACCAGCAACTCTCCTCCCTGCGCGACTGGCTCCTCCCGATGCTCATGAACGGACAAGTGAAGGTAAGATGACCCAAACCGACAGCGTCCACTAAGGTGTATTTCCCAACAGGAGTTACAATGAAGCACGCCATTCTAAAACGCCTGAAAAAAACCGATCATCTGCCGATGCTGTTTATCGGTTCCGGCATGTCGATCCGTTATCTCGGCCTGGAAAACTGGGAGGGACTGCTCCGTAAATTTGCCCGACTTGCCGCTGACAATGATTTTGCCTATGAAATGTATGTGCAGCAGGCAAAAGGGCTTGAGTGCAAGGATGGGTTACTGCCAAAGGTGGCGGAACTGATCGAACTTGACTTCAACCTTCGCTGGTTTAAGGACGATCAATTCAAGGCACACCGGGAAAAATCATCAGATGAGATGCGCCGCGCCGTCTCGCCGTTCAAGATCGAAATCGCCCGCTACATGCGTGTCAAGAGTCATGAGCACAATCCAGAATACTCTGCTGAAATCCAGCTCTTCAAACAGCTTGAAATGCGCAGTATCGGCGGGGTGCTGACAACCAATTACGACAGTTTTATTGAGGACCTCTTTACCAGCTACACGAAATACATCGGTCAGGAAGAACTGCTGTTTTCGACCCTGCATGGCATTTCCGAAATTTACAAGATTCACGGTTGCTGCACGAAGCCGGAATCCATCGTTATCAATGAAGCCGATTATGCCGACTTCTCGGAAAAGAATGCCTATCTGGCAGCGAAGATTCTGACCATTTTCCTCGAACATCCCATCATATTCATCGGTTATTCCATCAATGACACCAACATTGAAAACATCCTGAAATCAATCGTCAAATGCCTTTCCACCGAAAATCTCGACAAGATCAAAGAGCGCCTTATGTTTGTCGAACGGGCAAAAGACGGAGCATCCGAGGAGATTTCCACCTACAGCAAATCGTTTGAGGGTGGTAAGTCCATTGAAATGACACGGATTCGCCTAAAGAGTTATGAGGTTTTGTATCAGGCCATGCTGGAGAACCAGGCAAAATACAATGCCCCGATGCTGCGGCGGCTAAAACAAGATATTTATGAGCTGGTGTTGACGAACAAGCCGACTGGCAAGATCAGGACAGTCGGACTGGAAGATGAAAAGCTTGAAGATGTCGAGGTAGTAATTGGGGTCGGGGTGCTCGCCGATTTTGGTCAAAAGGGGTATGCGGGTATTGCCACGGATGAATTATATTCTGATGTAGTTCTCGATAACCGTGATTTTGATGCGGAATGTGTTATATGGAAAGCTCTGCCATCGCTGCTCTCCCACAACAGCAACAACTTACCGATATATAAGTATGTTTCCCAGTATGCGGGAGATTTGCCGGAGCGTGTGCAGGCGGCGATCCAAGCCAAAAACAGCTTTGATGACCTGCTTTCCAGTACGATTAAAAAAAATCGGGAAAAACACAATTGCCGGCAAGAGACAATTGCTTCCATCTGCAGTAAATTGCCAGATGGCAAATGCCTTCAGGTTCTGCCCCATCTCAAGGAAGAAAACATCGATGTTGCTGAATTGCACGCCTTCCTTGTCCGAATACTGAAAACCAACCCCTCTGCGCTTACCACGGGAGAACAGGCATTCAAAACCGACCTCAAACGGGCCATCAGGCTTTATGACTGGCTGAAATATCACCCATAAAACAAAAGAGCTCCAGCGGCAGCAAGCAGTAACTGCTCACCTCGCTGGAACCCTTTTAATGCTGCCGGTACTCACGCCGGTTTGCGAACAGTAGCTGTTCACACCACCGTGGCACCAAGTTCTTATTTATATAAATACACGAAGGGAACTGATAGTTCAAGCGTATTATTACGGGAGTTCAAAACGACATTTCCGGGCCAGCAGGTGGACAAGGCATTCAAGGCGTTGCTGAATGTCCTTATCAACGTGCAGGTCGCTATCAACTCCAAAAAGAATTGGAGGCCGATGGACTTATTTACCAGGATGGGCATGGACAGAGTGCGCTTTGGCATCTGAAGCAATCGTTAAGCAAATCATGAGGAAAAGAAGCCTGTTTGCATCATTGTTTGCTTCAATGTAGCAAAGGGGGTCAATTAACTCCGCACTTTGATTTTTGCGGAATTAGTGGGTCGGCGGCCAAATGTGACCTTTTCAAAGTTGACCTTCTTGATGCAGAAGACTGGTCCGAGCCGTTGCGCCAGCATATCCAGGGAAAGGGTGTCGAGTTATTCGCAAGCGAGGCTTTCCAATATAAGAATGGTTGAAATCAACTCTTTACCGGGAGGGAAGCCATGACTCATAGGGGTAGTTTTTGGGGTATATAAGTACCGGCGTATATATTTTACTCAAATTTATTATATGGTTAGCCTTTATGTTCGAATCCCTATCTCAACCCCAGCAGTATCCGCTGGTTATTCTCATACGACCCCTGCATTTCCGCTCGTCTTTCCCCGGAGAGATTTGCGGAAATGCAGGGGTTTTTTTGTGGGAAAGATGCGCCCTTATTTTTGAGCATCACTCATTTGCGGGTTAAACTCTTTCCTGATCTCTTCCATCCTCCGACGGTTTTTCCCCAGATCCCAATAGCCGCTCCGGGCCTCGGAACGGCATTCGATTACGCTCTTCCCTGCGTCCAGGTAGAATTCCGCGTCATCAACAAATCCAAGCATTGTTTTGAACTCGACCTTCAGGTAGGTGGGTGTCGCAATAGCGATGCGGGTATCGGAGCGTGCCGCGAGGATCCGCTGCAGTCTGGCAAAGGCTTCCTCGGGCGTCCCGGTGAATTCCAGCGGGGCAATGTGGCGATCCGGGTCATTACTCTGGCTGGATACGCAATTTGGGCTGTCCGGACAGTCATGCAGCACTGCCCCCTGCAGTCGCGGCGTCTGCGGCTGAGTGCCGGAACATCCGCTGGCGGCAGCCAGGAGCAGGGAAAAAAGAATGGAAAGTTTTACGGTATTCATGGTATCCCTCGCGAAAAGTACGGTAATGGACCTACTGCAACTTGGGCAGGGTCACGACCGGGAAAGTGCTCTGATCCGGTTTTATTCCAAGTATAAAACAAATACCCGCGTTTGTCTGGTAATGATCTTTTCAAGGCTACTGTCAGTATACAGGTTTTGTGCGGCCAGGGAAGGGCGGGCCAGTTCCGGGTAAAGATTTGTAACTGGCTGCACAAGGCTGGTCATAATCCGGCTGATTTGGTGTATAATTGCTATACTGAATGTTTAATGCGGGAGGTGACGGAAATGCATAAAGCCATGATTGTTGCACTTGCCGCACTGGCGACTCTGCTGACGATGCCGCCGCCCGGTTCCGCACGCGAGCCCCGGCACCAGGGTTCTCATTCCCAGGGGTCTTTTTCGCAGCGATCGGCTTCTCCCGGCTCCTTTCAGCGCGGGACCCAGCCGCGCAGCTACTCTTCGCAGCGCAGCTTTACCCGGCATGACGGGTACCGTGGTTCGTATACCCGCGGGTACCGGTCCGGAGGCTACCCTTATCGAAGCTATCGGCATGGCGGCTATCCCTATTATCGGTCGAATGTCCACTTCAGCGGCAGCGTCTGGCTAGGTCCGGGATGGTATCCCGGATGGGGCTGGCCATATTCCTATCCGTACTACTATCCGTATTACGCCCCCTATTATTCCGCGCCGCCTGTCGTTATCGAGCAGGCGCCGACCGAATATATTGAAAAGGGCCAGGAAGCGGAAGAGACGAATTACTTGTACCGCTGCAGTGATCCCGAAGGCTACTATCCTACCATTCAACGTTGTCCGAGTGGCTGGTCGAAGGAAATTCCTTCCTCGCCGCCGGACCAATAGGGGAGTGAACCATGTCTACGTCCTTGAAAACTATTCTTACCGGTTTGGCATTGCTGGCGGTGGCGGGGTGCGTGTATGTGCCGACCGGTCCCAGTGTGATGGTGCTGCCGGGCAGCGGCAAGAGCTTCGAGCAGTTCCAGGGCGATGATGCGCTCTGTCGTCAATGGGCCGGCTATCAGATCGGACAGTCGCCACAGCAGGTTGCCGAGCAGAATGTCGTGGGCGGCTCCGTGGCCGGCACGCTGATCGGCGCGGGTCTCGGCGCGGCCCTGGGCGCCGCCGCCGGAGATCCGGGTCTTGGCGCAGGCATCGGTGCGGCCAGCGGTCTGCTGATCGGATCCAGTGCCGGGGCGGAATCTGCCCAGGCCACCGGCTGGGATGCGCAGCGGCGCTACGACGTCGCCTATCAGCAGTGCATGTATGCCAAGGGCAACCAGATCCCCGTGGCCGGACAACGGCGAAGCAGCGGCCGCAGCATCGCGCCTTCGCGGGGCTATTATCCGGTTCCGCCGGATTATTACGAGGAATAGACTTAATACTTCGGTGGTGAAGACAGGTGTTCGGTTTTAGGTGTTAAGGGAGGGCAGGAATTGTCCTTTCTCTGGTTTGCGCGGTTTGCTGGTTATTCTTTGACGACCCCTGATTTTTCGCGCCACTCTCAGCAGAGAGATGGTGCCGCGAGATCAGGGGTTTTCATTTGTCGCGGAGAAGCCTCCGCCGTAATGTAGGCAGCCCCTTTAATTCAAATTATATAATTTTTGCTCATCTTGACAGTAGAGCTCTGCCGGGTGTAAAAATAGGCTAATTTTATTGATGAAATTAGATGCTATTAGGAGACCTGCAAGATGGGATCGCTGGCGGAATATTTGTTGTGGGGAAAAATGGGCCGTCCGTGTCAGCTTTAAGCTGATCGGGGGGCCTTTTTTTGTATCCTTCATACAAAAAATAAGGATGAATGATGAATTATGAAGGTTGAAAAAAATGCCGAATCTTCAATGGTGAATGATTCTCCTCGGCTGCGGGAGAGGACTAAGGAATTTGCTATTCAGGTGATTCGCTTGTACTCGTCGCTGCCGAAATCAACGGAAGCTCAGGTGCTGGGGAAGCAAGTCCTCCGATCAGGCACCTCGGTCGGGGCGAATTATCGTGAGGCATTCCGCGCACGTTCGAAAGCTGAATTTGTTGCCAAGATTGGTGACTGTCTGAAGGAACTCGATGAAACCAGTTACTGGTTCGAGTTGATGGCGGAAACTCGTATCAGTGTACCTGCCGTTCTCGGTCCGCTGCAGAACGAGTGCAATGAACTCCTGGCCATATTCACTGCTATTGCAAAGAAGTGCAAGAATTCGAAAAAAGACTAAAGTTTTCGGGGTTATTTCATACTTCATAATTCATCCTTCATCCTTACTTTATAGCACCGACCTGCGGCGATCTTTTCGACGATAGCCAGGAAGTGAAAAAGGAACAACCATGAAACACGAGATCTATTCAACGAGATACGACCTGGGCAGGGTCATTACCGTGGGCTGGGAGCTCTACCGCAAAAACTTTGGCAGCATTCTGCCGATTGTTCTGATCGTCTATGTCCCGATCAATATCGGGCTGTCCTTTGTCCCGGTTGACTATCTGATTGAAGAGCACGGCCTTCGCGGCTTCAATATGTACATGAAGGTTATCCAGTTGACGGAGTTCTTCTTCGGCGTCCTGGCCACCCTGGCCCTGGCCAGACTGATCGAGGCCGCTCTTGCCGGCCAGCCGATTACCTGGCAGCAGGCTCTGCGTCACGCCCTTTCCCGCTGGGGCGCCACGATCGGGACCGGTTTGCTGGCCGGCCTGATCATTGTCGGCATGTGCCTTCTCCTGATCATCCCCGGTATTATTTGGGGTCTCTACTATTCGCTGTTCGTCTATGTTGTCGCGCTTCGCGGTCTTTCGGGGAAGAAAGCCCTGGATTATTCCAAGGGCATCGTCAAGGGGCAATGGTGGCGGGTGTTTGGCTATCTTTCCGTCATCGGGATCATGGGGTTGATCGCGGGGCTTGTTGTGGTTGCTCCGTTCATTTTCACCCCGGACAATGTGATTTTAGATATTTTTTCCGACACACTGACTGACATCGTATCGGCGTTGTTTCTCGTCATGACCTGCGTGTTCTTTTTGAATAATGATCATTTGCTGGTGAAGAGCGAAGCGGAGCCTACGCCCAGTTTGGAGCCGGTTGTGTGCGCTTCTCAAGAATGAAGTGGGGCTTTATGGGTCGGGTTTGACTTTTCGATATTCGGTACCTGAATGTCAAAAAGGCTGGCCTGATCCCAAAGGTTTTAAATAGAATGTCCCTTGGAGGTCCAAAGACTTCTCTAACCGGAGGAAATATGGCTATTGTTAGACGTTTCGACAAAATAGAATTTGATGTTCCAGGCAAGCATACTGAAGTTAACGCCACCTACGCCATTATTGGAGATAAAAACGGAGAAAAGTTTCTACAGATTGACACCTATGGATCTTCCTCAAGGCAAATAAAAGGAAAAAAGAGCCAGTCCATCCGGCTTTCTCAAGAAGCTCTTGACCAACTCTTTAAAATTTACAAGGCTAATTTTTGAAAATGGAGTGACATATATTTGAAATCAATTAGCAATAAACAGATCTTTCCCGAATTTCCTGAAGGAGGGGAAACATGGAACCTGAAGTTAAAGCTTTTGTGGATGCGATCGGTGCAATGGAACCTGACCAAAACAGTACGCTATATGCAGCATATCGACAATTTTTTCGACGACGAAGTTATTTCCTATTCAAAGGGCAATTTCTAATAGTAAAAATAAGTCGGTCTGAAAAGCCATTTTGGGGATTAGGGAAAAAATATGTAGATCTTCTTAACGGCACCGAAAATTACTTTCTAGTTTTACTTACTTCTGCGCGTGATGGATATGTTTTTACAAAAAATGAAATAAACCAATTCATCAAAAAAGGTCGCTGGCGACTGGGTACTGGTGATCAATACAAGATAAACTATCCTTTGCCTGACCGGTCATCTTTTCGTTCACCAGAGAATTTTTTGGTCAAGACCAATCTGTAACGTGATAGTTTGCATGAAGAATTTATCGGATTACGTGGGTTATTAGGAAAATATAAAGCTTATGAATAAGTTGACTGACATTGAGTTCCCACCAATTTTAGACACCTCTAGCGGCGACATAATCAAGGATTTTTTCAATCCTGCGCTTGCTGCATCTGTCCGCTATGATCGTGGGGTAGGTTTCTTCAGTGCCGCTTGGTTACGTTTGGCAGCTCAGGGGATGACGATCTTCGCCGCTAATGGTGGTTATGCCCGCTGGGTGACCAGCCCCATTCTGAGCGAAGACGACTGGAATGCCTTGCAGGAAGGGAGTGCTGCTCGGATCGACGAAACCTTGCGACTGGCGATGGAAGAAAATATTCATGACTTGCGGAAAGCATTAAATGAAGAAACCCGATCTGCTCTAGCCTGGTTGGTAGCAGATGGCATTCTTGATTTCAAGCTTGCACTCCCGCGCAATAAGCTAGACCAAGGAGAGTTTCACGATAAGTTTGGAATTTTTACCGATGCGGAAGGGAATCAGGTCAGTTTCAACGGCTCCTATAATGACAGCATTCAGGGAACAAGAAACTATGAATCAATTAAAATTTTCAGTTCCAACCATCCTGTGCTGACCCTGCTGGTAAAGGCTGATAGTGATCGCTTTGCTCGCCTCTGGAGCAACAACGATCCAAATGTACAAGTATATGATCTGCCGGAAGCGGCGAAGGCTAATATCATCAAGCTCCGTACCCAGGAGCGGCCATACCCGGAACCGAATAAAGAGCAGTTGAGTCTCATCAGTGGCGGAGTAAATCCTGCGTATGTACCAGCACCAACGATACCTCCAACAATCGAGCTGAGAGATTATCAAAATGAAGCCATAGATTCATGGTTTGCTCACGATTGCCAAGGGTTACTTGAGATGGCCACTGGTACCGGTAAAACTATCACGGCGTTGGCAGCTTCAGTACGACTTTACGAACGGGAAAAACGGCTTGCAGTCATTATGACGGTACCGTATCAGCATCTAGTTGACCAGTGGCAAAAGGAAAGCCAGCCATTCGGATATCGCCCTATTCTTGCTTATCAGAGCAAGTCAAATTGGTTTGATCAACTAAACAGCATGGTTATGGATTTCAGTGCTGGCTATAGAGATACTTTTTCAGTCATCACTACCCATACAACCTTTGCCTCTAACGATTTTCAGTCGACCATTGCCCGCCTTAATGGTCCCAGTTTGATAATTGCCGATGAAGCTCATCATTTGGGAGCAGAGCGAAGCCGTCAAAATTATCCTCAGCAAGTTCCGTTTCGTTTGGCGCTTTCCGCAACCCCCGATCGCTGGTTTGACGACGAAGGGACCGCAGCGTTAAGAAGCTATTTCGGGGAAACGGTTTTTGTCTTCCCCCTGGAGCAGGCTATTGGTGTCAGTCTGACGCCATATTACTATTATCCCCACTTGGTGCAATTGACTGATGCGGAGTTGGAAGACTATCAGGACTTGTCAACAAGGATTGCCCAGCTAGCAGGCCGGGATGACGAGCGGGCGCAGGAATCAATGAAACTCTTGCTCATGCGGCGGGCCGAACTGTTGAACAAAGCAACCAACAAAATTGTCGAATTGTCGAAACTGATTGAAGAGAGTGACTACATTGAACACACTCTTTTCTACTGTGCGCCAGGGCAAATTGATGATGTACAGCGATTGCTTGGATGGGAGCATGGGTTACTCGTGCAGCGGTTCACTGCAGAGGAAGATACCCGTGAACGTCAACAGCGACTGGCTGACTTTGCCAGTGGCGAGATTCAAGCGTTGGTAGCTATGAAATGCCTTGATGAAGGAGTTGATGTGCCAAGCACTCGTACTGCCTACATAATGGCAAGCAGTAGTAATCCTCGGGAGTTTATTCAGCGCCGTGGGCGTGTCCTTCGCAAATCGCCGGGTAAAGAGTTTTCAGTGATTCACGATATGATCGCGGTACCGCCAACTGCTTGGACGGCAAGTCAGGATTCGGTAACCTTCAACATCGAACGAGGCATCATTCGTAAGGAACTGGAGCGGTTCAAGGAATTTGCTTCGCCGGCATTGAACAAACATAAAGCGTTGGATGTTATTTGGGAAGTCGCCAGTCGATATAACCTGATGGATTTCTGAGAGGACATATGCAGAAAGAGAGATTGATGAACTTGTTTGAAACTTTTGATCCGGCAGTGCGCAACATCATTCTTGGTGTGTTGGACATCGAGCAAGAGCACATTTCCATGGAACGACCACGGGTGAAAGATCAAATTGACGAAATTGTGACCGCTGCAGCAAAAAAGGAAGTTGAAAAGCTTTCTGCCGAGGATCTGCCATGAAGCTAGAGCGCATAACCATAGAAAACTTCCGTCAATACTGTGGCAAGCAGCGAGTTGAGTTTGCCAAAGATGACCTTAAGAGAGTAACCGTGATTCACGGCATAAACGGTGCGGGAAAGACCTCCTTCTTCCTTTCGATCAATTGGTGTCTGTATGGTAGAGGTGTTGATAGCATAAAAGTAGTTGATAATGTTGGCGAATTGATGAGTAAGGAAGCGGTCAGTCGGGCAGCTGTTGGTGAAACAGTTCGCACTTCTGTCGATCTATCGTTTTTGCATAACGGTGAACGGTACCTGGTTAAACGAGCATTGCAAGGAGTCAAGAAGTCTGACGGTACCGTCACAGTTGAAGACACTGACACTTTTACAATGATGCGAACCAAGGCCGATGGACAAGCTGAGCGCATTAATAATCCCATTGGCACCATGAATTCCATTCTTCCGGTCAATGTACGTGAATACTTTCTCTTTGATGGTGAAAAAATCGACAACTTCGCCAAGCCAGAAGCGGCTGCACAGGTAAAGCAGGCCATTTATCTAGTACTTAAGCTGGAGATTCTGGAGCGTTCCCGCCGACATCTGGAAGCGCTTGCTTCGGAATACCGCAAGGAGCTGAAGAACAAATCAGGGCAATTGCTCCGTGACTTGCTCGAAGAGGAAGAGAATGCACGTAATGAAATAAAGAAGGCAAAAGACCGGACTATTGAGTTGCACCAAGAAATTGAGTCTGCCGAGCGAAAGATTGCGGATATTGATAAACGCATGCGGGAAATGGAGAATACCAATATCCTCCAGCAGCAACGTGACCGTATTGAGAGAGAGCTTAAGCAGCGCCGAACTGAGATGGAGGAGATCATCAACTCTGTTCGAGATCTAGCAACATCCGGCTACTTTGTTGTAGCAGAATCAGCAATTAAAAAAGCGATACTTTTGTTGGAGGAGAAAAGGGCAAGAGGGGAAATTCCCAGCGATTACCGGCAGCAATTTATCAAAGACCTTATAAGTAAGATGGTATGTGTCTGCGGCAGGCCGTTTGCTGATGGCAGTGAGGAGCATCGTACCTTACTCGCAAAGATCACCCATGGCCTACCAGATGCATTGCAAGATGAGGTGCTGAACACATGTGCAGTGCTGCAAGCATTTGAGCAGCGTGCGGATAAACACCGAGCCGATATTGATGCGTTCATGCGTCGTCGTTCCGAGTTGGTTGACATCATTAGGAACCTAGAAGCAGAGCTTGATGATTTGAGCCGCCAGTTGAAAGGCTCCCCTCTTGAGGAAATTAGTAGGCTTGAACGGCAGAGGGATAATTTTAAGGCCGATATTCAGGAGAGTAATATTGAAATCGGTTCGTTGCACACGCGTATTGATGATTTTGGTCGAAAACTTATTGAGTTGAAAAAGGATATTGACAGGGCACGGCGTGAAGAAAAGCGAGAAGTGTTGTTGAGTACAAAACTAGACTTGGCCCAGCGCGCAGCTGATGCTATCGGTGAAATGTATCAGAACTTTGCTGATGACATGCGGGAAAAGATTCAGGACAAGACCAAGGAAATTTTCAAGAAACTGGTCTGGAAGGAAAGTCATTTTCAGGATGTTAAACTTGGCCCAGACTTTAATCTGGAAGTAATTGACCGTTATGGCTATTCAGCCCGACCCGAGTTATCGGCCGGTGAACGGCAGGTGCTCAGCCTGTCGTTTATTATGGCCATGTCACGGATAAGTGATGAGGAGGCACCGCTGGTGATGGACACTCCCTTTGGCCGGCTCTCATCCCACCATCGAAACGCCATTACCGAGCATTTGCCAGTGTTAGCCAGTCAGTTGGTGTTGTTCGTAACCGATGAAGAGTTGCGGGACGAAGCACGCCAGAATCTGGAGGCTCGGATTGGTGCCGAATACCGGCTGGAGTTTAGCCCCCAAACAAGCTGCACAGAAATAGTTGAGGTGAGATAATGGAAATGCTTACCAGTCGGGATACCGTAACGATTGATGAATCGGTGCATTATATTTACAAGGAGCTTACTGACGGGGCCGATCCAGTGACTGTACCATTCAAGACAATGAAAGATGTGTTTCTTTGGGCGGTTACTCTTGGGTATAGGCGTGGTGAGCGGAGGCCGATTTCTGGCAAAAAACTCACCGTATTTCGTTGGGCACAGTTCAATTCTCAGACGGATATTCCAGTGATAAAGGCAATTTCCCTGACAAATGGGGAGAATATCGAAGTGTTACTTAGCCAGGATGAGATGCTAACTATTGTCGAGGAATACGCGAATGCTGGAATACATGATTTACGTGCACGAATATATGATGATAATCGCCAACCTTTGTATAGCTTAATCAATTTTTTTATTAAGTAACCAGTGTTTTAATGCTTTGCAAAGAGGTCCTTATGCAAAATAAATGTTCTAACTATTCCTTTAAAGCAATGATAGAATTTGTTATAGAAAGAGTTAAGTGGGCAATTGATACACCAATATTTTTACTATACTTTTTCGGCGTGTTTATTGTTTTTGGCACGGTAGGTATTTGGTACCCATTAGCCAAAAATGGTTACTTTATAACAGAAATTATAGACGAGTTATATCCACAAAACTTACTTAGTTATTCTATGCCTGTACTAGCAACATTGCTGATAGATGCTATTTTAAAAATAGCATCAGATAAAAAAACAAACAAGACACTTGCTTCATATGGAGTATTTATTGGTGCAGTTGCTCTATTTTTTATTGGTTATGGGATCATGCATTCTGAAAAAGAATTTTTGTTAGTGTCATTTATCGGCTGGCTAATTGTTGTGTTTTTGTGGTTTTTGTTCAATGCGGGTGATGATAAATTCGAAGATAAAATTGATTCTGGTGCGCCTTCAGCAGCTAACCAGCCAGCTGAAGCGGCGAGATTAAGTGGCAAAGGGGTAAGTGGAGGCAATGATGGGCCAAATTGAATTTCCATTAAAAGTTAACGCACTTAAGGTGTCTCAGCAAATTGGCGATTTTTATGTAGTCGTTCTTCCCGCATCAATACTTGAAAAAGTAACTTTCTCGTATCCAGCTCAATATTCAGAAGAGATCCTAACAGGGACTCAAAGAAAATTGAAAGAAGATAGGATAGAGCAAATTTGTCAATATTCTGGAACAATAAATGCAACATTTCCAAATGCAATAATATTAGGGGCTAATTATAACAAAAATGGTGATTTTGTCGATGATGATAGTCTTAGATGGAGAATTTCTGTAGTAGGAGACAATTATAAACTGATAATACCTACGGAAGATGCTATTGCATCAATTATCGATGGCCAACATAGACTCGAAGGGATAAAAAAATATCTTAAAACAGACCCAAATGCAGAAGATGTCGATTTATTATGTACCATTTTCATGGACTTGGCATCGCCTTTTCAGGCAGAGATATTTGCAACTATCAATTACACACAACAGCAAGTTGATAAAAGTCTGGCATATCAACTATTTGGCTATAAGCTGGACAAGGCTGAATCTGACGAGTGGGCACCTGAAACATTGTCTGTGTATTTGTCGAGAGTACTAAATAATGATAAAGAGTCTCCATTTTATAATAAAATAAAAAGTGGATTATATGATGCTGCTGATAATGACAATGCATTATTTAAGGCGTCTGATATTAATGATATCGGCGTGTTGATAAGTGTTTTGCGCAAACAGACAAGAGTTTCTGAGTATTTATGGGGGAAGCTTGACCATGAATGCAAGGCAGCATTAATGGACACAAATGTACCTATTGAGTATAAGTTAAACACCCTTGTTGATGGCTTAAACAAATTAGTATTCTCTTCTATGTTATTCGATAGCCAGATTTTTGAAGGTGTTTCTTTAAGTGAAGAAACAAAATTACTTCTGAAAATGAATGCAGCAAAATACAGGGCCAGGCTTAACAGGAGGCTTTTAGAAGATATTTTCCAAAACGAAATATCAAAAGCATGTCTTCCGGATGTTGGTGTGTGGAGTGTGTCAACTGCCGCTATTGTTGAAGGTGTTACAAAATTGTATAGCAGTAAGCCAATTGAGGATAGATATAGAATGCATAAGAAAACCTGGTTCGGAAAAGGTAGGAGAGTTCTAAAGGATTATCAAGATAAGGCGCCGCTTAGAGCTATGTATATTGACAACAACGACAAAGGAATTTATGAAATCATAGTAAATTACTTTAAAGCTGTTGATGAGTTATTGTGGTCAAATGACGACAATATTTTCATAATTAAGACAATAGGTATATTGGCGTCATTTGATGCTCTCAGGCACATTTTGACTTGCCAAGAAAAACCGAGTTATTGCGTAGATTATTTTAAAAATTTATTGGCTGATAGCGTGAAAATTGATTTCAGTGACAATTACTTTCATGCTTCAGGCAGCGGTAGAAGTAGGGTCAAGAACACAATCCTATTGTCTTTGCGGATGAATTCTGAAAAACATTTAAAATTGCTTGCTGGAATTAAAGATAAGTATTTTGCTGAATATGAACGGCTAGTCAATAATTAGTTTTAGCTATTGTTTGGGCTCTGCTTGATGATTGTAACGGCAAAACATGCAAATCAAAAGCAGAACACGCTTGACTTCCATATTGATTTCAATTAACTTCCAAGCAACTTGGAAGTTAATTGAAGTCAAGGGAGTAATAGCATGTCGATTGGTGAATACTCCTTCTCGGCCATTAAAGGGCGACAGGCCGGGCGTGAATTTTATGTTTCGATGTGCCCCCTCAAAATTGTTCCTCGCCTTTTCCTATTTCAGGCAGATGAATTACCTCCTGAGCTCCGTTGCCAACGTGTTCTGAACAAAGCCCGCGTTCCTGAAATTTCCCGCTATATCATTTCTAACCGTGAAAACTACATTTTCTCTGCAATTACCGCGTCCATTGACCGCCAGGTTATTTTCGAGAAGCTAGTTGTTGATGGTAAAGAGCTAGATGATGTTGGAAGGCTTCGAATTCCGCTTGACGCTCGTTTTATCCTGAATGACGGACAACATCGGAGAGCTGCTATTGAAGAGGCCTTAAAGGAGCAACCCGATCTTGGCGATGAAACGATCTCGGTTGTTTTTTTCATAGATAAGGGGCTAAAAAACTCCCAACAAATGTTTGCTGACCTTAATAAACATGCTATTCGCCCTTCCCGTTCAACTGGAATTCTTTTTGATCACCGTGATCCACTATCCAGTCTTGCCTGTGAGATTGTTGAAAGGATTCCTGTCTTCAGAAATCTCACTGAAATGGAGAAAACTTCCATTTCCAACCGTTCCACCAAGTTGTTTACCTTGAGTGCGATCTATCAAGGTACATTATCCCTATTGCGAAAAACGGAAAAATTAAAAGCAATTGCTGACGCTGAGATGAAGGTTGCCTTCGACTACTGGAAGTGCGTCACTGAAAACATGCGTGATTGGCAACTTGCAGCAAAAAAGGGAATAAGCACCCATGAATTAAGGCTTGATTACGTGCATGCCCATGCCCTTGCATTACATGTATTTGGTCGTTTAGGCGCTGCCCTCTTGTCTGCTCCTGGCAGAAATTACCAAGTAGACTTCAAACGGCTTAACGATATCGATTGGGCTAGAAAAAACAGTGCCCTATGGGAAGGCCGGGCTATGCATAACGGAAAAATCAGCAAATCACACACCTGCGTTACTCTGACAACCAACTACCTCAAGAACTATTTCGACCTTCCTCTCTCTCCGGAAGAACGGCAGATAGAAGAAACCTTCCTCAGGAAAGCTTGATACATCCATGGACAAAATAACCGAAATTAAAGAACACATCAAAAAGGTGTATCTGGCCTACAATCGTCCTTTTGTCGTTGGATATTCCGGTGGCAAGGACTCAACCGTTGTTATGCAACTTGTCTGGGATGCTATTGAAGAAATACCATATGAGCAGCTAAAGCAAGATGTTCATGTCATTTCTACGGACACCCTGGTAGAAACACCATACATCATCGACTACGTATCCAAAACCCTGGAGCAGATCAATAAGGCAGCTCGTGATAGCAAACTACCAATCTACGCCCATCGCCTGACGCCACTATATAAAAACAGCTTCTGGGTAAATTTGATTGGTAAAGGTTATCCTGCGCCAAGCCGCAATTTTCGCTGGTGTACCGAACGTTTGAAGATTGAACCGGTTAACCGCTTCATCTCTGAATATGTGGACAAATGGGGTGAGGCTACGGTTGTGCTAGGTGCCCGTCGTGATGAGAGTGCTTCCCGAAGTCAAGTTTTGAGTAGTAAGGCGCGAGACCATATGGGACTTTCCAAACATCCAACATTGCCCGCTGCCTTTGTTTTTACCCCCATCGAAGAAATGACGACAGATGATGTTTGGTCGTACCTACTAAGCCACAAATGCCAGTGGGGTGGGAACAACCGCGACCTTGCTGCCATGTATCAGAATGCAAGTGGTGGTGAGTGCCCAATGGTAGTTGACAAATCGACACCTTCTTGCGGAAGTAGCAGATTTGGCTGCTGGACTTGCACTTTAGTTCAGCAGGATACCACCATGGAAAACTTGATTGATAACGGTGAGGAATGGATGACACCACTACTTGAGTTTCGTGACTTTTTAAGTGAGACTCAGGATCCAGAAAAGAAGCATATCTACCGAAGTCACAAGCGGCGAGACGGTAAAATTGCCTATGTTAGGGATGGGACGCGAATAGCCTATGGTCCGTACAAACTGGAGTGGCGCAAGGTGTTTCTTGAGCGACTCTTGAATATCCAAAAAGATATCCAGGAAAACGGTCCTGATCCCAACGTTATACTCATTTCTTTTGAAGAATTGGAATTAATCCGTGATTTTTGGCGTGAAGAAGAGTGGACTGATTCAGTCCCAGAAATTTATCGCCAGACTATAGGTGAGGACCATGTCTGGCCGGAAGACGATGGCGTTAAATATTCACTTGAGGATTTTCAACTACTGAAACAATTGTGCGAAGAAGAGGGCATTAATCCGGCTCTGCCTACAAAACTGATTGATCAAGAGCGCCGGATGCAGGGGATGAGTCGTCGTGCTGGAATTCTGGATAAAATAGATCGTATCTTCAAAGAAGACTGGGAAACTGAGGAAGAAATCCTGGAATTGCTTGGGTCGCAAAATGATATTTAATAAACTGACAGTGACAAACCTTGGTAACTTTTCGGGTACGTATGTTCTGCCTCTTCGTGCGAAAGATACGCAAGAAATTAGACCGATTATTCTTTTTGGTGGTTTGAATGGTGCAGGGAAAACTACCCTTTTTGATGCGATCAAGCTCTGTTTGTATGGCCCGGAAATGTTTGGTGCGATTGGCGTCGCCAAGTACCAGGAATACTTAAGGCGGAAGATCCACAGCTCCAAGATTACAGTGGTTCAGCCGAATAATGCATCAATCGCGGTTGAATTCGATTACGCTCAATTGGGTACGGTCAACACGTATCAGATAGAACGTATGTGGGAAATTTCGGGCACAAAAGTACTTGAAACGCTCATAATCGAAAAGAATGGGCTTCCGTTGAATGATATTGAAAAAGACGGCTGGCAGGACTTTATCAAAGAGATTATCCCGCTGGGCTTATCACAACTATTCTTTTTCGATGGTGAAAAGATCCAGAGGATGATGTCTGATGATAGTAATGAAGAGCTGAAACGATCTATTTTGTCACTTCTTGGTCTTGATCTGGTAGAGCGGCTGCAAGCGGATTTGAAGATCTATCGAAGCAAATTTCTCAAGGGTCTTTCATCTGAAAACTTTGCGAGGGAGATTTCAGTATTGGAAGGGCTAAAGGAAGAGCTTGAGGCCAAGATTCGTAGGGTGCGAGACGATAGGGCTGGTCTTGAGAACCTGATTCAACAATTCACAAACCGTATAGCAGAATACAGAAACAAGATTGCGGCACAGGGTGAAGGGTACTATAGGAACAGGGTCAATCTTGAAGAGAAAAAGAGCAGCCTGACGTATGAAATTGATTCAATAAAGGACAAGCTGCGGGAGTTGGCAGCCGGTTCGCTACCGTTGGCTATAGCGTCTTCGTATGCCCTTAAGCTTAAAAAACAGATTGAGGATGAAGGTAAAAATAAAGCAGACACGCTACTGTCCGAAAATCTCAAGAAGAAACACCGTGAAATGCTTTCAATCATTGATTCTTCGGGTTTCCTTAAAATGGATGGACTTAACTCAGGCACTCTGAAAAAGATCAAGTCTCAACTAAAAACTGAAATCGAAATGCTTTTTTCGGTGGAAACCAAGCAAGAAAGGCAACCTGAGATTTTTGGTTATTCGCAGAAGCAGTCCTTAGAAATATTAGGACTAATTGATAAGGCCATCAACGTTATTCCGTCTGAAATGGCTGTCTTGACAGATATGTATGAGAGCAAATACCGAGAGTTGCAAAATGTAATTGCCCAGCTTTCTAAAGTACCTGATGAGGAGTTTATTAAGCCGATGTACGAAACTCTTGAAGGTCTGAATGTCGAGTTTGGCGGGCTCACGGAAAAGCGGGACAACTTAGACGCACAGATAGCAGAGCTAAGCAGTGCCCGTAGTGAGTTGGAGCGTAAAATTGAACAGATAAACGAAAAAATTGCCAAATCATCCGAATTGGATGAAAAACTGCAAAATGTGCTGAAGGTGGAGAGGGTCCTCTCGAAATATCATCTGCATCTTGCCAAACAGAAGATACTCAGTTTACAAGAAGAGGTCACTCATATTTTCAAGCTGGTTCATCGCAAAGATGACATGATTGCTCGTATTTTAATTGATCCTGAAACTTTCAACGTCACCCTTTATGATCGCAAGGATAAGGTCATCAATAAGAGCAGTTTGTCATCGGGTGAGCTTGAAATCTATGCAATGTCGATGCTTTGGGCTTTGGCTAAGACTTCCGGTCAAAAATTACCGTTCATAGTTGATACACCCTTGGCACGGCTGGATTCAAAGCACAGGGACAATCTGGTTGAGCTGTTCTTCCCACATGCATCACATCAGATGATGATTTTTTCAACCAACACTGAAGTTGATCAGCAATACTTTAACCGACTCCGACCACATGTCGCTCATGCCTACAACCTTGAATATTGCGAAGAGAGTAAATCAACCGTGGTAAAGGAAGGTTACTTTTGGAATTGAACGGACTCGAATTCAAACGTATCAAATTGTCTCAGGAATCGACTAAGAAACTACAATTGTTCAAGACTCGGACTGGCTTGACACCGAATATTGCCTGCCGTCTTGCTTTGGGTATCTCCATCGCTGAGAACAACATGCCCTCCTTGGAATTGTTCACAGAGGAATCTGGGCAAGAAATAAATCGCTATACCCTATTTGGGGAGCATGAGCTTGTACTTACATCGTTATTTCTGCAATGGTGTTACGATAAGAACATTAAAGCAAAAGACCGAAATGCATATTTTCTTGCCCATATTAATCGGGGCGTTGAACAATTGGTGAATCGAGTACGTGGTCTGGAAAATCTGGCCGAATTGATTAAGGTGAGCTGAGCAATGGGAGAACCGATTTATCTCGACCATAATGCAACGACCCCGCTTGATAAGCGAGTGCTAGAAAAGATGTTGCCATATTTTACAGATGTATATGGGAATCCCTCTAGCATCGATCATCTGCATGGGCATAAGGCAAAGCAGGCGGTAGATGAGGCACGTCAATCAATCGCTAAGCATTTGGGCTGTCGAAAAGACAGGGAAATTATTTTTACCAGCGGTGCTACGGAATCGAACAATCTAGCCTTAATTGGAACCTTTCGTCGCAATCGCTGTAATGGCAAGCATATTATCTCCTCGGCTATTGAGCATCCAGCTGTTTTGGATACCCTCAAATACCTTGAGAGTGAAGGTGCGGATGTTACATTAATACCTGTCGACCAATTTGGTGTTGTGGATGTTGACGCATTGCAACGTGCTGTTAGGGCAGATACCATTCTGATCTCTGTGATGTATGCCAACAATGAGATTGGCACCATTCAGCCTATCAAAGAGATAGGCGAATTTGCCAAGTCAAAAGATATTCTGTTCCACGTTGATGCAGCACAGGCCGTTGGCCACGAAAAAGTTGATGTTTATGACATGAATATTGACCTCATGTCGTTCAGTGCTCATAAATTTTATGGCCCTAAAGGAGTTGGCGGACTCTTTGTAAGGTCTTATTCTCCTATGGTCCGCTTAGATTCCATCAGTTTTGGTGGTGGTCACGAAAGGAATCTGCGGCCTGGAACACTAAATGTACCTGGAATCATCGGAATGGCCGAGGCGCTGGCTATTTCAGAACGGCTACGCCCAAAAGAGTGGGAGCGGCTTCGAGGTATTAGTGCTTCAATTACTGATGCTTTGAAGGAAACATTTCCGGAAGTTCGATTAAATGGACATCCGGAGAAAAGACTTGGTCACAATATGAATTTCACAATTCCAGGTGTTGAAGCAAAAGCCCTTATTCATGTTCTTAAAGGTGAATTGTCGATTTCTGCGGGCTCAGCATGTTCGACGACCAAGGTAGAGCCGTCACATGTCCTTAATGCTATTGGTCTATCAGATGAAGAAACTTTTCAGACGATACGACTTGGACTTGGTAGGTTTACGCAAGACACTGAAGGAATTGCGATCAGCTTAATTCGAGGTATTTTGAAGCTAAAGCGGTGAGTAGTTTCTCTTCTAGGAGGGCAATTATGCCATCTTTTGCAGAAATGTATGAACTTCTAGAACTAAAAGGACCTGGAAGGGCGGTCTCGACTAGGGGAACAAATTATCGAATTGAAGCTCGTAATGGTAACATTGTTGCTTTCCCGGCCAGTGGAAGAGTGACTATTCACGTCGATTGCTGGAATAACAATATTACTTGTCAGGGAACAAGGGCTGGAGGAATTTATAACGGCCCTTATTCCATTTACGATTGGTATAGAGATAACTGTTAGAAATAGGCATTTTGGGTCAGGATTGCAATCTTGCAAACTTAGCCAGACAGTAGGGGCACTTCCTCTTTTCCGAATCAAGAAATAGGGTAGTGCCCCAACTTCATGATGCCCCGGTATTACGGTTGTCGAAGAAGCCGAAGTTCATGCCGCTGTGAAACTACCCCAATTAACGTGAGTTCTGGCGGATCGCTGCCACTCCTTATTCACGCACATAGATATCCATATCCGATTCGTCAACCATCCCCATCAACCTGAGGGCATTTTGGGTCAGGGCATTTTGGGTCAGGATTGCAATCTTGCAAACTTGGGAACGGTGGGGTCTGACCGATATGGAGATGAACAGCATCCACCCTCTTCTCATATTCTTTTGGAACAAGTGGGGTCCAATTTGCTATCCTCTCCATATTGACTTTGGCCCCATATTGACCCATTCCTGCTGCCATTCCACCTGTCTTCCTTGATCTTTCCTATGAAGTCCAAGGTTTCTCCTCAATACACGTTATTTTTGGAAATGCCGGAGTGGAAAAGGGTACAATAATCTCAGGTGAGACAAGCTATCGCCTAGGTCTACCTGGAGTGTTTAATAGAGAATTGTACTTCGAGAAAGGACGGTGGAAGCAGATGAAAGCGATTAGAGTCTATAGCTTCGGGCCTTCCGAAGTCATGACATTGGAACAGCTGGAAGATCTTTCTCCCGGGCCAGGAGAGGTGTTGGTAGCGGTGAAAGCTGCCGGGGTCAATCCAGTGGATACCTATATTCGAGCGGGAGCGTTCCGGCCCGATCTGAAACTCCCATATACGCCCGGCTTCGACGCCGCGGGTATTATTGTTGCGGTCGGTGAGGGGGTCAGGCACAGAACGGTCAATCAGCGGGTGTACCTGGCGTCGTTAACCTCCGGCAGTTATGCCGAGCAGGTTCTCTGCGGTGAGTTCGAAAGTCACCCTCTGCCTGACGAGATCAGTTTCAGCCAAGGGGCAGCCATCGGCGTCCCCTACGGAGCCGCGTACCGTGCCCTGTTCCAGAGGGCGCATACCCTGGCGGGAGAAACGGTGCTGGTTCATGGAGCCAGCGGCGGGGTAGGACTTGCGGCTGTCCAGCTTGCCCGGGCCGCGGGATTCCGGGTGATCGGCACGGCTGGATCGGTCGAAGGGTGTGAGCTGGTCCTGGCGCAGGGGGCTCATCACGTGCTCAATCACAAGGAGCCGGGCTATCTGGACGCGCTCTCGGAACTGACCTGTCATCAGGGCGTGGACGTGATTCTGGAGATGCTGGCAAACGTGAACCTTGATCATGACCTCCTGGCCCTTGCCACCGGCGGTCGTGTTGTCGTAATCGGCAGCAGGGGCCGGGTGGAGATCGACCCTCGCAATGCCATGGCGCGTGAAGCAGCAGTCCTTGGCTTGATCCTGTTCAATGCCTCGGAGAAAGAGCGGAAAAGCATGCACGCAGCTTTTGTCGCCGGCCTGGAAAACGGCACGTTGCGGCCGGTGGTGAGCAGGGAGCTGCCTCTGGCGGATGCCGCAGAGGCCCATCATGCGGTGCTGGAGACAAGTACGCTAGGCAAGATCGTGCTTATTCCGTAATGTTGATCAGTCCCTCGATCACTTCTGCCCGCTAAATAACTGGTGATGAGCCAGCGATACGACGGCAGATGGTTGGGGAATCCTGGGGACATCCATGGTTTTGGGTCAGGATTGCAATTATACAAACTTAGCCAGACAAAAGGGCACTTCCTCTTTTCCGAATCAAGGAACAGGGCAGTGCCCCAACTTCATGATGCCCCGGTTTTACGGTTGTCGAACCGGTAGAGGCCTGCAAACCTGTAAAAACGAAGCAAAACTATCTAATTATTCAAGGAAGTGATTTTGTGATAATAAGTTCTATAGTTCTGTTATGGAGGGCAATTAGATATCAATAGGTTCAGGATCGAAATTGCAGGTATCCTGGCACGACCCCGATCTGTTCCATTCTTGCTTTGCCGCTTGAGATAAGCACTCTTTTGCCTTTCTGTGTCCCAATTCGATCATCTCCGCTGCTCGGTCAAATTCCAATGTCTGACATGCGTTCCTGGCAATTTCTATGACTATGTCTGGTGGATAAGCAGCTAGCTTTTGTCGTGTAATGGTGTTCTGCATAGCCTCAAGCGCCCCAATAGCGATATCGTACGCCCCCCAGTCTCGATTATGACCGCTGCTTGTCACGGATTGTCGAAGGTGGTTTATAAAGCTGGTGATCTTTTCATGAAACGGAGTTGAAGAGAACGTTGGAGCAATTTTGCTGTCACTCAGATTTTCTGGACTCTCTGCCGGGCCGCCCAGATTTACGGCAATAGTAATATCTGTTTTATCGTCAAACGTTGGTTCAATCGGCACAGGATTTAAGATTCCTCCATCAACAAGATCGACTCCTTTGTAGCTGAATGGAGTAAAAAGAAGGGGTATTGAGAAAGACGCCCTCATGGCATCAAAGAGACTACCCGAATTTATCCGGATTTCTTTCTCGTTTCTTAGATCTGTGGCAATAGCCGTATATGAAATTGGGAGATTTTCAATCAATTGCTCTCCCACCAGATTGATCAAAGTATTTATGATTTTGTCGCCTCTCACCAGTCCGCTCATATCCCATGAAAGATCAAGCAAAGAAACGATGTCAACTTTTGTTATCGAACACACCCATTGTTCATATTCATCCAGTTTTCCAGCAGCATAAATTCCCCCTATTACCGCACCAATTGAGGAACCGGCTATTGAGCATATCTTGTAACCGTTTTCTTCAAGCCAATGAATAACACCAATGTGCGCAAGTCCGCGAGCGCCACCACTTCCAAGAACCAGAGATACAGTTTTCATACTCGTTGTAGGCATAATTCCTGAGAGCCTTTCGTTTAGACGCAAAATACCGGTAATACCGCATCTCTTTGCATCTCCAATTTATTATATTTCTACCAAAAAACATGAATTTCTGTGAGGTCTGCGTCACCTTTTGAGCATTAATACGGAAAGAAATCAATCGCAACAAATGTATTTGCAGTAACCCTGCATACAGCTCAGGTGAACCACGCCGTATGGTATTGTCATAGTCCATAGCACCACTGCCGTAGTGCCTCTCAATCATGAAATGTGGAAACCCGAAGTTATCAGGAAAGCATGTATTTACAATCGGAAATAGAGGTCGGATACGCCCAGAGAACACGCTGGAGATCGCGGTTGGAGAGGCCGAACTTGATGGCCATTGCAAAGATGTTGATCATCTCTTCGGCATTGTGCGCCAAAAGGTGGGCACCGAGGATGCGGCCTGTTTCTTCCTCGATGATGATCTTGTAGAGCGAGCGTGTCTGGCCGATGCGCCGTGATGATGGCCATGAGTCCATGCTGCCGCGGTTTATCCGGAAGCGGACCGTTGTTGCGGCGGCCTCTTCTTCGGTCATGCCGACTGCGGCCAGTGGGGGGATCGCAAAGACGACAGTGGGGATTGCGTCGTAGTTTGCTTCCAGCTTGTTCCCGTGCAGAATGTTTTCCGCCGCAACCTCGGCTTCCATGTCGGCAGTGGTGGCAAGAGGGAAAGGTGTGCCGGATGCATCGCCGATGGCGTACACGATAGGATTTGACTTGCTCTGCAGGTACCCGTTGACGGTCACTCCGTCTTTTGTATGGGACACATCCCCCTGCTCAAGGTCGAGCGACTCCAGGTCCGGCACCCTGCCAGCGCCATGGACGACCATTTCTGCCCGGTAGGTTTCCTGGCATTCGTCGCTTCCGCGGACAATCAGCTCACCACCGTTCCTTTCTATCCCGCAAACGGGAAAACCGGTCACGATGCCGATACCTGCAGTACGGGACAATTCCGTCAGCTGCTCCACGACTTCGGCATCGAATCTCTTCAGTATTCGCTCGCTACGCTGAAGCACGATTGCCTTAGTGCCGACCGCTTGTGCCACATGGGCGAATTCCATGGATATGTAACCACCTCCGACAAAGAGGATCCTTTTCGGCAGTCTCTCCAGTTCCAGGAACTGGTCGCTGGTGGTGAGCAACTCCTCGCCCGGAATTCCAAGCCGGGCCGGGCGCGCTCCCGTGGCGATTACCACGGCGCCGGCTTCAATGGTCGCTGTTTCGCCGATCCGAACCAGACTGGGAGAAACAAAGCGGGCCGTGCCGTGATAGATCTCGATACCGGCCTTGGAAAAGGTACTTTCGGTGCGCTCCGGAACGGGATCTGTGAATGCGGACTTGGCTTTCATCAGGTCCGCCCAGTCAACGCGTGCGGGAGTCTGGATGCCGATGCCGGTCATCTGGCTGCTCATGCGTGCGATCCGCGCGGCCTCCACCAGGTACTTTTTCGGCTGGCAGCCGCGCATGGCGCAGGTGCCGCCGTAGGGTCGGGAGTCGACGATGGTTACCTTCCGCCCCGCTTTCCGGCATTTCATTGCCAGAGTGTAGCCGGCGGTACCCGTGCCTATTACAAGGATGTCCGTGGTTGTCTGCATGACGATATCCCCCACCGTTTACCATTTATGCGAACAGGCGGATTTCTACGGTTTTAAAAAATGATGCACGTGTTCGCTCTGGACTGCGATTCCTCAGTGCAGGGCCTTCAGTTTCGCTAAGTATAACGCAAGCATCCATAACGGCAATGTGGAGCGATGTGAACCAGGAGTAATTTTGCGATATTTCGATTGTATGACGTGCAGATGCCCGTCGATGGCGAAGAAGTAAAAGAGCGCGCGAACATCAGCCTTTAACGTCGGGATCGCATAACCGGGGGAGCAGATTGCTGAATCTGACTGTCAGCAGGCGGGGGCTGAGCCCTGGCAAAAGTTGTCGTGCTGCCGAGGGAAAGCAGAACCAGGTTCAGGATTGTAAGGACTGCGCAGAAACTGGATACAGAGGTGGGCC
The DNA here is from genome assembly GCA_009668975.1 of Deltaproteobacteria bacterium. Lineage (GTDB taxonomy): Bacteria > Desulfobacterota > Desulfuromonadia > Geobacterales > Geobacteraceae > RPRC01. The sequence goes on along the minus strand of SBEG01000005.1, from coordinate 127,398 downwards.
GTTCCAGCGCGGTTTGCCGGGGTTACAATCACACAGTGTCCCCTTCACCGGCCGCCTGCCGCTTTCGGTCCCAAAAAATACCAAAGAATCAGGCCGATGACCGGCAGCAGGAAAATAATCAGCACCCAGAGCAACTTGTTCCCTGCGGACGCAGGGCTCTGCAGGGTTTTGACGATAGCCCAGAGATCGGCAATGAAAATAACGAGTCCAAGGATTGCTTCCATGATCGTATCCTTTCTGGAGTGGCCGTCCGACCGTGCCTCGGTTGCGGATCTATTTGAATTGATCCATTGCCTTGCCGAGTGCCCCTTTCAGCTCCTTGGTCGCAGACTCCAGTCCCGCCTTTATATCTTTCCAGGCCTCGCCGCTGGACTGCTTGAGTTGATCCAGTTTATTGGCGATGGCGTCCCGTTTCTGACGCAGGGACTGAATCTGCTGCTTGAGCTCGAGCTTCGACTCGGCCTTGAGCAGATCGGCTTTGGCCTCCAGGACATCGATCTGGGCTTTCAATTTATTGAGATTGGCTTCAAATTTTTCCCGATAGAGATCCTTGTCTTCCATGAGAGAACTCCTTTCTTCCAGTCTAAGACCCTAATATTTCAATGGTTAGCTTAACAGCCACCCGGTCGATGTCAAGAAAGTCGACGCATTTTTCAAGTTGACTTTGCTGCCTCGCTGAGAATATCTACCAACAAACAAAGGGGGAATTTTGGGTCAGGATTGCAATCATGCAAACTTAACCAGACAAAAGGGCACTTCCTCTTTTCCGAATCAAGGAATAGGGTAGTGCCCCAACTTCATGATACCCCGATTTTACGGTTGTCGAAGAAGCCGAAGTTCATGCCGCTGTGAAACTACCCCAATTAACGTGAGTTCTGGCGGATCGCTGCCACTCCTTATTCACGCACATAGATATCCATATCCGATTCGTCAACCATCCCCATCAACCTGGAGTATTCGGACTCGATCATCAGATAGTGGTTATGTGTTTCCCTGATATTCAACTCGAACACTACCTTGACTGCCGGATCGGGTATCCTTTCGGCCATCCTGGACAGAACTTCCTCTAGCTGCTTTTCTTTGTGCATGGCCAGTTCAAGCGCCTTCTGCTCGTTGAAACCGGTGTCGATAATCCGGTTCAGTTCTGAGAGCCAATCGGATTCGTGATCTGGCGGCTGGTCGAGAAACGCATCCAGTGAAGGTATATCGCTGCCCGAGTAAATAGCATAGAAGAAGCCGGCATGCTCTCGCTCTTCCCTCTCAAGGAGCTTAAAAACCCTTCTGGACTCGGGGTCTTGCATTTTCAGGGCGCCCAGCCGGTAAAAATCCATGGCATTCTTTTCGGTTTGCAGTGAGCTTCGAACCGCCTCCTGGACAGTAATGGATTCAAGGTTCATACATTCCTCCTTTTGCTTGAGTCTTAAATTCTAGCGCTGCTTCAGGGACAATGCAAATCCGGGCATAGGGGGGTATGGAGTCGGGTTTGACCTTTTGACTTTCGAGGCCTCTCTGAAGTGAGCACCGTATGTTGCATAAAATTGTTTGACGAAGTAGAGTAGCCGGAGCATCTACACACGAGGAGGCAGGCATGAATCTGATCAGAGCGACAATCATTTCCGGTGCGATGTTTTGCTGTGCGGGGTGCGCAGTGGTTTCCGTGGGAAACCCGACTCAGGCGGGCGGCAAGGTACCTGTCTGTCACAAGGGCAAGAAAACCATCTACGTGGATGAAGCGGCAGTCGATGCCCATCTGGGCCATGGTGATTATGTGGGAATGTGCCGGTAGCGTCAGCTTCCTTGAACGATAGTCATGTCAGAGGGAGTAATGTATGAGATATTTCTTGCTACTTGCAGCCTTTATCCTGCCACTTTTCGCCAGTACAGCCCAAGGTGAAATCTACCGCTACACGGACAGTAAAGGGTCGTTGCACTTTGTCGATGACATCTCCAAGGTTCCGGCCAAATACCGCAAGCAGCTCCAGCAAACCGGGTCCTCAGGCGACATTTCCATTGTTGATGCCGGCCCGGCCCCCTCGCGACGTAAGTCCAAAGAGCCTTTGACGCAAAAGAGCATTTCTTACGGTGGCAATACCGTCGAGTTGTACCGAACATCCTGGTGCGGCTACTGCAAAAAGATGGAGCGGTTCCTGAAGGAAAAAGGCATTTCGTATGTTGCCTATGACATCGAACAGGACAGTACCGCCGCAAAAACCTTCCGGGAGCTGGGCGGGAGTGGTGTCCCGGTGGTTCGGATCGGCTCCACGGTGATTCGCGGTTACAATCCAGATGCAGTGCTGTCGAGTCTGGGCAGATAGAAATGCGGACGGCTTACGAGTAACCCCCTGGTGCACTTAAGACTTAGATCTACCTTATCTCAGGATTGCTGAAGCGACAGGGAACATTCCATTAGGGACTCACTTTGTAGAGACAGTACCCTGAAATCCGCCAGTTTCCTTTGATTTTTCGAAAGGAGAAATTCGTTTTCCATTGATCAGGCGTGACGATCACTGCGGTTGCCGTCTCCCCGTTGATCCGGTACTGATGCAATCGCGTGCCGGCCACGTAATCGGGTGTGTACTCGGCTTCCTGTGAACAGAAGAAGACGTCAATATCTTCGGAATCGATGAGTGGGCCGCGGCCATCTTTCGCCATTTCGTCAAACTCTTGTTGTGAATATTTGCTGAGTTCATCTGCGCTTTTGGCGCCGTTTGCAGCAAAGCCTCTTCCTGACTTTTGTCCCCCGCGGTATGTGCACAGGCAGCGACCGACACCAGCAATAGTAGCGCAAACACTTTATTCAACCACATGGTAGTTTCTCCCATCATTCACAGAACGTGGAGCAGCATGAAAACGAATCCGCCGCACGCTTACATGGTGTCCCGACCATTGTCGTAGCTAAGATTCTAGAAGTAGTGTGTCGATTGAGGATCTATATCATGCCAAACGAGAAAAAGTAGCGTAGTTTCAGGCCAATTTGACAATCAAAGAGCGGTTCCCTGATTCACCTCGGTGGTGGGAAGGGAGTGGTGTAAATCTAAAGTCCAGACTAGCATTGTGTCCTTTTCTGTCGAACCACATCTCTTTGAGGTTCCGGCAAGTGAACATTCTCCGGTAAAATCGAGGTAATTCCCACAAGTTTTTTGTAACACTTTTTCATGAACAGCTTGGCTGTATAAAGTGCTAAGGGGTTTATCCAGAGCATGGCGGGCTTACGCATAACCTTACATCCCCGGATCAATTTCGACTCGTCCAGTGTCCGGTGGCCCGAAGGCAATCCTCTGAAAATGTATGCCGCATCTGAAGAAGCGGCTGTTTCCCGTATGGTATGCAGCAGGAAGTCGGTCACCTTGAGGTCAAGGCTTTCTCTATCGGAAAAGAAGATCTCATCGATAATGAGCTCCTCCACCTGACAGGACACGTCAATGGCTGCAAGCTTGCCCATCCGATAGGCCCCTACTACCAGCACCCGATTATCGCCGAATAGTTTCTCAGACCAATCAATGAAGCAGGCCCTGTCGAACCTTTCTTTTTTGTATTGGTATCGCGTCCTGGCGTAAAAGGAAAGGTAGACCTCGTACGCTCCATTAATGAATTGTCCCGCCTCAGTCAATCGTCTTGCCTCGAAATTACGGATTCCTTTTCTGGTTATATGCCTGTGCTTTGCTTTCAGTTGGTCTAATGAGTATCGTTGGAGGTCGTCATAGACAAAGAAATTCATCTGCGCATTTGTCTTTGCTGCCGGGGGAACGGCGTGGAGAAAACCGCCAATGAGTGATTGGCGTGGATATCGTGTTGCTTCGGGGTCGACTTCGGCGAGAGGAATGAGCGGACGGAAAAAGAATGGTCGTACTTCGGCCCACCAGACATCGTTTCGCTTCTCCACCTTCAAGCCCAATGACCGTTGATAAAGAGCGTAATCCTGAAGGCTCATCCGTTGATAGCGCATCTGTTCATTTCCCCTTGGCATAACTGGTGTCCATCCGGAGTTTTCAGATGGAAATTACCTACTAGATCGAGGCGATAGGGTTGACACATGTTGTGGGTATGGGACTCGCCGGAGTGATGGGAAACTGCGGAGGCATGCTGTCAAGGTAGGGCAGATTGGGTCTTCAAGGTGTTAGAGCCAGTCACAATTGGCGCACAAGTGTATTTCCCCAAACCGTTTTTCTCTGTGCAGTGTCTTGATCTTCGTGAGCGCTTCGGCTTGCCATACCTCGGTAATGTTATGTATTCGGAGATTGCCAATAAGAGATTCTCCGTTCAAGTCGGCGCAGCAACTTGTCACATCTCCGTTCCAGAAGATGGTCATCCTCTGCCAGAGATCCTTGCATGTTCGACTCCTGGCGGCACACGTGCCTTTACCATTCTGAGCATACTGTTCAGATACGCTATCGATCCAACGGACATTATCGACAATGCCTCGCCAGAATTTAACAAAATTAGTTCTTTCGTGCGCATTATCGGCCAGTTGGTACATGACCGCTTCGATCACTGGTCCATTAATTCGTAGAGACTTGCGTAATTCGAGAAAGTCTAAGACATTTTGAACCACATTTTCGTGAACCACGCCCCTCATTATTTTTTCGTGGACGGTCTTGGAAAAACCCAACAGGGAAAACATGATGTGATCGGCATTGTTGATTCCCGAGGAAAGAATGGCCTTGCCGATTTCCCGGTCGAGGAGCATGCCGTTTGTGGCGAGGCTTATCCCCATCCGTTTGGCTTTGACGTACCCGATCATCTCGATCATATTGGGATGCAGCAATGGTTCACCGTGAAGATACAAATGCACTCTTGTTATTCCTGATGCTGCTGCATCATCGATTATCTTCCGAAATAAGGGCATTGCCATGTACCCTTTTTCCCTCTTGAGACTTTCTCTTGGGCAGCACGTGCAACTCAAATTGCAATAATTCGTGATTTCTATCTGAATACTGAGCGGCAGACTGCTTAGGTCGTACCTGTTGCAGGTCAGTTTCTGCAGCAGGAAAGGCGACTTGAGGTACAAGTTCACCAGATTGCCGGGCGATTTGATGAATCCTAATTCCTTTACGAAGTATCTGAGCCAAGCGGCTGATTCCAACGCAACACTCCTTAACCGAGGCCAATGGCGAACCCTCCGAAATACTGACGTCATTTGCATTATATCCAACGCGGAGTGATCTTCAACCACACAAGGCATGTTGTCGATCCTCCGAAATGATTTATCTCTAATCGATCAAGATTCATTCTCCTTTTCTTATTGTATTCAGATGATATTGGAGAAGTTTAGCAGGTAAGTGGGCGCTCATGAATTTATGCGTTTCTAGCCTTGTAGAAAAAGCATTTAAATTCAATGGAGTTCCGCAAACTTCCTGTCGAAGGTATCGGCAGTTTGTGAAAGCGGGAATGACTATATTCGAATCCACGCGGGAGAAGCATGCCGGTCAGATCTTCCTCGGGACGGAAGTATTTGTCCAGCAGGCGAGAGTATTACTTGTTCGCGCTTACGCGCCTGCCCGTCGCGGATTTCGTCCACAAGGGCGAGAAGTTCAGAGACTCAACCCGGAACTCCCCTACTGGCTTGGCTATTGCTGCTCGAACCATGCTTTCTTTAACAGGGCAATTCCCTCAACAATTTCTTTTTCACTTAACATACTGAAGCCCATCAGAATAAAATTTTCACGGCAACGTTCTTTCCTATGCCAGTACGGGAGTGTGGGATACACGCGCACCTTGTGCTCCCTGGCTTTTTCAATCAACCACTCCTGCTTTTCACCCTGAACAAACTCCAAAAGAAAATGTAGACCCGCGTTGTTACCGTGAATACGGACCCTGTCGCCCAGCTGTTCATGAATCGCCTTGATTAAAGTATCGTGCTTTTTCTTGTTGTGCAGGCAAACTTTGCGAATGTGCCGCTCCCAGTGTCCTCTCTCCATATACAAGCTGATGATTTTTTGCTGAAACCAGGAAATAGTGGCATTGTACCCTGCGAAGATGGTGTGATATTTGGGCAGCAGCCATTCCGGTAAAATAATATAACTCATGCGAAGTCCGGGCGATAACGATTTTGAAAATGTCCCCTTATAGATTACTCTCCCATTGGTGTCGGTTGAATGCAGCGAAGGTATCGGCCTGGTATGATATCTAAATTCGCTGTCGTAATCATCTTCGATAATAATGCCGTCTCTTTTGGTGGCCCATTGAAGAAGCTGCACGCGTTTGTGAATAGGCATGACAACTCCGGTAGGAAACTGGTGTGATGGTGTTATATAGGTCAACTGTGTCGACGTGCGTTCCAGTTCGTCGAGATCAATGCCTTCCGGTCCAACTGGAATACTTAAAATTTCAAAATCATTTTTTTTGAAGATGATCTTGGCGCCATCATAGCCCGGTTCCTCAACAGCTACTTTGCGATTTCCATCGTGAAATAGTGTGCAAATCACATCCAGGGCATGTTGTGTTCCGCAACACAGCACAACCTGGTCAGGAGTGCAACGGACTCCCCGTGAGTCGCGGACATATTTCGTGATTTCAGCCCGCAGATCCGGTTCGCCCTGTTTGTCATTATAAAAGCATATTTTTCGCGCATCAAAAGAAGCAAGTGCCTCAGCTGAAAGGCGGCGCCACAATGCAAAGGGGAAGCTGGCATGCTCAAGATTGTAAAACTGAAAATCATGTGTATATTCTGCAGATTCAACCCGTGCGACAGCGCGCACTTTTTCGCTGCTTTTTTCCATAGGTGGAGCCAAATCCGTAAATAATGAATCATCAGCCACGTTCATGACATAATAGCCGGAACCCGGCTTGCTTGAAACATACCCCTCAACGCAAAGCTGGGCATAGGAACTTTCCACCGTGTTCCTGGCAACACAGAGATTTTTTGCCAAGGCGCGTGTAGAAGTTAGACGAGTCCCTTCTTCGAGTTCACCGGAGATGATTTTGTTTTTCAGTTGTTCATAAATTTGCTGATACAGCGAAACATTGGATCCCATGGTTATGTCTATCATATAACCTCTCCGTTATAGCCCGCTTTGTCGAAGGCTGTAATTATGATGCACTCGCAATAAGTCCAGAAATGCGTTTTGCGTCATTCCGGTGAAAGCCGGAATCCTGTCTTATTGATGAGTTGTAACTATCTGGACCCCGGCTTTCGCCGGGGTGACGACTTTTTGCGAAGACAACAATTATGGTCGTAGGAATTATTTCTGTATCCATATATTTCCTTTGAACTGGCACTTTGTCTGGGGACAGTCTGTAAGTATGATACCACTGATCTTTTCTAGTATTGCAAATGAAAACGTCAGACAGAAAAGTCCATATCTAGGAGTCTGTCGGACTTAGGAAATCGAAGCGAAAATTCGGCTGGGCGAGCACAGATTTTGTCGATTTTGCAGGGTAATAGTTGTTCTGTTGACGGCTTTCGAAAGCGGGTTTTCACTAGCTTGGAATTTCCCCGCATTCATCATAACTGTATCCAAATATAATTTTACAATTGGCACTTCACATGGGGTCAATTAATACATATACTTTTACAAAATTTTCAGCGGCTGTACAATGAAGCATCAATACGTCGACATTTTAGAAAGGGAGGAGAGAAAATGAGTAATTGCACCAAGGTATGGGATAATCTGAACACTGCGGTAGTCGTATCTGACCCTGAGTTTAATGTAACCTACGCAAATCAAAGGGCCTATGAGCTTTTTGATGAATTGAAAATTGCCGGTCTCGAAGTTGGCAAGAACATGGCTGCATGTCATAAACCGGAAACCATGGTCAAATTAAAAAGCATTTACCAGGATTTTGCTGACAAGAAAATCAAAATCAACCACCTGACAATGGACGGTCCGGAAGGAACTCTCACCATCGTCAATGTGCCTTTCTATGATGGGGCAGCGCTTGGTGGTGTTGTGGAAATGGTTTTTGAAGGTTCCTTGGCCTGATCCAGGCAGTAGTCTCCTGTCAGATTGATAGTGAATACCTGGAAAAGTACAGTTCTGATTACATCTTTTTCTGAAATTTGAAAGGAAAAGCCCCCGTTCGGCAACGGGGGCTTTTTTTAATCGGGTCTTATGGAAGTCAGGCTTCCAAAATGACAAGTTGAAGTGTCAGCGGGACATGGGTATTTTGTCAATTTAGCCTGTCTGCCTGGCCTTCCTCCGCAGCAGCAGCTTTATGGACAGATACGGGAACAGAAAGAACGCGATATTGATGATCTTCAGAAACCCTATCAGCCCGTAATTCAGCAGGTCAAACTCGTGTCTGTCGATGATGAACCACCTGGCGTTCATGTGGTACATCCACTCGTGGGCGGCTATAAAGATGAGAGACCACAGCAGCAGCAAGGCCAGGTTGAACAGGAACACCCCGCCCACTATCGTGGCCAGATTTTCAAGCGTAATGTCGTTACCTTGAACAGTATTCATTGCGAACCCTCACTGAACAATTCCGAAAAGCAGTAATTGGTTGAAGTGATCTCGAACGCTTGGCGGCGGTTACAGCCGCCCCTGCCCAGTCAATCAGGTGGGGATGCCGGCTCACGCAAAAAAGGGACTGCATTTGAGCAGCCTCATTTTGTCAATTTGCCATGACGAGAAGAGATCGTCCTGACTGTCAGAACCAGGTGACCGTCAGGAGTGGTGCAAAAGATTCCCGATCTACGGTTGACGCCGTCGTGTCGTCGATTTCGATAATCCCGGGGGAAACTATTCCCAGATCCTCCAGAATGCGGATCTGGAAGTCCGGCTGAGCTCTAAGCTGCGCCTCTCTCATCAACTGGGTCACATCGATGATTACGTGTTGGCCGAGGTCGCTCTGGAATATCGTCGTTGAGATCGAGTCCAGCGGAGGCAATAAGTTGCGGTCAAAATCGGAGGCAACCAAGGTCGGCGGCTGAAAATCCACCAGATCGATAAGGATGGGAACCGAACCGGTCGTCGGCTGGATGCTTCTGATGAATATATCCAGGGTTGCCGAGACGATTACAGCATTAGCCGGCACAACGCCGGTCAGCGGGAAATTCAGGAAGGCGCGGGTTTCCGTGAGGGTGACCGGATCGATACCGGCAAACACACTCTGTATCGTTGGGAATGACATGCCCTGCGTAATGATATCAGCCGTCGGGGTTCGTTCAATGTCGCCGTCGAAGGTGGGATTGCTGAGAGTTTGAGTGGTAGTAGTGGGTTGTGAGTTGTCGCCACCGCCACATGCCGCCAAGGTCAGAAGCATGAACAGCATGAGTACTGCGGAAATTGTTCTCTTCATGGTTGCCCCCCTAATTCTCCCCGGTATCCGAATTCTTTTTCATATGGAAATGTTACCAGAAGAATAGCAAAGCACAAACGGGAAATATTCGAAAATTCAGGGGGATATACGTTCAAAAACGAGCCGGAATCAGTGTATCCGTAAAATACCGGGCAGCCCTCACTTTTTCCGGCATCATTCGGATAATCCCGTACTACATATCGCCGGGAAAATGATCAAGCGCCAGGTGTCCGGAACGCCGATTTTCGCAGGCTGGTTGGCGTGCGGGGAAGGTTGCTGCGGTACCTGCTGCAATAGCAGGGGCGGATGCGAAGCTCCGTATTTATATCCTGTACCGATTGTCTCCCTGATTCATCTCTGCTCAGCGTTGGGGGGGCGGCCCTGAATTTTACATTTTCCGGATTTGATGCATAATTTCGAGTGTTCCCGTTGCCCTTCCACGGAGGCTTTTATGAAGCACGAACAACATGTTTGTCTGGTCTGCGGATTCAACATGATCGGCTTTTATCCGGACCAGTGCCCATTTTGCGGTGCGACGAACAAGCATTTCATCAGCGCTGAGGAATGCTCCACCCGTTTCAAAGTTTCAAGTACACCGGTCAACGACAGAGTGACGAGGTTGAATTCAGTCCCGCCGCTCGGCCTTGAGCACGCCGCCTACCAGATCGAGACCGATGGGGGACCTTGTTGGATCGATTGTCCTTCGTCCTTCGACCCCTCACTGAAACGCGCGGATTCAATTTTCTTCACTCATCATCACTTCCTCGGCGCCTCTAATCTTTACCGGGAGCACTTTGGCGCCCAGGTGAACATCCACCATGACGACTCAGTGCATGAGATTTGCCGCCCATTTCCCTTCGATGTCCTCTTTCAGGATAACTTCGTCCATCATGGCATCGAAGCTTTCCACGTTGACGGTCACACACCCGGCTTCACTTTCTACCTCTTCGAGGAAACGCTCTTCATCTGCGACTACGTCTTTCTGGACGGTGACAGCATGAAGTATAACCCTTTCGGTCCGGGGGGCCTTACTGTCTCGGGAGGAAATCGCATCCGCGAAATCCTCGACGGGCGGAAACTCTCAGAGGTGTGCGGCTACAATTACGTCATCGGCTATGATGAATGGAACCGCAAGTTCGCAGCCGGACCGATCTTTGGCGGTTACTGAGGAAAACATGAAATAATAAGGAAAGCATCGGAGCCTTATCGGATCGGGTTTGACTTTTTTAACTTTCGTGGTCATTCTGGAGCGAGAACCAAAGAAGCGCAGCAGGAGCATTTAAACACGAGGAGGCAGGCATGAATTTGATCAAAGCGACAATTATTACCGGTGCGATGTATTGTTGTGCGGGGTGCGCGGTGGTTTCTGTGGGACCCCCTACCGAGGCGGGCGGCAAGGTGCCTGTCTGTCACAAGGGGAAGAAAACCATTTACGTGGATGAAGCGGCTGTCGATGCCCATCTGAAGCATGGTGATTATATGGGAATGTGCAGGTAGCATTATGACTGGCCCATTTCCACAATATTCACTTTTCACGCGCATGCGTTTTTCCTGGCTGTTGATATTTCCGCACCGTCAAATGAGCGGCTCAGTCGAGGCTGAATAAGAGTAGGGGGAAGCAACGGGGTTTGACTTTCGAATCGCATGGTTTTTTTCATGGAACAACGGGCAGCAGAAACGGCGGTTTTGGCAGGTGGCAGGAATTGCTGACCTGCAGTGCGGGTACCTTTTGGGGGTGGGATAACTATGAAGTCCATCATGAGCCGAGCTATGAAGCTGCTTCGCTATGCCTGGGCCTCTCCCTGCTCGATCGTCGGGCTGCTGCTTTTGCTGGCCGGGGTCTTTTCCGGCGCATCTGTTCGGGTTGTAGCTGGGGTGATTGAAGTAGCCGGCGGCCGTTTCGCTCCCTGGGTTTCCCGTTTGCCGCGATGTTTGCAGTTTTCTGTCATTACCTTTGGCCACGTAATTCTGGCTGACACCCGCACTTCACTTGCCTGCCACCGGGTTCATGAGCAAGTTCATGTGCGGCAGTATGAAAAATGGGGCATTTTGTTCTTTCCCCTCTATTGCGGATCAAGTCTGACACAGCTTCTTTGTGGCCGTAATCCCTACTCCGGCAACTATTTCGAACGACAGGCATGTAAAATTGATGAGGGAAGAACGCAGTAAGGATCAAGGGGCAAAGTTAGTATTCAACCTGCAATCCAGTAATAAAAAATGGGACTTTTCGCGCTGAAAAGTCCCATTTTTGGCATATGGCTAACCGGCGACGACGGATCTGGGCCTTAACAGGCTGTTGAAAAACTATTACGGGATCAATCTGCCCGCTCGTTCGAAACCTCAACGTACCTGACGGTGCGCCTCAGCTTCTCGCTTGCTTGTGCCTTGCATCTCGCTTGCGTGCCGTAGAGTTTCAGTGCGCAGGTTCGACCTCCTCTTGACGTTTTCAACAGCCTGTTAAAGATCCGGATGTCCCTGTCCTCAGTTCAAACTCAATAAATGCTGCTTTAGAAGATTATCACGCCGATGATACCGAGAACCGCAACAATGACTGCAATCGCCCCGAGGACTATGGCAAAAGTGCTCACAATGCCGCCCCCTGTTCGCGGTGAAATAGCTGCGACAAATCCGAAGATCCCCAGAGGTATTGAGAGCCCTGCAGCGACCAGTCCTAGGATTGGGTGGCCTGAAAAAGTGAAGAGATAGCTGGCAACCGCCGCAATGATAGCCGCAATGGCGAGAGTCCCGGTCTTTTGTCCCATGGCAGTCATAGGTGCCTCCTTTTGTCCTGCGTTGAAGGGTATGTTTTTATTATAGCTTATATTCGGGAGTCTGGAGGGGAGCGCGGCTCAGGAAATTATGAGGTCCTCTGGGACTGTCTTGGGGGCCCTCGAAGTGACTCTTACCAAAAAAATCAAAAATCTGCCGCACAACCGGGATGGTTGCAGAGAGGTTCATTGAATCGTTAAGCGAGTAAAAAACGAGCAGCATCTCACTTTTTCCGGCATCATCCGGAAAATTCCGTAAAACAAATTGCCGCGAAAAGATCAATCTTCAGGTGTGCGGAAAGCTGAATTAACCGGCACCTCGGATGTCGTGCGGGGAAAGATGCTGCGGTACCAGCTGCAATAATAGGGGAGGATACGAAGCCCCGTTTTTTTATCCTGAACCGATTTTATCCCTGATTCTTCTCTACTCTTACCATTGGTATCAGAGTTGATCATGGTGCGGGATTCCTCTCTCCGGATAATGTCTGATTAAGTATAGCAGACTTTAGCCGAGGCAAGAGGAGTTGGAGCGGCTGCGATGGTTATGGCAATCAAATTTCGTATTTGTAGTTGACAACAGCAGTGCTCGTCAGTGGAAGGTCGAGCTGTTCCGAAGGGGCCTATGGTATCCGGTTTGACCCCAAGGTTTCTGCGCTCCGCTATTGCAGGACCACGCCGGTTTGCGGCGGCGGGCCTTCCGCCAGCAGGCGCAGGAGTTCTCCCCTGCTGTGTTTCCAATCGGAGACCCTGCCTTTTTTCGAGTTGACGATGAAGGCAAAGGATACTGCGCGACCTGATGCGTTGACTCCGTATCCGGCCAGCGCGAACACATCATTGAGGCGGCCGGTTTTTACCCGGAAACGCTCGTCGGTGTAGCCGATTCGCTTCACGGTTCCTTCCCGGCCGGGACGGGGAAGCGATTCGCGGAAACTATTGTACCAGGGTTTTTTTGATATCTGGTACAGATAGTGGGCAATGAAATTCGTAGTGATCCTGTTTTCCCTGGTCAGGCCGCAGCCGTCAGCGATTATCGCTTCTTCGGAGGGGAGATCCAGGCTGTTGAGGAAACTGCTCACCGCCCTGTTACCCTTGGCGCGGGTCCCGGGAGACCCGAAGCGCCGCTCTCCCAGGGAATTCGCCAGGTTTTGCGCCGTCGCGTTCCTGCTGTGTACGTTCATGTCGTGCAGAATGTTGAAAAGTTCCCGTTTGTTCCTGATTTCAACGGAATGCCTGGCAACCTTATAGGTTTTTTTTCTGCTCTTGCGCCTCTTTTTCCCTTTGACGGTAACCGCTTTGCGCACGGTCACGACTTTGCGCACCGTTCCGCCCTTGTCCGCGTAGTCGAGGACGGCGCCCGTGATGAGGAGCTTCATCAACGAAGCGGGAACCAGCCTTTCCCGCAAGGAATTGCCTGTTTCCAACACCTGCTTGCCCGTTTCCAGGTCGACCACGGTCAATGCCCACTCGGCGTTTTCGGGCAGGTACGGCTCAAGGTGTTTTCCCAAGTCGCGGTCGGGTTCATATCCCTGGACCGGGCTGGCGGTGGATGAAAAAATGATCAGCACTATGACGACGACGCTCTGCATCAGTGTCTTACGTAAATAAGCCATGTTTCAGATCTCCTCTTGCGGAATCGTCAGAATTCGATTCCCTGGTCCCGGAGCTGGGCCAGGACAATGTTCTCCCAGCCTTTGTTCGCGGCGGGGGAGGCGGGGCTCGGATGAAGAATTTTCCCCACCCGCACGCCGCGCTCCTTCAGAATCTGCTTTGCCCGTTCCTCGGCAAAATTGCCGACGCCTATCACCCTCGCCGGCCCGATATGTTCGATGCACCTGAGCAGTGCGCTGTCGCAGGCATCCAGCAGCGGCGCCCTTTCTCCGCTTTTCAGCTTGTCGGGGGTAATGTTCCTGCCATCGGCGTCGAGAAAAAGGAGCGGACAATAATTGACGACGAAGAAGCGTGCGAAAAACCTCTCCGGCGTTCCCGACAGTTTCCGGAACAGACCCCACAGGCGGCGGCCGCTCACCTCGCTCCGCCGGCAGTGGAAGCCCTCGATCGGCTTCTTCGGGTGTGCGGGATGCGGCTCACCGACATCCCCGGCGATGCCCAGCCAGTTCTTAACAATGTCGATTTCTCCGAAGGGCACGCCGGTCTGGGCCATTCCCCACGGGCCGGGATTCATGCCGACAAATACCGCCTCACTGCCGCCTCCACCGTAGCGGGAGAGGTAGTGAAAATGGGGTTCGCGGGCGTACACAAGCGGATTGTAGACGTAGGCCACCGGCGAAGAAAACTGGAGAAGACGTAAATCCTTGATCAGACGGTCCGTAATTTCCAGCAGTTTTCTTTCCATTCGTGTCTCCACCTGGCTGTTCACGTTCACCTTTCCTTCACTGATCAGCATCTTCCCTCGCCGCCGGAGATTACGGTGTTGACCATCTTAGGAAAGCTGATGGGATTGATTCGAGGTGTTTTTTCCTTGAAAGAGTTCCGTTACCGGGCAGATTCTTTTGTATCATGGGGGAGTTTTTTATATCAACCCTTTTCAGGATCTTGGGCTCGAGCCTGCAGACTGCATTGATACCTTTTTTTGCAGTTTTTCAGGTATAACCCCCATGGTGCCTTGATATCCTGTCATCCAACGGCGTGGGAACGCGATATAAGGAACAATAGTTTTATGTATTTCAGATGTGATGATCGTGATGGCCGCGGAAGAGAATTTACAACGGTGCGGCATGAGCCGGTCCAACACTGACGGAGGAGAAATCATGAAAAGAAGCCTTATTGTTGTTTCCGCACTAGCAGTATTGTTATTTCCGGTAATCTGTTTTGCAACCCCGCCCGTTCCCGGACCCTATACTTCCATTTTTGCCGGGGTGAATATTCCGGAGGATTCAAACGTGACCACCAACGATTTCGGTGACACGTTTAATGACCAGGTTGAATTCGATCCCGGTGTCTATACGGGCGGTGCGGCTGGATTCGATTTCGGCCTGGTGCGTCTGGAAGGGGAACTTTCGTACCGGTATTCGGAGATAAAGTCGATTACCGATACCTCAGACGGATTCCAGTTCCCGAATGTTGACGGCAACCTGGGGGCTCTGAACTTCATGGCCAATGCCTTCATCGACCTGCATAACGCCTCTCCCATTACCCCGTACTTCGGGGGCGGCGTGGGGTTCGCCGTCCTCAACCTGAGCGACACCTTTGCGGGCGCACCCTCGCAGGCTCTGCTGTACCCCAATGGCACTGATACCGTCTTTGCCTACCAAGTAGGAGCCGGAATGGAGTTGGCCCTCAACCAGATGTTTTCCCTGGATCTGGGCTATCGCTATTTTAACACCGGCAAGGCCACTTTCGAGGACGACCCTGCAATCTCGACAAAAATGAAATTGGAGAGCCACAATGCAATGGTCGGCTTGAGGATGAAATTTTAAAAAATCAAAGGGGCTGCGTCTCAAAATTTGACTCTTGTCAGAAGTTGGGACGCGGCCCTAATTCTTTACGTTTATCGCTCCCCCGAGGAAGAACACCCTGCTCTTGCAGGTCTCACAATCGCCTGACCACATGCTTGATCATTTCCCGGTCCGTTTCGATTGCTTTTACCCTACTTTGCCAACCCGCAATGCTCGAGTTCCCAGTTGAAACAGGCAGAACTGCTGGTATTGTTAGTAGTACCCTGAGGCCTTTGTTCACCTGAATCGCCTAACGCGGCTTTATTCCGCCAGGAGGAGGCATTGTGAGGAATCATGTGTGGCGCCCGCTCTACCTGGTCATCGCTGTTATCGCCCTGATCCTGCTGGTCAGGACCCTGGTGGTGCCGGAGGACTTCGGCAGCCATGAAAGCGGCTATATGTACGGTTGGCACCGCAAGGGGAACGAAGCGGAGTGGCAACAGGTCAAGGTCAAGTACCAGATGAGCGCTTACTGCAAGGACTGTCACAGCGAGATGTACGACAGCATCGGAAAATCACCCCACGGCATCATACCGTGCGAGGACTGCCACGGCCCGGGCGCGGGACATCCGGACAACCCCGCCAAACTCCCGATCGACAGGAGCAGGCAGCTCTGCCTCAGGTGCCATGCCCAGCTTCCTTCCCCCTCCAGCGGGCGGAGCGCGATCCGCGGCATCGACCCGGCCGGTCACAATCCCGAGGCCGAATGCAGCCTCTGCCATAACCCCCACAACCCTTCCCTTGCGGAGTTGCCATGATGAAAAGAAGAGAGTTCCTGAAGCACGCCATCACCGTCGTCGCAGGCCTCTCCCTCCCCCTGGCGGCGCTCCGGCTCGTAGATCCCGAAAGGCTCTTTGCCGGCCAGGAAGATCTCCGCTGGATCTTCCTGGTGGATACCCACAAATGCGTCGGCTGCGGGTTTTGCGTCAAGGCATGCAAAATCGAGAACGAGATTCCCTATGATGCCAATGTGACGCGGACCTGGGTGGAACGGTATCTGGTAACCAGGGACGGCCGGACTTTCGCTGACACCCCGAAAGGGGCGCGGGACGGCTTTACCGACAGACGGATCGACCTGGGAGAGGGGAAGTTCAAAGAGATCAAGGACGAAGAGATAGAAAAGGCGTTTTTTGTGCCCAAGCTCTGCAATCAGTGCGATAACCCGCCCTGCGTTCAGGTCTGCCCGGTGGGGGCCACCTACCGCGTCCCGGACGGGGTGGTGCTGGTGGATCGAAAATGGTGCATCGGCTGCGGCTACTGCATCATGGGCTGCCCCTATGGCGTCCGTTTCTTCCATCCCGTGTACCGTGTGGCGGAAAAGTGCAACTTCTGCTACCACCGGATCACGAAGGGGCTGAAAGCGGCCTGCGTCGACGCCTGCCCCTTTGAGGCGCGACAGATCGGCAATGCGCGGGACCCCAACGATCCAGTGACGAAAACGGTCCTGACCGGGCGAGTCGGCGTGCTGAAGGATGAGTACGGGACGAAACCGCAGGTATACTACCTCGGACTTTCCAGGGAGGTCAGATAGCCATGGTGCATGGGGAAATCTGGACTATCAAGGAGCTCTTCGTCTATCCCAATGAGTACATCTACTGGACCATCCAGATCGTCATGTACCCGTTCATGACCGGCCTGGTGGCCGGGGCCTTTGTCCTTTCCTCCCTCTATCACGTCTTCGGCGTGAAACAGTTGAAGGAGATCGCCCGCTTTTCCCTGGTCTTTTCCTTTGCGCTCCTGCCGGTGGCGCTCCTGCCGCTCCTCCTGCATCTGCAGCAGCCGCTCCGAGGTATCGAGGTGATGCTCACCCCCCACTTCACCTCGGCCATTGCCGCCTTTGGCATCGTCTTTTCCGTCTATGGGCTGATCGTCGCCTCGGAGCTCTGGTTCGTCTACCGCCGCCATTTTGTGGAAACCGCCCACGCGCTACGCAAGACGACCGACCGGACTCTGGCGGAAAACATCAGGTACCGCCTCTACCGGCTGCTCTCTCTCGGGGCCTGTGACCTGAGCGAGCAGGCCCTGGCGCTGGATGAAAAGGCGGTGAAGATCCTGGCCGGCGTCGGTATCCCGGTGGCATGCTTCCTCCACGGCTATGCCGGTTTCATCTTCGGCTCCGTCAAGGCTAACGCCCTCTGGATGACGCCGCTCATGCCGGTCATCTTTATCTGCTCGGCGGTGGTCTCGGGGATCGCCCTCTGCATCCTCACTTACATCGTGACGATGGAGATCAGAAAGCTCATTGTTGCCTGGCGGCGAAAGCCGCTGCCGGAGCTGCCCCCGCGTGAAGAGCTGAAAAGCGCGGAAATTCAAGTGGTTACCAGGACGGCCCGCTATCTGATCATGTTCATGATCCTCGCCATCACCCTGGAACTGCTCGACCTGATCTTCCGTGGTTACACGGCGGTCAAGTCGTGGGATATCCTGCGGAGCGTCATCTACGGCAGGGATTTTGTCAACATTTTCGTCCTGCAGTACGGGCTCGGCAACCTGGTCCCATTTATCCTCCTGCTGCTGCCCCGGCTCACCATCCGGCGGGCCATCATCGCAACCACCCTCGTTCTGATGGGAGTGTTCATGATGCGCTGGAACGTGGTCATCGGCGGGCAGGCATTTTCCTCCTCCTTAGCCGGCTATATGCATTACCAGCTCCCCATCGTGCCCCACGACTGGGAGACCTTCAGGGAAGGGCTCTGCGGCGCCCTCACGGTGGGGATCACCCCCTTCATCCTTTTCTGGCTTCTCTGCAAGATTTTCCCGGTCTTTGATTACCGGGAATCGGAATAATACCAATTCCAGATCAAGGATGATCTCAAGGCGGTGAGGATTGAGGCTGCGAAGCGTACTGAGGAGTTCGTTGAGCAGCCGAAGACGAGCCAACGCAGAGAGGGCTTTGATATGGAGTTGGAATAAGGGGAGATACCGCAAAATCTTTGCTCCAGACCCCGTCAAAGGTCCCGTTACTCCTGACCTGTGTAGGGTTTCAAACAATAAAAGGCCAGTGCCGGTATGCTCCTTTGAACAGCATCGGCACTGGCTTGTTGCTTGTCGGCAAGCTGAATTTTCCTGCTGATAACTGCCCGGTAAAGAATGAAAATTACTGGGCGACCTTTGCGGCACTACTGGCCGTTTTGCTGTATTGGCTGCTGATTATAAAAGAAGGGTGGAGAAAATTGCATGGTTCCGGGTGCGGGTACGGAATCTTTTTTCGGCGCAGGACAGATGCCGATGCTCTTTCCGCCGGCGATGTTGCTCGACTGGCCGCCGCGGCGCAGGATGTTGATGTTGTACTGTTGGCCTTCCTGCATCCTCGAGTCATTGGGAATTTGCACGATCACCGACGTGTCATTCCAGGAAGATACGGAAAAATTGATGGTCAGGCCGTAGGTCGATAGTGCGGTAACAGTTCCCATTTCCGGGCCAAAGTTGCTGCCGAGGATTGTCAGGCTGCGTCCGGGCACCAGGCAACTCTCCACGAACCTGGTCACCAGCGGACCATCTTCTGCGCCGATAATCTTTATCGGGCAACAGGCACAGTTGTTGTCCTTATTGGTCTCATTCAGCTTATTTTCCGGATCGAGCACTCCGCAGAGATAATAGGTTCTGCCGGCGGGAGTATTCCAGGGAATCGTGATAACCCCGGAGGGGGTGATGGAAAGTGTTTTGTCCGGTTCCAGCGTGATAAACTCTCGTCCTTCGCTCAGGAGTACCCCATCATAATAGTTTGGCGAGTAGGCTGCCGGGCGGCCGGTTTTAGGGCAGAGAGGGCTGTTCCTCAGGATGATCTCCAGCGTGATTCCCTTCTGAATAGTATCTCCAGTATTTGCCGCCAGCAGCCGGATTGTTGATTTCAGGTCTTGGCCGGCTTTGGCGGTTTTCGGGCACTCAACAACGGCAAGAGTAAGATCTTGCGCATGGAGGATGGCTTCGGTCGAAAGCAAGGTCACTAGCGCCACGGTGAAATATAGTATCTTTCGTATCATGATTGTCTCCTTACGCTGTCTGTCTTGACTAACCATAACCCATGATCAAGGACCCTTTCCCCTCCTGTTGCGCCACAGAAGCCGCAGGAATCAGATTTATGAAATTCTCAATTCAATTGCAAAAAGATCAAAAATACTGACGAACCTCATTCCCATGAAAACGGCACTCCAGGGAATTCAACAACTATTTATAAACCCTGGATACCCGCTTTCACGGGTATGACGAGTTTTACGACAGCATCATCTATCGGTGAGCGTCCTACGAGCTATTGGATGCTGAAATTGTAACAAATTGTACCCATATAACAAGGTTGGCATATGCCTGTTCGGAACTTCAGTGGCGTTCTTTATTTGCGGAGCGGGGCGGATTTTCATGATGGTTTCGGATTACTTCCAGGTTGCCGGATCGAACCAAAGGGAAGGAGCGTCCAACGGTGTGTCCTTCGGCAGGAGGGATTCTTGATCCTGATGATTCGCCGGTTCTTGAGATTGGCCTTTAGTATTGAAGCTCAGTTGTATTTCAGAAAAAGCGCGTCGAAAGAACCGTCCTTCATCATTTTACCTAGCCCGGTCTCGACGCGTTTCGCGAGGGCATTATTGGATTTGTTGAAGAAGAAATAATAGGGCCAAGGGTAGTAAATCAGCAGATTCTTCTCAACCGCAAGATCAGGTATGACGTCATCGCGGGCGGCATACTCCGGGAAAATCTCGCTGATGCCGCGCGGGAATAGATCAATACGGTTTGCGGCAACCATTTTGAACAGATTTTCGTAGCCTGCGGTGTGCACCTTGATGCCGTTGGCTTCGTAGATGGCGACATCGCCCCAGCCGATGCCCTGGCCGATACTTACTTTCCTCAGGTCGCCCAGGTTGCGAATCTTGTCGATTTCTGCTTGCCGGTCCCTGGCGATCAAGGCTATGCGGTAGCCAAGGATTCCCTTGCGCAGCGGAATTCGCACGGCCCGTCCGGCAACAACTGCATGTGGGAATTTCCACGTGACAGCTGTTGCCGGTAATGGCACTGCGAATCAGTCCGCACGATCATTTTTGTTCAGCATTTTTACCTGCCAGATAACTGGTGATCAGGCAGCGATACGACGGCAGATGGTTGGAGAACAGAGTCCCCAGGCCTTCAACGTCGTTCCGCCAGTCACGGTGCAACTCACAGGCAACCGCGAACCAGGTCATAAGTTGGCATCCTGCCTGTGTCATTCGCGCCCAGGCGGCATCACGCGTCGTCTTGTTGAATGTTCCGGAGGCGTCGGTGACGACAAATACTTCGTATCCCTCCTCGCGAGCTGATAAAGCTGGAAACGCGACGCAGACCTCCGTTACGATGCCTGCGATGAGCAGCTGTTTTTTCCCGGATGCCTTGACGGCTTTCACGAAATCTTCGTTATCCCAGGCATTTATGTTCCCGGGACGTGCTATGTAGGGGGCGTCGGGGAACAGTGCTTTCAGTTCCGGCACGAGCGGCCCGTTTGGTCCATCTTCGAAACTGGTGGTCAGAATCGTGGGCAGCTTGAAATATTTGGCCGATTCGGCCAGCGCGAGAACGTTGTTTTTGAAGTCGTCCGGCGAAAAATCATGAACCAGGTTGACCAGCCCGGATTGGTGGTCAACGAGCAATACCGCAACGTCATCCTTGTCGAGACGGTTATACGTGAAATCTGTTTTCATGGCTTATCTCCCGTGGCTGGTGACGGAGAACTGCCTCAAGTACCAGCGTCGAAAAATCATTGGGTCCTGATTAATTTATACCGCATTTCCGGGGAGTTGCCAGCGGGGGTGGAGGCGTCTGAGGAACATGTCCCATTGGCCTTCGCGAGTTGCCTGCTTTGGAAGCGACCGGTCTTGCTTCTGTATGAGTTTGTTGGATACTTAATTTGCAAGTCCAGTATTTCAGGTGTCTGAAAAGACAAAGGAGACAGCTCATGGGAGAAATGCGACAGCTTGAAGTGTTTTTCGACTATACCTGACCATGGTGTTATTTCAGTACCGGGCGTACTGACAAACTGCAACGTGACTATGGTGTTGAACTGCGCTGGACAGTTTTTCCGCTGCATCCGGAGATACCGGAAGAAGGGATGGAACTGAGCGATCTGTTCCGCGGCCGGAATTTTGATATCGAGGCGATGCAGCAGCGCCTGGCGGCTGTGGCCGGGGAACTCGGGCTCCCTGTGGCGAGGAGGACCCGCATAAGCAACAGCCGCCGGGCCCAGGAACTGGGAAAATGGGCGGAAAGCATGGGGAAGGGTGATGAGTTCCGGCGCAGTACGTACCGCGCCTATTTCGCCGAGGGCCGGAATATCGCTCTCCTGCCGGAGTTGGAGACGATTGCCGAAGCGGCCGGTTTAGCAAAAGATGATGTATTTGATATACTTGCCCAAAGTCTGTTTGCCGAGGCCGTGGATGCTGATTGGGGCAGGGCAAGAGAGCTTGCGGTAACGGCGGTCCCGTTCCATCTGTTCGGTGAAAAGATGCTGGTGGGATTTCATGCCTATGAGGATTACGTAAAATTGGTCAGCGGTAACTGATCGCTTGCGGTTCTCCGGCAACGGAATACGGGAAATCTTCTTGTAACTGCCAGAAAATGTAAGGCCCGCTTCAAGAAAAGCGGGCCTTTTTATGGTATGTACTATCTTCCCATGTCATGGGTTTCAGGCATCTGCAACAGCCTGTAATTTTCGTAAGTTATGTAGAGTGCAAGTGCCTACCGGCCTGGTGGAGTGTCCTCGTTCATGCAATCCTCCTCGTGTTGCTTCATTTGAGTGTGGGACTGTTTTTACGACTTTTGCCTCCAGTTTATTTTGTTTCAGGTAGCGCTACCTTTATTTGAAGTATAAACGCTGTGATGAAGAAGAAACAGTCTGTTAAATTTTTTTTTGTCGGCGTATACTGTTTTCTTATGCTCTTCGCAAGGGTGCAAAAAGATATTCTAGCCCATTGACCTTGATTTCGTAGACGGCCTGCAGCATCCTGCCAAGTTTGCCCTCCGGAAAACCTTGTTTGGCAAACCACACCACATAGGGTTCCGGCAGATCGATCAGCAAACGGCCCTGGTACTTGCCGAACGGCATTCTCATTTCTGCCAGTGCCAGCAACTCATCGGGATCTCCCGGCACTTCTCTTCCGGCGTGTGATACGTCGCTATTCATATGAAAATCCCTCATGGCTGGTAAAATGTAACCGCGGGTAGTTAATGGGGGCAGGGGTTCATACATAGCATGAAACAGGCTGCAGAGTGCACTTTTTTTGCGCAATTCCATTTCCATATCAAGGCCCTCTCTTCGTTGGCTCGTCTCCGGCTGCTCAACGTACTCTACAGTTCGCCTCGCATTCTCAATCCTTGACGCCTTAAGATCATCCTTGATCTGGAATTGGTATAAGTTTCTGTTGTAGCCGTTCTGCCGTTGGCTTGAATCGCTTTGTTGAGGGTATTCCCATGATTAAACATTTCCTGGCCGCCGGGTTGCTGGTGCTGCTGGCCTCCTGCAGCTGGGGTTATGGTTCTCTGCGGGACTACAGCAAATTTGTCAGTGCCAAACTGCTGGATGACAAGAAGAGCATCCTTTTCACCTACCATCGTTATACCTACCGGCCAGCCACCGGCTGGCGTGCCTTTCCGGACGGCGGCATTCCCCGTTATGAGCAGGATCGGAATCTGATCGGTATCTATGACCTGGCGCGCAAGAAAGTCACGATCCTGCGTCGCGAAAATAATCGCGACTGGCAAGCGGGGAGCGGACGCTTCACGATCCATGCGGTGAATGGAACCAAGGCTCTTCTGGCCCAGGGGGGACAGCTGCGGGGCGCGTTCAAGCTGGGGCTGCGATACCTGCTGCTCGACCTGGCCGAACGGAGCGCTGCCTCCCTTGATCTGAAAGGGGACCTGGCCAGGCGGGGCAGGGATTGCGGCGAGATTTACCTGGCCGCACCGGACGGTACCCTCCTCTTCGTCACTCAGCCCCTGTCCACGGACGGCGATTCCCGTTCCCGGGGGAATAACGTCGACGAGAGCGAGATCTGGGTCCGCACAGCCGGCGGTGACTATTTGAAGGTTGCTGCTGCAGCCATGTACGAGACGGTCAGAAATGGTGAAGCGATCTACTGGATACGGGCTACCCGCCAGTTTCATGCCTTCTCCCTGAGCACTCTGCAGAGCAGGCCGGCCCCTGAGTTCAAGTATGGCGACTACGTTGACGTTACGGAAGGGGTGTCCCTCGCCGCCGACCGCAAAGGGCTGGAATATGGGACCAAGGTGAATGGCGTCTGGCAGTACCAGCCACTTGAAATCGCGCCGCATCTGTTAAAGTGAACGCGGGTATCACGGGTCACAATGGACTGTTGACGCGGACCGTTCTCCCGGACACACTCGTTGCACAAGGAGGGGCCAGAGTAAAATGACGCAGAGAAAAATAATGGTCAGTGTCCTGCTGCTTCTGATGTGTATGTCCCTTACTTATCTTGGCGTACGGCAGTATCGGGCCGGCAAGGCGCCAGATAAAAATACTGCCGTTACCGTGACAAGTAAGGGCGGACATGATGGGATACCGGATGAGCTCTTCGTACAGGTGGCCGGCGACGAGCCGGCCTGGTTTCGCAGTTGCGGGTCGCGGCTGGAGGCATTCAAAGAAGTAATGACTGTTGCCGCCATTGATCTGAATGATGACGGCCGTGCTGAATATGTCGTTCAGGCAGCTGACAGTTACTACTGTGGTTCAGGGGGATGTTCCTTTTATATTTACCGGTATCGGTCAGCTGGGTTTGAACGGATTGGTGAGGGATTTGGGCGGTATGTCGGCAGTTCCGGCACGCTGCATAACGGCTTCAGAGACATTGTGAATGAAGTAAGGGGGGATGGTGATGGTTCGGCAGAGAGTACCGTGATGTTGAAATATAGCGGCAGAAAATATGTGCGCTGAACGTCAACGTGCGGTTCCCGCGACGGTGGACGCTGATGCCCCGAGAGGGCGCAGGGGAAGGTGTTGCGAAACAACACCGTGCCGGGTTGATTCTTTCTTGCTATTCAAGGCCTGACAGGTAGACTTTTTTCAGAGGTTGAAGATTAATTCCACTAACGAGTTTCCATCCGGTTTTTCCGGCGTGAAGCTGCTACAAAGGAGTACCATCATGAATGTCATCGATAAGTATCTGGATGCCCTGGATGCAGCTATTGAGTCAAAAGACAAAACAGCCGTCGCGTTGCTGGAGACCTTTGCCACACATCTGTATAAGGACATTAACAAGCGAACCGAAGCAGCATCCGGAGAAGAGCGTGTCGCCTGGGAGGCACGGCTTCAGCGCGTCAAGGGTATTATTGCCGGGATTGTCAAGCACGGTCCGGAACTCTGGTAGCTACCAGAATAGTCGGCGTGTTCCCGGACATCGACGGTTAGCAGGGGTCTCTTGCCACGTGACGGAGTTTTTCCTGACAGCACTCATCATCTCACTTGGAGTACATCATATGGACGTAAATTTGAAATCGCTGAAAAACCTGCTTAGTAAACGTAGTAATGAGATTGAAGAGATTGTTGCCGGGACCGGTTATCTGGTAAAAACGGTGATTGGAGTTGGCACTTTTTTGCTCGATAACGAAGGGAACCTTGATCTTCTGACTGCCAAGCAGAAAGTTGTTTTTGAAAAGTTTCTCAAGCCGCTGCTTGATCAGCCGTTCCGGTAGCCGCCGGGAAAAGAACAGACTCTACAGGCCAGCGGGGGAGCCGAAACCATGAAGTCAGTAAGTCTTACCGTCTTTCGTGGTATGAAGCAATTGCTGGTTCTCTTGCTCAGCTTTGGTTGTATCGCCCTGGTCGAGCGGGCGGGTGTGTCCCGCGCTGCCGGGAAAGCCGGAATTGCAGCACGGCTGTCAACGGGGATGACACACCATTCTTCCCTGCGGAAAGGGATAGTCAGGAGCAGCGTTCCGGAAATGGCCAAATTCTATTGCGGCGAGCGAATGATTGCGGCGGGTGACAGCCGGGCGGAGGTTCTGGAGAAATGTGGGGACCCGGCCTGGCAGGAGGTGCGGGAGGACACGCTGACCGAGGGTTTTCGTGCCAACCGGACTCCGGTCAATCTGGTCACTACCGAGGAATGGATTTACAATTTCGGCTCGACGCAGCTATTGTACTTTCTCCGCTTCCAGGGAGATCATCTGGCCGTGATCGAAACTGGCGGGTATGGTTATGATGATCCGGCCTTCGGCCAGAATTGCGCAGACGGGAAAAATGTCTCCCTCGGAGACAGCAGGTTTGATGTCCTGGTGAAGTGCGGGACGCCGCAGGAGGTTGGACGAATCGGCGCTCAAGATGCCGAGGGGCAGCGCCCAGTTATAGATGCCAACGAGTGGACCTATAATTTCGGGCCGGGCAGGTTAATCTATACCCTGATATTCAGACGCGGCAGGGTAACCGATATCAGGACTGGCGGCTACGGGCACTGAAGTTTGCTGAAGCAAATGTCTCAAACTTGAAGAGTATTCAAAAGGGTCGCGGATTGGTACGTGTCAGGTTGATTTCTTGGCAACCCGGAGCCAATGAAATTAATTCTGGCAACCTGATCCGGTCCCTGAAATTTTGATTAACCCGCAGAACGATCAAAATACGGACTCTGGAAAAGCGTTTTCCGTCTTTCTGGCGAAAGCCGGAATACAGTCTTTTCAGTGAGTTGTAACCAACTGGACCCCGGCTTTCGCCGGGGTGACGACTTTTTTGCGAATCCAGCAGTTTTGGTCAGGAGAAAAATGTAAAAGAGGCCACCCCCGAAAGGGCAAGGCCTCTTTTTTGTTGGGAACTGTTTAGTTCTGGTAATGGGCATGCCGCGACAGGCGCGGCTTACCTGCGCTCACCCTGCCAGCCTCTGTTGGCGTCACCTCGCCTGTCCCGGGTGTCATTGTGTCTGTTCAGATTCCCGCCTTGGCCAGTGGTGTAACGCCTGTTGCTTGTGTACTCGCTTCCAGGCAATTGTCCGTTTCTGTTGGGTCGATTGTATGCAGGGCTGGTATTGGCGGTTGGCGCAAATCTTGGCGGGCTGATCTGCGCGGGTCTGTTGCCGGACCTCTGGACAGCGTCAGTTGTCCGGTAGTAGGCAGGTCTGGCCGTGTTCTGCTGGCCGGTGTGAAACGTCCTGGTATCCACAGGGCTGTCGCGATAATCCCGGTCTCGTGTAATCGGCCGGGTTGCGGTATAGCCGCTGCCATTGCCCTGCCAGCTGTTGTTCGGACTTCTGAAATCGTTTCTGGTTCTCGTGGGTTGGCTCTGGTAGCTCGGTCGTGCGTAGTCGTGCCGGTCTCTGCCCGAACTTCCCCGGTACTCTACACGGCGCTCCGGTCGAAAATGATTGTAGCCCTGCCAGGTGCCATGTTGCCTGTACCGCCCGTAATAGGTGTCCCGGTAGTGCCGGATTCTCTCGAACGGGTACCGGTTAAATACGTAGGGCACGTTGCTGTAGTAAATACGAGACCACGGTCCATTATAGTAGGTAGAGCTGTACCAGATATTGCCTCTGTTAACCCAGTAGCTGTTGTTGTAATAGTACATGTCGTAGGGGACGCCGACCGCCACGTAAAAGCCCAATTCGGTAGGCATGACGAATTCCGGTGCACTCTCCAGCGCTACCGGTTCGTAGGCATTGTCCGGGTAGGCATAGACCGGTGGAGGAACGGGTGCCGGGGCAACGACCCAGGGCAGGCCGACATTGAGTCCGACTCCGCCCGGGCCGACGCTTAACCCGAAACCGGGCAATTGAATTGATACTCCGGCACCGGCCTGTACCGGTGAAGCGTATGTCACCATCACCGGAGCCAGAATTACTGCCAGCAGCCACACCATGCGCTTTTTCATTATTCTATCCTCCCAGCCAATGCTGTCACGGGTTCTGTTCCCGGATTGCTTCGTAGTAAACTACCTGTTGTGACTACTAAAACGCGTGGGGGGCACTTCGGTTTACAGGGGAGGATATAATTAAGTTGGGGGCTGCATCGTCTTGATATATCGTCTTTTTCCGGTATTGTCTAATTACGGCAGGTTCCTTGAGCTGAGAATTTGCCGCTGTCGGTTTTCCGGGAATCTTTCGCGGAAGGGAAGGAGAATGACGATGACGAAAATCTCGCAAACATATCCGGGTGCCTTACTGACACCCTGTAAGCTGCACGGCCTGATGTTGAAAAACAGGATTGTCATGTCACCCTTGACCCGTTCCCGCGCGGGGGCGGAGCGGATGCCGAATCCTTTGATGGCCAAGTATTACTCCCAGCGGGCTTCGGCAGGGCTGATCATAAGCGAGGCTACCGTTGTGTCGAAGCAGGGAATCGGCTGGCTGGACAGTCCCGGAATCTATTCTGACCAACAGGGCGAGGCATGGAAAATGGTCGTCGATGCCGTGCATGCCGAGGGTGGTAAGATGATTCTGCAGCTCTGGCACTGCGGGCGGGCTTCCCACAGCAGCTTTCACGATAACGCGCAACTGCCGGTTGCGCCGTCTGCTGTCAGGCTCAACGGGGATCATATCCATACACCGGCCGGGAATCAGCCGTATGAAACGCCCCGTGCGCTGGAAACGGCTGAGATCCCGGAAATCGTGGAAGATTATCGGTCCGCTGCCGCGCGGGCACTGGCGGCCGGTTTTGACGGCATTGAGATCCACGCGGCGAACGGCTATCTCATCGACCAGTTTCTGCAATCCCGGACCAACCAGCGCACTGACCGCTATGGGGGGAGCCCGGAGAATCGCTACAGGTTCCTGGACGAGATTCTGAATGCGGTTTTTACCGTCTGGCCGACAGTTCGAGTCGGGGTTCATCTGGCGCCGAACGGCAATTTCAATGACATGGGCTCGCCGGACTATCGTGAGACATTTTTGTATGTGGCAGGGCAACTGAATCGTTACCAGCTCGCCTATCTGCACGTTGTAGACGGTCTTGAGTTTGGTTTCCACGGGTTGGGGGAGCCCATGACCCTGGCGGAATTCCGGGTCGTGTTTAGTGGTAATCTTATGGGGAACTGCGGCTATACACGGGAAAAGGCGGATGACGCAATCCGGCGCGGCGACGCGGACCTGATCTCCTTCGGCAGGCCGTACATCAGTAATCCCGACCTGGCGGAGCGTTTCGCCAACGGTTGGCCGTTGAATCCGCCCGCGGACCAGCGGGTCTGGTACTCGGCCTCTCTGGGGGCGGTGGGGTACACCGATTTTCCCTGCTACGAGAATTCCGGCGGGGATCTGAAATGAGCAAGGACGGAACGTTGGTGTAACGGACTGCCGAGGGGGCGCCCTTATGGGACTGCCCCCATTTTCCCGGTCTTCCTGTCTGAAACGAGAGATTCTTTACTGTGCTGGGTCAATTACCCTGCAGATACTTCTTCCGGAGATTGTACGGGATCATCCACTCCCCCTGGGACTTTGGCGGTAGCGATTTTTTCAGTTCAGCAGCGATAAAATCCGCATCACTACTCTGTGCCGCCAGTTCATGTGCCTTCCTGTCAAAGGTAAGCAAATAACTTTTCATCTCCACGATATCTTTTTTACCCGAAATCGGACCGTGGCCCGGGATGATCTGTTCGACATTGAGCTCCGCGATATAATCGAGGTTCCTCGCCCAACCGGAAATATCGCCTTCAGCGACATAGGGATGAAAGTCGGTGAAGAGGATGTCGCCGGCAAAAAGAACCTTTCTCTGCGGAATGCTGACCATGATGCTTCCTGTGGTATGGGACGGTGCAATATAGATCAGCTCGACCATTACATCTCCCAGGTCAATCGACATCCTGTCGCTGAACGTAAGTGATGGTACGCTGATCTTCGTGCCGTCAATCTGCTCAGGGCTTAGACCATATTCCCGGCTGTTTTTAAGCGTCTCCTCGCTGTTTTTCCGCATATTTTCCCGGCAGTTCGTCTGGGCAACAATGGCCGCTCCGAGTTTGGCGAACTCACTATTGCCGAAGGTGTGGTCCAGGTGTGAATGAGTGTCAATCACATACCTGATCGGTTTGTCGGAAATCTTTCGGATGTCTTTCAAAAAACGCTGTGCCTCTTTGGCTGAGATAAGGGTGTCGACAACGACAATACCCTCTTTACCCACGATGATTCCGGCGTTGGCGGCAAAACTGTTTGCCGGTCCGCCGTTTTTCACATCCACATACGAGTAAATGTTTTCCGCGATTTTCGTCAACCCGTCCTGGGCGAAGACAGTGCCAGCGGTTACCGATAGAAAAACAACGCAACAGGCAACGATTCTTCTCATTACTCTCTCCTTAAGGTTAGATTGATCCTTTTTGTTTCCTCAGGGTTTTGTCAAGAAAAAGTACTGTAATTACGAATTGATATGTAAATCTTGATATCCGGCTTTTCATGGAGGTTGAAGAACTCGAGATCGGAGTTTGAAGGTTTGAAATTACCCCGGCACTCTCAATCTTGTCAAGTAGTAAATTGAATTGTTCTAATGATATGTGTGTATGTTTTTATTCTTGTGGGCTTCAGCTCAGCCTCAGTGAGGCGGATATGCTGGTTGACGACCTGAGGAAAAAATCACCTGGTCAGATTATTTACATCTGCTCTGAGTTGTACCGCTATCAGCTCGAGACAACATCATCGGTGATCCTGAAAAGGGAAAAGCGGCGGACACCCGAACAAAGGTGTCCACCAGAAGAAAAAGCTTTGACAGAGATGAAAATGGGGCACTTTCGGGGGAAACCGAGGCATTAATCAGAAGTTCCAGAACGCATCGATTTCTGCGTCTTTCATGTCCCAGACCGCGTTATGCGGCGGGATCGCTTCTTCGAAGAATTCCGGCAGGCGGTCATTTCTGTTGTTGAAGCCGGCGGCAAGGTTGAACTCATGCTCGATCCTGAGGATGGACTTGCCGAGCTCCGCCACGTCTTCGGCGGTAAGGTTCAGGCCGTAACGGGCATTGATCATCTCAAAGATTGCGGAGAAGGTTTCGGGCATGTCGAGTACCGGAAAGGCAACGAAGAGGCACAAACCGGTGCTGTCCAGCACCGCGGTTGCAA
Source organism: Deltaproteobacteria bacterium (assembly GCA_009668975.1). Taxonomy (GTDB): domain Bacteria; phylum Desulfobacterota; class Desulfuromonadia; order Geobacterales; family Geobacteraceae; genus RPRC01. The sequence goes on along the minus strand of SBEG01000005.1, from coordinate 96,940 downwards.
TCTGCAGGTTTCTGGAAAGTTCGACCTGGCCCTCCTTTCGGAGCGGATCGACAAAACCACCGACCTTCAGGATGTTGGCCATGATGGAGTAGCCGGCGGTATGGTCGGCGCCCATAATGGAAGTTGTGTAGGTGATATGGCCATCTGAATAACCGCGCAATGATAGTACGGGATTTATGAGGCAGGATCAATGATTAATTTAATATGATCTCTCAGCGCAGAATCAAAAGCGGTAACTGATGCCTGCCAGCCAGACATCCGCATCCCGGTCGTAATCGGTGATGATGCGGTTCCAGGAGGCACGGGTGCCCCAGCGGGGATGAAAGCGGTACGCGACCGACATGGTGGCGACACCGGATATGATCAGCGTATTGTCGTGCAGTCGGTCATAGCCGATATACGGCCCGGCACCGAAACTGAGTGCCAGTCTGTCAGCGAAAAACGACTTTGCCGCCCAGAGTTGCGTGGCCAGACCGTTCATCTGACTGCCATGGTTGCTGCCTTCATACAACCAGGAAACCGTTCCCTCGACATAACGCAAAAGAGCACGCCGATATTCGAGGCCAGCGGCGAGAGAGTGCGGAGAATCACTGTTGAAAACGCTTGTTTCGCCGATAAATGCGGTTATTTCATTCTGTGCCGTTGCCAAACTCCGGGATGATGCTTGTCGATCTGGCTCCGCTGAAGGTGAGGGGTCCAGTTGGTAGCCGACCCCGACGAGCAGTGAGATGGTGTCGATACCGCCGCCGGTCTCTACCCAGTTGCCGCGCAGCTGAACGAGCCAGGGGCTTGCCGTGTACCAGGTTGCGGCAAGGCTGATCAAGGCTCCCCAGCCCTGGTCATTCAGGTTGCCGGAGCCGGCGGGATTGGGTGTGGTATCAAAGAAGTAGTAGGGCCCCACCCCGGCCGCAAGGGCAAGTCGCCGGTCGAGGATGGCGGTGCGAAGCCACAACTGACTGCCGAAGCCGTCGCGGTGATGGTCAGGCAGGTGTGCTTCGTTCAGGTAGGTAACGTTAAAATCCAGATGCTCGCCAAGTGCCTGACGGTAATCAAGTTGCCACTGGTAGGAGCGGTTGACCCGGTCCGTGTTCTTGACGAATCCGCCGAGTGCCGATATTTCCTGGGCAGAAGAAATGTCTGCTGAAACAGCGCAGAGAAACAGTATGATGACAGTGCAGATCAAGGTTTTCATAGTCCGGTTTTCCTCCGCGACTGGCGGGGACCAGGAAGGCTGACAGGGTCCAATAATAGATTGCCCTGACCGGGCCTGGTCAACAGCTTTCAGTATAGTCCAGATGTCTATTGATGCAACCGTTTGTTTTTCCTGATTCTTTTAAGGTGTGCAAGGAATTTGGGTCCGATCGTGGGGGATGCCTGGCGAGCGTGACTGCACGCTTTGCCTGGAGAGCTGAGGATTCCGGGATGTATGCGAAACTGAAAAGGTTCAGTCTCTCAGCAGTTCGGAAAAAAAACTGAACCAGTTGCCGGCGAAAATGTCGCTGATGGAGTGGTCGGGATATCCTGCATTGCAGAGCAATTCTGCCAGCGCGGGCAGCCGCGAGTGGTCTTCGAAGCCTTGGCAGACGCTGTCGTAGCCGCCGAAATCCGTGCCGATGCCGATTCCTGCCGGGCCGAATTTCTGCACGAACCAGTCGATCTGGCGAAAAAGCAAGGCCAGATCGGCCCGTCCGTCAGGGGACAGCATGCCGGGGAAGGCGGCGATCCCGATTACGCCGCCACGGGAGAGGATCATCCGCACCTGCTCGTCGCTGAGGTTGCGGGGAATGTTGCAGAGGCTCCGGAAGCCGGTATGGGTGGAGATCAGCTTTCCGGAAAACTGATCGGCGACATCGTTGAAGCAAGGGGCGGAGAGGTGGGCCGTGTCGATGGCGAAGCCGAGTCGATCCAATTCCGCGACCAGCCTGCGACCCTCTTTGGTCAAACCTTCCGGGTTGGGAACCGCATTGCCGTCGCCCAGGCGGTTTTTTCCGACATGGGTCAGTCCGGCCATCCTGAATCCCAGCTTTTTCAGATCTTCGGCTGAGAACTCAAGCAAGGCGTCGGCATTTTCCAGGAGACGCAGCGCTCCCGGAGCTTCCGATCCCTGATAACAGCGTTCCAGTTCCCGTTCGGTTGTTATGGTGGCGAGTGACTGGAGCTTCCGTTCAGCGCTGCTCAACAGCTGGCGCAGATTGTCTGCCGACTTTTCCGGTCCGTTGAAGTCATCCGTGCAATACAGGACCGAGACGATAATCCGGACTCCGCCCGCGGCAAGTTTCGGCAGGCTGATCCAGGCGTCCGGTGCTTCTTCAAGGGTCGTCTCCGGGTGGTGGCGGAGCAGGTCGTAGAGAAGATCCACATGACTGTCGATTGCGGCATGCATAGTTGTTCCTCATCTGGCAGGTGTTAAATTGGTAGCCGGGGTGCGCCGGCACGCGGCCCAGGACGCAATCAGGCGAAAAAAATGCTGAACAGGGTGAGAAAGGTGAGCTGGCAGGCGGCGACAATCCAGCCGTTTCTCAACATGGAGCGCAGGTCATTGGATTCGGCAAAGCCGAGCGAGCTGAACATGTTTGCACCGGGAAAAACGAAGTTGTGCACCCGGGTGGCCACGACCAGTGCCAGCGACCAGGCGAGCATCGAGACCGCATAGGTTGTCAGCAAGGGATTGAACATTTCATGGAGCAGTTTCAGGGTGGCGACCGTGGCGCCGCTGATGCCGAAGGCGCCGAGAAAGCCGCCGGTGATGACGAGACCCGATTTGCCGCCATATTCGATCAACGGTGTCAGCAGTGTGGTCAGGGCGGTGAAGCCGCCGGCCTGTTCCACGAAGACGATGAACGGGTCGAGCAGCAGGAACAGGAGAAACAGGTTGACATTGGCCGCCATGCCTGTGACCACGAGCTTCAGAATCTCGTTGACTTTCAGGCCGCCGACCAGGCCGGTGATAAGGGAGAGACCGAGCATGATCACGACCACGAACGAGGTGGGCGCCTTGACGATGATGCCGTAGATCACCGCAGCCAGGAAGGTGCAGACGAAGGCAGTGGTGGCGCGTCGGCTGCGGGGCGTCGGCTCGTATTGAACCGTTTCGTCCGGCGTGTCGTAGGGGTGCAGATCTTTGGTATTCCGTTGGATCCGCTGGATGACGCACCAGGTGACCAGCAGGGTGATGGCGGCGACCGGACCGGAGACGAAGAGCAGCATCTCACCGTAACTGATTTTCGTCAGGCCGAGCAGGGTGATGACCGGCGGTGTGAACGGTCCGAGAATCAGCGCCTCTTCGCCCACTGCCTGGAAAATGACCCCCACCGTGCTGCGCGACAGTCCGACCGCGGCGGCGACCGGCAGGACGATGGGCGCGAGAACGGCATTACCCCCGGCCATGGTACCGAGCAGGCCGACCACCACCAGGCAGGACAGCATGATGCCGAACATGGCCTTCTTCTCCGTGTCCACGCCGATGGAATGGATGATCCGGTAGACGATGACGCGGGAGACTCCGGTGGCATTCAGCACCTCGCCCAATCCGCGCCCCAGCATGATGATCAGGCCGACCAGGGCGAGAAAGGAGCCCATGGCGTCCGTCAGCGCGGCTCCGAAGGAGAGGAGGGTCTGACCGCTGAGCAGTGCGCCCGCGATTACGCAGATAGCCGTGGCCGTGAGGATATCAACATTGCGGAAAACCAGCACGACGTAGAGAACGAGAGGCAGCAGCCCCAGCAGGCCCAGCCAGAGCTCGGGATTCATGCGGACACCTTTCCGGAATCGGGATTTGCCCTGCGGAATACGGGCTGAGCCAGAAAAAGTTCGACGGAACGGCCCGTTCGGTTGCCAGGCAACCAGGACTCTCTTTAGAACATTTTCGGCTCTGCAGCAAGGTAAACCGGGAAACCGGGCAAGTCAAGGATTTCGGCCAGCCATGCTTCATGAAGTCATCCTGCGCATCCTTGCCAAGATTCCTGCCACAGGTATTTTGCCGTTTCTACTCTGTTTTTAAGAGCACCTTTGCTTCTTCAGGGTAGTGTTTGGCGAGGCATTCCGGACAAATACCATGTGAACAGAGGGTGTCCGAATGTTCCAGAAGATACAACTCGACATCCTGCCATTGTCCGTCGTCACTTCTGATTTTTTTGCAGTTCGAGCAGATCGGCAGAAGTTTACTGAGATCTTCGATTTTCTTTTCCTGAGCCTTTCGCAGGGCTTCCCGCCCTTCTACTTGCTCGGTGATATCAATACAGCTGCCAATATAACCGGCAAATGAACCATCCTCATGGTAAAAGGGTGCGCCACGGTCAAAAAGCCAGCGGTATTTACCATCATGACGCAGGAGCCGGTATTCCATTTCAAAGGAATTTCTCTGGTGGAAAGCCTCCAGATAAATGGACAGGCAATGTTGAAAGTCATCCGCATGTACTCCCTCTGTCCAGCCATTTCCTCGTTCCTGTTCCAATGTCCTGCCGGTAAAATCCAGCCAGCGTTGGTTGAAGTAGTCACATTCGGCATTTGTGCCGGCCCGCCAGATAAGGACGGGAGATTGCTCCGTGAGAGTCTTGTACTCATCGAAACTTAAATTATTATCTTTCATAGGTGACTCTCCCGGGTTCAGATCTGAAGTTTTTTTGCCGACAGCACCATAAGGCTAGCAGTAAATGGGCAAAATGTAAAATCCGGCAGGAGCAAGGGCAGCTCCTTTGGATGAGCAGGGCGTTAGCGAGCCTCTTTTGCCTGCTGAACAAACCATTTTCAATAAATACCCCGCAGGGTGATAGAATATAACTAAATTGAGAGAAAGGAGGGCACGTTACGATGAAAAGAGTAGTAATCGTTGGCGCGGGATTCGGCGGCATTCGGGCTGCCAGTGCCCTTTCAGGCAAAGGTGTTGAGGTGCTCCTCATCGACCGGCATAATTATCATCTGTTTCACCCGCTTCTCTACCAGGTGGCAACCGCTTCCCTGGAGCAGGAATCGATAGCCTACCCGGTTCGGGCCATGATGCACCGCTGGAAAGGGGTGAGTTTCCGGATGACGGAGGTCTGCGGTGTCGATCTGGACCAGCGGCAGCTCAAAACCTCCAGCGGCACAATCGACTATGACTACCTGGTGATGTCCGCCGGTAGTATTTCAAACTACTTCGGTATGGAGAGCGTCCAGCGCCATGCCTTCGATCTGAAAAAAATGGAAATGGCCGTGGGTCTACGGAACCAGATTCTCGGTTCCTTCGAAAGGGCATCGCGGGAAACGGATCCGGAGTTGCGCCGGGCTCTCCTGACGTTCGTGATCGTTGGCGGCGGTCCGACCGGGGTGGAATTTGCCGGGGCGCTCCATGAGCTGATGCGGCACGTCCTGGTCAAGGACTTTCCGGAACTGGCCACTACGGAAAAAAGGACGCTGCTGATCGAGGCAAGCGATTGCCTGCTGACCCCGTATCCAGAGAATTTGCGGCGCTACACCCTGGAGAAGCTCCAGCAGATGGGTATCGAGGTCATGTTCAAGGCGCAGGTGAGCGGCGCCGAAACGGACCGGGTCCTTCTGGCCGATGGTACGGTAATACCCTGTCATACCCTTTTCTGGTGTGCCGGGGTTTCCGCTTCGCCCCTGGCGAAAGACCTCACGGCAGCAAAGGCCCCCAGTGGTCGCGTGCCGGTGGAGCCCGACCTGACCCTGCCCGGGCATCCGGAAGTTTTTGTAATCGGCGATCTTGCCTACCTGGTACAGGATGGCGCACCCCTGCCGATGATGGCCCCGGTGGCCATGCAGCAAGGCCTGTACGCAGGAAAAGCCATACTTCGGAAAATTGCCGGCACCCCTGTTGCCCCGTTCCGCTTCCGGGATAAGGGGATCATGGCGACCATCGGCCGAAGTGCCGCGGTTGCCTCGGTTCACGGCCTGAAATTCTCCGGTCATTTCGCCTGGCTCGTCTGGCTTGCCCTGCACCTGATGTATCTGGTAGGATTCCGCAACCGGCTCGTGGTTCTCATCAACTGGGCTTATTACTACTTCTTCTACGAACAGCAGGTCCGTCTCATTACCCGGGAGGACGAAGCAGGAAGCTGTAAGAAAGCCTGACCACTTTGGGCTTCACCAGGGCGCCGGCCACGCAGGCGAGGTAACTTCCGGTTTGAATTGTTCTTTTTCGATCCTGGCTTGCCGCCGGTTGCTAGTGATACAAACCTGTAACAAAAAGTCTACCTTTATCCCCAGCCTTGGCGGCGTCTAAATGAATGCGATTATCAATTGACCGGCAGGGTGTTATAACTTGCTGAAATTACGCATAATCTTGTATCTAATTGAATTTGTTGAATTTTTGCGATGTGACTATGTATCGGGCATTCTGCAACACATCAAGTAATTTACACTACTTTACAAAGTTCCCAACAGACTTATCCACAGCGTTTCCACAGGTGTATGTGGAGATCCGGTGACAGCCTGCCTGGAGAACGAGGCTGCTGCTTTTTTCGGCAGATGATACTGTCACGGAAAATCATAAATAGATTGTAGCTGATGCTTTCGCGCCGCTCTTGCCTCCAACTGTGTTACTATGCTTGCAGGTGGAAAGAACCCGGACCGGATGATTGCTCCGGAAAACTCGTAGAGAGACCGGGAAGATAGAGGAGGAACGCGGAATGTATCATCAAGTTGACGACTATGAGGTTATCAGTGAGCATAATGTACATGAACTGAAAATGAAGGTTAAGGAACTTTTGGCGCAGGGCTGGAAGCTGTGCGGTGACTTGCAGATTATCGCTTCGGTCAAAGCTGATGTGGCTGCGCCCTTATTCACTCAGGTGATGGTCCAGGCAAAACGTTAACTGCAGGCACCGCACCACGCTGAGACCCCGCATCCTGCTGCATTGGTACCATACACAAATGAAATTTACCCTTTTGACCCACTTCAAGGAAATTGACAAGCGCTCCAATACCGGCCGGCTGGTGCTGGAGGTCCTGGGGGACAGTGCCGAACAGACCCCGTGGGATCGGATCAATCCCCCTGCCCGGCTGGTGGAAGAAATCGAGGCGGGGGGCGTAGCGCTGATCTATCCTGGGTCTCCCGGGGATGACTGTGTCGATCTGGCTGGCTTTTCGCGGTTCATTCTGATCGACGGCACCTGGCACGAGGCCCGCAAGATCTATCAGCGCAGTCCCTATCTGCGAAAGGCCCGCCGGGTTTCGCTCAAACCGGCCGGCAGTTCGCGCTACAACCTGAGAAGGAACCAGAAAGAGGCCTGCCTCTGCACCGCTGAATGTGTGATTGAAATTCTGCGCTGCGCGGGCTGGAACGAGCATGCCGAGCGACTGCAGGAACGTTTTCTGGCTTTCATCAGACCGCCGGGTGTCATGCGTGGCGCCGCGATCGGGCGATGAGTTCATTCTGCTGGCCCACAGATAAAGGATTTTGACAATGACCAATAACGATCTTCTCCGTCGACTCCGATACGCTTTGAACCTGAACGGCGTCACCATGACGGAAATATTTGCCCTGGCCGGGTATGAAATCGGACCGGCCGAGGCCTTGAAGTTTTTGAAGAAAGAGGAAGAGCAGGGTTTCGTGGCCTGCGACGATGCGGTGATGGGCTATTTCCTTGATGGTTTGATAGTGTATCGGCGCGGCAGGCAGGGGCAACCAACCGCTGACGGCCTGGCGGCGGCGGAGGCACTGACCAATAACCTTATTCTGCGCAAGCTCAGAATCGCCCTGGAACTGAATGATGAAGCGATGATCGAAATCCTCAAACTGGCTGGGGTAGTTATTTCGAAATCACAGCTTTCAGCCATGTTTCGCTCGGTTGAGCATCGAAATTACAAGCAGTGCGGCGACCAGTTCCTGAGGAATTTCATTCGCGGCCTCACCTTGGGGCAAAAGCAACCGCAAAAGAATAATAACAATCCTTAACAGCTGACTTCCCTGATTTTGAGGTACGATACATGAGTGAGCAACAACCGGTCGATATCCTGCACGGCATAACCCTGAAGATGATGGTCACCGAGCTGGTGACGGAGTTTGGCTGGGAGGAACTGGGCAGGCATATCGAGATCCGTTGTTTTACCCAAAACCCGAGTATCGCCTCCAGCTTGAAGTTCCTGCGGAGGACGCCCTGGGCCAGGGATAAGGTTGAAGAGCTGTACCTGCGCTGGAAGTTGGAGTGATTTTCCGGCCTGCTGCGGCAACATTTGTTTTTCCGTCAAGCAGCAACTCTTTCCCGCTGCTTTTTCCACTAGTGCCTTGAAACACCTGAAATCAACCCCCCTCGATCCCCCCTTGACAGGGGGAAAGCCTTTAAGCCTCCCCTGTCAAGGTTTGGAGGGGTTGCCTGCGAAGAAACATCTGTTACAGGGGGTTCGGTTTTCCTATGAATAATGTTGCACTTTTCAGCGATGTAAGCTCGAATCCCCAGCTGAAATGCGGGGTCGGCGCCTGTTTGCTTCTGTCTGCGTCCAACCTCGAAAGTGCTTTACAGGACATCGATCGGGCGGGCATCGCCGCACGAATCCGGTTCAAGAGGTTTACCGCTACTTCATCGACCAGGCTTGAAATCCAGACGGCTTTGTGGGCATTGGAGCAGTATCAGAGGGAATCTTGTGGCGCAACTCTTGGGAATCTGAGGATTTATACCGATTCCCAGTGCCTGACCGGGCTGCCGGCCAGGCGGGCCGACCTGGAGTCTCGGCAGTTTCTTTCCCGAAGTTCGGGGAAGTTGCTGGCCAATGCCTCCCTTTATCGCGCCTGGTACGCCGCCTCTGATTTGCTCGCATTCGAACTGGTTAAGGTCGCGGGGCACTCCCGGGCCAGCTCGCATGACACCGTGCAGCGGATCTTTTCCCTGGTCGATCAGGCGGCGCGGAAAGCCTTGCGCAGCTGGCTTGCCGAATCTGGCGAATGGAAGTGAGCTGTTCTGAAAGCATGAATCTAATAACTGCTGTTTGCCACTTTGTGGCAAAAGCTTTTTATGGGATGAACAGCAAGATGCTGAAGGAAGAAACGCCAACCGGTGAGAGGGATTTCGTGAACTGGCAGGTTTATATCATTCTTTGTTCCGACAGCTCCCTCTACACCGGAATCACCACTGACCCGGCCAGGCGCTTGCGCCAGCATGCAACCGGCCGGGGTGCCAAGTATTTTCACGGTCGCAGACCGGAACAGCTGCTGTATCTGGAAACCGGGCACACCAGGAGCAGCGCCGGCCGGAGAGAAGCGGAAATCAAGCGGTTGACGCGCGCCGGGAAATGCCTTTTAACGGAAACGGAGCGGAATGAGGCTTCTCTATTCAGCAAAAATTCCGGGTGATTATTGAAAATGCACATTTCAGCGGTATGCTGGAATGCACGAAAGATAAGTTCCAGATAGTTTCCATCGGGAAACTCCGGATGTGAAACAAGTGGTTTACAATCTGGACACCAGATAGATTCGTGAGGCGGGAAATCTATGAGCGAAGAAAACAATCTGAAAGAACCGGTTGAAATTGTCCCCGGAAAAACCGGTGCAGAGCAGAGTGTCCTGAAAACACTGGATCCGACACTGTATCTCGTGGCGCTTCTGACCGTTCTTGTCCTGTCGATTTCGTATTTTTTTGTCTTTGCCCTGCCAAGAATGAAGCAGGACCAGCTTGGAATTGAAAAAGCAAAGTATGATCAGGAGAAGAAACTCCAGGAATCGTACGTCAAGTGTGTCGATGCAGCCGAAGAAGAATATGAGAGTTATATCAAGCTCAATGGTGCTCCGGTGGCCAATCAACCGGGTGCTTTTTCCGCTCCTGAATATATCTGGCAAACAGCGGACGAAAACCGGAATGCCGCCCTCGATGTCTGTTCGCGGCAATTCCGCCACTGACCAGTAATTGTGCTGTGCCCCCCTCAGTCCCCCCTTGGCAGGGGGGAAGCCTTTAAGTCCCCAATCGCAGGTACCAAGGACTTGACCGGATCCCCTGAGTTCAGGGGATCTCCTGTAAGGTCATTTTCCGCAGCATTTCTTGTGCTTGAGGCCGCTGCCGCAGGGGCAGGGATCGTTTCGTCCGACCTTGTCTGCAATGATCGGCTTTGATTTTACGATGCTGCCGTCGGTAAAGTACCAGCGGCCATTCTCACGTTCGAAATGACCGCATTCGTGATGGGTGCGCGGCACGCCGTTTTCGCGGAAGCGGGCAATGAATTCCACCTCGCCGGCGGAATCTTTCGGGCCGCCTGCCTGAGTGCCGATGATTTCGAGGCCCTGCCATTCGGATTTTTCCGCCCAGGTCTTGGTTCCTTCGTGATCATAGCCCTTCCGGTGGTCCGGATGGGTGCTCTCGAAAATGAAATCGGTTGCGACTTTCGTATAAGCCGAATAACGCGCCCGCATCAATTGTTCCGCTGTTTCAGCGTTTTGCGCGCCGGTTATGACCGGTTCGCAGCAATCCGCAAAGGAAGCTCCGCTTCCGCATGGACAGCTGTTCATAGGTATTTCTCCTTCATGGGTAGGTCTTTGAGTGTGGGGCCAGGGCAAGATGTACTTCCCGTGAGGTGAGACGATAACACATCTTGGCATTTCCGGCAATCGTGACCGGAAGGCTTTGGTTTTAAGGCAAAACTTGATCAGAGCCCTTGGTATTTCAGGGCCATCAGGCTGACTATTCCATAGCGGGCGAGTTTACCGATCAGAACGAGGACGACGAAGATCCCGAATCGAACCCGCAGTGCTCCCGCCGCGAGACAGAGGGGATCTCCCACTACCGGCACCCAGGAAAAAAGGATGGACCATAACCCATATTTTCCGAAAAAATTTTCCGCCTTGCATCGTGATTCAGCGCTGATGCGGAGGACCCGCTCGATGAGAAACGGGCCTCCGTAGAGCCCGATGGCGAAGGTCGTGCAGGCCCCCAGGGTGTTTCCGGCCGTGGCAACTGCTAAGGACAGCAGCGGATCCATACCTTGCACAACCAGTGTCACGAGCAGCCATTCAGAGCCAAGCGGGAGGATGGTCGAGGCGAGGAAGCTCAGCAGGAAGAGTGCCGGGTAACCGTGAGTGCTTAATAAATCAACCATTGCCGGTTTTGCCTCTCGGTACGGATCGTTTGCATGTTCCTGGAGATCATAGCGGTTGCCGAAGTGCCTGTAAATAGCATTGATAAAAAACGCCCCAGGATGGGGCGTTTTTCGGTTTCAGGACTCAGTTCAACAGTCTGGATGGAGTCGGCTCAGTAGCGTCCGGGGGGTGGGGCAAAACCGTCCTCATCCCACAGGCGGTTGTCTGGTTCCCGTTTCCAGCCGCAGCGGATAATGCCTTTTTTGCAGAGAGTGGCGCGCCACTCGTATTTCAGGAAAATTTTCTCGAGCGCGTGTGATTCCGGTTCGAATGCCACGACTGTCGATGGTGAATATTCCTCCCGGCCGTAGCCGGTGCCGGCGCTCTTCTCCTCCGCGCGAGCGGACGGCGCCGCGGAACGGGCTCCTTTGTCGCGATTCATTTCCTGGAAAGAGTCATACCAGGGTGGATCGTAGCGGCGCACTTCCGGGTAGACCGCTACGGCAATGACGCCCATGGCCGATTCGTCCCGGAACGAAGCGGCATAGGAATCGGCCGCAGAGGTGAAGTAGAAGCGGTTGATGCGATCGCTGCCGGTGCGCCAGCCGGAGAATTCGCCTGACCCGTAGGGTTCCAGTATGTACATCCGTTCGTTGTTGCGCAGCCAGGATTTCTTGCCCGAAATGATGTTCCTGCCGTCAACTGCGACGACAATGCCGATGCGGCGGTTGAGCCGGTTGCGCACCAGGATGCTGTAATTTTCACCCTTCACCGCCTCGGCATAGGCGCGCTTTGCCTCGCTTGCCGATGCTGCCGGGTAGAGGGGGAGCGTTCTGCCGTTGTCCGTCCGCACCTGCACCTCCACGTCGCTGCCGATGGTACCCGCCTGAGCACTCGTAGTGATTCCCACGAGTAACGCAAATACCGCAATGATTTTCATGATGCCCTCCCATTCTGTTTGTGTCATGTCTTGATGTATTTTAGACAGGCACTCCGGGAAAAAAGTTCCGGGAATTTCGGCGTACGGGCTTTGCTTTGGGAAATCAACTATCCTTCTCCTTTCTCGCGCAGGGCATTGATGGTATAGTGTCTCTCGAATCTAACCGCACTGTTCCATTTCCTGGGAGTCCGACAGACTCCTAAACAGAAAGAGAGGACCGATGTCCGAGAGTCCCCATCCGTTTCAGACCCTGACCCCCGGCTTTATCATGGATGCGGTGGAAAGCCGCGGTTTTCGCTGTGACTGCCGGACCCTGGCGCTGAACAGCTATGAAAATCGCGTCTACCAGGTTGGTGTTGAAGATGCTGATCCCTTTATTGTGAAGTTTTACCGCCCCAATCGCTGGAGTGACGTCCAGATTCTCGAGGAACATGCGTTCTGTCTCGAACTTGCCGAGCACGAACTGCCGGTGGTTGCACCTTGGCGGAATACCCACGGCGAAAGCCTGTTCCGGCAGGACGGTTTCCGCTTCGCTCTCTACCCGCGTCAGGGCGGACATGCGCCCGAGTTCGACAACCTGGACAATCTCTGCACTCTCGGCCATGCACTGGGACGCATTCACCGGATTGGCGCGATCCGGCCCTTCCAGCACCGGCCGGTGCTGGATGTGGCGAGCTTCGGCCGGGCGAGCGTCGCCCTGGTGGCTGAGCGCTGCATTCCTGATGAGTACCGGGCGAGTTATGAGGCGGTAACCAGCCAGCTCCTGGCGGGAGTTGAAGAGGCCTTTGCCGCGGCCGGCACGGTGCGCTTCATCCGCACCCATGGCGATTGCCATGCGGGAAATATCCTCTGGCGTTCCGACGCGCCCCATTTCGTCGATTTTGACGATGCCCGCATGGCTCCGGCGGTGCAGGATCTCTGGATGATGCTGTCGGGAGAGCCCTCGCGCCGCAATGCCCAGCTGGCGGCGCTGGTGGAGGGCTACCGGGAGTTCTGTGATTTTCAGCACCGGGAGCTGCTGCTGGTCGAAGCGCTGCGGGCTCTGCGCATGCTCCACTACAGTGCCTGGCTTGCGGCACGCTGGGAAGACCCCATGTTTCCCCAGACCTTCCCCTGGTTCAATACCGTCCGCTACTGGGGAGAGCATATTCTGGCGCTGCGTGAGCAGTTGGCCGCCCTTGCGGAACCGCCGCTGGAACTGCCGTAAGTGCAGGGAGTTGTTTTGAGGTAAAGACCAATCGGGAGGTAGGAAATGTTGTTGGAAAAGGAAAGAACCGAGATCGTCCGCTTTGGCAGGAAAATGCTTGCCGCGCGGTTGACTTCGGGAACGGGCGGTAACCTGAGCATCTGCGACCGGGACGCGGGGCTGGTGGCGATCAGTCCGAGCGGGATCGAATACGAGGAGATGGAACCTGGGGATGTGCCGCTGGTCGATCTGAGCGGTGCAGCCGTGGAAGGTACGCGGAAGCCGTCAAGCGAACTGGGGTTCCATCTGTCCCTCTACCGGCAACGGCCCGGGATCCGGGCGGTGGTCCACACCCATTCGGTCTATGCCACGACCATGGCCTGTCTCCACTGGGAGATTCCCGCCGTTCACTATCTGGTGGCGTTTTCCGGCCACAAGGTGCCGCTGGCGCCCTACGCCACCTTCGGCAGCAAAGAACTGGCGGTACACGTCGCGGAAACCATCGCTGACTATAATGCCGTGCTGCTGGCAAACCACGGACTGGTGACTGTCGGAGCGAACCTGGCGACCGCCTTTGCCGTGGCCGAGGAGATCGAACTGGTTGCCCAAATCTATTACCAGGCGAAATGTATCGGTGCGCCGGTCATTGTTCCGGAAGGGGAAATGTCCCGGGTGATCGAGAAGTTTGCCAGCTATGGCCAGAAGGGCAATAAAGCCTGATCGGTAATTGCCTGAGGTTATAACCAGCCGGGAACACTTATTGTTTTGCTTGACAAGTCCTGTCCAGATCGACAATAGTACGCACTTCACAACACACTTTCAAACGGGCAAATATGTATACTTCCAGATGGTTCCGAAATACCGCGGCAGTGATCATGATCTTGGCGATCGTCAACATGAAGGCCGGGAACTATTATCTGCAGAGAGCATTTCTGGAACCGTTACAGGAAATGTCTGCTTCGTTTACCCCCGCGTATCTCGCTGAGGACAGTTGCAAACACGGAATTAGCGCCCACAAACCTCCCAAGGCTTCCTACGCAAAACAAGAAAACCTCTGTTTTGCCCAGTTGCTCAAGACCTCTTCACCCGCTGCCGCACTCTGCAACTTTTCCGAGCCGTTCAAAGCGCCTCTGGAAGTGTATGCGGAAATTATCGTCCCTCCAAAGATATCGTTGCTCACAACAATCAGCTTCTGCTCCTGAAACGAAGAACAATAGTTTCTTGTCCAAAGACTTTGGCTGGAAGCGCTCACTTTCATACTGCTGCGAGTACCCTGCATTACTCTATGCCGGGGCCCGTACAATATATTCCGGAGGAATCCATGAAAAAATGGTCGATGTACTGTTGCGTTCTTTTTGCGGTTTTTGCCTTTCTTGCTGCCGGTTGCACAAAGCGGTCAACCATTCCCGATGAGGAGTTGGTGCCGGACAAATCAAGCACTGGCACTATTGCTGGTAGTGAAGATTCCCTGATCAGCTCAAACGAGGCGATTCCTTATTCTGATGAGTCAGAAAGTGCGGATGCAGCAAAAGCGAAAACAACCCTTGTCCCTGTCTATTTTGATTTCGACTCCTGGGTTCTCAGTGGCGCTGCACGTGAGGCGATACAGAAAAACTACGAATGGATGAAAGCAAATCAAGGAACGAAAATCAGTATCGAAGGGCATACCGACGAGCGCGGTTCCGACTCCTATAACCTTGCCCTTGGTGAAAATCGGGCCAAATCCGTCATGAAATACGTAATTACTCTCGGAGCAGACCCGTCACGTGTTTCCATAATCAGTTACGGTGAGGAAAATCCCGCGGACCCAGGGCATAATGAACAAGCATGGGCAAAAAACCGCCGGGCTGAATTTGTCGTACAGTAAATAGGTTGTTTCCGGGGGCGGATTGCCGCCCCCATTTTTTTACCGGTGCACCAGAATCATTACCTTTTCAACAGGGAACCCAATGGCGCGCATCAGGTTTTTCACTGACACACAGATTTTTTTCCCTGCGTTGTGGATTGCACTCCTTCTGACGCTATGCGCAACTCCAGCCTGCTCCGGTGAAGAAGGGCAATCACCCGCTCCTGCACCGCGGATCGATTTTTCTGCCGGCCCCTCTACCCACTCAGCGGACGCAACCTTCTCCAGGCAGGCTAGTGCGGCAAATCCCTGGATTACGGACTTTGTCTTCCTGCCGTCAATTGCAGGAGAAATTCCTGGCTCCTCCTTTGTTCAGAGGAGCACCTACCATAAAGATGCCTACTCCCTCCGTGCGGAAATGGGCAGCATAAGAGAGATGGGGCTTTTCTTTCCCTATTGCAACCATACAAATAGGGGGGCCAAATTTTCTTTTCAATCGGAAGTTTCGGGCAACTCACTGTTTTTTAACTTTTTCACGGCAATTAGCGCCGGTAATGCCGCACTCGGAACAAAGGGTATAAAAGCCGAGCAGAAGACCCTCCTAACGGGAGCAAGTACGCAAGCAGGACTTTTTTCCAAAAAGGTGACGGTTCAGGCTACCGTCGCAAAGACAGAGTCGGTAGCCATGTCTTCGGTGGCACAGGCGAATAGTTCGCCGGCGACAGGCGGTATTGCGAGATTTTCGACGCAGATAGATCCTTTAGCGGGAAAAATAGTTGCAGAAACAGGATTAAACCTGTCGATGCCTGAATCGGCTAAACGATATGATTCGGCCCGTGGCAGCGGGTATGAATTCAGGCTCAAGGGAAAGATCGGGGGCTTTGGATACGACGCTGCATACAAGCGCCCCATAACGGAATACAGCATGTTGCGGGAATCGCAGCGAAGGAAGGACTCCGTCCGCTATTCTTTGAGTTCTATGGTTGACTTGCCTTCGCATTCCATTGCGATGACTCTCAGCCAAGACGAAATGAGCACTATTGGGGTTGCAACACAGAAAGAGTCACGTGTATTCGAAGGAGTGCTATCTTATTCGTACAAGGGATTTGCCCGATTTCCTCTTGGCATTGAATACCGGCAGCAGCTCAGGACTACTCGCTCAGAAAATGTTCAAGGTATTGCCGGACGCGTCGAAGAGGATACTTTTTCAGGGAGCATTGGGTATCGACACGGCATCCATGACTGGGGTTTTCAAGGAAGACTGAAACAGAAGATCGATCCCGTCTCAAAACAGACGGAACAGGTCGAATCACTCCTCTCTTTTTCCCCGCATATGATATTCACTGACATGGCAGTCTTACCTTGCCTGTCTGCAAGAAATTCCAAACATCTTATTACTGGAGATCTGACGGACACCTATGCATTCACCCTTGGGACAAAAGGGAAGACTCACGTCGGCCGCATACAATATGAGGTATATGGCGAATTCAGCAATTCATTTATCAAATCTTTGAATGAAACACGCAAAAATATCAAAAGCAATCTCAAGATATCCATGCCGTTAGCGCAGAAGGAAATAAGCTTTTCACCCTTTTTGGTATTCAAGAGCCGCTATAATTCACAGATCAGACGGCCTGGAAGTAAAGATGAGTTTTCAATTCTGCTTGCAATCGAAAAAGGATGAGCTTTAATCTATCTGCCTGTCCACACCCATAGTTGCCGGTTTGAATTATAACCAGCCGCGTTTCTTGAAGATATAGATCGGCAGGATGGCGGAGAGGACGATCAGTCCGAGTGCGAGCGGATAGCCGAACTTCCATTCCAGTTCGGGGAGAAAACGGAAATTCATACCGTAGATGCTGGCAATCAGGGTCGGCGGCAGGAATATAACCGACATGACGGTAAAAATCTTGATCACCTTGTTCTGCTCCATGCTCATGTAGTTGAGGAACAGGTTCTGGAGATAATCGAGACGCTCGAAGTTGAAGTTGGCCGAGATGACCAGGGAGTTTACGTCCTTGATCATCATGGTCAGCTCTCTTTTCTGGCTTTCCGAAATCATCGTGCTTTTCAGGAGCGAGGAAAGCACCCGCTGTTTGTCCGTCAGGTTTTCCCGGAAGGTAATGTTGATGTCCTCGTAGGAGGTAATGTACTCGAGAAACTCTTTCGGTTCATGGAAGGTCTGGGAGTCTTGCCTGCCGATGGTGACGATTTCCTTCGAGAGATGCTCGACCAGGTCGGCGTCGCTGTCCACCCGCATGGCGAGGATCCCGGACAACACGTCACCGCCGCAGCGGAAGGCGCGCGGCGTCAGTCGCAATTTGCGGGAAAACTCCGTGAAGAGGCGATGCTCGCTGAAGCGGATCGTGGTGAGGAAGGAATCCTTCAGAATGAACGATACGGTTTCACTGACAATAGTTCCCTGATCCTTCACCAGGAAAGAGGTGTTGATCCAGATGCCGTTTTCGTCCTCCCAGTAACGGGAGCTGTATTCGATTTCTTCCGACTCCTGACGGGTCGGCAGTTCCAGTTTCATGGCTCTTTCGACGGCGATGCTCTCGTCCGGCGTGGGTGAAATCATGTCGAGCCAGACGAGGGACGAGGTGTCGATCGAGTCCAGGTTCTCGAGCTCTACCGTCATGGACAGTATGGCGTCTTCCGTGTGCAGATAGGCCTTGATCATGGTGAATTCCGATCCGTGTTTTGAACTGGAGGAGTACTTTGAGCGGGAGAGCGCGGGTGACCCTTTTTCCTGCTCCGTTATGCTGACGAGAGTACTCAACGTGACTGGAAAGGTCAAGTTGAAAGAACGCAGTTTAGGAGAGTGTTTCCCGGATAATTGTCAGCATGTCGCGCGGCCGCAAAGGTTTCTGGATCAGACCGTGCCCGCTGGAGAGTAGCCCCTGCTGCCCGAGCATGTCCCCGGTGTACCCGCTCATGAAGAGAATTTTCGTCTCCGGTTTGCTTCTCAGGATCTCATCACCGGCCTCTTTGCCATTCATGCGCGGCATGATGACGTCGAGCAGTACCAGATCGATCTCTTCCCGGTGCTGCTGGAACAGTTCCACCGCCTTGATGCCGTTTTCCGCCTCGATCACCCGGTAGCCGCTTTCAAGCAGGATGGTCTTTGTCAGGGTCCTGACCGCATCTTCGTCCTCGGCCAGAAGAATCAGCCCTTTTCCTGCCGGAGGCCGCTCCATTTCCTCACCGTCTGCGTTGTCGGCATCTTCCGCGATTCTCGGCAGATAGATCCTGATGGTCGTGCCGACGCCGATTTCACTGTAAACGGTGATGTGGCCGTTATGCTGCTTGATGGTTCCGTAGACGATGGCGAGGCCGAGCCCGGTTCCTTTGCCCATTTCTTTGGTGGTGAAGAACGGCTCGAAAATACGCGATTTGGTCTTCTGGTCCATGCCGGTCCCGGTATCGGACACGGAAATGACAGCGTATTCACCGACCCGGCCGTAGCCATGGGAACTGACGAATTTTTCGTCAAAGTAGGTGGTTTCGGTGGCAATGTGGATGCTGCCGTCCTGAGGGATTGCATCACGGGCATTGGCCACCAGGTTGATCAGCACCTGTTCGATGTGCACCTCATCCGCCAGGATCACCGGGTCCGGATCGCTCAGGGAAATGTTGATTTCGATATTTTCCGGAATTAGCTTGCTGAAAAGCTTGGCGGATCTCTGCACGGTTTCATTGAGGTGAATCCGCCGCGGGTTCATGATCTGCTCACGGCTGAAGGCGAGCAGGCTTTTGGTCAGGTTTGCCGCCCGGTCCGCTGCGTAGGCAATCTGGTCGGCGTGGGCGAGGAGTTCGTTGTTTCCCGCGAGTCTGTTTTGCAGCAGATAGATTCTGCCGATGATGGCGGTGAGAATATTGTTGAAATCGTGGGCGATGCCGCCTGCCAGTTCGCCCACAGCTTCCATTTTCTGGGCCTGACGGAGCTGGTCTTCCAGGCGTTTGCGGTCGGTGATGTCCGTATACGTGCCGACCATTCGAAGCGGGGTGCCGTCTTCGCTGCGGGCCATGACCTTGCCGCGGTCCAGAATCCACTTGAAAGTGCCGTCCCGGCAACGGAGCCGATGCTCGGTCATGTAGAGGGGCGTCTCGGAGCGGAGATGCCTTTTAATTTCTTTGAGAACCCATTCCTTGTCGTCGGGATGGACCAGTTTTTCCCAAAGATTTTCGTCCTGTTCGAACTGATACATCCCGAAACCCAGAATATTTTTCCACTGTTCGGAATAATAGACCCTGCCTGAGGCAATATCCCAATCCCAGACCCCATCGCCGCTTCCTTCAAGGGCAAATTGCCAACGCTCCTCGCTCTCCCGGAATGATTTCTCTGCTATTTTCCGCTCGGTGATGTCGCGGTAATAGCAGAGAACCGCCTGTTGACCTTCGTACTGGATTACCCGGGCCTTTACCTCCGTGGGAATGATGCTGCCGTCGCGGGCCACGGTTGCTGTTTCGAAGACCAGTGAACCATGCATGAGTACTTCATCCATTTTTTCGGAAATACCGGAGGACTGGCCGGGCGGGGACAGGTCGCGGGGGTGCATTGCCATCAGTTCCTGACGAGTATAGCCGAGCCATTGGACGGTCATCTCATTCACTTCGAGGAAGCCGCCGTCCGGGAGGTTGATGAAAATGGCATCAGGGGCATGATCAAAGAGCATTCTGAATTTTCGTTCCGAATGCGCCAGACGCTCCTCCAGCGCTTTCTGACTGGTAATTTCCCGGACGATTTCAAGGCCGGCAATAATAGTGCCCTGGCTGTCCCGGACCGGTGAGGCCGTGAGATGGAAGTAGCGGTCTGCCTCGCCATCGCTGATGCAGCGTTCCGCCTTGTGGATTTCTCCGTCGTTGAAGGCTTTTTTGAGCGGGCAGTCGTCGCATACCGCGGTCTTACCTTCATAGACGGTGAAACAGTGTTGCCCGATGAGCTTCCCTGTCAATTCCTGGAGAATACTGTTCTGATAAATGATGCGGAAGTCAGTATCCTGAACGGAAACTCCGTCGCCGATCGCCAGGACCATGGCTTCGTAGCGGGCCCGTTCCCCTTCAATGGTAGCCTGGATCTTCAGCAGTTTTCTGACATGGTGGCGGACCAGCAGATAGAGGCCGAACGAAGTCAGGGCGACATAGGCAAGCCCCTTGAGAATTTCCAGCCGCATGATGTACGGGGAATTTTCGAAAAGGTGGATGAGGAGAATGTCGGAAAGAAAAATCCAGGCAGCGCCGAAAACGGCATAGGCAGTGACGATGTTGAGCGGGATCCTGTTTTTCGGAGACATGGGGACCTCCCATACTGTTCCGGGCTCTTCTTTGTAACTTTGTAACTGTATCACAGATTTACTTTTGGTCATGTGACGCTGATAAGAAATATCGCGATGTTACCGCTAGCGTATTTTTTGCCTTGAAATCCTGACTTTATCGCCTAAAATTATACAATTGTTTTCCCTGGTTGGGACTAAATGATAAAAAAGTCAGTCTTTGCGGAGAAGGAGACTTTCCTCTCGTGGTAAAAGGAGATGTCGGATGACTTCATTAGAAGGAATGCAGGCTCCGGATTTCGAGCTGGAGGGCAGTAACGGCAAAAAACATGCTTTGCATGATTACCGTGGAAAAACAGTTGTGATCTATTTCTATCCGAAGGATAATACTCCGGGATGCACGAAGGAGGCCTGCGGTTTTCGCGATCTTCACCAGGAGCTGCAGGGGCTGGATGCAGTTCTGTTGGGTGTCAGCAAGGACAGCCTCAAGTCCCATGACAAATTCATCCGGGATTTCGGCCTCCCCTTTGTCCTGCTTTCCGACCCCGATGCGAAAATGATGCAGGCCTACGGCGCATTCGGGGAGAAGGTCATGTACGGCAAAAAGACCATGGGCACGATCCGCTCCACGGTAGTGGTGGGGCCGGACGGCAAGGTGGTAAAGCACTGGCAGACGGTGAAAAAGGCCGAAGATCATCCGGCGGTTGTGGTTGATTTCCTTAGACAAAAGTAAGGAATCGGTTTTTAAGGAAAACAGAGTATGTCTGAGCAAAGTACCAAAGTGGTTGCGGTGAATGATGAGAATTTTACGGCGATCATGAATAATACCGACTTGCCCTTGTTGCTGGAATTTTGGGCACCCTGGTGCCACCATTGCCAGATGCTGTCGCCGGTGATCGACCAGGTGGCAGTGGAACTGGCGGGCAAGGTTGTCGTGGCGCAGGTCAATTGCGACCTGAGCGAACGGCTTCCGGAAAAATTCAATGTCGAGGTCATCCCGACCCTGTTTCTCATCAGGGCTGAGGAGGTGCTCGGCACAATCGTCAATCCCAAGGACAAAGCCTCTTTGCTTTCCTGGGTCGGTGAGCTGATCGGCTAAGGGACTCGGGATTTACTGATGTTCCAGTAGGGGTATTACGTGGCGGCAGCAGCAGAACCAACAGTATCCGGGCACCTGTCCGCAATCGCGGAGCTTTTCCCCCTGGTGGTCTATACGGCCATGGCTTTGCTTCTGGTGGGAGGGCTGCTGGGAGCGGCCTGGTGGTTGGGGGAGAAGCGCAGCGGCGCCAACAAGGAGGCGGCCTACGAGTCGGGCATTCTGCCGTCCGGCACGGCCCGCCTGGCCTATCCGGTGCCTTTTTATCTGGTGGCGATCTTTTTCATCGTTTTTGATGTGGAGTCGGTCTTTATCTTCATCTGGGCAGTGGCCTGGGACCTGCTCGGCATCACAGGACTCATCCACATCACTGTGTTCATCATCGTGCTTCTGCTGGGACTGCTCTGGCTCTGGCGCAAGGGCGGGCTGGACTGGGGACCGAAGAAGCAGGGAACAGTTAAACAGTTAAACAGTTGAAGAGTTGAAAAGTTTTTTAAGCCCTGGACCCTATACCCTGATCCCTGTACCCTGAACTTTAAACGTCGTTTCCTTGAGATTCTATGCCCGAACAGGAATCCATCTCACATCCCAATATCCTTCTGACCCGCCTGGACGATCTGATCAACTGGGGGCGGGCCAATTCACTCTGGCCGATGTTCTTCGGCCTGTCCTGCTGTTTCGTCGAAATGATGACCTCCTTTACCTCCCGGCACGATATTTCCCGGTTCGGGGCCGAAGTCCTGCGCGGCACCCCCCGCGAGGCCGACCTGATGGTGATCGCCGGTACGGTCTTCAAGAAGATGGCGCCGTCGGTCTTGCGGCTCTACGAGCAGATGGCCGAGCCCCGCTGGGTCATCTCCATGGGGAGCTGCGCGAATTCCGGCGGCATGTACGACGTCTACAGCGTCGTCCAGGGGGTGAATCAGATTCTGCCGGTGGATGTCTATGTGCCCGGCTGTCCGCCCCGGCCGGAGGCCTTCCTCCAGGGACTGATGCAGCTCCAGGAAAAGATCTGCCGTGAGGAACGGCCGGCCCGTTCCGTGCTCCATCTGGGGGGCGGGAGCCAGGGAACCACCGCTCCGGTGCTCCGGGACGGGGAAAGCAAGTCGCGGGATACGCGCGGCCCGGGTATGGAGGGGATTGCCATCCGCGGGGCATCGCTGACCCATCCGAAGTTCTGGCTGCCCAGATCGGATGAGATGTGGCGTCCCCCTGCGGCCCGGCAGGCCTTTCCGGACTTCGGTCTCGAGGGTGAACTGGAGGCGGTTTTCGCCGGCCGGGTGAGCGAAGACCCGCGCGCCAGCGACATGCCCACCTACCGGGTGCCGCCGGAGCTGGTGCCGGAGGTGCTGAGCTACCTGAAAAATCGCAGTGGCGCCTCCTTCGGCCGGCTGGAGGACATTGCCGCCGTTGATGACTCCCTCCGCCGTCAGCGAGGTGAGTACCAGGATTTCACCCTCAATTACCACCTGTTGTCCTTTGATGTCCCGGGACACCTGCGGATCAAGACCGAGCTGGAAGGCAGGTACCCGGAATTGCCCAGCATCACCGACATTTGGCCCGCTGCCTCCTGGTATGAGCGGGAGGTGTTCGATATGTACGGCATCCGCTTTTCCGGTCACCGGGACCTGCGCCGCATCCTGATGCCCCACGATTGGGAAGGGCATCCGCTGCGCAAGGAGCATCCCTTCCGTGCCACCGAGATGTCGCCCTATACGACCGAGGATGCCCGCCGTCACCAGCCGCTGCCGGCAGAGGATTTCTTCGACCGGGTAGACGAAGAGACCCTGATTCTCAACCTGGGCCCCCAGCATCCCGGTACCCACGGCATCCTGCGGGTGATCCTCAAGCTGGATGGCGAAGAGATCGTTGATGTGGACACCGATATCGGCTACCATCACCGCGGTGCGGAAAAGATGGCGGAACGCCAGTCGTGGCATCAGTTTCTGCCGTACACCGACCGGATCGATTATCTGGCCGGCGTGCAGAACAATCTGGCCTATGTCGGTTCGGTGGAGAAGCTCTGCGGCATCACCGTTCCGGAGCGGGCGGTGGTGATCCGGGTGATGCTGGCCGAGCTGTTCCGCATTGCCAGCCACCTGGTCTGGCTCGGCACTTTTGCCGCCGATCTCGGAGCAATGACTCCGGTTTTTTACACCTTCACTGATCGGGAAAAGATCTTTGATATCATCGAGATGATCACCGGCGGTCGCATGCACCCGGCCTGGTTCCGCATCGGCGGGGTGGCCGACGACCTGCCCGAGGGCTGGGAAGGGCCGGTGCGCGAATTCCTTCGCTGGCTGCCGGGCCGGCTGGCGGAATACGAAAGTCTGTTGAGCAACAATCCGATTTTCACTGCGCGTCTGAAAGGTGTCGGGGTGATTTCCCGGCAGGATGCCATGGATTGGGGCATGTCCGGACCGAATCTGCGGGCCTGCGGATTTGAATGGGACCTGCGCAAGAAGATTCCCTACGGCGGTTATGAGGCCTTCGATTTCCAGGTGGCCGTGGCCGAGGGTGGCGACTGTTACGCCCGCTACCAGGTTAGGATCGAGGAGATCAAGCAGTCGCTGCGGATCGTGGCGCAGGCCCTGGCGAACATGCCGGATGGCCGCTGGATCACCGACGACTACCGTTATGTGCTGCCCAAAAAGAAGGATGCACTCCAGGATATCGAGTCGCTGATTCATCACTTTGTCAATGCCACCCGCGGGATGGCCCCGCCGCAAGGGGAGACCTATTCCTCCATCGAGGCGCCAAAGGGTGAGTACGGCTATTTCGTCGTTTCCGAAGGAATCAACATACCCTACCGGGTCCGGATCCGCACCCCGAGTTTTGCCCATATGCAGGTTCTGCCGCAGTTGAGCCGTGGCGGTCTGGTGGCTGATCTGCTGGCAATTATGGGCTCGATCGACTTCGTGCTGGCGGACCTGGACCGCTGATGGTCGAGATGAGACAGGACCTATGATTATTTTTCTCTGGATACTTGCAGCGCTGCTCGTGCTGGTTGGAATTGCCGGCACGGTCCTGCCGATTCTGCCCGGCGTGCCGCTGGTGTTCTTCGGGCTGGTTACGGCGGCCTGGATTGACGATTTTCAGCGGGTCGGCTGGGGAGTGCTGGCTTTTCTGGCCGTCGTGACGGTCCTTTCCCAGCTGATCGATCTGCTGGCAACCGCCAGGGGCGCTCAGAAGATGGGTGCGGGGCGGGCTGCCCTCCTGGGCGGGACCGTTGGCCTGGTGGTCGGTCTGTTTTTCGGGCTGCCCGGACTGATTCTCGGGCCGTTCCTCGGTGCTTTTCTGGGCGAATACCTTGCCAAGGGGAATCTCCGGCAGTCGGGCAAGGCCGGGTTCGGCACCTGGCTCGGACTTCTCTGCGGGGTAGTACTGAAAGTGGTGGTGATTGTCGCCATGCTGGGGATCTTCATAACCGCATATTTTCTCTAGGATGGCGGGACCTGGTGGAGAAGGAAAAGGAAGCTTCATGATTCCGGAATCACTGAAAAATGAGTTGAAGGCCCGGGTCGCCGCGGCGGTTACCAACCGTGAGGCGGCCGTGGACGTGATGAAAGAGCTGCAGCGACACTGCGGCTGGCTGAGCGACGAAGGAGTGGTCGCGGCGGCTGAGATTCTTGGTCTGTCGCCTCTGCAGGTGGAGGAGCTGGCCACTTTCTACGAGCTGATCTACCGTCGTCCGGTGGGCAAGCGGGTGATTCATGTCTGTGATTCCATTTCCTGCTGGAGCTGCGGCTGCGACACCATCCTCGCCTGCTTGCAAAAGAGCTTGGGAGTGGAACCGGGCGGTACCAGCGCGGATGGCTGTTTTACCCTTGTTCCCTGTGCCTGCCTCGGCAATTGTGGCGAGGGGCCGACGATGATGATCGGTGATACCCTCTATGGCCGTTTGACGGAAGAACGGGTTGCTGAAATCCTGGAGGCGGAGCGTAAGGCTCTGGCGTCCGGTAATTCATCAAATTGACCCTCGGATTTCGCTGTGGCCAAGCTGAGAGATAGCTTCTGAAAACATTCAACAAAATGCAGTGAGTCGACATGGAACGCATCCTTCTACCAGAAAACAGACCAGAGTCACCGGTAAGCTTTGCCGACTATTGCGCGGCGGAAGGCTTTGCGGCCCTGAAGCGGGCCCTGCGCGAACTTTCGCCCCTTGATGTGCAGCAAATTGTCATCGACTCCGGTTTGCGCGGCCGGGGCGGGGCCGGTTTTCCGACCGGCAAGAAGTGGTCGTTCGTGCCGCGCGACCTGCCCGGGCCCCGCTATCTCATCTGCAACAGCGATGAAATGGAGCCGGGAACCTACAAGGACCGTGTGCTCCTTGAGCATAACCCCTGGCTGCTGGTGGAAGGGCTGATCCTGGCAGCGTATGTGCTCAGCGTCAATCACGCCTTCATTTTCATCCGGCGAGGCTATGAGACGCCGGCGGAAAATCTGCGGCAAGCTCTGGCCGAGGCGGAACGGGCCGGCTTCCTGGGTGAAAATATACTTGGCAGCGGTTTTTCCCTGAAGATCGACCTCCATGTCTCGGCGGGCCGCTATATCTGCGGCGAGGAAACCGCCCTGATGAACGCCCTGGAAGGAAAGCGTGCCAATCCGCGGAGCAAACCGCCCTTTCCCGCGATCAAGGGGCTCTGGGGCGGCCCGACGGTGGTCAATAACGTGGAAACCCTTTCCAATATTCCGGCGATCATCCGCAAGGGTCCGGAGTGGTTCAAGGCGCTGGCCGCAATCCCCGAAGCGGCGGGCAACAAGCTGTTCTGTTTCAGCGGGCAGGTGCGCAACCGGATCTGCATAGAGCTCCCCCTGGGTACAACCCTGGGTGAGATGCTTGAGGGGCCGGCAGGCGGCATGGAACCGGGCCGGACTTTCAAGGCCTGCATCCCGGGCGGCGCCTCCACCCCGTTTTTTACACCGCAGCACCTTTCCGTTCCAATGGAATTTGACAGTGTCGCCAAGGCCGGTTCCCGGCTTGGTACCGGTGCCGTCGTTTTTTTCGACGAACGGACCTGCATGGTTGCCGCTACCCTCAATCTGGTCAGTTTTTATGCCCGGGAATCCTGTGGCTGGTGTACCCCCTGCCGGGAGGGGCTACCCTTTGTGCGGGAGGTGCTGACCCGGATCGAGCAGGGCCGGGGGGAGCCGGAAGATATCGAAATTCTTCGGGAGCATGTGAAGTTTCTGAGTTTCTCCTTCTGCCCGCTGGCACCAGGGGCGATGGGTCCGGTGGATGGTTTGCTGCGCCACTTTGAAGAAGAGCTGCGCGAACACATCGCAAAAAGAGCTTGTCCGGTCAGTAAGTAATCAGATTTTGCACTACCATGCATGGCCGAATTTTCAGGAGGATAGATGACAAGTGAAGCGCGAACGGGATACATTTTTCATTGGCAGAATCTGGGTGATATTGCTTCGGGCCGGCCGAATCTGGGCAATTCGACCCATGTGGCTGTCTACCGGCTGATGCAGTATACCATGCGGGAGGTGCTTGCCACCCGCTATGGAGCGGAAACCGCCAGTGCTGTACTTCGTGAAGCCGGGAAATTGGCCGGAACCGAATTCTGTAAGAATGTACTCACTCCGGATCTTGATTTTAACGGCTTTATCGCCGAACTTCAGGATCAGCTCAGGGCGCTCAATGTCGGAATCCTCCGGGTCGAGAAGGCCGACCTCGAAAGCCTTGAACTGGTGCTGACGGTTTCCGAAGATCTGGATTGCTCCGGACTGCCGATAACCGATGAAACGGTCTGCGAATATGATGAGGGCTTCCTGGCCGGTGTTCTTCACGTGTATACCGGCAAGGAGTTCCATGTCAGGGAAGTGGACTGCTGGGCCAGTGGCGAGCGAACCTGCCGTTTTGTGGCAA
Source organism: Deltaproteobacteria bacterium (assembly GCA_009668975.1). GTDB lineage: Bacteria > Desulfobacterota > Desulfuromonadia > Geobacterales > Geobacteraceae > RPRC01. The sequence goes on along the minus strand of SBEG01000005.1, from coordinate 69,725 downwards.
AACCGCTCGGAGAAAGGTTCCTATGAACGAACAGGAACGGCGCTTACTGCGAGAGTTGACGGAACAACTGGGCCGTGCGCTACGTGGCGACTTTACTGTGCTCTCATTGTCCGGTTCCGGAGGGACAGAGGTTGAGTCTCTTGCAGAATCAGTCTCGAAGTTGGTTAACGAGTTGAAGGATGCGCAGGAATTCATTGCCGCCCTTTCGTTGGGCCGGCTCGATGTGGATCCGCCGCCGCGCAATCACCTGATCGCCGCTTTCAAACAGCTCCACTCCAGTCTCCGGCATCTTACCTGGCAGACCCAGCAGATTGCCGCCGGAGATCTCAATCAGCGGGTCGATTTCCTCGGTGAGTTTTCCGTTGCTTTCAACTCTCTTATTGCTGCGCTGCAGGAGAAGAGGCTGGCGGAAGAGCGTCTCCGTTATGTGAGTAATCACGATCCCCTGACCGATCTTTACAATCGCGGTTATTTTACCGAAGAGCTGGAACGGGTGGAGCGGGGGCGGCGCTTCCCGGTCAGCATCATGGTGGCGGACCTGGATGGACTGAAACGGGTCAACGATACCTTGGGTCATGCGATCGGTGATCGGCTGATTCAGCAGGCTGCCCAGGTGATCCGCTCCGCGGTGCGCGGCGATGACCTGGTGGCTCGGATTGGCGGGGACGAATTTGCGGTAATTCTACCCGGCACCGATACGCCGACGGCACTTGAGGTGCGGGATCGTATCCGCAGAGGTGAGGCGTTGTGCAATCTGGAATGCCGCAATTACCTGATCAGCATTTCGGTCGGTATTGCCACTGCGGAGCAGGGGAGTTCACTGACCGAGGCGCTCAGACTTGCGGATGAGCGGATGTATGAGGATAAGTCAGTCAGAAAACAGGCAGGCGGACCGGGCCGACAGGAGGATGAGTAACGGTACCATGCTGAAATTGGTCATCGATACAATTGAGCTGGAGGTGCCCGCCGGTACCCTGATTCTGGAAGCGGCCCGGAGCGTGGGAATCATGATCCCCCATTTCTGCTATCATCCGGCGCTCGGAAATGCCGGCGCCTGCCGGGTCTGTGCCGTGAAGCTGCTCGACGGGCCGGTCAAGGGCATCCAGATGTCGTGCATGACCCCGGTCCAGGAGGGTATGGTGGTTTCCACCACCGATGCCGACGCCGTGGCCATGCGGCGTCATGTCATCGAGTGGCTGATGATCAACCACCCCCATGATTGCCCGGTCTGTGACGAGGGGGGCGAATGCCTGCTCCAGGATTACACCATTGCCGCCGGACACGGAATTCGCCGCTACCAGGGGAAGAAACGCACCCACAGCAACCAGTACCTCGGCGAGCATGTTCAGCATGAGATGAACCGCTGCATCCAGTGTTACCGCTGCGTGCGTTTCTATCAGGATTTTGCCGGCGGCAGTGATCTGGGGGTGATGGGCCGGGCTTCGACCATCTATTACGGCAGGTTCTCCGAGGGCAGCCTGGAATCTCCCTTCTCCGGCAATCTGCCGGATCTCTGCCCGACCGGCGTCTATACCGATAAAGCGGCGCGCTTCCGGGCCCGCTACTGGGACTACGATATGGCCCCATCGCTCTGCCCGCACTGCTCACTCGGCTGCGCCACCATTCCGGCGGCCCGTTACCGGGAGCTGCTGAAAATCATGGCACGGCGCAACGACGCGGTGAACGGCTGGTTTCTCTGTGATCGCGGCCGCTTCGCCGATCATGGCGTCAACAGCCAGGATCGGCCGAGAACACCGCTGCTGGATGGCCGGGAGACCACCTGGGACGAGGCTTTGGGCGCCTTGACAACACGGATTGGCGAACTTTTTGTTACCAATGGCCCCGGATCCCTTGCGGTGGTCGGTTCGCCCCGCATGACCCTGGAAGGAAATTATCAGGCGGCACTTCTGGCCGGATTCCTCCAGGCCGGCGCTCTCTGCTATTTCGTTGACCGCGAAGAGGCTGCGGCGGCCAGCGCGGCCGTCTCGCTTCTGACCAGGGACACGGCTGTTTCCCTGGCCGAGGTGGCGCGAGCCGACTGCATAGCCCTTGTCGAGAGCGACCTTCGTGACCAGGGGCCGATGCTGCTCCTGGCGATCCGACAAGCCTGGCGGAAAGGAGCGAAAGTCTTTCTCGTTGGGGAGGGCAGTCCGCGGGAGCAGACTGATGCGGTTTCAGTGGAAACGCTTCGGGTGCAGACCTTGGCTGATATCCCCCTTACCGATTACTCAAATCCGCTGGTCATCGTGACGCCCTCCGGCAGCGGAACAGCCGATATCGAAAAGGCCGTAGCTGCCGGGGCAAAACTCGTCTTTCCGCTCTCCGGGCCGAATGCCTTTGCTGCGGCACTGCTGACCCGGGAGCATCGGGCCAGCTCGCTTGCCGAAGCGCTTGCGTCGGGTACAATCAAAGGACTTCTCGCTTTTGAAGCGGATATCCCCGAAGAGTTCCTGTCCGGCATCTCGCTGCTTGCGGTTGCGGACCGCTTCCCTTCGGCTGTAATGAAAAAATGCGATGTTTTCCTGCCGGTCACGGCCTGGGTGGAGATGGACGGCACCTTCATCAATAATGAGGGCCGGGCGCAACGCTTCCGGAAGGTAATGCATCCCGGGCTGCCGATCAAGGGACTTGATCCGGCGCTTCATCCGCCCCGGGTGCATCGTGCGGATGCTCCCGGCGGAGAGCCCCGGCCGGCCTGGCGCATCATTGCCGACCTGGCGGAGCGGTTGGGAGCGGAGCAGGTCGAGGAACCTCTTACCGGACGCTGGGAGTTTCTCCGGGACCTTGATCCGGAAGGCGAGGGCGAGCAGGTTTTGTAGGGGCAACCCCCTGTGGTTGCCCTTGATTTGGGCAGGCACAGGGGCCTGCCCCTACGTGCAATAATTTTGAACGCAGTCACCGGAATACCCACCAACCGATACGAGATAGGAAATGCCAACTGATACCTTCGACATCCTGCTGTTGCTGGCCAAGCTTACCCTGCTCTATGGTCTGGTCATGACGGCGGCCGCCTACCTGGTCCTGGCTGAGAGGCGGGTCCTGGCCTGGATTCAGGACCGCACGGGACCGAACCGGGTCGGACCGCTGGGGCTCCTCCAGCCGTTGGCCGATGTGATCAAAATGCTGACCAAAGAAGATGTCTGCCCCGCGGGGGCCGACCGCTGGCTTTTCTATCTGGCCCCAGCCATGGCCGCCATTCCGGCGATCCTGACCTTTGCCGTGATCCCTTTCGGACCGCCGCTGACCCTGTTCGGCCGAAGTATCCCGCTGCAGGTGGTGGATCTGAATATCGGTCTGCTGTTCTTCCTCGCCCTTTCCTCCATCGCCGTCTATGGCGTGGCGCTGGGCGGCTGGGCGTCCAATTCCAAATATGCCCTGCTCGGCAGTATCCGGGGGTTGGCCCAGCTCATTTCCTACGAACTTTCCATGGCGCTGTCCCTGGTTCCGGTGGTGATGCTGGCCCATTCCTTCCGGTTGGGCGACATAGTCGCTGCCCAGGCTTCGGTTCCATTTATCGTTTACCAGCCCCTGGCCTTCCTGATTTTCCTGATCAGTATCGCGGCGGAATGCAAACGGGTGCCCTTTGATCTGCCCGAGGCGGAGAGTGAACTGATTGCCGGCTTTCATACCGAATATTCGGGGATGCGTTTCGGCCTTTTTTTCGTCGGAGAATATATCAATATCCTGGTGCTAGGCGGTCTGGCGGCGACCTTTTTTCTCGGCGGCTGGCATGGTCCCTGGCTGCCGCCGGCGGTCTGGTTTGCCCTCAAGGTGCTCGCGTTCGCCTTCCTCTTTATCTGGATGCGCGGGACCCTGCCGAGGCTTCGCTATGACCAGTTGATGCATCTCGGCTGGAAAGTTCTCACCCCGCTTGCGCTGGTGAATATTCTTGCTACCGGGTGGTTCATAATGGTGTTATAGTATCGTACGGGAATTTCCGGCTTCGTTTGGCAGGCACAGAAAATGGCAGGACACTTTACCAAAAGGAGGAAGTGTTTATGACTGAAAATGTGAACGCAGCAGACAGGCACGGCCACACTCCGCTTATCGAGGCGGCCAAGACAGGAGACGTCGCAGGGGTCAGTGATCTTATCCACCGGGGTGCGGAGGTGGATGCACGAAGCAACAAGGGAAAATCCGCGCTTCATTATGCCGCGGCCAACGGCCACGCGGAGGTGATCAAAACGCTCCTGGAAGCCGGGAGTACGGTTGACGCCCGTGACCGCGATGGCCATACGCCCCTGATGTTTGCCTCCAATTACGGCTGTAACGAATGCATCAATTTCCTGGTCGATTACGGCGCCGACCCGAACGCCAAGACCCTGACCGGCAATACCGCTCTCACCTACGCCGAGACCAATAACCATCCGGACACACTGGCGCTGCTGGTAAAGCTCCAGCGAGCCAAAATTGCGGTATAGTGCACAAATAGGGGCGCAATTGCGCCCCTGTGTTTTTCCGGAAATCAACGCCAGTTTCCTTCACAGGAATTACAGAGATCACGATGTCCTTTTTTGCCGACATAAAGGCGCTTAGTCTCGGTTTCTGGACGACGTTGCGCCATCTGGGGCGACGCTCGGCAACAATCCAGTACCCCGAGGAGAAACGCAGCCCCTTTCCCCGCTTCCGGGCACGGATCGTACTAACCCGCGACCCGGACGGCGAAGAGCGCTGCGTAGCCTGTTATCTCTGTTCCGCAGCCTGTCCGGTCGACTGTATCTCCATGCAGTCCGCGGAGCGGCCGAATGGCCGCCGCTATGCGGCCTGGTTCCGGATCAACTTTTCCCGCTGCATCTTTTGCGGTCTCTGCGCCGAGGCGTGCCCGACCATGGCAATCCAGATGACGCCCGATTACGAGATATGTAAACGAGACGTCATGGACCTGGTCTATGAAAAAGAAGACCTGCTCATCGATGGCTGCGGGAAGGATCCGGACTATAATTTTTATCGTCACAGCGGTATCGGCGTGGTAAACCCCCGCGGCGGCAATCCGGATGAAAATCCTCCGGTGGATGTACGGAGCCTGCTGCCGTAATGCAACGAAAAACCGATTAAGATTCCAGTATGGAAACGGTAGGGGCGAAGCAACGATTGTCCGCTTCGCCCCTACATACCCGGTGCCAAATTTTTCTATGGAACAGATCGTCTTCTACATCCTGGCGGCCGTTGTGGTGATTGCAACCCTGTTTGCCATAACCGAACGTCATCCGGTCCATGCCATTGTCTATCTGGCCACTTCATTTTTTGGCCTTGCGGTGATTTTTTATCTGCTGCTGGCGCCCCTGGCAGCGGTCTTCGAGGTGATCATCTATGCCGGCGCCATCATGGTGCTGTTCCTCTTCGTCATCATGATGCTCGACCTTGGTCACCCGGAAAAGGTGAAAAGGCCCGCTGTCCGCGACTGGTGGCCGGCCGTGGTCTTGAGTCTGCTGATTCTTGCCTCATTTGCCCTGCTGGCCGGATTCCCTTTCTCCGGCCCGCCCGCAACTCCTGCCCAGATTGACATCAGGGATTTCGCAGCGGTGCTGTTCCGGAACTACGGCGTTGCGGTGGAGATCATCTCTCTGCAGCTGCTCTTTGCCCTGGTGGGCGCCCTGTATTTGGGGAGGCGCAGATGATCGTGCCCCTGTCCCATGTCCTGAGCCTCTCCGGCATTCTCTTCTCTCTGGGGTTGGTGTGCCTGCTGGTCTGGCGGGCGAACCTGATCATGATGCTGATCGGCATCGAGATCATGCTCAATGCCGCAATCCTGGCCTTTGTCGGCGGTTCGGCAGCCTGGGGAAATGCCGACGGTCAGGTATTTGCCCTGTTTATCATTGCCATGACCTCCGCCGAAGTATCGTTGGCCCTGGCTCTGGTGGTCTACCTTCATCGTCGGAAAAAGACGGTTGATTCCGACGAATTCCGCGAACTGGGTGAATAGCATGCACCTCTCTCTGCCCCTGATACCTTTCCTGCCGATTCTGGCGGGCATTTTCATCGCTCTGGCAGGCATGCGTCTTCCCGGACGTTTCAGCAGCCTGCTGGCCAGCGGCGCGGTTGCCGGTTCCTTTGTTTTTTCCCTGAGCGCTTTTTTCCAGTACCGTTCTCCCGTTACCCTCGAACTGTTCCGCTGGCTCTCGGCCTTTGATCTCCAGGCGCCCGTCTCCCTCTACTATGATCCTCTGGCCGCGGTGATGTGCCTGATGGTCAGCTTTGTTTCCGGGATCATCCTGCTCTATTCCCATGCCTATATGCGTGATGAAGCAGATCAGGCCCGCTTTTTTTCGTTGATGAGCCTGTTTGTCGGGGCCATGCTGCTGCTGGTGCTGGCCGGAAATCTCCCCCTGCTGTTCCTCGGCTGGGAAGGGGTCGGTTTCTGTTCCTATGGTCTGATCGGCTTCTGGTACCGGGAGGAAAAGAATGCCGATGCCGGGCGCAAGGCCTTTCTGGTTACCCGGATCGGCGATACGGCCTTCGCGGCGGGAATCTTCTGGCTTTTTCTGCTCTGCGGGACACTTTCCATCAGTGAAATCAATGGGATGTCTGCGCTGCTGCCGACCGGGATCGTCACGGCCATCGGTTTGCTCCTTCTGGGCGGAGCAATGGGCAAGTCGGCCCAGATGCCGCTCATGGTCTGGCTGCCGGATGCCATGGCCGGCCCGACCCCGGTTTCAGCCCTGATCCATGCCGCCACCATGGTCACGGCCGGTGTCTACCTGCTCATGCGATTCTTTCCGCTGGTGGGCCTGTCACCGACGGTGTGCGCCGCAATTGCCGTAACCGGTGGCATCACCGCTTTTTATGCCGCCACCTGTGCCCTGGTGCAGCGGGACCTGAAGAGAATTCTCGCCTACTCGACCATGAGTCAGATCGGCTACATGATGCTCGGCGTGGGCAGCGGCGCCGTGACCGCGGCAACCTTTCATCTTCTGGAGCATGCCTTCTACAAATCACTGCTCTTTCTCGGTGCCGGCTGCGTGATCAGCGTCCTGCACCATGAACAGGACATTTTCCGCATGGGCGGGCTGCGGAAAAGCTTGCCCGGCGTCTACTGGCCGTTTCTTGCCGGGGCGGCCTGCCTGGCGGGACTTCCCCTGACCGGGGGCTTTTTCAGCAAGGACGGCATCCTGGCGGCGGTGTTCGCCCAGGGCGGAATCCTCTTCGGCGGCCTCTATCTTCTGGGACTCGTCACCGCCTTGCTGACGGTCGTCTATACCTTCCGGATGGTCTTTGTGGTTTTTCACGGTGACGGAGAGGAAGTATCGGCTGGCAGCCACCTGATGGAGCGGTTACTCGTCCTGCTGGCTGTGCTTGGGTTGTTCGGGGAACTGCTCAATCTGCCAGCATACCTCGGCCTGGGCAGTTGGCTCGGCGAGTTCTTTCAGCCCCTTGCTCCCGCTCAGCCGCATCTCTCTCCGGTGCAGGAATTGTCCCTGCAGGCAGTGGCCGCCGTTGTTGCCCTGGCCGGCCTGGCCTTTGTCTATCAACGGTACGCGGGCGGCAGATGGCGGAGCAGGGAGACGTCCGCTGTACCAAAGCTGGTGGATTTTCTCCAAAACGGCTGGTACTTCGATGGCTTGTATCGAATCCTGTTCGTGCGCCCGTTTGAACGCCTTGCCGGATTCATCGATCGCCGGGTCGAACAAGGCGCAGCAATTGGCGGCCCCGACCGGCTTGCCGATGTGACTGCCCGGGGCGGGGAACTGCTGGGAAAGTGGAGTTCCGGGCGGATATCGCCCTATCTCTGCAGCTTTGCGGCGGGGGTGGCTTTGATGCTAGGCTACCTGGCCTGGTCGGTGCTCTGACAGCCTTTAAAACGAGACCCGAGCACCCCCTAACCCCCTCCTTGACAAGGAGGGGGGACATAAAGTGATGGAAAATTCGTTTCCAGAAGGTTTTTACTTGGTTACTTACCCGTTTCTGACAATCCTGGTTTTTCTTCCCCTGGCGGGAAGCCTGGCGGTCTTTCTATTTGGTAGCAGACCCGTCCTCTGCCGGGCCACGGCCCTGGCCGTGGTGCTCGGCGAACTGTGTCTGGCCGCGGGTCTTGCTCTTCTGGTTCCCCTTGAGCCGGCAGCAAGCGGTACTTTGCCCGGGTATTTTCTCGTCGAAGACCAGCCCTGGATCGCGACATTCGGGATCCGCTATCTGCTGGCAATGGATGGTATCAGTCTGCTCATGGTTCTGCTGACGAGTTTACTTGCAACCTTTGCCGTGCTTTTTTCTTGGAAAACCATTACCGAGCGGGTTGCTGCCTACTATGGTTTGTTGCTCCTGGCAACTTCGGGAATCCTCGGAGTGTTTCTGGCCCTGGACCTGTTTCTCTTTTATCTTTTCTGGGAAGTGATGCTGATCCCGCTGTTTTTCCTCATCTGTGTCTGGGGGCAAGGGCAACGGGTAAAGTCGGCCCTGCGCTTTTTCCTCTTCACCATCGGCGGGTCGCTGTTGATGCTGCTGGCGATCATCGGTCTCTACCAGGCACATGGGGCGGCAACAGGCATGTATACCTTTGCCCTGCCTGAACTTCTCGGGACCCCCTTGGCCCCGCTGCACTCCTGTCTGCTGTTCGCAGCCTTTCTCCTAGCCTTTGCCGTCAAAACGCCGATCTTTCCCCTGCACGGCTGGCTGCCGGATGCCTATAGCGATGCGCCGACCGCGGCAACGCTCCTTTTGGCAGGGCTCATGGCCAAGACCGGTGTCTATGGTCTGCTTCGCTTTGCCTACCCGCTGTTTCCGGATGCCGCGGTACTTCTAACCCCGCTCATTTCCGTTCTCGCCGTAGTCGGAATTATTTATGCTTCCTGGCTGGCTTATGCCCAGACGGATATCAAGCGGCTGCTGGCCTACTCAAGTTTCGGCCATATGGGTTTCATCGTCTTGGGGATTGCAGCCTGGACCCCGCTTTCCCTGTCCGGCTCGGTGATCCAGATGGTCAACCATGGTATTACCACCGGCGCCCTGTTTCTCATGGCGGGGATGCTGGAGGAGCGCTCCGGTTTGCGGGACAGCGCTTCGTTCGGTGCCCTCTGGGGAAAGATGCCGTATTTCGGGGCTTTTTTCCTGCTCTTTTCTCTGGCAACCCTGGGACTGCCGGGGCTGAATAATTTTGTCGGTGAATTTCTGATTCTGGCCGGGGTGTTCCGTGTGTCTCCTCTTGCAGCGGTGGTTGCCCTGGGAGGCATCATTTTAGTGCTGATCTATACCCTGCGTCTGGTGCAGCAGCTGCTTTTCGGACCGGAAAAGGTCCGCCACGAAATGGCCGATCTTTCGTTCCGGGAGCTGGCAATTCTCGCTTCACTCGCTCTGCTGGTCATCGGAATAGGTGTTTACCCGGTGCCGGTCCTTGATCTGATCCGGCTGCCCATTGCCCTTGTCAGTGGCGGAACAGGGGGTGTGCCGTGACATCAGGCGATCTCTGGGTACTCATGCCGCTCTTTTTTCTGGCCGGCGGCGCGCTGCTGATCCTGCTCGGCGGGGCATTCCGGCCGGGCCGATACGGCACCTGGATCGGTGTGGCTGCCGCACTTGCCGCGGCCGGCTGGGTCCTTCAAGAGCCGCCCCTCTTGCTGGCTCCGCACCTGGGACTGGCCGCTACGCCCTTTGCCCGTTTCTTCACCGTTCTCTTCTGCCTCACCGCGGCGCTGGTTCTCCTGCTGTCTCACTCCCACAACGAGCGGCGCGCTATTCGTGGAGAGGAATACCCGGCCACAGTGCTGTTTGCCGCTTTCGGCATGTCGGTCCTGGCTGCCTCGCTGAATCTCCTGACCCTCTTTCTCGGGCTGGAGTCGTTGGGCTTTGCCTTTTACATCATGACCGCCATTGACCGGGAGCGGCTGCAATCCGCCGAGGCGGGGCTCAAGTACCTGCTCATGGGCGCCGCCGCCGCCGCTTTCATTGCCTTTGGCATTGCGCTGCTCTATGCCGGGACAGGTACCCTGGCCATTGCCGGCGCGGTGAATCCGCTCGGACCAGCCGGACTGGTGAATCCGCTCGTTGTTGCCGGCTGGGGTTTGCTGCTGATGGGGCTCGCCTTCAAGGTCTCTCTTGTACCGGCCCACCTCTGGACCCCCGATGTCTATCAGGGCGCTCCCGCGCCGGTGACCGCTTTTCTCTCCACCGGCTCGAAGGTCGCGGCCTTTGTTGCCCTGCTCCTGCTGCTTCCGGCCATGGGCGCCGGGTTCGCCCGTATTCAGGGGCCGCTCTGGCTGCTCTGCCTGCTTTCCATGGTGGTGGGAAACCTGGCCGCGCTACGGCAGCGGAACCTCAAGAGAATGCTCGCTTACTCCTCGGTCGCCCAGATGGGGTATGTGACCCTGGCGCTCGTAACCGGAAGCGTGGAAGGCTTCCGTGCCGTTGCCTTCTACCTGGTGGTCTATACGGTGACCAACCTGACGGCTTTCGGCGCAATTGCGTCTCTGACCGGAGAATGTGCCATGGACGAGATCGAAGACTGCCGGGGCCTTGGCAGAAGCCGTCCCTTCCGCGGTGCGGCGCTGGCGATTTCGCTCTTTTCCCTGGCCGGAATACCGCCGCTGGCGGGCTTTATGGGGAAGTTCACCATCTTTGCCGCTGCACTGAGGGGGGGCGAGACCGCACTGGCCGTGGCCGGTATCGTCATGGCCGCTGTCTCGGTGTACTATTACCTCCGCGTGGTTGCCGTCCTCTATGCGGCAGAAAATGACCGCAAAATTTCCTTTCCGCCCCTGGCTGCTCCGGAATTTCTGGCCCTGAGCTTAACCACTTTTATGATCCTGCTCTTGGGTGTGTTTCCGGGAGCACTTTTGGTGGTCATCGGCAAAATCATTCCGTAAGATCCACTGCCGGTCCGCTGCGGTACCTGCTTAGAAAGTCTTCTTCCGTGTGAGGCTGGGTCCGGTGACTGGCTGGAGGAATGCCTCGAAATTACCTGAAAAACCGGTTGACAGTTCAGGTGAGTACTTGATAGTTTACTAGAGCAGGGTGGTGTGGTTGACGAACGGTGGTTCGTGTCGTAACGAGCCGGAAACTTTCATCCATCTGCGGTTGACAAGAAAATAGCAAGGTACTATCGCTGGGGGAGTTTCGGCTGAGAGACCGTTTCGCATGGGACGGCAACCCTTTGAACCTGATCCGGGTAATTCCGGCGGAGGGAAGCGAGTGATTCGGGTATGTTCCCTCACTTCCAGCCGCTTTCGCGGCTTTTTTTGTTACTTGGCAGTGAACCTTGGTCGGAAGATAGGCCAATGGCGGTAAAGGAGGATTCCGGTGTTAGTAGTAGTGAACGGAGAACTGAAAGAAATTGAACCGCTGTCGGTGCTCGGGCTTCTGGAGTTGCTGGAGATTGATCCGCGCCGGGTGGCGGTTGAACTGAACTTGGATATACTGCCGAAGCCGGACTACGCAACCACGGTTCTCCAGGATGGCGACCGGATTGAAATCGTCCAGTTTGTCGGTGGTGGTTAATCCAGATTGTGGCAGCTGTGGAGTTGGCAGCGAAAGGAGCAACGAATGGCAGACTCAAAAGATACCCTGGTGATCGCGGGAAGGAAATTTTCCTCCCGGCTTATGGTGGGTACCGGCAAATATGCCGATTTTCAACAGATGGTTACAGCCATCGAGATGTCCGGGGCGGAGATCGTCACTGTTGCCGTACGGCGGGTGAATATCTCGGACCGGAACAAGGAATCCCTGCTCGATCATCTCGATCTCAAGAAATATACCCTGCTGCCCAACACCGCCGGCTGCTACACTGCGGATGATGCGGTCCGTACCTGCCGTCTGGCGCGGGAGGCGGGACTCTCGGATTTCGTCAAGCTGGAGGTTCTCGGCGATGAGAAGACCCTGTTTCCCGATAACGAGGAGTTGCTGAAGGCCGCAAAGGTGCTGGTCAAGGAAGGCTTCACCGTTCTTCCCTACACGAGCGACGATCCGATTCTCTGCAGAAAGCTGGAAGACCTGGGCTGTGCTGCGGTCATGCCCCTTGGGGCTCCGATCGGCAGCGGTCTCGGCATCAGGAACCCCTACAATATCCGCATCATCCTCGAGACGGTGAAGGTTCCGGTGATCGTCGATGCCGGCGTCGGTACCGCTTCGGATGCCGCCATTGCCATGGAACTGGGCTGTGACGGTGTACTGATGAATACCGGCATCGCCGGTGCCAGGGATCCGATTGCCATGGCGGAAGCGATGAAGCTGGCGGTCATTGCCGGCCGGCTTGCCTACAAGGCGGGAAGGATTCCCCGCAAGCTCTATGCGACCGCGTCCAGTCCCCTCGAGGGTCTCGTCGAATAGTCGCAGACAGTTGAATGCAGGTCCTTTGAGGTGTTGTATGGCTGAAAAGCCGCCGGTAGATTTTACCCTCTACTTGATCAGCGACCGGAAGCAGGTGCCGGGCGGAAATCTCTGCGCTGCCGTCGAAGGGGCGCTGCGGGGCGGGGTGCGAGCCGTGCAGCTGCGGGAAAAGGACCTGTCCGGCCGCGATCTTCATGAATTGGCCTGCCGGTTGCGGGAGATAACTTCCCGCTTTGGGGCGAAGCTGATAATAAACGAGCGGCTCGATATTGCCCTGGCCGTGGGCGCCGATGGCGTCCACTTGGGCGAGAGCAGCATTCCGCTTCGGCAGGCGCGCAAGGTTGCAGGTGAGTCTCTGCTGATCGGGGTGTCCTGTCACGACCGGGAAAAAGCTCTTGCGGCCCAGAACAATGGCGCCGACTTTATCACCTTCAGTCCGATTTTCTTCACCCCCTCGAAGGCTCCCTACGGGGAACCGGTCGGAACGGAACGACTGGCCGAAGCCTGTCGGCTGCTCCGGGTCCCGGTTTTTGCCCTTGGCGGCATCAAACGGGAAACGGTGCGCACGGTTCTTGACCGCGGTGCGCATGGCATCGCTCTCATTTCAGCAATTCTTGCCACGGACGAGCCGGAACGGGCCGCACGGGAGATGCTCGCGGAGCTTCACCACGGACAGAATCAGAAGGGAACAAGGGGCTGATGCCGGGTGCGAATTCCGCGGATTTCCTTCTCGAACCCATTGCCAAACCTTACCATGGATACAACACTCATTCACCCAGATCTTCGCATTCATTCCTACGGCTCCTACCTGCGTCGCCGCTTCGGCTGCCGGGTCAGCAAGGTCAATGTCGACGGCGGCTTCACCTGCCCGAACCGTGACGGCAGCCGGGGGGTCGATGGCTGCATCTACTGTGACAACCGTTCTTTTTCGCCCGGCACTATCGGGGAAACTATCCCCCTCGAGCAGCAGTTGCAGGCGGGGATGGCCTATCACCGCAGCAGGCTCGGCAGCGAGAAGTTCATCGTATATTTCCAGAAGTATTCCAATACGTACGCACCGGTGGACAGGCTGCGGGACCTCTATTTTCGTGCCCTTGACCACCCTGATGTGGTGGGCATCTCGGTGGGCACCCGGCCGGATTGCCTGAGTGATGCAGCACTCACGCTTCTGGAGGAGATTGCCCGGGAGCGCTATGTCTGTCTGGAGCTGGGGCTTCAGTCGATGGATGAGAAGACCCTCCGCTGGCTCAATCGCTGCCATGATTTCAGCGAATATCTGATTGCGCTGGAGCGGGCGGCCGGACGGGGTTTTCAGATCTGCACCCACCTGATCCACGGCTTTCCGGGCGAGAGCTGTCAGTCATTCCTGAAAACAGCGGAAATCATCTCTTCGCTGCCGGTGGATTCCCTGAAAATTCATCAGTTGCATGCGGTGCGCGGAACCGTGCTTGCCGATAGGTATTCCCGGGGCGAGTTCATTCCCCTGACCCACCAGCAGTACGTTACCTCGGTCTGCGATTTTCTGGAGCTGCTTCCCTCCCGGATCACCATCCAGCGTCTCTACGGCTCCGCGCCTCTGGCCATCCGGGTAGCTCCCGAGTGGAACCTCAAAAATAATCAAATGTGGTATTCTATTGTCCATGAACTGCAGAGACGCGGTACCTGGCAGGGCTGTCGGCTTACGGGCGCCTGTCCCGAGCTGCCGGGTCAACAACGGGCCGTAGGTGATTCGTAAACGTATCTATTCAGTTGCATGCTTCAGATGCTTTTTTTCATGGGTAATCGAGCAGCATAACCCCTCCCAGCCTCTCCTTAACGTAAGGGGAGGAGTTTTTAATCCCCCTCTTACGTTAAGAGGACTCAAAGGGTTTAGGGTGTTATGTCCGTTCAATGCTGAATAGTTATCCGTAAATCATCACACTTCCCATTGAACTGATTGGCGGGATTCGAAACTATGTACTGTGAGCATTTCGGTTTCAAGGAAAGTCCCTTTACCATTACGCCCAATCCCCGGTTCATTTTTTTCAGCAAGAACCATCGGGAGGCCTTTGCCCATCTTTTTTACGGCATTACCAATCGGGTCGGTTTCATGGAGTTGACCGGAGAGGTGGGAACCGGAAAAACTACGGTGCTTCGTACTGTGCTTTCCCAGATAGACGATGACAGCCATCGAATCGCCCTGATCCTGAATCCGTGCCTGTCCGGGCTGGAGCTGATGCGGAGCATCAACCGTGAGTTTGATGTGCCATGCGAAGGCCTCAGCAGTTCCGAGCTGTTGCAGGAGCTCAACCGGTTTCTCCTTGCCGAAAATGCCGCTGGCCGAACGGTTGTGCTGGTGATCGACGAGGCCCAGAACCTGGAACCGCAAGTGCTCGAGCAGATCCGACTGATTTCCAACCTGGAGACCGAAACCGCCAAGTTGATCCAGATTGTCCTCGCCGGGCAGCCGGAGTTGGGAACGCTTCTGGAGAGGAAAGACCTCCGGCAACTTTCCCAGCGGATTGCCGTGCGCTATCACCTCCGTGCCATGGATTTCGCCGACACCCAGGCATATATCGGGCATCGCCTCGAAGTTGCCGGTGGACGTTTTGCCGCAAACTTCACTGCGGCGGCCCTGAAGAAGGTCTACCGCTTTTCCGGCGGCTATCCCCGCTTGATCAACATAGTATGTGACCGGTCGCTGCTGATTGCTTTTGGCGAATCGAAGCACGAGGTCTCTGCGCGGGACGTTGCAACGGCAATCACTGAAATTCGTCGGGTACAAAACGATACGGTACCCGTGGCGAGGATCCGGTTGCTTCTTGCCGCCGTTCTCATCCTCTGTCTCGGTTTCGCGGGCTATCTTTACCAGAAGAACAGGATGGCCGTAGCGTCATTATCTTCCGTGCAGCGGAAGCCGGTTCCGATTGCTGAAAGTGTCGCCGCTGATGCGCCCCTGGAATCCGATTCTACTCAACGAAACGATCCGTCACGGCTGACGGAACGGGACAGCGCCCGCCAGGCCTTTGGCGTGATTGCAGGCTTATGGGGCAGTTCCTCTTCCGCCTCGGAGCAGGGAAAAGCGGGGCTGGCAGGTTTTCTCGTCATGGCACGGCAATCTGACTTGCAGGTTTCCTCCGTCCGAACGAACCTCGAATTTCTCTACTTTCTCGATGTGCCGGTCATTCTGGAGGTGAATATTCCCGGCGTTACCGGAAAGCGCTACCTGGTACTTACCGGGCGGGGACAGGGTACGGCGGTCGTCCAGCCTTCGCTCCGAGGGAAATCTTCGCTGACCGGGGAAGAATTGAACTCCATCTGGACCGGGAGATGCTACTTTGTCTGGAAGAATTTTCGGAAAATTCCTTTCCTCCCTTCTCCGGAGGCACAACGGCGCGAGGTCTTGCTGGTGCAGCAGATGCTGGTAAAAGCGGGATTTGCCAAAGCCGGGAAAAGCGGAATATTTGACGGGGCGACCGTCTCTGCCCTGAAGGAATTCCAGAAGGCCCGGGGACTGGCAGCCGACGGCAAACTGGGGATACAGACCCTGCTGCTTCTTTATCGCTACGGAGGAAGTATCTCCGTGCCGCGACTGGAGAAAAGGGGAGGGGGGTACCAGGGATGAGTTCCATACTGAAGGCCCTGAAACGGCTTGAACAGCAAAAGATGGTCCGCAAGGGTACGGATCACGACATTGCCTGGATTGTTCGCGGCGAAAACTCCCGTCCGGAGAAGAACCGGCAGTGGCCCATATTTGTTTCTCTCGTGGCAGTTGCACTCTTGGCGGTACTGTCTACGTACTGGTTCATGGGTGGCTTCCAGGGGGCGAATAGGGAAACCCTGTCCCGCCCTGGAGCAGAGCTGCACTCTGCGCCGGGCATTCCTCCCGTGACTGTTCCGACGTCAGCCCAACCTTCACGCGCGGATTCTCCTCGTGTATCCACTCCGGAACCAGCCACGGTTCCGTCTGCAGTCGCGAACCGCCCCGCGGAGAATGACCTAAGCCGTGCCGGGGAGGTGTCCCTGAAAGGCGGCCTGCAGGGCAGTGTAAAGCCGGCGATTGCCCCGCGCCGCGTCGTCCCGCAACCGCAAGCTGCGCTCCCGCCGCGTCCGGAACCGGCCCCTGTTCCCCAATCCCCGAAATCCTCCCCTCCGGCTCTGACAGTGACCGGAATTGCCTGGGAGAAGGACAGCCCGGTTCACCTGGCAATTGTAAACGGGACGTCTGTCGTCGAGGGATCGCTGGTCAATGGTGCCAAGGTGGAGAAAATCTTGCCCGATCGGGTACGGTTTACTTTTGAAAATCGCTCCTTCGATGTTCCCCTCAACTAATTTTCCTTTGTCTGATTTTGACAGCCTGGAATGCACATACCGTAGAATCTGACAATGTAGAACTAGGCGACAGCAGCAACTAACCGCTTCAACGTTCCAGGTCGCTCCCGAGTTCACATACCAGAACTATTCGGGAGTTCTGTATCCATCTGATCAATTAATCCACCCTGCATTTCTGCGAATTCCATGGCTGACGATTTCACACCCCCAATCCCCCTGCTTGAAGGAGAAAGGGTCGTGCCCTTGGCAAATTCCTCCTTTTGTAACAGAGGTATTTGAGAACTCATCGATAACAGGACGAGGTGAAACTGATAAGATCAGCGTGGAAAATGTCTCAAGAATTTCAATAAGGTGCCGATAGAATACAGGTACTTCACTATCAATACAAGGTAGGTATTGCACATGGCACTCATAGCGTGGAATGACAAGTTAAGCGTGCAGGTTCGTCAGTTCGACGATGAGCACAAAAAACTCATCGTGATGGTAAATCAGCTTCACGATGCCATGAAAGAAGGAAAAGGGAAACAGGTGATCGGCGATGTTCTGAACGGGCTCATCAACTATACGAAAAATCATTTCGCTGCTGAAGAGCGGCTGATGAAGGCCCATGGTTACCCCGAATACGAAAAACACAAGAAGGAGCACAATCAACTCACGTTGACGGTGCTTGATCTGCAGAAGGGCTACGCAGCGGGAAATGCCCCCTTGAGTCAGTCGGTGATGAATTTCCTCAAAGATTGGTTGACCAATCATATTCAGGGTGTGGACAAAGGCTATGGGCCGTATCTGAATGGTAAAGGTGTCAAGTAATAACCGTGCCCATCCTTCCCTGGCATGAATTGGATGGTCGAGTGTTTTTGCGAGGTATGGAGCCTGGTACAATATATCACCTAAATACAACCCCCCCCAATCCCCCCTTGACAGGGGGGAAGTCTTTAAGCCTCCCCTGTCAAGGGGAGGTTTGGAGGGGTTATAGGCGAAAAAAACAAGTGCATCATGGCACTAGCTTTATTGCCCTTCGCACCAGCGGCGCCACATGGTTCGAAATGCTTCCTCCAGGTTGCGGGTAAAACGGACGGCATCGCAGAGCGGCGAGGACTGCATCCGCTCCCGCAGTCCCAAACGGATGTTTTCCAGGTGAGCAAGATCATGAGCCAGGCTGACAGCTTTTGCCAGGTAGGCTGACTTATCCGTGACGATGAATTCCGGCAAGCCGGCGGCTGTCAGGTGGCTCAGAGAATGGCGGGATGCAAATCTGTCGCCGCCGAGGGTAAGGGCCGGTACGCCCATCCAGAGTCCTTCCAGGGTGGTGAGACCCCCGGAATAGGGAAACGGGTCGAGAGCCAAGTCGATCTCGCCGTAGCGTGCCAGCAGTTCCGGGTGGGGAACCGGACCGGAAAAGTCGACCCGTCCGGCGACTCCGCCGTCGGCGAAAATTTTCCGGAAGCGGGCGCTGACCGCCGGATCGCCCAGGGCCTTGGTTGCCAGTACCAGACGGGCGCTCGGGATTTCCTGGAGAATGCGAATCCAGAGGTCAATGACCGGCCGGTTGATCTTGGCCAGATTGTTGAAACAGCCGAAGGTAATGAAACCGTTTTTCCGGGCCGGGAGGGGGGCCACCGACGGAGCGTACTCCGGCGGCGCGTAGCAGACATAACAGTCGGGCAGCCGCAGAACCGCTTCCCGGTACCAATGGTCGGTCCCTTCTG
Source organism: Deltaproteobacteria bacterium (assembly GCA_009668975.1). GTDB lineage: Bacteria > Desulfobacterota > Desulfuromonadia > Geobacterales > Geobacteraceae > RPRC01. Next base: position 51,453 of record SBEG01000005.1, on the reverse strand, counting down.
GAGTCTCCCGGGGGTCGGAGATCAGGTAATCCATTGCCGAGAGGCCGGTAGTACCCACGTACCCTGCCCAGGTTGCCTGGACCGGTGCGGGTTTCCTGCCGAAGACCTGCAGGCGGTTGCGGGCGGTGTGGCCGGAGAGATCGATCAGGATATCAATGGTGTCTTTCCGGATCTGCTCAGTCACCGCGGTATCGCTCCAGCCGAAAATCTCCTGCCAGTGATCGCTGTTGTGCCGCAGGCGGTCACTCAGATCGTCGCCAAAGCTTTGGTTGGCATAGCAGAAAATTTCAAAGAGGTCCCGGTCATGGCAAGCCAGGACACCGTCGATAAAGTAGCCGACCGGATGCCTGCGGAGGTCGCCGGAAACATAGCCGACCCTGAGTTTGCGCTCGGGGTCGCGCGGCGTATCGGGGGGCGGCAGCTGAGCGATTCCGGCAAGCTGCCGGCTTTCCCAAGCGCAGGACTCCCTCAGCAATTCCTCTGGACTGAGGGCGAGGTCATACTGCAGATTCATGAGCAGATTACTGTGGGCAACTGTATGGTCCGGTTTCAGTTCCAGCGTTTTGCGGAAGCAGGCAACGGCCTCAGCCATGCGGCACTGGTCCTGGAACGCAGTCCCGAGATTGTAATGTGCTTCCGGCAGCTCCGGCCGCAGGAGGAGAGCCCTCTCGTAGGTGCTGATGGCTTCTTCGAGACGGCCGGCTTCTTTCAGTCCGTTGCCTAGATTCACCATGGCTTCGACGTTTTCCGGGTCCCGTTGGAGGGCTGTACGGAAGACCTCCAGCGCCGCGTCTCTTTTCCCCAGGTCCCGGAGGGTGTTGCCGAGATTGTTGTACATGGCGGGTGAATCGGGACTCAGTTCGAGCGCCCTCTGGAAATTGTCCACTGCATCTGTGAGCCTGCCCAGGTCCCGGAGGGCGTTCCCGAGGTTGAAATAAGTCAGTGCGGTGTCAGGAGCCAGTTGGAGGGCCTTACGGTAGCAGGCTTCGGCCTCCGCAGCTTTTCCTGAATCACGGAGGATTGCGCCGTAATTGACCAGTACCTCGGCGTTTTCCGGCATATCCGCCAGGGCCTGCTGATAGCAGGCGGCGGATTCTTCGAGCTTGCCGAGATCGCGGAGGACCGCGCCGAGATTGAGACGTGCTTCCGTATAGCCGGGGGCAAGCTCCAGGGTTCGCCGGTAACAGGCAGCCGCCTGGTCCGGGCAGCCCATTTCCAGCAGGACATTACCGAGATTGAAGTGCACGAGTGCCAGATCGGGTTTCAGGGAAAGGGCTTTCCGGTAACTGCTCTCGGCTTCTTTCAGCCGACCCAGCTCTTTCAAGGCGATACCGCGGTTGATGTGGGCCTCCGCCAGGCGCGGGTTGTTGGAGATGGCCCGCTCAAAGCTTTCTGCTGATTCCTTGAACCTTTGCCGGCTCAGCAAGACATTGCCCAGGTTGTAATGAGCCATACTGAAGCGGGGGTTGCCTTCAATCGCCTTGCGGAAACTTTTTTCCGCTTCATCAACGAGCCCCAGTTCCCGGAGCACGTTGCCGAGATTGGAGTGGGCATCGCTGAAGTCCGGTTTTCTGGTCAGGGCTTGGCGGATGAGAGTCTGGGCTGTTTCAAAGTGTTGTTGCTGGTAGGCGCTGACACCGAGGAGATGGAGCGCTTCCGGATTGTCCGGGTCAATCTGGAGAATCTGCCGGTAGATGCTCTCGGCCGTTGGCAGGTCTCCCGCCTGGTGGTGACGACGGGCAAAATCCAAGGCGGAGGCAATGCTCATCGGCTGCCCGGAGCCGGAGTTGCCCCGGGTGGCTGCGTGCTGAACGTTTTGACTGCCCTTGGTCTTTTTTTTCATGAAAGTAACTCCGGTTGGTGCTGTAATGGGACGCGTGAGGTAAGCAAAGGTTCCTGATTTCTACTGTATCTGCGCGGAATTTGCAAGCGCCAAGAATTCGCTGCTGTTGCACTATCACCCGGGAATTCCCCGGAATTTCTCAACTCTTCGAATTATCTGAAGGGTTATAACAGGATTTATCCATGCCCCTCAATAAGAGCACCAGATTTATCTTTCTCTACGGGTTTATTGCCGTGGTTGCAATATCACTGACCACGCTGTTTTCCCTGGCCGAGATTCGCCGTGATACCCTGCGCCAGGCGACACTGTTGCAGGAGAGCCACATCAGGACTTTCCGGGCCTTCCTTGAGGAAAAAGGCACGCCTGTTGAGGTGATCGACGGGAAATTGGTTGCCGGCACCTATGTGGTGAACGGTAATTTCGAACTTCCGGACCGGGTCGTGGAGATCTTCGGGGGAACGGCGACCATTTTTATGGGAAATGTCAGGGTGTCCACCAATGTTCTCAAAGAGGATGGCGGCCGGGCAGTCAACACTCGGCTGGACGGCCCCGCCTATGAAGCGGTCATCGTTCGGGGCGAACCTTATCGCGGTGAAACAGCTATCTTTGGTGTCCCTTATTTCGCTGCCTATGATCCGCTCCGCAACAGTAAGGGCGAAGTTGTCGGAGCGCTCTTTGTGGGCGTGGAGCAGGGTGATTTCCTTGCCACCTATCAAAAATTCAGAACCGATGTCATCGTCATCCATTGTATTCTGATCGGGACGTTCATACTCCTGACGTACCTGCTTTTCCAGAAGCGGAAGAAAACGGAAAAGGCGCTGCGTCAGAGCGAGGAGCAACTGAAATTTGTCCTGGCAGGGAGCAATGATGCTCTCTGGGACCTGAAGGTGAAGGGCAGGGAGCTGACCTTTAACCAGCGCTGGTCGGAAATTCTCGGCTTGCAACCAGAGGAAATAAGGAAGGATCTTGAGTTCTGGCAAGGACTTGTCCATCCGGATGATCTGCGGACCCTCCTGGGACAGTATCAGGAAAACATCAAAAATAATGAATCCCGATTCAGGGTGGAATGCAGGCTGCTGAACAGTTCCGGGGAGTGGCGCTGGGTTCTGCTCAGGGGCAGGTCCGTTGATTGGGACCCGCAGGGCAGTCCGGCCCGGATCAGCGGGACAGCAACCGATATTACCGAACAGAAGCGTGCCGAATTGGAGTTGCGGCAGTCGCACCGGTTGTTGCACGCGGTCTTTTCCAGTCTCAATGAGGCTTTATTTCTGCTGGAAGAGGATTCGAGAATTATTGTCGATTGCAATATATCTGCAGAGATCATGTTCGGTTATACCCGGGCAGAGCTTCTGGGATCCGGGCCGGATATCCTGCATGTGAATAGTGAGTCGGCGGAAATATTTTTACGGGAAGAGACATCCGCTTGCTGGGAAAAGGGTTTTTATGCCACTGAATATCAGATGAGGAGAAAAAGCGATGAGGTTTTCCCTTCTGATCATTTCTGCAACCGGATTCCGGGGGAAGGGAGCGAGCCGTCGCTGATACTCTATGTCGTGCGGGACATTTCTGAACGGAAACAGGCGGAGACGCAGCGTGCCCAGTTGGAAGAACAACTGCAACAGTCTCAGAAAATGGAGGCGGTCGGCCAGCTGGCCAGCGGAATTGCCCATGATTTCAATAATATCCTGACGGCAATCATCGGTTACGGGCACCTGGTCCTGCTGAATATGCAGGGTCCTGATAAGTCGCGTCATCACATGGAGCAGATTCTGGCTTCTTCTGAGCGGGCCGCGGGGTTGACTCAGGGGCTCCTCGCCTTCAGCAGGAAGCAGGAAAGCAACCCGCAACCTGTCGATTTGAACGGAATTGTCAGGAACATGCGTAAATTTCTGGAGCGGCTCATCGGCGAAGATATTGAAATGAGACTCGATCTGGAACAGGAAGGATTGACGGTTCTGGCCGATACCGGGCAGGTGGAGCAGGTCCTCATGAACCTGGTGACCAATGCTCGTGATGCAATGCCGGATGGGGGAGTTTTGCAGATCAAAACCGGACTTCTGGTCACGGAGCTGAGCCTGCCGCAGCCGACTCATCCCGCACTACCACTGCGCTATGGCTATATTTCCGTCAGCGATACCGGTGCAGGTATGGATGAAAAGACCCGGGAAAAAATCTACGAACCTTTCTATACCACCAAGGAGGTGGGAAAGGGGACCGGACTGGGCCTCTCCATCGCCTACGGTATCATCAAGCAGCACAATGGCTATATCAGCGTAGAGAGCCGGGAGCGGGTTGGGACAATATTCAAGGTCCATCTGCCTCTTATTGAGCAGGAAGCTCATACCGCGAAAATCCTCAAGCCCTTTACCTTGTTGTACGGTCAGGAAACCATCCTGCTGGCCGAAGACGATGCAGAGGTCCGGAACCTTTGCCGGTCACTCCTCGAGGAGTGCGGGTATACCGTGTTTGTGGCGGAAAACGGCGCAGAAGCCGTGCAAAAATTCGCGGCACTCTCAAAGAGTATTTCACTGGTAATCCTCGATGTAGTTATGCCGAAAATGAACGGCAGGCAGGCGTTTGAGGCGATGCGGGAGTTGCAGTCGAATGTCAGAGTGCTTTTCATGAGCGGCTATAGTACGGAGATTGTCAGTGCCAAGGGGGTTCTTGGCCAAAGTGTTGATTTTATGGAAAAACCGATTATCCCCAAGATGTTTTTGCACAAGGTTCGAGAGATTCTTGACAATCAGGATGGAATTGCGACGATAGAGTACTGATAGTATCGATCGGCATCGGCTGGTCAACGGGAATTCGGATTGTGACTGCGCCTTTCCCATCGCCACGAAAATGAAATCATTCGTGCGGCGGCAGAAGAGTTGGCGAAGAACGGTTGCCGATAGGTTTGCGACGGTGCCAACATGCCCTGCGAACTTGCTTTCCTGAAGTTTGATGCACTTCTGCTGAGCTGAGCACTTTGCCTCCATGTTCCATGAAGTCTCAAGAAATGCCGCCTGCTGCCGATAGGTATAGAACGGGCAGCATGGGGGAGGTGCAGCATGATGGAAATCAGATCATTGGCAAGTCAGGCCCTGCTTGTACAAGAGCAGATGGCCCAAACCCTGATGGGCATGGCCGCCGTGAAACAGGCAAACGCAGCACAACAGCAGGTGGCGGAAATGCTTGCCAGGAATGCAACAGCAGTACCACCCGCCGAGAATACGCAGCAGGGCGGGTTTTCGACGTACGCGTAAGCAGTCAGCAAGATAACGTAAGAGAAATCAGGAAGTTGCTGAAAAATAACCATGCCTGTGCACCCGGAAAGGGGCCGCCGTCAGCTGAGACGCCGGCCCCTTTTTTTGGCTGAGAAGAGCTGCTCGTTGTCGTTGCTGAAAAATGCCGCTATACTCGGAAAGGAAGTTCGTATGAATTCGGAAACTCCGGGGGGGGGCGTTTTGGAACGGATTTCGATCAGAATGGGGGACATAACCACTTTGCAGGTGGATGCCATTGTGAATGCCGCCAACAGCACGCTTCTGGGTGGAGCCGGGGTCGACGGCATGATTCACTGGGCTGCCGGGAGCGGGCTGCTCGAGGAGTGCCGGAAGATCGGCTGGTGTCCCACCGGAGAGGCGTGCATCACGGCAGGCTATAATCTTCCGGCCCGCTTCGTCATCCATACGGTGGGACCGGTTTATGGCGTGGATCGGGAGGACGCTCCGCGCCTCCTTGCCGCCTGTTACGAAAATTGTCTGAAACTGGCGCTGCGGCATGAGATCTGGACCCTGGCATTTCCCGCCATCAGCTGCGGTGCCTACGGCTACCCGCCGGCAGAGGCCTGCAAAATTGCCCTGGATACGACCCGTACTTTTCTGGCGCGCAATGTACTTCCGGAAAAAGTGATCTTCGTCCTTTATTCCTGTCGTGACTATGACGTCTATCAGGAGTATTATGCGTCGCAAGGAGCCTGTCGGACATAGGGTGAATCTGCTGCAAATCCGTCTGGACGGTCCATATTTCGCCGCTTTTTTGGGTAATAGAACAACTATTACCCTGCAAAATCGACAAAATCTGTCCTCGCCCAGCCGAATTTTCGCTTCGATTTCCTAAGTCCGACAGGCTCCTAACGACGCATGGCTGATTGAAATACATCGGATGGAGCGGATTCGGGAACAAAATCCGCCGTGGGATTGTCAAGTATGATAGGGAGAAAAAAACGCACGCAGCCAGACGAGGATGTCGCTCTTGTTGCCGCCTGCCGAGCCGGGGACCTGGACGCCTTCGAGACCCTGGTCAATAAATACCAGGCGCGGATGTTCACCCTGGCATTCCGGGTGCTCGGGAATCCTGAGGATGCCGGGGAGATTGTGCAGGACGCCTTTCTATCTGCCTATCGCGGTTTGGGAAAATTTCGCGGTGACGCTGCCTTTACCACCTGGCTTACGACTATTACCGTCAACCTGGCCCGCAATCGCCTGCAACAGCTGCGCAGCCGAAAGTCCCACGAGACCTGTTCCCTTGATGATCCGCTTCCGGGTTGCGGCGAGTGCGGCAAGAGCTACGATCCTCCTGCGAACGGCCCTTCGGCACACGATATGCTGGAACGGGAAGAAGTCAGGCTGCGCGTTCAAGGGTGTATCAATGCTCTTGAGCCGGGTTTCCGGGAGGCTCTGGTGCTGCGGGATGTCGAAGAGTACTCCTACGGGGAGATCGGAACGATGCTGCGACTTGCCGAAGGTACGGTAAAATCACGTATTGCCCGGGCGCGCGAGTCGATCAGGGATTGCCTGAAAAGAGTGGTGAGGGAATTTTGATGGACCATGAATCCATACGAAATAAGTTGTCGGCGTATCTGGACGGGGCCGTTACTCCCGTTGAGAAAGCGCAGATTGAAAAGCATCTTGCCGAGTGCGATGCCTGTAGAGAGTCTTTTCAGGAACTGGCAAAGACGGTTCGGCATCTCCGGAATCTCGGCGAACTGGAAGCGCCTCCCTGGTTATCGGCGAGGATCATGGCACGGGTCAGGGAAGAGGCCGGCCGGGAAAAGGGGCTGTTGTATCGCCTGTTCCAGGCGCCGTTACGTTGGCGGATCTCCGTTGAGGCAGTTGCGCTGATATTCCTCAGTGTAACCGGCTATCTCGTTTACCGGAATGTCTCTTCGGAGCTGCCGCAAATAGCGCCACTGTCCGGCGTAACTCGTGAAGAGCCGGCTCCGGCTGTTCCGCCGGCAACCACATTCCGGAATCTGCCGGAAGTTGAACGTGCACCCGGGGTGGAAAAACCGCCGGAAGCCATGAGAGAAAAACCGGGAGCAGAGCCTGCTCCCCTTAGCCTGCCCGAGGAAGAATCGTTAGCTGATTCTCGCCAGGAAGAGCTTGATCCTCCAGTACCGTCTCCGGCGGAGGCTCCTTACCGGTCAGAAGACAAGGGATTTACCGACTTCCGGATGCAGGAACGGAGCGCGGCCAAATCACTGGCGCCGTCAGATGAATTCTCCCTTGCGGAAAAGGAGCGCCGAGCTCCATCCGGAATGGCGCGAAGCAAGGCTCTTCCCGCAAGCGAGGTGGAGATGGTGCGGGTTGTTCTGCAAGTCGTAAATGTTGCAGACGCACAGCACGAGATTGAACGTGCGACAACTCGCTACGGAGGCGTAATTCTCCGGCGGGACTTTCCTGCAGAGGGAGAAACCGCTTATCTCGTTCGGTTGCGGCAGAATGTGGTTCGAGGGTATCTTGATCTACTGAAAAAGCTGGGGAATCTGCAGGGGCCGGCTGCGTCGGCCCCGGAGGGTGAAGATTCGGTAGATCTGTATCTTCTCGTGACTACCGTCCGCCGGTAGGCATTGCAGGCTACCGGCTCATGACAGTGCGGCGGTGTGCCAATTCAGACAACACGCCTCCGGAATGTTTCAGAGATATTTGATGTCGATGATTTCGTATTCTTTCAGGCCGGAGGGCACCTTTACCCGGACCGTGTCATCCAGGCGGTGACCGATCAAGGCCTTGCCCACCGGGGAAGAGCATGACATTTTGCCCAGCTTGATGTCCGCTTCGTCTTCTCCCACAATCCGGTAGGTAACCTCTTCATCCGTGGTGGTATCGTAGAGGGTCACCGTGGCGCCAAACACCACCTTGTCCGGCTTCAGGTTGGATAGATCAACCACGTAGGCGCGGGCCAGCTTATCTTTCAGCTCCTGGATTCGTCCTTCGATAAAACCCTGTCGGTGCTTGGCGGCGTCATACTCGGCATTCTCCGAAAGGTCACCGTGGGAACGTGCTTCAGCAATATCCTGAATGACTTTGGGGCGCTCCTCCCTGATGAAGCGTTTTAATTCCTCCTGCAGGAATTCGAAACTTTCCTTGGTCATGGGTACTGAATGGGACATTGTGGTGCAAACCTCCTGTTGCGGTGTTAAGCAGCGTGGGTGTCTGACCGCTGGCTGCCTGATGGTCTGGTTTCCAGATGTGAAGATCTCGCTGCGTGCCGGCTGCGCAGTGCGCCCGGTCTTTCTGTAGTCAACGTTGTGTCGCCTAAAATGTGAGGGGCAGCCGAACAGGCCGCCCCATGTATGGTGATTCAGGTTTTTAACATTCTACTGTCTGTTACAGATAGTCCTGCAGAGCCTTCGCCTCCAGTTCCTTGCCCAGCATGGCGAGGATGCCGTCAACAGCTGCCCGGGCTCCCGAGGTTGTCGTGAAGTAGGCGATATTGTTGACCAAAGTGTTCCGGCGGATGGAGAAAGAGTCGGCAACCGCCTGGGCTCCTTGCGTGGTATTGATTACCATGCAGATCTCGTTGTTTTTGATCGCGTCAACGATATGGGGCCGGCCTTCCACCACCTTGTTGACCACCCTGACCGGGATACCCTTTTCCTGTAAGTAGGAAGCGGTTCCACGGGTGGCAACCAGTTCAAAGCCGTTATCATACAGTTTTTTCGCGGGACTGACAATATGTTTCTTGTCGCTGTCGCGCACGCTGAGAAACACCGAACCGGACAGGGGCAGACGGACACCGGCTCCCAGTTGGGCCTTGGCAAAGGCCCGGGCAAAGTCGATGTCGATGCCCATAACCTCGCCGGTTGACTTCATTTCCGGTCCGAGAATCGTGTCCACCCCGGGGAACTTGACGAAGGGAAAAACAGATTCCTTCACCGCAATGTGCCGCGGCTCAATCTCGGCAGTGATTCCCATTTCCCGCAGAGTTTTGCCCGCCATGACGCGCGCCGCCAGCTTTGCCAGCGGCCGGCCGGTAGCCTTGGAAACAAAAGGGACCGTCCGGGAAGCCCGCGGGTTTACCTCGAGGATGAAGATCTCGTCATCCTTGACCGCAAACTGCACGTTCATCAGGCCCTTGACCCCCAGTTCCAAAGCCATGAGCTTGGTTTGCCGTTTGATTTCATCGCTCGTTTCCCGCGAAATCGAATAGGGCGGTAAGGAGCAGGCCGAGTCGCCGGAATGAATACCGGCCTCTTCAATATGTTCCATGATGCCGCCGATCACCACCTCCTGGCCGTCACAGAGGGCGTCCACATCGATTTCGATCGCCTCGTCGAGAAATTTGTCGATCAGGATCGGGTGCTCCGGGGAGGCCTGGACCGCAGTGGTCATGTAGCGGCGCAATCCTTCCACATCATAGACGATCTCCATGGCGCGGCCGCCAAGTACGTAGGAGGGGCGGACAACAACCGGATAGCCGATCCGTTCCGCGATTTTTTCCGACTCTTCGAAGGAGCGGGCCGTACCGTTTTCCGGCTGTCGCAGGTGGAGCTTGTGCAGCATGACCTGAAAGCGCTCGCGATCTTCCGCCCGGTCGATGGCATCGGGTGAAGTGCCGATGATCGGCACCCCGGCTTTTTCCAGGGCGACCGCCAGTTTCAACGGGGTCTGGCCGCCGAACTGGACAATGACGCCGTAAGGCTGCTCTTTTTCCACGATGTTGAGGACGTCTTCGAAGGTGAGCGGCTCGAAATAGAGACGGTCCGAAGTGTCATAGTCGGTGGAAACCGTTTCCGGGTTGCAGTTGACCATGATTGTTTCGTAGCCGTCCTCGGCCAAGGCGAAGACCCCATGCACGCAACAGTAATCGAACTCGATGCCCTGGCCGATGCGGTTCGGGCCGCCGCCGAGAATCATGATCTTTTTCCGGTCAGTGACATCTGCCTCGCACTCATCTTCGTAGGTGGAGTAAAGGTAGGGAGTATAGGCAACGAATTCTGCCGCACAGGTGTCGACCCTTTTGAATACCGGTACGATCTGCAGCTCTTTCCGAGTGGTGCGAATAGCCTCTTCCGTGGTGTCCCAGAGCTTGGCGATAAACTGGTCGGAAAAGCCGAATTGTTTGGCGTCTTTCAGAATCTCGCGAAGTTCCGGGAGATTTTTTTCAAAGATGTGGCGCGCCGCTTTTATTTCGTCTTCCATCTCGATGAGCTGCCTGATGTTGGTGAGGAACCAGGGATCGATGCCGGTAATTTCGTACAGTTCCGCCACCTTCATGCCGCAGCGGAAGGCGTCGCCCAGGTACCAGGTGCGTTCCCAGTTGGGGGTGCGCAGCTTTTCCATCAGCGTGGCCTGTTCGGTAGCGGTCAGGGCGCGACGGGTTTCGTCTTTCAGATCAAAGAGGCGTGATTCCATGCCGCAGGAACCGATTTCCATGGAGCGCAACGCCTTCTGGAAAGATTCCTTGAAGGTGCGGCCGATGGACATGACCTCGCCCACCGACTTCATCTGGGTGGTCAGGGTGGCATCGGCAGCCGGGAATTTTTCAAAGGTGAAACGGGGAAATTTCGTCACTACGTAGTCGATGGTCGGTTCGAAGCAGGCCGGCGTTTCGCGGGTGATGTCGTTTCTGATTTCATCCAGGTAGTAGCCGACCGCCAGTTTGGCGGCAATCTTGGCGATGGGGAAGCCGGTTGCCTTCGAGGCCAGGGCCGAGCTGCGGGATACGCGGGGATTCATCTCGATGACCGCCAACTTGCCGTTGCGCGGATTGATGGAAAACTGGATGTTCGAGCCGCCGGTGTCGACGCCGATTTCCCGGATAATCTTCAGGGAGGCATCCCGCAGAATCTGGTATTCCTTGTCTGTCAGGGTCTGGGCCGGGGCCACGGTGATCGAATCGCCGGTGTGCACGCCCATCGGATCGAGATTTTCGATCGAGCAGATGATCACGACGTTGTCCTTGGTGTCGCGCATCACCTCCAACTCATATTCCTTCCAGCCGATCACCGACTCCTCAACCAGGATTTCATTGGTGGGCGAGGCATCGATCCCGGCAAAAGCCATTTTTTCGTACTCTTCCAGGTTGTAGGCGATGCCGCCGCCGGTGCCGCCGAGGGTGAAGGAGGGGCGGATGATGGCCGGGAAGCCGATCTCGCGGACAATCTCCATCGCCTCGGCGAGGTTGTGGGCCAGGCCGGATTTGGGGACATCGAGGCCGATTTTATACATAGCCTCCTTGAACAGGGTCCGGTCTTCGGCCTTCTTGATGGCCGGCAGCTTGGCGCCGATCAACTCCACGCCGTATTTTTCCAGGACGCCGTTTTCCGCCACGGCGACGGCGGTATTGAGGGCCGTCTGGCCGCCCAGAGTCGGCAGCAGTGCGTCGGGGCGCTCCTTGGCGATGATTTTTTCGAGGAATTCCGGCGTGACCGGCTCCACGTAGGTCCGGTCGGCAAAGTCGGGGTCAGTCATGATCGTCGCCGGATTGCTGTTAAGGAGTATTACCTCGTAGCCCTCTTCTTTCAGTGCTTTACAAGCCTGCGTTCCGGAATAGTCGAATTCGCATGCCTGGCCAATGATGATCGGACCGGCACCGATGATAAGGATTTTTTTGATATCAGTTCTTTTCGGCATTGTTTCTCCTTAGGTATATCGTGGGTAACTCGTGGGAGAGACAGGCAAGCTGTCCTCCGGATACGTTGTCAGCGAAAGATGAAATAGGCTGCTCCGCCCAGGCAGAGACCGGCCCAGAGATAGTCGAGCTTCAGTGGTTGTCCCATATAGAGGACGGCAAAGGGCACGAAAACGGTCAGAGCGATAACTTCCTGGAGAATCTTCAATTGCCCCAGACTGAAAGTGCCGTAGCCGAGCCGGTTTGCCGGGACCTGGATCAGGTACTCGAAGAAGGCGATTCCCCAGCTGGCGAGTATTGCCAGGTACAAAGGCGCGGTGCGCAGACCCTTCAGGTGTCCGTACCAGGCAAAGGTCATGAAAACATTGGAAAGGGTCAGCAGAAAAACGGTTCTCATTCCTGTACCCAGCCATTTTCCAGTCCGTATTCGTGCAGCGCTTCCACTGCCTCTGCATATTCTTCGTCACTGATCTTCCGCTGGAGCCCTGGAGTATGTTCCGCCTGATAGGCGGGAAAATACTGGTTCATCAGGGCTACGTGGGTCTCGGTTCCCAGGTTTTCAGCGATCCAGCGCAGTGTTTCACGGCTGCCGGCAGCTCCTTCCGGCAGAACCAGGTGGCGGATAATCAGGCCGCGGCGGGCAATGCCTGCCTCGTCCAGCTGCAGGTGACCAATCTGGCGATACATCTCGCGGATGGCGGCCCGGTTGATGTCACGGTAGCCGGGAGCGGCGGAAAAGTTCACCGCTGGTCCTTCGTCTACATACTTCATGTCCGGCAGGTAGACATCCACGACCCCCTCGAGAAGTTCCAGGGCATCCACCGTCTCGTAGCCGTTGGAGTTCCAGACCAGCGGCAGCCGGAACCCCTTGGGAATCGCGAGCCAGAGAGCCGCAAGGATCTGGGGCAGGTAGTGACCGGGGGTGACGAGATTGATGTTGTGCGCGCCGAGTCTCTGGAGCTTCAGCATTCTCTCGGCCAAACCGCTGGTGCTCAGTTCCTCTCCATTGCCAAGCTGGCTGATCGGAAAGTTCTGGCAGAAACGGCAGCGCAAGGTGCACCAGGAAAAGAAAATCGTCCCTGATCCGCGCGTCCCGGAAATGGGTGGCTCCTCACCGCGGTGCAGGGTCGCGGAAGCGACCTGCGGCTTAAGACCTGCCCGGCAGAATCCGGTTTCACCCCTGAGGCGATTCACCCGGCACTGGTGGGGACAGAGATCGCAACTCCGAAGACGGGCATAGGCTTCCCGAACCCGCTCGCGAAGCTCTCCTGATTGAAAAAGATCATGGTAACGCATGGACAATTTTACGGATTCCAGAACCCAAGATAAGATTGCCCTCTTGCCTTCGTCCCGTAATCCTTACCCCTTACTCCTTACTCCGCTTTTCTTCCTTACGCCTTTTTCCACTTCTCCATCAGCTCAACAAATCTCCCGAACAGGTACTGGGAATCATGGGGGCCGGGAGATGCCTCGGGATGATGCTGCACCGAGAAGATCGGCAGTTCCTTGTGGCGCATCCCCTCGACAGTCATGTCGTTGAGATTTTCGTGGGCAAGCTCGCAGCAGTTGGAGAGTGAAGCAATGTCCACGGAAAAGCCATGGTTCTGGGCGGTGATTTCGACGGTCCGGGTTGCCAGGTCCATGACCGGCAGGTTCGAGCCGTGGTTGCCGAATTTCAGCTTGACGGTGCGGCCGCCGAGGGCCAGGCCGAGAAGCTGATGGCCGAGGCAGATGCCGAAAATGGGAACCTTGCCGACCAGTTGTTTAATATTTTCGATTACTGCGGTCATCGGCTCCGGGTCGCCGGGGCCGTTGGAAAGGAAGATTCCGTCGGGGTTCATTGCCAGTGCGTCCTCGGCCGGAAAGGTTGCCGGAACCACCGTTACGTCGCAACCAGCCGAGACAAGGCAGCGGAGGATGTTGAGCTTAATGCCGAAGTCGTAGGCGACCACTTTATAGGGCTGTTCCTTTTTGGAGAAGTCAGCGTAGCCGCTTTCAAGATCCCAGAGGCCTTCCGACCAGTGGTAGGGCTTGTCGCAGCTGACCCCGGTTGCCAGATCAAGGCCGGCCATGCTCGGTACAGCACGAACTTTCTTAAGCAGGCTGGCATGGTCGGTGTCAATGGTGGAGATAATGCCGTTTTGTGCTCCGTTGTCGCGGAGGTGCCGGGTGAGGGCGCGGGTGTCGATGCCCTGAATGCCGACCACGCCGTTTTCCCGCAGGTAGGCGCCGAGGCTCATGGTGGCACGCCAGTTGGAATATTCTTCCAGGTATTCCTTGACGATGAAGCCGGACAGGTAGAGCTTGCCGCTCTCGATGTCCTCCGGGTTAATGCCGGTATTGCCGATCTGCGGGTAGGTCATGGTGACCATCTGCCCCTTGTAAGAAGGATCGGTCAGAACCTCCTGATACCCTGACATGGCGGTGTTGAAAACCACTTCGCCGGTGGCTTCTCCGGTGGCTCCAAAAGATTTTCCTTCAAAAATGCGACCGTCGGCGAGCGCGAGAACTGCTTTCATGTATATCTCCCTGCTGTTTGGTATGTCGTGGACGGGGCGCCTCAAGCTGCGCTCCGATGAATTTACTGGTTTTTATGGACAATTTTTCCGCCGACGATGGTGTAGGCCGCCTGTCCCTTCATCGTCGTGCCGAGATAGGGCGAATTTTTCGATTTGCTGGCAAGCCGGGCCGCATCAACCGTCCATTCCCGCTCCGGGTCGATGATCGTCAGGTCGGCAACCGCTCCGGGTTCCAGGGTTCCCCGGCTGAGCCCGAGAATCCTGGCCGGATTCAGGGACAGCTTGCCGATCAGGGTCGGCAGATCGAGGACCTTTTCCTGTACAAGGGTCAGAGAGAGGGGCAGGGCGGTTTCCAGGCCGATGATGCCGTTGGAGGCCAGGGCGAATTCCACATCCTTTTCGTCACTATGGTGGGGGGCATGGTCGGTGGCAATGGCATCGATGGTACCGTCCGCCAGGCCGGCCTTGATGGCGGCCACATCATCAGCGGTTCTGAGCGGCGGATTCATCTTGGCGTTGGTATTGTAGCCCCGGACTGCATCTTCGGTAAGGGTGAAGTAGTGGGGGGCCGTCTCGCAGGTTACCTTGACCCCGCGTGCCTTGGCGTCGCGGATGATCTGGACCGCTCCCTTGGTGGAGACATGGGCAATGTGAATCGGTGAGTTCGTGAACTCGGCGAGAAAAACGTCCCGGGCGGTTGCCGCGTCTTCGGCAACCCAGGGGATGCCCTTGAGTCCCAGTTCGGTGGCGGTGAAACCGTCGTTCATCAGGCCGCCTTCGGCCAGATCAAGATCCTCGGCATGGGAAATCAGGGGAATTTCCATGCCCTTGGCATATTCCAGTGCCCGGCGCATGAGTTCGGGGTTGGCGAGCGGGCGGCCGTCGTCGGAAACAGCCACGCAGCCGGCCTCCTTGAGATCGCCCATCTCTGCAAGTTTTTCGCCCTTGCTGGCCTGGGTGATGGAGCCGATCGGGAAGACGTTTACGAGACCATCGGCTTTTGCCTTGGCGATAATGTAGGTGGTAACCGCCTTATTGTCATTCACCGGGCTGGTATTGGGCATGCAGGCAACCGAGGTGAAGCCGCCGGCAGCTGCCGCCCTGGTTCCGGTCACGATATCTTCCTTGTATTCAAGTCCGGGATCACGCAGATGAACATGCATGTCAATCAGTCCCGGGGTGATAATCAGTCCGCTCGCATCGATGACTTCAGCAGATTTTCCGGCTGCGAGTTTCTTGCCGAGTTCTTTGATTGTACCGTTTTCGATCCGGATGTCGAGCTTCTCGTCAATCTGCTGGGCCGGGTCGATAACACGGCCTCCCTTTATAAAAAGATCCATTTGGCACCTCATGGTCATTGTTTTTAGGGGCGCTGCTTGCCGCGCCCTAACCGGATTACTTGTTATTCCGTCGGGCCGCCGCCGCTCACATGATAGAGCATGGACATGCGGACCGCCACACCATTCTCCACCTGCTCGAGGATGACCGAGTTGGCACCGTCCGCTACGGAGGAGCAGATCTCCACCCCGCGGTTCATCGGGCCGGGATGCATGACGAGGACGCCCGGTTTTGCCAGCTTGACCAGGTCCTCGGAAAGCCCGAAATAGCGGGCGTATTCACGCATGCTGGGGAGCAGGGACTTTCCTTGTCTTTCCAGCTGGATGCGAAGCATCATGATGACATCGGCACCTTCCACCGCGTCCTTCATCTTGCTGCAGACGGTGATGTTGCCGAGGCGTTCCACGCCGGGCGGGATCAACGTGGGCGGGCCGGCCAGGAAAATTTCGGCGCCCATCTTGCTCAATCCATAAATATTCGAGCGAGCGACCCGGCTGTGGGTTATGTCACCGACGATGGCAACCTTGAGACCTTTGATGGTACCGAGCTTCTCACGCATGGTCATCATGTCGAGAAGCGCTTGGGACGGGTGCTCGTGAGAGCCGTCGCCGGCATTGATGACCGAAAAGGAGGCACGTTTCGCCAAGTACTCGTGAGCTCCCGAGATTGCGTGGCGCATGACGATGATGTCCGGCTTCATGGCCTCGATGTTTCGTGCCGTGTCCAGGAGGGTTTCCCCCTTCTGGACCGCGCTGGTGGATGCTGCAATATTGAGAGTGTCCGCCGAAAGCCGTTTGGCCGCAACTTCAAAAGAGGTGCGGGTGCGGGTGGACGGTTCGTAGAACAGGTTCACCACCGTTTTGCCGCGCAGAGCCGGAACCTTCTTGATTTCCCGCTTGCTGATTTCCTTCATGTTGTCGGCGGTGTTGAGCAGCAGCTCGATCTCTTCCGCCGTCAGATCCTGCAGTCCCAGGATGTCTTTATGTTTGAATGCCATGGCTGCCCCTCCAGATAGTATTGAAAAATCAAGGTTTTTCCAGCATCACTTCAACCGGGTGATTGGCTTCGTCGAATGTCACCAGGATATTTTCTTTGCTGCTGGTGGGAACATTGCGGCCGACAAAATCGGCGCGAATCGGCAATTCCCGATGGCCGCGGTCGACCAGCACCGCGAGTTGAATGCACTGGGGCCGGCCGTGGTCCATCATGGCGTCCATGGCGGCCCGGATGGTTCTGCCGGTGAAGAGCACGTCGTCCACCAGGACCACTTTTTTGCCTTCCGTACTGAAGGGGATATCGGTTTTTCCGACCGGGAGGTGGGCGGACTGGCTTTTGATGTCGTCCCGGTAGAGGGTGATATCCACTGAGCCGACCGGAACCGCAACGCCTTCGATTTCCTCCAGACGGGAGGCCAGTTCATGGGCCAGATAATCTCCGCCGGTGCGGATACCGACCAGTACCAGGTCGGCAATGCCCTTGTTCCGTTCCAGTACCTCGTGCGCAATACGGGTAAGAGCCCGTTTGACTCCGACTCCGTCAAGGATGACGGTTGTTTCTCTGTTCACTTCAAACCTCCTGTGTGAAGACCTTGGAAGAACTGTTCAGGGGAGTGTCAGGGGGGTGGCGCAAAAAAAGCCTTTCCGCTACGAGGCGGAAAGGCTTTTGGCTAGTCAATGTGGACGGATTGCTGCATGCCCCCACCTTTGTTAACCTCACAGGGTTACTTTAAAAGGCCGGTCGGTAAATTTTACTAACACTAGCACCATCTCTCGGGTCCGTCAAGGAAGAAAATCGTGCGATCAGGCGTTCTCGTGCTCTCTTTCGAGCAGGGCCACGTTCTCCACATGAGTGGTCTGGGGAAACATGTCCACCGGCTGAATTTCGCTGGTCCGGTAACCCAGTCCTTTCAGGATGTTAAGGTCACGGGCCAGGGTGACAGGAGAACAGGAGACGTAGATGATCCGTTTGGGCTTCAGGTGTGCACAGCTCCGCAAGACCTCTTCGTCGCAGCCTTTGCGGGGTGGATTCAGAACAATGATGTCCGCGGCGAAGCCCTCTTCGCTGATGCCGGAGAGGAGTTCCGCGGCATCCCCTGCTTCGAACTGGCAGTTGCGAATGCCGTTTAAACGGGCGTTTTTTTCCGCGTCGGCTACAGCCGCTTCCACCGATTCGATGCCGAGTATTTCGCGCGCGCTGCCGGCGAGAAACAGTGAAATGCCGCCGACTCCGCAGTAGACGTCCACTACCGACTCTTTGCCGCTGAGGGCCGCCCACTGTTTTACCTGGTTGTAAATGGTTTGGGCGCCATCGCTATTTATCTGAAAGAACGAGCGGGGGGAGATGGAAAAGCGGATATCTCCAAGTTTCTCCGTAAGGGTTTGCTGTTTCGTAACAAAGTATTCCCGGTCACCAAAGATCGCGTTTCCGCTTGAGCTGTTGACATTTTGTGCGACCACCGTCACTTCCGGAACCGCCTTTTGCAAAAATTTTATCAGGTGGTGAATTTCGTTGAAACTGCGCTCACTCGTGACGAATACCGCCATGGCCCGCTCTTCGTGTTCAGAAACGCGCACAACCAGGTAGCGCAGCAGGCCGTTCCCGGTCTTGGGGTTGTAGATCGGAATTTTGCCTTTTCTGATTCCTTCCCTGGTGGCTGCCGTGATGCGGTTGATGATCGGGTGGTGGAGTTGACAATCGCCCAGGTCAATGACCTCGTGGGTATTGCGCAGGTAGATGCCGATTTTTGGTTCAGCGAACTTTCCCGCAATTACCAGTTTTGCCGTGGTGCGGTATGCAAGCGGTTTTTTCGAAGGAAGCACCGGGTGGACAGGCGTATCCCGCAGTGACGGGTAGCGCCTGACGACTCCTTCGACCAGCCCCTTTTTCCAGTCCAGTTGTGCCTGGTATTTCATCTGGATAAGCGGGCAGCCGTCGCAGGAGGTTGCCTTGGCGCAGGGCGGCACTGCCAGTCGTTCCGGTGACTTGCGAGTAATTTTAAATGTATCGGCAAAGGTGTCGCGCTGGCCGGAAAAGGTAATGCGCGCACGAACCTGCTCTCCCGGAAAGGCTCCGGTAACGCGGACTCTGGTTCCTTCGTGCTCTGCAAGGCCATAGCCATCTTCATCGAGGTTGGCAATGGTGAGGTCGAGTGCCTGACCTTTCACCAGGTGCGGTTTCTTGGGCTTCGGATGCTGATCGATTTTTTTTCTGTTCATTTTTTTACTAGAAAACAAATGGGGGTATTTGTCAATTCTTCTTTGTCCGATATTCGGGTAATTTGCTGGCAGGCTCACGGTAAGCGGCTTTTGCCAGCGTCTGGCCGCAGATGCTCAAGAATGTCCCCTGTCGATTTCAACCGAAACAGGTCAAATCAGAGGGCACATCGGAAGAATGAAAAGCCTTGACACCCGTCAGCGCTTATCTTATCATAACTTTTCACTTTGCGGGCCTATAGCTCAGCTGGCTAGAGCCACCGGCTCATAACCGGTAGGTCCCAGGTTCGAATCCTGGTGGGCCCACCACCTGATCCATAGGATGATTGGGAATGCCTGTACGGTGCCAAGGTATCCAGAAAATATATCCAACAGTGGAGAAAAGAGTGCAACCTTCCGAGATTGCACTCTTTTCTTTTGGCTGGGAACATGAACCCCAGAGTACTCGACATTATTGAAATAATTGATACTATTGCCCCATTCCGGCTCGCGGAGGAATGGGATAACGTAGGACTGCAGGTGGGCGACCCCGCTGCTCCGGTTTCGAGAATCATGGTTTCTCTCGACCCCGGCAACGAGGCGATCGAAGCCGCGGTCGCCGCACAGTGCCAGCTCCTTCTGACTCACCACCCGCTCATTTTCCGCCCCCTGCAGACCATCAATTTCGCCGATCCTTCCGGAGCCCTCATCGGGAAAGCGTTACGCAACTCTCTCAGCATTGTTTCTCTTCACACAAATTATGACATCGCCGAGGGTGGCGTGAATGATCTGCTGGCTGCCAGGCTTGGGGTCGTTTCTCCGGTTCCGCTTTCCGTCAACGAGATCGAATCGCTGGTGAAGCTTGCCGTTTTTGTGCCGAAAGGTTACGAAGAGACGGTCTCGCAGGCCCTGTTCCGGTTCAGCGGCAACATTGGCAATTATGGCGAGTGTTCGTTCCGGGTGGAAGGGCAGGGAACCTTTACGCCCCATGAAGGGGCGGCTCCCTTCATCGGCTCGATCGGAACACGCGAATACGCTGAAGAAACCAGGATCGAAGTGCTGCTCCGCAAGACTGATGTGGAAGCGGCGCTTGCGGAGCTCATGTCTGTCCATCCTTATGAAGAGCCGGCCGTGGACTTGTACCCGTTGCTGAACATGGGGGCACGGAAGGGTCTGGGCCGGATCGGGATGCTGAAAGAGCCCCTTTCTCTGGAGCAGTTTGTTGCCCGGATCAAGGAAGAGTTTGCCGTGGAGGGATTGCGGTATGTTGGTGATGGAAGTCGGTCGCTGGAGAGGGTTGCCCTTTGCGGGGGCAGCGGTTCCTCCCTGCTGCGGGAAGCACATTCCCAAGGCGCCGATGTGTTGGTTACCGGGGATGTGAAATACCATGACGCGCACGAGGCTTTGGCGTTGGGTGTCGCGCTGGTTGATCTGGGACATTTTGCCTCGGAGCTTCCCATGGTGGAAGGATTGGTTTCCCGGTTGAAAAGCGAGTTGCGTGCGCGGGATTTTGTCGCGGAACTCATGGTGTGTACAGGTGAAAAGGACCCGTTCCGGTACCGATGAACTGGTGATTATCTTTTGACCAGTGGCTGGGCCGGAACAGTGAGACAGGAGGTAGGTTTTGGGTAAGAATGTGAGGATTCTGGCGCAACTTCAGGAGATCGATCTCAAGATTGATTCTTCGCGCGGAGAAACGCAGGCTTTGCAGAGTGAAATCCATTCTCTGGAGGCTCAGACGGAAGAAAAACAGCTCGAGATAGCACAGCAAAAGTCGGAACTGAGTGCTGTTGAAGAGGAAAAGAAGATTCTGGAAGAAAATCTTGCTTCGGAGTCGGATTCCATTGCCCGGTCTGAGGAGCGCTTGCGGGAGATCAAGACCCAAAAGGAATATCAGGCCGTATCCAAGGAGATTGCCGCGGCAAAAAAAGTGAAGGCCGATCTCGAGGACCAGATTCTGCAGAAGATTACCCGCAGTGATGAGCTGAATGCGCTCGTTACGGAGAAAGAAGGGTATCTGCGGGAATTCGAGGTAAATTCGTCCGTGCGTAAGGGTGAACTCCGTGCCAGGATCGACCAACTGGAGGCAGACATTTCCGCAGTCAGCGTAGCTCGAGATGAAACCGCCAAAGCTGTGGCACCCGCCATGATGAAACGCTACGAAACACTTCGCGAAAAGCGCCAGGGCGTGGCTATTGCCGAAGCAAAAGGCGGATCTTGTCTGGGCTGCAACATGAATCTTCCCCCGCAGCTTTTCAACAGCCTCTTCAAGGAAGATACCTACGTCACTTGTCCCCATTGCCAGCGGTTGCTCTTCATGCGCGATGCCGGCGGAGATGTTGCCGAATAAATTAAGGTTTTGGTCGAAGTAGTCCAGATGGCCGCTGCCCGCCTTCGCCAAGGCTTCGGCGGGGAGAGGAAAGTCCGGGCTCCACAGGGCATGGTGCTGGATAACGTCCAGCGGGGGTGACCCCAGGGAAAGTGCCACAGAGAGGAAACCGCCCGCCTTCGCTAAGGCTATGGCGGGTAAGGGTGAAAGGGTGAGGTAAGAGCTCACCAGGTCCGGTGGCGACATCGGATGCTCGGTAAACCCCACCAGGAGCAAGGCCAAATAGGGGAGCGTTAAGGACGGCCCGTCCGTGCTTCCGGGTTGGCTGCTTGACGCCGTCGGTAACGGCGGCGCTAGAGGAATGGTCATCACCCAACGCCGGGTAACCAGCGTTGGGAACAGAACCCGGCTTACGGTCTGCTTCGACCAAATATGTTTTGACAGGATTTATCATTGCTGGGAGAGTTTTTGACCGATCAGGAAATGTGGGAGCGTGCCGTAGTTGTCGCCAGGGTCGAATATGAACATCTTTCTGACCCGCTGAAAAACCAGGTATTGGCGATTGGCGAATCAATACGGCAGATGAAACTCGAAATTTATGCCCTGGCAGGGGGCTCTTCCATAATCGAGACCTGCGCTGCCTGCGGGGGGCTTTGCTGCGAAAAGGGCAAATATCATTTTTCCGTCATCGACCTGCTGATGTACCTCTCGACCGGAAAAGAACTGTTTAACCCTTCATTTCGAGAAACTCCCTGCCCCTTTCTTGGCGAGACGGGCTGCCTCATGGACCCTGCGTACCGCCCCTTTACCTGCATAACCTTTCACTGTGACCGTCTAGAAGACTTGTTTACTCCAGCGGCCCTGGAAAGGATCCATCATCTGGAATGGGGTTTGCGTGAACATTGTCGAAAATTGGAGACGCTGTTCGGGGTTCGCTTGATGCAGGGGCTTCTGTTGAGTTGTGCGCGTTTTCTCCACGGTGAGAGTGCCGCTATTTTCGGCTCCGCTGGCCAGAAATAATCTTTGGAGGACCTATGGTAACGACGATTCATGATCTTGTTTCCATTCATATAGAGAATCAACCCGCTTTTTTCGCCCGCATTGAAGATATTGTCCCTGATAAAAAACCGGGATGGTGGAAAGTCAGTCTGCTGGTATTGACCAATCCGTTGCAGATTTTTACCTGGATCCTGGAAGAAAGTCAGATTAACGGAACTCCCTTTACCATGGGCGGCACCCCGATTATGTTGGAAAAGGTTGTATCTCCCCTGGAACAGACGGATGGCAGCCTTTCTGGGGCTACGGAAAAGGACACTGTCGAGGTGCCGGGCAAAAAGGAGCCGGCAAAGGTTGTCTCTCTTGCTGATCGTAAGAAAGAGAAGTAGCAGGGCAACGTGAAGTTCCATTTTCGACCAGGTTTTTCCTGTTTTCTGCTTGCTGACAGCCACCTTTCGTTTTTCTCGTCTACTCACATCCCATAACCTGGCGAAGAACAAAGACTTTTTTGGGCTCCCCGAACCAGTGTTTTTCCATTTTTATCTGTAGAGAGGCCCTTTGGTGCCCTTCTTCCCGCAGTTCTCTTAAACCCCCGAAAAATCATCGTAAATTTCTCTTTTCTTGCCATACTTTTGCCTTGACAACACCTGGGACGCTGGGTATAGTTTGACCACGTAGTGGTATAAAGTGGTAAAATGTGGAAAAAGATGCCGGAGGGGCGATGTTTCGGGGGGTTTTTTATACCACCATTGATGGCAAGGGGCGGACGAGCCTTCCGGCGAAGTTCCGTGAAGTCCTGGTGGAATCCTTCGGCGAGGAAAGGTTTTTTCTCACCAATTCCAACCCGGTACGGCTGGGCGATGGGGTTTCCTGCTCCGGTTTGGCGATCTATCCGTACCATGAATGGCTTGCCCTTGAGGAAAAACTTGTCAGAGGCAGCGGTCTCGGACTTTCCTCGTCTGAGTTGGCGGCCGTGAAGAGAAAAATCGTGGCGCCGGCAGTCGAATGTTCCGCTGACAAGCTTGGCAGGATACTGGTACCGCCCCATCTGCGCAAAGGCGCTTCCCTGGAGAGAGAAATCGTCTTTTCCGGCCTTTTGAACAAAGCGGAGATCTGGAGCCTGGCGGAATATGAAAAAGTCCTTCGTCAGGATGACGAAAATTTCCCTGACGATTCGCCGGCTTTGGCCGAACTGGGGTTGTAGTGGGCGATTTTCGCCATATATCAGTACTCTATGATGAAGTTCTTCACTATCTGCAACCTCGTTCCGGCGGGGTGTATGTGGATGGAACCCTGGGTGGGGCCGGGCACGCACGGGGAATTCTGGAAAACTCCGGCCCTGACGGAATCCTGCTTGGGTTTGACCGGGACCGGGAGGCGTTGGCAGCCGCGACCGAGCGACTGGCGGTATATGGCGAACGCGCCAGGCTCTTTCATGAAAACTATGCCGATCTTCCCGCTGTGCTGGCCCGAGAAGGGATCGCTTCGATTGACGGCATGCTGCTCGACGTCGGTGTGTCATCTCACCAACTGGACAAGGCTGAACGTGGTTTCAGCTTTCAGCAGGATGCTCCGCTGGATATGAGGATGGACGGATCAGCCGGCAGAAGCGCCGCAGATCTCGTGAACAGCCTCTCGGAAAAGGAATTGGAACAGGTACTCTGGGATTTTGGCGAAGAGCGCTGGGCGCGACGGATAGCGGCGATGATCGTTGCCGCGCGAACAGAGGCACCGATCACCACAACTGCGCGACTGGTTGATCTGGTGAAAGGCGCAATTCCCCGGGCACGCTGGGAAGCACGCTTGCATCCCGCCACGAGAACCTTTCAGGCGCTACGCATTGCCGTCAATGACGAACTGCACAGCCTGGAGCGTGGGCTGGTTGCCGGAATAGAATCTTTGAAAAAGGGTGGAAGGATCGTCGTGATTTCTTTCCACTCTTTGGAAGACCGGATTGTGAAGAACATCTTTAATGAATTTGCCCGGGGCTGCGTCTGCCCGAAAAGTGTTCCGAGATGTGTCTGTGGCAAAGTTCCCGTTCTGCGCAAACTGACCGGGAAGCCGGTGGTTGCCGGAGCGGAAGAAATCGCCGCAAATCCCCGCTCCCGCAGCGCAAAACTGCGGGCCGCGGAAAAACTCTGAAGGGAAAGGAGCCTGCTGACATGTCATTTGCGAAAACCGCACTCAGCAAAGTGGCCTCGCCGAAAAAAATGGAGTTGGCCGCTTCACAGAGATGGGATCTCTTTCCCTACCTGATTACTCTGTTGACCCTGCTTACCCTCCTCTCCCTTTTTCACGTCTGGTCACGGGTGAAAGTAGTTGATTTGAACTTGGAGATAACGGAGGCAAATCAGCTTTATAAGAGATTGCTGCAAGAGAAGAACATGCTGCGACTCGAGGTTGCCTCCCTGAAAAATCCGGCGAGGATTGAGTCGCTGGCCAAGGGTGACCTGGGAATGGATCTGCCCAGTGATCAACAGGTAATCGTCGTCAAATGAAGGACACCAAGGAAAAATGGTCACGAATCAGGATCCGTATCATTGGAGTTCTGTTTGCCGTTTTCTTTGTGGCAACGTCGTGTCGGGCATTTTATCTCCAAATCCTGAAGAAAGACGACTGGACCAGAATTGCCGAGAGGCAGCATCAGAAAATCGTTCCCCTGACACCTGCCCGCGGAACAATTTATGACAGTTCCGGCGCGGCACTTGCGGTATCGATTGAAATGGATTCCTGCTATGCGGAGCCAATCTTTATAGACGATTCGAGAGATGCCGCGGTAAAGCTGGCTCCGGTTATCGGGATGTCGAGAGAAGAACTCGAGCGCAAACTTTCCGGCAAAAGGGGTTTTGTCTGGCTGCGACGCCAGATCACTCCGGACCTGACCCGTAAAATACGTGAGTTGAAAATTGCCGGGATCGGTTTTGTCAAGGAGTCACGGCGTTATTACCCGAATTCTGAAGTTGCCTCACATGTGATAGGGTTTACCGGCCTTGATCCGCAAGGGCTTGAAGGGGTCGAACTTAAATACAATACCCAGCTTCTCGGCAATACCGGGTACCTGGTAACCGAACGTGATGCCCTGGGACGTGAAATTGCGTTGATGGACAAGGTCGTCCAGAAGTCGTCCAAGGGCTATAACATCACCCTGACACTGGACAAGAATATCCAGTATGTTGCGGAAAAGGAACTTGCCAAGGCGGTTGCGGAAAGCCGGGCGGCCGGAGGAATGGCCCTGGTCATGGATCCCCATAACGGTAAAGTCCTGGCGATGGCCTCCTATCCGACCTTCAATCCCAATGCATTTCGCAGCTATTCCCATGACTCGCTGCGGAACAGAGTGATTGCCGACACCTTCGAGCCGGGTTCGACGATGAAGGTCTTCCTGATTGCCTCGGCCATTGAGGCAAAGATTGTTGGCCCGAACGATACCTTCAATTGTGAGAACGGAAATTACCCCATCGGCGGCAGGGTAATTCACGATACCCATAAGTATGGCAACCTGCGAGTCTCGGAAATCCTGAAATACTCGAGTAACATCGGCTCGGCAAAAATCGGCAGTCGCCTCGGTGCGGAGCGGTTGCTGTCCAGCCTGAAGAATTTCGGTTTTGGCGAAAAAACCGGTATTGATCTGCCGGGGGAGGTTACCGGCTATTTGCGGGACCGCAGTCGCTGGTACCCGATTGATCTGGCAACCATCTCGTTTGGCCAGGGTCTTTCTATTTCATCCCTGCAACTGGTGACGGCACTTTCCGCTATTGCCAACGGCGGATTGCTGATGAAACCGTACCTGGTAGAAAAGATAACTGACGATGCCGGAACGGTTATCCGGCAATTTGCTCCCGAGGTTCGACGCCGGGTCAGTTCTGCTCATACCTCCCAGACGATGACGAGGATGATGGAAAGTGTCACGTCAGAGGGGGGGACCGGACTGAATGCAGTGGTCGACGGCTACCTGGTAGCCGGTAAAACCGGAACAGCCCAGAAGGTCGATCCGATGACGAAATGCTATTCCGCAACAAAAAGAACTGCATCTTTTGTCGGCTTTGTCCCGGCTGATCGTCCGCGACTTACCATTCTGGTTTTGATTGATGAACCGAGAACCAGTTCTTACGGAGGGGTTGTTGCCGCTCCGGCTTTCCGGGAGATCGCGCACCAGTCGCTCTGCTACCTGAAGGTGCCACCCAATGTGCCTTTGAAGGCGAAGGCAAAGACTGCGGAAAAAGAGAAATTCTCCACACTGGAGGACCAGGCAACCGCTGCTACCGAAGGTGTGATCGATGAAGTGGTCGGTGGGGGGATGATGCCGAATTTTCGTGGCATGAGCATCCGTCAGGTCATGCAGTATATGGAAAAGAATTCCCTGAATGTAAAAATTCTCGGGAGTGGCCGCGCGGTTGAGCAGAATCCACAGCCGGGCCAACAGATAGCACCGAAAAATCAGGTTTGGGTAAGGTTTGCTCCTGCTGCGTAGTGCGTCAGATCAGGAATGATTCAGGAAACGTGGCGGGCATGGTCTGCCAGGGAGAGGTTTAGTGCGGTTTTCCGAACTTTTGCAATCTATCGGAGAGCCGGTGCGGGTCACCGGTGCTACGGATCTGGAAATCCAAGGCCTTTTTTACGACTCCCGTTCGGTTATTCCGGGCGGGTTGTTTTTCGCCCTGCGCGGGGTAAGCGTGGATGGCCATTCCTTCCTCTCCCGTGCTGTTCGTGCCGGGGCCGTAGCCCTTGTCGTAGAAGATGATTCAAATCTTCCTGAAGGCGTTACCGCGGTTACGGTTCGTGATGCACGGCAAGCAATGGCGCGGATGGCAGCCTGCTATTTCGGCAACCCAACCGCCGGCGTGCCACTGATCGGCATTACCGGAACCAACGGCAAAACAACCACCACCTACCTGATTGAGTCGATGCTTGCCAAGGGCGGTATTCCATCAGCGGTGCTCGGCACCATCAACTATCGTTTCGGCACCACCCTGTTCGCGTCTTCGCACACCACGCCCGAATCGGTTGATCTGCAGAAAATGCTGCGACAACTGGTCGACCTGGGTGCCAAGGGAGTAGTGATGGAAGTTTCCTCGCATTCCCTCGAGCAAAAGAGAGTTGATGGCTGCCTGTTCGATGTGGGGGTCTTTACCAACCTGACCCGGGATCATCTGGACTATCATCACGATATGGCGTCCTACCTGGAAAGCAAGCAGCGGCTTTTTACCGAACTTCTGGTTCCCGACCAACGGAAGCCGGCGCGGCATGCCGTGGTAAATATCGACGACCCGGCAGGTTCAGCAATCGTCCGGTCCGCAGCATGTCCGATTCTTAGCTACGGCCTCAATCCCGGTGCCGCACTTTCGGCTCGGGATGTTGTTTTTTCCACTGCGGGAATTTCCGGAACGCTGGTAACCCCTGCCGGTGAAACGGCTATTACGTCACGACTGCTGGGACGCTTCAATCTCTACAATATTCTTTCCGCTGCCGGAGCCGCTTATGTCCTGGGCCTGTCTCTGGATGCAATTCGCGCCGGGATCGAGGAACACGGCAGGGTGGAAGGGCGTCTGGAACGGGTTGAGAATGACCTGGAACTCACTGTGCTGGTGGATTATGCCCATACCGGCGATGCCTTGGAGAATGTGCTGCGCACCCTGCGGGAACTTGCAACCGGCCGGATCCTCACTGTGTTCGGCTGCGGCGGCGATCGCGATCGCGGCAAACGGCCCCTGATGGGTGAAGTTGCCGGACGCCTGAGCGACCTGGCGATCATCACATCCGATAATCCGCGTACCGAAAATCCGGCCGCAATTATTCGGGAAGTGCGTGAAGGTCTGCTGCCCCTGGGTCTCCGGGAATACACTCCTGCGGAGTTGTCCGGGGGAATTGCGGAGAAGGGTTTTCTCGCTGTCGAATTGCGCCGGGAGGCAATCAGACTGGCAATCCGAACAGCAAAACCGGGAGATATCGTCCTGATTGCCGGGAAAGGGCACGAAGACTATCAGATTATCGGCACGGATAAACACCATTTCGATGATCGGGAAGAAGCCGCGGCTGCTCTCCAGCTTGCAGGAGGGCTGAACTGATGCCGACTTTCACTGTCAGTGAAATTGCTGCGGTCGTCGGCGGAAGAGTATCCGGAGCGGTTGATTCCGTCGTTCAGGGCGTCTCCACCGACTCCAGAAGCGTAGAACCCGGCGAGCTGTTTGTGCCTCTGCGTGGTGAACGTTTTGACGGACATCGATTTATTGCCGCTGCCCTGGCCCGCGGCGTCAACGTTATCCTGGCAGAGCAGGGCAGCTATGACTTGGACAGTCTGCCGGCGGGAACAAGCTGCATCAGTGTGCCGGACACGCTGCGTGCGTTGGGCGATCTGGCGGCTTTCCACCGCAAGCGGTTTTCCCTGCCGGTGGTAGCCATTACCGGGAGTAACGGCAAAACCACCACCAAAGAGATGTTGGCGACGATTTTGACCTGCCGGGGAGAAGGGCTGAAAACCGCGGGCAACCTGAACAATCTCATCGGACTGCCCCAGATGGTCTTTCAGTTGCGTGCAAGCCATAATTGGGCGGTCCTGGAAATGGGTATGAGTGAACCGGGGGAGATTGACCGGCTGGCGGAAATTGCCCGTCCCGACCTGGGGGTGATTACCAATGTCGCTCCTGCGCACTTGCTGAGCATGGGGACTGTTGCCGCGGTTGCTGCCGCCAAGGGTGAACTTTTTCTCCGGCTCCGCCCGGGAAGTTCCGCGATTTTCAATGCCGATGACCCCCTGGTTTCGGGATTGCCGACGCCCTCCGGGGTCAGCAGAACATCCTTTGGCCTTGCTGAGGCCGATGTCCGGGCTGAAAAAATCGAAACTCTGGGCAGGGCGGGACAAGCCTTTTTCCTTTCACTTCCGTCAGGGATGATAGCGGTGAAGATGAAGGTTTTCGGCCGTCACAATATTCAGAATGCACTGGCGGCAGCCGCTGCTGCTCATTTGCTGGGCCTTGGTCCGGACGAAATCCGGCAAGGATTGGAATCATTCTCCCCAGTGGCAAAACGCTTGTCACCCGAGGAGCTGGATGGAATTCTGCTGATCGATGACAGTTACAACGCCAATCCTGCTTCGATGCGGGCGGCGCTTACCACCCTGGCTGGCCTGAAAGGTGCTGGTCGCGGCATTGCCGTTCTGGGCGATATGCTTGAACTGGGCGAGTCGTCCCCGGCGGCCCATGAAGAAATCGGCCGTCTGGCGGCGCAGTGTGTGGAACGACTCTATCTGCTGGGCGAACTGGCGGAATATGTCGCTCGTGGGGCAGCCGCAGGGGGACTTCCGGCCGCTTCGGTAGTCTGTGCCCGGAACCACGCCGAAATTTTGGACGACTTAACCAGCTCGCTGCGGACAGGTGACTGCATTCTGGTAAAGGGCTCGCGCGGCATGCGGATGGAAACGGTTGCCGAGGGACTCAGAAATAAGTTTCCCGCCGGAACGGCGAAAGGGGCTGTGAACTGATGCTGTATAATCTCCTCTACCCACTGGCAACAGAGTTTCATTTCCTTAATGTATTTAAATACCTGACATTCAGAACCATCTATGCGGTGATTACGGCGCTGATTGTTTCCTTTCTGCTCGGACCCTGGATGATCCGGAAGCTTCAATCCATCCAGATGACGCAAGTAATCAGAACCGACGGCCCCGAATCGCATCTGAAAAAACAGGGTACGCCTACCATGGGCGGCGTGCTGATCCTGACGGCGATCGTCATCCCGACACTGCTCTGGGCCGATCTCTCCAACCGTTATATCTGGGTCGCACTGTCTGTTATTGTCGGCTATGGTCTGATCGGTTTTGTGGATGATTACAAGAAAGTCGTGGAGAAGAATCCCAAGGGACTTTCACCGCGGCAAAAGACCTTCTGGCAGGTATTCATCGGTCTCCTGGTGGGCGCGATCCTTTACTACACCCCCGGCTTTTCCACCGCGCTAACCATACCGTTCTTTAAAAACGTGACGCCCGACTTGGGAATTTTCTACATCCCGTTTGTCATGCTGGTCATCTTCGGGGCCAGCAGCGCGGTGAATCTGACCGACGGTCTGGACGGGTTGGCGATCGGCCCGGTCTCGATCAACGCCGGCACCTATCTGCTCTTTACCTACATTGCCGGTAATGTGAAACTGGCAAGCTATCTCCAGGTGCCCTATGTTGCCGGAGCCGGCGAGCTGGCGATCCTTTGCGGCGCCATGGCCGGAGCCGGGCTCGGCTTTCTCTGGTACAACTCCTATCCGGCCGAAGTGTTCATGGGAGATGTGGGCTCCCTGCCCCTTGGCGGCGGCCTCGGCGCTCTGGCGGTCATCACCAAACAGGAGATCCTGCTGGTGATCGTTGGCGGCATCTTTGTAGTGGAGGCTCTGTCGGTTATTTTCCAGGTCGGTTCCTACAAATACCGCGGTAAGAGGATTTTCCGTATGGCTCCCATCCACCATCATTTTGAGCTGAAGGGGGTCGCGGAGCCGAAAATCATTGTCCGCTTCTGGGTCATCACCATCATTCTCGCGCTGATTGCCATATCGACTTTGAAGGTCAGGTAATCTGAGCAAAGTCATCACGGGAAAATTTCCGGCCACTTGCAGCATGTTGCCAAAGAACTACGGAATCGATTGCACATGGAACTAAAGGATAAGAAAATACTGGTAGTAGGTCTGGCCCGGACGGGCGCAGCGGTGGCACGCTTCCTCTGTGAGTGCGGCGCCCGGGTTACTGTCAGCGACAGCAAGGGGCCGGAGACACTGGGTCCATTTCTCTCGGCACTGTCAGCTCTGGAGGTAACCTATGAGCTCGGCGGACATGGCGACGATACCTTCCGTTCCGCGGACCTGATCGTGGTAAGCCCCGGGGTGCCGATGGATATTGCCCCGCTGGTGCTGGCCCGCAATCACGGCGTTCCGGTTATCAGCGAGATCGAGCTGGCTTACCAATTTATCGATGCGCCGATTGCGGCGATCACCGGAACTAACGGCAAAACCACGACGACGACCCTGGTAGGGGAGATTTTTCGAAAATGCGGATTCAGAACCTTTGTCGGCGGAAATATCGGCAACCCGCTAATCGATCTGGTGATCTCCGGTGAACGTACCGATCGGGTGGTGGCGGAAATCAGCTCCTTTCAACTGGAGGGGATTGTCGATTTCCGGCCTCGCGTGGCGGTTCTGCTTAATATCACCGAAGATCATCTCGACCGCTACACCAGCTACCAGGAATACATTGATGCCAAGCTCCGGGTGTTTGCCAACCAGACAGCCAGCGATTTTGCGGTGCTGAATATTGACGATCCCCTGGTGGCGGCCTCGGCCGGAAACCTGGCCGCCGGGGTCGTTCCCATGAGCAGGCTCACGGTACTGGAGCAGGGTATTTCCTATCATAATGGCATAATTACCTTTGCCTGGGATGGCCGGCTGGAGCAGTTCCCCATTGATTCCTTCAAACTCAGGGGAGTGCATAATATCGATAACTGCATGGCCGCACTTGCCACGACGCTGTTGATGGGCTGTCCTGCCTCAGCGGCTCTGAAGGCGGTGGCGGGCTTTTCCGGGCTGCCCCATCGAATGGAGTTTGTGGCGAGCGTCAACGGTGTCTCCTACTATAACGACAGCAAGGGCACCAATGTGGGTAGTGTGGTGAAGTCCCTGGAAAGCTTTCCGGGGAACATTACGCTCATCGCGGGAGGCAAGGACAAGGGTGGCGACTATGCGCCCCTCGCCGAGCTGGTCCGGGAGCGGGTCCGTCACCTGATTCTGCTCGGTGAAGCCAAGGAGCGGATCCGGACGGCCTTGGGCCATTGTACCGATACAATCCTGGTGGAAAGCCTGGAAGCCGCGGTAGCTGAAGCCCACCGCCTGGCAGCGCCGGGAGACGTGGTGCTCTTTTCCCCGGCCTGTTCCAGTTTTGACATGTTCAGGAATTATGAAGTGCGTGGTGAACGTTTTGTCGAGGCCGTGCAGAGTCTGGTCGAGGAGGCGGAATAGGTGAACAGATCCGAAGGATACGATCTGATTATCGTGCTCATGGTGGTGGCCTTGACCTGCTTCGGTGTGGTCATGGTCTACTCCTCCTCATCGATCATGGCGGCGAAGAAATATCACGATGAATTCTATTTTTTGAAGCGTCAGGGGATTTTTCTCTTTCTCGGCATCGGCGCCATGATCGGCGCCATGCGGATTGATTACCATTTCTGGAAAAAAGCCGCGGTACCGATCCTGATCGCCTGTCTGGTTCTATTGGGCCTGGTCCTGATCCCGGGCATCGGCGGCAGCGCCGGTGGCTCGTCGCGCTGGATAAGACTGCCGGGGTTTTCCCTGCAGCCTTCGGAAATCGCCAAGATTGCCTTTATCATGTATATGGCCTATTCGCTCGACAAAAAACAGGACAAGGTAAAACAGTTTTCGACCGGATTCCTGCCGTACATGGTTGTCCTGGCGGTGATGTTGCTGTTCCTGCTGAAGCAGCCGGATCTCGGCTCTTCCCTGACCCTCGGGGCGGTTGCAATGGCCATGCTGTTTGCCGCCGGAACCAGGCTTACCTACATTCTGTCCATGGTGTTGCTGGCGCTGCCGTTTCTCTATTTCGCCATTATGAATGTCGATTACCGCCGCCGCCGCATCATGGCCTTTCTCGATCCCTGGGAAGACCCGACCAATACCGGTTTTCAGATCATCCAGTCATGGATTGCGGTCGGAACCGGCGGGCTGTTCGGCCAAGGGCTTGGCGAGGGGAAGCAAAAGCTATTTTATCTGCCGGAAGCTCATACCGACTTCATCTTTTCCGTGGTGAGCGAAGAACTGGGTTTTCTCGGATTCATGGTTATTTCCGCGATGTTTTTCCTGCTGGTGATGCGGGGAATCCGGGTTGCCCTGTATGCTGAGGACACCTTCGGCAGATCCCTGGCTTTCGGTATTACCACCCTGATCGGGATTGAGGCATTTGTTAATATTGCCGTGGTCACCGGTCTGTTCCCGACCAAGGGGTTGGCGCTGCCCTTCATCAGCTATGGGGGTAGTTCCCTGATAATTACGCTTTTTGCCATGGGGATCCTGCTCAACATCTCTTCCCGGGTCCGGGTGTCGCCATGAAATTGTTAATTGCTGGCGGTGGCACAGGTGGACATCTTTTCCCGGGCATTGCTGTTGCCGAGGAATTCCTGACACGGGATCCGCGCAACGAGGTACTGTTTGTCGGTACGGAGAGAGGCATTGAAGCCAGGGTTCTGCCTAAGGCCGGCTACCATCTGGAATGCATCGCCACGACCGGCATGCGGGGTAAAAGTACTTTTTCGAAGCTGAAAGGGATCTGGCTGTTGTTGCGTGGCTATGCGCAGTCGCGGAGTATCATCCGCTCTTTCAAACCCGACCTGGTTCTCGGAGTTGGCGGTTATGCCTCGGGTCCCCTGGTTCTGGCTGCCCGCAACAGCTCCTGCAAATGTTTCATTCATGAACAGAATGCCCTGCCGGGCCTGACGAACCGGATCCTGGCCAAGGTAGTGAAGAAAGTTTTCATCTCGCTGGAGGAGTCGCGTCGGCATGTGCCTGCTGCTAAGCTGCTCCTGACCGGAAACCCGTTGCGGAAGCAAATCCTCGAGAAGCTGCAGGAGGGTAAAAAGCCAAATGGCAACTGCAATGGTAATGGAAAAGGCTTTCGCCTGCTGGTCTTCGGTGGCAGTGCCGGAGCTCACCGGATCAATATGGCGATGATCGAGTCGCTGCCGGAGTTGTCTGCTCTGAGGGAGCGCATTACCATCACCCACCAGACCGGCGAGCAAGATCTGGAAGAGGTTCGTCAGGCGTATCTGCATGAAAATTTTTGCGCAGAAGTGGTGCCGTTTATCGATAACATGGCCGATGCCTATCAGAAGGCCGACCTGATTCTCTGCCGGGCCGGGGCAACCACCATTGCCGAGGTGACCGCCTGTGGTAAGGCCTGTATTTTTGTGCCCTATCCCTATGCCACGGACGATCATCAGCGAAAGAATGCCGAGGCGCTGGTGGAAAAGGGAGCCGGGTTCATGATTCTGGACCGGGAATTGTCCGGAAAAAGGTTGTCGGCAATGATCGAAGAACTGGAGCGGAATCCGCTGGTCCGCAAGTCGGCCGGCCAAAAAGCCGCGGCAATGGCACGCCCGGATGCGGCGAAGTTGATTGTAGACGCGATGCTTGCGTCCTGACTTTGAGATTGCGGCAGCGCGAGGCATGAGATTTCTGACGCTAGCCCGCTGACATCTTTTGCTAACTTATCGTAGTGAAATCAAACTGAAGAAGAAGGCGCCATGTACGGAAGAATTGAGAAAATCCATTTTGTTGGAATCGGCGGTATCGGGATGAGCGGCATAGCCGAGGTGCTCCTGAACCTGGGGTACAAAGTCTCCGGATCAGACCTCCGCAAGTCGGAAATAACCGAGCGGCTTGCCTCACTGGGCGGGGAGATTTTCTACGGTCATGTGCGGGAGAATGTTGCCGGTGCGGACGTGGTGGTTATCTCCAGTGCTGTAAAGAGTGACAACCCCGAAGTCCAGGAAGCGCGCGAACATCTCATCCCGGTAATTCCCCGCGCTGAGATGCTGGCCGAACTCATGCGGATGAAGTATGGTATTGCCATTGCCGGTACCCATGGCAAGACCACCACCACATCGATGGTTGCGACTCTCTTGGGGTATGCCGGGATCGATCCGACCATTGTCATCGGTGGCCGCCTCAATTCGCTCGGCAGTAACGCCCGGCTGGGGCAGGGGAAATTCCTCGTGGCCGAGGCGGACGAATCGGATGGTTCTTTCCTGAAATTATCGCCGACCATTGCCGTCGTCACCAATATCGATGCGGATCACCTTGATTTCTACAGCGGGATTGAGGAAATCAAGGATACCTTTGTGGAATTCATCAACAAGGTGCCTTTTTACGGACTGACGGTCCTCTGTATTGATAATGACAACGTGGCAGACATCATTCCCCGGGTCAATAAGCGCTTTCTCACCTACGGCCTCAGTGCCCAGGCGGATATCCGGGCCTGTGATATCAAGCTGGAAGGGCTTTCCACGTCCTTTGTGGCCCAGTACCGCGGCGAGCGGCTCGGTGAGATCAGTTTCAAGATGCCGGGTGCCCATAATGTCCTCAATGCCCTGGCCGCAATCGGTGTGGCCCTTGAGCTCAATGTTCCTTTTTCGGTGATCCAGGAGGGCTTCCGGGATTTCGGCGGAGTAGGGCGGCGCTTCCAGGTAAAGGGTGAAGTGAACGACATCATGGTGGTCGATGACTACGGGCACCACCCGACGGAAATCCGCGCAACTCTGGCGGCGGCTTCAGGTGGCTGGGACCGGCGTCTCGTGGTTGTCTTTCAGCCGCATCGCTACACCCGGACCAAGGAATTGTACGACGAATTCGTCAAGGCGTTTCATGATGCCGACGTACTGATCCTGACGGATATCTACCCTGCGGGGGAGGAGCCGATCGAAGGGGTGACCGCCGAGGCGCTGGCCCGCAGCGTCAGGCAGCATGGGCAGAAGGATGTTTCCCATATCTCTGATCGCGAGGAGTTGGTGGAACACTTGCAGGCGATCCTGAAACCGGGAGATATTCTGCTGACGCTCGGTGCTGGCAACATCTGGCAGACCGGAGAACTGCTGCTGCAGAAGCTGGCAAAAGAGCCGTGATAAAAGCTTTCTCCGAACGTATCGTGCGGGAGATTCGCGGCACGGTACTTCGCTCTGAACTGATGGCGCGGCACACCTCGTTGCGGGTCGGGGGACCGGCTGACTGGTTTGTCGTGCCCACGGATACGGATGATCTGCAGAGTCTGCTGACTCTTCTGGGCGAGTATGAAATACCGTTCCTGGTGGTTGGCGGAGGATATAACCTTCTGGTTCGGGATGGCGGCATCAGGGGTTGTGTCATCTCCCTGGAAAGATTGAATCTGCTGGAAAGAGAAGGGGATTGCATGGTGCAGGCCGGAGCAGGTGTCGAGAATGGCGCGCTGGTCCGCTTTTGCCGCAAAGAAGGATTGTCAGGCCTGGAATTTCTCGTGGGAATTCCGGGGCGACTGGGGGGCGCGCTGGCAATGAATGCCGGCGCCGGCGGCGGGGAGATCACCGATTCGCTGGAAACCCTGGTAACCTTGAAGGACCGGACCCTGACGAAACGGGAGAAGTCGCAGCTGGTTTTCGGCTACCGTTTCCTGATCCTTGAGCAGGGAGAGATTGTCATCAAGGCTGCCTTCCGGCTCACAAAGGCCGACCCGAGCGTAATCGGGGGTCGTATTGCAGGCTTCCTTGAGAAGCGGCGTATAACCCAGCAGGTGGGCTACCCCAATGCCGGTTCGTTCTTCAAGAACCCCGCCGAAGGGCCTGCCTGGCATTTTATCGATGGTGCCGGACTGCGGGGATTGCGAATTGGCGGAGCGGAAGTTTCCACCATTCACGCCAACTTCCTGGTGAACAGGGGTGAGGCTTCCGCTGCGGATTTCCTGGCCCTTGCGGCCAGGGTTAAGGAAACGGTCCGTGAACACTACGGGGTCGAACTGCAGGAAGAAGTCATAATAGTAGGCGAAGACCGGAAACGCTAGATTCGGAAGGGTAGGATAGAGACGAAATGATGTCACGAGAAGAACTCAAAGCGAAAAAAATCGGGGTCTTATACGGTGGTCTTTCCGCGGAGCGCGAGGTTTCCCTCAAGAGCGGAACTGCCGTGTGCGAAGCTCTTTTAGCCATGGGATACGATGCGCTGGCCATAGACGTTGACCGGAATCTGGCGCGTAAACTTGCCGATGCCGGTATCGAGTTAGCCTTTGTGGCCCTCCATGGCCGTTATGGCGAAGATGGTGCGGTCCAGGGCCTCCTGGAAATGCTGGGGATACCCTATACCGGTTCCGGAGTTTTGGCCAGTGCCCTGGCCATGAACAAGATTTTCGCCAAGGCCGCGTTCCAGTCAGCCGGTCTCCTGGTTGCTCCCTACCGGGTCCTGAGGAGAGGCGAGTCGCTTGACCTGTCAACCCTCGATTTCCCCTTTCCAGTGGTGGTAAAACCGTCCCAGGAAGGCTCATCGGTCGGCGTCAGTATCGTCAAAACCCCCGAGGGAATCCCGGCAGCTCTCGAATTGGCATTCCGCTATGACAATGAAGTCCTCCTGGAACAATTTATTGCCGCGCGCGAGGTACAAGTGGGGATTCTCGGCGACCAGGCCCTCGGCGCCATTGAGATCGTGCCTCGCAACGAATTCTACGATTTCGAGGCAAAATATACCCCGGGCATGGCGGAACATATTTTTCCTGCTCCGCTGCCGGAGGCTCTGTACCGTAAGGCCTTGCAGGTCGGGGTTCTTGCCCATCGAGCCCTTGGCTGCAGTGATTACAGCCGTGTAGATCTGCTTGTTACCCCGCAGGAAGAATGCTACATTCTGGAGGTCAACACCCTTCCGGGGATGACAGCT
This sequence comes from Deltaproteobacteria bacterium, assembly GCA_009668975.1. Classification (GTDB taxonomy): domain Bacteria; phylum Desulfobacterota; class Desulfuromonadia; order Geobacterales; family Geobacteraceae; genus RPRC01. Next base: position 13,965 of record SBEG01000005.1, on the reverse strand, counting down.
CTCAGCCTTTTCCCTGAAATTGCCGGCGGGGTCGGCATTTCTTTTGGTGAATTACTGGAGAGAATATTGCTTTCCGCTTCTTTGAAAATAAGCGCCTAGAGAGAAGAAATACGCCGTCGGCGGTGGCCCATGCGAGACATGCATCACAAAAAACAGAATCCCCAGCGAAACCGGAATCGTCAGAAGCGTGAGCGCAAGCCGCGCAAGCCGATCCAGTTTCGGCGCATGCTCAAAAAAACCGCCCGGGTCTGCGCGGTATTCATTCTGATTACCCTGGTCTGGACTGTTGCTACGGAAGCCTACGAAGTTTTTGCCAAGGCGACGTTTTTCAAGCTGGAGCGAATCGAAGTGTCCCGCATGCGGCAACTTTCGCGCGATGAAATTGTCAGTCTAACCGGAGCCAAACTTGGGGATTCCCTGCTCAAGCTTGAACTGCAGCATGTGGCGGAGCAGCTGGAAAAGAATCCCTGGATCGAGAAACTGAAGGTGCGGCGGCGCTTTCCCGGCACACTTTCCATCGAGATTACCGAGCGGGTGCCGGTGGCCGTGGTGAACATGGGTTACCTCTACTACCTCGATGCCAAGGGGGAGATTTTCAAACCGTTGACCGAGGGCGACCGGCTTGATTTTCCGGTTCTTACCGGAATCACGGAAGAGGATTTGCTGAAGGATGCCGATGGCATGAAAAAAATGCTGACTACGGCTCTCGGCATTATGGATCTGCTGAAAAAGGGGAACGTGTTTCGCCTGAGTGATGTCTCCGAGATTCACCTGGACAAAGGCTACGGCTTTACGCTTTTTACCGTCCAGGGTGGAATTCCGGTGAAACTCGGCAACTCCGATTTTGAAGGGAAACTGGCGCGCTTCAGCCGAATCTATCAGGAATTGACATCGCAGATTGCCTCACTTGAATATGTTGATTTGAATTATGCGGATAAAATTGTCGTAAAAAAGGTGTGATAAAGAGGAGGGGGTCCATGGCCAACAGAAGGGAAAATCTGATAGTGGGGCTCGATATCGGCACCACGAAAATATGTGCCATTGTCGGTAATGTGACCGAGGATGGTGTCGACATCGTTGGTATCGGTACCAGCCCGTCCCGAGGTCTCCGCAAAGGGGTTGTTATCAATATCGAAACAACTGTTGCCTCCATCAAGAAGGCCATTGAAGAGGCCGAGTTGATGGCCGGCTGCGAAATCAAGTCGGTGTATGCCGGGATTGCCGGTGGGCATATCAAGGGTTTTAACTCGCAAGGTGTGATCGCCATTAAGAACCGTGAGGTTTCCCCCGATGACGTGCGACGGGTGATTGATGCGGCCAAAGCCATAGCGATTCCCATGGATCGGGAAGTCATTCACATCCTGCCCCAGGAATTCATCATCGACGATCAGGACGGGATTCGCGAACCGCTCGGCATGAGCGGAGTTCGCCTCGAGGCGCGGGTGCACATTGTAACCGGTGCCGTGGCCAGTGCCCAGAATATCATCAAGTCCTGCAATCGCGCCGGTCTTGACGTGGCGGACATCGTTCTCGAACAGCTTGCTTCTTCCGAGGCGGTCATCTCGCCCGAAGAGAAGGAAATCGGCGTTGCCCTGGTGGATATCGGCGGCGGCACCACCGACATCGCAATCTTCGTCGACGGTGCCATCAAACACACCTCGGTTCTTTCCCTTGGCGGCAACCACCTGACCAACGACATCGCCGTCGGTCTCCGGACCCCGATGGCGGAAGCGGAGAAGATCAAACAGAAATACGGCTGCTGTTACACCTCCATGGTCGGTAAGGATGAGACCATCGAGGTTCCCAGTGTCGGAGGACGAAAGCCGCGCGTCCTTTCCCGTCAACTTCTTTCCGAAATACTGGAGCCGCGTATGGAGGAAATCTTTACCCTGGTCAACCGGGAGATCGTCAAATCGGGCTTCGATGATCAGATCGCTTCAGGTGTTGTCATTACCGGTGGAACCTCTATACTGGAGGGCATGCCCGAACTGGCGGAACAGATTTTCAACCTTCCGGTCCGGCGCGGCGTGCCGCAGAATATCGGCGGGCTGGTGGACGTGGTAAATTCGCCGGTTTATGCAACCGGGGTCGGACTGGTGGTGTACGGAAGCAAAAATCAGGGCATCCGCGAGTTCCCGACGGTTCAAAATGACGACAATGTTTTCCGCAGGGTCACACGCAGGATGAAAGAGTGGTTTGGAGAGTTTTTTTAAGTATTTTACATGGCGTTTCTGCATGGTTTTTAACAAAAAGGGGGTAGCAAATGTTTGAATTTGACGAGAGTATTGACCAAAGCGCGAAGATCAAGGTGATCGGAATTGGCGGTGGCGGCGGCAACGCGGTGAATACCATGATTGACTGTGAATTACACGGTATCGATTTCATTGTCGCCAATACCGATGCACAGGCACTGCGCATGTCAAAGGCACCGGTGAAGATCCAGCTCGGCGGGCAACTCACCAAGGGTCTCGGGGCTGGTGCCGATCCCAATGTCGGCAGGGATGCCGCTGCGGAAAACCGGGAGCAGCTGGCTGAGGTACTCAAAGGGGCCGACATGATTTTCATCGCGGCCGGCCTTGGTGGTGGTACCGGAACGGGCGCCGCTCCGGTGATTGCCGATGTGGCAAAGGAAATCGGCGCACTGACGGTCGGTGTCGTGACCAAGCCCTTTACCCGCGAAGGCAAGCTTCGTCTGGCCAAGGCGGAAAGCGGCGTGCGTGAACTGAAAAAGCACGTGGATTCTCTGGTTATCATCCCGAACGATCGACTGCTCGGTCTGGCCGGCAAGTCCATGTCGATTCTTGATGCCTTCAAACCGTCGGACGACGTCCTGCGTCAGGCAGTGCAGGGTATTTCCGATCTCATTACCACCTCCGGCCTCATCAATGTGGACTTTGCCGACGTGAAAGCCATCATGAGCGAAAGAGGTATGGCTATGATGGGTATCGGCCTTGCCACCGGCGAAAACCGGGCCGTGGAAGCCGCAACCAAGGCAATTTCAAGCCCGCTGCTGGAAGATATCGACATCTCCGGCGCCAAAGGTGTGCTCGTGAATATTACCGGTTCCTCCTCCATGACCATGGATGAGTTCGATGCCGCCAGCAAAGTAATTCACGAAAAGGTCCACGAAGATGCCAATATCATTGTCGGTCTGGTCATCGATGAAAGCCTTGGCGAGATGGTCAAGATCACCGCTATCGCCACCGGATTCGGCGATCGTTTCGACCTGGAAAAGAGCAAACACGAATTGAAGAGCGTTGCTCCCCCCGCATCAGAAGAAGTAAATCGTGAAATTCCCACCTTCAAGCGGATCGAGCGCCAGCAGCGTGAAGTCCCCATGAAGCAGCGGGCTTTTTTCATGGATGAAGAGGACCAGTACGATATCCCGACCTTCCTGCGCAAGTCGGTCGACTGATTTAAACATTGCTACCGGCGGGCGTTGGCACAACTGACGCCCGCACCCCCAGAAAATTTCATTTCCCCGGCTTTCCGTCTTCCCCCTCCGTGGAAGGCCGGGGTCTTTTTGGGTTCCTTTTCCTTCACGGTTCGCCGGATTCCCTTTGACGGGTGAACTGTCACTCTTACTCAGGTCCTCCTGTTTGAGAAATATCTTGTGCTAAATCAAGTGGTTGCCGGAGAAGTGTTGTCGCACTTCAGTGAAAAAAACTTTTTCTGCCACTGATGTCTTCTCTTAAATACTCCACTGTAGTTTCCGTCGTTTGGTCTCTCCTTGAAATTCTTTCCAAATCCACATGGTTCTCTCAGCAAACCGGATACTCACCCCGCCCCAATGCCTGACAGAAGTTATTGATGTCGGCAAGTTCACGTTTGATGATTTCCTCCACAGCCCCTGCCATGGCCGACACCTTCTGCCCCTTTTCCGGCAGGATCCGTACAGCAGCCATTCTCGGCCGGTCGATGGGCGCACCGATTCTGCTGAGCAGGAGTACGTACACTTCCCTGATTCCTCCGATGTTCTGGTAGATGTCCCGGGCAAGCTTGTGCGAGAGCTGGTTGTAGATCTTGCCCACATGGCTCAGCGGGTTTTTCCCGGCTGCGGCTTCGGTTCCCATCGGTCTGTTGAGAGAGATCAAACCGTTGACCCGGTTTCCTCGCCCCACCTGGCCCGAATCGGCATCCTCGGCTGAGGTGCCGGTCAGGCTGAGATAGATTCCACCTAGGCCTCTGCCACGCTGATCAAGGGTATTGTAATGGAGCGAGGTCTTTTTGAACCAGGGGAGTCGCTCAGCAAATTGCTGCATCGCCGAGTGGATAGCTTCTTTCTGGGAAAAATAGTCCTTCTCCGAGGCGATAAAACGGGAAATGAGCGGCATGGCAACGGTCAGATCAAGGCTCGTGCCCTTGCGTAAGCCCATGACCTTGATGTCTTCACCGGCTTGGGGAAATTCCTTTTTAAACTGGGGTGAGTTCAGGTGCCGTTCCAGTTGCAGGACCGCTGTTTCGGTTGGGCTTAAAGGGTAGTAGCCGACCGCGGCCGATGTGTCGTTGGCACAGCGGACCTCGCCCGGGCGGGAAAAAATATCGGTCAACTCTTCGGAACCGGGAGCGAGCACCACCCGGTAAAGGATGTCCTTGTCCGGGTCCACGAAGCGCAGGTGTTGGCGAATCCAGAGGCGGGCGGCATCAATGGCAATATCTCGGACCGGCAGAGTCTTGCCCGGACCCTCGAAGGTCGCCCGGTCGCCGATAATCAGTTCCATGGGTTGGAGAACCTTGCCGCCGCCGTAGCGTTTGGCAACTTTGCCGGCAACCAGGAGTCCCTTGTCGATGTTATGGTGGAGGATCGTGCCGCATTCTTTGAGGTACTCAGCGCAGAGTGCTACTGAAACAGCTTCCATGATGGAATCGCAGATGAAATCGGGGTGACCCGTCCCTTTGCGTTCGACGATTTCCACGCGCTCCTCCGCGACCGATTTTCCTCGATAAGGTTCGATGATGATCATGGCGACAACCTCCCGTGAAGCCGGATTTTGCAGGCAAATCCGGGAATCATTACATGGTGATGAGGCCAGAATCGAATCTGACGAGACACCCGAATGAAGCTTTCGTCTGCTGGTACAACTATACTTAAGTTGTACCAGAGTCTCGGTTGATCTCAATCAGATTGGAGATGGGCAGGCGTGCTGGAAGGTAGAAGGTAAAGGGAGCCGCTTTGAAAAGTCGCCCCTTCAAGTTCTGTTACAGTTTATTGATGAACACTTCGCGGGGCCGGCTGGTACCGTCGGAGGGTCCGACGATTCCTTCCTGCTCCATCCGTTCGATGATTCTAGCGGCACGGTTGTAACCGATGCGGAGACGGCGCTGAACCATGGAGATGGAAGCCTGGCGGCTTTCCGCGACAAGAGCAACGGCATCATCGTAGCGTTCGTCGATAATATCGTCTTCGTCCTGTTTCTCGTCGGAAGCTTTCATCTCCAGGATCGCCTTCTCGTAGACCGGCTTTGCCTGTTTCTTCAGAAAGTCGACCACTCTTTGCACTTCGGAGTCGGAGACGAAGGCGCCGTGGATACGCTGCAGTTTCGACGTGCCGGGCGGAAGGAACAACATGTCACCGGCGCCCAGCAGGTTCTCGGCACCGTTGCAGTCGAGGATCGTGCGGGAGTCGATCTTGGACGAAACCTGGAAGGAAATGCGTGCCGGAAAGTTGGCCTTGATCAGGCCGGTAATGACGTCCACCGAGGGGCGCTGCGTGGCCAGGATCAGGTGGATGCCGGCTGCACGTGCCATCTGGGCAAGGCGGGCGATGGATTCCTCCACCTCGCGTCCGGCAACCATCATCAGGTCGGCAAGTTCGTCTACAATGATGACGATATAGGGGAGGTGTCCGTGCTCCAGGGCGTCTTCCTGCTGCAGTGCCGGCTGGAATTCTGCCTCGGTATCCCCGGCGGGTTCTTCAACCACTTCGTCCACGACGATCACGTCCTCTTCGAGTTCCTCGCCCTTGGCCTCTTTTTCCAGCTTTTTGTTGTAGGAGTCGACATTGCGCACGCCTTTGTCGCTCATCAGCCGATAGCGCCGTTCCATCTCCTTGACCGCCCATTTGAGCGCCAAAGCGGCCTTCTTGGGGTTGGTGACCACCGGCAGGAGAAGATGGGGAATACCCTCGTAGATGGAAAGCTCCAGCATCTTCGGGTCGACCATGATGACCCGGACGTCATGGGGAGTGGCGGTGTAGAGGAGCGACAGGATCATCGTGTTGATGGAGACCGATTTGCCCGACCCGGTAGCGCCGGCCACGAGCAGATGCGGCATGCGGGCCAGATCGGTGACCACCGGCAGGCCGGCAATGTCCTTGCCGAGTGCCATGGGAAGCTTCATTTTTCCCCGATGGAATTCCTCGCAGGTGAAAATTTCCTTGAGGAAGACCATCTCCCTTTCCCGGTTCGGGATTTCGATGCCCACAACACCCTTGCCGGGGATCGGGGCGACGATCCGGATGGAAAGTGCCTGGAGAGCCATGGAGAGGTCGTCGGCAAGACCGGCGATCCGGTTGACCTTGATGCCGGGCCCGGGGGCATATTCGAACATGGTGATGACCGGTCCGGGGCAAATTTCCGTAACTTCGCCCTCGACATTGAAGTCGCGAAGTTTTTTCTCCAGCAGTCGGGCGTTCATGGTGAGGACTTCGTGGTCGTGAAGTTGCTGGGTTGCCGGCGGGGTGTCCAGGAGCGACACGGGAGGGGTCCGGTAATTTCCTTCGCACTTGGCAAAATCGAAGGTCTCTTGAATCGGCGCTGCCTTTGCGTCGTCCCGCTTCTTCTCCTTTTTCTGCACCGGTATCGGCGGCGGCAGGGGGACGGCCTGCGGGCGAATCTGCGGGCTTGGCCGCTCCACACCCGGCTCGTTCTTATCACGCAGTTGCCGGTTGAGTGTCTGTTTTTCCCGGTAATTTGCCCAGCGGCTCCGGAGTGCCCCAAGACTCCAGCCGGCAAAGAGGATGAAGGAGAAGCGGGACAGAATCATGATGGAAACAGCCAGTACCGGGATGATCAGGAGCAAAGCGCCCGGTTTGCCCAGGATCGCCTTCAGGGTTTTAGCGACTTCAATGCCGATCAGGCCACCGGTGGAAACCTTCTGGCCGAGAAAAACGGTCGTTTCGAGACTGAAGGCGAAGAGGGACGCCAGGGCAAGCAGAAAGACCAGGAAGGCCAAACCCTTGTAGCGCCGCCATTTCAGATCCTTGAAGCGCAGCAGCTTGTAGGAAACGGAAAGCATGGCGATCGGAATGGCGTAGGCTGCCAGTCCGAACAGCCATTCGAATAGCAGGTCGGCGAGATAGGCGCCCAGCGTGCCGCCGAAATTGTGGATCTCTGCGCCGGTCGAATAGGTGTTGAAGGAGAGATCATCGGAATTGAAGGAGAGGAGGGAGATCAGGAGGAAGAGCCCTGCCGCTCCAAGAGAGATTCCCTTGATTTCCTGGATGAGTTTGGTTTTTCTTTCTGAGTTCATGTTTCCTACCCGCGGGTGACAGCCGTTGGTCGGGGTGAGTTTAGACTGTTTGCCCTGTCCGAAATGCCGGCCTTGTTTTGGGCAAAGCAAAAACGGCATTTGCTTTGCCTCTACGATGAAACAATTCTATCTGACCTTACGTATTTTCTGTCACATCTCCAGAATCAGCGGCAGGATTACCGGTCTGCGTTCGATGGTCTTGTTGAAGAATTTCCGCAGAACCCTTCGCACTTCAAGTTTTACCTCGTTCAGGTCGGCAAGAACCTCCACGTTATCTCCGGCCAGGGTGTCGAGCACGATCTTCCGCGTTTCGTCGAGGAATTCCTGGCTCTCATCTTCAAAGACGAAGCCACGGGTAACGATATCCGGGCCATAGATGATTTCGCCGGTTGCCTGATTGATGGCGATAATAACCACCACCATGCCGTCTTCCGAGAGATGCTTCCGGTCTTTCAGGACGATATTGCCCACGTCGCCGATGCCCTTGCCGTCGACGAAGACCCGGCCCGCTTCCACCGTCCCGCTGATCTGACCGCTGCCGTTGGCATAGGTGATGATGTCCCCGTTTACCGCCAGGATGCAACGCTCGGCTGGAATGCCGACTTTCCGGGCAAGCTTGGCATGCTTTACCAGGTGGCGGTACTCGCCGTGGATGGGCGTGAAGAAGCGGGGGCGCACCAGGTTGAGCATCAACTTCAGCTCCTCCTGGCTGGCGTGGCCTGAGACGTGAACTTCGGAAACCTTTTCGTGAATTACCTCAGCTCCGCGTCGGTAGAGATGGTTGATGAGGTCGGAAATGGTTTTCTCGTTTCCGGGGATGAAGCGGGAAGAGAGAATTACGGTATCTCCCGGTTCCAGTTTTATCTGCTTGTGATCGTCCATGGCAATCCGGGAGAGTCCGCTCATCGGTTCTCCCTGGGAACCGGTTGTAATCATGCAAATCTGATTTTTGGGCAGATTTGCGAGGTCCTTCAGTTCCACCAGGAGGTTGTCGGGAATGCGCAGATATCCCAATTCCCGGGCGATCTGAACGTTGGTCAACATCGAGCGGCCATTGAGGAAAACCTTCCGGCCACTCTGTTCGGCGGCCTCCACTACTTGCTGTACCCGATGGATGTTGCTGGAGAAAGCAGCTACGATAATTCTGCCCGGACAGAGGGGGAAAATCTCGTTGAAGGCGTCACCGACCAGGCTTTCCGATAGGGTGAAGCCTTCCCGTTCGACGTTGGTGGAGTCCGAAAGCAGGGCCAGAACTCCCTCTTCGCCGTAGCGAGACAGGGTTGCCAGGTCAGTCAGTTCACCGTCAACCGGCGTCTGGTCCAGCTTGAAATCGCCGGTATGGATGACTGTTCCTTCCAGGGAACGGATCGCCAGGGCGCAGCCGTCCACGATGGAGTGGGCTACCCGAATGAACTCCACGGCGAAATTTCCGATATCGACGATGGTGCGCGGTTTCACAACGTGCAGCTCCACCAGACTTTCCAGATCATACTCCTTCAGCTTTCCCCGGACAAAGCCGAGCGTCAGGGCGGTGCCATAAATAGGGACCGGAATTTCCGGAAGCACGAACGGCAAGGCGCCGATATGGTCTTCATGCCCGTGGGTCAGGAAGATGCCCCGGACCCGGCCGGCATTCTCGCGCAGATAGGTGATGTCGGGGATTACCAGGTCAATGCCGAGCATGGAAGGTTCCGGGAACATGAGGCCGCAGTCAACAATGATGATATCGTCTCCATGCTCGTAAAGGGTCATGTTCAGACCGATTTCCCCTAAACCACCCAGGGGGATGATCCGCAGGTCGCAGTTTTCTATGGTGTCAGAGGGCATTCTTGCTCTTTCAGAACTGCTGATTCGGATTGGAGCTCTTCGTAGGCGAAGAGCTGTTGCTGGTCAGTTTCGTAAGTTTCCGGTCACAGCGGGCAATCCACTCCGTACCCGGATTGGTGAGCCCGCGGATAGCATAAAAGGAGCTGCGAAGGGAGCGGTAGGCAATCAGGGCCCGCTCCGTGTCTCCGGCCTGCTCAAGGTTTTCACCGAGAGACCAGAGGCGGACGGCAGCGGTATTCACGCAGGAGCTTCCCGGCGTGTACATATGAATTGCCGAGGCATAGCCCGAGATTGCAGCGCTAACGTCTCGGCGCGCCAGGGCCTGCTCTCCCACTGAAAACTGCTGGTGTTGGCGGAAGCGAGTATTCCCCCAGAATAGTATCACGAAGACGACGGAAATCAGAAAAATATGCAGAACTATTTTTTTGGCTGTTTCCACAGGATTAGTCATCCTTTGAAGAAGTCGGGCACCAGAATGAGGAGCGTGCCGATGAGCCCGGCGATCACTCCGGCCAGCACGGCAAGCGCGGCCAGGCAGTTTAACGGGTTACGCAGCCGATGGGCCGCGGGAAGTCCCCAGATGATCAGGGCGAGCCCTGTTGCAAACAGTGCCCCATGGAAGAGGGTCACGTTATGCCACCAGGCCGCTTTCAATGGCAGATTTCACGCGGTCGATAAGCTCATCCCGCCGTTTACCCGTTGCCCCCGCCGTGGAGATCGGATCGCCGAAGCGGATGCTGATCGTGCCCTTGTTGATGTGCAGTTGTTTTGGCGGATTCACGGTTGCGCTGCCGTTGATGGTGAAGGGCACAATGGGAACTCCCGCCCGTGCTGCCAGCAGGAAGCCGCCCCGCTTGAAGGGAATGAGTTTGCCGTCCATGGAGCGGGTCCCTTCGGGGAAGATGATGACGCTGACGCCGTTTTTGATCTTTTCCGCGGCCGAGGTCATCGTCTTTAATGCCTGGCGGCCGTCGCTCCGGTCCAGGGGCAGATACCCGGCACGTTTCATGGCGTAGCCGAAGAGCGGGATCCGGAACAATTCTTCCTTGGCAATCCAGCTGAAATGGTGCGGCAAGCCGGCGTAGACGGTCAGGATATCGAAATTGCTCTGGTGGTTGCCCATGAAGATCAGTGGGGTGTCGCGGGGGATTTTTTCAACGCCGGACACTTCCACCCTGGCGCCGGCAAGCAACAGGCCAACGCGCCCCCAGATTTTTCCGTAGGCATGGAGGAATTTCCCGGTTGGATCAAAAAAGGTGATCGGCACTCCGGTGACGATGACGAACAGAGTGAAGGGCACGAACAGCAGGAGAAAGAATATGGCTCGAATCATGGAAAACTCCCGGACTTTATCGTGCATAAAGTACTTTTTTTTCCCGGGAGAGTCAAATAATTCTGTCTGGCCAACATCCTCCGGCAAGAAGGTTCCACCGGTTAGCGGTGCTGTGGTGCCATTTAGTCTATTGATGCAGGCTGGGTGTGATACTTCGGTCAGGGAACATCATTCGAATGCAAACTTTCTGGCCGTAGCTTGATAAGGTATGACAGGTGCTGTTTTGTGTGCTGAAAATATATGTGTGTCTGGCCGGTGCGTTTTGGGGCATGAAGACTTGCTCTTCTTTCTTGAACAGGGTCAGGTTCTGGTCTACTATGAGCAAAGAAATCAGTACACGGAATGAAACTGTCCGGCAGGAGAAAGGGTATGCTTGAATATAAGGTCGTTGAGGTAAGTACCGTAGCGGAGGATCTGCTGGAAGAGGTGCTGAATGAATGGACTGGAAAAGGCTGGAATTTCGAAGGAATGCAATTTGCCATGCGGGAGTCGAGCAGAAGGCCGAGCATGGCCTTTGTCATCTTTACCCGGGAATCCGCTGCGCAAGGGAGTGAGTAAATGGCTGAGAAAGAAACTCTGTATCTGATCGATGGCTCTTCCTATATTTATCGGGCCTATTTCGCCATCCGCCATCTTTCGTCGCCCAAGGGTTTTCCAACCAATGCCCTTTATGGTTTTACCCAGATGCTGCTGAAGGTGCTCAAAGATCATAAGCCCGATCATGTGGCGGTGGTTTTCGATCTCGGCCGGCAGACTTTCCGCAACGAATTGTATCCGGAGTACAAGGCCAACCGGGCTGCCATGCCTGACGATCTGGTGCCCCAGATCTTACCGATCAAGGAAATGGTGCGGGCCTTCAACATCCCGGTGTTGGAGAAGCAGGGGTTCGAGGCGGACGATATCATCGGGACCATTGCCCGGAAGTGCGAGGAAGCGGGGCTGGCTGTGGTGGTCGTGACCGGCGACAAGGACTTGATGCAGATCGTCACCAGCAACGTTACCCTGCTCGATACCATGAAGGACAAGGTTTCGGGCATCCCGGAGGTGCTGGAGCGGTTCGGGGTCGAACCGGAGCGGGTGATCGATATTCTTGGCCTGGCCGGCGATACTTCAGATAATATTCCGGGTGTCCCCGGGGTTGGTGAAAAGACCGCCCTGAAACTTATCCAGGAGTTCGGTTCACTGGATGCCCTTCTGGAAAGGGCCGGAGAGGTGAAAGGCAAAAACGGGGAACGGTTGCGGGAATTTGCCGACCAGGCGCGACTTTCCCGGAAACTTGCCACGATTGATCGGAATACTCCGGTTGAATACCGCTATGAAGATCTCGTTGCCTCTCCCCCGGACGCGAAGCGCCTCGCCGAGCTGTTCCGGGAATACGGCTTCACCTCGCTGATGAAGGAATTGACCAGCGAAGCGAGTCTTTCCACCGCAGGCTACCGGACGGTACTGACGGAAGATGAATTTGCAACTTTACTGCAGGAACTGGCCAGCGTCCCGGCCTTTGCCGTTGACCTGGAAACCACCAGCCTCAATCCGCTGCAAGCCGAGATCGTCGGGCTGTCTTTTTCCTTTCGGGAACATGAAGCCTGGTATCTGCCGGTTGGCCATAGCTATCCGGGAGCACCGCAACAGTTGCCCCGGGAGCAGGTCCTGGCGGCACTCACCCCGATTATTACTGATCCGGAGCGGCCGAAGATCGGCCAGAACATCAAGTACGATTACCAGGTCCTGCGCCGGAGTGGCGTTGAAATGCAGGGAATCTGGTGCGATACCATGCTTGCCTCTTATCTGCTCAACCCGGTCCGCTCCAGCCATGGCCTCGATTCCCTGTCCGTGGAATTTCTCGATCACAAGATGATTTCCTACCAGGAGGTTGCCGGCAAGGGCAAGGACCAGATCAATTTTGCCCAGGTTCCGGTGGAGTCTGCTTCGATCTATTCCTGCGAAGATGCCGACGCCACCTTTCTGCTGCAGGGAATTTTTCTCCCGCGTCTGAGCGAGGCGGGCATGGATCACCTATTTTTCGACCTGGAAATGCCCTTGGTGAAAATCCTGGCCGAGATGGAGCTGCAAGGCGTCAAACTCGATCTGGAGCTGCTCCGGGAACTTACCTGGCAGTTTGCCGGCCAGTTGGCAACTCTCGAAAAAGAGATCTTTGCCACTGCCGGCTGTGAATTCAACATCAATTCACCGAAGCAGCTGGGAGAGGTCCTCTTTGACCGCCTGAAACTTCCGGCCGCGAAGAAAACCAAGACCGGCTGGTCAACCGACATGGATGTTCTGACCCGCTTGGCCCTGGACCATGAGATTGCTTCCCTCATTCTGCAGTTCCGGAGCATCTCCAAATTAAAGTCAACCTATACCGACTCCTTGCCGAAACTGGTGAATCAGGCAACGGGCAGGGTCCATACCTCCTACAACCAGGCGGTTACCAACACCGGCCGTCTTTCCTCCTCAGAACCGAACCTGCAGAACATTCCGATCCGCTCGGAGGAGGGGCGGAAAATCCGCCGGGCTTTCATTGCCGAAGAGGGCTCGCTGCTCCTGTCGGCCGACTATTCCCAGATTGAATTGCGGGTTTTGGCCCACCTCTCCGGTGACCGGGTCTTTTGTGACGCCTTTGCCCAGGATGAGGATATTCATACTCGGACCGCCAGTGAGGTCTTCGATCTGCTGCCGGGTCTGGTGACACCCGAGATGCGGAGGCAGGCAAAAACCATCAACTTTGGCGTTATCTACGGCCAGGGCGCTTTCAGTCTGGCGCGGGAGCTTGGCGTCTCCACCAAGACCGCCAAAGAGTTTATCGATAATTATTTTCGCCGGCACAGCGGGGCGCGGGAATTTCTCGATGCCTGTGTCCGGGATGCCGAGAAGAACGGCTTTGTCACCACCCTCCTGGGGCGGAAACTCCCCATTCCGGATATCGCCAGCAGCAACGGCAATATTCGCTCGTTTGCCCAGCGAAACGCCATCAACTACCCCATTCAGGGCTCGGCCGCGGATATAATCAAACAGGCGATGGTCCGGGTTTCGAACCGGATGCGGCGGGAGGGTCTCAAAAGCCGCCTGATCATGCAGGTGCATGACGAACTGGTGTTCGAGGTTCCCGAGGAAGAGCGGGTCGAGATGGAGTTGCTGGTCTGTCATGAAATGGAGCACGCGGTTGATTTGCGGGTTCCGCTCAAGGTTGATCTGAGTTTTGGCAGAAACTGGAGTGAAGCTCACTAGGCTCCTTGGATATTGTGGCAAAAAAAAGGGAACCGGATCTCCGGTTCCCTTAAACTTTTCAGTCTCTCCACTCTGCCGTGGGTTTGGGGCCTCACAGCGAGTTCCCA
>SBEG01000054.1 GCA_009668975.1 Deltaproteobacteria bacterium | reverse complement strand
GGGGTGGGTCAATTTTGGACGCCGATGGTGGGTCATTTTTCAATGCCGATTGACACGCTACTGTCCTAACGCGGACAATTGAGGCAACTGTAACGCTATTATAATGCGGATGAATCCCGAGAATAAGATAATTTTGATCACCAAATGTAAGGACATCTCCACCTTCAGGTGTAGAAGTGTTAGATGAAAACTGCATTGTTGTCTCATCTTTGCTGACTAGGCAAGAGTAAGATACACCCTGCTGATTCGTGTAAATTATCCCTGCCGATATGATCCAACTACTGACAACTGACGATAGGTTCATTTGATTTCACTTTCTTAATTTGTATAGTACGATTCCATTTTCGATGCAGCCACTTCGAAGGTAAGCTCTTTTGATATGCCGTGCCACAGCTAGGACAAATAATGCCGATAGATTTACGGAAACAGTACGGGCACTCCTCCAGGGCTTCAGCATTCAATTGATTAATTGGGATAGAAGCAAAACAACCTTTTTGGGCATTTTCCATTCATTACTTCCTCTCGCGTACGAACATGGCCTGTAAACCCATTATTAACAAGTGGTTACAGACCATGAAAAAAGCTTAGCTCAAAATAGGGCATAGTGAGATATGGGCACGGTCTCGTTAATTGCTGAGAGGTGCCCTGGAGGGCGTCTCAGCGGTATATTTAACGTCCTGAGAAGCGTTTAGGTGGCTGTAGGGATATAAAACGCAACTAGCAACACCGCACGGTTCGTTTTCACCGCCGCCGCAAGAATAGCAGTGTGCCGTTATTGCCTCTGAACGCGTTAACTCGCAGCCTTTGAGGTGTTTCAGGTATAAAGCTTTCCCTTTTGTTTGCGGCCATTTCTCTTCAATCTCCCTTATGCGGTTTTCGGTCATTTTTGCTGTTACTATCTGCATGGTAGTTATTCCTTTGTTTGGTTTAAGAATGCAGAAGTCAATCTGAATTCAATTTGGCTATAGATGCACTACTGTAGCGTGTCTACATTAATTTATGAGAGCAGTATTCTCTATATAAGTTATATGTTTTTAACATCTAATCGAAAGACACGTCATCAAAGTCAATTTCATCATCTTTCTTTGTTCTCTTTCTCCTGGGTAGCCTGATACGTTCTGTACCAACAAATTGGTCCCAGAAATTGCAGGTTTCTCTCTTTTCCTTTCTCTTAGTTCCTGCAACTTTGAAATTTAAGTAGTTCCTGAGTATTCCAGAAGCCAGGGCGTCGAGGTTTGCCCCTTCAAGTAGCATTTGAGCAATGGTGTTACTATCTTCCTTGTGACGGATTTTAAGCTCAACCCTAATCCAGCTCCACTTGCTCATTTCAAAAGTTCCTTTATCGTAAAAAAGAACTTGGTTCTTATTCTTATCACCGAAATAAAGACTGTCACTGTCCTTGCTCATGTAGGTAGGCGGGTTGATCCTGTCGCCCCTATCTTTGTTCAACGGGGTTATGACACGGTCCCTGTAGTGCTCTTTCCTGCTCATTTCGACAATCTGCTTAAATGGCAAGACACCACGGAAATCATCTTTGAAGATGTCTAGGCCGGTGAAACTACCACCTGCCTCATAAACTTTGGTTGCTAGTTCAAGAAAATTTACCGGATTTCCGTCTACATCGAGTACGCAATTATGAGACGTTTTTTCAAAGCACTTGCCATTAAAAGTCATCTTAGACAGATTCTTTGCCTTGCCCTTGCCTCTCGTGCAGAGAGTGACTAGAACGTCTCCCAGTTCGTTCCTTAGTGTGTAATATTCATCGTATGCAGACCTTCCACCGAACCCACGGTTGTTTTCTGCAATCCATCCCCTAGTTCCGGTGAAATGCTTCATCTGTCTGGATACTTCTGCTGGGTTGTCACAAGCGAATGGAAGATTGAACGCCACATAATGAAAACCTACATAATCGGGAAGCCCTACAGGTAGGGCTGATAATCTAAACATAGTGAGTCCTTGGTGAATAAAGTTTATTTACTTGCCTTCATTAGTCTTGTATACACAGAACTCGGCTTTTTTATTAATTTTATCTTAATATAAATACTATAATCCTTTTAGGTAACTGAAATAAGGGTACTACTTTATTTGTTTCACTATCAGTAGACTGACTTGTGGGTATGTTTTGCTGGGTTAACTGGTGGTGGCGTTGGTAGTTGTTGGAGCAGGACGGAAATCCCTGGGAAGGTTTTAAAATCTAGTTAGGCTGACAGGTGGGTTTTGGGGAATGTATGAAAATGCTTAGGAAGGGATGATCCCGAGCTTGGCAAAAATGGTGTGTCGTGTGTTAACTGCTGGGGGAGTTGGTTGCGTTGGTAGCGGGAAGGGTAAACCATCGTTCACGGTGTGAACGTCAACTTCTATGTTATGGATGGGTAACGGGTAACTTGATATCTTTAGTTTATTTTTGATAAACTGCTATTCATTTATACTAAAAGTACCTTAAAATAGGTCTTGATCTACTCAATATCCTTCTCATCGGGCCTCCAGGGTCAGGAAAGACAATGCTGGCCCGGCGGATTCCCGGAATCCTGCCGCGCATGTCTTTTGACGAGGCCATTGAAACCACCAAAGTCTACAGTGTCATGGGGGTGCTGGAACGGGACCGGGCTCTCATCACCCAGCGCCCGTTCCGTTCACCCCATCACACCATCTCCGACATCGGCCTGATCGGCGGCGGCAACACTCCACGCCCCGGTGAGGTGTCGCTGTCCCACAACGGTCTCCTGTTTCTCGACGAGCTTCCGGAATTCAAGAAACATGTGCTGGAGGTTCTCCGCCAGCCCCTGGAGGACGGTCGGGTCACCATTTCCCGGGCCCTGATGTCGATTACCTATCCTTCGCGGATCATGCTCGTTGCGGCCATGAATCCCTGTAAATGCGGCGGGAGCGGCGAAAACTCCCTGACCTGTACCTGTACGCCGCGCGAGATCCACCAGTATCGCTCCCGCATCTCCGGACCGCTTCTCGACCGCATTGACATTCACATCGAAGTTCCCGCGGTAAAGTACCGGGACCTGGCGGATCGCTCCGAGAGCGAAAGTTCTACGGTCATTGCTGCACGCGTGGAAAAGGCAAGGGAGATCCAGCTGGAACGCTTCCGTGGAACGAAGGTTCATTCCAACGCCCACATGACCCCTCGCCAAATCCGCAGGTACTGCGAGCCTGACGCGGCCGGTCATCGACTCCTGGAGCTTGTCACCGAACGGCTCGGCTTCTCCGCCAGGGCCTACACCCGCATCCTCAAGGTTGCCCGGACCATTGCCGACCTGGAAGGGGCGGAAAACGTTCGCGAACAGCACCTCGCAGAGGCGATTCAATATCGGAGTCTCGATCGAAAATCGGTGTAATTTATTAAAGGGGCTTTCCTTGCGTCACTGTGCACACGGAATAGCGAGCCTTTTTAGCCAACCTGCACTTCGATCCGTTTCGGCTTGGCAACTTCCGCCTTGGGAATTCTCAAGGTCAGGATGCCGTTAGCGTAATCCGCCTGGGCTTTTTCATGGTCAAGGCTCTCCGGGATGGAAAACTGGCGGTAGTAATTGGCCAATTCGAATTCCCGATACAGCGAATTTCCGGACATGGCGTATTGTACCGGGGCACTGATGGTAAGGATGCCCTTTTCCACGTTGACATCGAGACTCTCCTTATTTGCACCCGGCAGGTCGGCGGTCAGGATAAGGCCTTCCTCTGTCTCGATGATATTTACCGCGGGGCGAGTGAAGGTATCGTTTGACCTCGTCTCTTCACGGGACTGGATATTTCTTTCGTCATTTCTTTCCGTAAGGCTGTTGGCTGCCATTATGATTACCTCCTTTCCTGTTCTGATCCGTTGTATTACGAAATTTTGATGTCAATTTTCTTCGGCTTGGCGTGTTCGGCCTTTGCCAGAGTGATCAGCATGATGCCGTCCTTGCACTGGGCGCTGATATTGTTCGGGTCGATATCCGCGGGCAGTTCCAGCGTCCGGGTGAACTTGCCGGAGCCAAGTTCGCTTCGGTGCACAATCTGCCCTTCCTGTTCCACGAACGGCTTCCGCTCACCGCTGATTGTCACCGTGTTCCTGAGCACGGACAGGTCGATGTCCTTGGGATCTACGCCGGGAACCAGGGCTTCCATGTAGATATGCCCGCCATCCTCGCTGAAGTTGACCAGCGGGAAACGGCGTGTTGTCACCGGCGAAAGGAATGTCGGCCCAAACGGTCGACGGACGCCTGCGCCACGAAAAGCTTCATCGATCTCTCTTCGTAAATTGTCCAGTTCTTTGAATACGTCCCAGGTTGCCATGTGGTTTACCTCCTTTCGGTAATTGCTTTATCTGTAGTAAAAATAAGCATTGATCCGCCCCTGTCAAGGGGACTGTGGTTGTAATCGTTTTCAATAAAACCGTGCTGTTGCACAGCGGAATGGAACAGGACCAGTGAACGATCCAGCCATTTATTACCCCACCCTGGTGCTCTGCGCGGCTGACTGGAGCCGGCCGGTCAGGGACGCCCTGACGAAATAATCTTATGGTAAAATCAAATAACACCTGTTACATCCTTGGTAGTGAAATCTGTCGACCGAAGGTGAAGACTTACAATATGTATTTCTGTTTAAGGGGGAGTTGACGGTGAATACAGATGCTACCAACAGGCTGGATGTGACCAAGGTAACACTGGCGGTGCTGATTATTCTTTCGCTCGTTGCCGGATGTTTCTGGATACTGCATCCTTTTTTAACCGGCATTCTTTGGGCAATCATCATCGTGGTTGCCACCTGGCCGCTGCTGCTGAGTCTTGAGTCTCGTCTCCAGGGTCGACGTTGGGCAGCTGTCACAGTCATGACGAGTGCCCTGCTGATGGTTTTTTTTCTGCCTGTTTCGCTGGCGGTGCTTGAGATTGTCAGCCGGGGCGACGAGATCGTCTCCTGGTTCGGCTCGCTTTCCGCGTTTGCTATTCCACCACCACCGGAGTGGTTGCGGAAAATCCCCTTTTCGGGTCCTCGGCTGGTGGAGCGCTGGCAGGAGTATTCCGCTTTGCACCCGGATGAGCTTACTTCCCGGGTGGCGCCCTATGTGGGAAGTGTTGTGCGCTGGTTTGTCGCACGTGCCGGAAGTGTAGGGGTAATGTTGCTCAATTTCTTTCTCACGGTGATTATTGCCTCGATCATGTATGCCCATGGAGAAAAATGGGCCGCTACAATGTGCAAACTTGCCAGCCGGCTGGCCGGACCACGTGGCGAAGAGGCCGTAATTCTTGCTGCCCGAGCGGTGCGTGGAGTTGCCCTCGGGGTTGTTGTTACGGCACTTGTCCAGTCAGTTCTTGGCGGTATCGGTCTGTTGATAGCCGGTGTGCCCGCTGCTTTACTGCTTACCGGGGTCATGTTCATTCTCTGCATTGCCCAGATTGGCCCTGTCCTGGTCATGATTCCGGCAATCATCTGGCTCTTCTGGTCGGGTGAAACCCTCTGGGGGAGCGTACTGATTATCTGGATGCTTCCCGTTGTCACCCTTGATAATTTCTTACGCCCGATGCTGATCAGGAAGGGCGCCGATCTTCCCCTGTTGCTGATTTTCGCCGGGGTGATCGGTGGCCTCATCGCATTTGGCGTGGTGGGGCTCTTTATCGGCCCGGTGATTCTAGCCGTGGCCTTCACCCTGGTTCAGGCCTGGATCGGCGAAGGGCCGTCTGACGTTGTGCCGGAATCACAAGCGACCGAGTAATACCAATTTCAGATCAAGGATGATCTCAAGGCGGCGAGGAATGAGGCTGCGAGGCGTAGTGAAGTGTACGTTGAGCAGCCGAAGACGATCCAACGCAGAAGGGCCTTGATCTGGAATTGGAATAAGGCGACAGGTGCTGCTGTCATGGGTTTACTCAGCCATCTTACTAAACGCATCCTGAGCAGGACGGTATCCGTCCTGCCGGTTTTTCAGTGGCTGCCCCGCTACCGCCAGGAATGGCTGCGGCCGGACTGTATCGCAGGCCTTACCCTGGCCGCCTACGCGGTTCCCGTGTCACTGGCTTATGCTACCCTGGCGGGACTGCCGTCACAGGCCGGGCTGTACTGCTATCTTATCGGCGGGTTGGTCTACGCGCTGTTTGGCACCTCGCGGCAGATTGCTGTTGGTCCCACCTCGGCCATTTCGATTCTGATCGGTTCCGCTCTTGGCTCGCTGGTACTTGGCGGTTCCCCGCAGCAGGCGAATCTTGCCATGATTACCGCGCTGCTGGCTGGTGGAATCGGCATTATTGCCTGGATGCTGCAATTGGGAGGCGTTGTCAGCTTCGTATCGGAAACGGTTCTCAGTGGCTTCAAAGTCGGGGCTGGACTGGTCATTGCCGCTACCCAGCTGCCGAAACTGTTCGGGATGAGCAGCGCTGGCGATGAATTCTTTGGCTCTCTTGCCGGTCTTTTCCGGCAGCTAGGGGACGTTAATTTTCCTTCCCTGGCGGTCGGCATCGGTAGCCTTGTCCTGATCCTGCTCGGGGAAAAGTTTTTATCCGGCCGTCCGGTCGCACTTGCGGTCCTGGTTCTCTCCGTGGTCGTCATGTTCCTGTTTCCCCTTGCTGAATTTGGTGTTCTGACTGTCGGTACGATCCCGCCGGGTTTTCCGGCCCTGGGGGTGCCTTCCGTGACCCTTGCCGAGACTAACGGCCTGCTTGGTCTTGCTTTGGCCTGCTTCCTTCTGTCCTATGTGGAAAGTATTTCGGTGGCAAGGTCCTTTGGCATCAAGAACCGTTACCAGGTCGATGCCAACCAGGAGCTCCTGGCCCTGGGCGTCGCCAA
Organism: Deltaproteobacteria bacterium; assembly: GCA_009668975.1. Classification (GTDB taxonomy): domain Bacteria; phylum Desulfobacterota; class Desulfuromonadia; order Geobacterales; family Geobacteraceae; genus RPRC01. The sequence continues at coordinate 1,849 of SBEG01000054.1, read as the reverse complement.
TCTTGCTGCCGGTCTGGCCAGCGGCTATCCGGTTGCGGGCGGGATGTCCCAGTCAGCGGTAAATGATAAAGCCGGGGCCAGAACGCCGCTTTCGCTGATTTTTGCCTCAGGGGCAATTGCGGTGGTGCTCCTTTTTTTTACCGGCTTCATGGCCCACCTTCCCCAGCCGGTCCTGGCTGCAGTGGTTCTGGTGGCGATTAAGGATCTGCTTCAGTTGAAGGAGTTGGGTCATCTCAAGCGGGTCAGCAAGGTGGAATTTTACACGGCAATGGCCGCGGTACTGGGGGTCCTTTTCTTCGGGATCCTGGTAGGCATTCTCCTGGCGGCACTCTTTTCGATCATCCTCATGATAAAACAGACCGCCCACCCGCGCATTACGGCTCTCGGCCGGTTTCCCGGCAGTGATCGCTTTGGTGAGACTTCCCGTTATCCGAACGTTGAACGGATTTCCGGTGTTCTGGCTTTGAGGGTGGAGGCGGCCTTTCTCTATTTCAATGTCCAGAACATCAAGGAAGAGATCCTGCGGATGATCAATCTGCAGATTCCTTCGGTAACGCTGGTGGTGATAGACCTTTCAACATCGCCGTACGTGGATTTGGCCGGTGCGCGGATGCTGAATGAACTGCGTGATATCCTGGCGGAAAGCGGAGTGAGTCTGAAGCTGGCGGAGGTGCATGGCGGCGTGCGGGATCTGTTGCGGGCCGAAGGGTTGATTCAGCGTTTGGGAGGATCTGATCGCAGGATGAGTATTGCCGAACTCATCGACCGCTAATTTTCAGGGGAGTGGCGGCGCGGTTCGGGAATGATCCTGATCCGGGTTTCTGCGGAAGATAACAAAGAAGGGGTGTGGCTGGTGCCACACCCCTTCTTTGTTATCTATCCAGTTTCCTGTGAACTAAAACTTGCTCAGCAGGGGAACGATCAACAGGGAGACAATGTTGATGATCTTGATCATCGGATTGACTGCCGGGCCGGCAGTGTCTTTGTACGGGTCACCGACGGTGTCGCCGGTTACTGCCGCCTTATGGGCTTCGCCACCCTTGCCGCCGTGGAAACCGTCTTCAATCAGTTTCTTGGCGTTATCCCAGGCGCCGCCGCCGGTGGTCATGGAGATGGCAACGAAGATACCGGTTACGATGGTGCCGACGATCACGCCGCCGAGCGCCTTGGGACCGAGGGTGAAACCGACGATGATCGGTGCGACAATCGGAATGAGGCCGGGAATGACCATGGCTTTCAGGGCTGACTTGGTGACGATGTCGACGCAGGAGGCATAGTCGGGCTTACCGGTGCCTTCCATGATTCCCGGGATCTCGCGGAACTGGCGACGAACTTCGGTGACGACCGATCCGCCAGCCTTCCCGACAGCTTCCATGCAGAGTGCTGCGAAGTAGTAGGGCAGCATGCCGCCGATGAAGAGACCGACGATGATGTACGGATCGGACAGGGAGAAGTCGATGGACTGTCCCATCAGTCGCAACTCGTCCACATAGGAGGTGAAGAGAATGACGGCGGCCAGACCGGCGGAACCGATCGCATAGCCTTTGGTGACCGCCTTGGTGGTATTGCCGACTGCATCGAGAGGGTCGGTGACGGCGCGGACGGATTCGTCGAGTTCGGCCATTTCGGCAATGCCGCCGGCGTTGTCGGTGATGGGACCGTAGGCGTCCATGGCCACTACGATACCGGTGAGGGAGAGCATGGAAACAGCAGCAATGGCAATGCCGTAGACACCGGCGTAGTTAAAAGCAACGATGATACCGGCGGAGATAACGATGACCGGCAGCGCGGTGGACTTCATGGAGATGCCGAGACCGGCGATGATGTTGGTGGCATGGCCGGTGGTGGA
>SBEG01000053.1 GCA_009668975.1 Deltaproteobacteria bacterium | reverse complement strand
GGGGTGGGTCAATTTTGGACGCCGATGGTGGGTCATTTTTCAATGCCGATTGACAATTAGCTGCAGATAGTCATCAATGACTTTATTGCCGACAGCAATCCACCTTAAGGAGGCGATTGATAAAATAAGTCTTAGCTTTTTCGGATTTTGAAACCAGAATCTAAATCCAAGAACTGAAGGAAGGTGATCAATATCTGCCTCATCAAGTGAAAGAATCAATTTTCTTAAAATATCTTCTGCCTTTGAAGTGAATACGGAGGCATCTTGGAATCTCTTCGTCACTTCTTCCTGCCACGCCTCCATTTGATATGCGTTCTTAAAAGATGGCATTTCTCCAATGGCGATAGAAGAAAGTATGTCGCATGCAAGATGCAGGTTATGTGGGAAGGGGGCCGTGAGTGCAAGATCAAGCATTGTCTCAAGACCGGCTTCTTGCCACGCCAAAAGCGAATAAAACGCATTTTCTCGCACGCCAGTCCCACGTGTAGCTGCCAGCAACTTCACTGCCAATAAAGCCTCATGATTACCTTCAGATATGCATTGCATAAGAAGTGGTTTTAGTGCCAAGTAAGCTTTTTGCCCCAACAAATCATTGGCTTTTTGTACTGCTTGACTCCGCAATGTTTACTCCTGACTGGCTTTTAGTCTTATGTCGTTGCAGATGCGATCCAATTTTATGAGCTAACGATTCGGCGGGTCTGCCTGGTTCTCGGCAGCACCAATATAGTTGTACCTCACTTTTAGTTTTGCAGGGTGGGCCAACTAGGCGAAGTTGCATAAGTCATCACCTCTCCTCCTGGCCACAAACACGTTGGCTTAGATTATCCCTCGCAGAAAAAAAACCCTATCCTCTTGCCGAAGATAGGGGTCTAGTGTTCGAGGTATTTTCTTCGGCGGCCAGGCTGTCAACATCTTTGCGGACCCTTGGCTCTGCGTCCCCAGGTTGCCCCGGATTTGCTCTTTTCGGAAAATACTGTTTTCAGAATCGGGAAATCGTTTTGTCTAATGAGTGGTTAATACTCCAAAAGTAATATCGTCGGTTGATCCGTAAGTCAACATTTCTAATGTTTGTCCTTATAGTTCCCATAGGGCTTGTATCACTTGGCCAAGAAAAACCCATCACAAGCGAAATATGGAAGCCGTTTTTCACACTTCCGACTTTATTGACAATTCCTTGGCCACTTTGGCAATCCGATACACCGAAGCCACGCCAATTCCCACTTTCTGCGCAACAGCCTCTTTCGTCAACCCATCAGCCAGAAGCTGCACAACCTCTCCGCTCTTCTCCCGGGCAGTCGGCTTCCGTCCCTTAAACTTACCCTGCGCCTTCGCGATCCGGATTCCCTCCGCCTGGCGCTCCAGCATCATCTCCCGCTCAAACTCGGCAACCGCGGCCAGCATCGTCTGCATCAGCTTGCCGGTCGGGGTACTGGTGTCAGAGTTGATATTCAGAACCCTGAAGACCACCTTCCTCTTTTCAGCAGGTCGGTAATCTCCAGCAAGTGCTTTGTCGAACGAGCAATCCTATCAAGCTTGGTAACAACGACGGAGTCACCCGCTCCGCACTTCCAGGGCCGAGGCTGTCCCAGTGAAAAGTACCTTAACTTCTTGACTTGTAAAACTTTCAAAGGTATTTTAAAGCCCATTAATTCGGCTCATATTTTTTAACTTTTCATTGATTTACTGCGAGCTCAACTGATAAATTTCTAAATGCATACGCTACAACATCGTCCTAGCACTTGAAGACCATTGAGCAATAAAATAGAATGTGCCAATGTTAGAATGACTCAACAATTTGAAGGGTCGAGGTCAAGGTTGATGTTATTTTTGCCCTCTTTGCTTTGCAATGGGTGTCCGACACACTGGCGCAAACTGAGTGGTTTGCTGGGTGAAAGAGTGCTGGTACGCAAATAATATACGCCAAATACATTCTTCCTCCCGATAGATAGGGAATAAATAATGCGATTCTCTCGTTTTTCCAAATCATCTGATCCGTTAGGCCGATATTATACTGACTCTATGGTTGGAGCACTGCTAGTTAATTCAATGGGCTTGGCATGTCCTGGCACTGTTCTTGATTTAGGAGCTGGTGAAGGCGCACTTGTTGGAGAAGCATCTAAAATCTGGAAATCCTCTCGCTTTATCACAGTAGATATCGACGCAAATGCTGGAAGTGCACTGCTCCCGAAACTTAAGGGCAGTATCATTACGCACCACACAACAGATGCATTAGATTTTGCTCTAGCAGAACGCCTTGGATTGGGGCAAGGCGGGGTTGATGCGGCAATTTGCAATCCTCCTTATTTACGCCCTAGGTGGGAAAAACATTTTGCGGCAATTCTTGAAGAAGCAGGCCTCAGCCATGTGCTTCCGCACATAAGCGAAGTCCCTTCTGACTTGCTTTTTATTGCACAGAATTTTCGTTTATTGTGTAATGGCGGTCGGTTAGGGCTAATTCTGCCAGATGGTATAGTTTCAGGGGAAAAGTTTACATCCTTCCGTAAAACTTTGATCAATAAACATAGAATTGAGCGCGTGATTGAGTTGCCTCGAAGGATATTCCGAAATACCGACGCCAAGGCACATATCGTTGTTGTTTCGAAACATGGCAAGGCATCTGATCAGATCACGATCCAGCGGATTGAGCAAAATGGTTTGTTGTCACCGCAATTAAAACTTCCAGCTCATTTTGCAGAAAAGAGATTGGATTATTCCTATCATGTTCAAACAACAAGTTGTATTAAATTGAATCAGCGTAAAATTGCAGACGTCGCACTCAGCGTTTCACGCGGATCATTTTCCTCATCAAATAGAAATAATGTTGATTTTCCAGTTTTTCATACAACCGACTTTTCATTATGCGAAGACTCCGCACCTCCTGCATTTCGGCTTTCGCACGAAAATAACGAAACAACGACCGAGGTTGTCGCCTCTCCAGGTGATATACTGGTGGCTAGAGTAGGTCGGAATCTAAGCCAAAAGGTCTGCATGGTTCGCTCCGGCAGGGTGGCAATCTCTGACTGTATATGGCTCTTAAGGGTGGTCCCCGAGCACAGAGAAGCTATCTTGGCATATCTTCGTAGTGCCAAAGGTCGTAACGCACTGGAAGCCGCTTGCCACGGCGTCGGAGCCAAATTTATAACTAAAAGCGCATTACTGGAAATAACTTTTTGAGAGACTTCATGACTACTCCAGACGACGATCTCAATTCAACTTTGCAGCAACGTGCGGATTATATCCCGCTTGAGCAGCTTAAGGCCGGCACTTCCAATAGTGGTGAGTTATTTCAGCTGGTATATAAGGAGTTGACTAACCGAGCTTTGAGAACGATCGTGGGGCCGCGTGGTTGTGGTAAGACTCATATGATGCGTTATGCATGGTTGCAATGCAGTGAGTTGCCGACGCTGCCTTTCGCAATTTATGTTTCTTTTAATCGATATTTTCGTCTTGAACCTCTCCTTTCAAGTCATCCTGGTGCTATTCAACAATTTCACTCATGGGTACTGGCTAGGATTCTTATAGCCATTGGAACTAGTATTGTCGAATGGAAGCACGGATTTAAAAGTAAACAACCAGTTCTCTTTGGATCTGAATTTCCACTAGATCAATTATCAAGCTTTGTAACTCGTATCGAACGGAATCAACCACTCGATGAAGCGAATCTTGCCTTATCCGATTCTCTTTCAATAGATAAGGTACAAGACATTATTGACAAAGCACGACAAATGGCAGGTCGCAAATTTACAATACTGTTAATGGATGATGCTGCGTTAACCTTGACCCCAGATTATTTAATTGAGTTTCTTGATATAGTAAGGTCTCTAAAATCTACGACAATTGCTCCTAAAGCTTCAGTTTACCCTGGAACAACGGAAGTTAGCCCTAAATTTCATCAAGGGCAGGATTCAATCCCAATTCCTGTATGGATATCTATTAATGATGTACATTACGACAATATTATGCAGGACATTGCCGGAAAGAGAGTCAATAATCTCGAGAAAATCCCTCCCGACGCACAAGCTATGCTTAGGTTTGCTTCATTTGGAATTCCACGTGCGTACCTAACAATGCTTGAAGAATATCAGCGAGGCGGCTTTAGAAATGCGCAGCAAGGTGTAAATAAAATCATTCAAGAACATCTAGATGCTAGAATAGCCGAATATCGTTCTCTTGGGAAAAAGGTGCCCAAATTTGAACAGATCATTGTTGCTGGCGAAAAAATAATTAATGGAATTGCAAAAGAAATTAAAACATTCAACGAGACAACACTTATTTCACGCCAAGAAAAAGAGCTTACTTACGGGGTTAGGGAAGACGAACTCACTCCTATAGTGGAAAGGATGTTCAAGCTACTTGTTGAAGCAGGTCTAATTTTTGACGACGGAAACGTTAAGCATGGTACCCCAGCTCGCATCTATCGACGTTTCATACCTCATACATCACTTTTACTTTCTATCCGTGCAATCGATTCAGGTGGTTCCGGTGGCGCAATTAAGCAAATACTGGATGCCATCGCATTCAAAACGACAAAACATCCTCTTCGCAAAAGCCTTTCAAAAATGGCACCAGATGTCAACCTCCAAGGACTTGATTTTTCTCTGCCCAAATGCACATCATGCGGGACTAGAAGGTTAACAGATAGTCAACGATTTTGTCATAACTGTGGTCATCAGTTGGTAGATGCATCAACATTTAATCAATGTCTTGACACTGAAATTAACAATGTGCCTGGATTAACTACATGGCAGAGATCACAATTTGCCTCTCATTTGCCCAATTTGCGTACTATTAGAGACTTCCTCGCTAAACAAGATCCTGCAGCGGATCTTCTAACAGTAAGAGGATTTGGCAAGCGTAGAACAGCCAAAATTGTTGATGTACTCAACAGTTTTGTTGACGATTATCTCTCGTGAGATGTTATGATATCTGAAGACTTCGCAGCTATTTTAACTGTTAGAGACTCTAAAACAACACTGGACACATTGGTTCTATTCGATGTGGCTCATGACGATTCAGACATTTCCCCTATTGATCAATTTATTGAAAATAGTTTGCGTCTCAACAAGATTTGGGCAATCGGTGATCCATCACAGCAGATTGAACCTGAGATGGGAATACTTCTACTATTGGGCTACATTTCGGCAGTAGAAAGCTACATGCGGGCACTAATACGTCGACTTATTGCCTGTGATCAGTTTTCACAACAAAATTGCGAATCTTTACAACTTTCTTTCGGTGCGGCATTACACCATAGGATAAATGTGCTTCCAGAAGCACTCCTTGAAGAAACCGTCTTTTCAGGAAAAGATGAGATAACCAAGGCATTGAACAAATTTATAGGTATCCAACTAAATAATAATAAAGCGCTAGCCCCTCTTTTTACTCAATATGAGATTATCTGTCAATTACGGCATTGTTGCGTCCACAGATTTGGCAAGCTTGGTGCTAAAAATGCGATTAATTTTGGCTTGCAATCACACAAAGAATTTCTAGAGAAACCTGTTCTTCTCAATAAACAGGCAATCTCGTCTATCGCAGATATTCTTATTACCCTTGTAAAATCCATCAACATTGAAGTATTCAAACTTGTATTAATCCGGAGTGCAACCTCTACGCTTAATGGACAAGCCAAGCCTGGTATCGGTTGGACTTGGCATAAGACCAAAGACAAAAATAATTTTTACCAATATTATTCAGTTTTTGCATGCCAGAAGGACGCTCAACCATCTCCCCCCCCAAACGAGCTTTATGAGCGGTTTCGAAAGGTACATCGAAAAGTTGGCAAGAAATAGCTCCAGTGTTGTATGAGTGCATACTGATAGGTGGTTTAATCAGTCAGAGCAGTTTTCGGTAAGCTAGTACATTTGCATTTCCAGTTGCAAATGGGCTGTATCTGACCTGCGCCCCCGACCATATTACGTGTGTAGCGCCCATCTCTGCTGCCATTTCATGAACTTCATTTTTTGCGTTTTGCATGCCCGTGGAACTAGCTAAATTCCCCCACCCGGAACTTCCTTGAACTTCGCCAAGAAACATACATTTTCCATTATTGTCATGTCAGCGTCTTGTACTTTTTCAGGATTTCCCTGCGTAGAGTATTATGACAGTTTAAATACCCCAACGACATTCAGCTCCCGCGCTTACCGTGCCAGGTTCCATTTCTCTTTCCTTCTTGGGGAAGTTCCGATTCAATCGACGGTTTGGGCATAGACTGTTCCTGGGTTACTCGATCCATGCCTCCTAAAAGCATACATTGCTTCACGCTCCGCTCCGGAAGGAGCCAATGGAGGTTTCCCAGGTGCTGTACAGCTTTCTACATGCCACGGCCTATAAGGGATTTTCTGTCTACGTTTCACCTTACTTGTTCGCAGGAATTTACTTCGTTTCCGCATTAGGAGCAAGGCTCGATACGGTTGGGTGGCTAACCCTTTGTCAACTGGGTCATTCACCCTGCTTGATGTCAAGCTTCGCTTAAAGCGATACTAGGGGAATCACCGGAATCGACGTTTTTGCGTCAACAGGCCTAGCCCCTCGTTGGGCATATTATCCAGTAATTTGAAAATTGTTCAGGCTTACTTTGTAACCTATTGTACAAAGTTCTTCATACAAACCAGCTATCATCCGCTTCAATTTCTCTCGCCTTTGTGATCCCCATAACAGCCTTTGCAATCTTTCGCATATGACCACGCATGGAAACCTTGTCAAAGAGCTGCTGATACAAAATTTCTACGACTTCAAAATCGTTATTTCGCAACTCGTCACGAATCATTCTGTCTCTTGACGCCGTTTCTGAATTACCATGAATGTGTCTGCTCATTCCGTCGAGATAGACGCAGACGCCGACATATTGGTCATTTGGTTCATGAAAATAGATATCTGGTCTGGTCACTATCCCACCGGAAATTGGGATCGGTTTCTCAGTTTCAAATCCATTCAACCCAGCGGATTCCAACATGGTCTTAAGTTGCGTCTCAGGGGCATTAACAGAATCTTTTGTATGGGTCTCGTCCGGTAAGATTGGCGGTATAACATGCGAACCGATCAGATTCCCACCCCATTCCCTGAGACACTCAATGGCGGCATGCCGATTTAGGTTGCTGTGGTAGAAGGAGTTTCTGAAATGTTGCAGGCAATCCACACAAGAAGTGTCGCATGCCGAAGCACAGCCCGAAACAATAGTCAGTGCTGCCACAACGACATCGGGCCACCGCTTAATTATCTGGTCGAGAAGACCCGATCCGCCTGGCATTGGATCATACAGTAACCCATCTACCTGCTCAGAGCCGGATTTGCCAAATACCAATACCTGGAGATCAGTAATTTCCATGTCCAGTACTTCCGCAGCCCCTTGGCGTAGCGCTTCCAGTACGCTATAGGCGACCTCTCGCGAACTGCATTCCGGCAAAACCAGGGCGTCGGAAACAACGTCAGCATAGAAGCTCACAAAATCGATGGGACGCCCGCATCTTTCTCTATGGTGTTCACTGAACTGGTCGATCTCTGACTGATGGCTCATGGGGGACCGGCTATGACCGCAGACTAAGCAGACCGGATATCCCAACAAGGATTGGTTTCTCACCCGGTTGGCGGCACCTACATTCACTAGGCGCATATGGACGCTACGCTTTAACTGCAACGAGGAACCGCCCCAATCGTAAGCTTTACCGCCAGCATGTCGCCCTTGCTCGTGACCGAAGATGGCCACCGGCATCTGAAAGCGGTAATCCTCTTCATCGGAAATGTACGACTGATGAGGTGCATCTACGTCGCACATGACGACACCCTGGAGCACCTGGCTACTGAGACTAGAGGTGCCTGACGACGCAGTTCCTGCCCCACCGGTTTCCTGGATAGACTCACTCGCTATATCGACAACGAAGGTGAGTGGTTCTTCCGGTTCCAGGTGGAAACGGCGGGGGACGAACTTGTGACCGTTCGCATAGATCAGATTGCCAGGAATATACTCCCGTATTGCCAGCGAGGTGCTCCGCCTCAATTCCCAATCGTGGATATCTGACCCATATCGTGGCGCTTCATGAGTTATGGTGACAGCACCGGTGTCAAGGCCGTATCCCGGCAAGAATCCTTCAGCAGCCAGGACACCGTAGGTATTCGTATCATCTACGCCTTCCGCCTGATTGGCCCTGCGCTTGGCTTCACCCTTGAGTTTCTTTACCAGCCTTTCGCACCGGGCTCGTAATGCTTCTTCGTCAGCATCCAACGCCCCTTTATTGGCGGCAACGCCCCTGAGCCGTTCTAGTTGCCCGAGAGCCCACAGCAACCGAGCGAAGAGGCGGTTGACAACTTCCTGCAATGATTGACCGAAGCCATCGATAACCGCTGCCATCAAGTCAGTGCTGATTACCTCCTGATCCTCCACCGGCCATCCCTGTTCAAATGCTGCCATGACAGCTCGAATCAGCATGGTCCGATGCACCTGTATAACCTGACTAACAGCACTGACATCCAAAGGGGAGCTACGCACATACCCTTCAGGGGTGAACAGCCACGGCTTAATGATTTTGGGGATACAGGTATTGAGACTTTCCTTGATAGCGTCAAGTTCGGCCTGGGGAAGTGCCGCATCCCGCACCAGCTTGTGTCAAGGGCCAGCGTAATTTTCCACCCCCGGGGCCAGAGTTATTTTCCACTTCA
>SBEG01000052.1 GCA_009668975.1 Deltaproteobacteria bacterium | reverse complement strand
GCAGGGAGGGGGGGTAAGTTGCCAATATATCAGCAGGATACCGCTTCACCCACACCCTGACCCCTTTAGGCCCTTTGGGTCTTACCGCTTGCGCGCCGCAGCGCTTCAGCGCGCAGACCAGTCAAGGGCGGGTGAATGACTTTTTCGGAACAATCAACATTGATTTTCAAACAGAATGAAACGTGAGGAGTGTTTTTCTAACGTTGTTCAGTCAGCCTGCGTGGCAACATGGACAAGTACAGGCTTGAGAACCCGGACAACATCCTGGGGAGAAATACCGACGAGAAAGCCGCGTTTGCCGCCGTTGAGGTAGATTTGGGGAAGAGCGAGGATGGTTTCTTCAAGGTAGACCGGCAGGTCACGTTTGGTGCCGAAGGGCGAGGTTCCGCCCACCAGGTAGCCGGTGAGGCGCGAGGCCTTATCCGCGGAACAGGGCACAACGCTTTTCACGCCGAGGAAACGGGCCAGTTCCCGGGTCGAAACCTGCTGGTCACCGTGCATGAGGATGATGAGGGGATTTTCCCGGTCGTCTTCCATGACCAGTGTCTTGATGATGGTGTGTTCAGGGAAGCCGAGTTCCCTCGCGCAGACGGCAGTGCCGCCCTTGTCTTCGTAGGCATAGAGATGAGGGGTAAATTCAACTTTTTCGGAGCGCAAAACGCGTATCGCCGGTGTCACGGGAAGTTTATCTTTGGCCATGGCCGATCCTTATCTGAAAGCGCAGAAACACAAAAAAAGCCCCCGGAGCATCAGGGGCTAATTTTTCGGCTCGTAAAGAGCCATCAACATTTTTCCACGTTTGCCGCCTGTGGACCTTTCGTGCCCTTGACGACTTCGAAGGTCACCGACTGACCTTCTGCGAGACGCTTGAAACCATCTCCCTGAATGGAAGAATAGTGGACAAAGACATCTTCGCCATTGTCCTGCTCGATAAAACCAAACCCCTTGCTGTCATTGAACCACTTAACCACACCCTTGACCATGCCTGCCCCTCCTGTTATGCCAATTCCATATTAAGACCCTCTCTTCGTTGGCTTATCTTCGGCGGCTCAGCTTACTCTTCAGTACGCATCGCAGCCTCAATCCTCGCCGCCTTGAGATCATCCTTGATCTGAAATTGGTAGTAGTTGCGCGTGGTGCACAAGCGGCCCGCTCCGGCGGGCCGCCGACTATCATGGAGCCCTTCATGCGGCAGCTTCAGAGATGATCAGACAAAAGGGCTTCGTATTTGTTGACGGTTACGCGGTACGATCGGTCTGATCGCTGCCCTGCTCTTCCTGCAGAGCAGCATGGGCAGCGGCAAGACGGGCTATCGGCACCCGGAAGGGCGAGCAAGAGACGTAATCAAGCCCGACCTTGTGGCAGAAGATCACCGAAGCGGGATCACCGCCATGCTCGCCGCAGATCCCTATTTTCAGGTCCTTGCGTGCTGAACGGCCCTTCTCGCTCCCGATCTTCACCAACTGGCCGACGCCTTCCTGGTCGAGGGAGACGAACGGGTCTTCGCTGAGAATGCCCTTTTCCACATAGAAGGGCAGGAATTTTCCGGCGTCATCACGTGACAGACCGAAGGTTGTCTGGGTCAGGTCATTGGTACCGAAGGAAAAGAATTCCGCTTCCTGCGCGATCTGATCGGCAACGAGCGCCGCACGCGGCAACTCGATCATGGTTCCGATCAGGTATTTCACCTTCACGCCATACTGCTCCATAACCTCGTCGCAGATCCGGACGGCATTGGCCCTGAGGCTGGCCAATTCTTCCTTGACGGCAACCAGCGGAATCATGATTTCCGGAACAATGGTGAAACCTTCATCCTTGTTCAGTTCGCAGGCGGCTTCCATGATCGCCTGGACCTGCATGTCATAAATTTCGGGGAAGGTGACACCCAACCGGCAGCCGCGGTGTCCGAGCATCGGATTGAACTCATGGAGGAATTCGACCTTGTGCTTCAGCTTTTCCACGCTGACGCCCATGGTCTGGGAAAGGGCTTCGATGTCCTTTTCCTCCTGGGGGAGGAATTCGTGGAGGGGCGGGTCAAGCAGTCGGATGGTGACCGGAAGACCCTTCATTTCGCGGAAGATGCCGATAAAATCACCCTTCTGCATCGGCAGAATCTTTGCCAGGGCCTTTTTCCGGCCCTCAACGTCGTCGGCCAGGATCATCTCGCGCACGGCAGCGATGCGGTCTGCTTCGAAGAACATGTGCTCGGTACGGGTGAGGCCGATACCTTCAGCGCCGAATTCGCGCGCCGTGCGGGCATCCTTCGGGGTGTCGGCATTGGCGCGGACGCCAAGCTTGCGGTAGGTATCCACCCACTCCATGATGGTTTTGAAGTCGCCGGTAAGCTGCGGCGGAACGGTGGAGACCTGGCCCAACATGACCTCGCCGGTGCTGCCGTCAAGGGTGATGGTATCGCCCTTGCTCACCGTCGTACCGTTGACGGAAAATTCGTTTGCCGCGTAATCGACCTTGATTTCGCCGCAGCCGGCAACGCAGCACTTACCCATGCCGCGGGCAACGACCGCTGCGTGGGAGGTCATGCCGCCGCGGGCGGTGAGGATGCCCTGCGCGGCATTCATGCCGTGAATATCTTCCGGGCTGGTTTCGACCCGGACCAGGATTACCTTGAGACCCAGCTTCGCGGCCGCTTCGGCTTCGTCCGCCGTAAAGACGACACTGCCGCTGGCTGCACCGGGGGAAGCGGGAAGGCCCTTGGCGATCACCGTACGAGGGGCTTTCGGATCGAGTGAGGGGTGGAGGAGCTTATCGAGCTGATCTGGAGAGACACGCAGAACCGCGGTCTTTTCGTCAATCAGCCCTTCCTTCACCATGTCAACGGCGATCTTGATGGAGGCCAGCGAGGTGCGCTTGCCGTTACGGGTCTGCAGCATGAAGAGTTTGCCCTTTTCGATGGTGAACTCGATGTCCTGCATGTCCTTGTAATGCTTCTCGAGGATATCGCGGATCGCCACCAGCTGCTGGTAGCACTCGGGGAGCACTTCCTCCATGGACGGGAGATCGCCTTCCTTATGCTTGGCCCGGTTGATCGGCTGCGGCGTCCGGATACCGGCAACGACGTCCTCACCCTGGGCATTTACCAGGTACTCACCGTAGAAGTAGTTTTCGCCGGTTGACGGATCGCGGGTAAAAGCAACGCCGGTTGCGCAGTCATTGCCCATATTGCCGAAGACCATGGCCTGGATGTTGACCGCCGTTCCCCATTCGGCCGGGATATTGTGCAATCTGCGGTAGGTAATGGCCCGCTGGTTCATCCAGGAACCGAAAACCGCGCCGACCGCACCCCAGATCTGCTCCTGGGGGTCGTCGGGGAATTCGCGTCCAAGGACTTCCTTGATTTTCGCCTTGTATTTCGCGACCAGGTCTTTCCAGTCTTCAGCGGTAAGATCGGTATCCAGATGGACCGATTTCTCTTCCTTTTTCTGCTCCAGGAGTTCCTCGAGAACAGCGCCGCTCATCCCCATGACTACGTTGGAGTACATTTGAACGAAACGACGATAGGCATCATAGGCAAAACGCTCATCACCGCTCTGCTTGATGATGCCCTGCACAGTAATGTCGTTCAGGCCGAGGTTGAGGACCGTGTCCATCATGCCGGGCATGGAAGCTCGGGCCCCGGAGCGAACCGAAAGGAGCAGGGGATTGTCAGGACTGCCGAATTTCTTGCCGAGGAGCTCCTCCACCTTGCGGATATTGGCATCCACCTCATCTTTCAGGGTGGCGGGATAGGTATTGTTGTTTTTGTAGAACTCCGTGCAGACCTCGGTCGTGATGGTAAAACCAGGCGGAACGGGAAGTCCGATGCTCGTCATCTCAGCCAGGTTGGCCCCCTTGCCGCCAAGCAGGGCTTTCATTTCGGTTGCACCGTCAGCCGAGCCGTTCCCGAAAAAGTAGACATATTTCGCCGCCATGCCAATCCTCCTCTATACTTTTCTCATAAGTGTATTTGTTTTCTATTCTGCTGCTCGTAATATCCGAATCCGCCTCAGGCGGAAATTCGCGCAATATCGGCAATGCCCCCGAAGAGACGGGCGATCCCGGTCAACAGGGCCAGCCGGTTATTCTTGACCTTTTCATCTTCGGCCATAACCATGACCTGATCGAAGAAAGTATCGACCGCACCGCGCAGACCCGCGATCTCCGTCAGGGCAGCCAGATAGTTCTTCGCCGCGATCAGCGTACCGGCACTGGCGGCAACCACCTCAAAGGCAGCGGCAAGCTCGCGCTCCGCCTCACCCTCGAAAAGGGCCGCATCCACGGGAATATCGACCCCCTGCTTGACAATATTGCAGACCCTTTTGAAGGCCACGGCCAGTGGTTCGAAGTCGGGTCTTTCCTTGAATTCGGCCAGGGCCGCGATCCGGGCCGCGGTATCGTTCAGGTTGTCAAAGGAAACCGCGACTGCCGCATCAACCACATCGGCGGGATAACGGCCCGCCAGCATGTTCACATAGCGGCCGCGGAAAAATTCCAGCACTTCGGCACGGACAGTGTCGTAGTCGCGCGTCAGCTTCTTTTGCAGCAGCTGCAGCGAGGCATCGACCAGTTCGCTCAGCAGCAGTTCATAGCCACGATCGAGGATGATGGCGATAATGCCGAGGGCCGAGCGTCGCAAGGCATAGGGATCGGCGGTTCCGGTGGGAATCAGCCCGACGCCGAAGCAGCCGCAGATCGTGTCGATCTTGTCGGCGATGGAAACCAGCGCTCCGACATCGGAGGTCGGCAGGGCTCCGCCGGCCTGGACCGGCAGATAATGTTCGTGAATCGCCCGGGCCACCGCCTGATCTTCGCCGGCCAGCAGGGCATATTCCCGGCCCATGATGCCCTGGAGCTCGGGGAACTCCCCGACCATCCCGGTTACCAGGTCAGCCTTGCAGAGGTAGGCGGCACGGGACACGCTGGCGCTCAGTTCGGGAGCCAGCTGGCTGGAAAGTTTTTCCGCGATCGTGCGGAAACGCTCCATTTTTTCAAAGGAGGTACCGAGCTTTGCCTGGTAGACGACCTCTTTCAGGCTGTCGACCCGCTCCGCCAGGGGCGTCTTCTTGTCCTCTTCGAAAAAGAAGCGGGCATCGGAGAGACGGGCGCGCAGCACCCGCTCATTGCCGCGGGTAACCACCGCCGGATCCTCCGCCAGGGTATTATTCACGGTGATGAAGTGCGGAAGCAGCTGTCCCTTGTCATCCACCAGGGAGAAGTAGCGCTGGTGTTCGCGCATGGAAGTGATCAGGACCTCTTTCGGCACCTGGAGGAAATCCTTCTCAAAGGTGCCGCAAACGACACTCGGATACTCCACGAGGTAGGCAACCTGCTCCAGCAGATCCTCGTCAGGCAGGACCTGTCCGCCCATGGCGCGGGCCGCCTGCTCAACTTCGCGGCGGATGATTTCCTTGCGCTTTTCCGGCTCGGGAATGACGAAATGACGCTCGCACTCCTCGAGATAATGGGCAAAGTCACGCACCGGGAAGACGCTATTGGCCATGAAACGGTGTCCCCGGGAGGCGCTGCCGCTCTTGATCGGGCCGAAGGAAAAGGGCACCACCGCACCGTCGAACAGGGCAACGATCCAATGCATCGGCCGGGCAAAGCGCACATCGAGATCCGCCCAGCGCATCGATTTGCGGAAGGGGATTGCGCCAATGACCCGCGGCAGGATTTCCACGAGGATTTCCTCGCTGGGACAACCGACAATCTTTTTCGTAACCGAAACGTATTCACCCTTTTCGGTTGCCGCCACCACCAGGTCGGCAACATCGACCCCCTGACCACGGGCAAAACCCTCGGCAGCCTTGGTCGGCTTGCCGTCCGCGTCAAAGGCGACTTTACGGGCCGGGCCGAGAGCGGTTACCTCGGCATCGGGCTGACAGTCAGCAACTTCCGTCACCAGAAGGGCCAGGCGCCGCGGCGTAGCCAGGGTCCGCACTTCGCCGAAGGACAGGCGGGCAGCTTCGAACTCCTTGCGGATCAGACCTTCCAGATCAGTCATTGCCTTCGGCAGGAAGGCGGCCGGAATCTCTTCCGTGCCGATTTCGAGGAACAGTTCTTTCGTCATCTCAGTTCCCCCCTTTCAGCAGCGGAAAGCCGAGTCTTTCCCGCAGCGCCAGGTAGCCCTCGGCGCAGAGCCGGGCGACATTGCGCACCCGGCCGATATAGGAAGCGCGCTCGGTCACGGAAATGGCGCCACGGGCATCCAGCAGGTTGAAGGCATGGGAACACTTCATGACATAGTCATAAGCGGGCAGAACCAGCCCACCCTCAACCAGGCGGATACATTCCTTTTCGTACATGGTAAAGAGATTGAGCAGCATGTCGATGTCGGCCTCTTCGAAGTTGTAGCGGGAAAACTCCACCTCCGACTGATGATGGATATCGCCGTACTTGACACCCTTTACCCACTCCAGGTCATAGACGTTGTCCACCCCTTGCAGGTACATGGCGATCCGTTCGCAGCCGTAAGTGATCTCGGAGGAAACCGGCTTGAGGTCGATCCCGCCAGCCTGCTGAAAGTAGGTGAACTGGGTTATTTCCATCCCGTCCAGCCACACTTCCCAGCCAAGCCCCCAGGCGCCCAGGGTCGGAGACTCCCAGTCGTCCTCGACGAAGCGGATATCATGCTGATTGGGATTGATGCCGAACGCCTTGAGCGAATTGATGTAGAGGTCAAGAATATTCTGGGGAGAAGGTTTCATGATGACCTGAAACTGGTAGTAATGCTGGAGGCGGTTCGGGTTTTCCCCATAGCGGCCGTCCGTTGGACGACGCGAGGGTTCCACATAGGCGACATTCCACGGCTCGGGGCCGAGAACGCGCAGAAAAGTAGCGGGATTGAATGTCCCCGCACCTTTTTCCACATCATAGGGCTGCTGAATGATGCACCCTTGCCCTGCCCAATAGCTCTGCAGGGAAAGAATCAGGTCTTGAAAGGTCAAAACGGTTCCTCCGGCGCTTCAAATACGTAGAATATTCACAAGGGATTACTTGATTGCTGCAGACAAAGTTTCAGTATCACTAAAACTTACGAGACTCGCTAGATTACCCGTAACTCCCTTTCGTGTCAAGGATTATTGGCTTTTTTTACTGTGGCTGAACTCCAAGGACGTGCTGCAAAAATTGAAGAGAGTGGAGGGGACGATTAAGGTGTGAAGCGATTGCAGCATCAAGGACAACGCCGGCTTCCCGCAGGGAGGCTTCGGGAAAGCGCACCACGCCGAAACGGCCGGTCGCCAGAGCATTTTTCAGGAGGCTGCGGCTGGCGGAACTCAGTTGGTGGCCGCCGCTCCCGCAGTCAGAACACACGAGTTCTCCCGCGGAACTGTACTGCAGCGCACCCGATGAGTCGCAAATATCGGCCCCGCACCGGCAACACTGCTCCAGGGAAAGGCGGTAGCCAAGAATATTCAGGAGGTTGACCTCAAAAAAACGGCGGTCATCAACGCTGGAAGGGGCACTTTCAAGCTGATCGAGATAGGTAACCAGCAGACGAAAGAGCCGCGTGTTGCACATTGCCTCGGGCAGGAGCCGGTCCACAACCTCACAGGCATAACCGGCATAGCTGATTTTCAGCAGATCATTACGGATATGGGGAAAAACAGTGATAATGTCGGTACTTCGGAGGCTGGAAAGACCTTCTTTCAGAACAAGGTGAAGGCGCAGGCGGGCAAATACTTCCAGGGCTCCGCTGAAACGTTTGACGCTCTTTTTCCCGTGGCGGGCAATGGCACGAACCTTTCCGTGCTCGCGAGTGAAAAGCGTGACGATCCGGTCGGTCTCACCATAATCCAGAGCGGCAAGCACCACGGCCTCGCATTCATGTGTCAGCATACCAAAACCTTATCTTCCCCTGAAAGCCAGGTCACGCCTTACTCACTCGCCCCCCGACAGCAGGGCAGTCAAACGTGCCCGGCCGGTGCAGCTATCTGATTCCCAGCCTGTTCAGGGCAAGGCCGAGAAACTTGTTCAGGGGATGGCTCCGGTCAAGGCTCTTGATAACCGGATGTTTCCTTTCGCCGAGCAGGGTAAGCTCGCGCAGCAAGGAGGAATTATTCTCGCACTTCAAGCCCTGGCGCAGGATAGAGAGAGCTTTATTTCTCTGCCCCGCCATTATATAAATACGGCCCAGATGGAGATAGTGCAGAGGATTCTCCGGATCCCCCTCTACCGCTTCCTTGCACAGTGAGATCGCATCAGGATACTGGGAACGAACCTTTGCCAGACAATAGGCAAGATAGGAACATTTGAGGGGCGTTTTTTCCTGGTAAGCCGCTTGCTCAAAACAGGAAAGTGCCAAATATATGTGGTCATTCTCAAGAGCATGCACCCCTTTGGCAAATAAGTCTTCCACGTGAGATTCTTCCATAGCCCCTCTCCTCATGAAAATATTTCGACGTCAAAATAGTATCGTACTTTCTTGCAAAAATCGAGCAGGTATGCACATTTTTCTCAGGAATTTATTCGGCACCCAAGTTGTTCCACTTTAGTCGATTTAAAAAATTTATTATATATTCAATAATTCTCTTTCCAAAATAATTTCCACACGCCACAAAGAAAAATCTTCACCGTGGCTGATCGGGAACCTCCTTTGGGAGCAGTTTCGCAACTGCCGCCGACCGGAATGCCCGGTACGACTGCGTTAAGACAGCCCGAAC
>SBEG01000032.1 GCA_009668975.1 Deltaproteobacteria bacterium | reverse complement strand
GGGGTGGGTCAATTTTGGACGCCGATGGTGGGTCATTTTTCAATGCCGATTGACAATACCTCTCACATTGCGCACGGTAGCATCTTTCCCTGCCAACTGGAGGGTTTCAACTGCAGCACGAACATCCTCAATTGTTGTTTTTGTCCTTGGCATATCCTGTTCCTTTCTTTCGTAGCGTAACGTTGCCGTAACGTTATCCGTTATTGTTTACATATGGTTGTCAGCCGTAATTTCTCCCTGCGTATCGATCCTGTAGGCAATTTGTCGTATTTCGATGGCACCCCCTTTCTCATGAAATCAACAGCGAAATGTTAAAAAATTATATAAAAATTATCTAATCTGCAAAACAAGGGTCGCACAGTCTGAAGTTGATAACAAGAAAAAAGTGAATGATCTCAGCCATATAATTTTTTAACCTTTCCGATGGGAGCTCAACGATATGAAATTTTTGCTGATTTTTGCCAATTAAAAATTTTAAAACTTTTCAGGGATGCGTTTATGAGAGAGAGGAACTGCCGGTAGGGTCATCGATTTCGTGGGTAGTGCCGGGACCACGGCGGTCTGATAGTGTTCCGCCAAGGATGCATAGGTGGCGTTCAAAACGAGTTCGTAGCGGCAGGACCTGGAAACGCCGCTCTTGAGGTTGTCGATGACAACACATCTGGGCACCGCTCCCATGAAAGCGAAGGCCCGGACGTGCGAACCGGTCCAGTCGGGAAGCGACTAGCTCCAGGAAGCCTCAGCGTAGGTGTAGTTGCTTGCTCCCATGACCGCGACGAACACCTGGGCATCCCGGAACTCGCCGGTTGCGGCATCGACTATCGGCAGGGTCTGGCCGCAGTAGTCCACGAACATCTTCTCTCCGGCCCGATGTTCCTGGCGCATGGAGAGGTCGGGCTTCTTCTGCCACTGGCGGAAGAGTTCGTAGAACTGGCTGTACTGGTAGCCGTCAGGGTTGTGGCCCTTGTACTCCTGCCACAGCAGCATGAGGGTCAGATTCTTGTGGGTAACCAGTTCTGCCTGTAAAGAAGCCCAGTCGGGCCGGATGCGGGAAAGATTATAGGGAGTGGTACGGGAGCGGTATAGAAGACTTTCAAGGGTGTCGTCACCCATGTCATGGGGAAGGGGCCAGGTCAGCTTTGCCGCCAACGCACGGCTGATGGTGCCGGAAACCGTTGTCTTGCCGACACCGCAACTCTTGGCTATGGAGTTCCTGCTTTGGCCACAGGACCAGACAAGACGGAGTATCTCTCGTATCTTTCGCATGGTAACTCTTTCTTTCGGCATCGTTGGTCTCTTTCAGAAATATGAAAGAAAAACGATACCAGCTTGAGTTACCTCGCGACTACCTGTATCAACCGGTCGGAATCGTCCGGAATACGCACAAAGGAAAAAGTTGAATATTTATTGACAAAAAAACATCATTTTTATTGCATCTGTAAATATTACTATAGGTAGATAATATCATCGTAGAATCTTCCAGCTACGCCTTCCGGGCGTGCCAGACTCAAATCCGAAAGAGAATCCTTTCCGCTATCACAAGCCTTAGCATGCTTGGCTTCTCACACGACTCGATGGCGTTGGTGCCATCGGTCTCAGACGACGACACTCGGACAAGGGGTTTAAATCCGCAGCCGAGAGAACCAACTCGACCCATCACAAACGCAAACAAATGTTTTTGGCCGTCTCTTTCTTTGTAGTGAAGATGAGCGAAAATTTTCGAGCGAATGAGCGTAGCAAGGAATTTTTAAAATGAGCAAGCGTCAGTGCGGCAAATTTTAAAATTACGCGGAGCGAATGAAGCGAGAAAATTGAGCGAAATCGAACGAAAGAGAAAGAGACGGCCCGGCAGCGCCAAGCCCGATAGGGCTTTGACGGAAATCAGAAAGAAACGCATGGAAAAATATTCTCACCCGCCATGGGGCAAGGTCAGAATCCGGGAGGCTTCAGCCAAGATCCTTTCAACTGTCTCTTGTCAACATAATTAGTAAAATGAAAACCGATGCGCGCCAGATTCAACCTTTAATCAAGCCCTTTCACTATGGGTTTTCTGGCGGCCGAAATCGGGAAATCAATTGCAAAGCTACAAATTGACGCGCCGAAAATGCCGATTTTCCGAGTTCGGCCGCCACGCCTCTCACAAAATCCAACGCCCTTCACATATAGTTCATCCAGTGATTATGCCGGCAGGCATACACTAACTCCACTCCGCGCGCCCGCCATTAGGGACTTTATCGATACGCTCGATAACGCATAAGCGGTTTTCAATGGGTATTCGCTCGGGACAGCGATATCTTTACCCACTGACACATCGAGGACTGGCCGACCTCGATGTGACGGAGCCCTACACTTAACGCGCACCCCAAAAACAGCGGTTTCCTGCCGTCGGTTGATAATATCGACCGACGGCAGGAGTCCACTGGTCAAAATTTGGATCCGACAAAACTATATGGAGCAAGGAGAAACAAAATGGGAAAACACGGGCACAAATTAATGCACGAAGCACTGAAGAAAATGGGAAAGATGCGGAATTGCGGCTCCTTGACAAAGGCCAAACACAAAAGCAACCTCAAATCCATTGTGGCATTCGCCGATAGCCGCGGCCTGCAGCATATCGACCATATGAACCAGCGGTTTACCACCGCCTACGTCGAGACATTGAAAGAAAAAGGGCATTCGCCGAGCACGATTCAGAGCCATTTGAGCACTCTTCGGGATCTCGCGCACAATATCGGCAAACCGAACATCGTTCACAGGAAAAACGAGGACTACGGCCAGGAGGCGATACGTCGAGGACTTGACCGGAACAGTCCGAAAACGGAACGAAATGAAGTCCTATGGAAGGAGGCAAGAGAAGCGCTGTACGCAAAAGCGGAGTGGCTCGGGATCGCGTTCGACCTGCGCGACTCACTCGGCCTCAGGATGAAGGAAAGCCTTATGACCAATAAGGTTTTCGTTGACGAGAGGAAGAACCTTTATTTCCAGATCGACAAGGGGGAAAAACTTGAAACGATTATCATCAAGGCGGCAGGAACGAAAGGGGGCCGCCCGAGAGACCTCGAAATAATAACTGACAAACAACGTAAGGCGATTGACCGACTGGTCGATTACCAGCAACGCACCGGAAAGTTAAGCATCATGCCCCCGGATCTCACGTGGACTCAAGCCTATAACATGCAAAAAAATGCTTGCCACCGCCTGGGATTGACCCGTGAGAATAACTGCAATAACCACATCGCACGACATTTCGAAGCTCAAAGGATGATTAAGATGGGCATGTCGGCAAAAGAAGCGATTGCAAGAATGGGGCATAGCGACGCAAGGAAGCTAAACGCTTATGTCCCGAAAGGATAAAGAAATTGAAAATGGTCGTTGGAGGCCAATATCTCCGCAAGGATTGAAGCCCGGCACATTTGTGACCGGGCTTTTTTTGTGTGTGCGCCCGGCAGGGCGCGTGGTGCGCGAGCACCATCCAATCAGTTGTGGTGACTGGTTGGTGGCTTGGAGGTGAAAGTCCTCTACGGACCTTGATGGTGGGAATCGTTCGCCGAACAGCAAGAGTGTTCGTCGCGAGGCGGAAAAAGAAGGCGGGAGGACTACTACTTTCTTGCATTCCTTCTTATTAACTTGAAGAGAAGTGGGAACTCAAGCTGACGTGATGTTCCCAATATATTTCCACAGGAGATTGAATACTATGAAACATTTACCGCATGTTCTTGGAGTCTTGTTCCTTACCTTATCCATGCTCTGGATCGTTGATAATCTTGATGATTTCGCGGTCGCACATAGAATTAGTGATACCCGATATGTGATAACGGCAGCGGGGTGGGAGACTGTTTACGGAGTATGGCCGGTAGTGGCCGCGGCTGCCGTTATCTCTGGAGGCATTACGTTTTTTGCCGGATTGGTTCTTGGAGAAAACTGGGTCACAAAGGATTTCCGAAAGCAAGTAACGGTACTCATGCAGATTCTGGAAGCCGAACGCATCATGCTGAAGAGCAAGAGCATTTCAATTCTGAACAGACGCGAAGAAATGGAGCGGGAACTAATTGCAGAAAAACATAAGATGCGTCGTTTGATTCAAAAACTCAAAGGCAGGGAAAAGGAATTGGAAGAACGGGAGAAAAACCTTGCCACGCTTGAAAAGAAACTGGCCGTTATGAAGACAAAAAAAGAAAAGGAGGGCTTTGTAAGGGATTGAACATCCGTAACCAGCAATGTTGTTTTTCGGATGGTATCGATTTCGGATCTTAATTTGATCAAAATGCCACTTATATCTTGCTATCAAAAGTATTCCCTTCTTGATGAACACAAATTGAGAAGGGAGACAAAAACATGTCTGAGGTCGATGATGAATGCCATGGTTCCGATGAGGCCATATCCGGTTTAACTGCTGAACAAAAAGCAGCACGTCGTGAGATCATTAAAAGAAGCGCCGAGAAAGCGGCCACAATAAAGAGGCTTGAAGCATACTACAATCAAAAATGTTATCTGAAGGATGACGTAGACTACCGAGAGCTTCAGGAACTGATTGAGCTCGGCATTAGTCCTGCCAATGCACTGCGCCTCTCGGAGAGGAATTATAAGCGAGGTACTTTTCATGAGTTAGAAGACTATTGGTGGCTTCTGGTCTAAATATTGTTTCAACAAAATCGTAAAAATCCGATGCCATTCGTATGGTATCGGATTTTGTCATTTTGTCGTCGCTATTTTTCATCATATTCGTCTGTATCTTAGAAAATAATCGTCTCAAATCGGCAAAGATCGATTGACTTAGTGCGTTATTTCAGGATATTTTGTAACAGTTTTTTAATATGGGAGAGTTGCGCCCATTCTCTCCCGTTTCGCCTCTGGCGGACGTGGGAAACGACTAAAACGCCCGTGGAGTATGAAGAATGAAAGAGATGGAAGACCGCTGGTTGTCAATAACCGAGATTTGCAGATACCTCGGTGTCAGCAATGACACGGTTTACAAGTGGATCGATAAGCATGGCATGCCCGCCCACCGTATGGGCCGTCTTTGGAAGTTCAAGAAGGACGAAGTAGACGAGTGGGTGAAGGCTGGCGGCGCAGCGGACAAAACGAGACAGGATCGGGCCGAATGAACAACTACAAGGAAACCGAGCGTGCGGAGCTCCACAAAACCATCTGGCGCATCGCCAACGACCTGCGCGGCAGTGTTGATGGCTGGGACTTCAAGAGCTATGTGCTCGGCATGCTGTTCTACCGCTTCATCTCCGAAAACCTGACCAGCTACCTCAATGAACAGGAGCGCAAGGCAGGCAATCCGGACTTCGATTTCGCCTGTTTGAGCGATGCTGATGCCGAATTCGGACGCGCCGAGACGGTCAAGGAAAAGGGTTTCTTCATCCTGCCCTCCGACCTCTTTGCCAATGTGCGGGTTCGGGCACGCCATGATGCCAACCTCAACGAGACCCTGAGTCGTGTCTTTGCCGATATCGAAGGTTCCGCAACAGGCAGCGAGAGTGAGGATGATTTCAAGGGGCTGTTCGACGACCTCGATGTCAACAGCAGCAAACTCGGAGCCACGGTGGCCAGGCGTAACGAAAAGCTGGTGAAGCTGCTCGACGCTATCGGCGACCTGCCCTTGAGCAATGGCGGCGGCTTTTCGCACAACACCATTGATCTGTTCGGCGACGCTTACGAATACCTGATGCAGATGTACGCCTCCACCGCCGGCAAGTCCGGCGGCGAGTTCTACACTCCTCAAGAGGTCTCCGAGCTCCTTGCTCGTATCACCGTGGTTGGCAAAAGCGAGGTCAACAAGGTGTACGACCCCGCATGCGGCTCCGGCTCGCTGCTGCTCAAGTTCGCCAAGGTCCTGGGCCACGATAAAGTGCGTCAGGGCTTCTTCGGCCAGGAGGTCAACCTAACCACCTACAACCTGTGCCGGATCAACATGTTCCTGCACGACGTCAATTTCGAGAAATTCGACATTGCCCACGGCGATACGCTCACCGACCCTGCGCATTGGGATGATGAGCCCTTCGAGGCCATCGTTTCCAATCCGCCGTACTCGATCAAATGGGACGGTGACGCCAACGCGCTACTCATCAACGACCCGCGCTTTGCCCCCGCTGGGGTGCTCGCCCCCAAGAGCAAGGCGGATCTCGCCTTCACCATGCACATTCTCTCCTGGCTGGCGGTGAACGGCACGGCGGCCATCGTCGAATTTCCCGGTGTGCTCTATCGCGGCGGCGCGGAGCAGAAGATCCGCCAGTACCTGATCGACAATAACTATGTCGATGCCGTCATCCAGCTACCGCCGGATCTCTTCTTCGGCACCACAATCGCCACCTGCATCATCGTGCTGAAGAAGTCCAAGCACGACAACGCCACCCTGTTCATTGACGCAAGCAGTGAATTCGTGCGAAGCGGCAACAAGAACAAGCTCACGGGCGCCCATCAACAAAAAATCCTCGATGCCTTCATTACACGCAAAGACATCGACCATTTTGCACGGCTGGTTAACAACGGCGACATTGCAGAGAACGGCTACAACATCGCCGTCTCCTCCTATGTCGAGCAGCGGGATACCAGTGAAGCGGTGGACATCAAGGCGCTCAATGCCGAGATTGCCCTTATCGTGGCACGGCAGGCGGAGCTGAGGACACAGATCGATGCCATCGTGTCTGATCTGGAGGGGGAAGAGGCATGATCCGGATTGATGAACTGATCGTCCAGCTCTGCCCAAAGGGAGTTGAGTTCAAGGAGTTGAGTGAATTGCTCGACTACGAACAGCCGGGCAAATATCTCGTGGAGTCGATTGCATATGACGACAACCACGCGACGCCAGTACTTACAGCGGGTCAGACCTTCATCCTCGGTTATACAGACGAGACAGACGGAATCTATCCAGCGTCGCCCAAAGAGCCTGTCATCATTTTCGATGACTTCACCACAGCATTTAAGTGGGTGGATTTTCCGTTCAAGGCCAAGTCTTCTGCAATGAAGATGCTCACGCCAAAGCCGGATACCCTCGAAAGTCTCAGGTACGCCTACTACGCGATGCAAACGATCACCTATACACCTCAAGATCATGCTCGGCAGTGGATCGGAACGTACTCAAAGTTTCGCATTCCCGTCCCTCCGCTCGAAGTGCAGCGCGAAATCGTGAAAGTGCTTGACACTTTCACCAAGCTGGAGGCGGAGCTGGAGGCGGAGCTGGAGGCGCGCCGGCGGCAGTACAAGTACTACCGCGACGCGCTCCTCGCGTCCAAAGATCAGAAAATTCGCTGGACCACGATGTCCGAAGTCGGTGAGTTCTTTCGCGGGCGGCGCTTCACCAAGGACGATTATGTTCCTGATGGAATCGGATGCATTCATTATGGCGACATCTACACACAGTATGGTACCGCCACCACGGCGACAGTTTCGCAAGTACGTTCGGACATGTCATCATCACTGCGCTTCGCGAAGCCGGGCGATCTCGTGATTGCCGGAGTCGGGGAGACGGTTGAGGATGTCGGCAAGGCTGTCGCATGGCTCGGCGATGGAGAGGTGGCCATTCACGACGACTGCTTCGTATTCCGTCATTCGCTGAATCCGAAGTTCGTCTCCTATTATTTTCAGACTGCGGCCTTCCACGCGGAAAAAAACAAATTCGTGGCTCGTGCAAAGGTCAAACGCTTGTCCGCCGAAAATCTTGGCAAGCTCGCAATCCCGGTTCCCCCGCTTGATGAACAAGAACGCATCGTTGCCATCCTCGACAAGTTCGACACGTTAGTGAACGACCTCTCAAACGGCCTGCCCGCCGAGATCAAGGCACGCCGCCAGCAGTACGAGCACTACCGCGACCGTTTGCTCAGTTTCCGGGAGGCCGCATGAGCGAAGAGCTCACGCCATACCGCATCGAACCGATTGCGCTTTCCAATGAAAGCACGGTCGTCGCCGAATTCCTGCCCGACCGGGTCCGTGAGACGGCATACCAGTCTGAGGCCGATCTGGAAAAAGCTTTCATCAAGCAATTGCAGCTGCAGGCCTATGCATACCTGCCGATCACCTCGGAGGCCGATCTGACCGCCAACCTGCGCCGTCAGTTGGAGCGGCTCAACAAGATCGCCTTTTCCGACGCCGAATGGGATCGCTTCTTCACCACCTGCATTGCCGGTGCAAATGACGGCATTGTGGAAAAGACCACGCGCATCCAGGAAGACCATATTCAGGTGCTCAAGCGCGACGATGGAACGGTCAAGAACATCTACCTGATCGACAAACAGCAAATCCACAACAACAGTCTGCAGGTTATCAACCAGTACGAGGCGGAGGGTGCGCGGGTCAACCGCTACGACGTGACAGTGCTGGTCAACGGCCTGCCGATGGTGCAGGTAGAGTTAAAGCGCCGGGGCGTGGACATTCGTGAGGCCTTCAACCAGATAAACCGCTACCAGCGCGACAGTTTCTGGGCGGGATCCGGCTTGTTCGAGTATGTGCAGCTGTTCGTCATCAGCAATGGCACGCTGACCAAGTACTACAGCAATACGGTGCGCGATGGTCATCTGGCCGAACAGCGGAGCAAACGCTCACGCCAGAAGACCTCCAACAGCTTTTCCTTTACCAGTTGGTGGGCCGACGCGAAGAACCAGCCCATCACGGAGTTGACCGGTTTCGCCAAGACCTTTTTTGCCAAGCACACGCTGCTGAACATCCTGACCAGGTACTGCGTGTTCGACGTGGACCGCAAGCTTCTGGTGATGCGGCCCTATCAGATCGTGGCGGCTGAACAGATTCTGCAACGTATCGCGACCAGTACCAATCACCGGAAACTGGGCGCCACCGCTGCGGGTGGTTACATCTGGCACACCACTGGCTCGGGAAAAACGCTTACCAGTTTCAAGGCGGCGCAGCTGGCGAGGGGGCTGCCGGAGATCGACAAAGTGCTGTTCGTTGTGGATCGCAAGGATCTGGACTACCAGACCATGAAGGAGTACGAGCGCTTCGAGAAGGGGGCGGCCAACTCCAATACCTCGACGGCGGTGTTGCAACGGCAGTTGGAAGACCCGAACGCACGTATTATCATTACCACCATCCAGAAGCTTTCCCGCTTCGTTGCCAAGAACAAAAAGCATTCGGTGTATGACCAGCATGTGGTGGTGATTTTCGATGAATGCCATCGCAGCCAGTTCGGCGACATGCATGCCGAAATCACCAGGGTCTTCAAGCGCTACCACCTGTTCGGTTTCACCGGCACGCCGATTTTCGCTGAAAACGCAGGCACTACGGGTAATCCGCTCAGGCGCACCACTGAGCAGGCCTTTGGCGACAAGCTGCACACCTACACGATTGTCGATGCTATCAACGACAAGAACGTGCTGCCATTCCGCATCGACTACATCAATACGATCAAGGCATCGTCGAGCATCAAGGATAAGAAGGTGTCGGCCATCGACACGGAGCGAGCGCTACTGGCCCCGGAGCGCATTACGCAGGTAGTGAACTATATCCGCGAGCACTTCGACCAGAAAACCAAACGAAATGCCAGCTACAGCCATGATGGCAAGCGTCTGATCGGTTTTAACTCGTTGTTTGCCACGGCATCCATTGATGCGGCCAAGCGCTACTACGCCGAGTTCGCCCAGCAGGAAAAAGAGCTGACTCCTGCGCGGCGTCTCAAGGTCGGCCTGATCTACAGCTTTGCCGCCAACGAGGAAGAAGCCGATGGCCTGCTGAACGAGGAAGAATTTGAAACCGAAGGGCTGGATCAAAGCTCGCGCGACTTTCTGGACGCCGCGATTAAAGACTATAACGCCCTGTTCGGCACGAGCTTTGACACCTCGGCCGACAAGTTTCAGAACTACTACAAGGATTTGTCGCAGCGGCTGAAGAAACGTGAGCTGGATCTGGTGATCGTGGTCAATATGTTCCTGACAGGCTTCGATGCCACAACGCTCAACACCCTGTGGGCGGACAAGAACCTGCGTGCCCACGGACTAATCCAGGCGTATTCGCGCACAAACCGCATCCTCAATTCGGTCAAGACCTACGGCAATATTGTTTCCTTCCGCAATCTCGAACAGGAAACCAACGATGCGCTGGCCCTATTCGGTAACAAGGATGCAAAGGGCATCGTGCTGCTGAAGCCTTACGCCGAGTACTACAAAGAGTACCAGAAGCGGATTGATGAGTTGATTGAGATGTTTCCGCTCGGCAAGACCATTGTCGGCGAAGCGGCGCAGAAGGCGTTTATCAAGCTCTTTGGCTCGATATTGCGGCTGAAAAACATTCTCACGGCATTCGATGATTTCGCGGGCAACGAAATCCTGAGCGAGCGGGATTTCCAGGATTACCAGAGCCTGTACCTCAACCTGTATGCCGAATTCCGCAGCACATCGGAAGCGGAGAAGGAGTCGATCAACGACGATGTGGTGTTCGAGATCGAGCTGATCAAACAGGTCGAAATCAACGTCGATTACATCCTGATGCTTGTCGAGAAGTATCTGAAGAAGAAAGGTTCGGGCGAAGATAAGGAGATCCGGGCTGCCATCGACCGTGCAATCAATGCCAGCCCCAGCCTGCGCAACAAGAAAGACCTCATCGAACAGTTTGTGGATTCAGTCTCCACAAAAGCCAAGCTCGATGCGGAATGGGTCGCCTTCATTGCAGCAAAAAAGGTTGAGGAGCTTGACAGGATCATCGCGGATGAAGGGCTCAACGCCGACGAGACGAAGGCTTTTGTTGACTACGCGTTCCGGGACGGCGCTATCCCGACTGCTGGCACGGCGATCACGAAGATTCTTCCGCCGGTTTCAAGGTTTAACAAAAACAACTGTCATGCGGTGAAGAAGCAAACGGTGCTGGAGAAGCTGGGCGCGTTCTTCGAGCGTTTCTTCGGCTTGATCTGAGGATATGACGATGACGGCAGAACTGGCACAAGCAGTTAGGGGGCATCATGGACGTTAAAACGGCAGCCATTCAAAAGGATCAACCTTTTATATGATATCAGTAAAACGGCATATGAGGAATATAGTGTTAAAAGGCTAGTACTCTTACCCGAAAAGTGATGTCCCTCTTCTGCTAACTTGGAGATCCCCATGATTTTACCTGATCAAAGCCATATAAATCGCATTCGAGATGCTCTTTGGCAGTGCCCGGAAAGCTGCGCATCTGTAATGATTGGAGCAGGATTTAGTCGTAACGCAATTAAGGCCTATCCGGATGCTCGCGAGTTTTGTCTTTGGCAGGATCTTGCCAAGCTTTTATGCACTAAGCTTTATCCTTCCGGAGATGGGGACCGCTTGAAAAATGCCATTGCTGAGGCTTCAGGTACCAGCGGTTTTCTTCGTCTTGCGCAAGAATATCAGGCAGCCTTTGGTAGGCACGCCTTGCACAGTCTTATTCGAGAGTTGGTGCCGGACGATAACTACATCCCAGAAGACATGCATGTCCGTTTGTTACGTCTTCCCTGGCGAGACGTTTTCACTACAAATTGGGACACCCTGCTGGAGAGAAGTCGGACATTCGTCGCAGATCGGGCGTATGGCGTCGTACGAACCATCGAGGAGATTCCCTCAGCGCCAAGGCCACGAATTGTAAAACTGCATGGCTCGTTTCCCGCACACGTTCCTTTTATCTTTACTGAGGAAGATTACCGCACCTATCCAAAGCAGTTCGCCCCTTTTGTCAATACGGTGCAGCAAGCGATGATGGAGACTGTCTTTTGCCTGATTGGTTTTTCCGGTGACGACCCCAATTTCCTGCATTGGTCTGGATGGGTGCGGGATAATCTGGGTGAGTTGGCCCCTAAAATATACTTAGCAGGATGGTTGGACTTATCTCCTCACCGCCGTCGCATGCTTGAAGAACGCAATGTCGTTCCCATCGATCTCGCCCAACACCCACAGGCCGATAGCTGGCCTGATCACCTTCGCCACCGATATGCTACTGATTGGATACTCCATACACTGGAGCGTGGTCGACCTTACGAAATCACAGAGTGGCCTTTCCCGCCTGATTGGACCAAGTCTCCAATCCCCAAGCTCTTGCAACCGGTCGAAGATGTAACGGTGAATGCACCTTTGAAGGAACCCCTTCCTCCCGGTTTGAACACTGAACCGACGGGCCTTCTTTCCCAAGTTCGTGCGATCATCGACGTTTGGCGACACAACCGTAATGTCTATCCTAGGTGGCTGTTCATTCCGCCTACTAAACATTTGCGTTTTAGAATGTCACTTGACCGTTGGGAGCAGGTGATCCTTCGTACTATTCCGGAGTTTCCACTTCTCGAAAAGTTATCGATAATAAGGGAGCTCGTCTGGCTGCGGGAAAATCTGTTAGAACCCTTGTCGGAACCGCTTGAGGTTGCGGTCCAGACAATATTAAAGGAATTTGACTGCAAAACGCGAAAAATGAATGATCCTGTGGATTGTTCAGTTAGGTGGGTGGATATCAGAGAGATTTGGCGTGATATGGGTATGGCGCTGCTGACTGCAGCTCGACAGCGCTTCAATCGAGATATTTTCGACAGACTCTTGTTAAACCTACAACCTTTCATGGATGACAACCCGGACGTGGCTCAACGTATCAATCATGAAAAGTGTTTATGGGCGCTTTATTCCCTAGATTTCGCTGGGTTGGAAAAGTTATTGAAGGAGTGGCAAACTGAAGGATGCGATCCCATCTGGATGGCGCGAAAAGCTGCTATTCTTATTGAAACCGATCGCAACGAGGAGGCAGTCCGTCTGCTTAATCGGAGTCTATCAATTGTGCGCGAAGCACCGCAGGATAGCCTTACCCTCGCCAGTCCTTCGCGTGAAGGATGGATCCTATGGCTAGCTTTGGCCTTTGAACAGCGATTCGGGGCGTCGACTGACGAAACGTTAGATGCGCCTCCGGCCTTCAAGCGTTGGCGACAACTTGCAAATTTCGAGTGTGATGCTTTTTCCCAAAAAAGGGATATTTTCAATACATTGCGAGGTGATCCCAAAAAGAAAGACATACCCCTTTTCGACCTTGGCGCCCGTCGGGGTAAAACGATCCATTTGGAAAACAAGAAATATGAAGGTTGGATTTTCGCTCGCCGGGCAGTCAGACTTTGCGAAGTTGCTGGACTACCACCGTCTGCGTCGCATATGGTCGTCGCATCTGACCTATTGAAAATTGCAGCAGATCACCTAATAGACAACGACTACGCATTAGCGTTTCGCATAGCCTTACGCGTTTCGACATCTGAAGACGATGAAACCTTTAACCGTGTCTGGTCTCGAACCCGTATTGCCGTCCTGCCTATTGAAGAAGTGGCCACATTGGTCGAACTTGTCACCAGTGTTATTAATTATGCCCTTCCCAGGGCCATCTCCCACACAAAAAAGTCGGTATTTTGGTTGACTCGGCTGCGAGTGGCTATCGAAGCCCTTTCTCGCTTAGTATTACGTCTGACTCCTGAAAAAGCGGAAGACATCTTTAACCTTGGATTGGGTTACTACCGTACGGAGGGAGTGGCCAAACGCAGTTGGCTTTATAAAGTCATGGATAACTTGTTAGCACGATCTTGGGAAACACTGCCGAAAAATGTAAGGTCTGGGCTTGTCCTCAAGGTATTGAGCGCACCGATTTCTGGGCTTGATGGTTTTGATGCTTTCCAATTCTATCCCGATACCGGAGGGTTACTTGTCAATGACGACGAAATTCCCGCACCCATCCGCACCTCAGAAACAGAGGCTTCCTGGGCGGAAATCGTTCAGATGATCATCCGAGGGTTACGCAGCACCGGAGAAGCTCGGAAACGTGCGGCAGTAAGGCTTGTGCCACTGACTTTATGGGGTAGTCTCACAAGATTTGAGCAAGACCTTGTCGCACAAGCCCTCTGGCAAGCATCGGATAATCTTCCACTAGGGACATCTCTAAACGATTGGATGTTTATATTACTGCCTGAACCTGAGCCAGGCATTGCCGAACAGCGTTTCCGCAAAAAATGGCTTGGTTCACAAGAACTCAAGGACGGAAAAAAGATCAATGAGTTTTTTTGGTATGTAGGAACTGCTATCGAAGGTCTCAAAAATCACAATCGACCTCTGATTCTGTCGGAGGATGAATCTAACAATATTATTGCTATTATTGAAGATTGGATAAAGCTCCCAGTAACTTCGGATAATGACCCATTCGACATGCTTGGCTCTCCTTCAGGTGTTGAAGGCCTCCAGTCTATATTACCTAAAATCAATTTACCGCCTGCCGTTGCCGAATCGTTGTTTGCCAAGGTGTCTGCTATGAATCAGTTAGATACACCGGGCTTCCGGCTGTACGCAGGGCTTTCTAAGTCATTGCCAAACAAAGTCGACGAGATCGCCATGTCATTGAGGAAGGGTCTCGCCGCAGATAATTTGGCCATAGCGGAAGAGGCAATCATAGGGCTTCATGGTTGGCTCAGTGCTGCTTCGGATGAAGCGCCTTCAATTACACCCCCACCTGATGATTTATTACGGGAGATCGGGGTGGTAATCGCCACTCGGCGAAAAGGTGTGCTCATTCATGCCCTCAAGGTAGCTAACTGGGTCTTTACAAATGGGTCTAACAAGCAACGCGATGTCATTTCCCAAATGGCTTTGGACGGCCTCCGTTATCTCATCGAGGAATTACGTTACGATCGTGAACATAGTGAGAGCAGCGAAGTTGACATTCCTTTGTTACGGTACGGTTGCGCTCACTTGGCACTTGCTATGTCTATTTGTGGGTTCGAGGCTGATCCGACGGTGACGAAATGGGCAGAAGTAGTCCAAAACGATCCGCTCCCGGAAGTTCGTCACGCCAAAGGTTCAGCATCAGTCCGACTATCAGAAAACAATCAGTCAAATAAATAGTTGGCATTCAAGCCGAATGTAGTCGAACCAGCAAGTGCATTGGGCATCTGCGTTGCAAAGCAACGATGTTGGATCATATGTAAATTCGCTCTTCCCAGTGCCCAGATCCATCGGCGCTGGGGAGCCAAACTTTCAAGGCCATATTCGAACAGGGTATGGCCTTTTTCGTTGTCTGTCGAAACCATTTCATTCAAATTCCGGCGTTCCGGCACATTTATCTAACATTTGGAAAGTTGTGTTGTGATGTTGAAAGTTTTTATCTTGACAAATGATGCATTCAATAAATATATTTCGCTCAACTAAAGGGGAGTAGTTATCGGCCGGAGAAAAGGCCGACCCGGATTCCGTCAATACGGTCGAAAGACCCGGGATCGGGGCAGTTTTCCTGCCAACAAGACCTTTATCCAGGCAACTGTGCCGGGGGTAAAGGTCTTTTTATTTATCCCGGTGAATTCTGTTCAGATGCAGGCATAGGTCCAGGTCTTCGGAGGCAAAAGTGATGAGCAGTATCAAAGCCACTCCTTTACCAAACGCAAGGTTTTCATCGGGAGCGCCCTGGGCGGCGCAACCGGCATGGTTCTCGCCTTCCGAAGGGCCTACGCCATGATTTCTTCGTCTGCCGGTTTTCCGACAAGGCAGGCCTGAAAATGTAGGGGGACGGTGAGTCTGCAACAATAGCATGCTCGGATTTAGGCTGAGACACGATAGTGGAGAGGAATATAATTATGCTTAAAACTGGTATTGTGATGCTGCTGGCGGTTACAGCCGGAACCATCGGAGATATACTATTGACGAAGGGAATGAAGGAACTCGGGGACCTCTCAGCCATGAACCTGAGAGGGATAATGCATGCGGCTTTTCAAGCGCTGAGCAGTCCCAAGCTAATCCTGGGCACGGCAATGCTTGCCGTATTCTTTTTGCTCTGGTTGGCGGTACTTTCCTGGGAAGACCTCTCGGTGGCATTGCCGATGCAAGCCCTGAATTACGTATTGGTTGTCTTCCTGTCGCAATATTTTCTTGGTGAGGTAGTTACACCACTGCGTTGGGCTGGTACTATACTGGTCTGTGCAGGTGTTATCCTTATTACAAAAAGCAGCGCGGCATAAGCCACGGCAGCAAAATCATGACAAGACTTGTCTATGCAACGAAATAAAATTAGCAATAATTCTATTAAATTGAATCGGTAGCCGCTTGCGATTACAAGTTCCGACTTGTATGCTAACGATAGGCTGAAAATATTTCTTGACAACTGAAACGGTAATCAACTATATCTCAACCATCTAAAGGGGAGTAGTTATCGGCCGGAGAAAAGGCCGACCCGGATTCCGTCAATACGGTCGAAAGACCCGGGACCGGGGCAGTTTTCCTGTCAACAAGACCTTTATCCAGGCAACCATGCCGGGGGTAAAGGTCTTTTTTATTTACCTCCGGCGAAATCCGGTTCCCATAGAGGGAGCTGATAAAGGCCGTCGGAGGTAACCATGATGAACAGAATCAAAACCATCCTCCTTCTTTCCATCCTCACCGTGCTCATGGTTTTCATGGGGAACGCCCTAGGAGGCACGACCGGCATGGTCTTCGCCTTCCTCATGGCCTGTGCCGTGAATTTCTTCTCCTACTGGTTTTCCGACAAGATTGTCCTGAAAATGTACGGCGCCCGGGAGATCTCCGAGCATGACCACCCGGCTTTCTACGGCATGGTTCGGGGTCTCGCCCTCAAGGCGGGACTACCCATGCCCCGCGTCTACATCATTCCCTCGGACAGCTCGAACGCCTTCGCCACCGGACGCAATCCCCAGCACGCCGCGGTCGCGGCGACAGAGGGAATCCTGCGCATCCTCTCGCCGGCGGAACTGGAAGGGGTCATGGCTCACGAACTGGCCCATGTCCAGAACCGGGATATCCTGGTGGGAACCATTGCCGCCACCTTTGCCGGCGCCATCTCCATGATCGGCAACATGCTCCAGTGGGGCGCCCTGCTGGGCGCCGGACGCAGAGACGATGAGCAGGGTTCCGGCGGCCTGATAGGTTCCCTGGCCATGGCCATCATTGCCCCCATTGCCGCCATGCTGATCCAGATGGCGGTCTCCCGCTCCCGGGAGTACCTTGCCGACGAGAGCGGCGCCCGGATCTGCGGCAATCCGCTCGCCTTGGCCAATGCCCTGAGAAAGCTCCACGCCGCTTCCCACATGCTTCCAATGACCGAGGCGCGACCGGCCTCGGCCCACATGTTCATCGTCAACCCGTTGACCGTCGGTGGTCTCATGTCGCTGTTTTCGACACACCCTCCCATGGAGGAGCGAATCGCACGGCTGGAAGCCATGGAAATAAGATAATCCTGATAACGGAGAGTACGAGAATGATTCATGATCTGATGCTGATGCTGGTTGACGGAATCGGCTCCATGGGGTATCCGGGGCTGTTTCTTCTTATGGCCATGGAGAGTTCGCTGGTTCCCGTGCCGAGCGAACTGGTCATGCCGCCAGCAGGATATCTTGCCCATCAGGGGCTCATGAATCCCTGGATAGCGATAGCCGCCGGTACTGTCGGGAGTCTTGCCGGAGCCTATGCCAACTATTACGGTGCCCGCTATCTGGGGCGGCCCTTGATACTCAGGTACGGGAAATACTTCCTGATTCCGCCGGCCAAATTCCAGAAGGTAGAGAAGTTTTTCCTGCGCCACGGAGAAATCTCCACCTTTATCGGCAGGCTGCTGCCCGTGATGAGGCATCTGATTTCAATTCCCGCCGGACTGTCCGGTATGAACCACCTGCGTTTCTCGGCCTACACCCTGTTGGGAGCGTTCATCTGGTGCTCGATCCTGACCTGGATCGGCTACGAAATCGGCCGTAATCAAGAGTTGATCATGGCGTACTCAAAGCAGGCAGTAGTTTGGGCAGCTGCCGGGTGCTTTCTGCTTCTGACGGTATACATCATGATTCAACGGCGCACGGCAAAGACCACCGCGGTTCCAGCAGACATCACTTCTTCAGGAGAATAGGGCATGACAGCGTTCTGGGCATCACTGATATTCGTAATTCTGGCCGAAATGGGCGACAAGACCCAGCTGCTCGCCATGGCTTTCGCCACGCGTTATAAGGCAACCACGGTCCTCTGGGGCGTGTTTGTCGCCACTGCCCTCAATCACCTGCTTGCGGTTGCGGTGGGGAACTACCTGACCGCCTTCGTGCCGCTCTCCACCATCCAGATAGCTGCGGCTGTTTCGTTTGTGCTTTTCGGGCTCTGGACTATCCGGGGTGACCAACTGGAAGGTGAGGATAAACGCTTTTCATTCTCGCCATTCTGGACGGTTGCCATTGCCTTTTTTGTTGCCGAGATGGGAGACAAGACCCAACTGGCCACAGTTGCCCTGGCTGCCAAGTACCAGTCGCCGATAGAAGTCTGGTTCGGCACCAATATCGGCATGCTGGTCGCCGATGCCATCGGCATCGTCATCGGCATCGTCATGGGTAAACATATCCCGGAACGGGCGGTAAAGTGGGGCGCGGCGCTCGTTTTCATCGGTTTCGGGATCTACGGCATCCATCAGAATATCCCCGAACGGATTCTGACTCCCATGGTCGAGGTGGTAAGTCTCGCGTTATTGGCGGTGGCAGGGTACCTTCTCGCCAGAACAACTCAGGAAGCTCCTTCTCCGGAGCCGGGTTCCTGACAGGTAATATAATATGGTCATTTCTTTTAGAAACCTTATAAAGGCCATCTTCCTTCTCGTTGTGGTGCTGATAGCGCCATTCAACTCATTTGCCCATGAGACGACATCATGGGCGTCGAAGGACGAGTGCGCCTGTAACCTGTTGTCAATGGACCACTCCGCAGAGGAACGGGAGAGCCAACCGGTACATTCTCCAGACACTCCTGTCGATGGCTGCTGTGATGGCACTGAATGCTGTCCTGACGCGGGAGAAACTCCGATTTCATGTGCAGTGAAAGCAAATTTTGCCGGAAGGCCGTTTTTCCATCCAAATACCGATAGACACATTCCTGAGGTCTATCTCGCCATCTTTGTCCCGCCAGAAAACTAGTCTCTTCTCCAACTGAATTAACAGTAATACACTTTACATCTCTCCAGTTGCTACTCGGTAAGCGTCCTGCGGAGCAGCAGCGACATATACTGCTTGCAGAGGCGACTATCATACAGGCGCAGAGTTGCTCAGGCAGCCGTGTTGTCAGCCAAAGTGGAGACACAAGAGGTCACAGTGCCCATACATAACTATGTGATATTTTCGGTAGTGTCCGGGTTCGGTCTGATCATTGACCAAGTCACGAAGCTCTGCATCGACCACGGTATGCCCCTGTATGCATCGGTCCCGGTGATCGACAACTTTTTCAATATTACCTACGTGCGCAATCCGGGGGCGGCTTTTGGGCTGTTCGCGCAAAGCGGATTCCGCATTCCCTTTCTAATAGGCGTATCGATGATTGCACTCGCCGCCATTTTGGTCGCCTTGTACAAGTCGAAGAGGACCGAAAAGGTATCCGTCGTTGCCCTGTCATGTATCTTTGCCGGCGCCTGCGGCAACCTGATCGACCGGATTCGTCTCGGCGAAGTGATAGATTTTCTCGACTTCTATTGGAAGAACCATCACTGGCCGGCGTTCAACGTTGCCGACATGGCAATCTGTCTCGGCGCATTCCTGTATCTGACAGCCGGTTTGATGGAAAAACAGCAGCGGCCCTCCACAGGTCATGCTGCTTGAAATGTACGACAAGGAGAAAACTTTATGGAAAGAACCCTGGTTGGAATTCTGATGGGAAGTGATAGCGGCCTGTCGGGAATGAAAAAGGCGGCTGAAGCGGTTGTCATGGTCACACCCCTGGCCGGCTTAATAGGAGACCGCTAGTGTTCATGTGGATCATCTTTTCCGTGCTGCTGGCGATTATGTTGGTGATTGACCTGGGGCTTAACCGGAAGAGCCACACCGTCTCGTTCAAGGAGGCGCTTGGCTGGAGCATCGTCTGGGTAGGGCTTGCCCTGGCCTTCAATGCCGGTATCTGGTACACGATGGGGAGCGGCAAAGCGGTGGAGTTTTTCACCGGTTATGTAATTGAAAAGGCCTTGTCGGTGGACAACCTGTTCGTGTTCATCATGATCTTCTCCTACTTCGGCATCCGCGACCACCATCAGGCGCGCATCCTGAAATGGGGGATCATCGGCGCGCTGGTCATGCGCGGCATCTTCATCGTTGCCGGAATCGAGCTGTTGGAAAGGTTTCACTGGCTCTTTTACGTCTTCGGCGGCCTGCTGATCGTTACCGCTGTCAAAATGGCCTGCAGCGGCGAAGGCAAGATCGACCCGGAGAAGAACCTGATCGTCAGGCTGGCTGGTAAATTCCTGCCTGTTACCAAAAAAGTCCGCGGTGACTGGTTTATCACCCGCCGCAGAGGGATTTGGCTGGCGAGCCCCCTGCTGGTGACGCTCCTCATGGTGGAGGCCAGCGACGTGGTGTTCGCCCTCGACTCCATCCCGGCCATCTTTGCCGTCACTCTGGACCCGTTCATTGTCTTCACCTCCAATGTCTTTGCCATCATGGGGCTTCGGGCGCTCTACTTTCTCCTGGCCAATGTCATGGGGATGTTCGTCTACCTGAAGTACGGCATCTCGTTCATTCTGGCCTTTGTCGGCGTCAAGATGCTGGCCGTGGTAAGCGGTTTTCATGTGCCGCCCCCCTTGTCCCTGTCGGTTATCACTGCAACCCTGGTCATATCAATCCTCGCTTCGGTGACCATCGGTAGAAAGGCACGCCCAGTCGTGCTGGAAAACGTGTGAAAAGGAGATAAAACCAATGCCGAACAATAAAAGACAATTCAACAAAGAGCCTGACAAGAAGCAGAAAAAGAAACATTCCGACTCTTCTCAGAAGAACCTGGTCAGCCTGAGACTCAGCGATGATGAAAGGCAAAGTCTGGAAAGAATCGCTAAATCGAGTTCGAAGAGTTACCCGGAAATCCTGCGTGAGGCAATCGCCCAGTGGATTGCGAAGCGACGACGGCTCTGCCTCGATTCCTGAGCAGCGAGTGTGCGTCCCGTGGTCAACCGATGTCACCGAAACGGGAACCCACATGGACGGTTTATCTCGAAAAGCTTTATGAACTCACAACTCAATTATGAAATTCTAAACCCAATACGTTAATTCCAGGCATATGACGCGACCAAAAGCCCACAGCGGAAAAAAGACCGCAAAAGAAAGAATTATGCCCTGCCCGAAATGCAGGACAACCAGAGGTCTGTATCGATACGCAATAGTGACGCAGAATAGATTGTCTCCTAAAGGCTTCTCCTGCTTCATATGCGGATACTGGATAGAATTGGAGGAGTGACGATTATGGTAAGAGCATTCGGTTGGAACAAGCTGTAAACGATAATGAGAGGGCGGGCAAGCGTCCACCGTCTCTGCACCTTCGAAAACCGCCGCAGCCGGCGCGGGCTCCCTCCCCGGCCACGTAATGGC
This sequence comes from Deltaproteobacteria bacterium, assembly GCA_009668975.1. GTDB lineage: Bacteria > Desulfobacterota > Desulfuromonadia > Geobacterales > Geobacteraceae > RPRC01. The sequence goes on along the minus strand of SBEG01000032.1, from coordinate 19,660 downwards.
TCGCGGCGGTTTTCGAGGTTATTTCAAGAAAATTTGAGGTTGGCTCGTTGAAATTTTTCCTGAAAGAAGCGGAGCTATGAGACAACCAAGCCTTTTCCAATAAGTGCATAGGGACACAAGCTGCTGCTTCGCGTCGGGGGAAGGTGAGTCAGGGTAAAGGACCTACATGGAAAGGCGCTGAAAGCAGTTCATTTCCAGGGAGTGACAGATGCAAAAAAGGAAATTCAAAAAAGTACTTGCCGTTAGCAGAAGCGAGATAGCGATACGTAACCTTATCTGGAGTGATTATTGATGAGAGCATTGGTGTTCATTCCAATTATCCTCTGGTTACTGTTAATCATGTGGAAGGCGGCAAATTTCGAGTGAGAAATATGGTCGATAAAGTAGCCAAAAATGCATATGGAAGCCGGAGAGTGAAGGGTACGTTACGAATATGGACCTGATTGCTTTTCTCCTCCCCAAAATCGAGCACTTCCGAATGCTCGGATACTGGGTACTGCTTCTGGTTTCCTTGCTCGAATCGATGGCATTCGTGGGCCTCGCGGTTCCGGGAGCCACCCTCGTCGTTCTCATGGGCGCCCTTTCTGCCCGGGGTTACTGGGATCTTTCCGCTCTTATCTGGTTTGCCACGGCAGGCGCCATCCTGGGAGACGGAATCAGCTACAGTCTTGGCAAGAGGGGAAAGGTACTGTTTACGGAGGGCGGCAGGATTTTCCGGGCGAGCTACCTGGAAAGGGGTGAAGCGTTTTTCCGGAAGCACGGCGGCAAGAGCGTGTTCCTGGGAAGGTTCCTCGGTCCTCTTCGGGCAGTCATACCCTTTGTTGCCGGCATTTCCAGGATGGACGTGCGGCAGTTCTACCTCTGGAACTGCCTGAGCGCTGTCCTCTGGGCAGGCTCGCACCTGCTCGTCGGCTATCTTTTCGGCAATGTCTGGAACATGGTGGAGATATGGGGCGGCAGGGTCGGGTTCCTTCTGGCGGCCATAGTAGTGTTCCTGATAATTACCTACCTGTTGGAGAGATTCATCCTGACCAAGGGAAAGCAGATTACGGCATGCGTCGGGAGCGGGTTACGATTTCTGTTGCATAGAGTCTCGGGGATTCAGTTGCTCCGGAACGTATTCGATAAGCATCCACGGTTTCTCGACTTATACAGAAGCCGCCTCGATCCCGGAAAATTTTCCGGCTTGCCGCTCACACTTCTGGGAATAGTCTTTCTATATGTTTTTCTGGCTTTCGTGGGAGTGGTCGAAGATGTTGTAAACAGGGAAAGCATTGCAGCCATAGACACCCGTTTTGCGGATCTCCTGTACGTCTGCCGTTCAGAAAGCCTGGTGAAAAGCTTTCTCTGGATCACTCTGCTCGGTAAAGCAAAAATAGTGCTGGGGCTTGCCGCCATCGCTACCGTGATGTTCTGGATGTGGAACAGGACGGGCTATATCCTCCCTTTTTGGGTCTGTCTTGGTGGAAGCTACCTGACTACCGCGCTGGGCAAAATAATTCTTCACCGCCAGCGTCCGCCTGAAATCGGCGTCTACGACGAGACATTCTATTCGTTTCCCAGCGGACACGCTGTCATTTCCGTAGCGTTCTTTGGATTTATCACCTACGTCCTGTTGCGGCATATCGGAGCGTGGCGTAACAGGCTGAACTTTTGCTTTGTAGCAATTATGCTGATCGCTGCTATCGGTTTCAGCAGGCTGTACCTCGGCGTCCACTTCCTCAGCGACGTCATCGGAGGGTATCTGCTGGGAATGCTTTGGCTCATAATCGGCATCTGTCTTACCGGGTTGTCGACTGATCGGTGGCCGCCGCATTTACGTCCATCCTTCAAACCTCAGGTGCTCCGTTCGGCGTCTGCATTCTTTATTTTGATTGCTGTGGCGTTTTATCTACTTACAGGCGCCAGCTACCATCCCGACAAGCGAGCCACCGTAAAGCAGGAAGTCCCGGTAGTCGTCGAGAATATCGTCGTTGGTTTTGAAAGGCTGAAATTGCCGAGATATACCGAGTCCATAACGGCACATGAGGGAACGCCGCTGAATGTCATGATACTTGCCGGTAACGATGGCTCGCTCACGGCTTCAATGCGGAAGGCCGGCTGGCTGGTTCCTGATCCTATCAGTTTTGGTTCGGTGACCCGATTTGCCGCAACCAGAATACAACGTGGGAGCTACCTCGCAGCACCCATAGCCCCGGCCTTCTGGAACGGCCGAGCCAATGAATTAAGCTTTGTGAAGCCGAGTCTTACCGGTACGCCCGGAATGCGTCACGAGGCGAGATTCTGGAAAACGCGCCTTACCATGCCGGACGGCAGTTCGGCATACATTGGTCTTGTCACCCGGACTGATGGATTCAGGTGGCTGCTAATCCCGAGAACCGTTCCGGATATCGACAGGGAAAGGGATGGGCTCTCGCACGACCTGCACACGACCCATCAGGTTGTCTCGGATAACGATGCATTATTCGTCAAGCCGGTTGCCCGGCAAGGGCCCGGAGAACAGGATTACTTCACTGAAGGCTTGATCTGCGTTATAACGTTGCAATGACCTCGGATGAATTCTCGTGACACGCTAAACGCGTAACGAAATACGGGAAGTATCCTGATGCGAAACAAATTCCTGGGTACGGGTGAGCCGGGTTATCGTCCTGTCCGCAAGATGCGAATTATCCTGAACGGCCTGAGGTTCAGCGTACTGAACGACGCCAGCGTGGCGTACAAGGTGGTTATCTCCCTCTTCACGATTGGAATAAGTTGTTATTTTGAACAGTGGATAGATTTGATGGCCATTCTGATTGTAACGGGTCTGATGCTGGCGTCGGAGCTTTTCAATAGTTCCATAGAGGCGATCTGCGATTTTCTGGTTACGGAGGAGAATGAAAAAATCGGGGTTATCAAGGATATTTCAGCCGCGGCAACCGGCGTTGCCATTCTGGTCTGGCTGCTGGTGATGGTCTATGAGTACTACCACATCTTTCAGAGGGTTTTCGGGTAAATGTATAGGGTTGTCTGAAATATGACAATAGGAAGTCAATTGCATACGCAAAGGAGAGTAACCATGAGTAAATTCTTTTCAAATTCATCCGGCAAACGACATTACGCACGGCACAACTACGGCAGTGATTATTATAAAAGGTCACACCGAGCACCTTCCGGTATTTTAGGCTGGATACTGGGCCTGCTTTTTTCGTCTCGACGCAGACATTCCTCCAGCCATTCCCCGGATCATGACTACCACGCAAAGCGTTCTTATCGACCTCGCCACAAATCATGGTCATGAGACTTTTTGCCAGGGACAAGGTATATTCACCACAGGAAGCAATTGGCGAATATACCGTTTTAGATGTGATTGGTGAAGGCAGATACGGCATATGCTATCTGGCGTGCAAAGATTCGAACAGGTTTATTTTAAAGCAGCTGAAAAACAGGATTTCAAAAAAAGCCGGGAATAATTGTTATTTTGAAGAGGAAATCCTTCAGAGCATCGACCATGAACGTATCCCACGGCTCATCTCAAAAATCTCCACCACGAAATTCAAAGGTTATGTCCTGGAGTATAAAGAGGGCAAAACCTTCGAGGAGCTGATTTACAATGATAATCGCATCTTCCAAACAGAAGAAATCCTTGAGATAGGTTTTCAAATCATCCAGATACTCAAATATTTACATAGCAGTGGAGTGATACATAGAGACATCCGAGTGCCAAATACTATTTACAACAAAGGTAAAGTATATTTGGTGGATTTTGGTTTGGCCAGATGGGTGGATAATCAGGCCTGCACAGCGGATATTGACTTTTCATATCTGGGAGATTTTCTATTGCATCTTCACTATACTACATTTGAAAGTAATAACTTAAAACCAAAGCCATGGTTTGAAGAACTGGTGTTACCGGAAAAACAATCTATTTTGTTGAAGAGACTTCTGGGAATTGAAAAAAGATATGATTCGATTGAAGAATTAGAAAAAGACTATCGAATGCTTAAAGCCTAGTCAGCTTTAGAGGATATAGTCGGTAAATGTAGGAATGTTCCCGACAAGGGTTTTGGTATGTGGACGAAAATCCCTTACGGTGTCCGGGTATATCGACCGTGGTGTGGAAAACGTTTCGACCTTTCGCGTGCTTCCCCGGTGTCAATCCGGAACGATGACAGATGGTACCAGGCGGATGTAAATTACTTCACCGACAAGTTCCACAAGTGTCTGTGTTACAATGACCGCCGCTGTCACGCCCCATGCGGACGGTAATGCCAATGCCAGTGGGAGCACCACTAGTGAATTGCGTGTCATGGCACTGAAGATCAACGATCTCCCGGCCTGAGCGTCCAGGTGGAACGCTCTCGCCGCCAGTCGGGCAACAAACGGCACAATGATCAGATATGCCAGGTAAACCGGCACTGCCTTAGCGACAAGAGGAAGGTATTCCCAGACTCTTGAGAACTGGGAGGAGACGATGAGGAGCAGGGTGAGCGCCATGAACGGCACAGGTAGCCAGGTGCTTGCGCGGAGCAAGACCTCTCCGCTACGTTTCCGTTTGGCCCAGTATTCGGTGGCCAGGGCGAGCAGCAGCGGCAAGACAACAAGCATCAGAAAAGCATCGAGAAACGGTCCGGCCTGCATTATCCAGACTGCATCCTTCCCCATGAATAACCATAGATACAGGGGCAAGAGAATCATTTGCGCAAAAAGGAGCAAGGGGGTCGATGCAAGCACCAGACGAGCGTTGCCGCGCCCAAGGTGGGTAAAGACAATGACGTAATCGATGCACGGAGCAAGCAGAACAAGGTATACCCCGAGCAGCAGCGGAGGATGCTGTGGCAGGAAGCGTGTCAGCAGCCAGACCACGAGGGGAACCACGGCGAAATTTACCGTCAGCAATGCGACGGCAAACGCCCGGTTGGAAAATGCCTCGCGCAGGTGAAGAAACGGGATCTGGGCAAACATTCCGTAAAGCATTACCGCGAGCACGGGGGTGATCAAAAACTCCAGACCGGCCCCGAAGTCAGGACACCATTGCCCGAGTCCCGCTCCGACAGCCAATGCCAGGCCATACAGCCAGATTTGTTTTTTCTCCAACTCCTCTAACGACACGACACCTCTAAAATTACTTTTTGTGACGTATGTATTTTATTTTACACCTCAGAGGTGTGAAGATTTTCCCAGGGCCGGTTGGTGGCTTCCTTAAACCGTCAGTAGGCTGTCAATTAAGCAGTGTGTGTTCGAGGAGGATCTTCAGCCCAATCATACAGAGCACCACACCTCCAATTATCTCTACACGCTTTCCCCAGTTATCTCCTAATCGTCTCCCAAGAAGCATACCTAACACCGTAAGTACTCCGGCGACTATACCTATGACAGTAGCCGGCCGCCAGACGCTGACGCCAAGCATGGCAAGAGATAACCCCACCGCCAAGGCATCTATACTTGTAGCAACAGACAACATAACCATAGTGAGACCTCTGGTAGGGTCGATAATTGCTTTTTCTTTTTTCTCATCAAATGCTTCTAGGATCATCCTGCCTCCCACAAAAGCGAGTAACACAAAGGCGATCCAGTGATCGTATGCCGAAATCCATTTTTGCACTGACATGCCGATGAGCCAACCACCAATGGGCATCAGCGCCTGGAACAGGCCAAAATGAAACCCTAATCGAAACAGATGACGTCGTGTCAGAGGCTGGAGAACTGCTCCTGCGGCCAAAGCGACAGCGAATGCATCCATGGCCAAGGCCAGGGCGATACCAAAAATCGTTATCCAATCCATTAAGCTGCCCCTTGAAAAGATTTGAGGGTTACAACCGATTTATCCAAATTTTTGCCGAAGAGCAATCTAATCAACAGCAATACCGCAGGGTCACGGTGAGGTGCAGATGTTGGGCGGAAGATTAGACCTGATCAAGTATTTTTATGCCTGATTGTCCGATGCGAACACCAGGCTGGCCGAAGACAGAACCACCAGGACCGAGCCCACGTTATGCACTACCGCCCCCATGATGGGAGTGAGGAAACCGGCGCCGCTTGCCGCGACCGCCACGACGTTGAATATCACTCCAAATGCGATGTTCCATTTGATAGTCGTTGTCATTCTGCGGCTCAGGCCGATCAGGAAAGGGAGTCTGGAAATATCGTCCTTCATAAGGGCGATGTCGGCGGTTTCCAGGGCCACGTGGGTTCCTGCCGCTCCCATGGCAATGCCGACGTTGGCAACGGTAAGCGCCGGGGCGTCATTGATGCCGTCCCCGACGAAGATCACTGAATGCTTCTTCCCCTGGAAACCGGTGATAACTTCCAGTTTGTCCTGTGGCTTCAACTCCGACCAGGTGTCCGTAATTCCGACTGAATCGGCAACTCGCCTCACGGATTTCTCATGATCGCCTGAGAGGATGCCCACCCGTTCCATGCCCAGGGACTTCAGATGCGCTACCGTAGTCGCTGCCGCATCACGAACATGGTCTGCCACGCTCATCACTGCAACCGGTTGATGTTCCTCGAAAATTACCAGTGGGGTGGCACCGCTTTCCTTGAATGTCTCCAGATGGCTTCTCAAACTCAGCGGAACTTGAATGCTGTCGCCCCCCATGTAGGCGCTCCCTACCTCAACGAGGCGTCCCTCGACCCTGGCGCGCACTCCGAGGCCAATCTCGGTAAACATCTCTTCCGCGTGCTGGATGGTGACACGCGCGTAGTGTGCCGCTTTCAGCACGGCACGGGCAAGGGGGTGAGTACTGTGCTGCTCGACACTGGCCGCTTTCGCCAGCGCATCCTCATTGGAAAAGCCGTCAACAGTGACAATCGCGCCGACAAGAGGCTTGCCTTCGGTCAGGGTGCCTGTCTTGTCGAACAGAACAACGTCGGCGCGGCCGACCTCTTCCAGGAAACCTCCTCCCTTGACAAGAATGCCGGCCCGCGCCGCCCGGCCGATTGTTGCGACAATTGCTGTAGGCGCAGCAAGAATAAGGGCGCAGGGGCAGCCGACGATTAATACTGTAATCGCTCTGCTGACGTCTTGGGTCACAAACCAGGTAATTCCAGCGCATAGGAGGATGGCGGGGGTGAACCACTGGGCATAGCGGTCAACGATTCTGACCCCTTTCGGTTTATGGGCTTCCGCATCCGCGACGAGCTTGATGACCTTGCTGAGAGTTGTGTCCTCTCCGACCCGTGTCGCCTCCATCTCTATGACGCCGTTCTGGTTCAGCGTGCCGGAACTGAGGTTATCGCCGGGAGACTTTTCGACAGGGATTGGCTCGCCGGTCATGCTCGATTCGTCAACTGCTGTCACTCCTTTGGTGACACGACCGTCAACCGGAATGCGTTCGCCGGGTTTGACCAGGAGCCGATCACCCACCTTCACCTGTTCAAGGGGAACCGTTTGTTCCCGACCGTCCGCCATGACGGTAGCGGTTTCGGGTGCGATGTCGATAAGGCTCTGAATTGCCTTTCTGGCCGATTCACTGGTGGCCTGTTCGATCAGCGATCCCATAACCATGACAAAGCCGACGACGGCCGCGGTCAGGTATTCGCCCTGGATCAAGCTGGCGATGATTGCCAGGCTAACAAGTTCATCGACATTGACTCTGCGCTCCATTAAACCTTGAACCGCTCCCCACACAATCGGCAGACCATTAAGACCCACCGAACTGAGCGCAAGGATTGTGCTTACATGCGAAGGCGCAAAGCAATTCTTGTCCCAAAGGAAACTGACCAGAGCCAGAACGCCTGCAAGCGCGGTTCTGTGAAACTCCCCTGACAGCATTAATTCCCGGTAGACACCTTGGTGTGAAAAACGCCCAATCATGACCGATTTTTCCTCCTACTTGCTGAACTTGTTAAAAATTTCGATTACCTGATGAATCAGTTCGTCATCGTCTGTCTTGTCTCTGACGGCATCGGAGACGCAGCCTTTCAGATGATTCTCAAGAATCACCATGCCGAGAGAGCGAACCGCGCCGCTGGTGGCAGCAATCTGCTTCAGGGTGGCGAGGCAGTCCCGGTCATCCTCCACCATCTTGCGGATTCCGCGCACCTGTCCTTCGATACGGTTAATTCTGGCAAGCAGCGCTCTATGATCGTTTCCACAAAGAGCCATGATTCACCTCCTCATATACATATACTTAGTATATGTATATTGAACTTGTGCTGAGCAGTCAAGCTATTTCAAGAGTTTCGATTTGTCTGGAGGTAAACCATTCGAGGATTCTCAAGGTAGCGCGGACGATTGCCGACCGGTTGGCAAGGATCTTTAGATGCGAGATAAAGATACGTAGCATAATCTGGAGTGAAGAATTGATGAGAATATTGAAGGCGGGCATCTTGTGGGGGACAAGCAACAAAAGCTGTCTCTTGCCCACATTCTATAGTCACGTTAGCAGTGAATTCTCTGAAACCTGTATTCCGTTCTCGGATGGTTTTTCTTAATCGGGTTCATCACAAACCCGAAACAGTAAGTGAAAGAGTTTTGCTGAGCGTTACGCTCGGGGAGCCAAAAATCCAAGGCCATATCCGAAAGGAGAATGGCCTTTTTCATTTCCAAAAATCGGTTCCGGTCTCGTCTAATATGCCTTCAAAAGTTCGAAGTTCGTCCACGACGGGGAGCCAAAATTAAGATGGCCGATTTCTTTAATGAAATCGGCCATTTATTTTTTGTGCTATTTTTAGCAGAAATCATTTTTTGGAGCAATCTCATTTAATTTCAACGCATTACGAGTTTTGGGGCGTAACAGATGGTCTCTTGTGAAGTCTGCAAATACCCCATCGCCTTAAATCCCTTCATGCGCTTGTCATGCATCTTCGCCAGCATCGGCACCGCCACGTCAACATAGTCGTAGACCCGTACCTCCTCCTTACCTGGATGGAGGCGATGGAGTCTGCCGGCGTACTGCACCAGCATCCCCTTCCAAGAGAACGGCAGCGCCAGAAAAAGGGTGTCCAGCCTGGCATCATCGAATCCCTCGCCGATGTAGCGGCCGGTAGCGAGAATCAATCGCTCCTCCTTATCAGGAATTGAAGCCAGACGCTCCATGACCCTGCGCCGCTGTTTCACTCCCATACCTCCCTGGAGCACTATCATGTGCTTTACCGTGTCGCGAAGTTCCGCGGCAAAGAATTCCAGGTGGTCCTTTCGCTCGGTCAGGAGAATCGGCGACCTCCCTTCGGCGAGGGCCTGCCGAATATCAACGATGATAAGTTGATTTCGCTGCCGATCGATTGTCAAGCGGGCATAGATTTCTTGGATGGTAGCTTCGCTGTCAGCTTCCGACAGAGTGAAACCGGTTTCCCTGAGGATCACCCTGCGGGTGAAGTCACCTTCCGACGCCAACTGTTTGCGTTGCACCGAGAATTGCGTCTGCCCGCACTGGAGGTGGATTATCGGCTGATGGCCGTCCCGCCTGTAGGGGGTTGCGGTCAGCCCAACCACATACCGTGCCTTGACCTCGGCCAGCACCCGCCCAAATGAGAATGCCGGTAGGTGATGACATTCATCCACGATGACCTGGCCATAGTCGGCCACGAGATCGGCAACCTCATCTTTACGAACCAGACTTTGCATCATGGCCACGTCCAGAACGCCGGTCGCTTTGCTCTTCCCCGAGCCTATAGTTCCGATTGACTTTGTAGGCAGATTTAGGAAGCGAGAGAGCTGGGCCACCCACTGGTCCAGGAGCGGTTTACGGTGGACCAGGATAAGGGTCGAGCAGTTTCTGGCTGCGACCAGCCAAGCGCCGACCACGGTCTTACCGGAACCGGGTGGAGCGACAAATATGCCGATGTCATGCCGTAGCAATTCGTCGACAGCCTGCTGCTGGATGTCTGTCAGCATCCCTTGGAAGGTGAAATCGGTGTGGGGTCCTTCCTGGCGCTTATCTTCGAGGACCAAGCCGATGCTATGCTCAGTGAGAAGCGCTTGCAAAGCATCGAGACACCCCCTCGGCAGGCCCACATGTTCCGGCAATTCCTCAAAGCAGGCAATGACCCGCGGGGTGCTGTGGGTGGAAAGGCGCATCTTCTGCTTCTTGTAAAACTCCGGATTCTGGAAGGCGCCCAATCGCTTGATCCGGTTGAGTAGCGCTGAGGGGAGTCCTTTCTTCTGGACGAAAATGCTCTGGGCCATTATTGCCGTGACCTTTTTCGGCAGCTTCCCCTTGATCTGCTGCACAGGCAGGCGGCCTGATGGTGAACGTTCCCATGGGGCCTGCTCTTCATCGTTATCAGAAGGCAGCCGCAGGCCGATCACCTGTCCCTTGCGCACCGCCTTGCCGGTAATAGCCTGCACCTTCTGAGGAGTTAGGCGCTTCAGCGAGGTCAGAAAATTCCACTGGTCAGGATAAGGTATAAAGGATTCATCGATGAATACCGAGTTCCCTTGTTTGCGGGGTTCCCATTGTAAAGGTAGGGCGATCAGGTTGCCGAAACCTCCTCGGGGCATAACGTCCTGGCTGGGGAAGAGACGGTCGTACGAATCCATGCCGAGCTGATGCCGCCGAGACATAGTTTCGGTGATAAGGTAGCACCCCATGTCCCGGGCGACCGCCGCCGTGACCGGCTCGGTAAAGAAAAACCAGGCATGGGCACCGTTGCCTGATCTTGAACGTTCCACCAGCCACGTCTTCCTGCCAGCCAGCCTTGTCGAAGTCCACGGCCAGAAAACGACAGGTGTCGTCCGGCAGGAGCGGATAGACGCCTATAGTCTGTTTTCCTTGGAGGTGCTCCCGGATCATCTCATCGCTGACCTGAATATACGCCTGGTGTTCGCAGTCACCGCACTTGATCCGAGGAAATTTTCGCTTACCACAGAGTGTGTAATTACCGTCATTAACGCAGGCCGACATATAACCCTTGCGGTCCCCCTTCTTGCTTATCCAGAGCTTGGGGAAGACATCTTCCCTCCCCCTGAAGAGCGAACGAAACAGGGTGATCTTGTCCGATTGCGAGAGAGAGGAAGACTCCGTGGTGGAAGTTACTTCCGATTCAAGAGTTGTGAGGCGAGCACGCAATTGCTGGAGGCGTTCGGCTGCACCCCGACGCTCTTCATCCAGTTCGGCGAGCCTGGCTTCTTCACGTCTGATCGCTTCGACAATCAGATCTCGATCATACTTCATATCAGATCACCCTCCAGCGGAAGGCCGGGTTTAAATAATCAACCTTGACCTGACACCCGCCGCCACGGTCCACCCGGTGGCCAGTTGAAGTCAAAAGCCTCCCCCCTTACAGCGGCGTCTATCGGCGGCTGGAGAAACTCCCTAATTTCGGCTATAACCGTTGGCAGGGATAAATCGGCAGGTGCCAGTTGATTCCTCTTGATAAACGCCCGCCATTGCGTCTGCTTGCCGGCATCTTCTGAAAATTCCGCGGTGAGGGCCAAGGGTAGGGCATCGGGCAGAGCGGTCTTGCGCCGCGTGAACGTAGCCTCGATGGCCTTAGCCAGAATTTCTCCCTCAAAAGAGAACGCCTTCCCCATGATCCGGAGATCGTAGAAGTCTTTCATACGGCTATTGGCCATGCCGAGATAGACCATGGCCTGAAATTTCTCCGCAACCACGGTTTCTCGGGGGTAGATGCGGAGATATGGCGCTGGGAAGTTGAGCGTGGTCGGATACTCGGCATAGTCCGCCGCCGGGGTAATCGCATCGCCGAAGCCGATGTCCGCTTGCACCGGTACCAACGCCTTTCCCAGACGAGCCTCCAACGTGATCCGCACCCCGTCGTATTCCTGGTCTTCGCGAATCTCGATGCCACTGACACTGTCCGGAAGAAAAGTTACCCCATCCTCTTCAACCCGTGTAAGGCAAATGTCCCGAAAAACATGTACGAGACCGGCGACGGCGCTTTCCCCGAAACCGAGCAGGTCAATGTCTCGCGTGGTGCGATGGGGGGTGCCGCCCCACAGGGAAAAGAGCATGGCCCCTTTGAGAACAAACTGATCTCGGAATTCGGAGCGACCCAGACGGTACAGGAGCCTTTCCAGAACGAAACGAGTGAGGACGAGTTGGAAATCCTCGCCTTGTTCCTTGGCCATGTTCAGGAGACGCTGCCGCACGGAAGCGGCAACGTCAGAGAGGTTCTTTCTGGTCACGATAGCGCCTCCAGGTAGGGGCGCATGATATTCGCCACCCGGCAAACCTTCGCATAACGCCAGAGGTCGTCCATGGTGCAGCGACGCTCGCGCCGATATTCGCGCAGAGCTTCGAGAGCCACATCCAGCCCAATCTTGTTGCGGTATTTAAAACAGTCGGCAACCGTCTTGGCCGGGCAATAAACACTCACATCCACCCCCTCGATCCTGTGCCGCTCAATTCCCTCTGTGAGTGCCTCGCCGGAAAACCGGACGAGACGAAGCGGCACTCCTTCCACTTTGGGTAGCCGGGCCTTGCGGTCAATCGCCATCCAAATCTCAAAGGGTGCCTGTGTGGTGAGACTGTGAAACCGGAGCGCAGAGAGGAGACAGACGACTCCCTTGGGCACCCGCTTGCATGCCTGCACCAGGCTGTGGTGCTCGGTCATCTCGGCACCCCTGAGAGTATAGATGCCACGAGCCTGACGCTCCAGCACCCCCTTGTTACAGAGGCGGCGCAGATATTCCCTTGGGATGCCGTATGCATCCAGATCACGGGGGCGGATAAGACCTTCCTCTTCGACAAGACCGATTATTTTTTCAGTACGCGATTCTTTCATGGTTTTGGTAATATTATGTCGGCAGATAATAATATATGCCGACATTTTGTAACACATATCATCGGAAAAAACAAGCGGTTGAAAAGGGGCGGGCATCTTGAATGAGGACGAGCAGCAAAAGCTGTCTCTTGCTCCCGTTCTATAGTCAGGTTAGCAGTGAATTCTCTGAAACCTATACTCCGTTCTCGGATGGTTTTTCTTAATCGGATTAATCACAAACTCGAAACGGTAGGTGAAAGAGTTTTGCTGAGCGTTACGCTCGGGGAGCCATAATCCAAAAGTGGGATTTTTCCTTGAGAAAAGTCCCACTTTTTTATTGTAAAGACCCATCCCCTCCGAATTTCAATTTTTCAGCATCATTTTCTTCTACTCGTTTCATGCACTCCTTGCCCATGTTTTGCCAGAAACCTCTACTTTCGAAGTGTCTATTGTTTCGGGAAGCTTACGAATCGACCTCAACATTTTACTGACAGGAATGTAATGGTACACTTAATACACATTATGAAGTAATAAAAGCTGCTGAGCAGTGGTTAAGATCTTGCCAGGATTTTACAATAAAACGCGTTGTCACTACATGAGAGCGTACGTTTCTATATCGTGCCGGGACTGTCGCAACCACCAGTTGCCTGATTACGTGAGGTGACATCATGAAAAAAGGAGGAAGCAAACCAGCCGAAGCTGCTGAACGAGCTGAGGCGCGGTTGAGAGCGAAAGCTGCAGGGGGAAACCTTCCCCAGAAGGTGGACGATATGCGTAGAATCCTCCACGAGTTGCAGCGCCACCAAGTCGAGTTGGAGATGCAGAACGAAGAACTACGCCGAATCTGGGATGGGATTGAGTTATCGCCGAACAAGTATCTAGAACTATATGACTTTTCTCCTGTCGGCTATTTTACATTTGATGCACAAGGAGTGATACGGGAGGTAAATCTTGCTGGCGCGCAACTGCTTGGAATAGAGAAACGACTGCTCGCCAATAAACCTTTTTTCAGTTTTATTGCTGATGCTGATGATAGGAATATTTTTTCTAATCACCTCGCAGGCGCTCTGCAAATGCAAGGGATGCATAGATGTGAAATCAGACTCACGAGAAATGACGGCACGGTTACCTATTGGCAACTTCAGAGCGTGGCGGTGGAAACTATCGAGAATATGGGCGTTTATGTGCTTACCTCGATCGTTGATGGCACGTTTGGCGAGCATTTTAGAGAGGAGCTGCAAAATGCAAATGACAAGCTTGAGTTAACGGTAAATGAGCGGAGTGAAGAGCTTACCAGGGCAATGATGTTTCTTGCTGACTTATATCGCTTCCTTGGGCATCCTCATACCAATCATCAGAAAGCTCCAAATTTGCCTCAGTCAAACGGTGGAGTTGACAGGCTCAATGGGGCAGCAATCGGGCAGGACGGAATTCCTGAAGAATCTACCCAATCGCCAACTGCAACAGGGTTGAGAAATTTTAGTTTCTTCCCGATTAAAAGAGGAATAAATAGAAGATTGTATGGTTTGTGTGCTATTGCGGTAATTGCGGCTGTTTCATTTGTGTTGCTGCAACCGAAAGGGAAAACGACCAGCCCAGAGCAGAAAAAACCCGGAAAAAACATGGTCCGTTCTGGCCTGCAGACATCTTCCAGGAAAATGAACCAAGAAAATAATTCAAGTGCGGCTGTGCAATTCAAAGTCAGTCCACAAAGAGTAATTTATATCGATGGTGAAAAAAATGGGGTTGCACCAATTCTCAGGGAGCTTCAGGTTAAGAAGGGCAAATACACTATTACAAATAAATATAAAAACCACGAAGCCTATAGGAGTGTTGTAAAACGTGCACCGCAGGACAACTTCCGCAAAAGCACAGCGACTGCCATAAAGAAAAACATTACCGTCAGCAAAGCAAGTATTATGCGTCTTTCCAATTCTCTAGTCAGAGCTTGGGTAAGAATTGAAGATTATCCCTACTCAATTATAAAAGCACAAGAAAAAAAAGGGTTGCCAACACAAGGTTATGATAAATTTTCTCATACTCTTGTTTTATCGGAATATGATTGTAAAAACCGAACATATCGTAGCATGCAAATTAATGACTATGACACAAGTGGCAAGGTATTGTGGTCTAGTCCTGTATCAAAAGGAACCAAGCAACCAATTCTGCCTGGTAGTGTCGGCGAAACACTTTATAAAATTGTCTGCCAAGGGAGTTAAAATTAACTCGTAAGCTTCCCTTTTTAGAGACAGTTTGAAAGTAGTGTCTCTGTCTCAATAATGTCAAAAGAATGAAATCAAGGAGCAGTACTAATGTTTTAAATTATACGTTGCAAATAATGCTGGGAAATTTAAATATTGAATAATTTTCTTCCAATATTCGTCTCAAAGATGCCAATAATACCGTGAAAATGTGAGTTTTCCCCCTTTTGAGTCCGCGCTGGGGAGCCAATTGTCACGAAGGTCAACGGGTTTGTCGTGACAAATAAAATCATTCCAAGGGGCTACCCGACTGCGGCGTATGTATCACGACCGCAG
Source organism: Deltaproteobacteria bacterium (assembly GCA_009668975.1). Classification (GTDB taxonomy): domain Bacteria; phylum Desulfobacterota; class Desulfuromonadia; order Geobacterales; family Geobacteraceae; genus RPRC01. The sequence goes on along the minus strand of SBEG01000032.1, from coordinate 4,472 downwards.
CCGGAGGAGAAGGGTGAAGATGTTTACCGATGCGCAGATAGAGCGGTACTCCAGGCATATCATTCTCAAGGAGGTTGGCGGGAAAGGTCAGAAAAAACTGTTTGAAAGCAAGGTGCTCATTATCGGAGCTGGTGGTCTCGGTTCGCCGGTGGCGCTCTATCTTGCGGCGGCCGGAGTAGGTGTGATCGGAATCGCGGATGCCGATGTGGTTGACCTGTCAAACCTCCAGCGGCAGGTGATCCACCATACGGCTGATATCGGCAAGCCGAAGGTTGCCTCGGCCAAGGAAAAAATGGAGGCCATCAATCCCGACGTGCGGGTAACTACCTATCAGGAATGGATTAACGCGGGAAATATTCTCGATATTATCCGGGACTACGATTTCGTAATCGATGGCACTGACAACTTTGCCGCAAAATTCCTCATCAACGATGCCTGCGTCATGGCGAGAAAACCCTTTTCTCACGGCGGGATTCTCCATTTCATCGGTCAAACCACTACTGTCCTGCCGGGAGAATCAGCCTGCTATCGTTGTCTTTCCCCCGCGCCGCCACCGCCGGGGGCTATTCCGACCTGTGCCCAGGTCGGTGTCATTGGCGTGCTTCCAGGGGTCATCGGTTCAATTCAGGCCACCGAGGCGGTGAAGTTTCTTATCGGTGTCGGAAAACTGCTGAACGGCAGGTTACTTATTTACGATGCAGAAGGCATGGATTTTAGTACCGTACCAATCAGGAAAAATCCCAAATGTCCCCTTTGTGGCGACCATCCCAGAATTCTTGAGTTGAAGGATGAGATTGGAGCGAAGAACGTTTGTGATATCGAGTCCGGTAGTCCGTCCTCCCTGTGATTCAGATGCTAAGAATGCCTCAGACGATTTACTGCGATATGGTTGACCATTCCCGCGAAGGATTTCCTTTGGAGGTGTGCGGCATACTCGGCGGGAAGGACTCAACCATATCTGCAATCTATCGGATGACCAATGCCGACGCAAGCGACAAGCACTTCAAAATGAATCCGCGTGAGCATGGAGACGTCATGGCTGACCTTTGGCGGAGGGGCTTGGAGATGGTTGCCTTTTACCACTCCCATCCAGCGGGTCCGCCATACCCTTCCACGGAGGATATCCGGTTGGCTTTTTATCCTGATGTCATCACCGTCATTGTTTCGCTGCATGAACCGGATCGACCCTTGGCGCAAGCCTTTTTTATAAGGGGCGGCCTGGTTGAGGAAGTCGAGATACAGTTGCTCAGGGATTGAGGTGGAGAGTGTTTCATGTTCATCACAAGACAAAATCCCCATATGGTGTCGTGACCGGTTTCAGTTCACCAGCGGCTTTTGACACCCGGCCAAAGTGGAATGTGTCCGGGCGATTGGTATCGGATACTGACTCGGCTGAGACAGCTGTGAGAATGTCCTCGCAACGCCGTTATCTGAAACTATCCCGGTAGCAAAGATTGCCTATATCTGCAGAACAAGGAGAGCTGCCGATGCAAACAATTGATCTACGAGGAGTCTGCTGTCCGACAAACTTCGTTAAGGCCAAGCTGGCCCTGGAAATGGCTGATTCCGGTGATGTGCTTGTATTCTACCTGGACGAGGGTGAACCGGTACAGAACGTTCCCCGAAGTTTGAAAGAAGAAGGGAACAAGCTGCTTGGGCTGGAGAAGATTGACGATTGTTTTGTCCTGACCGTTGAAAAATGTTGACGGGTTATTTAAACAGGGTCGATCAGCATGGCCGCTGTTGCTGAAGAGCGGCTCGTTTCCTCCTTACTCGTGGTACTACAGCGGCATGTGCGAGAATTCCCTGCCACCGAGGTCAGGAGCGTGTATTTCGCTTTGAAGAGCGGTATGGCGGCCGACCTGTAAGGGGACACTATCGATTTCGGTCGACTCGTCATCGAGGAAGGGACACACTTGTCTTTCGAGAAGGTAGTATCCGTGCCCAGGAAAACGGTATCGGCAGTTCCGCCGGACTGTCCGCATTCAGGGAAGAGGGTAGTGCTGGGCTTGTTTTTTTAAAAATAATGTATAATATTTTATGGCATAAACACATCATTTAAGTAAAGTATTACGTTTGTGCAATATGGCTTTGCGCTATTATGTAACATTACGTAATAACACAATTAATTACAAAAACCGAAAATCAGTTACATACAAAGCCGGTAATCTTTCCCCATGAACCACAACAGTTCACTGGTGGCTCGATTGCCGGCTTTTCTGTTTTTTGAATGTTTATCTGGAAAATAAAACTTGACACAATACGTAAATAATAATATCAATCATTCCACAATTAAATATGACAATTATATTTATGTATTTACAAGTAATAAAGTGTTAAATATCTGAGCGAAGTTTAAGTGAAAACTGCTTTGGCAGCAAACAATACAAATCAAGGAGGAATTCATGGGACCGAAAAATATTAAGAAAGTATTCGCACTTTTCATCGTAGCTCTGGGAATCAGCCTTCCCGCAATTGCGGGGGCCGATGTCAGCCTGCTGAACGTTTCGTATGACCCGACCAGGGAACTGTACCAGGATTTCAACGCGGCATTCGCCAAGCACTGGAAGGCGAAGACCGGCCAGAATGTGGTCATCAAGCAATCCCACGGTGGTGCCGGAAAACAGGCGCGCGCTGTTATTGATGGTCTTGAGGCCGATGTGGTGACCCTGGCGCTGGCCTATGACATCGATGCAATCCATGAGAAGGCCGGTCTCATCCCGAAAAACTGGCAGAGCCGCCTTCCCCACAACAGCTCACCCTACACCTCGACCATCGTCTTCCTGGTACGCAAGGGAAATCCGAAGAAGATCAAGGACTGGGACGACCTGGTCAAGCCGGGTATCTCGGTTATCACTCCCAATCCGAAGACCTCCGGCGGGGCCCGCTGGAACTATCTTGCTGCCTGGGGTTTTGCCCTGAACAAATACGGCAACAGCGATGCAAAAGCCCGTGATTTTGTCGGTCGCCTCTTGAAAAACGTGCCGGTCCTCGACTCCGGCGCCCGCGGCTCAACCACCACCTTTGTCCAGCGCGGTCTGGGCGATGTGCTCCTCGCCTGGGAGAATGAGGCTTTCCTCGCCATTAACGAACTTGGCCGGGACAAGTTCGAGATCGTGGTGCCGTCACTCAGCATCCTGGCCGAACCGCCAGTCACCATTGTGGACAAGGTCGTGGACAAGCATGGTACCCGTGCCGTTGCCCAGGCGTATCTGCAGTATCTCTACACTCCGGCCGGGCAGGAACTGGCAGCGAAGAATTACTATCGGCCAATCGATAAGAAGGTCGCGGCCAAATATGCAAAGGTCTTCCCGAAAGTTAAGCTCATAACCATCGACAAGGCGTTCGGCGGCTGGCAGAAAGCGCAGAAGACCCACTTCAATGATGGCGGAGTATTCGATCAGATTTATCAACAGAGGAGATAGCGGTCTTTGGCATCAGTGGCGCCCACTAACGGGCGCCCAGATCCGCACACGGCAGGGAGGTTCAGCATGGCGGCACTCATCGTCGGAGGAGATTACATCAAGCCCATTGAGAAAATAATCAATGAGCGTGGCTTAGGGAAAATCCAACACTGGACCGGGCGCAAGAAAGGTGATTTGAAACGGACCGTTCCCGTGGATACCCGGCTGGTTGTCCTGCTGTGCGACTATATCTGCCATAGTCTGGCGAAAAAGGTTCGAAGCGATGCCGAACGACTCGGCCTTCCGGTAATCTACTGCCGCCGTTCCGTTGGCGAGTTCTGCGAGAAGCTGGACAGGCTTCTGGATAGCGGAGCTGTGTACCTGGCTGACGAGTCTTTCCTGAGCTGCTGCGGATCATGCCCGCTGGGCAAAAAAGTAAAAGGAAGAACCATCTGATGATATTCTCGGCTACGAAAAAAAACATCCTCCCGGGCTTCGGTCTCACCATGGGCTATACGCTCCTCTATCTGAGCCTGATCGTGCTGATTCCCCTCTCCACGGTTGTTTTCAAGACCGCCACGCTTTCCTGGGGAGGATTTCTGGATGCGGTGATGACCCCACGGGTACTTGCTTCATTCCGCCTGACCTTTGGCACCGCACTACTCGCGGCCTTGGTCAACTCGGTGTTCGGACTCCTGACGGCCTGGGTTCTGGTCAGGTACCGGGTACCGGGGAAAAAGGTCGTGGATGCGCTGGTTGATCTCCCCTTCGCCCTGCCCACGGCAGTGGCCGGCATCACCCTGGCGACGCTCTATGCGCCGGCCGGCTGGATCGGACGTTTTCTCGATCCGCTTGGAATCAAGGTTGCCTATACGCCGCTCGGCATCCTGGTAGCCATGACCTTCATCGGACTCCCTTTTGTTGTTCGAACCGTGCAGCCGGTGCTGGAAGAATTGGAAACGGAACTGGAAGAAGCCGCAGTCTGCCTCGGCGCCAATCGCATGCAGACCTTTACCAGGGTGATCCTGCCGGTTCTGCTGCCGCCGCTTCTCACCGGTTTTGCCCTGG
>SBEG01000089.1 GCA_009668975.1 Deltaproteobacteria bacterium | reverse complement strand
TACCTTGGACATCCATGATAAGTAAAGTCAAGGGGAAAACGGAGATTTCCCACAACCTCACGAACTGTTTCCGGTGGCTTTTTCTTGCTCCTTAATGCCGTCGGATCTTTATTTCTAGCAGAGGGTCGACCGATCCGGCGACCAGACATCCATGTGCCGTCTTGGGGAAGTTCCCCCTCACGGTAGATTGAGTTTGGGCCAACCCGCCGGCCTCGAAACACAAGATGGGTATGCAGCTTTCATTAGCTCATACAGTCCAAGGACTGCGAGGCCCGGCGAGAAAATCGTTATGACATCAAGGTTATGTAAGACTTCTATTAGAAGGCCAACTTCCTGTCTTCGAATACCGCTTCTCGTCGGTCTACAGCGAGGAGGAATTCAACCAGTTTGCGGGCGACCGCAATAGTGGCCCGGTTGTGATTGCCTCGTGCGAGTTCTCGTTCGTGAAGTACCGCCAATGTATCATTGCGGCTCGGGGCAAGTTTGGCCGCTTCTATCAGGATGGTCTGCAGGTGTTTGTTGCGCTTTTTAGAGATCGGGTTGCGCTGTTCTTTGCCTGCCGACTCTCGTTGGGCACTGCACAGACCACAATAGCTGATTGCATGGCGAGCCGACCGAAATCGAGCCGGTTCGCCGATCTCCAGAACCCACGTGAGCGCTAGAACCTCACCGACACCGGGGATGCTCATCAATCGTCGCACCCGGTCCCGGATCAAGGAGTGTTCTTTAAGTGCCTGAAGCAGCTTCTTTTGGCCGGCCTGAAACAATTCCAGGCTCCCTCGGCTCATCCGAAGCAGGCTGAGGACCGATTCTGGTACGTCTTCAACTCGTTCCATGAGATCGGCAAAGTAGCGCTTTCCATGTAATCGTCGCTTGTTGTAAGTAGCACCTACCTCCATAAGTAGACCAGAAATCTTGTTTTTCATGGTGACTGCGGTACGTACCAGCAAGTTGCGGTAACGCAGAACGCGGCGCAGTTCACGGAGTTCGACCGGGGCCATGTAGCACTCCGGCAATAGGTCTACCCGCAAGAGGTCACAGATCTTCTCGGCATCGGCCCGATCGTTCTTTTTCTTTGCTGCCGTGATAGCCTTTAGCATCTCTGGATGAGCCACCTTTAGGGAAACGGCATACGGTGTAAGAAAGTCGTATACCCAACCGGTAAAAAGGGTAGCTTCCATCGCGCCGACCCAAGGGCCAGGGATTCCATCCACCCATTGACGCAGGGCCTTTCGCTCCGCAGTTACGGTGTTCTGATGAAGGATGGTGCCGTCAACCCGCTTAACACAGTAGCTAATCGTCTTCTTGTGAATGTCCAGTCCGATGTAGTAAAGTGTGCCCATGGAAGCCTCCTCGTGACAGTTTGATTTCGGACGGTGTGGCCGATCCGACTGCTTGCTCATACAAGCTATCAATACCACCGGAGGCTTCCTCTTCAACTCCTGCTTATGCATTCAAACA
>SBEG01000088.1 GCA_009668975.1 Deltaproteobacteria bacterium | reverse complement strand
GTTTACGTTTTGATGATCCAATGAATCAAAAGGAGAGAGAAAGAACTTCGCTATGACTACCATTACTTCGCAAACATGCAAAACCGAACCTGAGGAATCCTTGTTGCCGGCATTACGGAACTATCCTTCCCGGATCTTCGTGGAAACCACCACCCGCTGCAATTTGAAGTGCCAGATGTGTGTGAAGCAGAGCATGGGAGGTGACCTGGAGGAAGGTGACCTCTCCCTGGAAACTTTCAAGGCGATTGAGCCGGCGCTTCCCCGTGCGGAAGCCCTGCTCCTCAACGGCATCGGCGAACCTCTCCTCCATCCCGATCTGGAAGCGTTTATCCGCAGGGCAAAGGAGTTGATGCCTTTCGGTAGCTGGGTCGGTTTTCAGAGCAATGGACTGCTGCTCGACGAAAATCGCGCTGTTTCCCTGATGGAAGCTGGACTCGACAAAATATGCCTTTCACTGGATGCGATCGATCCCGATACTTTTCGCATGATCCGGGAGGGGGGCGAGGTGGACGACCTGCAATTTGCATTCAGCGCCATCGAGAAGGCTCGGAGAAAGGTGCCGGATTCGCCCCTTAAAGTCGGTGTTGAATTCGTCCTGATGAAGGATAACCTTCATCAGTTGTCTGACGTGCTTCGCTGGGCATCTGCCCGGGGGGCGTCATTCGCCATCGTGACCCATCTTCTCCCCTACGAGAAAGAGCACGTCAAACAGGCCGCCTACGAATACAATACCACTGAGGCAGTGGAGCTGTACGATCTGTGGAAGAAAAAAGCCGAAGATCAGGGCATCGATATCAGTAATTTTTTCCATGTCTATCATTGCAAATTCATCCGTACCGAAGAAGAACAGCGGATGGTCGACTTTATGCTGGAATTGATTGCCGAAGCCCGGGCACGGGACATATTTCTGCATCTTGAGAATCTTTCCAAGCGGGACGAAAATCTGGCGGATGAAGTTGCTCGCACCTATGAGTTGGCCAGGGCCGTTGCCGCGGAAACCGGGATTGAACTGCGCCTGCCGGGGGCCGCGCCGAAAAACGACAGGACCTGCGACTTTATCGACAATGGCGGAGTCTTTGTCTCCTGGAACGGAGAGATCCACCCCTGTTATTTCCTCTGGCACACCTTCCAATGTCACTTTGCCGGCCGCAAGAAGTATGTCAAGAAGAAGGTCTTCGGCCGCCTGGGCGAGAAAGATATTCTGGAAATTTGGAATGAAAGTTCTTATCATGCCTTTCGAAAGGAAGTGCTCCAGCATGAGTATCCCTTCTGCTCCAACTGCAACTTGATACCATGCGAATACATATACTGCGAAGAGTTCGAGCAGGACTGTTACACAAATACGGTTCCCTGCGGCGACTGCTTCTGGTGCATGGGAATGTTTCAGTGCCTGTCCTGATTTTTCCTTCAAGTTTTTTCACCCTCATGCCCCCACCGCGACCGGCGGGGGCTTTTTTTGTCTAAATCTGCG
>SBEG01000087.1 GCA_009668975.1 Deltaproteobacteria bacterium | reverse complement strand
GGGTCACCCATTGAAAGGCTGCTGTCAATGGCAAAGACGTTCCCTAGGCAAGAAAAAGGTTTTTCAAGCTTTACTGACAGTTACCGACATCGTTACCATTTCCGTTATTTCTTACTCGTTCGATGTCAGCCTTCGCTGCACCAGTCACCCATCAGGATCAAGGATGTTGGGATGTGATATCCCATATCCCCTTCCGCTTTAAGCGGACCAGAAAAGCTTCGGTTCCATGCCGTGTCCATAAGTAGTTTTCAAATCTAGTGGTTGTTAGCCAGCCTTTTGGTGGCTCATGGCATGGGCAGTAAAGACGTCGAGAACTGTTATAAATGCTGGGTGGAGCGGGTTACCAATCAAATTTCATGGTTTCAAGCCAACCCACCATACTGGTTCACCGCTCCAGCCATCTTTTTACGTGAAGGTTTTCTCCGGCACGAAGGGCACTTCGTTTCTCATAATGAAGTACGCTGCTCGCGCTAGTTTATGGGCAAGAGCCGAATGAGCGATCATGAAGTTGGTCTTTCGCAACTTGCGGTTGTAATAGGCCCTGGCTGTTTCATCATAACGTCGTGCGAGTTCGGCTGCCTCTGAGAATGCCCAGGAGAGGTACTTGTTGCCGTTCTTCTTATTTCCTTTTCCCTTCGCTTTGCCGTTGCTTGTCCATTTTGAGGATACAGCACGACAGTATGAAGCATAGTTGCCGACTTTTTCAAAGCGCTCGACAGGCCCGGTTTCGAGCATTATGGTCAACCCCAAGATTCTGCCAATCCCGGGGATGGTCACCAGGTTTTTATAACTACCGGTAAGCTTGAGCCTCTTCTCTATAAATGATTCGATAGCCCGGATTTGCCGGGTCAGGAAATCGATCGAATCCTTACTCACTTGGCCGGCCAACGCCAGGTCCTCATTACCCGAAAGAATGGGGTGAACACGGTCTTCGGTCAGACACTTGATATCGTCAGGTTTCAGTTTCTTCCCGCAGTTTCGGCTGATGATGTTCTGAAGACTGATAAGCAGTGAAGTTCTAAGTCTTACCAGATGGCAACGTTTCCTAAGGAGGTCACGGATCGGTCGCTCGTCTTTGGGGTATATGTAACCGGTCGGCAGAATATTCAACCGCTGCATTTCCGCCAGCCAGAAGGCATCATGTTTGTCGTCGGCATGCTTGAGACCATTATATTTCTGGATCGCTGCAGGATTTGCCAGATGCACGGTGTACCCTTCCGCCATCAGTGCATCAACAAGCCAATACCAGTTGTAGGTTGATTCAACCACGATGCCTTCAAGAGTGCCGCTGTACAGGGAGAGCCTCTCGGTGATCGTCTCAATGTCGTTTGGCATCTTTTCCTTGAAGATGCGCTTGCCATTTTCATCAATGATTGCAAGATAGCTGTTGGTTGAATGTAGATCGATTCCAGAGTACAGTTTCATTGGGCACCTCCTGAGTTTAAAGATTGGGCTCTTTAAATCATACCAGGAAGTCTTACCTCCTCGTTATGGAAGGAGGTGCCTTTCAGATGATTATCAA
>SBEG01000004.1 GCA_009668975.1 Deltaproteobacteria bacterium | reverse complement strand
AACTTAAATAGTGGTATATATGAGATGCATATATGTCGCTGGTTCATGTCGGCGGCGGGCAAACTGCCAAGAGGTGACAGGAATGAAAAACACTAAGAGGGGAAAGTTGCTGGGATTCCTGTTCCTCGCTCTGATCGTTGCGACACCGCACCTGTCACAAGCAGAAGTGACCCTCTTGAATGCCTCCTACGATCCGACCCGCGAGTTTTTCAAGGACTATAATGCCGCTTTTGCCCGTTATTGGCAGTCCAGGACCGGCGAGTCCGTGATTGTCCGGCAGTCTCACGGCGGTTCGGGCAAGCAGGGGCGGGCGGTGATCGACGGCTTGGGCGCGGATGTCGTGACGCTGGCCCTGGCCTACGACATCGATGCCATCCAGCAAAAGTCCGGTCGCGTAGCAAAAAATTGGCAGAGCCGCTTCCCCCGCAACAGTGCGCCCTATGTCTCCACCATTGTTTTTCTGGTTCGCAAGGGAAACCCGAAGCAGATCCGGGACTGGGATGATCTGGTCAGGCCGGGAGTTGCGGTGATCGCCCCGAACCCCAAGACCTCTGGCGGCGCGCGCTGGAACTACCTGGCTGCCTGGGGCTATGCCCTGCAAAAGCCGGGTGGCAGCACAGCCACGGCCCGGGATTTCGTTTCCCGGCTCTACCGGAATGTGCCGGTGCTCGATTCCGGCGCCCGGGGCTCCACAACCACCTTCGTCCACCGCAACCTTGGTGATGTGCTGATTACCTGGGAGAACGAAGCCCACCTGGCGATCAAGGCGCTGGGGAGCGACAGTTTCGAGCTGGTGGTTCCATCTGTCAGCATACTGGCGGAGCCGCCGGTGGCCCTGGTGGACAAGGTAGTTGACCGGCATGGTACGCGGACTGTTGCCACGGCTTACCTGACATACCTCTATTCTCCCGAGGGTCAGGAGATAGCGGCCCGAAACTATTATCGGCCAACCCTCAAGTCGGTTGCCGATCGGCATGTGAAAAGTTTTCCCAAAATCCGGCTTTTTACCGTGGACCAGGTGTTCGGCGGGTGGCGGAAGGTGCAGCGGGATCATTTCGCCGATGGCGCCATCTTCGATCAGATATACCAACGGGGCAAGTGATGCATTTATCGGGCGACTGGCCCGGAAATGAAAAGGAGGTGACGTATGACGGCTCTCATTGTCGGCGGTGACTACATCAAACAGCTGGAAAGAATCATAGCCGACCGCGGTGTCAGCCGGGTCGAGCACTGGACCGGGAGAAAGTTGGGCGACCTGAGAAGAACCGTTCCGAAGGGAACCGGGCTCGTGGTGCTGTTGTGCGACTACCTCAATCACAGCCTGGCCAGGAAAATCAAGACTGATGCCGAACGCCTGGGTCTGCCGGTTCTCTACTGCCGCCGTTCCCTCGGCCAGTTCAGCGAAAAGCTCGATGAGCTTCTGGAAAGCGGTGCGGTGGTGATTGGCGGAACTCAGGAAGGTGCCTGCTGCGGATTGTGCGAAACCAGGCTCGGCCTGACGAACTGATCCTTGAGGGGAGTACGACCTGATGTTTTTGACATCGCGCAGGAAAAATATCATACCCGGTTTTGGCCTGACCTTCGGCTATACGGTTCTCTATCTGAGCATCATCGTGCTCATTCCGCTGTCGGCGATCTTTATCAGTACTGCTTCCCTCAGCTGGCAGAGTTTCTGGGCAGCGGTCAGTTCACCGCGGGTGCTGGCCTCCTACCGGCTGACCTTCGGCGCCTCTCTGGTTGCGGCTCTGGTCAACGCCGTCTTCGGTCTGCTCACGGCCTGGGTGCTGGTGAGGTATCGCCTGCCGGGCAAGCGCATCATCGACGCCCTGGTGGACCTGCCCTTTGCCCTGCCCACTGCGGTAGCAGGCATTACTCTGGCCTCGGTCTATGCCCCGAACGGCTGGATCGGCCGCTTCCTTGAGCCCTTGGGGATCAAGGTGGCCTATACCCCGCTCGGGGTGGTGGTGGCCATGATCTTTATCGGTCTCCCCTTTGTGGTGCGTACCGTCCAACCGGTACTGGAAGAGCTGGAGAAAGATGTCGAAGAGGCTGCCGCCTGCCTGGGCGCCAACCGTCTGCAGACCTTTACCCGGGTGATTTTCCCGGCGCTCTTCCCCTCGCTGCTGACCGGTTTTGCCCTGGCCTTTGCCCGTGGGGTCGGGGAGTACGGCTCGATCATCTTCATCGCCGGCAACATGCCGATGGTTTCGGAGATTACCCCGCTGCTGATCATCACGAAGCTTGAGCAGTACGATTATGCCGGGGCCACCGCCATCGCCGCGGTGATGCTGGGGGCATCGTTCCTCGTCCTCTTTGCCGTGAACGTCATCCAGTGGTGGAGCAGGCAGTATACCGAGAAATAGAACAGCCAGAAGATGAGGTGAATAATGCAGTTTCCCGGACCAGCAAAAAATGAAAATACCATTGCAGCACAGGCACACCTGACCGAGCCGCTGGCGGTACGTTTGCTGTTGATCGCGCTGGCACTGGGCTTTCTCAGCCTGTTTCTCTTCGTGCCGCTGGCCGCCGTTTTTGCCCAGGCCTTTGAAAAAGGCGCCGGCGCCTACCTGGCGGCGATCACCGATCCGGAGGCGCTGGCGGCGGTCAAGCTCACCCTGCTGGCAGCGGGCATCAGCGTCCCCCTGAACCTGGTGTTCGGCGTGGCCGCGGCCTGGACGATAGCTAAATTCGAGTTTCGCGGCAAGAGTCTGCTGGTGACGCTCATCGACTTGCCTTTTTCCATATCGCCAGTCATCTCCGGCCTGATCTTCGTCCTGATCTTCGGCCTGCACGGCTGGGTGGGTGAGTGGCTGTTCGAGCATGACATCGAAGTGCTCTTTGCCGTGCCGGCCATCGTGCTGGCCACGGTCTTCGTCACCTTCCCCTTTGTGGCGCGGGAGTTGATTCCGCTCATGCAGTCACAGGGGAAAGATGAGGAAGAGGCGGCCCTGGTACTCGGTGCCGGTGGTTTTAAAACATTTTTCCGCGTCACCCTGCCGAACATCAAGTGGGGGGTCCTTTACGGGGTGATCCTCTGCAACGCCCGGGCCATGGGCGAATTCGGGGCGGTTTCGGTTGTTTCCGGCCATATTCGCGGCCTGACCAATACCGTGCCGCTCCATGTGGAAATTCTCTACAACGAGTACAATTTCGCTGCCGCCTTTGCCGTGGCCTCCCTCCTGGCCCTGTTGGCCCTGGTAACGGTGGGGCTGAAGAGCCTGACGGAATGGCGGATGAGGGAAGAAGGTTGAGGGCAGAGAACAGGGTACAGGGGACAGTGGACTGGGGACTGGAGCATTTAGACTGAATGACACGATTTTTTTCCTTCAGCCCTCATTCCTCAGTTTAACCCCCTGAATATTCATAAAGGTGACGCCATGAGCATCGAAATCAGAAATATCAGCAAACGCTTCAACAATTTCCAGGCGCTGGGCAACGTTGATCTTACCGTTTCTTCCGGTGAGCTGGTGGCGCTGCTCGGCCCGTCCGGGTCCGGCAAGACCACCCTGCTGCGCATCATCGCCGGCCTGGAATTTGCCGACGAGGGCGCGATACTCTTCGACGGCCAAGAGGCGACCCGGCACAATGCCAAAGAGCGTCAGGTCGGCTTCGTCTTCCAGCATTACGCCCTGTTTCGCCACATGACTGTTTATCAAAACGTGGCCTTTGGCCTGGAAGTCAAGCCAAAGAGGGAGCGCCCCTCAAAGGACGAGATCCGGGAAAAGGTCCATGAACTGCTGCGTCTTGTGCAATTGGACAATCTCGCCGGCCGCTATCCGGCCCAGTTGTCCGGAGGTCAACGGCAGCGGGTGGCCCTTGCCCGGGCTCTGGCGGTGGAGCCGTCGGTGCTCCTGCTGGATGAGCCCTTCGGCGCCCTCGATGCCAGAGTCCGCCAGGAACTGCGCCAATGGCTGCGCGATCTCCATGACGAGATCCATGTTACCAGCGTCTTTGTCACCCATGACCAGGAAGAGGCCCTCGAAGTGGCCGACCGGGTCGTGGTGATGAATCGCGGACATATCGAACAGCAGGGGACGCCGGAAGAGGTCTACGAACATCCGGCCAATCCCTTTGTCTTCAATTTTCTCGGTAAAGTGAACCTCTTCCACGGCAGGGTCCATGACGGCCAGTTGCAGAGAGGCGGCTCGGCCCACGCGGCTTCCGAGCATGCCGCGGCAATCAACGAACCGGCGGTCGGCTATGTCCGTTCCCACGACATCGAGATCGGCAGGACGGCCTGGGATGACTCTTCGGTGCCGGCCCAGGTGCGGGCCATCACCAAGATCGGGCCGCTGGTCCGGATCGACCTAACCCATCTGGACACCGGTGAGGCAATCCAGGCGGAGTTGACCCGGGAGATTCTCCAGGAACTTACCCTGCAGGTGGGCGAGAAGGTTTTCCTGCGGCCACGGAAAATGAGTGTGTTCGTCGGCGATTACCAGATCTGACGAGCGAAAATAGCTTTAGCATCAGCGAAAAAAGGAGAGAGACAATGGCACGAATATTCAACAATCTTACCGAATTGATAGGCAACACTCCCCTGGTCCGGCTGCAAAAGATTTCCGCCGGCAGCACGGCGCAGCTGGTGGCCAAGGTTGAGTCGTTCAACCCAGGCGGCAGCGTCAAGGACCGGATCGGCCTGGCCATGATCAGGGATGCGGAAGAAAAGGGTCTCTTGAAGAAGGGTGCGGTGATCATCGAGCCGACCAGCGGCAACACCGGCATTGCCCTGGCCCTGGTGGCGGCGGTGCGCGGCTACCGGCTGATCCTGACTATGCCCGACACCATGAGCGTCGAGCGGCGCAATCTGCTCAAAGCCTATGGCGCCGAGCTGGTCCTCACCCCAGGAGCAAAGGGCATGCGGGGCGCCATTGAAAAGGCCGAAGAGTTGGCAGCGAAGACTCCCGGTTCGTTCGTGCCGCAGCAGTTCGAAAATCCCGCCAATCCGGAGGTTCACCGTAAGACCACCGCAGAGGAAATCTGGAAAGACACTGACGGCGCGGTGGATATCGTGGTGGGCGGCGTCGGCACCGGCGGGACGATCACCGGCGTCGGTGAGGCGCTCAAGGCGAAGAAACCCGGTCTCAAGGTGATTGCCGTGGAGCCCTTCGACTCACCGGTCATTTCCGGCGGCCAGCCTGGCCCGCACAAGATTCAGGGCATCGGCGCCGGATTCGTCCCCGAGGTGCTCAATACCGGCATTCTCGACGAGATCATCCCGGTCAGGAACGAGGACGCCTTTGCCGCTGCCCGGCGTCTGGCCAGTGAAGAAGGGCTGCTCTCGGGAATCTCCAGTGGCGCGGCACTTGTGGCGGCGCTCGATGTTGCCAAACGGCCGGAAAATGCCGGAAAGCTGATTGTGGTGGTGCTGCCTGATACCGGGGAACGGTATCTGTCCACCACGCTGTTCAGTGAATAGGATCGGATTTTGGACACTGGAGTTCCGGTAGGACTCCTGAAGTGAAGTTGGATTTGCCGGAGGCTCGGAGACGGGAAGTGTCAGATGGGGATGAGCGCCGTGCGTGCTCAGAAATTGTCTGACCCAGTGATTAGAGGGGATCTTACACACGGGTAGGGATAGGTGTGTGGGATCCCTATTTTCATTGTATCCGTCAAAAATCCAGCGGCTCCCTGTCACCTTACTTGTTCAGATACGGACAGAATTTGTTTGGTTCATCAACATTAGAAGTGCGTTACCCAATCTTTCTCTCTCCCGCCAATCCGCCACGCACCTGCCGAGGGACTTGACAATTCGGCATGCCGTGGCACAAGTAAAACATGGCGTGCATTCTGACAAAGGGTAGAATTGCGGGCAACCGGAGGAACGGGAGGATAAGATGAAAAAGACACGCTACGGACTCATTGCACTCTGCCTGCTGGTTTTTTCGGCGACTGCCGCCCCAGCCCAAATCAGCATCGGGATCAGCACCCCCAACGTAAGTATCGGCATCAATCTGCCCCTTTTTCCGGAGCTGGTACCGGTGCCTGGCTACCCGGTCTACTATGCCCCTTCGGTGGCTGCCAACTATTTCTTCTACGACGGCATGTACTGGGTTTTTAATAACAATAACTGGTACGCCAGCTACTGGTACAACGGCCCTTGGAGATACGTGGAACCGGTGTTCGTTCCGGTGTTCATTCTCCGCATTCCGGTTCGCTACTACGTGCAGCCTCCGGTCTACTTCCGCAACTGGCGGCATGATGCGCCCCCCCGCTGGGACCGCCACTGGGGCCCGGAATGGGAGCAGAACCGCAGGGGCTGGGACCGCTGGAACCGAGCCTATGTTCCGGCTCGCGCCCCGCTGCCCGCTTACCAACGCCAGTATTCAGGAGAAAGGTACCCGCGGTTTGAACAGCAACGGTCGCTGCACCAGCAGAATTACCGCTACCAGCCGCGCAATGAGAAAGTCCGCCGCATCTACCAGCAGCAGCAGGTGGAGCGGAGGCCACCGGTGTCTGACCAACGGAGACGGGTGCAGGAATCTCCCGTGAGAACTCCGCGGCAGCAGGATCTCCGGCCTGCCGGGCAGCCCCGTCAAGGCGCTCCTGTTGCACCGCGTCCCCAGTCCCAGCCCCGAAACAGAGATGACTCTTTCCGGTCGGCTCCTTCCCGGCAGCCGCGTGCCATTCAGGGCGAGCAGCGGGTTCCACGGCAGCAGCTGGAGCGTGGAAAGCCACAGGGGGGCAGGCAGGGTGATGTTCAACGTGATAGGCGAGATCGAGAGGGAGGGAGGGATCGCGGCAAATAATTTCGAATGATTCTTTTGGGGCAACCCAACCAGGTCGTTTAATGGAGTTCTGAACTCTGTCTTCCCGGTTTGCAGCTTGAAACGGTATCGGGTTTTCAGGAGGAACCTGTGAGTCGGGGTTCTGATCGAAAGTGATGTTTTTAACTTGATCTGAGACATGTTCCGGCAGTTTGACAAAGGGGCATTGCGCACCTGTTCGGATTGGTGTTTTATGTCCCTAACAAAAAAAATCCCCTTGCTGATTCCCCTGTATCTATAAAGGACGTGAGGTTATGGACGCGACGTACATCCCGGTCAGTATTGAAAGCATTAAGTCTGCAATTATCGGCAGCCGGCCTTTGCCCAGCAGTCGGCCTGGTATCTGCTCCCCCGGGATGACGGCTGCGTTGAGCTGAATAATCTCGTCAAGGCGGAGAGCTTGCCGCGGGTGACGGTTTCTCCTGAAGATTTTGCGCTGCTGATGCGAGCGCGCGGCAAAGAGTTTACTGGTGCGTCATTGCCGGACTTGCGTCCTCAAAAATAATTGACAATAGACCGAGTATACATATACTTGCAGAAATATTAAAGGAGGTTCCAAATGAATAAATGGTTTGTAATTTTGTTCACGTTGGTGGCCTTGGCAATGGCTGGATCGGCTGTCGCCGTGGTAGATAATGGGAAAATTACGCTCAAGGCGGGAGACGAGGTGTATGTCTGCGGCTGCGGTGACGGGTGTCCGTGCGGGACCATTTCCCGGAGAGAAGGGAATTGCTCTTGCGATAAGCCGTTGGTGAAGGGAAAGGTAACGAAGGTTACAGGCGCAGTGGCCATGATCAAGTTCAATGGCAAAGAGCAACCTTTCAAGACCAGCGGCATCTATCAGTGCGCCTGCGGTTCGAAATGCACGTGTGACACGATTAGTCAAAAAACCGGTAAATGCGGTTGCGGCACGGAACTTCAAAAAGTTAAATAGGTTTTAGTCGAAGCTTATTTTAGCCGGAAACTACGTACCATGTGGATCAGGCGGGATAGTCTCCCGCCTTTTTTTTGCCTGACTTAGGTCATTATCTTGCCGCATGAAGCGCCTGATCCAGGTCGGAAATGGTGTCGTCGGGATGTTCGGCGCCCACGCAGAGGCGGACCAGGTGTGCCGGAATGTTGGCCAGTTGCCGTGCTTCGCTCCCCTGTTGCTGATGGGTGGAAATGGCGGGAATGGTGGCGACGCTTTTAATCCGCCCCAGGTCTGTTGCCCGCCAGATCCTCTGCAGGTTGTCGAAAAAGACCCGGGTCTTTTCCATGCCGCCTTTCACACAGAATGACAGCAGATGGCCATAGCGGTTGACCGGCTTTCCGTACTGCTCATCGAACTCCGCATCCACCAGCCACAGGTATTTTTGGGCCAGTTCGTGCCGCGGATGGTTCGGCAGTCCCAGGTACTGGACACTTTCTATTTGCGGGTGGGTTTCGAGGAAACGGGCCACTTTCATGGAGTTGCGGCTCAGGAGATCCATTTTGGAGCGGAGGGTGCGCATGTCGTTCAAGGTCATTACCGCCTGCATGGGGTGGAGGTTCGGCCCGAAATCCCGGTTCTGCTGGTACTTTATGTAGAGGGAAAAGTCGCTCTTTAACTGATCGTCATCGATAGTAGTGATCAGATTTTTGCGTGCGATGACTGCCCCGCAGACACCGAAGCCGCTGCTGGTGAGACTTTTGGTGGCGGATTGCACGACAATATCCGCTCCGTGGCAGATGGGGCGCAGCAGTGCCGGTGTGGCGATAGTTGAGTCGACGATCAGGGGGATGTTGTGACTATGAGCCAGGTCCGCCACCGCCTTGATGTCGAAAAATCCCAGTTGGGGGTTGCTGGGGAGTTCCCCGTAGAGAAAACGGGTATGCCGATCAATTTTCGAAGCCCATTCGTCCAGGTCGGTGGCATCCAGAACCCAGCGGCATTCGATGTTGTGCTCCTGCATGAAGCGTTTTGTGAACTGCTGATAGGTTCCGCCATAGCATTGGACGGTGGCCACGAAGTTCCGGGTTTCATGCACATCCTTCTGCACCTTCAGGAAGGGCTGCACCGCCGTCATGATGGCGGCCATGCCCGAGGAAGTGGAGCAGCAGGATGTTTCGCCGTCATAGCCGTATCCTTCCAGCAGCGCCAGGGTCCATTCGTAGTAGTAGGTGGACGGATTCGCGATTCGGGAGTAACACCAGGCGGGGATCTTGTAGGCCAGCGCCGCTGCCATCTCGTCCGAATCGCGAAAGGCCTGAGCAGTGCTCATGAAGATCGGCTCGATGATGGATCCCTGGTAGTCCTCGATGGCGTCCTTGACCGTATAAAGACCGTGTACGGCAATGGTGTCAAACTTCCATTTTTTCACCACTTCTTGAATATACCGGTCGCGATCGGCCAGGTAGCGATTGTTCACGTCGATGTACCGCTGCATCCCTTCGGTAATATCTCCTTCGCTTTCAAATGACATGGTTACCTCACCCGTCTATGCAAATCATTTTCGTGTGAAATGGAATGGGACTGCTGAAAATAGGATAACCCCTCTTCTTTGCGAGTCAACCGGGCCCTTGAACAGGTGAGTTCCGGAAACCGCTCGATTGCTCGCAGGGGAGTTACCGAGTATAAAGTACGTATAGCAAAGTTATTACGAGGAAGTGCGGAGGGGTGTTCATTTTGAACCATTGCGAACCCGTTCACACAATGAAAGGTTGCCTGCCAATGTATGGTCTGATTATTTTGCTGTTGATTGTGGCGCAGCCGGCATTTGCCCAACAGCCAGCCTGGTACTTGCTCTCCAGGGATGACGGCTGCGTCGACCTGAAGATCCTGGTGAAGGCAGAGAGATTGCCGCGGCTGCCGGTTTCTCCGGAAGATTTCGCGAGCATGTTGCGAGAGCGGGGCGAGGAGGTTACCGTTGGGCCGCTGGCAGACTCCCCCGCGGAGCTCAGCGGCAAAGTCGTACAGGTTACCATTGGAAATGGAAGGGCGCCGGTCTTCGTCACCGAGGATATTTGTCGCACCATTGGCCAGGGAAGTTGATCCAGTCCCTTTCAACACTTTCCGGGTTGATTCTATCTCGTTGAGTTGAGTAAACATCCTTCACAAACGGTGAACACCAGCATTTGTTCAGGCAGGTAGTGACATGGTTCGCCGTAAATTCAGGAAACTTGTAAAGGATATTCTTGTCCAGGGGATCTCACCCCGAAAACTGGCACTGACGCTTTCCCTGGGAGTTTTTGTTGGTACTGTTCCCGTGTTATGGGGTTCGACCGTGGTCTGTGCTGCACTTGCTTTCAAATTCAGGCTCAATCACCCCGCAATCCAGGCCGCGAATTATCTCGTCTACCCGATTCAAATCGCTTTGGTAGTTCCTTTTTATCACCTCGGAGCGAAAATTTTTCCTTGGGGGCCGCCCGTGTCTGTTGACATTATTCTGCATGAATTCAGGAAAGACTGGCTCGGAAATCTTGCCCTGATTCTGTTCGCAACGCTCAAGGCTATAGCCGTTTGGCTTCTCGTTGCGGCACCATTGTGCGTAGTGCTTTATTTCCTGTTAGTTTCGATATTTTCCAGAATGCCGAGATTAAAGGATTCTGGAAGCAGGTAACGTCCCCACCCCATTACCTGAACTCTTTCCCTTTCTCTGGTCCCTTGCCCGTCATATTTGGCAGATGCGTAACATGTGAAGGATTCAGCTGTGGGTCTTTCCTTTTCTTCACGCACCCTCTGTCAATTTTACATAATACAATCAGGTAGTTCTGCCGGCTTTGCCCGAAGATCAATACTGGCACGCTCGTTGCGATGTGTCTTAGTAGCAGTACAGATACGGTGTGTGCTTTATGCGAATATTGGCAGCTGTAAAATCTATGTCATCTCAAGAGGAGGACTGCCATGAAATCCAGTATGAAGGACAAAGCGAAGGGATCATTTCACGAAGCAAAGGGCGCGGTGAAGGAACTGGCCGGCAAAGTCACCGATAATCCGAAGTTGGAGTTGGAAGGCAAGGCCGAAAAGTTAGCCGGCAAAGCTCAGGAAAAGCTCGGGCAGGTCAAGAAGGTTCTTGGGAAGTAGGAAAGGGCTGGGAACGGTGCTGAACAGGAGGATGCAATGGAAAATTTCGGGGAAATGCTGAGGTCTATCGATATCACCTATGTTTACGTCATCGCGGGCGTCGTAGTTGTTCTCGTCGCTTTTCTCCTCATCTGGATTCTGTTCCTGAGAAAAAAAATGGGTCCTCCCACGGAAGAAATAAAAAAAGCGGAAAGGGCGTTGTCGGAGGCGAAGCAGCAGGAGGCCGATCTTTATGCTCCGGAGGAATACAAAAGAGCAGAAGATTCCCTTGCCACGGCATCACACCTTCTGGCCGCCAAGGAATATCCAAAAGCAACGAAGGTGCTGGAAGAAGCTGCCGGGCAGGCTCGCCACGCAAACTCTTTAGTAGCGGGGAACAAGGCAAAAATGAAAGCCGAGGCCGAGAGGATGCTCAGCGATTACAACCGCCAGGTGGATGAATTGAAGCTCAAGTCTGCGAAACCGGAGATGGATATACCTGCGACGGTGTCAAGCGAGATTCAGGAGTTGGTTGGCAGATGGGAGATCATGAAAATGCGAATTCCGGACCTGATTCAACGCGGGAGCATCAAGGCGGCGTATGACGAGTTGAAGACGATTGAGGTCGTGTTCAACAACGCACAGCGGCATGAGCTTATCGAACAGCCTGGCACTGATAAGAGATCAGTATAATCATTACGACACTATGGATAGATTGTCTCTATCCGGGAAGTTTTGCAATGTCTGTGCCTTCTAGTTGATCCTCCCCATGGTGCCGCATCCTCATAAGGTGCGGCTTTTTTTTGTTGTTCAGCAACTCTCAAAGAGAGAAAACTAGGTTGCAGTGGCAACCGGAGCGTGACAGAGGAGGAAACTATCTATGGACCTGGAGCGTGGGTTCAGAAGCTTTGATGCTCTTCGTGATGCTGATCTCCAAGAGGTCTACGAGCGGAATAAACGGGAAGCGCTCAGTGAACATGCTTTTCATCTCAAACTCGATTCCTGCGACAGTCTGGACAAACTCAAGGACTTTGTTTTCGGCGCCACTGCCGGCTTTGAGCGCTGGACCGCACGGGAACTCCTGGAGATTTCCAATCGCTTCCGCCTCTTCGCTGCGCCGGAATATGAGATTCACCTCTATGAAGAATCGCGGAATGCGGAATTTCGAGCCATTCCGCGCGCCAGGGAGTTCTACCTGCTTGCCCTGAATAAAGTCGGCAGAACTTCGGATGCCATCATCGAGTGCCGGCGCATCATCGCGGAAGGGGGCGATAACGGTTTCCTGTGGGGTATCCTGGGCAACTCGTATGCAAACAGGATGCTGTGCGCGGAAAAATTCGCCAGGGTGCTGGAAGCTGCGGCAGGTGATCTGCCGCGCGTTGTTCCCGCAGCTAAAGCCGAGTTTCTTCGGCAATTTCCCGATCTGAATCTCCACGAAGTCACCCTGAAACAGGTCCACTTCTTTCGTCGGCTGTTTCTCGACAAAGCGGTTCGAACTTACCAGCGCGGATTTGAACTCAGTGGGGACATATTTCCCGGCTTTTACTGGATGCTGCGCACTCTTGACCAGTATGTGGATCTTCTTGAGGATCAGGCCGACTTGCAGGCCCGACTTCATGAGTCAGGTGATACGCAGTTGGAATCTTCCCTGCACCAGGTCGAAGTGCAGCTCAGTACTCTGGAGCGCTACCGGTCAAGCCAACCGCTGCTTCTCCGGATAGCCATGACCATGGGCGGTGACCGTGAAGCACTTGATTTCTGGCCCCATGCCGGCGAGCTTCAGCTCGCCTTTGTGCAAGGGCAAAGCATGCAGGAAATTGAGCCGATCCTGGCCCGCTCATTTGCCACCATCGACACCGAATTCAAGATGGAAATTCTGTTTAATGACGTATCACGCATCCGGGATCAGTATTCCAGGATGGTTGACGTCCTTCTGCGGCATGCGGGGGATACCTTCAAACTGGAACGGATTCTTGCGACCATGCAGGAAGTGCATGCCGAACTGGCGGCTGGGCGCGACCGGTTTATGGCCGGCGGCAAAATTCGCGGTGCGGCGCTCAATGACTATTACCGGGAGCTGGCGGAAGCGGAACCCGCAGGTGCAGAGGCTCTTTTCCTCAAGCGGACTTTCAGCTTCCGCGCCATGGTCAACAATCTCGTGCCGCAATATGTACAGGGCGGCATCGGCCGGGTGGGAGCGAGGGTGCCGGACCTGATGATCAACCGGAATGTACAGGAAGATTTGCAGGCAATCATCAACGAAAAAGTACTGCCGGCACTGTCTTTCCCTGAGCGCAGGCAGCCCCTGGCCGTTATTGAACTTATCCAGCGCCTGGTCGGCGCCTGGCTTGCCCTGGCCGAGCTGCAGGATTTACAGTCGCCCGCGCACCAGAACTCTGATTCCCGCTCCGACGGATTGATTCTGCTATCCGGTATCGACCCGGCCATGCGCATCGGCTCGCGCTCCACGACCGACCTTACCGCGGCATTGCTTCTGGGTACGGGAGATTGTCGCGAGACCATGTACCTGAATGGCGCGCTCTTTGCCTGCTATCAGCAGATGATGGTGTTTGAGAAACTGAAGGAAGCGCTGAAGTGTCTGAAGCGGGGCGATCTGGATACCTTGCGACGGATTACCTCGCGGGAGATCCCGGCCCTTCTGCGCTATCAACTCCGTGGCGGGCATGTGGCCGTGTACGTTGAAGGATTATCCATGCGGCAAAAGTACCATGTGGAACGGGTCAGCGAAGACGATCCGCTCGCCGTGGACCGACATTATGGCCTCGAAGAATTCAGAGCAGGGAAAACTCTGACCAGATATGAACTTGATAATGCCAAACTCAGAGTGAGGTATTCGGACGGCACGATCATCATGCTCGAGCCCCGCGATCCGGTAAGCGGTTATTGGCGGCCGCTCGAACACCGCTCCGTCCCGGGTGGCGGGGGCGCCCCCCGTATTCCGGAAACCTCTGTCACGGGCGGCGTCATCACGGATATCCAGCTGCTGAATCTTGTGGAAGAACATACCATGTCCTTCCTTTACGACAGTGAGACCGGGCGCGTCGAGTTGTGTGACGGCTTCTACAATCATCGTCTTTTCAACAGCCCGTATCAGTTCGGTTCCGGCAGCATCGAGATTACGGACCTGCTCGAGCATCCTGGACTGATCCGCGCCGGGACCCGCCCGGTGCGGGCTGTCGACGGAACGATCTCGGACCGCCAGGTTTTCATTGAATTTCTGCCCCACTCGACGACGGACTACACACCTACCTTGGGATCGGGCGACTTTCCCGGTGTCTTTCAGCTCATGGGCCGGCTTTTCGAAGGCATACTTCGGGAGGAGCGACGGCGTCTCGAAGATGGAACTTCGGCGATCCCGGCTGTCCTTGAGAAAGTGCAGGCCTGGCAGTTCCTGCAGAATACTGCCGTACCGCAGACGCAGCCGCTCGGACAGCGTTTTGCCAGAGTCTTGATCGAGCTGGCCCGGGACCGGCCGGAACTGGTAGCCATGCGGGATGTCCACCTCAATCGGCCACTCGTCACCCAGGATCAAGAGAGCGATAGTGTATTCCTGATCTTGAGCGGACAATTTCAGGCCTATCAGGACGGAAAGCCCGTGGAGCAAGACGGTTTGCCCGTAACCATTCTCCCGGGCGCACTACTGGGAGAGGTTTCAGCCCTGCGGGGGGCCCTCCCGACTGCTACCGTTGCAGGCGACGGAGTGGTTCTCCGTATTGGCAAAAGCGAGTTTCTGCGTCAGCTCGACATCAATCCCGACTTTCGTGAGAGCCTGGAAGAGCTGGAAGGTATGCTTCCTGATTTTGTACAATTATTCCGTAAAGAGGAGACTCTATGAAATCCAGGGAAATAATTCAGTTTATAACCGATTGGCTCAGAAGGTACCTTGAGGAGGCCAAGGCCAAAGGGTTTGTAATCGGGGTTTCCGGCGGCATTGACTCCGCGGTGGTCTCAACTTTGGCCGCCAGGACCGAACTGCCCCTGCTCTGTGTTGAAATGCCGATCCATCAAAGCAGGGTCCACATTACGGGAGCCCGGGATCACCTTGCATTTCTGAAAGAAAACTACCCGAATACCCGTACGCACGAAGTGGATTTGACGCCGGTGTTTGACGAGTTGATAAAGGCTTTACCGGACGCCGGGGATATCAGGAAGGAAGAAATATCTTTGACCAACGTCCGTGCACGATTGCGGATGACGACACTTTACTATTTCTCCGGATTACACGATTACCTGGTTGTCGGAACCGGCAACAAGGTGGAGGATTTCGGTATCGGATTCTTTACCAAATACGGTGATGGCGGTGTTGATCTCAGTCCCATTGCCGATCTGACTAAGAGTCAGGTCTATGAACTGGGAAAAGAACTGGGCATTAGCGAAGCAATAATGACTGCAGCGCCGACCGACGGGCTCTGGGCAGATAAGCGTACTGACGAAGACCAGATCGGCGCCAGCTACCCTGAACTGGAGTGGGCTATGGATTTTTATGGCGATGAAGCGACGCTCGGAAAAAGACACCGTGAAGTGCTGAAAATCTATCGAAATCTTCGCAATACCAACCGGCACAAGATCGTACCCGTTCCGCTCTGCAAAATACCGGAGCACCTAATTTCCTGATCTAAAATGTCCTCCCTGATAACTTTCTTCAGGAACTTTGCTACTATTTCAACAATCGCCTGCAGGTTTACCGGTTTCTTTTCGCTGGCCTGTATTCTGCCGGACGGGAGGAATCCTTTGTCGTGTGGGTAGCGGCAGGTTGAGAGAAGTGTTCACTGCCGAGCAGCCGTCAATCCTTGACATGGAATAAATGAACGATAGTCTATCCGCAACAGGAGACTGGAGCGTGTGATGGGCAAGCCAACATGGAAAGATGCCGTCATCATCGGAAAATGGGGTATCTGGAAACCTGTCTGGGGGGGGCAGCTCGTGATGGCCGGGGCTGACAGCCACTTGGCGGACAAATTGCGCACGGTGGTACGCGGGCAGGTCCTGACGGATCAGGAGAGCCTGCGTTACTACTCCTTTGACCAAAGCATCTATCAGATCGAGCCGCGCGTCGTGGTGTTGCCGGAGGACGTCGAGGATGCTCGACGGCTGGTCAGCTTTGCCGTCCGGGAGGGACTGCCGATTACCGCCCGGGGTGGTGGTTCCGGTACCGCGGGCAGTGCCCTGGGGAGCGGTATCGTCATGGCGCTGCCGGAACATGGCTGCTGGAACAGGATCAGTGATTTCGCCTCTTCCGCTGATATGGCCCAAGTCCGGGCCGGTGCCGGTGCCTATCACAATCAGCTGCAGGATTATCTGCGGCAGCGCGGTTTCTTTTTGCCGGCTGACGTTACCAGCGCGGAAATCAGCCGCATCGGCGGTAATATCGCCACCAAGGCGAGCGGGCCGCATGCCTTGCGTTATGGTTCCATCGACCGTTTTCTGGAGCAGGTCACCTTTATCACCGATCGGGGTGAAGTGGTCGATACCGGCGATGAAGCCAGCATCCCCGAGCGTTTTCGAACGCGTCTGGTGGAACTTCGGCAGCGTCTCCACGCGGACCGGGCGGCCATGGCGGTCCTTGAAGCCCGCCGCCAACTGAAAACGGCCAGCGGCTACAACCTCTTTGCCTTTCTCGATCACCTTTCCAGCGGGAAGCTGATCACCCGGCTGCTCGCGGGCAGTGTCGGCACCCTCGGTCTGGTCACCGAAGCGACAGTGCGGGCGGAGCCCTCGGAACGACAGCAGGTTGTGGTTCTGCTCTATTTCGCTGATCTGGTCGAGACGGCGCGGGCGGTCTGCGCACTTCGCGAACTTCCTGTTGCAGCCATCGAACTGATCAGTCGGGAAACGCTGAACATCATTCGTCGCAGCGGCCGGTTGCCCGATTCACTGGCGGTCGATGCCAACCTGGTGTTGGTGGAGTTGTCCGGCCCGGCTGCCGTGGCGGAGCTGGAGAAAGTTGAAAACGTGCTGCACGCCGAAGGTTTCCGGCTGCTCGCGGGCCCGGTCGTGGCCGGGACCGCCGAAGAGATTGAGCGGCTCTGGGCGGTGCGTAAACAGGTTCTCTGGTTGATTCGTAATCCGCAACCCGGTTTTCAAGCGCTGTCAGTGGTCAACGATGTGGGGGTGCCGCCCGAGCACCTGGCCGAATTCATCTCAGAGGTGGAACAGGTCTTTGCCCGTCAGCGGCTCACTTCCCTGATCTACGGCCATGCCGGCAGCGGCAACCTGCATCTGCGTCCCCTGTTCGATCTGACGCAGCCCGGCTTGCCCGCCCGGATTCAACTGCTGGCTGATGAGATCTACCAGGTGGTCTTGCGCTACGGCGGAACGATTTCCGGCGAACATGGCATGGGCCGGCTGCGGGCGCCGTATCTGTCGCGGGAGTGGGGCGCGGACCTCTACGGCTATATGCGTGAGGTGAAAGAGATCTTTGATCCCGGTGAACTGTTCAATCCGGGAGTGGTGTTCAGCAACAGCCCGATTACCGATCATCTGCGGGAAGAATTACTGTCTGTGGAAACGAGCGGTTAACAGGCTGATGGTGCTGGCTGTATAGCTGTTGCGGGTGGTAAGGAATATCTTCCGGGACAGCGTGCTGTCCGGATCGAGGTGGAAAATGGCACAAGCCCAAGGTTTTTACTGGGAAAGACAGCCTGCTGCCGAGCAGATTGTCCTGGATTTGCTCGCTGACTGCCGTCGTCAAAGCGCTGCCCTGGCACTTTTCGAGGCGCGGCTGATCCGGCAGACCAGCGGCCGTTTGCTCGATTGGGTCGACCATCTGTTGCTGCGGGACTCCCGGCAGCTCAGCGACAAACTGACCGGACTCGGTTTCGTCGTCAAGCCGTCTAGCGGCCAGGATGTCTGGCAGCATCCCGGCACGCAACTCCCCCGGGTCGTGCTGAGCCGCCGGGCTGAGCTGCCGGAAACGGGCCTGGCCCTGCGGATGGAGAACCTGTCCGGTTTTCTGCAGGCTAACGGCTACCAGGCCGAGATTGAGGGGGAGCCGTTTCATCCCTTCCGGAGTGCCCGGTTGAAAAATGAGACCGGTATCGCGCTGCTGGCGGTGGAGCGTCGCGGCAGTGCCGATTTTGTCCCGGCCCGGGTGCCGGCCGGCTACCTGCATGCCTACCTGTCGGCCGCGGAGCTATGGCAGACCCGACCGCGGTTCAACGACAACGAGGAGCAACTCTGGGAAGACATCTTCCGGCGGGTGGATTCGATGATCTCCCTGCTGGACAGCGGCCCGGCCGCCCAGCTTGTCTGTCAAGGAGAGCGCAGTTACTGGCTCACCCGGAATTTCGCCGGTCGCCTGCAGCAGGGGCGGCAGGATACTCTCGGCTTGGGCATCGCCAATGAAGATCATCTCACCTTTCGCAGCTCACGGCGTCATTTTCGCAAGCTGGTGGAGCTCTTTTCCCGTCTTGGTTTTACCAGCAGGGAGCGATTCTATGCCGGAAAAGAAGCGGGCTGGGGAGCTCAGATCATGGAAAATTCCGCTGCCGGGCAGATCCTGTTTCTTGACGTTGACCTGGCACCTGAAGAAGTCGCCGTTGATTTTTCCCGGCAGGACTTGCCGGAGCGGGAGCAGCTCGGCACGGTGGGATTGTGGTGTGCTCTGCACGGTGACTCCATTTTCGGCGCAGGCCTGCACCATCTTGCTGCCCGGTTCGATTTCGACCGTCTGATCAGCGACCTTGCCGGTCACGGGGTCGAATACATGGTGCCCTTCAGTGATTTTCCCTACCTCCGGCAGGCTTTCAGTGTGGCGGAAAGGTGGGGCGTCGACCCGGACCGTTTGACGAAGCTGGTTCAGGAAAAACGCCTGAGCAGCGAACAGGCGGAGAGATTCCTTGTCCAGGGTGCGGTCGGCAGTCATCTGGAAAACATCGAGCGCCGCGAGGGGTATAAAGGCTTCAACAGAAAGAACGTCAGCGCGATCATCCTTCAGACCGATCCGCGCATGACAGCGTAGTACCAATTCAAGATCAAGGATGATCTCAAGGCGGTGAGGAATGAGGCTGTGAGGCTTACTGAAGTGTATGTTGAGCAGTCGAAGACGAGCCAACTCAGAGAGCGCTTTGATCTGGAATCGGAATAATCTGAAATAAGGTAAAAGGAGAAAGAAGGATGGCCATCTTTGCCCAAGCGAAGGTAATCAAGGTGTTGCTGGCGGTGTTTCTTGCTTTTGGTGCTTATGGACTTTTTCAGCCAGAAATCTGTTATGCCGAGAAAGAAATCTCCACGCCGGAAGATGAAACATTTGTGCTGCCGGAAAGCCGCGTTCTCTGGACACGGGATGGGAATCCCGCCGGCAGTGAATTGACCTGGAGTGAGGCGCAGGAGTTTCTCAATGACTTGAACAGGGAGAATTTTGCCGGCTGTTCGCTGTGGCGCCTGCCTTTGCCGGAAGAGTTAGCTGCGATGCTGATATACCTGGACAGCGGCAATGCGGACAATGAAGATATTTCTCTCGAACCGGACTATTACTGGGTCACTTCCGCCAATGGTCTTGAGAGCGATTATGCGGAGGCGGTGAATATGGAGGACGGCAGCACTGACAGCAATCTGAAATCGGAGAGCAACTATGTGTGGCCCGTGTGCGACCGGTAGGAATTCGTCAGAACAGGATTGTTGATAGTACAGGGGTAATGATAGGGGCTCAATCAGGGCACGGCGCGCCGTGCCCCTACGGCAGGGTTGAGATTTTTCCTTGCCGAAATAGTACCGGTCGACGCTGAGACAGATATTCAGTAGCAAAAAAAGGGGCACCTTCCAGGAACTAGTTCTGTTCTGGAGGGTGCCCCTTTTATGTTCAATACTGAAACCTGAGTTGGAACGGTTCAGACTGCTGACAGAGCCGTCTCCTCCCGTAGCGCTACTTGGCTGTCCCGAGGGCCTGGTTCCATTTGTTGGTGAAGTTATCGTTGATCCAGTGCTGGTCGAGCCATTCCTTCGGTTCAACTTCAATCCCGTTGACGAGGATACCGAAATGCAGGTGGTCACCGCCGGCCATGCCGGTTGTGCCGGTATTGCCGATGATCTGTCCCTTGGTCACCTGTTTGCCTTCCGCGACAGCGATGCTGCTCAGATGGGAATAAAGACTCTGCAGGCCGAGACCGTGGTCGATTATCACGCACTGACCGTAAATACCGAGTTCCTTGGCAAAAATAACCGTCCCGCTGTTTGCGGCCGGTACCGGCGATGCGGCAAGTGATGCCAGGTCGAGTCCCAGATGGGTTTGATGGTCGACCTTCTGGCCGTTGACATAATAATCCCGCTGATCGTTGAACCCGGCGCGGGGAGCAGCTTTGGGCAGGCGCAGGAAAGCACCTTGCCAGAGCGGTTTAGTGGCGGTTTTGGCGGGGAGTTCCTTCAGTGTGGCGACATTTGCGGCGCGGAGTTCACCGTTCACCCGCAGGAAGAGTTTGAGCGGATCACGGGTGTCCGGGAAGAAATGCTGGAAATCCGGCATTTTTTCGCTGAGAAACGCCTGGTTGATTTCGATCCGGTCGGACTTGACCGGTTTGAGCCTGGTATGGAAGAAGATTCCGCTGCTTCGCTCGTTGCCGGCCAGATCCACCGCAACCAGACGTGGCAGAAAATCACTTGGGCTCACATCATACGGAAAGGCGAACAGGCAGGCATAGACGCCGCCCTGCTGGGGAAAGGCGGGGAAGAAGTGCTTACCTGCCTGCACTCCGGCTCGACGCACTTTTTCGGAAATACGGAACATGACCAGGCCGGAGCCGCCCTGATTGAGATTGTGGGCAGTGGTCAGAACGGAAATACTTGGCGGCTGGTTATCATAGGCAACGGTAAGTTTCCGTTTGGCACGGTTGGCGAGCATGGCGTTATCGGCCGCAACGATGTCGATGACCATGGGGCCGTCTTTCAAGCCGAGTTTGTTCAGCTGGAGGGGAACCGTGCGCCGGGTGGTGCCGGCCGGAAACGCGATGGCAACCAACTTGGTTTCTTTCCCATCCTGGGTAACGGTAACGGTGAGATCCTTCAAGCCGGTACCTGTATCCTCAAGGGTCAGATTGGGCGGACTGTTTGCCGAAACAGACCCATCAGACGGGTAAAAAGTCAGGTGCGGAGCTTTTCCGTCCCGCAGGAGCAGGAATCCGCCGACCACACCGGCGATAATGACGAAAAGGATTAAGAGTGCACGGCTTTTCAAATTCTAACCTCCCAAGGTACAGAGTAGCGATGTGTCCGGAAACCGCTGGTTTCCATCCGGAGTTTCCGCATAGATACTAGCAAGAATTTTCTCAGGAAGATACCCTCTAGTGTATTTTGTCCAAAAACAGAAGGTTACTTGGTGGTTGCCTTGCTGACAGATCAAGCCTCGGGGTATTCCTGTATGACGTCATTCCGCCTGAGCAGCCAGATTAGGGCAAGAAAAGGTCCGCTCCAGAGGGATACCTTGATCACGTAGCTGATCAAGCAGTCCACATAGAATATCGCCGAGGGGGTTCCGGAGGTGATCAGAAAGCGTTTGGCGATTTCAATCGCTTCCTGGACCAGTATGAGTCCGCTGCTGCCCCAGCAGAGGGCCGTCAAAATCTTTGGGATTCCCGGTTTCAGGGTCAGGAACCTTATTCCGGCGAAGATCACGCCGATGCCGGTAAGAGTTCGCAGCCACGGAAAAAACCCGTATTTGAAAAATATAGACGTTTTGGAGACCGGTTCGAGAAACGGAGCGGAGAGCACAGCTTGCCAGTCTGTCCCATAGTAGTTTAGCAACCCCGCCAAACCGGAGCAGAGCAAAATTCCGCCTGTTCCCGCCGCCGTCCAGCCGGTAATCCTGACCGGCAGGGGAATCACCGGTTTTTCCGCAATCGCTTCCGGTGCTGCTTCCGTGGCAAAATCGGGGTTGCGCCGCGAACGGGTAAGCCGCTCGAAGTCTTGGTGTATCTGCAGCTGATCAATTGACGTGGCCGGCTCATCCGCGCCTTTCGGCAGCGGATCACGTTGTGACGCTTTTCCCGCGGATTTCTGCAGCAGCATTTTCTGGTAGTCGCGTCCATTTGTCCCGCATTCCGGGCAAACGGCAAACATTTCCTCGGTAAATGTGGAATACTGGCAGACCGGGCACATGCTCATCAAATGTTTACTTTCCGAATCCTGGGCTGGTTTGGCCACGAAGAAGCTGCCCTTGCAGCGGGGACATTCGAAATTGCGGCCTTCGGCCGGCACGTCCACTGAATTGATGTTTCCCGTCAGATGGCAGGATGGGCATTCTATTTTCATTGTCTCACTGTCTTCCTCTGTGAAAGTTTTCGAGGGTGGTATGGTTGACATCGAGCAAATAAATTCTACACAATACCTTGCGTGATTAAGGTCTTGTATCACTTTCGGCTGGTGGATGCAATCCTGTTGACCAAAAGGAGAAATCAGCAGCGGGGGATGCAATTGTCTGATAAACGGTAAGCAGTGCATCGAATTCGTTAAAGTTTTATTGGCTGTCCGCCGATATATTCTCTACAGCGGGACGAATTCCTTCCCCTTGGTAATGACATCATTTTTTCTACGAGTGAGGTGCCGGTGGCAGCCGACGACAAGCAGAAGATCCTATTGGAAAGTGGTACGAATGAACTGGAGATTGTCGAGTTCCGGATTGATGAAAAGGACGCGAACGGCGTGGTCGTCCCTTGCTACTATGGGGTGAACGTGGCCAAGGTGCGCGAGATTATCCGCCGTCCGACGACCTGGAAGATCCCCAAAAGCCATCCTGCCGTTGAAGGGATGATGCAGCTGCGGGAGAGCGTTCTGGCGGTTATCAACCTTTCGTATGTTCTCGGCAAGCAGAACGAAGACCTGATTCCCGACCGGGTGCTGATCCTCGAATTCAACGGGATGAATATCGGCATCCTGGTGCATTCTGTTTCAAGCATCTACCGGATTTCCTGGGAGCGGGTCGAGCCGCCGGTGAAGATGATAAACAGCGCAAATGTCACGGGTGTGGTCAAGATGGACGACCGGATTATCCTGATTCTCGATTTCGAAAAGATCGTGGCCGAAATATGCGGACATGATGTCCTCTACCGGATCGGCGATGAACAGATGACGGAAGAGTTGACCCTTGACCGGAGCATGCGCCGCATTCTGGTGGCCGATGATTCACGTTTCATCCGTAATAACATCTGCTCGTCGCTCCGTGCCGCGGGGTACCGGGTGGATGAGGCGGAGAACGGTGCAGAGGCCTGGGAGATGATAACCGCCGTGCTGCAGCGCTGTGGTCAGTCCGGGGAGCACTATAGCCGGGAAATCGATATGCTTATAACCGACATCGAAATGCCGAAAATGGATGGTCTGCACCTTACCGCACTGGTGCGTAAAGAGGCCGCTCTGCGTGATATGCCCGTTCTCCTCTTCTCGTCGCTTGCCAGTGAGGACAACAAACGCAAGTGGCGGGATCTGGGCGCAAACGATATCGTCACGAAACCGGACTTGCCGAACCTGGTCGAAATAGCGGACAGCCTGTTACGCTGAATCCTGGATGGTGATCGAGCAGCAAAAGGCTTATTTCGATCTCCATCCGCGTTCAAACATCTCTTCGACAGAGGACCATCATCACCACTGTCTTTTTCACCACAAGGCCCGCTTCAGCGGGTCTTGTGCGTATTCCTCCCCCGGAGTGGCTGTTTTCGCAGGTTTCCATGGCTATTCTGGTGCGCTTCTAGTATGTTTAGCCG
Source organism: Deltaproteobacteria bacterium (assembly GCA_009668975.1). GTDB lineage: Bacteria > Desulfobacterota > Desulfuromonadia > Geobacterales > Geobacteraceae > RPRC01. Next base: position 190,924 of record SBEG01000004.1, on the reverse strand, counting down.
GTATCTCCAGCAAAGGTACGTGACCAACTAATGAGCAAGGTACTGGAAGACATCACCCGGATTATGCGGAATACCTATGGAAAGGATATTTATCCCTTCGAAGAGTCCTTTCTGCGTAAAACGCTCGAAAAACGCCTCTCTCAGACCTCGCTTGACAACTACTCCGCCTATTCTGACTACCTTTCCGAAAACAGCACGGAAGCTGATGCCCTGTACCGCTCACTCACCATCAGCTTCAGTGAATTCTTCCGGAATCCGCTGACCTTTGCCCTGATCGAGCAATTGATCATCCCGGTACTTGTGGATGAAAAGGTGAAATCCGGACGGCCGGAGATCCGGGTCTGGTCGGCGGCCTGTGCCACCGGGCAGGAACCGTATTCCGTTGCCATTCTGCTGGATGAGCAGCTCACCGCTCGGGGGAGTGCGGTTTCCTATCGCATTTTCGCTACGGACTTTTCCGGGCCGGACCTGGCAGTTGCCCGCAAAGGTGTGTATGATTTTGGCGCGGTCAGGAATCTTCGTGTAAAACATTTGCATGATTATTTTAGCGCTTGGAATGAATTCCATCTTATTGCGACCCGGATCAGGGCGCACGTGGATTTCTCTCGCTACGATCTGCTTGACGAGCATTCCGTCAGTCCCCCGGCAAGTATTTTCGGTGATTTCGACCTGGTCATCTTGAGCAACCTGCTCTTTTACTACAAGCCGGAAATGCGCGAGATTATCCTGGATAAGGCCTACCGCTCCCTTTCCCCGAACGGCTATCTGGTGACCGGCGAGGCGGAGCGGGACATGATAACGGGCAGAAAAGGGCTGCGTGCTGTTGCCCCGCCCGCAGCGATATTTCAAAAAACCGGACGAGGCAGGTAACGCATGAGACTGAAAGATGTGAGAATCGGAACGCAGCTTCGTATTGGCCTGGGTGTCATCATGGTGCTGGTCGCTCTTTTAGGTGCCATGTCCTGGTATCAGGCGGACAAGCTCTGGCAGGAGACCAAGGGACTGTACGATCATCCATATCAGGTGCGAAGGGCTCTCTCTGAGCTTCGCTACGACGTCCAGTACATACGTCAAGGAATGACTGATCTGCTCCTGGTGGGGAAAGACAAGGACCGCCATACGATCTTGCAGGCGATCGATAACTATGAAGCCGACGCCTATCGCCAGTTCGAGATTCTCAGCGATCGTTACCTGGGTCCCCGGAGCGATGTCGAGCAGGCTCGTGTTGCTTTCGGTGAGTGGAAAGCCAACAGAGACGAAACGATCAGGCTTTTGGATGCCGGGCGAATCGATGAAGCGGCGAGACGGATCGGGCCGCATGGCATAGGTGGTGAAAAGGCTGCCAAGATATTGTCCAATTTACAGCGGATCAGTGATTTCGCCCTTGCCAGAGGTGACAAATTTTACCGGACAGCGCAGGCGGAGAGAGATTCTCTGATGCTCGGCTTGTGGTGCCTGCTCGGTTTCATCTTGCTGACGACGATGGCGATCAGCTACCAGTTGCTGAAAGGAATCAGGGAGCCGCTGCAGGAGCTGACTTCGGCGACTGGCGCCTACAGCGGCGGCCAGTTGGACGTCCGCAGCAACTATGAGTCCGTCAATGAATTCGGTATGCTGGTAACCTCGTTCAACCAGCTCGCCGATTCGGTGCAGACGGAATTGCACAGCCGGGAAATCGCTACCAGGATGGCCGCTGTTATGCTTGCCGAAGAGGATCTGCGATGTTTCTGCCGGGAGTTGCTTAAGGCTCAGCTGGAGCATACCGGATCCCAGATTGGGGCGGTCTATCTGCTGAACGGTGAGAAAAGCGAGTTCGAGCTTTTTGAATCAATCGGTCTTGGCGAGGGTGGCCGGGGATCTTTTTCGGCTACCGCACCGGAGGGCGAGTTCGGAACGGCCCTGGCCACGGGACGGATCCAGCGTATTTCCGACATCCCGGCTGATACGCGATTCACCTTCCAGGCGGTCAGCGGCAGCTTTCTCCCGCGGGAAATACTTACGATCCCGATTCTTTCCGGAAAAGCTGTCGTTGCCATGATTTCGTTGGCAAGTGTCCGAAATTATCCCGATACGGCAATCAGGCTGCTGAATGATACCTTGAGTACCATGACCGCCCGTTTGAACGGGGTCCTGGCGTTCCGGAAGGTCCGGGAGTTCTCCGAAAAACTGGAAGTGCAAAATCGGGAACTGGAAGAGCAGAAGCGGGAGTTGACGGTGCAGGCCGATGAGTTGAGCGAACAGAATATCGAACTGGAGCTGCAGAAAAAGCAGCTGGACGAGGCCAATCGGCTGAAGAGCGCTTTTCTGTCCAACATGAGCCATGAACTCAGGACGCCGCTCAACTCGGTGATTGCCTTGGCCGGGGTCTTGAACCGCCGTCTTAAGGATGCCGTGCCGGCGGAAGAATACAGCTATCTTGAGGTGATCGAGCGCAACGGCAGGCAGTTGCTTGCTTTGATCAACGATATCCTCGATCTTTCTCGCATCGAGGCCGGACGCGAAGAAGTGAGCCTCAGCCGTTTTACGGTTGCGGAATTGGTTAACGAAGTGGCGACCATGATCGAGCCGCAGGCCCGGGAAAAAGGTGTCACATTACTGAACTCCGTCAGCGATACTCTGCCGGAAATGCGCAGTGATTTTTCGAAATGCCGGCATATTCTTCAGAATATCATCGGCAATGCCGTGAAATTCACCGAGCAGGGCCGGGTGGAGGTTTCCGCGAAACAGGTCGCTGATACCATTCTGATCGCTGTCAGCGACAGCGGCATCGGGATCGCCGCGGAGGATCTCTTCACAATCTTCGATGAATTCCGCCAGGCCGATGGCAGTACTTCGAGGAGATTCGGCGGTACCGGACTGGGCTTGGCCATTGCGAAAAAATACGCCGATCTGCTGGAGGGGACCATCACGGTGGAGAGTACTCCCGGGCAGGGGTCGACATTTACCATCACATTGCCGGTAGCCTCGGAGATGTTGCCAGGTGACGAGTGGCGGCCAGAGGTTACCTTGCATTCCACCAGCCCTGCGCCTTCTCCGCAAAATGGCACCCGCATTCTGCTGGTTGAAGACAGTGAGCCAGCCGTGATTCAGATAACGGATATCCTTTCCGAGCAGGGTTACCTTGTTTCCGTGGCCCGGGATGGCAAAGAGGCGCTGGAGAGGATAGAACAGGCCGTGCCCGATGCCATGATTCTCGACCTGATGATGCCGGAAGTGGACGGATTCGAGGTTATCCAGAAGGTCCGCGGCCGGGAAGAGACCGGGCGGTTGCCGGTGCTGATCCTGACCGCCAAGCATGTGACAAAGGAAGAGTTGCAACTCCTGAAAGGAAACGGCATTCACCAGCTGATCCAGAAAGGCGATGTGTGCAAGCAGGAACTTCTGGCAACGGTAGCGAGGATGGCAGCGAAGAGCCCGGAAAAACCAGCCGCGACGGAAGGTAAAACAGCGGTAAAGCTGCTTGATGCCAAACCGGTGATTCTGGTGGTGGAAGATAATCCCGATAACATGAAGACGGTCAGAGCGCTGTTGACGGAGTCCTGCACGGTTGTCGAGGCGTTTGACGGCCGGACCGGTGTCGAGCAGGCCAGGGCCCATCTGCCGGACCTTATTCTGATGGATATTTCGCTGCCGCGTACCGACGGCTTTGCTGCCCTCGAAGAAATCAGAGCGGATGCGACACTGTGTCCCACGCCTGTTATCGCTTTGACGGCAAGAGCCATGACCGGCGACCGGGAGGAAATACTCTCCCGCGGCTTCGACGGCTACCTTTCCAAGCCTATTGATGCGGACCTGTTTCACCAGACCATCCGGGAGGCCCTCGATGGGAAATAGCAATTTGAAGCTTTTGGCCATAGACGATAACCGCGACAACCTGACTTCTCTGAAAGCCGTGGTGGCGGATATTCTACCCCATGCCAGGGTGCTGACCGCCCTGAATGGACCCGAGGGGCTTGAGCTGGCGTGCGCCGAAGATCCGGATGTCATCCTGCTTGATATCGTCATGCCGGAAATGGATGGTTTTGAAGTGTGCCGGCGCTTGAAGGGGGACGAAAAACTCTGGCACATCCCGGTGGTTTTCCTCACCGCCCTGAAAACGGACCGGAAAAGCCGGATCATGGCCCTGGAGGCGGGCGCGGAAGGTTTTCTGGCAAAACCCCTCGACGAGACCGAGTTGACGGCCCAAATCCGCGCCATGGCCAAGATCAAAGAGGCGAATGTGCTGAAGCGACAGGAGCAGGAACGGCTGGCCGCCCTGGTGGGGGAACGCACCAGCGAGTTGGAGCAGGAACTGGTCAGGCGGCGTGGCATGGAAGCTGAGTTGCGGGAGGCGAACAAGCGCTTGCAGATGAGCCAGAACTCCGCACTGAACCTTCTCGGTGAGTTGAAAGAGGAGATCGAGGCACGGAAAAAGGGCGAAGAAGCTCTGCGTGAGAGTGAGGGCAGGATGCGGAGCATTTTTCGTGTCGCTCCGACCGGGATCGGTGTTGTCTGCGACAGGGTGCTGGTTGATGTGAACCCCCGGGTTTGTGAAATGACCGGCTATGCACGAGAAGAACTGATCGGTAAAAGCTCTGTGCTGCTCTATGCCACGCCGGAAGAGTTCGCGAAGGTAGGTCGCGAGAAGTATCAGCAGATAGCCGAGAAAGGAACCGGTAGCGTAGAGACCATCTGGAAGAAGAAGGACGGGACGATGATCAATATCATCCTCTCCTCAACGCCGATAGACCCCACTGATCATGCGAAAGGGGTCATTTTTACCGCCCTTGATATCACCGGACGCAAACGGGCGGAAGCGGAGCGGGAAAAACTGCAGGCCCAGCTCATCCAGTCCCAGAAGATGGAGGTCGTCGGGCAGTTGGCGGGCGGGGTGGCACACGATTTCAACAATATTCTGACCGCAATTATCGGCTTTGGCCATCTGCTGATGATGAAAAGCGCGGCAGATGACCCGCGACGGCACTACGCGGAAGAGATTATTTCCTCCTGTGAAAAAGCCGCTTCCATTATCCGTCGTTTGCTGGCTTTCTGTCGCCAGGATATTTCCGAAAAGAGTCGCCTGGATTTGAACAAGCTTATCGCGACCTCAAAGAAAATGCTGTCCCGCCTGATCGGCGAAGACCTGGAGTTCCGCTTCCAGCCGTGTGCGGAAGAACTGCCGGTGGTTGCCGATCCGGTTCAAATCGAGCAGGTGCTGATGAATCTGGCTACCAATGCACGAGATGCGATGCCGGGGGGCGGCACTTTTTCCATCGCCACCTCTCTCCTGCGGATGGATGATGTGTTTGTCGCCATGCACGGCTTTGGCAGCCCGGGCAATTATGCGGTCATTACGGTATCTGACACCGGGACCGGTATGACTTCGGACACCCGTCAGCGGATCTTCGAACCGTTTTTCACCACCAAGGAAGTGGGCCGTGGTACCGGTCTGGGCCTGTCCGTCGTCTATGGTATTCTGCAGCGGCACGATGGTTATGTGAGGGTGTACAGCGACATGGGAACGGGCACCACTTTTCAGGTGTACCTGCCGTTGGCGCGCTGCTGGGAAAAATCCCTGGAGTCGGCTCAGTACAAGAATTCGGAAGGAGGATTGGAAACAATCCTGGTGGCCGAGGACAATCGCGAGTTGCTCGACGTCATTCAGCTTACCCTGAACGCCTGGGGGTATACGGTAATCGCCACGCAAAATGGCGAGGAGGCGATAGCAAAATTTTGTGAATCGCCGAAAAACATCGATCTCCTCCTGCTTGACATCATCATGCCGAAAAAGAGCGGCATTGATGTGCTTGATGCAACAAGGAGCCTGCGACCCGATATCAAGGTCCTTTTTATGAGCGGCTATCCGGCTGACTTCATCAAGGATCGCGGTCTGCTGAAAAATCAGTACTCCTATGTATCAAAACCGGTTTCCCCGAATGCCTTGCTCCGGTCCATTCGTGAAGTGCTTGACCAGGATGCCGAGGATATTGGTGTGTGACTTCGCCGGGAAAATGCAGGTGAGTTTGGAGTGGATTGCAGGCAGTTGGGGATAGGGCAGAACTGTGGGGTATGGTTCGACCGTGTTTCTGACGGTTTTTCAGATCAGGCCGGACAGAGTTCGAGACTGAATACAGCACCTTCTTTCTCGTTTCGTACCGTAAGGCGGCCCGACATGTTCTGTTCGATGATGGTTCTGGACATAGAGAGGCCGATCCCGGTGCCTTCCTCCCTGGTGGTAAAATAGGGGTCGAAAACCCGGTGGATGATGTCCGCCGGTATCCCGCCGGCATTGTCTTTGATCGTAACCAGCGGGGACGTTCCGTCATTGGAAATTTCGATCCAAATCGTCGGATTCGGTACTTTCCTTTCAACCAAAGCATCCCGGGAGTTGTTCAGCAGGTTGAGGACAACCTGGGCAAATTGATTCGGGAAACCAAGGGCAAGTACTTCCTCGCTTGCTGACACGTTGACCGAAATGCCCTGTTCGCGAAGACTGCCTTCCACCAGAGCAAGCAACTGCCGTACTTTTTGGCTGAGGCTGAAGGGTTCTTTCTCCTTGTTAAGCTGGTAGAGTTCTCTGAAGTCGTTGATGGTCTGTGCCATGTGCCGTGTCAGGTCATCGATCCTGGAGATCGATTCCCTCAGGTGCTCTTTGTTTAGACTGCCTGCGCTTTCCTGCATGGCCAGGTCCTGAACGATGATGGATATGGCATTCAGCGGCTGTCGCCATTGGTGAGCTATGTTGCCGGTCATTTCACCCAGGGCAGCCTGACGGTCTTTTTGAACCAGCAGTGCATCCTTCTCCCGGTTTCTTTCCACCTCTTTCCGCACCCGTTCCTCAAGGGTCGTGTTGATGTCCTTGAGCCTTCTGAAAAGAAGGTCGTACGGACGGGTAAGGCCGATCACAACCACGCCCCGGTAGAGACAATAATACCCGGTAACCTTGAGGATGTGACCGATCTGGTTGGTCCAGTCGAACACGCCGACATAGCTGGTGAACGTCAGTTCTGATATCATGAAAAAGCCGAAGGATGCCGCAAGATAATGGGCTACATGGGAATCGAAAGATTTCCACCTCCGGCGCAGGAGGAAAAGCGCGACAGCAAACATGGAGATGATCAAGTATTCACTTAAAATCTTGAAGCGTGTCAGGCCGGAACCTTCCACGTAACAGTCCGGGAATATTTTCCAGACGAAAATAGTGCTGACCAGGAGAGTGGCCACGGATAAAAATGTCACAAGCAGGGGGGTTTCACGCAACCTGCGCTGGAGGAATAAAAATGCCAGCAGGATGGCGGTGGCCTGTAAAAAACGGCCGGCGATCCAGAGTTGGGTTGCTACCGGGGCACCGCTCTGGGGTATGACAGTAAGGCCTTCGTACGTGAGCGCATGGAGCAGATCGATGATTGCGACGGATAGCGAAGATACGCCGAGAAAAGTGATAAAACTGTTTTCATGGAGGTGCCGGGTGTGCCAGGAGATGGTGAATATGCCGCAGGCAACAACAATCGAGAAAAGTTCGACGATGATGTGAAAGAAGGGGAAGTTGACGCGACCTACCAGCAGGAGCGCCGTCAGGGCCGCTACCCCGAGAACGATAGTGGTCTTGTTGAACTCCTGCCTGTAAGAAAACATGGGTAACTCCATAACCGGCTTGCGACTCAGTTGCTTCGATGCACCAGGCAGGCGAAGCGTTACCAATCTGTTACGAGGCGGGGGAAGTATAGTGGGAGTTCGAGGAAAATTCAACCAGATAGTGAAATCAGCCCCATTTTGCCCCAGTGTTGACCGGTTAGATATTAGCACTTTGTTTTAAAGCCCCATTAGGGGCGCCAGATCGTAGCCGGGGGATTCAACCCCCGGATTATATGACCAATTTCCTCCGTCACGTACGTGACAGAATGGTTTTAATTGAATTGACCGGGAAATGAATTCCGCGGTTACCGTCATTCTGTCCCTCTGGGACGCAAAAAATATCTTGATACTCTCGTAACAACTTGTTATTCCTGCGAAAACTTGAATGACGTGAATTCGTATTTCTGATTTTTTTTGCGGGAAGGTTCTGTCCTGCTGTGCCATTGAGAGGTTTGAAGAAGATCTTGACAGAGATTCCTGCGGGAGGAAGTTTGAGTAACCGGGGATGTTGCGGCTGTATTTTTGTTGAAATATTAAACACCTGGTTTTTCTTCCTGAATATCCGCGGGCTCATACCGGCAGGGTGTGATCCCCTGATAGTGATTGCCCGGCGGCGGGGTGCCGCGCAGTTCGTGGGAGAATCTGCATGCCGTGTGGCATGGGTGGTTCTCCCGGTTGTAACTGATCAATGTGTTTACCACGTCTTCACTGATTGCTCCGCTCCTGGCCTGGAGACTAAGTTCCTCCAGGGCCGTTCGAAGGTCGTACGACTGGGGCCGATAGGGTCGGCTGGAGATGAGGGCGTCAAATACGTCCCCGACCGCAACGATTTCCACCACCCTGTTCCTGAGGGTGATCTGGCGTGGATACCCGCTGCCGTCACGCCGTTCATGATGATCCCGCGCGGTTGTTGCTGCCGGGTGCTCGGCTTCTTTCAGGTAAAAGCTCAGCAGAACGTACCCTGCTGCGGCATGATGGCTGAGCAGTGCCTGTTCTCGCAAGTTCAAAGGTGTTGTTTTTTTGCAGACCGCCACGGGCACGCAGATCTTGCCGAAATCATGGGTAGGCGCCGCGGCCACGGCTCGGGCCAGTTCTTCCCGGTCGTTGATAAGGTCCTGGGCGAGCAACAATGTCAGGGCGAAGACCGTCAGAATATGGCGGTAGGTATAGGGATCGCAGGCTTTGAAGAAGCCATAGATATCCAGCAGGGGTTGAGTGAATTCTACCTGCTGCATGGTTTTTAACAGTTCCTTCTGGCGTACCGGATCGGAAAATATCCGGCAGTAAGGCTGTTTGTTGCAAATGCACTGTAGGTCTGCAGCGACCGCAGCGAATTCCATGAGTTTCCTTGCAGGGTATGTTTCCCTGCCGGCCAGGTGGATCAGTTCCTTCATCGTGTCCCGGGACAGGTAGGCGCCGGCGGGAAGAAGTTCCCTGCCGGTGAGAGTTTTGACCGGGTAACACAGCTGCAAGGGGTTATTCATGGACGACTCCCATCTTACTGTCGTAGCGGCAGTACCTGCCTTCAATTCAACATCCAACCCCCGACAGATATTCAGGCGCGGTAAGCAGTTTGGAAAATATTTGCTGAAAGCATAACAGGCTGTGACAGATCGGCAATAGCTGGACCGGTACTGTTGCCGGCTTGATGCGGGGACTCTTTTTTGCGGTTTCCTGTTTTTATGGTTTACTTCCTGTATGTTTCAGGAGTCTGATTCCGCATTTCGGAGGGCACGTGCCATGAGAACCATGATTGACGAAATTGCTCCAAATTTCTACCGGATCGCAACCTACGTTCCCAGTTATGATCTCCAATTCAATCAGTTTCTCGTCGTTGACGATGAAGTGCTCCTCTACCATACCGGCATGCGGAAGCTGTTTCCCCTGGTGCGGGAGGCCGTTGCAAAAATCGTGGAGCCCTCCTGCATCCGCTGGATCGGTTTCAGCCATTTTGAAGCGGATGAGTGCGGTTCGCTGAATGAATGGCTGTCCCAGGCGCCCCAGGCGCAATTCATCAGCGGAACAATTGGCGCAATTGTCAACATCAATGATTTTGCACTTCGAAAGGGGCGGGTGCTGGCAGCCGACGAGATTCTCACCACCGGCAGCTATCGCTTCAGGCTGCTGGAGACGCCTCATGTGCCCCATGCATGGGATGCCAGTCTGCTCCTGGAAGAGACCGAGTCGGTTCTGTTCTGCTCCGATCTTTTCCTTCAGAAAGGTAATGGTGCTCCGCTTTCGGAAGAGGATCTGGTCAGTCCGGCCCGGCAGGCCCTGCTTGACTATGAGGCAGGATCATTGCGGCAGCCACTTGTCTACACCGGTCTGACCAGAGATACGCTGCGGGCGCTGGCCGAGCTGAGGCCGAAGCTGCTTGCCATCATGCACGGTTCTTCGTTCAAGGGGGATGGTGAGAGTGCCCTGCGGGATCTGTCGGAGATGTACGCGGCTACCCTATGAATCATCTGATGCATCTGTTCCTGTCGGGCAACGATCCCGAAATACTTGTGGGCAACCTGATGGGGGATTTCGTCAAAGGACGCCTTGACGAACGCTTTCCTCCCGGCATCCGCCGAGGTCTCAAGATCCACCGAAAAATCGACTCTTTTGCCGCCGGCAACGAGCACTTTTTGCGGAGCAAGCACTGTATCGATCTCCGCTATGGCCATTTTCGGGCGGTGCTGGTGGACATTTTTTATGATCATTTTCTGGCCCGTAACTGGAATGACTATTCTCCGCTCAGCCTCGAAGAGTTCCTTGGCAATTCTCATCAAACTCTGGCCCGCTTCGAGGATCAGCTGCCGCCTCGCCTGCAGGAACTGGTGCCCCGGATGTTTTCCCGTCACTGGCTGATTGCTTACCGCGAACCGGCCGGGATTGAAACGGCCCTGCGTCGGATGTCCGAGCGGCTCGCCAGGCAGAACCCCTTGGCGGAAGGTTTTGGAGAGTTGTTGAAAAAGAGTGAGCTTCTGCTGAGGGATTTTCGCGCTTTTCTGCCGGAGATTTATGCCTACACCAATTCGTTGCTGAGATAAATGGTTATCGCGAATTTACGTTTTTTATACGGAAGAAGTTGTGGTAAGAAGCGGCAGTTGAAGCTGGCGTTTACTGCGTTGAGCGTCGCGCTGGTCTTCAACTGCCGTTTTTCTGGGGAAGGTATTTGTCAGGCTGCCTGATCCGGTTTGGTTTTGTTGGGTGAATCACCACGGCCTGAGCCGATTCCTCTGCCGATGGACAGAATGCGTCCATGCATGCAGGCACGGCAATCGGCGGCTGTTTCGTCGATGCAGGCCTTGGCGGGATAGATTTCATACATGGCCCGGTATTTTTTCGGCGTCAGGTTCGGCATAACGATGTTGGCGCCGCGGGCAAGTCCCAGTTCCCGACCAGTTGCCGTGTTCAGGGTCGCCAGGGCGCTGGTGCTGGGGATATTTGCCTTGGGGCAGGCGATTCTAGCCAGGGCAATAACCTTGTAGGTCATGGCTTCGGTGTTCGGAACCTGTTCGCCCTCAGGCGCTTTCAGTTTTGCGTCGTCTCTGCCGAGAGGGGTGCCGGAGTGGGCGATGTAGGGTCCGACTCCGATCATGTCCAGGTTGAGTTCCTTGAAGGTCAGGATGTCGTTGGCCAGGTCCTCGTAAGTCTGGCCCGGAATTCCGATCATGACGCCGCTGCCGATTTCATAGCCGATTTCCCGGAGCCTCTTCAGCAGGGCCAGGCGATCCGAGGTTTCGCCGGGAAGCGGCGGATGGATACGGTTATAGAGTTCACGGTTGGATGTTTCGAAGCGGAGGAGGTAGCGGTCTGCGCCTGCCTCTTTCCAGGCCACCAGGTCTTCGTCGCTCCGTTCGCCAAGACTCAGGGTCACGGCCAGGTCCGTTTCCGCTTTGATTCGCCTGATCAGCCCGGACAACCACTCCCTTGTTATGCCGTAGTCCTCACCAGCCTGGAGCACGACCGTGCCGTAGCGGTAGCTCACCGCTTCATTTACACAGGCCAGAATTTCATCTTCCGGCATACGGTAACGTTCTAATTCTTCGTTGCCCGCATGAATGCCGCAATAGTGACATTCCCTCGAACAGATATTCGAAATCTCGAGAAGTCCGCGCAGGTGCACGGCATTTCCCACATGCTTGTCTCGGACCTCGTCCGCCTGTTTCCAAAGAAGTTCCAATTTGGTTTCGTCTTCGCACTTAAGCCATTCTACAATGTCCACTTTGTTCATGCGCAACCTCCTCGTGCAATCGAGAGCAGTCCGCTGCTCTCGGTGTTTTAACTTGTTCATGGTCTAAACCATACCAAACAAATAAAGTAAATGTAAGTATAAAAAAAGTGATGTACTATAAAATAACTAAGGTATTTGACGTGGGTCAAATTTTGAAATTGAAACGACCCCTGTTTAAATGTGAGCTATTAAATCTGGATATATATGATGTGGAACCTGTCAAAATAAATAAATATGTCTGCTGTAAAATAAATAAAATAACTGGTAAAATAATGCTTGAAAAAAATATTTTATTATCTAAAATAGTCAACAAACGAATCAGGCAATATTTTCTATCAAGAGCGGCGGAGGGACTGGCCCTGCGATGCCCGGCAACCCCTGGAAACGGGAAGGTGCCAAATCCAGCGAAATCGAGAGGTTTCGGGAGATAGGAACGGGAACAGAAATCCCCTTCCGTAACCCCCCGGAAGGGGATTTTTTTATTTCAGGAGGTAGGTAATGAAACTTTCAACGCAAGCAGTTCAGGTGGGGCTCAATTGGGACGGCAGGACCGGTGCGGTGACCGTGCCGGTGTATCAGACAGCAACCTTCAAACATCCCGGTCTCGGGCAGAGTACCGGATATGACTATACCCGGTCCGGAAATCCGACCCGCAAGGTGCTGGAGGATGGGATTGCCGCACTGGATGGTGGGGTTTCCGGGTTTGCCTATTCTTCGGGTATGGCGGCCATTGCCAATCTCCTCCTGCTTTTCCGCAAGGGGGATCATCTGATCGTGACGGAGGATCTGTACGGTGGAACCTACCGGCTCTTTGAGCAGATATTCTCGCACTACGATTTGTCCTTCACCTACGTGGATACCAGTGTCCTCTCCGAGGTGGAGAAGGCGATCCGGCCGGAAACAAAAGGGCTCTTTGTCGAGTCGCTGACCAATCCGCTGCTCAAGGCGGCCGATGTGAAAGCACTCTCCGCGCTCTGCGCAGCAAGGGACCTGCTCTGTATTGTGGACAATACCTTTCTCACTCCCTATCTGCAGCGGCCTTTGGGTCTCGGCGCCGACATCGCGATTTATAGTGCGACCAAGTACCTGGCCGGGCACAATGATACGGTGGCCGGACTGGTGGTGGTTAAAGACCCGGCTCTGGCTGAGAAAGTCTACTTTCTCCAGAATTCCGTCGGCGCGGTGCTGGGACCGCAAGACTCGTGGCTGGTGATCCGGGGCATGAAGACGCTTGGGGTGCGACTTGATCGGCAGCAGGAAAATGCACAAAAAATTGCCGAATGGCTCCAGGCGCACCCGAAAGTAAGAAAAGTTCACTATCCCGGGCTACCTGATCATCCGGGCCACCAGTTGCTGCGCGAAACTGCCCGGGGCTTCGGCGCCATGGTCTCTTTTGAGGTTGTCGACCCCTCGCTTGTTGAAAGACTGCTCCTCAAGACGGAGCTCATCTCCTTTGCCGAAAGCCTTGGCGGGGTGGAAACACTGATCACCTTTCCGGAGGTGCAGACCCATGCCGATATCCTCCCGGAGATCAGGGCCAGGCTCGGCATCAACAATGTGCTGCTGCGTCTTTCGGTGGGAATTGAAGATGTTGATGACCTGATCAACGACCTCGCGCAGGCGTTTGAGGAGTAATTCCAATGCCAGATCAAGACCTTCTCTGCATTGGCTCGTCGTCGGCTGCTCAACGTACTCTTCAGCACGCCTCGCAGCCTCATTCCTCGCCGCCTTGAGATCATCCTTGATTTGGAATTGATATATGGAGAAGGGAAATGATCATGAAATTCGGAACGAAACTTATCCATAACGGCCACGAAGTCGATCCCCATACCAGGGCAGTGGGCGTACCCATTCACCAGGTTTCCACGTTTCATCAGGATTCCTTGGAACATTTTGGCAAGTACGATTACGCCCGTTCCGGCAACCCGACCCGAGAGGCATTGGAGGAGACGATTGCGCAGCTGGAAAACGGCACGCGCGGGTTCGCCTTTGCCTCGGGCATGGCGGCAATTTCTTCGGTACTGCTGCTCTTTTCTCCCGGCGACCACCTGGTTGTCTGTGAGGACGTGTACGGCGGGACCTACCGGGTTCTCACGACTCTCTTCTCGCGGCTTGGGATTGAAGCGAGTTTTGTCGATACGACCGATCTGGCTGAAATACGAAAAGCAATCAGGCCGAATACCCGCGGGCTCTATCTGGAAACACCTTCCAACCCGCTTCTGAAGGTAACCGATCTGGCCGGTGCAGCGGAAATTGCCAAGGCGCACGATATTCTCGTCATGGTCGACAATACCTTCATGACGCCCTATCTGCAGCGTCCCCTCGACCTGGGCTGCGATATTGTCCTGCACAGCGGGACCAAGTTTCTGAACGGCCACAGTGATGTGATCTGCGGTTTTGCCGTGGTTTATGACCCCGAACTTGCGGCGCGCATACAATTCCTGCAGAATTCTTTCGGGGCGATACTCGGTCCGCAGGATTCCTGGTTGGTTCTCAGGGGATTGAAAACCCTCAAGGTGCGCATGGAAGAGAGTCAACGGGGAGCACGGGCGGTGGTGGATTGGTTGTGCCGGCAAAAGAATGTTGTGGACGTCTTTTATCCCGGTCTAGCCAGCCATCCCGGTTTCGCGATCCAACAGGCACAGGCGACGGGTCCCGGTGCGGTACTGTCCTTTACCGTTGCAACCATTGAATTAACGCGCAAGCTTTTGGAGGAACTGACCTTGGCGGCTTTTGCCGTTAGTCTCGGTGGTGTGGAAAGCATCATTTCCTATCCGGCGAAGATGTCCCATGCCGCGATGCCTCGTGAAGAGCGAGAAGCCCGGGGCATTACCGGTACCCTCGTGCGTTTATCGGTGGGGCTGGAAGACCCGGAAGATCTGGTTGCTGACCTGGACCGTGTTTTGAATGGATAATCCACAAGTCGTGAATAAGGAAGCATTACTTCAAGCGGGGTATGGTTGTTGAAACCGCCCCCGCTTTTTCACGTTATTATTGGATCTTTGTCGAACATTTTCGCGGCCCTCTGCGAGTGCCTGAATTATATTCACCGTTCTCCACAAGACGTGTTGATAACTTGTGGAGAAGTCTGTTGGGAATTGCGCAATCTATTGTTTTTCAAAAGGGTAGTACGAATTGCCTAATTCATGGCCATTGTAAAAAGTCTAGTAAAATCAAATTGTTGTAAAATGTTTGGGAATTCCGAAGGGTTAGCTGTGTGTCTGCTATATTGAAAACTATTATCAACTGAGTTATGCACAGCTAGGAATTGAGCAGGAGGGAAGCCTCATAAATTGGTGAGTAAATTTCTGAAATTTCTGAGGAATACTGCCTTGAGTTGAGAGGCTTTAACAAGCCCGGTCGGTCTGTTTGTACCTGAATCAAGGGGGATGATATTCGACGATATGCAGTAAATGCAAAAGCCTCCCTGGCGATTCCTAACGGGAGGCTTTTTTTATTAAAGTAAGCTGAAGAAGCAACTTACTATTTGATAAGTGGTGCCGAAGACTGGAATCGAACCAGCACGAGGAATCCCCCACAAGAACCTGAATCTTGCGCGTCTACCAATTCCGCCACTTCGGCATTGAGGAGAGTATATATACCATCATAATTTCTTGATTGCAAGACAAAATTATGGACTTTTTGACGAGTGACAGAGCAGGGGATAAGGCGGTTCACGGAACCAAAGCCGAGACAAAATGGGCCAATATGCCCAATATATCATTGATTTAATTCTGCCTCGCGAGTATTATTGCCCTGTTTTGCCGGTATTGTCCGGTAGGGGGCATTCAAGAGAATTTCGGTCTTAGGGTAACTCTGCCGCAAATCATTCCGGCGGTCTATGGCCCGACGCTTTTTCGTTTAATAACACAACTACTAACCTGCAAAATCGACAAACTCTGTCTTCGACCAGCCGAATTTCGCTTCGAATTCCTGAGCCAGACAGGCTCCTGGGTATTTCTCTCGTACGATCTGGTTGTAGAATATAAGCGGGGGATACAGCACTGAAAACATCCCGGGAAAAAGAACGGCTGGATAAATTACTCGTGGAGCGAGGGCTGGTTGAGTCGCGGGAACGAGCTCGTGCGCTGATTCTTGCAGGTGAAGTGGTGGTTGACGACCATGCTGTCGATAAGGCCGGTCAGCTGGTGCCGCGTAATGTCCCGATTCGCCTGAAGGGAAGCGGTATCCCCTTTGTCAGTCGCGGCGGACTCAAGCTGCAGAAGGCCCTTGATGATTTTCCGCTCGATGTAACCGGTCTCTGTGCTCTGGATGTCGGTGCATCGACCGGAGGTTTTACCGACTGCCTGCTTCAGCGGGGAGCGCGGAAGGTTTTTGCCGTTGACGTGGGTTATGGCCAACTGGCCTGGAAACTTCGTCAGGATGAACGGGTTGTCTGCCTTGAGCGGACGAATATCCGCTTTCTCGAGCCCACGGCACTTTCGGAGGTTCCCGATCTGGCGGTTATCGATGCTTCTTTCATTTCTCTCGAGAAGGTTCTCCCGAACACCTTGAGATTGATCAAAGAGGGCGGTGAAATTGTAGCACTCATCAAGCCGCAGTTTGAGGTGGGTCGCGGACAGGTGGGAAAGGGCGGTGTAGTGCGGGACGAGCGAAAGCACCGTGAGGTGATCGATTCGATCTGCGCCCTGGTTGAGACCTTGAGCCTTGATGTGAAAGGCGTGCTTGAATCGCCACTGCTGGGTCCGAAAGGGAATAGAGAGTTTCTGATCCATCTGAAGAAGAGAAACTAGAACAGTTCTTATCTATGCGAGGGGAAAGATATGGAAAACTGCCTGTTCTGCAGGATGATATCCGGAGAGATTCCGGTGAAAAAGGCCTACGAGGACGAGCAATTGATTGTCATCGAAGATATTGCTCCGGTGGCCCCCGTCCACCTGTTGCTTATCCCGAAAAAACATACGGTGAATACCCTTGACCTGAGTCCCGACGATTCCGTTCTTGTGGGCCAGGTCTTCCAGGTGGCGGCAAAGCTGGCTCGTGAGTTGGGCGTTGCCGAGCATGGTTTCAGAATAGTAAACAACAATAATGCCGGTGCGGGACAGTCGGTTTTTCATCTCCACTTCCATTTGCTGGGGGGGAGGAGTTTTCACTGGCCGCCGGGGTAAATGCTTTCCTTGGCTTTCACCCGGACCATTACGCGTAGGGAGGAATTCCGATGATGCAAAAAATTTCTGTGGGTATTTTACTGCTGCTGGGAATGTTTGCTGGCACGGTGGGTGCGGAAACGTACACTTGGGTGGACAGCAGCGGAACGACCAATTTTACCGAGGATATTTCGCAGGTACCAAAAAAGTACCTGAAAAAAGTCCGTGTTCGTGGTGATGTGACCCCGGCCGTCTCCGGAGGAACGGATAGCACCGCTGAGTCTGTGCCACCTGCTCCTGCCGGCACGAAAGCGACTGCCGGAAGTAGTGAAAAAAAAGAAGCAACGTTTGGAAACAAAACCGGTAAGATCTGGAAAGCGGATTTCGAGACCTTGCGAGCCCAGATGGGCGCGACTGACGACCAGATTTCCGAGTTGAATAGCCGGTTGGGCGATACCTCCAAAATGTCCCGTTCGGACTACCTGAGTATTCAGAGTACAATCAGAAATCTGGAGTTCCACCGCGGCGAACTTGAGAAAAAGCTGAAAACACTGAACGAACAGGCTTCGCAGGTGGGTGTTCCCGGCGAATTTCGTTGAGGAGCTGACTTTCTACTGACCAGGATAAAACAAAGGGCCGGGAGAAGAGATTCTCCCGGCCCTTTGTTTTACGATGGCGTTACACTAATCCTTTCTTCTTATCCGTCGGTATTCGTCAGACCGCTGGCGATTCTCGGGATCTTTAGGATCTTGAAAACCATGCCGGCACTCTTACGTTCCTTTTTCAAGCGGTGTTACGCGCCTTGCGGATGAGAAAAACGACTTCACCGTGATTCTTGTAACGCCAAGGACGATTGCTCCGTAAATGCCGTAGGTGTGCTTGAGGGACCGACCGGCGTGCTAGCATATGTCAGGAAAAGACTTCAGGTTTCTCTCATGGAGAGCCTACTCACTGTCTCTGGCCCTGACCGCGACTTTTTTATTAGAAGTCAGTGTCTTCGCCGTGCCATACGTACATTTCAGAGCAATTTTCAAAGACCTTTATTGTGTATTTTTATTATACGCCCCCTGTCAGGCATGTCAAGAACGGGAGGCAAAAATGTCTGAAAAGCCCGTACAATCGCTCCAGCTACCTTTTTCGGGATCCTCGGTAAGGGACTCGGACATTGCCGATCTCCCATTTCAGCGCCCTTCTTTGACCTGACGCCACTAGCGGGCGAAGCAGATGAAACGTTTGCTTCGCTCCTAAGATAAACGGTATTTTGAAATTTCCGAGTCCCTAAGAAGTTGCACTCGTGCCTCGCTTCCCATTTTCTTGACAGTCATGTATCAGTCGTGACATACTTTTTCACGCCAAACAGTCGCGCAAGCAGCCGATTCTGCTCGGCATGTCGCAGGTGCGTGTACGAGTTCCAAAAGGGGACGTTCCACGTAGTTGCCCTTTACATCAAGTCTTTTCTGTCAGGGAGTCGTTCAGCAACGCGGCTCCCGTCATTGTTTCTGCGGGAAATATGGAACCTTCTAACTTCGTCCATTTACATGTTCATACCCAGTACTCGCTCCTGGACGGGGCAATCCGTATCGGGGACTTGGTAAAGAAAGCTGTTGAATTCGGCATGCCCGCCGTTGCCCTGACCGATCACGGCAATATGTTCGGTGCCATCGAATTCTACCTGAAATGCCAGTCGGCCGGCATCAAGCCCCTGATCGGCTGCGAGGTCTATCTTGCGCCCGGATCACGCTTTGTCAAGGACTCGAAGAGCATCGGTGATGCTGCCCATCACCTGATCCTTCTCTGTCAGAATCTTGAGGGCTACCGGAACCTGAGCCGTCTTGTTTCCATCGGTTTCAAGGAAGGATTCTACTACCGTCCCCGCATCGATAAAGAAGTGCTCCGCGAATATTCAGCCGGTCTGATTGCCCTTTCCGCCTGCCTGAAGGGCGAGGTTGCCTGGCTTTGTCAGGGCGACCGCATGGACGATGCCCGGACCGTCGCCGCCGACTATGCGGAAATGTTTCCCGGTCGCTACTATCTCGAGCTGCAGGAGAATACCCTGCAGGAACAGGTCAAGGCAAACCGCGGACTGGTTCAGATTTCCCGGGAGCTGGGCCTGCCCCTGGTGGCGACAAACGACTGCCACTATCTGAACAGGTCGGATGCCAAACCCCATGAGGTGCTTCTCTGCATCCAGACCGGCAAGACCATGGAAGACCCGAACCGGATGAGTTTCTCCGCCGACGAGTTCTACTTCAAGTCTCCCGGCGAGATGGCGGCAGCTTTCCCCGAGCATCCGGAAGCTCTTGCCAACACTCTTCAAATTGCCGAGCAGTGCGACCTGAAATTCGATTTCAAGACCTACCATTTTCCCCGCTATGAGTCCCCGGACGGTAAGACGCTCGAGGAAGAGCTTACCCGGCAATCGGAAGAGGGACTGCGCTCCCGCTTGACCAAGATTCGCCGCAACAGGCCCCAGTTCAGCGATGAAGATGAACAGGGCTACTGGAAGCGTCTGGAGATCGAGCTCGAGTGTATCATCAAGATGGGCTTTCCCGGCTATTTCCTCATTGTTGCCGACTTTATCAACTGGGCCAAAGAGCAGGGGATTCCGGTCGGTCCGGGGAGGGGTTCGGCTGCCGGCTCCCTGGTTGCCTATGCCCTGCGCATCACCGACCTGGACCCGATTCCCTACAATCTCCTCTTCGAGCGTTTCCTGAACCCGGAACGTATCTCCATGCCTGATATCGACGTGGACTTCTGTCAGAACCGCAGGGAAGAGGTGATTCAGTACGTCACTGAAAAGTACGGCCGGGACAAGGTCTGCCAGATTATCACCTTTGGTACCATGGCGGCAAAAGGCGCGATCCGCGACGTTGGCCGGGCGCTCAATTACTCCTACGGCGAAGTGGACAAGATCGCCAAACTGGTGCCGAATATCCTCAATATCCAATTGGCCGATGCCCTGAAGAAGGAGCCGAAGCTGGTGGAGATGTCGGCTGCCGACCCGAGGATCAAGAATCTTCTCGACACCGCCCTCTGTCTCGAAGGTCTAACACGCCATGCCTCCACCCATGCCGCGGGGGTTGTGGTGGCTCCCGATACCCTGGAAGAGTTCTGCCCGGTCTACATGGACCAGAAGAGCAACTCCATCACCACCCAATACTCCATGAAATACGTGGAGAAAATCGGCCTGGTGAAATTCGACTTCCTTGGGCTGAAAAACCTTACGGTAATCGACAACGCGGTCAAAATCATCCGGGCCGGGAAGAATCCCGAATTCGAGATCAGCGAGCTTCAGGACGACGACCAGGTTACCTATCAGCTTCTGCAGTCAGGCGCCACCACCGGTGTGTTCCAGCTGGAATCAACCGGCATGAAGGAGCTCCTGGTCAAGCTGAAGCCGTCCTGCTTCGAGGACATCATCGCAGTCTGCGCCCTTTACCGTCCCGGTCCGCTCGGCTCCGGCATGGTCGACGATTTTATCGACCGCAAGCATGGCCGGAAAGCGGTTGTTTATGACCTGCCGCAGCTGCAGCCGATCCTGAAGGACACCTACGGGGTTATTGTCTACCAGGAGCAGGTCATGCAGATCGCCCGGACCCTGGCCGGCTACTCCCTGGGTGGCGCCGACCTGCTGCGCCGGGCGATGGGCAAAAAGGACCCGGCCGAGATGGCGAAACAGCGGGATATCTTCCTGGCCGGAGCGAAAGAGGGCTCGATCGATCCGAAAAAAGCCGAGGCGATCTTCGATCTGATGGCGAAGTTCGCCGAATACGGCTTCAACAAATCCCATTCCGCCGCCTACGCGCTGATCGCCTATCATACCGCCTACCTGAAGGCCCATTATCCCGTTGAGTTCATGGCCGCCCTCCTGACCGAGGACATGGACTCTTCCGACAAGGTGACGAAAAATATCTCCGAGTGCCGCGAGATGGGCATTCAGGTGCTGCCGCCCGATATAAATGCTTCCGAGCTTTCCTTTACGGTCCGGGAGACCTCCATCAGGTTCGGTTTAGGTGCGGTAAAAAATGTCGGAACCGGTGCTGTCGAGGCGATTCTCGAAGCGCGGAGCGAGGGTGCTTTCAAGGACCTGTTTGAGTTCTGCAGCCGGGTTGACCTGCGACGGGTGAACCGGAGGGTCGTCGAATCACTCATCAAGTGCGGAGCCTTCGACTCCACCGGGGCCAAGCGTGCTCAACTGGTTGCGGCTCTGGAAGGCGCCATGGAAGTGGGGCAGAAGCTCCAGAAGGAACGGGCCAGCAGCCAGGCATCCCTTTTCGGCGAAGCCGAGGTCGTTTTCACCAACGGAAACGGTGTCGGCGCCCTGCCGGAGATACCCGAATGGCGGGAGAAAGAGTTGCTTTCCTTCGAGAAAGAGGCTCTTGGCTTCTATATTACCGGCCACCCTCTTGACCGCTATGGCGATGATGTCCGGAGGTTTTCCACTGCCACCACGGCCACCATCTCGGAGCGAAGCGACAAGACGGAAGTGCGGCTCTGCGGTATCGTCTCGTCCCTTTCGGAAAAAATCACCAAAAAGGGCGACCGGATGGCCTTTGCCTTGATTGAAGACCAGCTGGGCTCTGTTGAGCTGATGGTCTTTCCCGATGTTTATGGAAAATGCGCCCCCTTTCTGAAGACTGATGACCCCTTGCTGGTGACCGGAATTCTCGAGGTCGGAGAGGAAAGCTGCAAGATCAGGGCAACCGACGTTTCGCCCCTCGGCATATTGAAAGAAACCCATTCCCGCCGGGTCAATTTTGTCTTGAATGCTTCCAGGACAAGCAGCGAGCAGCTGCAGGCACTGAAAGAGCTGATCGGTCGTCACCCGGGAGAGTGCCCTGCACGCTTGCAGGTGGTCATTCCCGATACCTGCCGTGCGACACTGCGTCTGCCCTCTACTTATTCCGTTCGGCCCAGTGATGATTTGTCGCTGGAAGCGGAAGGATTATTCGGGTATAATGTCACGGTTTTTGAATAAGGTCTCAGAATATGTTGAAGAGGACGCGCAAGGAGAAAAATACGATGGCGTTGCAAACTTATCTCGATTTTGAGAAACCGATTGCCGAACTGGAAGAAAAATTACGGGAACTACTTGAGTTTTCTACCGATACGGTTGATCTGAAGACGGAAATTGCTCGCCTGGAAAAGAAGGTCGAGAAGATGAGGGAAGAAATTTTTTCTAATCTGACCCGCTGGCAGACTGTGCAGGTCGCCCGCCACATAAACCGCCCGTTCACGACGGACTATATCCGGCTGATCTTTACCGACTTCGTCGAACTGCACGGTGACCGCAAGTTTGCCGACGATCATGCGATTGTTGCGGGGTTGGCCAGGCTCGATGGTGAGCCGGTCATGGTGATCGGCCATCAGAAAGGCCGTGATACCAAGGAAAAAGTTTTCCGGAATTTCGGTATGCCGAATCCCGAAGGGTACCGCAAGGCGCTGCGCCTCATGGAAATGGCGGAACGCTTCGATCTGCCGGTTATCACCTTCGTGGATACGCCCGGCGCCTTTCCCGGTATTGGGGCGGAAGAGCGGGGCCAGGCCGAGGCAATTGCCCGAAACCTCTGTGAAATGTCCCGTCTGCGGGTTCCGATCATTGTTGTCGTGACCGGTGAAGGCGGCTCGGGTGGCGCTCTTGCAATTGCCGTGGGCGACCGGATCCTGATGCTCGAACATTCGATCTATTCCGTCATTTCTCCGGAAGGATGCGCTGCCATCCTTTGGGGTGATGGTTCCAAGGGAGAGATTGCGGCCGAGGAACTGAAACCGACGGCGCGAGACCTGCAAGAGCTGAAAGTCATCGACGAGATCGTCCCGGAGCCGGTGGGTGGCGCTCACCGGGATTATGAAACCACGGCGAAAAACGTACATGAAGCCCTTACCAGAAACCTTGCCGAATTGCGCGGACTTTCCCTGAAGAAACTGCTGGAAGGCCGCTATGACAAATTCCGGCAAATGTCCCGTTTTACCGAATGATTCTGATCGAGCCTGAATTGCACAGGCGTCTGCTAGTGGAAAAGGGGCCCCAAATGGCGGCCCCTTTTACTGTTTTGGGGGTAGTATGAAAGAGCGACTGCAGAAAATTCTTTCCCATGCCGGCGTGTCTTCCCGCCGCGCCGCGGAAGAAATCATCCTTGCCGGCCGGGTTGCCGTGAACGGCGTCGTGGTCAGCGAGTTGGGGGCCAAGGCTGATCCTGACCATGACATCATAACCGTTGACGGCAAAAGAATCGGCACGGACAGCGCCAGGGTCTACCTTGTCCTTTACAAACCGGCCGGATACATGACCACCCTGAAAGACCCGCAGGGCAGACCCCTGGTAACCGACCTGCTCAAGGGCATTCGGGAAAGGGTCTACCCGGTAGGGCGTCTTGATTATAATACCGAAGGTCTGCTGCTGCTGACCAATGACGGCGAGTGGGCGAACGCCCTTGCTCACCCTCGCCATGAGGTTGACAAGGAGTATCATGTCCGGGTCCAGGGCCAGGTGTCACCGGTGCAAATACAGCGGTTGACGTCCGGTGTCGAGCTGGATGACGGGATGACCGTGCCCGCGCTGGTCAGGGTTGTCCGGGAAAGCGATAACAATACCTGGCTTTCCATAATCATTCATGAGGGTCGCTACCGTCAGGTACGCCGGATGTGCGAGGCGGTGGGTCTTTCGGTGGTGCGCCTGAAGAGAGCCCGTTACGGCTTTCTTGGGCTGGAGGGGTTGAGCACCGGGAAATACCGCTTTTTGACCCCGGAGGAAGCTGAGCGTCTGCGACAGTCAAGCGGTGTTGAAAATGCGGTCCCGGCACCCGTGCCTGCACCTGAGAAGCGACGCGATCAAAAGGTCTTTGGAAAAAAACAAGATGGTAAAAGACCCTTTGCCGGCAATAAGGCGGGTGTGTCGGCACCGGTTCCGGGAAAAAACCGTGGAGGGCGTCGCCACTCCTGACGCCAAAGCTTTTTTTTGGGAATTGTAAACAAATAATGCCGGCAACCATTTGGTAACCGGCATTTTTGTTTTCTGGGGTAATTTTTGTTTCGCTTTCAGCGGTGCAGTATACCCTTGACGGTTGCCAGCAGGTCGGACGGCAGGACGTATGTCTTGGTGTTCGGAGCCGAAGCGAGCTTTTGCATGGCGCCCACATAGCGGTCTCCCAAGAGGAACATGGTCGGAAGTTCCTTGTCTCCCACCGCCCGGGCAATCTCCTCGATGGCCTTTGCCGATGCTTCAGCCAGGGTTATCTGTGCTTCGGCTTCTTTCCGTGCCGCCTCAAGTTTTCCTTCCGCCTCGAGGATAACCGCTGCCTTGCGGCCTTCCGCCTCGAGAATTGCCGCCCGCTTGGTCCTCTCGGCCGAGGCCTGCTGTTCCATGGCATTCTGCATGGAAGGGGAGGGCTTGATGTCCTGTATTTCCACCGATTTCACCGAGATGCCCCAGTCGACCACGTCACTGGAGATGATCTCCCTCAACCGGGCCTTGATGGTGTCGCGGGAAGAGAGCGCCACATCCAGTTCCATTTCGCCGATGATGGCCCGGAGGGTTGTCATGATCAGGTTCTGGATCGCGTATTCGAAGTTGGAGATGCCGTAGACGGCGAGGACCGGATCGATAACCTTGATAAAGGCAATGGCGTTGCAGACGATCACGGCGTTATCCTTGGTGATCGCTTCTTGGGCTCCAATCTCCAGCGGCATGTCCTTGGTGGTGATACGATAGGCTACGATGTCGATATAGGGAATGATGAAGTTGAGGCCGGGCTTTAACGTTACATGGTATTTACCTAGCCGCTGGACCACATATTCATAGCCTTGGGGGACAATACGGACACCCATCATAATAGTAATGACTACTGCCAAGGCAAAAATAGACAAAACAACTAAACTCTCCATGTTACCCTCCTGATTTCAAATCTGAGCATTGTCAACCGGTCAGCCTTTTTTAATAACAAGTTTGTCACCGGCAATATCGATAATCACGCCCCTGTCTCCGAGTTGCAGCTGTTCATCGGAAATATAGGACCATTCATCCGATCCGAGCACCGCAATGGGGAAGCGTATAACGCCGCCGGGAAAGGTGGCGTCGTTGGCCTTCACGATGATGCCCGATTTGCCGATAATCGCATCTTTGCTTTGACCGGAAAGGGTTTTTGTTTCCTGCCGGAAAAAGCGAAACCAGCCATAGGTGAAAACGGCGGACAGTACTGCCCACAGGGCGATTTGCAGTGCAAGGGAATCCGTTCTCAGGATGAAAGAGAGAATCCCTACTACAACGGCTGCCAGGCCAAACCAGATAATGGTGAAAGAGGGGATCACAATTTCGAAAACGCAAAGGGCGATGCCGGCTGCAATCCAGATCCAGGGTGCCACGCAGTTTGCCTCCATTAGGGGAATTGTTTAGCTGCTGCAAAATTTTCAGTTTGCCGTAATGAACCTTCCCTGTCAATGGGGTGTTGAACTGGAAACTGAGAAAATTTGCACGTTCAGTAAAATCTAACATTCGAATACGAGAGTGGCTGTAGCTGTCTGACAGGATTGTATTTGTGTTTCTGTGCAGAAAGAAAATTATACCATTTACCTGCTGTTTCTTGTTGACCACATGCCATTGTTGCGGGAGAATTGTGCTAGGAGTCCAGCGGGTTAATTTATGGTACGAATGCTTGTCCTCAGGGGGATTCTTCATGAAAGTCATGGTACTTATGTCGATGCTGTTCATAAGCTTCTCGATGATAGCACATGCTGATATTTACCGATGGGTTGACAGTAAAGGTGTCGTTAATTTTACCGATGACATCGACACTATTCCGAAGAAATATCAGAAGAAAGTTAAAATCATCTCAACGGGTGAAGCCAGCGATGGCGGTGCTGTTACCGGGCCTTCACAGCCTTCCGGTCAAGAAGCGCCCAAAGCACAGCCGGTGGATCAGTCCCAGCAGCAAAAAACGTATGGCGGACATGACGAGGGGTGGTGGCGCTCCCAGTACACCGGTCTACGTGGAGAAATTGCCCAGCTCCAGGCGAATCTTCCCGCAAAACGGGAAGAGGCTGAGCAGTTGCGCCGGCAACTGGTAATCTATACCTATGCGCGTAACAGGGTTGCCTACCGGGATAAACTTGATGAAATTCAACGGGATGAAGAGCGAATCAGTACACTTACCGGACAACTTTCTGATCTGGATACGCAGGCTGCCGCGGCCGGGGTTCCGTTTGAATGGCGTAAATAGGTTGAGACGGGGTGGCGGCAGGTTTTTTCCTGTTTTTCTTCGTTGACAGTGGCGGCAAAAACATGTATAAAAATTTTCCACCTGCATGATGATAGATTATTATCAATCGCGGCAGGCTACAGGTGAAATAAAAATGGCGGCGTAGCCAAGTGGTAAGGCAGAGGTCTGCAAAACCTTTATTCAGCGGTTCAAATCCGCTCGCCGCCTCCAATAATAACAGGCACTTACGTTAATTCGTGAGTGCCTTTTTTTTTACCTGTTGCGTAAATTGTTGCGAATCTATTAAGTCTCTCTACAATAAATCGGCGTGAGTTCAATATTCCGCCGGGTGCGAAAATGCATCCTCCACTGAAAAGGATACCGCCACAATCTTGATGATGTGCGCGGGGGCTGGCACACTGTAATCGAATATAGCGTGATGGGGAGGGCTGTGGGGATGGAAGGAGTTTGCGTTGCGATGGGGCTTACCCTGTTCGCCGGTATGGCAACCGGCATCGGGAGCGTGATAGCATTCACTGCGAAGCGGACAAACTATCGTTTTCTTTCCGTGGCAACCGGCTTTTCCGCAGGAGTCATGCTCTACGTGTCGTTTGTCGAAATCTTCGTAAAGGGCTCCGATGCGCTGACTGCCGCATATGGTGATTACTGGGGACACTGGGTAAATTGCGCAGCATTTTTTGGCGGAATTCTCCTGATAGGACTAATCGATAATTTGATTCCGGCGGCGGAGAATCCGCATGAAACCCACTCCGAAGCGGCAGCCGCCCCGCTTCATCGCCCAGCGGAAGTTTCCGGTGCTCGCAATGACGGAATGGCTCACCTTGAAACGGGTGCTCTCTGTCATGACCACCGGCATAAGAAACTTCTGCGTATGGGTCTCTTTACGGCGCTTGCTATTGCCATTCACAATTTGCCGGAAGGTCTGGCCACGTTCCTGGCCGCGCTCCAGGACCCGAAGCTTGGCGTGGCAATTGCCGTGGCAATCGCCATGCACAACATTCCCGAAGGGGTCAGTGTCTCCGTTCCCATCTACTATGCCACCGGAAACAGGAAAAAAGCATTCGTCTATTCAGTATTGAGCGGTCTGGCCGAGCCGGTGGGAGCCGGAGTCGGATACCTGTTCCTGCTCCATTTTTTTGCCGGTGACGCCGGGGTTATTCCTCCCGAGGTGATGGGTGTCCTGTTCGGCGGGATTGCGGGCGTTATGGTGTACATCAGCCTTGATGAATTGCTTCCCACCAGCAGGGCCTACGGCAAGGGTCATGACAGCCTCCTTGGGCTCATGGGGGGGATGCTCGTGATGGCGCTGAGCCTGCTGCTCATGAAATAATTTGGATACGATTACCTTGCCACACCAAGACGGAAAAGGATCTTCTTTTAATCCGCAACACGCCGGACCGTCCTGTCGGCGATCATCTCCTGCAGCTGACTCAAGAGCGCCCGTTCCTCCGGGTCGATGATCCCGTCTTCGTTGGCGATGCGCAGAATTTCTTCGTATTCGGAAGTGGAGATTATGTGGTCTTCGATGGCCCTGGTTTATAGCCTCGGCAAGTATTTTCGCGCTGCTGCTCGTCTTCATGTTAACCTCCTTGTCGGTTGTGACTTTTCAGCACATGACTCATGAACAGCCATGTCCCTTCCTGAGTTCGGGATTGTGATACAAGATTGAATGACGTGCCCTGCCATGCATTGACCGAAAAAAACCCGAAAACCGCCGTACCCTTCCTGTGACGGGGGAAGAGTCCCAGAAGGGTCGCGGCGGCCTTCGGAATTGCAGGGGAAGAACAGTCTGTTAGCTCATTACCAGGTCTGTCGTTCATCATCGCTCAGTATCAGGCCGATTATGTTTTTTCCGGAAGGCTCGCAATATTTCTTTTTCTGCTTCCTTTCCGGATCTTTGCCAAATGGTTTCTTGCTGTTCGGCATGGGTTTACACACCTTTCAGGCGTTTTTCAGCGCGGCGGCACGCGTTTGCCTGCCGATGGTCACGGAGGCCAGGACGGCAACCAGCAGGGTTGCGGCGATAATGGACAGGGACAGGGGCGCGGGTACGTGAAAGCCGCTCACGGTCGCCAGCATCTTGACCCCGACGAACGCCAGGATAAATGAGATGCCGTATTTCAGGTAGATGAACATCCCCATGACATTGGCCAGCAGGAAGTAGAGCGCCCGAAGTCCCATAATGGCGAAGACGTTGGAGCTGAAGACGATAAACGGGTCCAGGGTAACGGCGAAGATAGCCGGAATGGAGTCAAGGGCGAACACCAGGTCGCTGACCTCTACCATCAGCAGCGCCAGCAGCAGAGGGCTTGCCAGCCACATCCCCCGTCTGCGGGTTATGAACCAGTCGCCGCGGATTTTTTTGGTGACCGGTAGGAATCTGCCTGCCAGTCGGACAACGATGCTCTTACCCGGATCGCTCTCTCCCTGGCCGCCGAAGGCCGTTTTGAACGCCGTGAGGATCAGTATGCCGCCGAACACGTAGAAGAGCCATTGGAAGCGTTCCAGCAGTTCGATTCCCGCGAAGATGAAGATGCCGCGCATGACCAGCGCACCGATGATTCCCCATTTCAGGATCCGTGCCTGGTGGTGGCCGCGGATGCCGAAAGCGGCGAAGATCATGATGAAGACGAACAGGTTGTCCACCGACAGAGCCTTCTCGATTACGTAGCCGGTCAAAAACTCCATGGCCTTGCCGCTTCCCATCATGTACCAGACGCCGGCATTGAAGGCGAGGGCGAGGCCGATCCAGACGGCGCTCCAGATGAGCGACTCTTTGAATGAGATCGTGCGGCTCCGACGGTTGAGACCCAGGTCGATAACCAACATGACCGTAATGAGCAAGGCAAATATGCTCCACATGAGCATCAATGTTTTCCTCCTGTGCCGTTTCTGGCTAGGCGTGACCTTCGTTGATACCGGCAACTGGTTTTGTCCGGAAACTGCGTTTCCGAGCGATGTACCCCTTTGTTTTGTGGAGGAGCTGCCGCGCCCAGAGGAATTCCGTGGCCAGTATCCCCAGCCCCAGGGGGATGACCAGAATAGCCGGACCGGGAAGGACTATCATGGCGATGCCGAGCGCTAGCACGGTGCCGCCGATGATGGCCACGATGGCCCTCTTCACCTTTTTCAGTGCCAGGGCTACCATCCGCCCCTCGCCATCCCCTCCAGCCGGGCAATCCGCTCCTCCATGGGGGGATGGGTTGAGAACAGCGACATGACGCCTCCGCCGGTCAGCGGGTTGACGATGAACATGTGGGCTGTGGCCGGCTTGGCCTCGGTCATCGGAAGCATATGGGACGCGGTATGGAGCTTTCTGAGGGCATCAGCCAGGGCGAGCGGGTTACCGCAGATCCGGGCGCCGCTCTCGTCGGCCAGGTACTCCCGGGATCGGGACACCGCCATCTGGATCAGCATGGCGGCGATGGGGGCGATGATGGCCATGGCTAAAGAGCCTATCATTCCGCCGGAGCCCTCTTCGTCGTTACCGCGTCCTGCCCCGAGCAGGGCGCCCCACTGGAGCATGCTGCCGATCATGGAAATGGCACCGGCAAAGGTGGCCGCGATGGTGCCCACCAGAATGTCGCGGTTCTGGACATGGGCCAGTTCATGGGCCATGACCCCTTCCAGTTCTTCCGGCGAGAGGATGCGCAGGATTCCCTCGGTCGCGGCGACCGCAGCGTGTTCGGGGTTGCGTCCGGTGGCAAAGGCATTGGGGCTGTCCGAGGGGATGATGTAGACCCGGGGCATGGGGAGACCTGCCTTGAGGGCGAGGTTGCGGACCATGCCGTAGAAGGCGGGGTGGTCATGCTCGCCGATCTCTTTGGCGCCGTACATCTTCAGGACGATCTTGTCCGAAAACCAGTAGGAGAAGAAGTTCATGGCGGCTGCCATCAGGAAGGCGAAGACCATGCCGGACTGGCCGCCGATTGCGCCCCCCATGAAGACCATGAGGACGGTGAGGAGAGAGAGAAGAAAGGTTGTCTTGAGTCGATTCATCGATGTTACCTCCGACGATGGTTGTATCGCCGGGGGTAATAAAAAAGACCTTTACCCCCGGCGTGGTTGCCTGGATAAAGGTCTTGCTGACGATTTCAATCGCCCCCGGCCCGGGTCTCTCGACCGTATTGACGGGCTCGGGGCCGGCCATGTCTCCAGCCGGTTGCTACTCCCCTTTACTGTAGCGAAGTCTATGGTGTTTTGGGCTGACTTGTCAAGAGGATTCTTGTCCCTGTTTTTACCGTCTGCTCTGAACGCCCATACCAGACTTCAGGTTTCCCCACCTTTAATTGAATCATCGGTACAATAATTGTTCCTCTCGTAAGACCCCGCCTGAATCGAACTTTCAAGGCAGTTCCCTCCCCTCACGCATGGTGTTGGCAGCAGGTTGAGTTTGCATTTCGAATCAGGAAATTCAGGTCAATCAGTTTCCCGCTACGGCGATAATCCATTACTTGACATGTGTCAAAAGGGTTACGGATTTCCTGTGCTACCTTCGAACCGTCATGGATGAGAAGATTATTCACACAGTTGCGGAAAAGGAACGATAGACAATTTTAACAGCCTCACAAAAGTAAATGGGGCAGAAACGGATGTAACTATGCGGTTTAGGCTATCCAAAAGTATGGTGCTAACCCTGTCAATATCGCTCATCGGGGGGGTGGCTGTGCTGCTGTTCATTCTGCTCGGTCCGCCGCGGCTCCTGGCCAAATCCGAATCAGCTGATTTCTGCGCGAGCTGTCATGTCATGGAAGATCAGCATACCGCCTGGCAGAACTCGGGTGCTCACCGGCGGATCCGGTGCGTCGACTGTCATCTGCCCAACAATAATCCGGTTTCCCATTACCTTTGGAAATCCATCGACGGAATGAAGGATGTGGTCTTTTTTTATTCCGGAAATGTACCGGAAACGATTTCCCTGTCTAGCCACGGCGAAAAGGTCGTACAGGCAAACTGTATCAAATGCCACGAGGAAGAGGTCGAACGAATGGATCAGAGCCGCATGTGCTGGGGATGCCACCGTCAACTGCGGCATCGATTGACCGGGACCATCGCGATACGTTGAGACTATGTTGAAAGAAAGGAACAGGACTATGGAAAAGATGGTGAAATTCTGTTGTGCACTTCTGTTCGTCGTTGCCCTGACGATCAATGCCGGTTGTTCGCCGAAAAAAGCAGAGACGGTCAAGACGGTGGAAATTGCCGACGGGACGGTTGATCCGGCCGTGTGGGGAAAAGCCTATCCGGTTGAATATGATCTTTGGAAAAAAACTGGCGAGCCGACTCCGGCGGGCAAGAGCAAGTACAAGCCCGGTCACGATGTGGGCGAGGAGCTCCGCGACAAGCTGGATGAATTTCCCTTTCTGGCTCTTCTGTACAACGGTTGGGGTTTTGGGGTCGAGTACCGTGAACCGCGGGGGCACCAGCACATGGTGAGTGATCAACTGGAGGTTGACCCGGCGCGGATCAAGGCCGGCGGCTCCTGCCTCACCTGCAAGACCCCCTACGCACCGGCTTTGCAGAAAAAAATGGGCCGCGACTACTTTGCCAAACCGTACAAAGAGGTACTGGGCCAGATTCCGAAGGAGCACCAGACACTCGGCGTGGCCTGCATCGACTGTCACGACAACAAGGATATGTCGCTGAAAATTTCCCGTGATTTCACCCTCGGCAAAGCCTTCCAGGCGATGGGGGGCGACGTCTCGAAGCAGACCAGCCAGGATACCCGTTCCATGGTCTGTGCCCAGTGCCACGTAACCTACAGCGTCATCAAGGACCCTGACATGAAATCCGCGGATGTGACCTTCCCGTGGGCCGGCAGCAAGTGGGGAAATATTACCATCGAGGATATCATCGGCCAGCTGCGGAAAAATCCGGGAACGCAGGAATGGACCCAGAGTGTAACCGGTTTCAAGCTGGCCTTCATCCGGCATCCGGAGTTCGAACTTTTCTCCAACAACAGTGTTCACTGGAATGCCGGTGTCTCCTGCACCGATTGTCATATGCCCTACACTAAGGTCGGCACGAAAAAGGTTTCGGATCACCGGATCATGAGTCCCCTCAAGAATGACCTGCGGGCCTGCCAGCAGTGTCATGCCGAGAGTCAGGAGCTGCTCCGGAAGCAAGTCTATGATATCCAGGACCGGACCATGTCGCTCTTTATCCGTTCCGGAACCACGACAGCGACGGTGGCCAAGCTTTTCGAGATGGCAAATCGAGCCAAGGCGGAAGGCAAGCGGATCGATCCAGCCCTCTACAATCTGGCGAAAAATAATTATGAAGAGGCTTTCTACCGGGTGGTATTCATCGGCGCCGAGAATTCCGTCGGTTTTCACAACCCGACCGAAGCTTTGCGGGTCTTGGGCGATGCCTCCCGTTTCGCCGGGAAGGCCGAAGGCCTGCTGCGCCAGGCGCTGGCAACGGCGGGAATTGCGGTGCCGGTCAAGGTTGACCTGGAACTGGCGAAGTATGTCAACAATCGTGGATCGAAGAAGCTGATGTTCAAGCCGCAGCACGAAATCAAGGATCCGATGGCTGCGAAGTAAGGTGAGTTGGTGGGCTGAAAACGGTAGACTGGGGGGAGAAAACCTTTCCTCTTCAGCCTGCCGTCTGATCCCCTGCCTTTGCGGGAGATATGATTGTATGAATGAGCACAGATCAGATAAAAGAATCGGCATGTTGCGAACATGGATTCAATGGGGCTTCCTTGTCTGGATGGTTGTGATCGGCATCCGCTTCGGGCTGTTCGTCCGCCATTTTGAAAGTGGCGGGGTAGCCCCTTTCTTTTCGCGGCCAGCCGGTGTCGATGGCTTCCTGCCCATCGGTGCCCTGGCTAGTATCAAGTCGTGGTTGGCTACCGGAGTCCTCAATCCGCTTCACCCGGCAGCTGTTGTTATTTTTCTCTCCATCGTTGGTATGAGCCTTCTGGCCAAGAAATCCTTCTGCTCCTGGCTCTGTCCGGTTGGGACCCTTTCCGAAACGGCCGGCAGGCTGGGGCGGCGACTGTTCGGCAGGAATTTTCGTATCTGGCGACCGCTTGACCTGGTCCTGCGGAGCATCAAGTACCTGCTCCTGCTCTTTTTTATCAAGATAATCCTGTTCGATATGCCGCACCAGGCCCTGGCGCTGTTTCTGAAAACACCCTACTGGGCAATCAGTGACGTGAAAATGCTTCATTTATTCACTCGAATGTCGAGTACGACCATGGTTGTTCTGGGTGTTCTTGCCGGCCTGTCAATCCTCTATGAAGGATTTTGGTGCCGCTATCTCTGCCCTTATGGGGCTCTGCTCGGACTGACAAGTCCGCTGAGTCCCTTCAAAATCAGGCGTGATACCACTCTCTGTTCCGGCTGCGGTTCTTGTTCGGCTGCCTGTCCGGCCCAATTGCCGGTACATGACCGGCATGTTATTCGCTCCCCCGAGTGCAACGGCTGTCTCAGTTGCACGTTGGCCTGCCCGGAAAAGGATGCGCTGCGAATGGGCCTTTTTCAGCGGAAAAGGCCGCTTCCCGTCTGGCTCTTTCCAGTGGTTGCTTTGCTCGTCTTTGCCGTTGGAACCGGTGCAGGAATTGTCACGGATACCTGGCAAAGCTCGCTTGGTTATGACGACTATAGTTATCTCATTCCTCAGGCGCCGTTTCTGAGTCATTGAGGTTTTGGTTGATTTGTAAACCGGGGCGGCGGTTTGTAGAGTAAATAAAAAGTCGCTGCCTCAGGTAGCGTCTTTTTATTTGAAATTATTTTGTCTTCCTCTTTTTCGGGTTGAATAAGGGGGGCATTTCCTACGAAAACCCCTGAAAAAGAAAATAGATGAAGACTTTCGTAGCCAAGTCTTCACTTTCTTGACTTCGATCATAAGGATAGTACGGATTTCGTTCTATGATGGTTCATCAACGCAATGAAAACGAAATTGAATAAGATGAGACCGACAAACAGAGCGAAAGGTGACAGAGACATGAAAAGAAAAATCGTATCCATAGATCCTGAAAAATGCAACGGTTGCGGTGAATGCGTACCATCCTGCGCGGAAGGCGCGATCAAGATCGTGAACGGTAAGGCGGTCCTGTCCGCGGACAATCTGTGTGACGGTTTGGGTGCCTGCCTCGGCACCTGTCCAATGGACGCCATCACCATCATCGAACGGGACGCCGACGAGTTTGACGAGGCGGCGGTGGAAGAGCAGTTGGCGGCGAGCGGCAAACCTGCTGCGAAACCGCACTCACAGCATGGATCTCACGGCGGTGGCGGCTGTCCCGGTTCCCGGGCCATGACCCTGACGCCGAAAGAGCAACCAGTTGCAGCGGAAAACCGCGCGGGAGCCAGTCAGAGCCAATTGGGGCAATGGCCGGTCCAGTTGACCTTGGTTCCTCCGACCGCACCCTATTTCCAGGATACGGACTTGCTCATCACTGCTGACTGCGTACCCGTTGCCTATGCAGATTATCACCAGGATTTCCTGACGGGGAAGGCGGTGGTCATGGGTTGCCCGAAACAGCCGGATGCGGGCGAGGCGTATGTCCGGAAGCTGACAGACATCTTCCGTTTGTCGACAATCAGAAGTGTGACCGTACTGGCGATGGAAGTTCCCTGCTGCGGCGGGATTGTTACGGCGGCGAAACAGGCGTTGGCGGCATCGGGCAAGGACATCCCGTTGAAAGTGGTATCAATCGGCATACGGGGAGAGATAAAATAACATTCAGGCTAACAAAGCCCCCAGTGTTTCCAGGTCGGAAAGCACCGGGGGCTTTGTTTTGTCCTCCGGGATCCGGAACGATTACGCATCTCATTGTTTTGCTATTACTTTGGCAATTAGACTGATGTCGGGGCACGGCGCGCCGTGCCCCTGATATGTTTGGTTTTCCCCGTGAAATATGAGTTTCCGGTAATAAAAAGGCTTTGCGGTTTCAGCTGCGAAACCTTTTCTTATGTTCACAATTTTCCGCTTTCGCTTCAACCGGTCTGTACGGTAGTGACAATTTCCGTTTTTGGAGGCTCGACGTCCTCTTTAACCGCAATAGGCGTTGATATGACACGAATCTGCTGGGCCCGGAAGATGTAATTGCAGAACCAGTTGATGCCGACCATTACCCGGTTGCGAATCCCTTCCAGGTAGTAGAGGTGAAGGGCCAGCCAGGCTGCCCAAGCGACGAAACCGGTAAACTTGAAGAGGCCGAAGGCATTAGCCGCCGCTGTATTGCGGCCGATGATTGCCATGTTTCCTTTGTCAAAGTACCTGAAGGGCGCAACGGGGAGTCCCTTGATCCTTTTATGGATAGCCGTGCCCGCATAGGTTCCGCCCTGCATGGCAACCTGGGCGACCATCGGCAGGGGGGTCCCGTCCTGCTCCAGAAAGGCGAGATCGCCAACTACGAAGGCCTCGGGGTGGCCGGGAATTGACAGGTCGGGTTGTACCCGGATCCGGCCGGCCGCACCCTTTTCAATCGTGAGCGTTGCTGCCAGGGGTGCAGCCTGCACCCCGGCTGACCAGAGAATGGTGTGGGAGGGGATGTGCGAGCCATTGGCCAGCAGAACCTTGCCGGTTTCGGCGCCGCTTACCTGCGTATTAAGACTGACGGTAACACCCATTTCGCCCAGTTTCCGCAGTGCATAGTTTCGCTGCTTTTCCGGGAGGAAGGGCAGGATGGCGCCGCGTGCCTCCAGGAGAATGATTCTGGATTCCGCGATATCGAGGCAGGGATAGTCCTTGGCCAGCTCGTAACGGATCAGTTCCTGCAGCGAGCCGGCGAACTCCACGCCGGCCGGTCCGCCGCCAACCACGACAAAGGTTAACAGGGCATGCCGTTTCGCCGGGTCCGATTCTCGCGATGCGCGTTCAAAATTTTCCAGGATGTGGGTGCGCAGGCGGACCGTCTTGTCCAGTGATTTCAGATCAAATGAAAGCTCCTCGACACTCTTCATGCCGAAGTAGTGCGTTGCGCTGCCGGCTGCCATGACCAGGTAGTCGTAGGAAACGTCTCCGTCCGCGAGATGAACCACCTTGTTGTTCAAGTCGACGCCGGTTACCTCCCCGAGCCGGAAGTTGATTCCTTTCAACTTGCGCAGGAGTGCCCGTGATGGATAGGCGATGTGTTCCTGCTCGAGGAATGACGTTGCCACCTGATAAAGAAGTGGCTGGAACAGGTGAAAGTTGCGCCGATCGATGACGAGCACCTCCACTCCCTTTCCCGACAAGGCGCGGGCGGCTCGAAGTCCACCAAATCCCATCCCGATGATGACTGCTTTTTTCATGTTCTACCTCCGCTCGCGTACAGGTTGCCGATTTTTAAAAATTCGACTTCTGTGCCTGGTATCCCGCAATTGGTATGCGAGTTCCATTTTTTGGGTTCACCCGCGGCTCACATTGGAATCTTCAGCTTACGGCAGAATCCACATGATAATCCGAGGGTTCTTTGTGTACGCACAGAATGACCTATGAGCTGCAATGCATCATTGACTGGAGTCAAGTTATGTGAAAAAAAGATAGTGTTTGAGGTGGCTGCAGCGAGCTTGTCTTTTCGAAAAAAACGCTGCAATTGATTTAAGTTAAGGTAAGAGTTTTTTGACCAGAGTAGAGTCTGTCGTGACATCCCGCCGCCGGATATATTATTAGAAGAAAGGATTGGCCAATGAAACAAAGAATTTGCTGTATGCCGGGCAAAATGAAAGGAAAGCTCAGGGGGACGCACGCCCCGAAATCGTTCAAGTATGCAGCGTGGGGACTAATCAGCGGGAGTTTGTCAATACTGGCCATTATTGCTGTTACGCAAATGGCCGGATTTCCCTTGTTGATCGGATCTTTTGGTGCAACAGCGGTTCTGCTGTTCGGAGCCAATGATTCCCCTCTGGCCCAACCGAGAAATCTGGTAGGCGGGCACCTGATCTCGGCGGTAACAGCGGTTGTAATGGTAGCCTTGTTCGGGTCAAATCCGTATTCGATAGCTCTGACAGTTGGTATGGCGATATTTCTCATGTATATGACCGGTACGACCCATCCTCCCGGCGGTGCGACCGCCTTGATCGGAGTGCAGGGACATGCGGGTTTTTCCTTTATCCTGGTCCCTGTTCTTGCCGGGGTACTTATCCTGCTGGCGGTGGCACTGTTCACCAATAACGTCGTCCGTCATCGCCAGTACCCGAAGCACTGGATCTGAAATTGATTCTTAGTGAAGGTTTTCGGTGAATTGGGTCAGGCACATTGCCGGGTTGTATAGCACCTTGACAGGATGATTCGTTTCCTGACAGGCTGCCGAGCCGGAAAATGAACTTTGAATCGTGAGAGTTCGTGCTTGAAAAACAGGGATTAACGGCAAAAATTTCGCAATTCGTCTACGTGCAGAGTGACCAGAAGTGTAACCCACTTTCGGCCTTCTGAGTTGCAGAGTTCCTGAAGGACGAACTCTCTGCTGTTTTCGGTTGTTTGAGCTCGTTTGATTCCACTCTGGTCAAGGATAATTTGCTGCTTGGTTCCCCATAGATGTTCCTCGGGGTGTGAAAGGATCTTGATTGTAATGTCCAAATAGACGTTAAGCATTTTGTCTTCGCCGCCGAGTTCCTTTAGTTGTGCTTCAACCTGCCTCAGTTGTGCGAGTATTTCCGCGACATTTGGCATTCCCTCGAGTTCGGCATCTGTGAGATCTTCATTTTCCCTTTGCAGTACGGTCAGTTTTGCTTGCAGCAGTGTCTGCCGTCGTTCAAGGTCTTTCCTGGTAGATTTGGCTGTTGTTATCTGTCTTTGTGCGAGTTTCAGGAGGTGGTCAAAGGCTCTTTTTTCCAATCTGCGGCGGGTTTCTTTTTTGCTCTCCGCTGGTGCGAGGAACTGTTGGTTCTGGAACGTCACCGAAGTCTGAGGCACGTCGCGCGCAACCACGTCCCCCGACAGTTCCGCGCCGAAGATCGTTTTTTCCATCTTTTCCATCATCAGAAGAGCCGTTATCTGCTTTGATGCGGGTTCGTGGTCCCGGAGATAACCGGCCAGTTCCCGATCGTTTTGAAACTTTTTCAACATTTCCTCCCGGTTCGTAAAAAAAACCGCAAGGGCGGAACAAGATTCGTTCGAATCGAACGTGATGGATAGTGGCGGTGGCAGTCTGTTTACCAGGCCCTCCACATGCTCAAGTGAGATGATTACCGACTGACGCAGTTTATACCTATAGTCAGATACGGACCTTAACCAGGGGTCGGTTTTTTCCGCCACTCTTTCAATGGCATCCGTTACCATGGCTTCCGGATATTTCTCTTTTTTTACCCCACGTCCCAAAATTGATTTCAATAATTTCAGCATTGCGCACCCCGTGGAAAGAAAAAACATCCTGGCAGTTTTTCGCGACTGGCAGTTGACTTCAGTATAGCCGTTCAGGCAGCGATAACCAGCCGAGGGTGGACCGTATCTCGACGTTCTTAATCTGTATCATCTCCGGGCAATGTTCTTTTGTTGCCAGAATCATCTGCTCTGAGCATCTCCTCATATGACGGCGTATTTGCTTGAAATCTCGATTTATTTTGCCTTGACAAATATTTTTGGTTATGGTGGAATTCAATTCGTATGAAGCGCAATGAATCGGCAAAACAGCGGTTCGACTGGCAAAACCAACCTGTAGGATCTCTCCTCTCTTTTAGAAGATCAAACTTTGCATGTTCAGGATTTTATCGCCAACAGATAACGCGAACCAGCGGTTATTTTTGCAGCAGTTGCCGGGCGGCACAGGAAAAAGCTTCTTCCGGCAAAGCGACTATAATGCGCGATTGTAAAAAATTGCTGGTGTTTTTATGTGAATAATTGTATGTGCGTGTAAAGGAATTTCTTCATGCGTTTGAATTCGTTTGGACCTCGTAGCCGCGTGAATCCTTGTGCGTCGCAACTTCCCGAAAAATAGTTATAAAATTGTTTTAAAAAATTGTTTTCGCCTCTGGTTGAGGGGGAAAAATACCCTTGACAAATAGTTGGACTTATGATGAAGTGCCGCGTGGCCCACAAATCGGTTCATTTGATGTTGAGGTTCGTCCTGCCTGCGGCACTACTGTTTTAAACCGCGTGGTTCTTCCGGGACATTCCCAGAAATGTCAAACTTCATTCTACCCGCTTCTTTTAAAACCCATCTACTTATCTTGCGGGAATATCTGCGACTTGACAGTGTCGTCTCCAGAGTTTCCGTTCAGCAGGACAATGAGTGCACTTGCTTACGCACATCGAGTAACCTTTGTTGTTTGGGTGATTGTTTGTTGAGGTAAAACACAGGCCAAGCTTCCCATTTGGCTAAAAACGAAAGGAGAGGTGCAACAGTATGCAAACAGGATCAACGTGTCAGTTAACAGGGGACTGCAGACTTCCGGATCGTGCAACGCTACCTTCAGGGCTTTACAAGGAACTGGAAGAGTTTGTCAATCAGCTTCCCACGAAAGAAGGTCACTTAGTTACCGTGCTCCACAAAGCACAAAGCCTTTTCGGTTACCTGCCCAAGGAAGTTCAGCAATTCGTTGCTGACTATATGGATGTTTCCTTGGCCAAGGTTTATGGTGTTGTCAGCTTTTATACCTTCTTTACCATGGTTCCGAAGGGCAAATATCCCATCTCTATCTGTATGGGTACTGCCTGCTTCGTCAAGGGCGCTCAGAAAGTTGTCGATGCCTTCAAGGAAGCACTGAATGTTGAGGTCGGTGAAGTTACTCAGGACGGCAAGTTCTCCATCGATTGTCTCCGCTGCGTTGGTGCATGTGCCTTGGCTCCAATCTTGACGGTTGGCGAAAAGGTCTATGCTCATGTAACGCCTGACCAAGTCAAATCTATTATCGCTGAATATTAATTCAATAGAACCGAAGGAGTTAGATCATGGCAAAAATATCATCTGTGGCTGATCTCATGACGTTGCAGGCAGAGTCCAAGGCCAAAGCAGCAGCCAAAAAGGACAAGATTATCGTTAATGTCTCCCTTGCTACCTGCAGCATAGCATCCGGCGGCAAGGTTGTTCTGGACGCTATGAAGGACGAAGCGGCCAAGCAGGGCATTAGCAATGTTGAGTATATGCAGTCCGGTTGCATGACCTACTGTCACTCCGAGCCGACTGTTGTTGTAACCCTGCCCGGCAAAGACCCTGTATGCTTCGGCAAGCTGGATGAAACCGGCGCCAGGGAACTGGTGCAGAAGTACTTGAAGAGCGGTGAAGTTACCGGCACCGTTGTTCCCGTTAACTATAACAGGGTTGAATTATAAATAAGGGGAGGAGTTCGAGAATGGATTCAACGAAAAAACAGCTTAGAATTGCCACCAGAAACTGCGGCTTTATCGATCCTGAGAATATAGAGGATTACATCGGAGCTCGCGGCTACGAGGCACTTGCCAATGCTATCACGAAAAGCACTCCGGCCGGAATTATCGACGAAATGAAGAAATCCGGTCTCCGTGGCCGTGGGGGCGGCGGTTTTCCCACTGGTACCAAGTGGAGCTTCGCGGCTGCCAATCAGGCCGACCAGAAATATGTTGTCTGTAATGCTGACGAAGGCGACCCCGGTGCATTCATGGACCGCGCCATCCTCGAAGGCGACCCGCATTCAATCGTTGAGGCAATGGCCCTCTGCGGTTATGCAATCGGCGCATCCATCGGCGTTGTCTACATCCGTGCTGAGTACCCGCTTGCCATCAAGCGCCTTATCATGGCTATCAACGACGCTCGTGCCTATGGCCTGCTCGGCAAAAACATCTTCGGTTCCGATTTCAGCTTCGATATCGAGCTGAAGTACGGCGCAGGCGCTTTCGTTTGTGGTGAGGAAACCGCTCTCATCCGTTCCATGGAAGGAAGCCGCGGCGAGCCTTATACCAAGCCTCCCTTCCCGGCAAACGCCGGCTACTGGGGTAAACCGACCATCGTTAACAACGTTGAGACCTTTGCCAATATCCCGGCAATTCTCGTGAAGGGTGCTGACTGGTTCTCTTCCATCGGAACCGAGAAGTCCAAGGGAACCAAGGTTTTCGCACTGGCAGGCAACATCACCAACGTTGGTCTCATCGAAGTACCGATGGGCATCTCCCTGAAAGAAATCATCTTCGAAATCGGTGGCGGCTGCCCCGGCGGCAAGGCCTTCAAAGCCGTTCAGACCGGTGGTCCTTCCGGTGGTGCTCTCACCTATAAAGATGCTGATGTACCCATCGACTACGACAACCTTCTTGCCAAAAACTCCATGATGGGCTCCGGTGGTATGATCGTCATGGACGAAGATACCTGTATGGTCGACATCGCCAAGTTCTTCCTCGACTTCACCATGGATGAGACTTGCGGTAAGTGTACCCCTTGCCGTATCGGTTCCAAGCGTCTCTATGAGACCCTTCACAAAATCTGTGATGGCCAGGGCACCGAGGCAGACTTCGAAAAAATGAAGACCCTCGCAGTAAACATCAAGGACACCGCACTGTGTGGTCTCGGTCAGACCATGCCTAACCCGGTTCTGTCCACCATGAACACCTTTGCTGACGAGTACCTTGCACACGTTCGTGACAAGAAATGTCCTGCTGGTGTCTGTACGAACCTGCTCGAGATCGTCATCGTTCCCGAAAAGTGCGTTGGCTGTACCCTTTGTGCCCGTGTATGTCCGGTTAACTGCATCTCCGGCAAAGTGAAGGAAGTTCACTTCATCGATCAGGCTGCCTGTATCAAGTGCGGCGCATGTATCGATAAGTGTAAGTTTGAAGCAATCGTCAAACAATAAGTAAAAGGAGCTCATATACATGTCTATGCTAAAAATTACCATTGACGGTAAAGAAACCGAAGTTCCGCAGGGCAGCATGATCCTTGACGCTGCCAAAAAACTTAACATTGAAGTTCCTACTCTCTGCTACCTCAATCTTGAGGACCTGGCAGTGAACAATATGGCAGCTTCCTGCCGTATCTGCGTGGTCGAGGTTGCCGGCCGGAAAAATCTAGCACCTGCCTGCGCCACTCCTATCACTGATGGTATGGAAGTTAAGACCAACACCATGCGTGTTCTTAATGCCCGGAAAACCGTACTCGAACTGCTCCTTTCCGACCATCCGAAGGATTGTCTGGTCTGTCAGAAGTCCGGCGAGTGCGATCTGCAGGATGTTGCCGAGAAGTTCGGCGTTCGTGAAGTACGTTATGAAGGTGTCATGTCCACCTACCGCAAGGACATTTCTCCTTCAATCGTCCGCGATATGGACAAGTGCATCATGTGCCGTCGCTGCGAAACCATGTGTAACGACGTGCAGACCTGTGGTGTTCTGTCTGGCGTAAACAGGGGCTTTACCTCCGTTGTTGCTCCTGCATTTGAAATGAACCTGGAAGACTCCGTCTGTACCTTCTGTGGTCAGTGTACGGCAGTCTGCCCGGTTGGTGCTCTTGTTGAGCGCGACCATACCTGGG
The DNA here is from genome assembly GCA_009668975.1 of Deltaproteobacteria bacterium. GTDB lineage: Bacteria > Desulfobacterota > Desulfuromonadia > Geobacterales > Geobacteraceae > RPRC01. Next base: position 148,399 of record SBEG01000004.1, on the reverse strand, counting down.
AAATCGTCAACGCGATTGCCGATCCTGATAAAGTAACCGTTGTCCAGACTGCACCAGCTGTCCGTGCTGCTCTTGGTGAAGATCTCGGAATGGAAGCCGGTATTTCCGTAACCGGCAAAATGGCTGCTGCACTTCGCAGACTCGGTTTCGACCACGTATTCGATACCGATTTCGCCGCCGACCTTACCATCATGGAAGAAGGTTCCGAATTCCTTGACCGCCTTACCCGCTATCTTGATGGCGACAAGACTGTCACTCTGCCGATTCTTACCTCCTGCTGTCCTGCTTGGGTCAAGTTCTTCGAGCATCAGTTCCCGGACCTCCTTGACGTTCCGTCATCTGCCAGATCTCCGCAGCAGATGTTCGGCGCTATCGCAAAAACCTATTTTGCCGATATCCTCGGTATTCCGAGAGAGAAGATGGTAGTTGTTTCCGTCATGCCTTGCCTCGCCAAGAAATACGAGTGTGAGCGTCCGGAATTCAAAGTCAACGGCAATCCCGATGTTGACTACTCCATCACCACCCGTGAGCTCGCACGCCTTATCAAGCGTATGAATATCGACTTCGCCGCACTTCCGGATGAAGACTTCGATAATCCTCTCGGTGAGTCCACTGGTGCTGCTCCGATCTTCGGTGCAACCGGTGGTGTTATCGAGGCAGCTCTGAGAACCGCATATGAACTCGCTACCGGTCAGACTCTTGAGAGTGTTGATTTTGAAGCAGTTCGTGGTATGCAGGGCATTCGTTCCGCTAAGGTTCAGGTTGGTCCGCACACTCTGAACATCGGTATTGCACACGAACTCGGCAATGCCCGCAAGCTTCTCGAAGAAGTTCGCGCCGGAAAATCCGAGTACCATGCAATCGAAATCATGTCCTGCCCCGGCGGTTGTATCGGCGGTGGCGGTCAGCCGTATCACCATGGAGATGTCGAGCTTCTCAAAAAGAGAACCAAGGTTCTCTATGATGAGGATAAAGGCAAGAAACTCCGTAAGTCCCATGAAAACCCCTACATCATCGAACTGTATGAGAAGTTCCTCGGCAAGCCGCTGAGCGACAAAGCTCATCACCTCCTCCACACCCACTACTTCAAGCGTTCCAAGCTTGGGGGGTAATTTGATGATGGTATTCTCTTGCTGAAATCATTCGTGATTTGATCGAGAGCGATAAAAAGAGAAGCGGCCGGATGAGAAATCATCCGGCCGCTTTTTTTTACTGTCAGTTTACTTCCACATTGTCATATTTTCCGCTATGTGCACTCCAGAACTTTTGGCGGCTGTTGAAATCCCTCTCAATCCCCCTTTTACAAAAGGGGGGGTATCAAATTCGTGCCAAATCCCCGCATTTTTTGAAAAAGGAGGGCAAGGCTGGATTTGAAATGTGCTGCTGATCTGATTAAGTGGATTTACTTGTACTTGCATAGTCAATACTTATGTGAATGATAGAAAGCCAATTCACAAGCTGAATGAACTGTTGACTTCAATAAAAACGTCTATCTGGTTTTTCTTGATATTGATAATTTGAAACTTGTCAAAATGCCTGTAATTTGACTCAGGTCAAAGATTTCTTGCTTCTCTTGTGAGATTTTAAGTACGCTGAATTTTGAAAGTACATGGCCCTTACACGGATAAACTCTTGCATTAACCGGAGATCGTATGACGAAAGCGGAAATCCTTGAATGGTTGAAGACGGAGAACCCCGAGAAACTGGAAATCTTGTGGCAGCGGGCCGATGAGGTTCGCAAGGCTAACGTTGGTGAAGAGGTACATCTGCGGGGATTGATCGAGGTGTCCAACATCTGTGCGCGTGACTGCGGCTACTGCGGCATTCGCGTTGGCAATACCGATGTTTGCCGGTATCGCATGTCTGCCGAGGAGATTTTGGAGTGTGTCCAGTTGGCGGTACAGTATGGTTACGGTTCCGTCGTATTGCAGGCTGGCGAAGATTACGGCATTACCCGTGATTGGTTGGCTGATATTATTACCCGGATCAAGCAGACTGCCGATCTTGCCATTACCCTGAGTCTTGGCGAGAGGGACGACGACGAATTGCTTGCCTGGCGACAAGCCGGCGCCGACCGGTATCTTCTCCGTTTTGAAACGTCCAACCGTGAGTTGTATGACCGAATTCATCCGCCGCTACCCGGACGTATTTCAGATCGTTTTCAGATTCTGCGCCGGTTGAGAGAAATCGGCTTCGAGGTCGGGAGTGGCATTATGGTGGGTATTCCCGGTCAATCGTACGATGATCTGGCCAACGATATTTTACTGTTCAAGGAATACGATATCGATATGATCGGCATCGGCCCCTATATTCCCCATCCGGGCACCCCGCTGGGGATGGCTCCGGATAAAAACGCCTGCCCCAATGGAGAGCAAGTGCCGGGCAGCGAGTTGATGACCTGCAAGGTTGTCGCCCTGACCAGGATACTCTGTCCGCTCATTAACATACCCAGCACCACGGCTTTGGCCACCATCAATCGTGTTGAGGGGCGAGAGCACGGTCTCTCGCGTGGGGCGAATATTGTTATGCCGAATCTTACACCGAGGAAATACCGGGAGCTGTACGAAATATATCCGGCAAAAGCAAGCTGTGATGAAAATGCAGATGAAAGTAACAGCCGTATCAAGAACAGAATCAATGCAATGGGCAGGGTTATCGGCGCAGGGCGCGGCGATTCGGCCAACAAGCTGAACAGAGTTGCCTAGAATACGAGAGGAGTATACACATGAGTGGAATGCCATCTTTGAAATTAAGCGAACGCGCTGTTGATTTTATCAACGAGGACTTTATCAACGGTCTGCTGGCCGGTAAACGGCCCGATGCCTCGCGCGTCCGGGAAATAATTGCCAAGAGTCTTGCCAAGGAAGCCCTTAGCGTCGAGGAAACCGCGGTTCTGCTTCGTGCCGATACTCCCGAGCTGAACGAGGAAATTTTCGAAACGGCCAGGCAGTTGAAGAAGAATGTCTACGGAAACCGCATTGTGCTCTTTGCACCCCTCTATATCGGGAACAAATGTGTCAACGATTGCTCCTACTGTGCCTTCAAGCGGAGCAATACTCTTGCCATTCGACGCACCTTGACAGATCCGGAAATTCGCCAGCAGGTGGAAGCGCTGGAGAACAAAGGTCACAAGAGACTTATCCTGGTCTTTGGCGAACACCAGGCCTATGATGCCGAATTCATCGCCAATAGCGTTCGGGCAGTGTATGAAACCAAGGTGGGACACGGTGAAATCCGGCGCGTCAACATCAATGCCGCTCCGCTCGATCATGAAGGGTATGCCACCGTCAAAGCCGCGGGAATTGGTACCTACCAGATATTCCATGAGACCTATCATCATGATACCTATGCCCACATCCACCCGGCAAATACCCGCAAAGGAGACTATCTCTATCGTCTCGACGGCCTGAGCCGGGCCTTTGAAGCAGGTTGTGATGATGTGGGGCTTGGCGTGCTTTTTGGTCTTTACGATTGGAAGTTCGAGGTGATGAGTCTGGTTACCCATGCTCTATATCTACAGGATCGTTATAATGTCGGTCCCCATACCATCAGTTTCCCGCGCCTCAGACCGGCTTCCGGCGTCGATATCGACGAAAAATATCTGGTGAATGATGCCGACTTTAAAAAGCTTATCGCGGTACTCCGGCTTGCCGTTCCTTATACCGGACTTATTCTTACCGCACGCGAAAATGCCGAACTGCGCCGGGAGTGCATGTCTTTCGGCGTCTCGCAGATCGATGCCGGCAGCCGGATCGAGCTGGGTGGTTATACCGAGGCGGGTGATGCCCAGGTGATGGAACGGGAGCAATTCTCCCTCGGCGATGTCCGCTCACTGGATGAGGTAATGCAGGAATTAATGGCTGACGGCTATGTGCCGAGTTTCTGTACTTCCTGCTACCGTGTCGGCCGGACAGGGGAGCACTTCATGGAATTCAGTATTCCCGGTTTCATCAAGGAGTACTGTACGCCTAATGCCCTTCTTACCCTTGAGGAGTACCTGGTCGACTATGCCTCTCAGGAAACCCGGCAGGTTGGGGAAAAACTCATTGCCGAGGAGCTTGCCAAGCTACCTGAGGGCGATACAAAGGATATGGTGATCAAACGGCTCAAGAGCATCAAGGAAAGCGGCGATCACGATATCTATTTTTAACGCATTTTTCCCCTAAGGCAGCCCTGGATAATCGGGGTACCGATTCCGGACGAAAACAACGAAACTATGACAGAATACCGAACTGAAAAAGATCTGCTAGGTGAACGTGAAGTCCCCGCGAATGCCTTATACGGCATTCACACGGTTCGCGGACTGGAGAATTTCCCCCTTTCCCTGCGACCGGTAAATTCCTCCTTGATCCATGCTTTCGGCGCGGTAAAACTTGCCTGCGCCAGAACAAACCATGGGCTTGGCTGGTGGGATGACGACAAGGCAGCGGCTATCGAAACGGCCTGTGCCGAGATGATGGAAGGGCTGTTGGATGCCCATGTCGTTGTGGATGCGCTGCAGGGTGGGGCGGGTACCTCGACGAATATGAATGTCAATGAGGTTCTGGCAAACCGGGCGCTGGAACTGCTCGGGAAAAAATTGGGTGATTATGCCTGCGTGAGCCCTCTGGATGACATCAATCTCCACCAATCGACAAACGATACCTATCCCACCGCGCTCAAGGTAGCGGCAATCAATCAGCTTCGGCTCCTGGAGCGGGAAGTTGTTGCTCTTTTGGAGGAGTTCCAGAACAAGGAGAAGGCCTTTGCCCATGTGGTCAAAGTCGGACGAACCCAGATGCAGGACGCGGTGCTGATTACCCTGGGCCGCGAAATGTCGGCCTATGCCGAGGCTTTTGGCCGGGATCGCTGGCGAATTTACAAATGCGAGGAACGGTTGCGGGTACTTAACCTCGGCGGAACTGCGGTTGGTACCGGTCTCGCAGCTCCCCGGCAATATATATTCCAGGTTACTGAGCAGTTGCGCAGTATTACCGGCCTGGGGTTGGCCCGGGCGGAAAATCTCATCGAAGTGACGCAAAACAATGATGTCTTTGTGGAAGTCAGCGGCATCCTCAAGGCCTGCGCTTCGAACCTGTTGAAGGTTGCCGGAGATTTGCGCTTTCTTTCTTCCGGCCCCGATGCCGGCATCGGTGAGGTACGGCTCCCGCCCCGTCAGGCAGGCTCGTCGATAATGCCGGGCAAGGTTAATCCGGTCATTCCCGAAGCCGTTTCCCAGGCTGCCATGGCGGTCATGGCCCATGACCAATCCATCACCTTTGCCGCTTCCCTGGGGAACCTGGAACTGAACGCATTCCTGCCCCTCATTGCCGATTCTCTCCTGGGAAGCCTCGATTTGCTGACCAACTCCTGCTCCATGCTCCGCAGGTTTTGCATTGCCGGGCTGGAGGCCGATGAGGCCAGATGCCGTAGGAACGTAGATGGCGCGACGGCAACACTTACGGCGCTGATCGATATGATCGGCTATCAGGCTGCGCAGGAGATTGCCGCGGAGTCAACGGCTTCCGGCAAGGGAGTTCGGGCCATCGTGGTTGACCGCGGTCTGCTCGCCGCTGAGGATTTTGATGAACTGGTATCGGCGGAGAATGTAACAAAACTCGGTTCTCCGCTCAGGAAGGAGAAAAACCATTCATGAGGAATACACCCAAGGGTTTCAGATTGCATATCGGGCTGTTTGGCCGCCGCAACGTGGGGAAATCATCTCTGTTGAATGCCTTGACCCGGCAGACCGTTTCAATTGTTTCAGATATTGCCGGTACTACGACGGATCCGGTTGAGAAGCCGATGGAGCTGCTCCCCATTGGCGCCGTGCTCTTTATCGACACGGCAGGTATCGATGATGTGGGTGCATTGGGTGAGATGCGGGTCCAGAAAACCAAGCAGGTCTTTGATCGCACCGATGTCGGCATAATTGTAACCATTGCCGGTGAATGGGGAGCATTCGAGGAAACAATCCTCACTGAACTTCGTGAACGAAAAATACCCGTAATCGTGGTCTTCAATAAAACGGATGTGGCCAGTGTGGACGCTGCCCAGGAGGCCAGACTCAAAGATCTTCAGATTACCTGTGTCGAAACGTCCGCCGCCCGGGGAGAAGGTGTCCTCGATCTGCGTGAAGCTTTGGTCAAAGCTGCGCCGGAAGAGTTCATCAATGCCCCGGCAATCATTGGCGACCTGATCCCGGCAGGTGAGCTGGTGGTCCTGGTGATACCGATCGATCTGGAGGCCCCGAAAGGCCGCCTCATCCTGCCCCAGGTCCAGTCGATCAGGGATATCCTCGATAATGACGCCTACTGCCTGGTGGTCAAGGAGCGCGAACTGCGTGATGCGCTCGATCGCCTGAAGCGGCCCCCCGCTTTGGTGGTGACCGATTCACAGGCGTTTCTTAAGGTCGCCGCCGACACCCCTGATGATGTCCTCATGACCTCCTTTTCGATTCTCTTTGCCCGCTTCAAGGGTGATCTGGTGGAGTTCGTGCGTGGCGCCCTGGCCATCGAGAACCTGGCTCCGGGAGATAAGGTCTTGATCTGCGAGTCCTGTTCCCACCATCCGATCGGTGAGGATATCGGCCGGGTGAAACTTCCTCGCTGGCTGCGTCAGTATGTCGGCGGAAAACTGGAATTTACCCATGTGCAGGGACATGATTTCCCTGATGATCTGAGCTCCTATAAGCTTGCGGTGCACTGCGGGGCCTGCATGTGGAACCGCCGCGAGGTCCTTTCCCGCATAATCCGTTGTCAGCAGGCTGGGGTCCCCATCACCAATTACGGGCTGGCCATTGCCTACTCGCTCGGTATTTTTGAACGGGCACTGCGGCCTTTCCCGGGGGCGCTTGAGGTGTATCAGCAAAGTATTTCTCGCTAGTATGTCGCGAAGAAACACGGGACGTACCAATCTGACAACGGGAATTCCTCTCTACGTAAATATATAGCCACTGTAAAAATCGCCCCCGAGTCCTGCAGGCGCGGGAACTGGGGGCGATCAACTCGAATCCAACTTTTCCGTTAGACCATGACTGTCGTGGCAGATCTCGACACGAAGATCCCTGGTCAAGCTGTTCACTTCTCACGATCCTGACCTTTTCCTGCCAACGTTCTCAGCTTTTTACACCTTTCTATGACCCCCCTTTGCTCGAATTTATTCCTTCTGGCTGGTAGGCGATTTTCGTGCCAAACAGACAAAAAAAGATCATTTAACTCAAACAATTTCTCTTCAGCTGAAAGCCAAAATCTTTATAGATAAAAGTTTATCAAATAGCTTGACCTGGGTTGAAAGGGTATGCTATACGATAAAAAAATATCGATAAATAACTACGTAAACAGTTATTATGTTGGCAGTTTTTAATGGAACGAAACGTGTTCAAAATTGACAAGCTGCCCACGGTCAGGCGCCTTCCCGCATACCTCCATATCCTTCGGCAGCTTGCCCGGAGTGGTGAGAAGTTTGTCTCGTCTGCGTTTCTGGCGGAAAAGTTGAACATTGAACCTATTCTGGTTCGTAAAGACTTCGAGTTGACCCGCGTCGCCGGTACCCCTCGCGTCGGCTACTCGATCAGCGAACTGATTGCTTCAATTGAAGAGTTCCTCGGTTGGGGTGAAGATCTGGATGCTATCCTGGTGGGGGTCGGGCAGTTGGGTGCCTCGATACTTGGCTACCGGGAGCTGATGGATTTCAGACTCAGAATCCTGGCAGGTTTTGATAGTGACCCGGAAAAGTTTGGGAAAGCGGTTCACGGGGTGCCTGTTTTCGCCGTTACCAGATTGGAAGAGCTTTTAGGCAGGCTTCGGGCACGTCTCGCGATTCTGACTGTTCCGTCCGCCGATGCCCAGAAAATAACGGACCTGCTTGTTTCAGCAGGCATCAGGGGTATCTGGAACTATACCTCCGAAAATATTGTTGTCCCTGCGGATGTTATCACTCAAAAGGAAGATCTGGCCTCAGGATTGGCGGTGTTATGCGTGAAGATGTCTCGAAATATGCCGGCCCCTCTCTGATTGAAGGAGATTTTCCGTGAAGCCGAGAATTAAAATCTGCATGGGCAGCTCCTGTTTCAGGCGGGGGAACAGGAAGAATCTCGAATTCATCGAGACGTACCTGGAAGAGCACGGTTTTGTCGCGGAAGTTGAGCTGGTGGGCAGCCGGTGTGAGGAGCAGTGCCGGAAAGGGCCGAACCTCGAAATTAATGGCCAGATGTATCACGAGGTGAGCCAGGAAATTCTGGCCGGTCTTCTGGATCAGGTTGTCGGGAGGGACTCGGGTGAGTAGCATGGATTCGAGAAAGCCTGTCTATACGGAAAAGACCGAGTGCCAGGACTGCTTCAAATGCGTCCGCAAGTGCCCGGTAAAGGCAATCGAGATTGAGGAGGGGCGGGCCTCTATCGCTTCCGACCTCTGCATCTTCTGCGGCCACTGTGTCGATGTCTGCTCCACGAAAGCAAAGAAAATCCGTGACGACCTCGATCATGCGAAGGAGCTTCTCAAACGCAAATCCCATGTCTATGTCTCCCTTTCACCCTCCTATGTTGGCGAATTCGCCGGCCTTGATCCCGCCTTTCTGATTGCCGCCCTGCGAAAATTGGGCTTCAGCGGCGTGAGTGAAACCGCCCTTGGCGCTCAGCAGGTTTCCGCGCGAGTTGCCGAGCACTTACGGCAAGGCGACTCAAAGCTCACCATTTCTTCGGCCTGTCCGGCCGCGGTTGATTTTGTACAGAAATACCTTCCGGAACAGGCGGACTCCGTTACCCCCATTTTTTCCCCGCTGCTTTCGCACTGCCGGCTGCTGCGCAAGATCTACGGTGAGGATATCGGTATTATCTTCATCGGCCCCTGTGCCGCAAAAAAGCGTGAAGCCGATCGCCATCCTGACCTCCTTGATGTTGCGCTTACCTTTCAAGATCTTCACCGCTGGCTGGCGGAAGAGTCTATTGCCCTCGATGCGATGATCCCGCGAGGCGGCGATGTCTTTCTGCCGGAAGCGGCCAGCGAAGGAGCTCTCTATCCCGTCGAGGGAGGGATGAACGAGACCATTCGCTTGTTGGGTGACTTCACGGATGTCCGTTTCATGACCTTGGCCGGTGTGTACTGCATTAACAGAGCGTTGACCGGTCTTAAAATCGATGAGCTTGATACCAGGGTCTTCGTTGAGATTCTTGCCTGCCAGGGAAGTTGTGTGCATGGTCCCTGCACCAGCAAGCAGAGGCCGTATCTGTTGGACGAGCTGGAAGTCTATAATCGGGCCAATGTGCCGACCGGCCGCATCGAACGGAATGTGTTAGTCGAGATCGAAGGCTTGCACCGGGAGGCGCCGCTTCCGGTCCAGCACCATACGGAAGAGCAGATCAGTAAAGCTCTTCAGCAGGTTGGCGCCTACCGGGAAGAGGACGAGCTGAATTGCGGGGGCTGCGGCTATGATACCTGCCGGACTCTGGCCAGTGCTCTTCTGACAGGCCGGGCCGAACCTTCCATGTGTCTTTCCCATCTGCGCAAGTTGGCCCAAAAGAAAGCCAATGCCTTGCTCCGCTGTATCCCGATGAGTGTCGTCATTGTCGGTGCCGACATGAAGGTCATTGAATGCAACGAGAACTTCATCCAGATGTTTGACGCAGAGTCTCTGTTTGTCAACCAGATTCAGCCGGGACTTGAGGGCGCCTGCCTCGAAAAGCTGGTGCCATTCTCCGACCTTTTTCATCCGGTACTTCTCACGGGGCAGGATCTCCATCGCGATTCGCTGCACATCAATAACAAGATCTACAACATTACAATCTTCACCATAGAGACCAACCAGGTAGTCGGAGGCGTCATCCTTGATGTCACCGACACGGAAATGCATCGGGAACAGATAGCCCAACGGGCGAAACAGGTAATTCGGAAGAATCTGGAAACAGTCCAGGAAATCGCTTTCAGGCTTGGCGAAAATATGGCTGACACTGAAATACTCCTCAGATCTCTTGCCTACGGTTTTTCTTCCAAGGATATCCGTCTTATGGACGAGGCCGAGGATGGTTCAGATGTGGTCTAGAAGATTTGCGCTCGCGGATAATGAGGAAATCAAGGAGAGTGCCATTCCTGATGATCTTTTTATCGAAATAGAGTGTTGTCGGCAGAACAAGCATGGTCAGGACATTTGCGGCGATTCCTTCATGACGCACAAGCTTCCTGAAGAAGATCGCGTGATTTCCGTTCTTTCCGATGGGCTTGGCCATGGACTCAAGGCAAACATCCTTTCAACCATGACCGCGACCATGGCATTGAAATTCACTGCCAGCGATGTTGATCTGATCTGTTCAGCGGAAACAATCATGAATGCGCTGCCGGTTTGCAGGATCAGAAACATCAGCTATGCAACCTACACGATCGTTGATATCAGGATGCAGACCGACATCAGTATTGTCGAGATGGACAATCCGCCCTTTCTGCTGATTCGCAATGGCGAAGCGTTAACGGTCCCTTTCAAGGAAGTCGAGTCACCCTCCCTTGAGGGCCGGAAAATGAAGACCTACAGCCTGCAGGCCTTGCCGGAGGATCGGCTGGTCATCATCTCTGACGGGATTTCCCAATCTGGCATCGGGACCGAACAGTTCCGGCTTGGCTGGAGGGTTGAGGGGTGCAAAAGATTTGTCCTCGAGCAAGTGTGTCTCGATCCGCAGATTTCGGCTCGCTCGCTCGCCGGCAAAATTCTCGTCGAGGCGTTGAATAAGGAAGAGGGCGGCCATGCCTATGATGACATGACCGTTGCGGTATTCTACTTCAGGCAGCCCCGTCGCATGCTCGTTTTGACGGGACCGCCCTTTCATCAGAATCGTGACGCCTATTTTGCCAATATATTCGATTCTTTCAAGGGGATGAAGGTGATTTGCGGCGGGACGACGGCAAATATCGTTGCCCGGGAACTGGATCGTACGGTTGTTGACCACCTGGAAACCACCGACGGGGACATTCCGCCCATTGCGACTTTTGAAGGTGCGGATCTCGTAACCGAAGGGTTGCTAACCCTGACCAAGGTTGCGCAGATGCTGGAAAAAGGCGAGAGGCCAACACGCCGGAACGCCGCAACAATGTTACTGGAAAGGCTGCTTGAGAGTGACAGTATCATGTTCCTGGTGGGAACGAAGATCAATGAGGCACATCAGGATCCCACCCATCCTATGGATCTTGAAATACGCCGTAATCTCATCAAGAGAATAGCAAAAACACTGGAGCGCAAATATCTGAAGGATGCTCTTGTGCGTTTTATCTGATTGAGTAACGCCGAATTGTTCACATTCTGATTCTTGCCGAGGCCTGAAACGAACTGCTCGTTATCCTGGTGAAGTGTTTCGAACTGCCTGTTGAGATGCTTGGTCGAGATTGTACATGCAGATCTCACGTTGAAACAATTTTGCCAAACCTTCTGGTGCGCAAAAGAGCTGAAGAGTGCTGAAATTGGAACAATAGAACGGTATTATTTACTTTTTTGACTATTTGATGTCTGTAGTACCGAGGAATTTTTTCAGATGTGCAAGAACAGGACAATTATTTTAGTGAAGCTTAAAAAACTGTTTGATTTATTGACTGGTATTGTGTAAATGTGTTCAGCGAATTATTGTGCCCGGAAAAAATTATCTGAGCTAATCACTGCGTTGACGGTACAAAAATCTGACCGTTTTGTGCTGCGCAAAAAGTGAGTTGGTACACGAGGGGCGCCGGAGAAGTTTTTAGAAAAGATTTGTTAAACGCAAATCTGCGTATTCGTGCGTCCAGATTCCGAAGTGTGGGCCGAATTTTTATGGGTTATACAGACTCCGCAGCAGCTGCGTGATTGAGCGCAGCCGAGTAACAGACGCGGATCTGCAAACATACAATAAAACCGGAGAGGAGAGAATCATGGCAGTATGCAAGTGTACCGGCGAACAAGTAGCGTCGCCGCAGGATGTAGAGTTGATGGAACTGCTGGGTCACTACCGCGATTACGAAGGTGGCCTGATCCCGGTGCTGCAGGGGGCGCAGGAGATTTACGGCTACCTGCCGGCGGAAGCGCTGGAAAAAATTTCACAGGAACTGAACATCCCTTTCAGTGAGGTATTCGGGGTTGTTACGTTCTATGCCCAGTTTCACCTGAAGCCGCGTGGGCGCAACATCATCCGGGTCTGTCTGGGAACTGCCTGCCACGTTTTGGGCGGCTCCAAGATCTTCGCGGCACTCCAGGACGAGCTGGGTGTGGAGAATGGCGGAACGACCGAAGACCTGCGTTTCACCCTGGAATCCGTGGCCTGTATCGGCGCCTGCGGCCTGGCGCCGTGTATCATGATCAACGATGATACCCATGGCCGACTGGTACCGAGTGATATGAAAAAAATCCTGGAACAATATGAATAGGGAGGGTGGCAAATAATGAGCAATTTACAGCAAATGCGCTCCGGGATTGAGGAGAGCTATAAAGGGAAACTAAATCGGGCCAGGGTTGTCGTCGGGCTCGGTACCTGCGGCATTGCCGCGGGCGGCAACAAGGTTATGGAGAGCATCAAGAGCGAAGTGGCAAGCAAAGGTCTTGATGTTGACATAGATTTCACCAGCTGTATCGGGATGTGTTTTGCTGAGCCGGTGGTTGAAATCTCCCTGCCCGGCCAGTCCAGCGTTATTTATGGCGGAGTATTTCCGGAAAACGTCTCCCAGTTGATCGATGGTCACCTGGTAGCCAAGAAGCCGGTCACGGAAATGGCTCAGATTCAGATTCCCGGCGACGCAACCCCCTACGAGGGCATTCCGGTCATGGACAAGTCCGGCTACTACGCGAAACAGGTTCGTTCCGTCACCTCGCGCCTGGGCCGCACCAATCCGGAGAGCATCGAAGACTACATTGCTACCGGCGGCTACGCGGCAATCGAGAAGGCCATCGCCATGGAGCGTCTCGACATCATCAACGAAGTCAAGAAATCCGGCCTCAGGGGTCGTGGGGGCGGCGGTTTCCCCACCGGCACCAAGTGGCAGTTCGTGCACGATGCTGCGGGGAGCAAAAAATACATCGTCTGTAATGCCGACGAAGGCGACCCGGGTGCCTTCATGGACCGCAGCGTCCTGGAAGGTGACCCGCATGCGGTACTGGAAGGGATGATGGTTGCCGGCTACGCCATCGGCGCCGACGAAGGCATCATCTACTGCCGCGCCGAATACCCGCTGGCCATCAAGCGTCTCAACCTGGCCATCGAAAAGGCCGAAGAAATGGGCCTGATGGGCGAGAACATCCTCGGCAGCGGCTTTAACTTCAAGATTCGGATCAAAGCCGGCGCGGGCGCTTTCGTCTGCGGCGAAGAAACCGCGCTTTTGAACTCCATTGAAGGGAAGCGCGGCATGCCGCGGGTACGTCCGCCTTTCCCGGCCCACAAAGGCCTCTGGCAGAAACCGACCTGCCTCAACAACGTCGAGACCTTTGCCAACATCCCCTTCATCATCCGCAACGGCGGCGACTGGTATGCTGCCATGGGCACCGAGAAGAGCAAGGGGAGCAAGGTGTTCTGTCTCACCGGCAAGATCAACCACACCGGTCTCTGCGAAGTTCCGATGGGCATCACCATGGGCGAGATCCTCAACGATATCGCCGGCGGTATCCTCGGCGGCAAGAAGTTCAAGGCGGTACAGAGCGGCGGTCCTTCCGGCGGCTGTCTCCCCACCGACAAGCTTGACCTGCCGATCGACTATGACTCGCTGATCTCCGCGGGCGCCATGATGGGCTCCGGCGGCCTGGTGTTCATGGACGAGGAGACCTGCATGGTGGACGTTTCGAAGTTCTTCCTGAACTTCACCCAGCTGGAGTCCTGCGGCAAGTGTACCCCCTGCCGTGAAGGCACGAAGCGCCTCCTGGAAATCCTCGAGCGCATCTGCGTCGGCGCCGGTGTGCCTGAAGACATCGATACCCTGGAGCGTCTGGCCAAGGTCATCAAGAGCTCGGCGCTGTGCGCTTTGGGCCAGACCGCACCGAACCCGGTCATGACCACGCTGCGCTACTTCCGTGACGAGTACGAGGCCCACATCGTCGACAAGAAGTGCCCGGCTGGTCTCTGTGCCGAGCTGCTGACCTTCTGCGTTGTGAAGGACAAGTGCGTTGGTTGCGGCCTCTGTATCAAGGCCTGTCCGGTTGGCGCGATCAAGGGCGAGAAGAAGCAGGCCCACGTGATCGACGGCAAAGCCTGTATCAAGTGCGGTGCCTGCGTGCCCAGTTGTAAGTTCAACGCCATTATCAAGGCCTAAGAACTGTTACCCGGTACGTAGTGTATTCAGCTATTTTTCGTAAACGAATTGAGAATTTAAAGTCTTGTGAGACTAGAAGGAGGTAACACAATTGTCTACTGTTACTCTTACCATAAACGGCCAGGAGGTCACGGTTCCGGCGGGCACCACGGTGTTGGATGCTGCTTTGGGAGCCGGTCATTTTGTACCGACGTTTTGTCATGATCCTGCCTATCCCGGTTACGGCGGCTGCCGTATTTGTGTCGTTGAAATCAAGGGCGCCAGAAATCTTCCGGCTTCCTGCGTCACCGCGGTAGCACCGGGGATGGTCGTTGAGACTGACTCTCCGGCAGTTATGGAGGCCAGAAAAACCATTCTTGAACTGATGTTGGCGAATCACCCTGTCGACTGTTTGACCTGCGAGAAGAGCGGTGATTGCCGCCTGCAGGACTATGCTTTCCGCTACGATGTGAAAGCCCCCAGTTTCGGCGGTGATAAGAAAAACTACGAATTCGATGATACAAACCCGTACATCAGTCGTGAAATGAATAAATGTATCCTCTGCGGGAAGTGTGTCCGGACCTGCCAGGATGTTGAAGAGCGTGCGGTTATCAGCTTTGCCTATCGCGGCTTCAAGACCAAGGTTGCACCGGCGCTGGATTCCAGTCTTGCCGAGTCAGCCTGTGTGTCCTGTTCCCGTTGCGTTTCCGTGTGCCCGGTTGGCGCACTCGGCTACAATTCTCTTTCGGGAAAAGCCCGCGTTTGGGAGTTGGACAAAGAGCAGTTGACCTGTACCTGGTGTGAAGCCGGCTGCCTTTTTGATCTTGTCCGCAAGGATGGAAAAGTTATTGGCGTTGCGGCAAAGGCACCTGGTGATGGAAGGCCTTTGTGTCTGAAGGGTCGGCTTGGCCTGGAGCTTCGTTACAATGACGAGCCGCTTAAGCCGATGATGAAGAAGGATGACGAATTCGTTGAGGTTACCTGGACTGAAGCATTGGGTCTCGACGACATCATGGAAAAACTGAAGTAGTTGTCGCTGGAGCGTTTTCCCTGATCAGGGAAGCTGTTGGGGGAAACGCTCACTGCCTTGACCGGCAACTTTGTGCATGTCCCTGGCAAAATGGGTGAACCTCTCTTCTGTATCCTGTTTGTTTGTATGGGACATGCACTTTCTTTCTCAAATTATGGAAATAAAACTCCGTAACAATTATAGCGTGATTCTTTGGTAATTGAATTTTGTAAAGAGATGGCGATATGTCTAGTTGTGCATAACGCTATGCGTGTTCAGTTAACTTCTGTTGCTGCTAGTACCTCTTTTTTTTTTGACAGATCTCCTTTAATTGTAAAACTTTCTCTTCAGCTTCTGATCTGTCAGTAAAAAACATGTTATTTATGTAAAAAACCGTTTGTTTTTTTGGGATAATTGATGTACTTATACAGACAGCATAGACATGTATATTTGTTTGGAGGTCCGTTGGTTCATTGTGGGCCACGGGCCTCTCTCTTTATTCTCTGAATTGTACATTCTTGAAAGATTGAGTGCGCGTTACATGCTGCTTCCTGAATCTTGTGAGAACAGCGAAGGTTACTGTTTTTAAAATATCATCATTGCGGCAGCGTTTGGGAGAATGCTGGTTGCTTTTTATGCAAGTACAGTTTCGTAAGTAGGCTTTTTGATATGTGCTGGGCAAATTTGTTGTGGTAAAACACAAAAAAGGGAAAGGAAAATTGGAATGGTAAAGGTTACGATTGATGGTAAATCGGTAGAAGTTCCAAAAGGGGCAATGCTGATTGATGCCGCCAAGCTTGCTGGCGTATCAATCCCGACCCTCTGTTATCTGGAACTTCATGGCGACTTGTCAGGCGACAACTCCTCATGCAGGGTCTGCGTGGTAGAAGTTGCCGGCAGAAAGAATCTGGCTCCTGCCTGTTCTACGCCGGTAATGGATGGTATGGAGGTTAAAACCGCTACGGACCGTGTTATCGGTGCCCGTAAGGTCAATGTCGAGCTGCTCTTGTCCGATCATGCACAGGATTGTCTTACCTGCGGCAAGGCCGGTAAGTGCGGTCTCCAGGATCTTTGTTATCAGTTCGATATCAAGGAGACTCCTTACCACGGCTTGATGAACAGCTTCCCGCTTGACGAGAGCAACGAGTTTTATGTTCGCGACAACAACAAATGTGTTCATTGTCGTCGCTGCGTTAATGCCTGTACGGCAAAGCAGTGCACCGAAGCAATCGATTTTGCGAACAGGGGTTTCACTTCTCATCCCGCAACTCCGTTTGAGGATCCCGTCAAGGAGTCGACCTGTGTTTCCTGTGGCAACTGTGTTTCCGTCTGTCCGACGGCAGCTCTGATGCCTAAGTCAAAAGAAAAGTTCCGTACCTGGGAAGTTGCCAGAACAACAACAACCTGCTCCTACTGCGGCGTCGGTTGCCAGATGGATCTGCTCGTGAAGGGCGGCAAGGTAGTAGGTGTTGAACCCGTAGACGGTGCCGCCAATAACGGCCTGCTTTGTGTCAAGGGCAAATTCGGCTACGACTTCGTCAATCACCCTGATCGTCTCACCACACCGTTGATCAAAAAAGACGGCAAGCTGATGGAAGCGAGCTGGGAAGAAGCCTACAGCCTGATCGTTGATAAAATCACCAAAACGAAAGCGGAATTCGGCGGCGACGCCTTGGCCGGTCTGACCTCGGCAAGGGTAACCAACGAAGAGAACTACCTCTTTCAGAAAATGGTTCGCGCGGGGTTCGGTACTAACAATATCGATCATTGCGCCCGACTTTGACACTCCTCGACAGTTGCCGGTCTGGCAACTACGCTTGGCAGTGGCGCAATGACCAACAGCATCGCCGAGGTGCTGAAATCTGACGTAATTTTCGTCACCGGTTCCAATACTACGACAGGTCATCCGGTTATCGGGGCCAGGATCCGTCAGGCTAAAAACAAAGGGGCACGCATCATCGTTGCCGAGCCGCGCGAGATCGACCTTTGTGATAATGCCGATGTGTTCCTGCAGATCAAGCCGGGCACCAACGTCGCACTTTACAATGGCATGATGAACGTGATCATCGCCGAAGGACTCCAGAATAGCGAGTCAATTGCGGAGCGGACCGAACAGTATGAAGACCTGGTTGCGGCAGTCGCTTCGATGACTCCGGAAAAAGCCGCAGAAATCTGCGGTGTGAGTGCCGATGACATTCGGGAAGCTGCACGACTTTACGCAAAGGCTGCAAAAGCTGCAATTTTCTACTCCATGGGTGTGACCCAATTCACTACCGGCGTTGATGGGGTAATGTCCCTCTCGAACCTGGCACTGCTGTGCGGAAATATCGGTATCGAAGCGGGCGGCATCAACCCTCTCCGTGGCCAGAACAACGTACAGGGCGCCTGTGATATGGGTGGTCTCCCCGGCGACATGACCGGTTACCAGAAGGTTGCCAATCCCGATGCCCTGGCGAAGTTTGAAAAGGCCTGGGGCGTCAAGCTTTCCGATAAACCCGGACTGACTCTCACTGAAATCGTCCATAAGGCCGGTCATGGTGACATCAAGTTCCTCTATATCATGGGAGAAAATCCCATGGTGTCCGATCCTGACCTGAGCCATGTGGAAGAGGCCCTGAAGAACACCGAATTCCTCGTTGTACAGGATATTTTCCTCACCGAAACGGCTGCTCTCGCCGATGTGGTGCTTCCGGCTGCTTCCTTTGCCGAGAAGGACGGCACCTTCTCCAACACGGAGCGCCGGGTACAGCGGGTCCGTAAGGCACTCGAACCGGTTGGGAACTCCAAGGCCGACTGGGTGATCCTCATGGATATCCTGAACAGGCTGGGTGTTGAGAAGAAGTACAATCATCCTTCCGAAATCATGGAGGAGATTTCTGCCCTGACTCCATCCTATGGCGGAATTACCTATGCACGGCTTGAAGAGTTGGGCAGCCTGCAGTGGCCTTGCCCGACCGTTGATCATCCGGGAACGGTCTATCTGCACAAGGCAGCCGTTGCCCGCGGCAAAGGTCTGTTCAAAGCTATCGAGTTCAAGCCGAGCAACGAACTCCCTGATGGGGACTATCCGTATATCCTGACCACCGGCAGGGTACTTTACCACTACCATACCAGAACCATGACCGGTAAAGTTGCGGGATTGAATGCTCTCAGCCCTGCCTCGTTCATCGAAATCAATCCGATCACCGCCAAGACCCTTGGCATTGAAGATGGCAGCAAGGTTCGCGTCAGTTCGCGCAGGGGTGAAACCATGACCGTTGCCAAAGTGACCCGGAAAATCAAGGAAGGCGTGCTGTTCATGCCTTTCCACTTTGCCGAAGGCGCGGCCAACATGCTGACCAACCCCGCGCTTGACCCGGTCTCCAAGATTCCGGAGTACAAGGTCTGTGCGGTAAACCTCGAACCATTCGATCGCGTTTCCGATTACGCATAATTTAGTCTTGTTCTTTGTCTGACAAGCAGGCACGGCGCCTCTCTCCACCGGAGTGGGGCGCCGTCTTGCGGATTTAATCGTTAATTTGCCTACATACCGTTATTTTTTACTTTAGTTTTTTGGCTGGATGGAGTATAGAGTACAAAAATTTTTTTTAGGGGGAGTAACAAAATGAGTAATGAGAATCTTATGTCGAAACGGTGGTTAATCGCCGCCGCAGGGATCATCATCATGACCCTGCTTGGCACCGTGTACGCTTGGTCGGTGTTTGTGAAGCCGGTCGTAGCTGCAACCGGATGGGACAAGGGGGCTGTTGCCACGACCTTCATGATCATCATCGGTATGATCGGTCTTTCCGCTGCCTTCGGTGGCATCCTGGTGGACAAAAAAGGACCTAAATTCGTCTGCACCCTCGGAGTCGTTCTGTACGGTATCGGCGTCCTGCTGGGTGGCGTTGCCCTCAACTCAGGCAACATCTTGTTCCTCTACATTGGCTACGGCGTAATCGGCGGTATCGGTAACGGCCTTGCCTACGTAGTTCCCATCGCTACCCTGATCCGCTGGTTCCCGGACAGACGAGGCCTCATTATGGGCCTTTCCGTCATGGGTTTTGGTCTTGGCGCTGCATTCATCGGCAAGATTGTCCCGGGCCTGATCAATAACGTGGGCGTTGTCAATGCATTTTTCATCCTCGGCACCATTTATCTTGTTGCTAACACCCTGGCGGCTTTGACACTGAAAAATCCTCCGGCAGGCTGGCTGCCCGATGGCTTTACTCCTTCGGCCAAGACTGTTTCCGCAGCAGATTCTTTCAGCTGGGATGAAGCGAAAAAGACTCCCCAGTGGTACATGATCTGGACCATGCTGTTCCTGAACGTTTCTGCAGGCATGGGCCTCATCTCCAAGCTTTCTCCCATGGCTCAGGAAGTAATCAGCGCAGCCAAGGGCATTTCTGACCCGGCTCAGTTGGCTGTTCTCGGCGGTGGCGTGTTGGCAACCGCATCCATTTTCAACGGTCTCGGCCGTCTTTTCTGGTCCGCGGTATCCGACAAGATCGGACGCAAGAACGTCTTTCTGACCATGTTCGCTACACAGGCTGCTCTGTACTTCTACCTCCCGCAGGTTACCGATGTAATGCTTTTCACCGTCATTGCTTGCTACCTGCTGGCCTGCCTTGGCGGCGGATTTGCGGTTATGCCGTCCTTCGCTGCTGACTCCTTCGGCCCGACCTACATTGGTAAGGTTTACGGCTTTGTACTGACCGCTTGGGGCGCAGCCGGCGTTGCCGGTGGCTTTGCGTTCAAAATGTTTGACAAGCAGCAGTCGCTTTACATTGCTGCAGGTCTGCTGATCGCTGGTTTCGTAGTAACTCTGATGTTCCAGCGTCCCAAGCACGTTTCTCACTACAAGAGTGAACAACCGGCAACTGCCGCTGAATAAGTTTAATTACGTGTTATTCTTGCAAGGGGCCTTCTTCTGAAGGCCCCTTGTTAGTAACCTGTCTGTCAGTTGTATATCTGCTCTTCTCAATCCGCTTTTTCCCGTATAAGATTTCCCTCGATTCATTCGACTTTACTCGATTTGTTCTGCTGAGCCGAAACTGGCGCAATCTCGCCTGCACAGGCGTTATGGCGGTAGTCTAACCAATTACGTTTTGATAAATTTCTGGAGGTCATGTTATGATTGAAAAAAATGTGCTGGCTGATTTCTGTGGAAAAGTCTCTGAACCGGTTATCGATCCGACTTCTTATGTGCATCCGCTGGCAGCCGTTATCGGCAATGTAGTGCTCGGCAAAAATATCATGGTGTCCCCAACCGCAGCGGTCCGGGGTGATGAAGGCCAGCCACTGTTTGTTGGTGACAATTCAAATGTCCAGGACGGGGTCGTAATTCACGCTTTGGAAACCGAAATGAACGGCGAGGTTATCGAGAAGAACCTCTGTGAAGTTGATGGCAAGAAATATGCGGTGTATGTAGGTTGTCGCGTATCTCTTGCTCACCAGGTGCAGATTCATGGCCCGGCGGTCGTGCTGGATGACACCTTTGTCGGCATGAAGGTGCTGGTATTCAAATCTCGCGTTGGCAAAAATTGTGTCCTGGAGCCGGGCGCCATTGTCATGGGTGTTTCCGTTGCCGACGGCCGTTATGTCCCTGCCGGCTCGGTTATCCGTACCCAGGAGGCTGCCGATGCGCTGCCCGTGATTACTGATGACTACCCGTTCAAGAGTCTCAATAAGGGTGTTGTGCATGTAAATACCGCCCTTGCCAAGGGGTACCTGGCTGCAAACCGCTAAGGTTTTTTGGCCGTAAGGAAAAACAATGGATACTCAGAGAAAAGAATCAGCTGTTGCTGCCGGTCCGGTGTTCAGGTTTGAAAAAGGTAAACTGCGTGCCAGTGACCATTTGCCGGTACAGGAATTCCCCTTGTCATTGATTGTCAATGGGAAGGAACTGGCTACCCTGATTTCTTCTCCCCATGATCTGAGATTTCTGGTTGCCGGTTTCTTGCGCCTTCAGGGCTTTGTCAAAGGCCTGGATGATTTTCAGATGTTCAGCGTTTGCGAAGATTTCGGCGTTGCCAACGTTATTATCAAGGGGGAGCTTCCGGCGCAGCTGAAACCTGCCTTGACCTCCGGCTGTGGAACCGGCATCACCTTTAATCTTCAGGAAAAATTGCAGGTCAAAGATCAAGGGTCTCTGAACAGCGGACTTCGTTTTTTTCCTGATGACCTGTTTGCCCTTATGGACCAGTTGGCGCGATTTGCCGGTGAGTATCGAAAATCTGGCGGAATTCATTCTGCCGCGGTGGGTGATGGGCGAACAGTACTGCTCTACAGTGAAGATATCGGCCGCCACAATACCCTTGACCGGATTGCCGGTGAGGCGCTTTTCAAGGGTATTGATCTCAAAGGAAAGGTGCTTCTTACGTCCGGCCGCGTTTCCACCGAGATGGTAACAAAGGCCGCCATGCTTGGTATTGCCTTGATCGTGTCGCGCACTTCACCGACCGATCTTGCCGTGAAGCTTGCCGGGGAAGCGGGCATTACATTGGTCGGCTACCTGCGATCTTCCGGTTTCAATGTTTATACCTATCCTGAATCACTGGTAATGGCCAGTCCGGAGAGCTTGACCTCCGGGGTTACCGCGGTGATCCTCGCGGGCGGGAAATCTTCCCGGATGAAAAGTAACAAAGCTCTGCTACCCTATAGCGGGGAACTCTTTATCGAACGGATTCACCGCCAGTTGGCAGCGCTTTTTTCCGAGGTGATCCTGGTTACCAATACCCCGGAATTCTACCGTTTCCTTCCCTGTCGCATGGTTCCGGACGAGTATCCCGGACTTGGTTCCCTGGCCGGCATTCATGCCGGTCTCAAGCACAGCAGCACCGGGCATATCTTCGTTGTTGCCTGTGATATGCCCTATCTGAATAGCGAAGTGATACGCCGGATGATTTCCAAGTCCGAGGAAGCGGATGTTGTCATTCCTGAAAGTGACGGCGGGTATGAACCTCTCCATGCCGTATACAGCAGAAACTGTCTCCCGGCAATGGAAAAGGCTTTGCAGGACGGCAAAAGTAAAATCGTCGACTGTCTCGACTGGAAAGCGGTCACGATACTTTCTAAGGAAGAGATTGCCGGTATTGACCCTGAATTTCTTTCGTTCCGGAATATAAACACTCCGGAGGAGTATTTCCGTTTCCGCGAAGAGATGCAGGAGCGGAAAGTCGAAGGTGACGAAGAGACGGTTTCCCTGCAGCGCTGAAGCCCGCAGAACGAATGTACCCGGGCAGTCGCTGGCTGCCCGGGCTACTGTGCTTGCGCTGAGGGTTTGAGAAGTGCCTCGAACCTATTTCCCCGGTCCGAGTCAAGGACGATGAATCTTGGCAGCAACATGGCAGGGTCCTGTGCCGTTGCCGGTCTCCGGACAATGGTAAAGGCTGCTGAATATCCTGCCTGTCGCGCTCTTTCCAGAAGTTCCTGGTCAGGAAGCCCGCCAAAGGGCCAGGCAATCAGGTCAACCTGACCTCCCATCTCCTTCTCCAATTTTTGCTTCGACTTCCTCAGCTGAATATCCACGAATTTCAGATACTCTTCCCGGCTCAACTTCTTTTTTTCCTTGATGAAATTGGGATGCCAATAGGAATGCGACTGGATGTCGAACAGACCGGTTTTCTTCAAAGTTCTGAGCTGGTCCCAGGTCATGGCATAGTCAGCGTTCGAGATGGCTGACGGATAGATGAACAGCGTCACCGGCACGTTAAATTTTCGTATGATCGGCAGCATCTGGCTGAAAATCGATCTGTGTCCATCGTCCGCTACCAGAACGACCGATTTTGCCGGCGGGGCAGGCGCTTTGCCACGATGCCAGTCCACCAGGCGTCGTAACGGAATTACCCGGTAGCCGTTGCTGCGAAGATATGCCAGCTGTGACTCGAAGACCGCCGGAGTGACCGTCATAAAGTTGGTTGCGCGTGTATCGAAGCGGTGGTAGAGGAGAATCGGGACTCGAAACGACTGCTTGGGCTGGGTAGCTGTGGTGGTGGCCGAGGCAGAAACCGCGGAGAGGCAGAGCAAGAGTGCAATACAGAGAAGCTGGAGACGTTTCACGGAATATTCCTTATTCCAATTCCATATCAAGGCCCTCTCTACGTTGACAAGTCTTCGGCGGCACAACGTACTCTTCAGTACGCTTCGCAGCCTCAATCCTCGCCGCCTTGAAATCATCCTTGATCTGGAATTGGTAGTACTGTTTCGGGGTAAAATCTGAGGAGTTGCGCCTTCGGATTTCAAAGATCTTCATTTTCCTCGTTACTGCCTACGTTGCATTCTTTCATCAGTTCGCTCATTTCTTCTTCAGAGATTTCCGGTACAAAAATAGAGCCATCGGAGTCTTTTTCCAGTTGGGTGATGCCGGGATACCTGCTCTCGATGGAACTCAACTCGCCCGCCTGCTTTCGCACCACTTCCAACAACCGTTCATTTTCTTTTTGCAAATCGTATTTTTCAATTGCCGAGCGGATCGCCATGCGCAGATCCGTATCGTCCCAAGGTTTCATGAAAAAACGGTAGATTTCGCCGTCATTCACCGCCTTCATGGCCGCATCGATACTGGCGTAGCCGGTGAGCAGTATCCGCACGGTTTCGGGGAAATAATCTTTCACCCTGGAGAGAAACTCCGCGCCGCCCATTCCCGGCATTCTTTCATCGGAAATTACCACTTTGCAGGGTGTTGCGTGGAGTATTTCCAGGCCCTTTTCTCCGGAGTCCGCATCGAGAATCTCATACGGTTCATCCATGAGAACCCTTTTGAGTGCTGCAAGAATGTTCGGCTCATCATCGAGCAGCAAAATACGATTTTCCATATGAGCCCCTCTCGTCAAGTGCTGTGTGCATTTTACTCAACCGAATTCAAAGCTTTTACCTTACCGCAGAACGGGCATGAGAGCCAGTCGTCCTCGAGAGGCAATTTGCAGGAGCGGCAATAATTCTGCCTGAATTTACCACAGTAGGGACAGAAAAGGAATTTCGCATCGATCATCCGCCCGCAGGACAGGCAACTGCGTTCGAACTTTGTCTGAGGCCCGATGACCCTGATTAATTCGTCAAGAGTTGTCAGGCCGTTCTTGACTTTTTCAACGCCGTCTTCCACCAGCATGCGCATGCCGTTGGCGCGCGCCATATCGAAAAGTTCGCTCTCCTTGTAGTTGCTGCTGATGAAGTGCCGGAAGTCATCATTCATGACAAAGAGTTCGAAGATGCCGATGCGTCCTTTGTAGCCGGTGTTATTGCAGGCCGTGCAGCCTTTGCCGTGCCAGGTGGTTTCTCCGAAAGTTTCCGGAGGGATTCTCAATAGTTGCAGTATTGCCTCATCAGGCGCGGTCTCGACATTGCACTTCTCGCAGATTTTCCTGACCAGGCGTTGCGCCATGACCGCTTCGAGAGCCGATGCAATAATATAGGGTTTGATTCCCATGTCAATAAGTCTTGTGATGGAGGCGACGGAACTGTTCGTGTGGAGGGTGGTAAGAACCATATGCCCGGTCAGTGAAGCTTTGAAAGCCACATCGGCCGTTTCGTAGTCTCTCACCTCACCAACGAGGATCACATCCGGGTCCTGGCGCAGGGTGGAGCGAAGCACCTGCGCGAAGGAGAGCCCGATCTTGTCCCTGACCGAGACCTGGTTCGCATCCTCGACAAAGTACTCAACCGGCTCCTCGATGGTCTCGAAATTTTTGGTGTCTTCCAGCATGGCATTCAGGATGGAGTAGAGCATGGTGGTCTTGCCGCTGCCGGTGGGGCCGGTGGTAATGATGACCCCCTGGGGTTTCTTGGCCAGGACCGAGATTCTCTCCAGATCGGCTTGCAGCAAGCCCAGCTCTTCCAGCGTTTTGATGGCAGCGGTCTTGTCCAGTATGCGCATGACCATTTTTTCACCGTTCAGGGTCGGCATGGACGAGGCCCTGATGTCGACGATGCGGGTTCCCGACTTGACGGTGATCCTGCCATCCTGGGGTTTTCTGCGTTCGGAGATATCCATTTTCGCCAGGATCTTGATGCGGGAAATAATCGCCGGGTGGAGATCGATGGGGGTCTTTATCTTGCAGTGAAGGAGTCCGTCAAGACGATAGCGGACCATGGTATGTTTCGTTTTCGGTTCGATGTGGATATCGCTTGCGCGATGACGGATGGCTTCCGAAATGATTGCGCTGACAATGCGAATGATCGGCGGCACTTCCGATGAACCGATCAGTTCCTGAACGTCAACCTCCTTTTCTTCCTCTTCAATGATTATGTCGATTTCATCCAACGGCTCCAGCTCGAAGAAATCATCCAGCGTCTCGTCGGTCCCTTCCTGGCGTGCCTGGAGATTTGTCAGGTGAGCGCGGATCTCGCCTGCCGAGGCGATACAGGGGATGACTCTGAGACCGGTCATGAGGGCGATATTGTCGATTCTGTTGATGTCCGAAGGGTCGGCCATGGCCAGTGTCAACTGACGGCCATCGAGCTTGACCGGGAGCATGAGGTTTTTTTCACAAAGGTCACGTGGCAGAAAGCGGGAGGTACTGTGCGGAATGACAAGTTCCTTCAGGTCGACAATGCCGATGTTCAGCTGTTTCTGCAAGGTGTCGACAATGAGAGAATCCGTGACATAGCCGAGCCGGATCAGGGTTTCGCTGACGTGTTCGTCGGATTTTTTCTCCTTCAGGGACTGTTCCAGTTCCTCCTGACGGAGTATCCCGGCTTTTACCAGTATCGAGCCGAGCATCTCCCTGTTTTCACCAAAGAGGAACGCTCCGGCCTTGCCCTTCAAATCCCGTTTTCGGGCAAGCTCCTTCAGTTTCCGGTTTTCCTGCAGCAGGACATATTGCTGCAGTCCCAGGCTGACAGTGAGCCGTAAATCCTCGTCATTCCACGGCTTGGTGATAAACTTGAAAACCGCGCCGTCCTTTACCGCACCCATAATGGACTGCACATCAGCGAAACCGGTCAGCATGATCCTGATGATATCCGGCCATTTCAGTTTAGCTTCCCGCAGAAACTCCGCTCCGCACATTACCGGCATGCGATGATCGGTGACGACCAGTTGGACAGTTTCTTTTTCCAGGATAGCGAGTGCATCGGCTGCGGAGGAGGCAGTCAGAATCCGGTAGTTTTCCTCGGCGAAAACCCTTCTCAGGGCATTGAGCACCCCTATCTCGTCGTCAACGAGCAACAGAGTGAAGCCTGACTCCTGGTCACCGGGGTCACTGCCGCCGCCGGCATCGTTTTCCGCACGGTCACGCCGGGAGGGGTTCCTGAAGAGTGAGGAATATTTTGACATTACGGGGTCCTTCCTGGTGGCAGAACGATGGAGAACATTGTTCCTCCCGCTTCCGGGCGGGTGACCTCGATGGTTCCACCCGCCCCCTTGACGATATCGTAAGCCACGGTAAGTCCCAGGCCGGTACCGCCGCCGATCTCCCTGGTGGTGTAGAAAGGCTCGAATATTCGTGCCGCAAATTCTTCCGGAATACCCGGGCCATTATCACTGAAGGTGAGCACGGTTCCGTCAGCGGTGGCTTCGGTCCTGATCAATAGTTTCAAACCCTCAGAGCGTGCCTGCAGGGCGTTTCTGATAATATTGAGAAAAACCTGGCAGAACAGTGCCGGGTTGCAGATGAAGGGTTGCAGTTGCCCGTATTCCCTGGTGATCGTGGTCCCGTGCGGGATGTCATGCGCCAGAACCCTGAGGGTCCGGTCGATTTCCTCGTTCAGATCGACGGCAGCCGTGCAACCATCATCGGTATGAGCAAACCCTTTGAGATCCGCCACGATCTTTTTAACCCGGGAGGCGCCGGCGATGCTTTGCTCGACCAGGGGCAGGATGTCTTTGCAGAGATAGTCGAATTTCATTTCCCGCCAGAAAGTATCATCGGAATCATTGCCTGGTCCCGGTGAACTTTTCCCTGAGTGAAATCTATCCGCCAGGCGCAGGAATTTTTCCGCATAGGTTTTGAGAGTGGAAAGATTGCTGATGATGAAGCCGAGCGGGTTGTTGATTTCATGGGCGACACCGGCGGCAAGCTGGCCGATTGCGGTCATTTTCTCCTGGCGGATTAGACGGAGGTGGGCGTCATTCAGTTCCTTTGTTCTTTCTTCAACCTTTTTTTCCAGTGTTTCCGAGAGATCCCGGTATTTTTTCTCCGAAAGGGCCAGAAGCCGATTTTTTTCCACCAGCTGCTCATAGGAAAGGTTCACGACCTTGGAATGAATCTGGTTGGTGAAGAGCCGCTTGAGCCTGCAGAAGAGAATGGTCTTTACGGAGTGATGGAGAATTTCCGCAAGTATTTCCAGCGGGAGAGACCCTGCCGTACTCCGGGTCAGGCGCACCTGGCCGATCTCTTCCCCTTCAAGTTTGATCGGCAGGGCGCAAGATGCTAGTTCCCGCTCCGGCGGAGTACCCTGCTGCCAGAGGATGTCGCCCTGTTCATCCAGGATGGCTGCTGCGCCGGCTCCTCCCGCAACGGCAGCGGCAAGCAGCGGGATGACATCCTCGCCGGTCAGGATATCGGTCAGCCTTTTTTCTTCACCAATAATACCAGGATTCAATTCCATAGTTCTCCTGCTGCCTTGGTCTCTTAGGAGTCTGTCGGACTTAGGGTTAATCTGCTGCAAATCCGTCTGAACGGTCCATATTTCTCCGCTTTTTTGGGTAATAGAACAACTATTACCCTGCAAAAGCGACAAAATCTGTCCTCGCCCAGCCAAATTTTCGCTTCGATTTCCTAAGTCCGACAGACTCCTATGCCGTTCACTCCGGTTCTTGCGGAAAGAGTTTGGCCAGAAACAGGTCTCGTGTCAGGCCATGTTCCGTTTCCAGCTGATAGCGCTGGTCCATTGACTGATAGGTCAGTTCGGCAAGCTTGATGAAAGTTTCCAGCACGCCCCAGCCGTTCAGGGCCGAGGCCATGAAAATCGGGATGTTGGTGGCCTGCCAGGTCTGACGGATTTCCTCTTCAGGAAAAATCTCGCTCAGATCGCGCTTGTTGAATTGGACGACCAGGGGCAGCTGCTCGATGTCAAGACCGACAATGGAGAGATTCTTCTCCAGATTTTCAAAGCTCTCGCAATTGATCGTTTCCTGGGAGAGTTGCGAATCGGCAATGAAGGCGACCCCGTCAGCCCTCTGGAGAACCGCATTGCGCGTTGAGTCATGCTGAACCTGCCCCGGAACCGTATAGACTTTCAGCTTGATTTTAAGTCCGCTTGGCGCCACCAGGAAAAAGGGCAGAAGATCAAAGTACATGGTGCGGTCACCCACCGTGTCCATCACCATCAGTTCTCCTCTCTCCTGCCGGGATATCAGGTCGTGGAGCTTGAGAATGTTGGTCGTCTTGCCCGACAGCGCTGGGCCGTAATATACCAGCTTGAGTACCATTTTCCTGTTTTGTTGATCGTATTCGATCATGGCTGCAAGACCCTTTCGGCGCGTTCAGTTATTTTTCCTTTGCCAGAATAGCGAGGAAAATCTCTGTTAGTTTTGGATCCAGTTCCTTGCCGCTCAGCTCCCGCAGAATTCCTATTGCTTCGTCCCGGCTGCGCGGTTCGTTGTACGGGCGGGTGCTTGTCAGGGCATCGTACGTGTCGGCAATCGCGACAATCCGGGCTTCCAGGGGAATAGCCTCACCGCTGAGGTTGTCGGGGTATCCCCCGCCCTGATATCGCTCATGGTGGCTGCGAATAATATTGATCACGATCGGTGACATGCGAGCTTTTCGCGCTACCTCCGCTCCCCACTCCGGGTGAAAGTGGATGGTGGTGATTTCATCGCTTCTCAGGCTGCGCGGCGCATTGAGAATCTGTTCCGGAACCCCGATTTTGCCGCAATCGTGGAGCCAGCTGCCGAAGCGGATATCGTCCTTGATGTTTTCGGGCAGACCGAGTGCGTCGGCAATGTGCAGTGCGAAGTGAGCCACGCGTTCGCAGTGTCCTTTGGTGTAGGGATCCTTCAGTTCGATGGTCTCGGCCAGAGCGTAGAGGACCGCTTCATTTTCGTGCCGGAGCGAGTCAAGGAGGAGATAGCGCTGCACACCCTCGTTGACGATGGCGATCAGTTGCAGATTATCCCATGGCTTGACGATAAAGCGGAACACCTCGACCCGGTTTATCGCCTCAATGACGGTCGGCAGGTCCGCGTAGGCTGTCATCATGATCTTGACCGTTTCCGGTGAGACGCTTCGTGCCCGCTCCAATAGCTCCATACCGCTCATGCCCGGCATCATGTTATCCGTAACCAATACCGCGATTTTCCGGCTCTGCATCAACTCGAGTGCCCGGGAAGCCTCCGGCGCGGTGAGTATCGTGAAATCACTATCGACAAAGGTGCGGACTACGGAGTTGAGGATGTTTTCTTCGTCGTCAACAAAGAGAATTGTCTCATGCATCAGCAGTCTCCCTTGTCAGGACCGCCAACAGCAACGTGTCACTGCTCCGGGTTTCCAACAGCGCAGCGTGTACCAGGACGGGAATCGTGCCGAACAGCAGACGCCGGCCCTGGGCGCTGCCAGGTACAGCGATTTCCAGAAATTCGCGCAGGCACCCCGGCAAGTTTGCTCCGGCAGCAGTGCTTGTTTCCTCAGCGGCAGCCGTCTGAAGCAGGGCACGTGCTGCTTCATTGCTTTGGATCACCTTCATGTTCCTGTCCAGCACCACAACGCCGACGGGAAGGTTGTCCAGGATTTCCCGGCAGGCGCCGCCGTCATCGGCGAAGGCGATGCGTTGCACGAGAAACGAGTTTTCTTTTTCCAGGTCGTCGATTTTCTTTTGCATGTTTTCGGCATAGAGAATTTCTTTTCGCAGTCTCTGGTACTGTTTGAGAGCGGCGGCAATTGTCATCCGGAGTTCGGTATCATTCCAGGGTTTCGGGATGAAACGATAAATCTGGCCGTCATTTATCGCCGAAACAACCGCTTCCGTGTCGGCGTACCCGGAAAGAATTGCCCGGATGGTTTCCGGCCATTTCTCCCGGACGGTGCGGAGCAGCTCGACGCCGTTCATCAGCGGCATGCGGTAATCTGAAACAACCACCTGCACCGGCGAGACGCTTGCAAGGATTTCGAGCGCCTCGCCGGCCGAACCGGCCGTGAGAATCTCATACTCTTCGTCGAGAAAGACTCGCTCCAGGGCCCGGAGGATGTTTGTCTCGTCATCGATAAAAAGGATTCGGACCGTTTCGGTCATCTAGCCAGCCTCGATAACAGGAATACGAATGGTGAAGGTGGTGCCTTCTCCGGGCGTGCTTTCGACCCAGATGTCACCTTCATGGCGTTTGATCACTTCGTAGCTGATGCTCAAGCCGAGGCCGGTCCCCTTGCCCACTTCCTTGGTGGTGAAAAAAGGCTCGAAGATTCTGGAAACGGCTTCGGGGGGGATGCCGTGGCCGGTATCGGATACTGATGCCCAGATGGAGCCGTCATCATGCCAAGTCCGGACGGTAATGGTTCCCTGGTTTTCGATGGCATGTACGGCGTTGATCAGAATGTTCATGAACACCTGGTTCAATTGGCTCGGGTAGCAGAGGGTAGGGGGGAGCACGCCGAGTTCCCGTACCAGGGCGGCCTTGTATTTGATTTCATTCCAAACGATGTTGACTGCACTTTCGAAGCATTCATTGACATCGGCGGAAACGCGCTTTCCGTCATCGCTGCGGGAAAAACTCTTCAGGCTTTGGACGATCTTCTGCACTCGTTCCGAGCCGTCGAGGGATTCCTCGATGATCTTCAAGCTGTCATTAAGGATGAAGTTCATCTTCAGGGTTTTTTCCTTTTGGCGGACTTCCTCAAGAAGTAAGGGGTCCCCGGGTGAGGCAAGGGCCTTGCTCTGCAGTTGGATGAAGTCTGACATCCTGGTGAGATATTTGCCGAGACTGTTCAGGTTGCTGGTGATGAACCCGATCGGGTTATTGATCTCGTGTGCAACTCCGGCGGCAAGTTGCCCGATCGAGGCCATTTTTTCCTGCTGCAGAACTTGGGACTGAGTGGTTTTCAGCGCAGCATAAGCCTCTGCCAGTTCCGCATTTTTGTTGTTCAGTTCGCACAGGTTCACCATGATCTGGTGGTTTTTTTCTTCCAGCTGCTCAGCGAACTTCTTTTGGATTGTGATATCGGTAATGGTGATGACATGTCCGGATGAAGGGATTTTTCCTTTTGAGGTATAAGGATGCATTTTCAGCTCATACCATTTGTCGGATGATTCTTCATGAATTGTCCTGGTTGAACCTTGGCTGGAATTGATCGGCAGTCCTCGCTCGGAAAGCAGGAGAGCCCAGTTGCGGCCAATGATTTCGTAATAATCCTTGTGCAGGTAATCGGCGAGAGATTTATTGCAGCGCTGGACGGAGCCGGAGTTGTTCGTGAGCACGACCATCATGGGGACACAGTCCATGGTCCGCTCCCACTCGGTCTTCGCGACCTCCACCTGATCGAAGAGTCGCTGCAGTTCGCGGTGATTTCTGAGGAGGTCGTCCTCGTGCGTTTCCGGAGTCGCTTCTGTGACAGGCTTGTCAACCATTGCTATGCTCCCTTACCGTCCGAAAGAGCAGCGTCGAACTGAATGCTCTTCGGAGAATTGCCACATTGATTAACTGTACAGAAGAATGAGCCTCGGTCAATTCTTCCCTGCAATTTTTGTGACATTTTTAAAGCCGGCTGAAATCAACTGGAGGACGTCTGGAGTAGGGAACTTCGTGAGAGGGAAATTAACCGATTGTGAAGGGTTTGGTGATAGATGGAAGCAGGATGGTAATGACCGTTTTCGGCCCCATGAGCCGGGAGGAAAAAACTCAGGGGCCGCAAGAATTTTGCCGTTGTGATTGGTAGTTGTTTGCTGGCCGGGTGGACGGCGATGCGATCGTCGCCCGGTGGGAAGTTCATTCCAAGGTAAACTTGTTACCTTCTAATTCGACTTTGTCTCCAGGGTAGAGCTTTCTGCCGCGACGGGTTTCACACTCGCCGTTCACCCGGACCATGCCGTCGGCAATGAGAATCTTTGCCTCGCCGCCCGACGAGACTAGGTTAGCCGCTTTGAGGAAGCTGTCCAGTTTTATGTACTCTGTTTCAATTTTCATTCGTGTCCTTCTTTCATTGTTTGCCCCGCCGATACCGGCGGATATCCGGGAATTCCGCGACTTGCTTGTAACTCCACTCCAGGTCAAGGATGATCTCAAGGCGGCGAGGAATATGGCTGTGAGGAGTACTGAAGAGTACGTTGAGCAGTCGAAGACGAGCCAACGGAGAGAGGGCCATAATCTGGAATTGGAATAAGTCCGTTGTTGCGTGTCCGGAAGCATTTAGGTGAAGAAGTTTCAAGGCTATACTGCCTGATATGAGTTTGCAAGATTTTTTTCCCTTTGCCGGGTGGGTAAGGACGGGCGTGGAGGCTTTTGCTCCGAGGTGAGGGTTATGGTGGACTATCAACCAGACCTGCCAGGTTTTCAAAAACTGGCAGGTCTCTGCAGCACATTTGACCCTCCATCGTTCGCCTGATCACTTATATAGTGCCGGTGTCTTATATCATGAGTAAGTAAGAAAAGAGCACTGTTTGCAACCGACCCTCATTACTTATTCATAGCACTTTCCAAATCTAGGGACTTCCCGATCAACACCAGAATGTCGCTTTCCTGAATGACGTAATTCGGCGGCGGAACCGGAGTAAATTGGTTAGTGATGGTATTTTTGATGCCGATCACCGTGACCTGAAATCTTTTCCTCAGGTGAAGATCGGAAAGGGTGTTTCCGATAAAATGTGGCGGGGGACTGGCCTCGGTAATGGAGTGCTCCACATCAAGTGGAATGAATTCCAGAATGTTGGGAGTGGACAGACTTCTGGCAATTTTGGTTGCCATATCCTTCTCCGGGAAGATTATCTCTGTCGCTCCGACCTTTTCCAGGATGCGGCCATGGTCCTCACTTATGGCTTTGACCAGGATACGCGGCACATTCAATTCCTTCAGGTACAAAGTAATGAGGGTGGACATGTGAGAGCGCTCGCCTGTTGAGACAACCACCGCATCCATTTCACCGACACCCTGTCCGGCCAGAAAATCCTGCGAGGTTGCATCGGCTACGATGGCATAAGAAGCGAAATCCTGAACCTTTTGGACTTTTTCCGAATCCATATCGATGGCAATGACCTCGTGTCCGGCCTCATAGAGATTCTTGGCCACATGGAAACCGAAATTTCCCAATCCGATTACACAAAAACGATATTCCCGTTTCATCTGCTTTCCCCTTTTAACCGACCATGATGTTTTCTTGTCCGTAGCGGACTGCATTGGGCCGTGTACGGCGGACGATGGTGAACGCTATGGTAAGCAAACCGATCCGGCCGATAAACATTAGCGCAATGACAATGATCTTCCCCAACGGGTATAGTTCTCCCGTGGCTCCCAGCGAGAGACCCACGGTGGCAAATGCCGAAATCGCCTCAAAAGTTAGATTAACAAACCCGCCGGCGCTCTGATGAGCC
This sequence comes from Deltaproteobacteria bacterium, assembly GCA_009668975.1. Lineage (GTDB taxonomy): Bacteria > Desulfobacterota > Desulfuromonadia > Geobacterales > Geobacteraceae > RPRC01. The sequence goes on along the minus strand of SBEG01000004.1, from coordinate 114,750 downwards.
GCTGTTTCCGGATGCTGCACTGTCAGTAGTGCAAAGAGCGCAGTTCCGAGCAGGAGGATGGCCAGCATAACGAGGGCCAGGCTCTTGGCGACAACCTCATCCGGGATCGTCCGGCGAAAGACGTTGGTGTGCGGATTTCCCTTGAGACGACTGCAAATGATTGCCACGAAAAGTGCCAGGCTGGTCGTCTTGATGCCGCCGCCCGCAGAACCGGGAGAGGCGCCGACAAACATCAGGAACATCATCAGGAACAAGGTCGGCAGTTTAAACATGTTGAGGTCGATGCTGTTGAAGCCCGCCGTTCTCGCTGTGATCGACTGGAATACGGCAGTCAGGAAGCTTTCCATGAAGCCCATGTTGGCAAAGGCGGAACGATATTCCAACAGGCCGATCAGAAGCGCCCCACCGACTATGAGGATACCGGAAGTCCAGAGAACCAGTCGGGAATGGAGGGTCAAACGTCTCCTTTCCTTATTGCGCCGCCAGGGCAGATAATCCAGCAGTTCGCGGATGACCAGAAAACCGATCCCGCCCAAAACAATCAGCCCCATTATCGTAAAATTGACCAGGACATTGCTCCGGTACCCGATCAGGTTGTCCGGGAAAAGAGAAAAACCTGCATTGCAGAAGGCGGACACCGAATGGAAAATGCTGCAGAATAGCCCTTGCCAAAACCCCATTTCCGGGATGAATACCACGGCAAGGAGCAGCACGCCCACCCCTTCAATGGCGAATGCCAAGAGAAAGATATCCCGAATGAGATCTTTTACCGATGCGATGGGAGTGTGCAGCAATGTTTCCTGGATGATCCCGCGCCCCCTTGCCCCCACTCCTTTTCTTAGATAGAAAAACAGATACACCGAGAAGGTCATTATTCCGAGACCGCCGGTCTGCATTAAGATAAGAATGACCAATTGACCGAACAGGGTGAGCTTCGTTCCGGTATCAACCACGCTGAGCCCGGTGACGCACTGGGCGGAAGTGGCGGTAAACAGGGAGTCGATGAATGATAGGGGCGGGCCGTTGGCTGCAATCGGCAAAGAGAGGGCGACAGCTCCGATAAGGATGGCGGTCGCGTAATAAAGAATCAGAATGTGGCCCGGAGCCATCTTTCTGATCCGTTCCCTGAAAAGTTTGATCTTGGGGCTGGCACAGAGTTTGCCGGATACCAGCCCCATGGCTTTTGCTATCCCTCCCCGGAAGGAATCGATTCGTTCTGGTTTCAAAAATTATACTCCGTGTCGGTTTATTGCAAACAGCGCAAACATACCACATAAATAACTCGTTTCCATCCGGAATCTCCGGATGAAAACCAAGAAGAATTTCTGTGTGGCAGTTGAGACGTTGATTGACAAAAAAACCTTCAATCTCTACCATGGAGAAAATTTGCTCAACCTGGAGGGACATGCATGGAAGGAACATTGAAGTTGGCGGGCCTCATTCTCGGCGCAACCGCCCTAAATGTTCCCCTGGGTTATCTGCGCTATGCCTATGAGCGGTTCACTTTCGGCTGGTTTTTCTACGTGCACATCTCAATCCCGATCATCATCTTCCTGCGCGTGAAAGCCGGGTTTTCCTGGCAGATAGTTCCCCTTACCCTTGGCGGCGCCGTTGTCGGTCAGTACCTTGGCGGTGTCCTGCGCAGAAGGAAGGATTTCCATGGCTGAGAGAAAACCTGGACGCCGTTCACCGGCGCCCCTTTCCTCACTTCTTTCGGACTCATTTCGGGGCAGTCCCCTGGAAAAGCGTTTCGGCGAAGTGGAAATCTGGCGGATCTGGCGGCAGGTGGTGGGCGAGCAAATTGCCGCCAAGGCCCAGCCGTCACGATTTGCAAACGGCGTCCTCACGGTCAAAGTAATCAGCGCTCCCTGGATGCAGCAGCTCAATTTCATGAAAAGAGATATTGCCGATCGACTGAACGAGAAACTGGGTGCGAAACTTGTCCTTGAAATCTTTCTGAAGGCGGGAAAACCGCCGGCTCAGGACAAAACTGAAAGGTGGGTAAAACCTGAAAAGAGGGAATTGAGCGAAGCGGAAAAGGCGAGAATTGCCGCAGCCGTTGCTGCTGTTACTGATCCAGATTTAAGAAAGCAGTTTGCCGAACTGCTCGAGCAGGATCTTGCCCATACTCCCGGTAAAGATTGAGATATCGTAACATTCAGTTGCATGGTTCAGATGTATTTTTTATGAGTATTCGAGCTACATAACCCCACCCGCTTGCGCGCCGAAGCGCTTCAGCGCGCAGGCCCAGCCTCCCCTTAACTTAAGGGGAGGAGGTTTTTTTATTTCTCCCTCTCAAGGTAAGAGGACCCACAGGGCCTAAAGGGGCAGGGGGAGTTATGGCTGGTCGGTACTGAATAGTAACGAACTATCTGAGGCATCTTTAGTCGGCGAAGATAACCGGGGCGCCACTAGGGTAAGACTGTCCCGGTATTCTCACCAAAAATCATTTTGCTTTCTCGCGTGTACTCCCCATTGTCATCGTAGACGAAAAGCGGCGGCAGCACCGCCAGGTCACCCTTCCTGCCCTTGACCAGTTCAACCAGAAACATGCGGCCCTCGGCTGTTGAATTCCCATGCACCAGCCGCAGTCGGACCGGGGAGAGCTTCAGGCCCTCGGCCTCGCGGAGGAATTCGACCAGGCGGGACGGGTGATAGATAAAACAGATCCGCCCCGAGAGCTTGACCAGATTTTTGGCCGCGGCCAGAAAATCTGGCAGCGTTGCCGTTGATTCGTGCCGGGCCAGTTCCCGACCAGGTTTCGGGCTGATCCGGCCGCTGCCCCTTTTCCGGTAGGGCGGGTTGGCAACCACCAGATCGAAGGATGAGGGCGGGAACAGTTTTTTTATCTCCAGAATGTCCGCATGCCGGATCTCGATCCTTTCGCTCAGACCATTCAGCGCTACATTTCTTCCGGCCAGCTCGGCCATTTCCGCCTGACCTTCCACCCCGACCAGGCTGCTTCCCCCAGCCATTCGCGCCAGAACCAAGGGAATGATCCCGCAGCCGGCACCCAAATCGATACCTTTCTCTCCGGCCCGGATCCCGGCAAAATCGCAGAGCAGCAGCGGGTCCAAGGAAAAGCGATAGCCGTGACGCGGCTGGAAAATTTTCAGCCCATACTTTCTGAGTTCATCAAGCGTTTCCTCACTCCTCACTCTTCACCCCTCACACGGTCCCCTGTCCCCTGTAGCCTGTACCCTGTACCCTAAAACACTGCACCCCTGTAATCCTCACCCCCGCTTGTTCCGCCGTACCCACAGCTCCCTCCCAAGTAACGCGGCAAAAAAGGCAAACGATGCCAACGTCAGCCATTTACCGATCTTGAAGGGCAGCGGATCAAATACGAATTCCACTTCATGCGTCCCAGGGGTCAGGTAGACACCCCTGAGGATATGATTCACCGGGTAGATTTCCGTGTCTTTGCCGTTCACCGAGGCAAACCACCAGGGATAATATTTTTCACCCAGAACCAGCAGCGAGTTCTGTGTGGTTGTTGCCCTGAGGAGGATTTTGTTTGGTTCATACTGAAGAACGGCCACGCTTCCCGCTGGCCGCGTCTTGCCAGCCTCTGTCATGGGGAGGGGCGGAGGCGATTCCACAAGAGCCACAGAGGCAGGATCAAACCGTGGAGAAGAGTTCAGTATGGCAAGGCGTTCTTCCGGATTCGCCACGACGGCCACAGCAGGCACCAGCCAGGCCTTGGGCAGGACCGTGCTGTTTTCCAGCACGGCAGCGCCGCCTTTCGAGGTGAATACCTGGGTGTATTTGCCCATCAACAGGTGTCGTTGCTTTTCCAGATCGGCGGCGGACATGACCAGGTACTTCAGGTTCATGATGTCCGGCATCCCGCTGGTAAGGGAGAAGTTATCCAAATACTCTTTGTACCTTTTTTCGCTGATGGTTACATAGGCGGAAATATTGGGGAACCCGTAATCGGCATAGTATTTGGCATTGTTCGCATTGAGGGGCTGCATCCGGTACTTTTCCATGCGCGGCTCCAGAAACTCCACGACGTCATTTTTTGCCGCTTTCCTGTCTAACCCGGGCGGTGTGGTGACAACGAGGAATTTGTCGTTAACCCGCCAGAGATCGAGCAGCAGGCAGATAGCCAGTACCGGGAAAAGGTAGCGAGTCGGCAGCCATTTCTGGAACCAGGCGATAAGAACTGCCAGGTAGGCACTGATGATGAGGAGGGCGATCCCGGTTTCGCGGAGCATGTTTTCGTAGCGCTCCACCACGAGCGAGGGGTCGGATTGGTAGCGAGTCGCCGTGTTGATGAATCCGTCGGCGAGGGCAAGAACGCTATTGCCGCCGAAGGCGAGAAAGAACCAGAACAGGCTGAGTAAGGTGGCAAAAATCCCGCAGCCGAGCAGCCAGCGGCGCAGGGTCTTGCGCTTGACCGATTCGTCGGCGAGGACATCGAAGCCTCTCCCCATCAGGACGGCAGCGCCGAAAGCGAAGAGGAAGAGGATCATCTTGGGGACCCGGAAGGTGGAGAATCCGGGCAAATGATCGAAGAGAAACCGGTAGATAAAGGTATATTTTCCCAGGGCCATGATCAAGGTTACCCCGAGGATAAAGGTGAAAAACCAGGTGTGCCGATCCCGCCGGAAGACCAGCGGCAGGGGAAGCAGCAGCCACGGCAGCAGTCCGAGATAGCCGCTCGTCTGGGTAAAATACATCCGTCCCCAGTAGTAGACCTGCCCCTTTTCGGGAATATCACCGTCCTCCTGGCGGGAAAAGCCGACGAGACCGGGGATAACGTAGGTGAGGATCTCTTCCGGCGGCATGGACCAGCTCATGCCTTCGGCGTGGCTCATCCCGCCGCTCCGCTCGGACTGTTTCGACCAGCTGAAGAGCGGGGCGAAAGACATGGCGATCGTGGTGAAAAACAGGGTCGTCATCACGGCGGCGAGCAGCAGATCCTTGCCCAGCCTTTTCCGTTGTTCCGTTGATTCGGTAAGGTTCCAGCCGACGTGGAAAAGCCAGTAGCCTCCCACTGCCAGGCAGGTGTAGAAAGAAATCTGCCAGTGCATGTTGAAGAACTGCACGGCCAGCAGCAGGCCGGTCATCGCGTAGTGGAAAAGCCGCCCGCTGCGGAGCGATTTTTCCAGGAAAAAAAGCACCCAGGGGAACCAGCAGATTGTCTCGATCTTCTGGATATGGCCGGCGTTGATGAGCGAAAGGTTCTCCGTGCCGAGTGCAAAGAGGAGCCCGGCGGCGAAGGCGCCGAAGCGGCCGATGCCGATCAGCCGGCAATAGAGGAAGGTGCCGATTGCCCCCCAGAAAAGGGACAGCACGGCCAGCCAGGCGATGCTGGCGGGAAAGGGCAGGAAATGCTGGATGAAGTAGCGATGAAAAAGCAGGCCGATGGCATTCCAGCCCCCTTCCAGTGTCCGGCCACCGTCGCTCAGCGGCTCCCAGTTTGCCTGGAAGATTGCCGGAATTGTTGCCAGATATTCAGGAATCGTCTGGGCATGGACTCTCTTGGCACTCCAGAAGAACTGGGTGATTACATCCGAGGCGCGTATAATCTGCTCGGTGAACAGGACTCTCTGGCAGAAAAGTATTATCATTATCCCCAAGAGGGCAACCCAGAACCAGTCCTTCCAGAGCAGCGATTCAAACTTTGCTTTCACGTATGCTCCCCATGCCGATCGGCCGGAGATTTCGCGGCGATGGCATTTCGATAAATTTCTTCCAGTCTTTCCATCATCCTGTCGATGGTGAATTGCCCAAGGAATGCCTGTCCTGCGGCTACCAGCCTTTCCGACAATTCCCGGTCGGTCAGGCAGGCGACGATTTTTTCCGTCAACATGCCCGTATCAGCGAGCGGAAACAGGAAACCTGTTTCACCATCCCTGACCAGTTCGGGATGCCCGCCGACCGCCGAGAGTATCGGCGGTACACCGGCCATGGTCGCCTCGGCAACGACGATCGGTGTTGCCTCGATTTCCGAAGGGAGCACCATGACCCTGCTCCTGGAATAGGTGCGGTAGACCTCGCTGCGCGGCATTCCGTAACGGAACTCCACCGGCAATTTCCTGCTGAGGAAGCGGGCCAGGGTCTTGGCATACCCGTAGTCCTTGCCGATTACCAGGAGACGGGCATCCGGGACTTTCGCGAGCACTCCGGGCAGGGCTCGCAGCAGTCGCGGCAGCCCTTTGCGGAAAAAATCGCCCCCGACAAACAGAATCAGATTTTCCCGCTCTTGCCAGTCTTTCGGTACAATGCCGCTGTAATCGAGGCCGAAGTAGAAACTGAGGTACTTGTTCGGATGATCATACAGGTCATAGAGGAACTTGCCATGGAGGATGATCCCGTCGATCCGCTTGAAGAGGAAATGGTACTTGATTCGACGATATTTCTGGACCAGGAAACGTAACGGCAAATCCAGGCAGAAGAAGCGATAGAAGTGAACCCAGTAGTAGTCATGGGCGTCCACCACCAGCGGGCAGCGGAGAGCCTTAGCCACCTTGAAGCTAAGGTGCTTCAGGTCGGTGCAGTGGGCGATGTCCCAGTCCTGTTCCAGGTCAGCCGGTGATCGGTAGATGCCGACCTGGTGTCGTTTGGAAAGTTCCCTGATCAGGTTGGCTTCATAGGTGCCGGCACCGGTCAGGGATTCGGCATTCTTGGTGATGAGCAGTATTTTCATCGATATTCCTTGATCAGACGGTAACAACGGGACTGGGTCAGTCTGAAGCCGAGTTTCACGAAGAGCCCGTACCAGCCACGGTAGAGCCGGGGATGGTTGACAACGATCCGCCGGAACATTTCCAGGCGCTTGTCTTTATTCATGGCCTGATTCATGGATGATTCCCTGACCCGGTAGAAGAAATAGACCTCGGGCAACCTCTCCGCCGAAAGCCCCAATTCCAGAAGCGACAGCCAGAAATCCCAGTCTTCGCAGCCGTGGATCATCTCCGGATTGTAGCCGCCGGCCTGTTGCCAGTCGGATTTGCGAAACAGGGCAGAACAGAAAATCAGATTGGAAATAAGCATCCCCATGCGGGAGAATGGCGGCGCGGTAATGTCACCAGACCTGTCGCCGAAAAGTTCGCCCCGGCAGTAGACGATCCCGACACTGGGCTTACGTTCCAGTATTTCCACTCCCTTTTCCAGGTAACCGGGCCCGATTTTGTCATCGGCATCCAGGGGCAGGATGAAATCGCCCCGGGCCTCGGTAATGCCGCTGTTCCGAGCTGTCGCCAGACCCTGGTTCCGGGTCTGGAGAACCCTGGTGCGAGGTTTCCGGTAGTCCGCCAATAGCCGGTTGGTGAATTCATCGGTCGAACCGTCGTTGACAATGATAATCTCGTAATCCTCATGGGTCTGGCTGAGGACCGAGTCAACCGCTTCATCGAGATAGATTCCCTGGTTGTAGCAGGGGATGACGACGCTTACGTTCGGCATGGGTCTCCATTGTTGTCTGCTAGTTGTTCACGAGCAGTTTTCTGTAGGCGTTGCAAAACGTCTCCGTATCAAAAGTGGCCCGGGCATAGTCGAAGGTGTTGCGGGACAGTTTTTTCAAGAGTTCCCGGTCATCGCTCAGAAGTTTGAAGAAGCGGACCAGCTCCGCAACTATTTGTTCTTCCTGGCCGTTCTCAATAAGCATCCCGTTGTCGCCATGCCGCACATGGAGGGAAATTCCACCCACATCGGTACTGACCGGCACGACACCCTGGGCCATTGCTTCCATGATGACCAGCGGAAAGCCTTCGCGCTCTGAGGTGATGACAAGGATATCTGCCTGTCGATACAGCTCTGCCAGTCGGCAAGGATCGGTTATTTCCCCCTGCACAAGGCAATTCTCGTGGTCGCAGGCATTCAGTGCCTCACCCAGGTCACCGACCAGGACAAAACGGGTGGGAATCTTTTTCTCCCGGCACAGCGTTGCGGCTTTGCCGACCAAGTGCACCCGTTTTTCCGGAGCGCCCCGTCCCACAAACAGAACTGTGATGACGTCACTGGCAATCTTTTCCGGATACTCTTGCGGCACCGACACCCTGTTTTCGATCAACACCACCCGGTCGATCAGTTGTGGGTTAACTTGATTTTCTGCATACTGGCCTTGCAGGTCGTCTCTTGTTTTCCCATTGATCACGACGCGATGGTCGAGCAATTCCACGACCGGCAGGCTGAACTGGTCCGTTTTTCCCCCAAAGGCGTGCAGCAGGTCGATCTTCACCACTTCCGGCTTGAGATACGGGAGCAGCAGATAGTAGAAAAGGCTATTGCTGCCGAAGACGACCGGCTTTTGGTGCCGATTGACAAAGCCGGCCATGATTCCTACGCTCAGGGGATAGCCGTACTTGAGCAGCGGCCAGAAATTGAAAAGGCCTGCCTGCGGTGGAAAAAGCTGCCGAAATCTGTTGTTGCGTGACCTCTTGGTAAAAAAGACCCAGGGTTTCTGCTCCGCGAAACAGCTGACCACATCCGCGTGAACTTTTTCCGCGCCGCCCACATGCTGGAAGGGGAAGAAAAAGAACAACGACGAGGGGTTGCTGACCGGCAGGATTGTGCCGATTGCCTTGCCGATGGCAACCAGCAAGCGAACCGGGGCCCGGTTGTTCAACTGCATGATGCGCAGATCACTGTCGAGCTTCGGTGTCTGGGCACGTTGCGACTTGTCAGGACTTCGCAGGTTCAGATCGACTGCCTTGAGGGATTTTTTGGCGACAGCATAGCAGAAGTCTCTGCCGGTTGCGCAAAAAACCTTGAAACAAAAGCCATTCAATTTCCGTTCGGCAATCCTCTGCCACAGGAACCAGGTCTTGGTTCTGACGTTCTTCTGGTCGGGTCTGCCGCCGTTGCTCTGGGCGGTGATGGAGGCGGTATGTACCCGATACCTGAGGAGCGGTTTTTCCAGCTTGGTAATGACCAGCCCGTCGGCAGCCATCCGCAGCCAGAGGTCGTAATCCTGGGCAACGCGCTGACGTTCGTTGTAACGGTAGCGCGACAGGATGGACTTCCTGATCATGATGCCGGGATGGGCAATGCAGTTTGCCCGCGGCAGAAAGCGGCGGATAGATTCGCCGGTACCAGTTTTCCGGTCGTCAAGCCACGCTCCGATCTCGTTTCCGTTCTCGTCCATCATCGTTACCATGACGGCAACCATGGCACAATCGGGATGTTGTTCAAGGTATGCGGCCTGTTCGGCCAGACGGTTCGGCAGACTGATATCGTCGCAGTCCATTCGGGCGATGTATTCGCCCCGGGCCAGGTCAATGCCCCGGTTCAGAGTCGCGGTGACGCCAAGGTTTTCGTGATTTCTGATCAAACGGATCCTGGAATCGTCATAGTCTCCGACAATTCTGACACTGGCGTCGCTGGAGCCGTCGTCAATGATGAGCAACTCGAAATCCGTGATGGTCTGTCCCAGGATGCTTTCCAGCGCCTCGCGGACAAACCGTTCGCCATTGAAAAGCGGCATCAGGACGGTTATTTTCGGTGCCGATTCCCTCATCAGAAGCGCAACCATCCTTCCGGGACGAGATCCCCTGTGAAGCGTGCCGGGTCGTTGAACCAGCGCTTCGGGGCAATGACGATCTTTTCCGGGTCATCGCCCAGCCAGGCACCCCACCAGCTGAAGGAACTGTTGGCAATGATGTGGTGCCGGCAGCTGCTCATCAAGATCAGGTCACGCCCTTCGGCTGTTCCATCCGTCTTGCTGACAATGGTCGTGGGCAGGTCGAAGTTCATGTTCATCGCACTCCAGTGCGGGTCGTCGGAGAAAATAAAGAGCTCGGCAGCAGGTATCTTCCTCATGATGAAGCTGACCGCCTGATCATAATAGTCTCTGTCGCAGGTGCCATGATGTTTCGCCGCGTGCGGGTTGGTAAGATAGTCGCCACGCCGCACGTGCAGTGATACCGCGGCGCAGCCTCGAATCTTTTCCGCAAGCTGGCGGTCCTCACCGTCCAGGGGGCGGCGCAGGGTAAATTCTTTTTTGAGAAGTGCCCTGATGCCGGGGAAATATTTCTCCGATTGCCAGTAGCCATCCAGGCAGACATTGTCCGGTAGCAGCAGAATCGCAGGGTCGAAGGCAGGACCCTGCTGCCGGACATAGTTCATTTCCCCTGGTGCGCGGAGCAATCCGCACTTTTTCAACAACCGGTACAGCGGAGATCTGGCCTGCTGGTGGAGTTTTTCGCACAGTAGGCTTTCGTTGGCTGAAGCAATTGCCGCGGAAATGGTAAAGCAGCCCAGGGCATAGTCCCTTGGAGTGTCGAGAGGATTGCTGTTCAGGAGCCGGCTCGTGTCGATTTTCAGGTCAGTGCCATGGGCCTCGGCCAGCCGTCTCGCTGCCGCATACTGAAACATCTGGTTGCCCAGTCCTCCCGTGAGTCTCACAAGTATCATAACGGTTCAGTTTTTTACTGCCCGTACCTGGCAGCCGAAGTTGAGCAGTTCCGCGGAGCCGGTATCGCTGCTGCTCAATTTTTCCAATAGTGCGGTCATGAAATAGATCACCACTTTATCCCGGAGTCGCAGTGCGGACCCGGTGTAGCGCTTGCTGACAACCGGAATGCGCCGGACTTCCTGGGCAAGAAACTCGAAGAAATTACCGTTCTCCTGGAGATCAACAATCGTAAAGTCATAGCGGGGCAGGTGGGTTTCGTAAAAATAGCGATTGAAGCCGCTGTAGAAGTGATAGGGCGCAAAATGGGTCAGGCTGCAAAACGGTGCAGTGACAATAAGCTGTCCGCCCGGCCGGAGCAGACGCGAAAATTCCTCCAAAGCCAGGAGAGGATTCGGCAGGTGCTCCAGTACCTCGATGCACATTACCGCGTCAAATGATCCGTCCGGCTCAGGAATGTCGCTGATGTCGCTGACGATGTCGAGCTTCGACTGGTCCCAGGAACCGGTTTGCAGGCCGCTGCCGTCTCCGCGGCCGTCGTATTGGGCAAAATCCTGGGAGAGATAGTTCAGGTGAGCGCAAAACTTCTTGTATTTAAGCTGTCCGGCCCCGGCATCAAGGATGCGCGATCCGGCCGGGACCTGTTGCAGTGCCTGTTCCAGCCAGGCCTCCCGGGTCGATTCGTTACGTGTGCCGACCTTGAATTTCATAGATTTCTCCTGAACCAAAAGCAGCCGCAGCCATAACTCTGTGCATCGGCCATCTCTTCGTCAGTATTCCAAATCAGTCCGCCATTTTCAGGGTTATCGGGGATCAGGCAGAATTCCTTGAGCTCAAAACTGGCAAATGACTCCCGGACTTGCCTGTAGGAGTAGATCCGATGGGCATTGTACAGTATCCGCGGTTTCCCCACCGGCACCACGAACAGCAGATCACCGCCCGGAGCCAGAACCCTCTGGAGTTCGTTCATCGCTTTTTTGTCTCCGTCGGGATCAAGGGGGTCCCCATAGCGTCCCAAACCCACATGTTCCACCACGTGCATGCAGGAAAGGGACGAGATGCTCCCGTCTGCAAAGGGCAAAGCGCAGATGTCGGCCTGTCCGGATTCGAGATTGCTCAGGGCAATATCCGCCGGCCGGTAATCGAAAAAACGAACCGGCACAAAGGCGGAAACCAGGGAGCAGAAATGGAGGGATGATGCAATGTCCACATGAAAGGCCGGCTTTGTGATTGCCAGCACGCGCGCCGCCCAGGCCGGATGATACATATAGTGGCGATCAAAACCTGTGAGCGCTGTTTTTCCGTCCAGACAGGGATAGCGATCACGCCAACGGATAGAAAAACGCCCGTCCCCAGCCATTTTGCTAAAGCGAAAGTAGTCGGCAAGAAAATGTGCATATGAGACGGCACGCATCATTGTGGCATGGAGGAAGATGGCGCCGGGCACTTTCTTGAGGGCTTTTTTTGTCTCTGCAATAATCACGGTGAAGTGCCTTCTATGGTAATCGTACGTCTCAGGAAATTATCAGCCGAAGTCTTTTGTTGACGGCAAAAACCGCCACCAGGTACACAATCGACGACAGGCACACAGCCCATGCAACCCCGGAAATTTCGAAATAGTGAGCCAGAAAAAATCCCAGGATGAAAAGTGAGGCAGCCTGCAGGATTTTTGGCCATAAGTATATTCTTGGCTGGTTGAACGAAAGGCCTTTTATGGTGAGCTGCTGGCCAAGATTGAACAAACATAACCCCAGAACAATGATCCAAAGCATACTATGGTGTTTCGCAAAGGTAGTATTTGTAAGGACCCTGATCAGAGGCTCGCTGAATAGATATGCAACCACCGTAATCAGGATTGCCACAAGGCTTGAAACCAGTAACGTTTGAAGGAGGAGCCGGCCGCTGTTTTCCATCTGAGCCATGCTCGTCATGGTCCCGGCCCGCTCAAAGACAATTGGAACAATAAGCTGACTCACCATGGTGAAGAATATTGTTACCGGTGAAGCGGCAATCTGGTAAATGGCTGCATATACTCCGACTGCGCCGGGACCAAACATCCCCTGGAGAATCCAGCGGTCAGCATAGAGGCTGAAGGATGCGAATACCGCAAACAACAGGAACGATGTTGCGTAGTCCGTAAACTCTTTGAATGTCTGTTTCTCCTGAAAGGGATCCGCTTTTGGAGCGTGCCAGTTCTTTCGAATAGTTTCATTCTTTAACGCGAAAACCCTCTGGGAGATTGTCACCAGCAGTGTGCCGATCAGGTAGCCGAGCAAGGCAAAGCAGCCGCTTTTGCTGAAGAAAAAAAGCAGCGCAATGGACAGGCCTATTCTCAGCCAGACGTCCGCCCCCTGATGCAGGGCGACAATCTTTCTTTGGCGGATGGCATTCTGCAGGGAGATGAATGATACATTGATGCCGCTCGTCACCCCGTAGAGGCAGGACAAGAAAATAATCAGCGCCCACTCACCCCCAAGGACGTAACCCGTAACTCCACTGGCGACAGCTGCCAGGCAGAATGCACAGATTGCGAGAATCCGGTGGGTTTTTTTCAGTATCGAAAAATAGCTGCCCAAGGTGCCGCGTTCCTGGGAGACGGCGAAAAAACGAACTACCACATTGGCAACCGGGCCGTAGGCATAGGTGTTGAAAAGCCCGGCGATCGTCAGGCCGAGCGCCAGCTGGCCGTAGCCGTTCGGTCCCATCAGGTTGGTGAGCACTTTAATGCCGAGGAAGCCGCCAAGAAAACCGAGAAACTGGCCGAAAACAATCCAGGACATTTCATGGCGGATATTCCAGATCCGGTCAAAAGCGGGTTTGAGTCTTTCACTAAGTGCCATGATTTTATTGGTTTACCACTACAGATCCTGGAAGCTGCAGGTTGTTGTCGGAAAGAGACGAATCGCTCGTTGTTTCCCGGCAAAAGTGCCGGCAGTTACTTATCAATATTCAGATACCATTCGTAGGTAGAACGTATCCCGTCCTTAAGGCCCGTCCGGTGCCTCCAGCCCAAGGCATGAAGCTTCGACACATCGCACAGCTTGCGGGGGGTGCCGTCCGGTTTTGTGCTGTCGAAGACCAGTTCACCTTGGTACCCAACCACCTCTTTCACCATCAGCGCCAGTTCGCGGATGGTGACCTCTTCACCGGAGCCGATGTTGATCAATGCGGGTGAAGCGTGCAGTGTGAGGAGTGAGGAGTACCTGTCCTCAGGCAAATTCATGAGAAACAGGCAGGCATCGGCCAGATCGTCCACGTAGAGGAATTCTCGGTAGGGGCTGCCGGTTCCCCAGACCGTTACCGTCTCCGCTCCAGCCAGCTTGGCCTCGTGAAACTTTCTGATCAACGCCGGCATGACATGGGACTTTTCCAGATCAAAATTGTCGCCCTGACCGTAGAGGTTGGTCGGCATGGCGGCGAGGTAGCGGGTCCCGTACTGGCGATTGTAGGCGCGGCACATGGTGATCCCGGCAATTTTGGCCACAGCATAGGCATCGTTGGTCGGTTCCAGCGGCCCGGTAAGGAGATATTCCTCTTTCAGGGGTTGGGGGGCAAGTTTCGGATAAATACAGCTGCTCCCGAGAAAGAGCAGTCTCTTTACGCCGGACAGGTAGGCCTGGTGGATGACGTTGCTCTGGATCATCAGGTTGTTGAAGATGAACTCAGCGGGGTACGACTCGTTCGCCACGATCCCGCCCACCTTCGCGGCGGCAAGGAAGACGAATTCCGGTTTCTCTTCCGCGAAGAATTCCGCAACGGCAGCAGTGTTTTTCAGGTCAAGCTCTTTACTGGTGCGGAGAACGAGGTTCGTGCAGCCCTCCGCCCGGAGCCTGCGGACGATCGCGGAGCCAACGAGTCCGCGGTGTCCGGCAACGTAGATTTTAGCTTTTTTATCCATTAGCCCTTTTCTCTCTTTCGGCCAGCGCCAGGTCGGAATCGGTCATCATCTCGACCAGGCCATCCAGGTCGGTCTTTGGTTCCCAGCCCATTTTCGTCCGGGCCTTGGTGGGGTCACCAAGCAGCAGTTCGACTTCGGCGGGGCGGAAATAGTTGGTGTCCACTTCGATGACGATCTTGCCGGTTTTTGTGTCGATCCCTTTTTCGTCTACCCCTTCTCCCTGCCACTCCAGAGGCATGTCGAGCCGGGCAAAGACCTTTTCGGCAAAGTCACGGACGGAGCGGGTTTCTCCGGTGGCCACCACGTAATCGTCCGGTTCGTCCTGCTGCAGCATCAGCCACATGGCCTCGACATAATCGCCAGCAAAGCCCCAGTCGCGTTTGGCGTCCAGGTTCCCCAGGTAGAGGCAGGATTGCAGTCCCAGTTTGATCCGGGCGGCGGCCCGGGTAATCTTTCTCGTGACAAAGGTCTCGCCGCGCCGGGGCGACTCATGGTTGAACAGGATGCCGTTGCAGGCGAACATGCCGTAACTCTCCCGGTAATTCACGGTGATATAATAGGCATAGGCTTTGGCGCAGGCATAGGGGGAGCGTGGATGGAAGGGCGTGGTTTCTTTCTGGGGTGTTTCAACAACCTTGCCATACAGTTCTGAAGAGGATGCCTGGTAGAAACGGCTGTTGATGCCGGTTTCGCGGATCCCTTCCAGGATACGCACCGCTCCCAAAGCATCCACCTCGCCGGTGTATTCGGGAATGTCGAAGGAGACCTTGACATGGCTTTGTGCGCCCAGATTGTATATTTCGTCCGGCCGCACGTCCCGTAGTACCTTGTTCAGCGAACTGGCGTCGTTCAGGTCGCCGTAGTGAAGAAACATCCGGATGTCCGTTTCATGGGGGTCCTGGTACATATGGTCGATCCGGCCGGTATTGAAAGAAGACGAGCGGCGGATGATGCCGTGGACTTCGTAGCCCTTTTTCAGGAGAAGCTCCGCCAGGTACGAGCCGTCCTGGCCGGTGATGCCGGTGATAAGTGCTTTTTTCATAGATCCTCCAAATTATTCGTAAAATATGGTTGGCCGTTTCCGGCCCGGAAAATGAAGCTCCGGTTGACGCCGCGACGTAAAAGTTCGTCTGCGAGATCATCTCCCCGCTTCAGAGAGGTAATGACGATGGGTAGATTGGTGATTTCACCGCTGGTGATGAGCGGTGTGACTCTCTTTTCGAAAAAAAGTTCACCGGCATTCTGGTCGTCCATCACTTCAAGCAGTTCCAATCCGATTTCCCGGAGTGAGAGATAGGCGATTTCCGCGATTTCATCAACACCGCAAAAAGAAACTCGTCTGATTCCCGAGGCGTGGAGTGTGCGAAAGAGTGCCAGGTAGTCCTGCCGGGCTGTCTGGTAGAGATTGGTGAAATAGCTCAGATGCAGGTAGGCAAGACGGCTCTTTTCGGCCAGACCCTGGGGAGTGAGCAAGTAGCCGTAGCGATTTTTCGGAAACGACCTGATCCGCACATAGCCTTTGGCAACCAGGTTTTTCAGGTAGGAGTTGACCAGGCCGAGGGCGATGCCGAGGCGGCTGGCCAATTCGCGCTGGGAAAGCGTTTCCTCCTGCTCAATCTCGCTCAGAAGGAGAAAGGCGCGGTGGGTATCCAGGGACTTTTTGCCTGCATCGTTCATTTTGTGAACATTACCTCAGCTTGACGGTGAGGGCAATAGTTTTGTTGTCAGATTGGCAAAATTGTTGCGATTTTTCACCGTGACAAATCTAAAGAATATGTTGATGAAGCCGGTCCTGCCCTGAAAGGTGCGCCCTTCATTTTTGTCATGATTTGTTATGACACAGTCATATTGTATACTGTTAAGGTAATTTTATTGTTCTGGCGTGGCTATTCGCTTCTGAATTATTCGGGTATCCGTTGCAGTTGCATGGAACACATTGAAAGGAGGTGACTATTGCTTCTGCGGTTCATGGTGGTGATGTGGCCTCCTATTATGGGCGGCCTGAATGTGGACGATGCTGCAGTAAAGAGGAGATTAAGGATGAAAAACCTGGTACGGATTCTCTTGGTACTGCTTTCCATTGGCATGCTCTCTGCCTGTGGCGGCGGCGATGAGCCTGTGGTGGTGCGACAACTTACCATTTATGGCACAACTGTTGGCTTCACTGATCCGGATACCCTTGAGGCAACAACAAGTGACCTTGTGCTGCTTGACCCGGATACGGGCGGCTTTCTCAGCACTATTGGAGATATCGGCTTTATTGTCAGCGGTCTTGCGTATGATAAGACCACCGGAAAACTTTTTGCGACAACTTCGGCTAACGATCCCGATTTTCCGGCCGGGCTCATTGAAATCAATCTTGTCACCGGCGCGGGCACGCCTATCGGTGCGGGAACAGGGTTGCCTGCCGCAGCGACACTGACCGTTGACTCGGCCGGCCGGTTGTATACCTGGTCGGAACCTACCGATGACGATCTTGCCATTATTGATAAGGTCACAGGGGTTGCCACGGTAGTGGCTGATTCCGCCCTGATAACGCAGACGTTCGGCCTGGACTTTGATGATCGCGGCATCCTCTATCTGGTGAACTTTGATGGTGAGGTATTCACGATCAATCCCATTACCGGGGCCGCAACTTCGGTCGGGACCATCGGTATAACGGCACATCACGGCAAATTCCACCCTGTCACGGGCGACTACGTTGGTATCGATGTGGCTGACCCGACAGTTGCCGCGCGGAACCTGATTGTTGCCGAGTTCTCGACTTTCACGGTAGATACGGTCCCGACCGCTGATTTCCTGCACACCATTGCTTTTGTCTATAATTAGAAATACATGTCTCTCAGCCGGTTAGCGAGTAACCTCTGTTTTTGCAAGCAAGATAAGGCCGTAATTATCTGGTCTTGTCTTGCTTTTATTGTCTCTTGATAGTTTTGCTCAAGAAGTGATCCATCGTGGATCGGTGTCTGTTTTTCAGTAATTATTTCGCCAGGAAAGTGCAGGGAATTTTGCTGGATGGAATACCTGGAAAGCGCGATCAGGTTGGGCTTTCCAGGTATTTTATGCGGGGAAAGAGGATGGCGGGCGCCCGGGCAGACGCCCACCGGTTGGAAACGCTTCACAAAAGAATGGGAATGGAGGCGTTTCCGGGAAGAAATATTTTCTGAGAATTAGAAGTTCCAGAACGCATCGATTTCCGCGTCGCTGAAGTCCCAGACTGCGTTGTGCGGCGGGATCTGCTCTTCGAAGAATTCGGGGAGACGATCCTGCTTGTTGCTGAAGCCTGCGGCAAGATTGAACTCATGTTCGGTTTTGAGAACATACTTGCCGAATTCCACGACGCCTTCCGCGGTCAGGTTCGTGCCGTAACGGGCATTGATCATTTCATAGATGGCCGTGAAGCACTCGGGAATATCGAGGGCCGGGAAGGCGACAAAGATGCAGAGGCCGCAACTGTCAACGGCAGCGGTGGCGATCTGCAGATTTCTCGAGAGTTCCACCTGGCCTTCTTTTGAGAGCGGATCGATAAACCCGCCGACCTTGAGGATGTTGGTGGCGATAGTGTAGCCGGCGGTGTGGTCTGCGCCCATGGTCGATGTGGCATAGGTGATGCCGATGCCTTTGACGGCGCGCGGGTCATAGGCCGGGATGCCCTGGTTCTTGACTACCGGGATCCTGGTCAGTCCATAGGTCCTGCCGACGGAACCGGCGCCATTGCCGAGGATATGGCCCAGGGGGGTGCCCTTGCGAACTTCCTCGTCAAACAGGCGATAACAGCCTTTGCCGTCACCCCACGGGAGGATGCCCGCTTCCATGGCTACGTTCATGATGACGGCGCCTTCGATGGAGTCGATACCGATATCGTCCATGACCCAGTCGCACTTGGCGATGTCGTCAAGGTTTTTAATCAGGCTGTTGGCGCCGAAGCCCCAGACCGTTTCATATTCGAAGCCGGAGGTGACGTACTTTCCGTCAGCGTCGTTGTAAATCTGCGAGCACTTGATGATACAACCGGCATGGCAGCCGTGGCTCGGGTTGCCCTTGCGGGAGACGATCGTGTCATGCATGGTCTCGCCACAGATCTTTTCGGCATGGTCACAGGTGCCGAAACGGAAATTTTTGGTCGGGAGGCCGCCGGCTTCGTTCAGGATGTTGATCAGAACGTTGGTGCCGTAGGTGGGCAGGCCCTGACCGGTAACGGGATGATCGAGCATCGCCTTGGCGAAAATCCTTGCCTGGGTCTTGAATTTTTCGGGATCCGCAATTTTTACTCCCGGTCCGCCGGTGTCATCGACGGTGATGTACTTGATTTTCTTGGAACCCATGACAGCGCCGCCGCCGCCACGGCCGTGACTGCGCACATTGCCGTCAGGGTCTTTGACGGAGATGTTGGCTGCTGCCATCCGCAATTCTCCGGCAGGGCCGATGGCGAGGACGCCAACCTTTTTGCCCAGCTTTTCGCCGATGGAATTGAATAACTCGTAATTGCCCTTGCCGATATATTCAAGATCTTCCTTGATGGTGGCGCCGGCATTGTCGATGTGAATACTGTACCAGGTATCTTTGGCCGGCATGCCTTCGATGATGACCGCTTTGATGCCAAGTCTTTCCAGGTTCTGCGCTGCAGTTCCGCCGGCATTACTTTCTTTGATGCCGCCGGTCAGGGGGCTTTTGAAACCTGCGGAAAGACGTCCCGAGTTTGCTGCGGCGGTTGCGGTCAGGAGGCCGGGAGCGAAGACCAGTTTGTTGTATTTACCCAGGGCTTCGCTTGTGGGGGGGACCTCCTTGGCAATTACGGTCGAAGTAAGTGCACGTCCGCCGAGTGCTGCCAGATCTGCCGGAACCTCTTCAATTGCGCTGGTGAGGTTCGTCATGTTGATGCGAATAATCTTTTCTCCCATTCCTTCCTCCTTTGTGTGATGACTGTTACGAAATTGTCTCCGGGTAGGGAACGCCTTTCGTCAGAACGCCGGGTCTGCCCAGACCGGCATGCCGTTACGGAAATAGTCCGGAGTGATGCCTGATGGCTGTTTACACGGTAGAGAAAAACTGGTAAGAATAACAGATTCAGATAAACACAATTTGGCACAGTACAGTTTAGTGGTGCTAAATAGTGTG
This sequence comes from Deltaproteobacteria bacterium, assembly GCA_009668975.1. Classification (GTDB taxonomy): domain Bacteria; phylum Desulfobacterota; class Desulfuromonadia; order Geobacterales; family Geobacteraceae; genus RPRC01. The sequence goes on along the minus strand of SBEG01000004.1, from coordinate 95,371 downwards.
TCCGTGCCAAAAACGGTAAACTGTATATGATGGAATATGACACTTTTGAAGGGAGTGGTTCATGCCGGGCGAGAAAACGGAACGTGGTGGTGCAGCTGATTCTTTCCTCTATGAAAATATTGCTGATCGAATTGCCCGGCTGATCCTCAAAGGGACCTATCGTACCGGTGAGAAAGTACCTTCCGTCCGCTCTCTCAGCAGGCAGATGGACATCAGCATTTCCACAGCAGTCAAAGCGTACTTCCACCTGGAAAATCAGGGACTGATCGAAGCTCGCCCCCAATCCGGGTACTATGTCAGACATCAGCTGAGCCGGGTGCTGCCTGAACCGGAACTTGACCAGACCGCACCGGCGCCGACGCTTGTCAGCGTTGGTGAGCTGGTAATGATGGTGATGCGGGACATGCGGAACCCCGCTCTGGTGCCACTCGGTGTGGCAACGCCCAATCCGGAGAATCTGCCGGCGGAGCGACTGAACCGGGTTTTTGCTACGGTCGCGAGGCGCAACAATCATCAGGCAATTTCCTATGATTTCCCCCCCGGAAATGAACGGCTGCGGGTGCAACTAGCCCAACGGGCATTGACGGCCGGCTGTTCTCTCACCCCCGATCAATTCGTCGTAACAAGTGGCTGTCTCGAAGCGGTGATGCTTGCTCTGCGCGCCGTCTGCCGGCCAGGGGACACGGTTGCCATCGAGACGCCGATTTTTTATAATCTGCTGCAGTTGATCGAGATGCTCGACCTGAAAGCCCTGGAAATTCCGACCCATCCCATAAACGGCATCAGTCTGTCCGCGCTTCGGTATGCGCTGGAACATAATCCGGTGCAGGCCTGCCTGGTCATCCCGAATTTCAATAATCCCTTCGGCAGTCGCATGCCGGAGGAAAATAAGAAAGAACTCGTAGCACTTCTGGCACGCCATTCAGTTCCGTTGATTGAAAATGATGTTTATGGAGACCTGGGTTTTATGAACGAACGCCCCAGTATCGCCAAGCGCTATGACAGAAAGGGCCTGGTGATTCACTGTTCTTCATTTTCCAAGACGCTTGCGCCGGGCTACCGGGTCGGCTGGGTTGTTGCGGGGAGGTTTCAGGAAAAAATCGAGAGGTTAAAGGCGATCAGCAATATTGCCACCGCAACTCTACCGCAAATGGCCATTGCCGAATTTCTTGCCACCGGCGGCTATGATCACTACCTGAGGAAGATTCGCAGGGTGTACGGCCGGCAAACATCATTGATGGCAAAGGCGGTGGAGAAATATTTTCCGAAGGGGACCAGGGTGAATACCCCTGCCGGAGGTTTTGTGCTCTGGGTCGAAATGCCGGAGCAGGTGGACTCCATTCGCTTGTATGAGGAGGCTTTGCAGTGCGGAATTACCATCGCTCCCGGTACGATCTTTTCCGCTGCGGGGAAATACCGCAACTTTATCCGGCTCAATGCCGCGTACTGGTCGAAACGCATCGAACAGGCTGTGTCAACGGTGGGCGGGTTGGTAGGTACACAAGTGTAGCAGGCTGTAGAAAAACTATTGCGGGGTCGATCTGCGGCGTTACCGCTTGTTCGAAACCTCAACGGACTCGATGGTACACCTCGGCCTCTTTTCAACTGCCTTTTGACGGGAGATATCCGGGTAGGGATTGAGGATAAAAAAATGCGGCCCGGGGAGGAACACCAAGCCGCGAAGGAGGCATTACGGAGGGGTAATGCCCGGAGACGCTCTTACGTTTTGTTAGCTGATCTGGTTCTGTAGCTGTCCTGCGTGTTTTTGTCTGTTTTGCTGCAATCTGTCTGCTTTTCTATGGAAAACCGGAACGGCTGATGGGCGGAGTCCTGCTTTCAGGGGGAGATGCAGGACCCTCCCATCAGTCGCTGCGGAGGGGGGACTGGCCTTTCCCGGAATCAGCACCGGGCGCTCTTTCCGGTCCGGGGTGATACTTTTTGTCCGGGGCTGTTGTTGAAGCTGTTCTCGCTGGTCCGCTGTCAGGACCGCCATGACCCGCCGGTTCATTTTCGTATATGCCTTTTCATCTCTGTCCCCTATGAACGCGTTTTTTGGGGTTGGGATATGGATTCGTGTTGCCATTCGATGAAGCGGACTATAGCCGCTTCAGGCGTCAAGTTGGGTTAAGAGATATGCTGAAATGTAAAGTTAGCAGGAGGGTGATAGGGGCGGGATTTCCCCGGTGCAATCTACATGGTTCCGGCAGCGGGAACCGCCCGTTTGAAGGCCCAGGTTTCAATTTTCTTGATCTGTTCGGCCATGGTTATGGAGAGCGGCACGGTTCTGCTTACCATGGCCATCAGGTCCTGCTGGGTCATGGGGCGCTGGTCTGCACGTGCTTCAAAAATAGCCGAGTGGACAACCTGTTCGATCTCGGCGCCGGAAAAACCTTTGGTCGAACCGGCCAGAAGCTTGAGATCAAAGGCGGAAATGCCGGTTGCCCGATTTGTCAGGTGAATGCGGAAGATTTCCTCCCGGGCAGAGGTTTCCGGCAGGCCGACATAGAAAATCTCGTCAAAACGGCCCTTGCGCAAAACCTCGGCCGGAAGCATTTCGATGGCGTTGGCGGTTGCTGCCACGAACACCGGTTCCCGTTTTTCCTGCATCCAGGTCAGGAACGACCCGAGGACTCTCGACGAGGCTCCGCCCTCTGACTTGAAGCCGTGGGTTGTGATTCCAGACTCGATTTCATCGATCCAGAGAACGCACGGTGCTACCGCCTCCGCGGTCTTGAAGGCCTGGTTCAGGCTTGCCTCGGGGGAGCCGAAGATGCCGCTGTAGACGGTGGACATGTCGAGGCGGATCAGCGGAAGCCGCCATTCGGTTGCAATCGTCTTGACCAGCAGTGATTTGCCGCAGCCGGCAACCCCCATGATCAGGATCCCCTTGGGGAGACCGATTCCGGATGATATTCCGTCAAGGCCGAAGGCGCTTTCGCGACGTTTGAGCCAGTATTTGAGATTTTCCATTCCGCCAAGCTGGTCGCTGCCGGCGTTGTCGAGAACCAGCTCCATAATGCCGCTTTGCTGCAGGATCCGTCGCTTGTTTTCCAGGAGCGATCCGACCGCGTCGGAGCTGGTCATGTCCGTCATGCGCAGGGTGCGGATTGCCCGTTCGAGGTCCACCAGCTCAAGTCCGCGGGCCGCGACCACCAGCCGTTCGAGCAGATCCGGTTCAGTTTCGCAGGCCTTGGCAAAAGAGGGGTCGGTTTGCCTGACCTGCCCGAGGAATGTGCGGATTTCCTCGATGTCAGGGAGACCCTGCTGAAAGTGGACAATTTCTTCTCGAAGGCAGAAAGGGGTCCACGCGTCTTCGCCGAAGATTACCGTGAGCTTGCCTTTTCCCCGTGATGCGCAGGACAGGTCCTTGATCTTCCTGACAAGTAGCGGATTGTCTCGCCAGTAGCAGTGAATATCCTTGAGGATGAGGAGCAGCGGCCCGGGGTGGGACAGGGCAAAATCGAGGGCCTTCAGCGGATCGGTTGTGTCGGGGATGATCTCGCCATCACGGCTCAGACCGTCGGTGCAGGTCCAGCTTATCGGGCTGCCCATTCCTTTGATGCGGGCGGCAGCCTGGCTGAGAAGTCTTTCGCAGCGTCGCTCATTTTCGATGAGAACATGCAAAAGGGTAACGCCGATGCTTATCTGCCGCAGGAACTGCTGTTGGGTCAGGTTCTCCATGCTGTCGTCTCCGCTGGGGTTTTTGAATGAGCTTGCAACCATTTATGGAGAATCAATGATAAGCTAAATGATAATGAGATGCCAATGTTCTTTTTTGCCTGGCAGCGGCTGCAGGCGAAATGCACACGGTGATCATCGTACCGAACACGATGGGAAAATGTTTGAGTTATGAAGCAGGTATTGATGCTCCAAGGGGTAACAAGCAAAGATTCAATAAACCTCAATCGGAAGATCATTTCCAATCAGGAAATGTATTGAAAGGAAGATGCTGTTACGAATTCAGGCTCTGCCAAGCCAAGGCATTTGCTTGGAAAAGCGGCGCTGTTTTACAATTTTTTACAGATATTGTGGGGGCTTGCGACTATACTACTCACAAATTCATGCGAGGCCAAGGATGACGAACAAGATACTGATCATTGATGATGATGTCGAATTGTGTGAGTTGCTGAACGATTATCTTTCCGCGGAAGGCTTCGAAGCCGAGGCGGTCCACGATGGTGAAACCGGGGTGGAAAGGGCCTTGAATGATGCATTTGGTCTGATCGTGCTCGATGTGATGCTGCCCAGGCTGAGTGGATTCGAAGTGCTGCGTCGTATTCGCGCCGGTTCTTCGGTGCCGGTCCTGATGTTGACGGCACGGGGGGATGAGGTTGACCGGATCGTCGGCCTGGAGATGGGTGCGGATGATTATCTGCCCAAGCCGTTTAATCCCCGGGAGCTGGTGGCCCGGCTTCGTGCGATTCTCCGGCGGGCCATTGCTCCTGTGACCGGTACGGAAGCGCCGTCTCCGCTGCTGTCGGTTGGAGATGTTTCGGTCGATCCCGGGGCGCGAAGCGTGAGCTGCGGCGGTAAACCGATCGAAGTTACGTCGGTGGAGTACTCTCTCCTTGAAGTTCTGCTGCGCATGGCGGGCAAGGTTATCAGCCGTGAAGATCTTTCCACGCAAGCCCTTGGCCGAACACTCAACTACCAGGATCGCAGCATCGATGTTCATGTAAGCAGTCTTCGGAAAAAATTGGGTACCCTCAGTGACGGCGGCGAGCGGATCAAGTCGGTCCGGGGGGTCGGCTACCTCTATACCAGCCCTGCTGCCGAACGTAATCCCGATTCCTGAATCCCGTATTGTTGCATTTCTTTAATTTAATTAACCATCCGAGTTACCTCACTTTGCCGGGAGCCAAACGTTAAAGCGCTGAACTGATCGCACGGGACATGAGCGGTCAGTTGGGGATATTTCATGCGGACGATGTTTTTGAAATTGTTTTTCTGGTTCTGGCTTGCCATGACCCTTTCAGGAATCGTCATTTTCCTGATCGCGTTCAATATGCGCATCGGCCCGATGCATGCCCAATTCGAGCGGCGCTACTCCGTCGAGCGTGCCCGGGTCGTCTGTGAGGCCCTAGCCCTCTATGGACATACCGCCGCCGGAATTTATGAGAAATATGGTGAATTGGCGACCCGGAACTTTGTCCGGCATGGTGAACCGCACGGCATGCGCGCTTATCTTTTCTCCACCAACGGAACTTCGCTGTCCGGTCCCGCACCTCTCCATCTTCATAAAGCCGTCCAGCAGTTGCTGATCAGTGGGGTTTCGGACATTGTCTTTGATAAGGGGATCGTGTCCGCGGCTGTTCTAGTAAAAAGCCCGCGCGGGAAAATTTATGTAGCTGCCGCGGAAGGTGTTCCGCCGATACCGCCTCCCCGGGTGCTCTTGCAGGGCTGGCCGTTCACCGGCGGTTTCTGGTTTCGTTTCTGTGTTACCTTCGTGATTGGCGGGTTGGTCTGTTATGGATTGGCCTGGCACCTCACCTCACCTGTTCGCCAGCTTCGTGCCGCGGCCCAGCGACTGGGCACCGGCGACCTGACGACGCGCGTCTCCATCAATACCAAAGGACGTGGCGATGAGGTGACCGACCTGGTGCGCGACTTCAACCGGATGGCGGAGCGGATCGAAAAACTGATGCTGGCGCAAAAGCAACTGGTCCGGGATGTCTCCCATGAGCTGCGCTCCCCCCTTGCCCGGCTGAATGTTGCCCTGGGGCTGGCTCGCCGTACCGCCTCATCCGCGGCTGCGGCGCCTCTCGACCGGATCGAGCAGGAAGCGGAGCGCCTGAATGTGATGATCGGCGAACTTCTGACCCTCAGCCTCCTGGAAAGCGACAGCGCGCGGTTCGAGAAGGAATCCTTCGATCTGTCGGAGGTTGTGGATGAGGTGATTCAGGATGCCGATTTCGAAGCGGCAGGTCGAAATCGTCGGGTGAAATTCGAGGCCACCGGGCCGCTGATGATGGCGGGAAATCGCGAAATGATCCGCCGTGCGCTGGAGAACGTGGTGCGCAATGCCGTCCGCTACACAGCCGAGGGGACCGCGGTTGAGGTGACTCTGGAAGCGTTGTCGAATCGTGCTGTGATCCGTGTGCGTGACTATGGGCCCGGTGTCCCGGAAGATGTCCTGCAGCATATCTTCCGGCCCTTTTACCGGATCGCCGAGGCTCGCGATCGTCAATCCGGCGGTGCCGGTATTGGGTTGGCTATTACCGAACGGGCGGTGCTGCTGCATTCCGGAGAGGTGCAGGCTTCCAATGCGCCCGACGGGGGGTTGGTGGTTGAGTTTCGACTGCCCCTTTCTTGATGCTTGTTCCAGGTCAGGCTTTTCCGTTGCCAATCTTGCCGGTTCTGCCTTCCAGCAGATGCAGCACCGCGAGGATCGGGTGCCGGAGGAACATTCGCGGCCCGGCATAGCGCATTACCTGCCGGACCTTTTCTCTCATTGCCGGCGCGTAGCAATGAATCGGACATGCTGAACAGACAGGTTTTTCTTCCTGGTAGGGGCATCTGTCAATACGTTCAAATGCATAGCTCAGCAGGGCCCGGCATTCCTCACAAAGTCCTTCCTTTGTCTTATGGTGCGCCTTGCAGAAGATCCTCGCCATTTTTCTGATGGTCTCTTTCTCTCTCCGCAACCGACTCTCTCTTTTCTTAAAGTCCACAATTCCGCCTCTTAGTTTCCGGAAAAATCATACTTGAGTGCTTTCTCTCCTGGCTCTCCCACGGGTCAGGCTGACATCTGGCCCCTCCTGAATAGGAGGGGGATTTTATGGTAGCTCCCCTCCTTACTCAAGGAGGGGTCGGGGGTGGTTGGGGGCAGGGTTTCTCAGCCCTTCATCAAGTTGATCGCTTTTGAGCTGATCTTTCTGGCAACCGGATGCATTGGGCGAAACAGAGCGAAACCACGCTCAGTCCGGTACCGATGAAAAACGGTATCCGGTAATCGATCATCCAGAGCAATCCGCCGATTGCCGGGAGGAAAACCGCCGCCAGGTGATTGATGGTGACCCCCACGGCGGTGCTGGGCGCGATGTCTTGCGGATCGGCGATCTTGTGGAAATAGGTGCGTATGGCAATGGAAAAGTTGAAGAGTATCGCGTCAAGGATGTACATGCAGGCGGCCAGCCATCTGGAGTCGGTGAAGGCATAGGTCAGGAAAACGAGGATGACTACCGCGTATTCAACCGAGCACAGGGTTCGTTCGCCAAAGGCGATGATCGCACGGCCGATGAGTGGATTGAGAAACCAGTTGATGCCATTGTTGACCAGGAAGAGCAGGGTGACTTCCTGCACCGAAAAATGAAAGACCTTTACCAGGAGAAAGATCGAGAATACCGTGAAAATCTGCCTCCGGGCGCCGGAGAGGAAAGTGAGCAGGTAATACAGCCAGTAGCGTTTCCGGATAACCATTTTCAGCCGCTGCGGCGGGATGCTGCTGTGGGTGGGGTCCTGGAGCAGACCCCAGCAGCCGGCGAGGAACACCAGGCCGCCGATGACCAGGAACATTCCTTTGAAGCTGAGAAAATATCCCATGACCCAGATCAGGAAAGCGGTGACGATGCTGGATGCGGCAGCAATACTTCTCAGCTTCCCGATGACGAGTGGTGAGGCGTTGGTGGCGAAATACTGCAGGGTGAGCGACTGGTTGGTGGTTTCGTAGTAGTGGAAGCCGAAGCTCATGATGAGTGTGGTGGCCATGATCCCCCCGTAGGTCGGGAGCAGGCCGGTCAGGGCGACGCCGATTCCCAGGACGGCGATGGAGAGTGCCGAAAGGCGATGCTCCCTGATTACCAGCATGACGTAGACCGCCAGCAGCGCCAGGAAACCGGGCGCTTCACGAATCGACTGGATAATTCCCACGTGACGTCCTTCCAGGTGGACCACTTCGACGGCAAAGTTGTTGAAGAGAATGGTGTATCCCTGGATACCGATCATCGAGGCGGCGGTCAGGATCGTGAGAAAGCGCAGCATCGGTTTCTGGGAGTCGTCGATCATGCATAACCTTTCAAAAGGGGCTGAATGACTGCCGGATCATTGTATGCCACCTTGCAGGCTTCTTCAACCGGCAAAAAATGTGCCGCTGGTTCGGGTGGCAAATTGCTTTTGGCCGCAACTGTCCGGTGATCCGTTCCGCCCGATCGGCGGGTTCTTTTTTTTTCAGCTGGAGTCGGACAGGCTTTCTGTATTATTATGCAGCAGTTTCCAGTGCAGGTGCGTCTGCATCTCTGGTCAAGGTGTTTTCGATAATTCGGCGGGAAATCCATTACAGGTCGGGAGGAGTCGTGAAGTCAGATAACGGGTTGTGCGGTAATTCCATCTCTGCAGCGTTTCAATCATCCACGCATAAATCTCCCGCCCTGCGCCAGCATCCGGCAAAACTTTTTGTCGAACTGACGACACAGTGCAATCTTTCCTGCCAGATGTGCGTGAAACAGTCCCCCGGCAACGAAATAGCGCTGGGTGACATGAGCCGTGAGACTTTTCTGGCCCTCACGCCGGCCTTTCCGACCCTTGAGGCGTTGATACTCAATGGGATTGGTGAATCCCTGCTTCATCCCGAGCTGGAGGAGTTCATCCGTATTGCCCGGCAGGCCATGCCGGCGGAAAGCTGGATCGGGTTTCAGTCCAATGGCCTGCTCCTTGACGAGCAGCGGGCCCTTTCCCTGGTTCGGGCCGGTCTGGATAGGATCTGTCTGTCCCTGGATGCCGTTTGCCCCGAGATCTTTCGCTCGATCAGGGAGGGTGGTGAGGTCGAGGATCTCCAGCAGGCATTCGCCGCATTGCGGGCCGCCCGGGAGGCCTGCCCCGAATCCCGTTTGCAGGTCGGGGTTGAATTTGTCGTAATGCGCGATAATCTTCAACAGTTACCCGAGGTGCTTCGCTGGGCGGCCGGGCAAGGGGCGGACTTCGCGATTGTCAGCCATTTTCTGCCCTACGATTTCGATCAGGTATCACAGGCTGTTTTCGACACCAACTCCGATCAGGCCGTTGCCCTGTATCATGACTGGAAGAGACGGGCCGAGTCGCTCGGAATCGATATCAGCCAGTACTTTTTTATCAATTTCTACAAGTTTTACCGCACGGACGAAGAGCAGCGGGTGGTGGATTTTGTCAAGGAGATGGTTGCCGATGCCCGCTCCAAAGACTATTTTTTCCATGTCAGAAACCTGCTGGCCCGGGACGAGGCGCTTGCGGAGGAGCTGGCCCGCGTCTTTACCGAGGCTGAGGCTGTTGCCGCTGAAGTGGGGCTCAGCCTGAAACTGCCCGGTTTGTCTCCGCGGGCGGAACGCCGCTGTGACTTTATTGAGGACGGCTGTGCAATGGTTTCCTGGGATGGCGCGCTGCATCCCTGTTATTTTCTCTGGCATAGCTATCACTGCCATTTTTCCTACTGGAGAAAATATGTGCCCGGGCTGGAGTCGCCGTGGGGGAGCAGTACCGCCCTTCATTTTACCTATTGGAAGAAGTCGGTCCAGGCAAAGGTTTTCGGAAATGTAGCGGATCAGGACATTCTGGCTCTCTGGAATGATCAGGATTTCCTGACATTCCGTACGGAAGTACTGGCAGGTGAATATCCCTGCTGCTCCAACTGCAATCTGGTTCCCTGTGATCATCTCACCGCCGAGGTGTTCGAGAAAGATTGTTTCGACACGTCGGTACCCTGTGGGGATTGTTTCTGGGGTTTAGGGATTTATAACTGTCTTCAATAAATCACCCAGTGCGTGTTTTGAAAAGTCCCGGAAGCTTGGTTGAGTTTGCCGTGTCACTGCCCGCAATTCGCCAGAAAAAAGGATTTCGAGGCCGCTGTCTTTCCGAACCTATTTGTGTTGTTCAAGGAGCCTTCTGATGTACGAACTTTCCGACATGCACGAAAAATGCAGACAGTGTGGTTTCGATTATGCGCGGGTCGATTGCGAGCGGTGGAATAAGAACAGTGCCCGGCGGGCCATGTGTCCCGTCTGCGGTTGGACCAGGCATGAAGAACATCAGTGGCAGAACGGCACATCACAGCTGATGAAGCGTACGGAAAGTTACGGTTTCGGCGCCTATCGCCTGGTGCCCCCCGGGGGGTTTTCCGGGTATAATGCCTTTCATTCCATTCCCTCAGCGGACCTGATCGAGCAAATCAAGGATCTTTTGCTGAACAAAGGCTGGAAAGGGTACCTGACACTCTGGGATGTTGCCGCCAACCGGGCCCGATTGGTTGCCGGGACCCCGCTGCAGAAATTCAATCATCCGGAAAAGAGTGAATAACAGTGACATAACAACGCCGGTAGCGGTGGAAAGTAATCTTTTTTTGTCAAGAGGAGGAGTGATGGTTCGCGAAGGGGACCTGGTTGCCATCTTCAACAGTATCCACCGGGTCATGAAGGCTGAGAAGGTTTTGAAGGAGCGCCGCCAGGATTTCCTGCTGATTCCGGTGCCACGTTCCCTGGCGTCCGATTGCGGCCTTGCGATCCGTTATGCGGAGGCTGATCACCATTCGATCGCCGCCGTTCTCGCGGAGGCCGAACTTCTTCCCGAGTTGTTATACCGTTTCCGCGACGGCGCATTTGAGCAGCTTGCGGAGACATTTTCAGCCTGAATCTGAGTGGGGCAGGCCAACGGCATTCTTTCTCTGAAAAATTGCACCACTTCTCTGCCCCGTAATTTATGCGGATTTCGCGCGGCAAACCATTCATTCAATCGTTTAATGCGACGATGGAAAATGACAGCTTGCCATCAGCCTTTTTCCTTGACATTCAGAATGATGTGCTATATAAACATCAAGCGCGTGAGGCTGTGAGGATTTTTCACGTGCAACCCGTTCTTTAAAGGTGTGAAACGTCAAACCAATACAAAAATTTATGCCTCTTTGGTATACCCGGAGAGGTATTTTTTACGGTATCTTTTCCCGTAGGTAAAGTTTGGCGGTGTAGCTCAGTTGGTTAGAGCACACGGCTCATATCCGTGTTGTCCGGGGTTCAAGTCCCTGCACCGCCACCATTCTCAAAAGCAAAAAGGCTGATCATTTTAAATGGTTGGCCTTTTTGTTATTCTAGGCGAAATTTGTATATACATTTGTTTATTCAACGCAATTCACATTACGTTCAAAAAGCCGCTTGGAAGCATTTTGGGCCCCTTCCCTGATTTCAAGTCTATAGCCAATCAAAAACATTCAGCTGCGAATCCACATCCTGCAAAACATATTCAATTATCGCTGAAAATGCTCCGACTATCCCCGCCCTGTTTGCTCGCAGGGTCCAGTGGGGGGCCGAGGTAGCTGATTGCCATCATTGCTCATTATGCCGATCGGGCAGTTTTCACAGCATGAACAGCGGCAGGCCGTGGCTCAAACAAGTTCGGTTGCATCCCTGTAACGGCTTGTAACCATGCTGCCGTATTTAATAGGCGATCAGCAAAGATTATTGGGATTTGGTTTTGATAAATATCTCACTATGGAATATTTATCACGACAAAAGCAAACTGCCTGTAAATCAGTCTTTTTTGCGGTAGTATGCAACAATTTTACCTTGTGGAAGGATTGTGCGCACTTGAACGGACCACCTGATAAGACTTGCCTGCAGAATGCCCTGGCAGCGTCCCTGAAAATCGTGACGGATTTTTTAACCTCGTCCCGAGTTGTACAGTTGGCCGTTCTCAAGAATGATGGAACAATCAGGGTGGCTAACCAGGCGTTGGCTGAATGTCTCAAAAGAGATAACAGGGATTTGGTTGGTCAGAGCCTCCAAAATTTTCTCACAGAGCCTGACGGTTCGCTGTTCTCGCGTTGGCTGTCCGGAGCGGAATCTGTTCCGGATAGAATGCCATGCATCTCCCTGATGTCATCAAGACGTTCGGTCCGCAGATTTCCGGAACCGCCTGCTTTTATGCCGGTTATGGCGACAAAACTGCTGAAAACTGGAAGGCACTGCTCTCTGCCATGAATGCCCTCCAACTGAACCAGGAAGAGCGCGAAAGTTAATCCAGGTTGCCAAGGATTTATTTTGACGAGTTGGAGATTCTATTTGCTTCGCTCTCTCCCGTTGATAAAGCCAACCTCGAATTCACGGCAAGCATGCTTAATCCGGAGGCGGGCAACCATGCCGTTCCCGATAACGTGGGTGAGCTTCAGGCCGCCGTGATTGCCGCCGAAAAATGTCGCGGGGAATTTCCGTACTTCAACGAGCGGTATCAGGAGCGCGGCGGGAATTTCGCAAAAAGTGAGCTGACCCTACCTTCCAAAGATTTTACTGTTTCGAGTAAACCCATCAGCGTGGTTCGTCATATCTGAAAGTTTTGTTAAATGTGACGGATGCCGTTGACGTATGTTCCTTCCAGTTTTCGCTCTTTCTTTGTATTTTTCCCGTAAAATAAAGCTCTTACACTCACAGTATCCGCAAGTCTACTCTGGCGCGCTAGTTGCAATTTAAGTACTTAGCCGAACTTTGGCTTTTGGTGAAAGTCGTTATAGTATCGGAACTCCGGTTGGCATGACACCTGAAGTGTCGATCGACTTCTCTGGAATCTGCAGAAGCTCGTTACTTTCAATGGTACCTTTCTGAGCGGAGAAGTTAGATGTCAAAGTCCCGCGGGTTACTATGAAAAAAATGCATAAGTTGCCGACTTTGTATTTCCTACGTTCCTAATGTTTTCCGGTTGCCGTGGAGGGCGGGCCGAATGTTAAAATGCTGATGGTGAGGAGGGAGTCATAAGTTGCGGTCGGGGTAAAGTTACGTCCTGCATTGGGGGACTCAATGGGCATAAAAAAAGACAAACATTTGTCAGCTGATGCCGCAGGGCTGCGCCGTCATGCGGAAGAGCGGTTGCATAAGAAAGTGGTGTCATTGATTCGTCCACGGTCCGGGGAAGAAACACAGAGGCTCCTCCATGAACTTGAAGTCCACCAGATCGAGCTCGAGATGCAAAACGAAGAGCTGCGCCGGTCCCAGGAGGAGCTCGTGATATCCCGTAATAAGTATGCCGAGCTGTATGATTTTGCACCGGTCGGCTATTTCACCTTTGATACGGGTGGTCTGATATGGGAGGCCAATCTTGCCGGCGCGCAAATGCTGGGAATAGAGCGGCGACAGTTGGCCAATAAAAACTTAAGCAGTTTTATTTCTGATGCGGAAGGGCGAAAGATATTTATACGTCACCTCCAAAGTGTTTTGCAAAGGAAGGGCACGCAGAGCTGTGAAATCAGACTCAATGCAAAAGACGGTACGGTGATTCATGGCCAACTTAAGAGCGTTACGTTGGACACGAACGAAAGTAAGGATGGTTATATCCTTTGCTCAATCGTTGATATCACCGAACGCAAACTGACGGAGGAACGGATCAGCGAAGTAATTCGGCAGCAGCAGGCCATCCTTGACAATATCCCCGATATCGCCTGGCTTAAAGACAGGACGGGAAGGTATGTTGCGGTCAACGAACCCTTCGGCAGGGCATTTGGCAAGGCGCCTGAGGATCTGGTAGGGAAGAATGTTTATGATATCTATCCGCCGGAACTTGCAGCGAAATACGAAAAAGACTCAAGTGAGGTCATGACGACCGGTTCACGCACATATTTCGAAGAGTCCATTGTAGATCGGGAGGGGAAGACTCAGTATGTGGAGAAGGTCGAAACGCCCATTTTTAGTAAAACAGGCGTGGTAATCGGAATCATTGGCATTGCCCATGACATAACAAGCCGCAAGGAAATAGAAGTAACACTCCGTCACGATAGTACCCACGATACGTTGACCGGCCTCTATAATCGATCATTCTTCAATGAAGAGTTGGAACGATTTTCCCGCAGCAGAATGTTTCCCATTAGCATCGTTATGGCGGATGTAAACGGCCTGAAAAGAGTCAATGATTCCCAGGGGCATGAAGTGGGGGATAAACTGATCCGATTGGCGGGCCGGCTTATCCAGAGAGCTTTCCGGGGCGAGGACATAGTCGCCCGTATAGGGGGAGATGAGTTTGCCGTTCTGCTCCCGGAAACTGGCAAAAACGTTGCGGAGAAAGCTGTCAAGAGGATTATGAACAGACCCGAAATAATCAATGGGCAGGTGAGCATTGCTTTCGGGATTGCTTCCGCAGAAAATAAAAATGGGCTTGCGGATGCTTTAAAGTTAAGTGACGAGCGGATGTATCGGGATAAATCCGTTCAAAAGGAATTATAGGCTAGGAGCCTGACGGCCTTAGGATAAATCTGCAGCAATATTACACTTTTCGAGATCAAAGTATTGATTACGGATCTGCTCCCTTGGGCAGAATTATGATCCTTTCCCTCTTGGTTGCGGTTGCTGTTATCTGTTCATGACGGCTATACTTTTTCCGCAGAATAGACTATAGTGTCACATCAAATTTCGTACACACTGCGCGCACGCTTTAGTACATAATCGTGGGGAATGGGCGCACGCTATGCTGGCAATCGATAATGCTTACAGCTAGTTAAGTTCGGTGGTGAAAAGTGGTCTGAGTTCCTGCACCTCCACCATTTCCCCCCCTCTTTCCGCGGAAACGAGGGGTTTTTTCGTTTATGAGGTGTTTTGCTGCTGCAGGGAGAGATGAAAGCGCCATTCGAGCTGTCTGCCGGTTTCATGCTTTCCGGGAGGCTTCACTGCAAACAGACCCATTGCTGAGAAAAGTTTCCGAAACTATTCGGGATAATCGGCTGTTTTGCCAGGGCGAAACGGTGGTCGTTTCCGTTTCCGGAGGTGCGGATTCCGTTGTCCTGCTGGATATTCTCTCTTCGCTGACAAAGCTTCGCCTGAACCTCGTGGTTGCCCACCTGAATCATGGTCTACGTGGCAAGGAGTCGGATGATGACGCGGCATTTGTCGAGGAACTCGCCGCCCGTTACCGCCTGCCCTGCAAAGTGCAGCGGGTGGATGTGAAAGAAATCAGCAAACGACGAAAGCTGTCCCTGGAAGAGGCTGGCCGGAATGCCCGCTATCAATGGTTTGATGAAGTTGCCGGATCCTGCTCCGCTCATGCGATAGCTTTGGGGCATCATGCGGATGATCAGGCCGAAACCTTCCTCCTTCGGCTGTTTCGCGGTTCCGGCACAACAGGGCTCGCAAGTATGCGTCTCCGGACTTCCGCGAGGTATGTCAGACCGCTGTTACTGCTGACGAGAGATGAAATTCTTTCCTACCTGGAACGGCGCGGTCTTTCGTATCGCCATGACAGCAGCAATGATGAGACAGTTTTTCTCCGCAATCGTATTCGTCACGAATGCCTTCCCTACCTGAGAACATTCAATCCCGCTATTAGTGAACGGCTGAATAACACGGCGGAAGCACTGGCAGCTGATGATGAGGTTCTGGAAAACCTTGTCGAGGGACTGTTTCCCCGTCTTTCACGCACTGATTCCGAGGGGTTTGTGCTCAATGTGACGGCAGTACGCTCGGAGTTGCCGGGGCTGCGTTATCGCCTCTACCGGCGGGCGCTTCAGCTTTTGCGTCGTGACCTTGCCCGCATTGCCACGATTCATTTGAAGCAGATCGACCGCCTCGTGCACTCTGCCAGGACTCAGGGAGAGCAGTCGATTCCGGGCGGTTTCTCGGTGCTGCGCTGCTACGATGAGCTGCATTTTTTGGCAACGGATAAAAAGCCGGGGAGAGAAGCATGGGAAATCCGGATTGAAGGTCCTGGAAGCCATCTGCTTCCGGATGGACGCGAAATTTCAATTTGTCTGACCGCACCGCCGGAAAACTGGGAATCGCTGCCGTCGTCTCGAGCCTATTTTGATCCGGCTGCCTTCCCATTTCCCTGGACGCTGCGAACAATCCGGCCTGGGGACCGCTTCCGTCCTTTCGGCATGTCAGGAACCAGGAAAGTAAAGGATTTCTTTATCGACGGAAAGATCCCTCTTTCGGTACGGTACAGAACACCGTTGCTCTTCGCCGCTGAGGAACTCATCTGGGTTTGCGGGCTGAGAGTTTCAGAATCCGGGCGGGTGCCGCCGGGAACACGTCAGGTAGCTGAGGTTGCAATTACCTGACAGAGCCGGTATAGTGCTTGTAAAATGCCAGGTCGTATGGTATTTCATCAATAGTATCAAAGACGTTCTGCCTTTCCGCGTATCGCACCCGGATGCGCTTCCAGGTAGCTCATCGTTGTGCTTACCATGAAAAAACTCATTGTTTCCAAAAAATAAACCTTCAGCATCTCATCCGGCCGGGCCGGATGGAAATAGTCACCGGGGGTACCCTTGAACCAATTTCACAAAAATCTTGCACTGTGGCTTGTCATTGTTCTGATGATGATCCTTGTCTTCAATCTTTTTAACAAATCCCAAACGGGACAGGAAAAGACCTCCTATACCGAATTTATCTCAGCACTTGATGCAGGGAAGATTGCTACCGTTACCCTGCGCGGTAACGAAATAATCGGTAAGTATACCACCGGTAAAGAGTTCAAAACCTACAAACCCGAAGATCCGACTCTGACCGGAAAGCTGCTGGAAAAGAAAGTACCGGTAACGGCTGAACCAGCGGAAGACAAGGTACCCTGGTTTTCCATGCTGCTGTCCTGGTTCCCGCTGATCCTCCTGGTTGCCGTCTGGATTTTCTTCATGCGCCAGATGCAGTCGGGCGGCGGCAAGGCTATGGCCTTCGGTAAAAGCCGGGCAAAGCTCCTGACCGAGGCCCAGGGGAAAATCACCTTTGAGGATGTGGCCGGTGTGGATGAGGCCAAGGAGGAACTGGCTGAAATCATTTCCTTCCTGAAAGATCCGAAAAAGTTTACCAAGCTTGGCGGCCGGTTGCCCAAGGGTGTACTGCTGGTGGGTCCTCCGGGGACCGGCAAAACCCTGCTGGCACGTGCCATTGCCGGTGAGGCGGGAGTTCCCTTCTTTTCCATTTCCGGTTCCGATTTTGTCGAAATGTTTGTCGGGGTCGGTGCGAGCCGCGTTCGCGACCTTTTTGTCCAGGGGAAGAAGAATGCTCCCTGCATCATCTTTATTGATGAGATCGATGCCGTAGGACGCCATCGCGGCGCCGGACTTGGCGGCGGCCACGACGAGCGGGAACAGACCCTGAACCAGCTCCTCGTCGAAATGGACGGTTTCGAGTCCAACGAAGGGGTAATCCTGATTTCCGCAACCAACCGTCCGGATGTCCTCGACCCGGCGCTTCTCCGCCCCGGCCGTTTCGACCGGCAGGTGGTGGTTCCCCGGCCGGATGTCAAGGGCCGGGAAGAGATTCTGCGGGTCCATTCCCGTAAGACACCTCTGGCGCCCAGTGTCGACCTCTCGGTCATCGCTCGCGGAACTCCCGGTTTTTCCGGCGCCGATCTTGCCAATGTTGTCAATGAAGCAGCTCTGCTTGCCGCACGCAAGGACAAGAACCTGGTTGAGATGCAGGACTTTGATGATGCAAAGGACAAGGTCCTGATGGGCGTCGAACGCCGGAGCATGGTCATATCCGAGGATGAAAAGAAAAATACCGCCTACCACGAGGCTGGACATACCCTGGTTGCGAAACTGATTCCCGGGACCGATCCGGTACACAAGGTTTCCATCATTCCGCGCGGCCGGGCTCTGGGCATCACCATGCAGCTGCCGACTGAGGACAAGCATTCCTACAACAAGGAAACTCTCCTGAACAGGATTGCCGTCCTGATGGGCGGGCGTGCCGCCGAGGAGATTATCTTCCATACCATGACCACCGGCGCCGGCAACGATATTGAGCAGGCCACGGAAATCTCCCGGAAAATGATCTGCGAATGGGGCATGAGTGATCGACTCGGTCCGGTCAGCTTCGGCAAAAAAGACGAGCAGATCTTCCTCGGTCGCGAGATGTCTACGGCAAAAAATTACAGCGAGGCCACAGCTGTTGAAATTGATGAGGAAATCCGGCGAATCGTCGAAGACAATTACACTCGTGCCCGGACCCTGCTGACGGACAATGTCGAAATCCTCCATAAGATTGCCTTGGCGCTGATTGAGAAGGAAAGCCTGAACGGTGCCGATGTTGATGAGATTATCGGCCACAAGGCCGATGCGCCTTCTCTACCTGCTGAGTCCGACGAATCCGGGGAAGAGTCGGTATCGTAACAGGACTTGCGCAGGTGACCTGATGAACGATTCTCAAAAAGCCGGGGTGGAACAACCGCACTCCGATTCCGATGTCTGGACGGTTGGAACGCGGACTCTGCATGTAGCTCAGCGTCCCCATATCATGGGGATCCTCAACGTGACTCCGGATTCCTTTTCTGACGGTTCCCTCTTTCTCGATCCCCGGAAAGCGGTGGATCGCGCCCTGGAAATGGAAGCGGAAGGCGCCGACAGCATTGATATCGGCGGTGAAAGTACCCGCCCCTTTGCCCCTCCCGTCGACGAGAATCAGGAGCTGCGAAGAGTTCTTCCGGTCATTGAAAAGCTGGCCGGACGTCTGCGGATTCCGATCTCGATCGATACCTACAAGGCGTCGGTGGCACGGGAGGCGCTTCGCGCCGGTGCTGAAATTGTCAATGATATCAGTGGTGGTACCTTTGATCCTCGCATGCTGGAAGTAGTGTCCACATCTTCCGCCGGCCTGATTGTCATGCATACACGGGGGAAGCCGACGGAGATGCAGCAGGATACGGCCTATTCCGCCCTCATTCCGGAAATTATCAGTTTCCTGCGTGACCGCCTGTCAGCCGCAACCGAAGCCGGGATCTCGGCAACGCGCATCGTGGTGGATCCGGGCATCGGTTTTGGCAAGAGTCTCGAGGGAAATCTCGAAATTCTGCGTAACCTGGAGCAACTTGCTGTTCTTGACCGGCCGATCCTGGTCGGGACATCACGGAAAAGCTTCATCGGCACGATTCTTGGCCGTGAAACAGGAGATCGGGCCTTTGGAACGGCGGCTACAATAGCGCTTGCCGTCGCGAAAGGCGCTTCCATCTTCAGGGTGCATGACGTTCGCCAGATGCGCGATGCGGCGCTGATTGCCCATGCGGTGATGCGTCCAACGGCGGGCTAGCCAATTTCGACGGTCTTTTCTGATCCCTTTGGTTTTCCGCTAATTTGACTTTTGGTGAATGTGATGATGACTCCTCTGGGACATGTTGCCTGGCTTGACCTTGTCGATATCCTGCTTGTCGCATTCATCTTCTACTGGATTATTCTCCTCATTAAAGGGACCATCGCGGTTCGCCTTCTCGTTGGCCTGACCGGACTTTTCCTCTGCTATTTTTTCGCCCAGTTGCTGGGCCTGCAAACTCTCTATTGGATCCTGAACAGTTTTTTCGGCGCCATCCTCATCGTCCTGGTGATCATTTTTCAGCATGACATCCGGCGGGCGCTTTCAGCCGTGGGCAGGAAGACCTTTCTCAAGGAGCGTGGTGAAGTCGTCTCAGAACTGGCAGAGGAACTGGTCACGGCAACCGACATTCTCGCTCAGAAGAAGATCGGCGCCCTGATTGTCCTGGAACGGGAAGTGGAGGTTGAAAACCACTTGGAAGTGGGAACCCAGATTGATGCCAAGGTAACCAGCGAACTCCTGACTTCCATCTTTCTTCCCTATTCTCCGATTCATGACGGCGCCGTTATTATCCAGAAGGAAAAATTGACCAAGGCCGGCTGTTTTCTGCCGTTGTCCCGCAATCCGGAACTATGTAAAACACTCGGCACGAGACATCGGGCGGCAATCGGACTTTCGGAGGTTACGGACGCGGTTGTGCTGATAGTTTCTGAGGAAACGGGGGCTGTTTCCCTGGCCTGTGACGGCAAGATCACTCGGGCGATAGATCCCAACACGCTGCGCAAGATGCTGAAGAAACTGATCCAGGTGAAACAGCGCAGGTGGTTTCGATGATATTCTGGAGGATGCTGGTCAATAATCTTTCTCTGAAGCTTCTTGCCTTGCTGCTGGCGATTGCCCTCTGGCTGCTGGCGACCGGCGCAAAAGATTCGGAACGGGATATTTCCATCCCCCTTGCCCTGCGGAACCTGCCCGCGGGTCTTTCCGTGGCCGGTACTTTGCCTGATACCGTTGAGGTAACCGTTTCCGGGCCGAGGATTCGACTCCTTGGTCTGCGCACAGAGGAACTGTCACTTTCACTCGATCTGCGCAATCTTCGCGAAGGGACCGTCACCTTCAGCGGAATGGAAAAACGTCTGCGTATTCCGCCGGGTATTACGGTAATGCGTATTTATCCCGCTGTTGTAGATGTAACACTGGTGCGGACGCCGCGGCGGGGCGTCAAATAATCTTTCCAAATTGATGGGCTTGCAGATTTTTCAAACTGTTCCTTTAGGCCCTGTGGGCCCTCCCGCTTGCGCGCCGAAGCGCTTCAGCGCGCAGGCCCGTCAAGGGCGGGGGAATGACTTTTTGATAAGCCATCATTATTATTCCATAAGAAATGAGGATTCAAGTATATGAAGAAACTGTTTGGTACTGATGGTGTGCGGGGCGTGGCCAATGTCTACCCCATGACCACGGAAATGGCAATGCAGATCGGCCGGGCCGCGGCCCATATCTTCAAAAAGGATGGCGATACCCGCAGACATCGCATCGTTATCGGTAAAGATACACGTCTGTCCGGGTACATGATTGAAAACGCGCTGGTGGCGGGAATCTGCTCCATGGGTGTCGATGTTCTGCTGGTGGGGCCTTTGCCGACGCCGGGGATTGCCAATATCACTTCATCCATGCGTGCCGATGCCGGCGTGGTTATCTCCGCGTCCCATAATCCCTTTCAGGACAATGGCATCAAGTTTTTTTCCCGGGACGGAATAAAGCTGCCCGACGCCACGGAACTCGCCATTGAAGAGCTGATTTTCTCCAAGAACATCGACTCCTTCCGGCCCATTGCCACCGAAGTCGGCAAGGCCTACCGCATTGATGACGCCGCCGGCCGCTATATTGTGTTTCTCAAGAATGCCTTTCCCAAGGAACTGGATCTGGCCGGGATGAAGATTGTCCTGGATTGTGCAAATGGCGCTGCTTACAAGGTTGCTCCCGCAGTCTTTCAGGAACTGGGTGCCGAAGTCATTACTCTCGGCAATAAGCCGAACGGTACCAACATTAATGCCGGTTGCGGATCACTGTATCCCGATGTTATCAGCGAAGCGGTACGCGCCAACGGTGCGGATCTCGGGATTGCCCTTGATGGTGATGCGGACCGGGTCATCTTTGTGGATGAATTCGGCAACGAGGTCGATGGCGATCATATCATGGCCATCTGCGCCACGGACCTGTTGAAAAGAAGGAAATTGAAGAAGAATACCCTGGTGGCAACGGTAATGAGTAATATGGGATTGGATCTTGCTGTCAGAAATGCCGGCGGCAAAATCGTCAAGACCGCGGTTGGAGACCGCTACGTGGTCGAGGAGATGCTCAAGAATGGCTACAATTTCGGCGGTGAGCAATCGGGCCACCTGGTATTCCTTGACTACAATACCACCGGAGATGGCATCCAGTCCGCACTTCAGGTCCTTGCCATCATGCGCCGGAAAGAGCGCCGGCTTTCCGAGTTGGCACAGGTCATGACCGCCCTGCCGCAGGTGCTGGTAAATGTCCGCGTGAAAAAAAAGAAGGATATCAAGACCTTTTCCGAGGTTGCCGCGCTGATTGCCGACATTGAGGGGAAATTGAATGATGAGGGTCGAATCCTTATTCGCTACTCCGGGACGGAACCGTTGTTGCGAATCATGATCGAAGGTATTGACAAGGAAGAAATCCAGGGCTGGGCTGATGAGATCGCCGGCCTTGTCCGCGCCAGGATAGGGGGGGAGTAACGTGGCCAAACTTGGAGTTAATATCGATCATGTGGCAACCATTCGGCAGGCTCGCGGCGGAAACGAGCCTGATCCGGTCGCCGCTGCGGCTATTGCCGAACTGGCCGGTGCCGATGGTATCACAATTCATCTCCGGGAGGATCGCCGTCACATCCAGGACCGTGATCTGAAAATTCTTCGTCAGGTAGTCAGGACAAAGCTTAATCTGGAAATGGCCGCCACCGAGGAGATGGTGGAGATTGCCCTTGCCGTGAAACCGGACATGTGCACCCTGGTGCCTGAAAAGCGCCAGGAGCTGACGACCGAGGGCGGTCTCGACGTGCGTCTGCATGTGCAGTCGCTCGAGAAAGTGCTTGCCCGTCTTCATGATGGCGGCATTCTGACCAGTCTTTTTATCGATCCGGATTCGGACCAGATAAAAGCTGCCAACAAGGTTGGAGCTGACTATGTGGAGATCCATACCGGCAGTTTTGCTGATGCCGTTGACTGGAAAACCGAGGAGCAGGAGTTGATCAAGATCGAGAATGCCATCAAACTTTCCGCGAAGCTCGGACTGGGCGTCAATGCCGGTCATGGCCTCAATTATGCCAATATCAAGAAGGTTGCCGCTTTAGGTGGCGTTGAAGAGTATAATATCGGCCACTCGATCATCTCCAAGGCGGTGCTGGTTGGACTTGATCGAGCGGTGCGGGATATGGTCGAGTTGATAAAATATGCCTGAGGTATGTGCCGGAGTCTTCTTTCGGACGGAGCTGAAGGACATTTCTCTTTTCGTTCCGGCCCCTGTCGTGTGCTACAGCAATCAGTTCCTCCAAGTTGACTTTCACTCTCCGAAGAGTAGTCTTTTCATAGAGTCAGCCAAGGAGGTGTCCCGTGAAAAGAATATTTTTTCTCAGTGCACTCTTTTTGCTGCTAGCGGGTTGTGCCCACGTAATCAGCGAAGAGTCTCGTAATCTGGTTGATCCGACGATACAATTTCAAAACCTGCGTTCAAGCCCTGACTCTTATCTGGGGAAATATGTCATGTTGGGCGGAACAATTGCCGCTGTGCGGAATTCCAAAGACGGATCGCAGTTGGAAGTAGTCCAATCGCCCCTCGAGACTGATGATCTTCCCGAGGAGGCCTCCCACTCTTCGGGGGGTCGATTCCTGGCGGCAACCTCGCGCTTCCTCGATCCGCTTGTTTATAAAATTGGTCGCAGAGTGACCTTGGTCGGCCAGGTCCAGGGGAAAAAGACCTTGCCGATCGATCAGATAGACTATACCTATCCGATTATTGCCATACGCGAGATTCATGTCTGGAGCAAGTCTGAGCTCGAGCAGTTACAGTATCCCCCGCCGGGATACTACAATGATCCTTTCTGGTTCGGAGGACCTCCCTATTGGTGGTATCGACGCCCCTATTTCTGGTGAGTGGCCTAAGAGTCTGTCGGACTTAGGAAATCGAAGCGAAAATTCGGCTGGTCGAGGTCGAGGACAGATTTTGTCGATTTTGCAGGGTAATAGTTGTTCTATTGCCCAAAAAAGCGGCGAAATATGGACCGTCCAGACGGATTTGCAGCAGATTTACCCTGAGTCCGACAGGCTCCTAGTGCCATGTAACAAACCACCTCAATCCCCCCTTGACAGGGGGGGAGCCTTTACGTCTCCCTTGTCAAGGGGAAGTTTGGAGGGGTTGCCTGCGTAAAAATAGTCACATGTCACGAGTGAATTTTTGCCGAATTGTTGAAATCAGCTGGCAGGCAGTTGACAGGCAATGTGCCATCAGTGGAGAATGAAATGCCGGGAAACCATGCGTCACTGTAGTACTGAAAGACATTTCCCCCCCCAACGAAGCCCATGTCCTGCAGGGGGAGAAAAACTTTGACAAACAAGAAGGCATTACTTTACTATTGCCGCACATTATACCCGAGGTTTGCGCATGGAATCCGCTTTAGCTCTCATTGAATCAGAGCTGAAAAATGTTGAACTGCAGTTCAAGAAAGATCTGGAATCCGATGTGTTTCTTATCCGGAAGGTCGGGGAGTATGTCCTTTCCAGCGGCGGGAAGAGAATCCGACCCGCCTTGCTGCTTCTTTCCGCCAAGCTCTGCGGGTATGAGGGGCAGCGTCACATTTCCCTGGCAAGTGTTATAGAATTCATTCATACGGCAACCTTGCTTCATGATGATGTGGTGGATAATGCCAGCTTGAGAAGAGGACTGGCTTCCGCAAATACCTTGTGGGGAAACGAGGCCTCGGTACTTGTGGGCGACTACCTGTTTTCCAAATCATTTTCTTTAATGGTTGAGGATGGCGATCTGGATATCCTGCGCGTTCTGTCCGGAGCCACCACAATTATTGCTCAAGGAGAGGTGATGCAGCTCGTTTCCATGAGTGACCTGGAAATGACGGAAGAGCGGTATATTGAAGTGGTCAAGTGCAAGACCGCGGTGCTCCTTGCCACCGCCTGCCAGGCCGGCGCGATTCTCGGTAAAGTGTCTCCCGAACAGGAGGCTGCCTTGCGCGATTTCGGCATGGACCTTGGAATAGCTTTTCAGCTCATTGATGATACCCTTGACTATATCTCAAGTGAAGAACAATTCGGGAAAAGCATCGGACATGATCTAGAAGAAGGGAAGATAACCCTGCCGTTGATTCATACACTGCGGAATTGTACCCCTGCCGAGAAACGGGAAATTGCGGACGTTATTGTGAGCGATACACTCGAAGATGCAGATTTTCAGAAGGTTGTTTCGCTGGTCAGATCCTGCGGCGGAATTGAGTATTCCATGCGGAAGTCTCTCGATTTTGTGAATCGCGGCAAGAAAAGGCTTGCGCTTTTTCCCGACTCTCCCGGTAAGCAGGCCATGTTCGCGCTTGCCGATTATGTAGTTACCCGTTGCCACTAACGAGATTTTCCCGGTTTCTTTCAGATTTCACGGTTACCCCGATTCCAGGTCATACTGGTCACACTGTTTTCCTTCGAATATTTCGCTGGTTCTTTCCTGAGCAGATGTTCCTTCCGGGTCTGGAGAAACTCTTTCATGCGAAAAACATTCAGTCACGTACTTGCCCTTATCCTGATTTCTTCTTTTTTTACCTTGGTTGTAGCTTGCTCAACAGAAAGCTCCGCGCCTCGGCCGGGGAGCGTCGCCCCTGATTTTTCCGTAAAAGACGCAACAGGCAAGACCGTACAACTTTCCGATTTGCGCGGGAATGTTGTGCTGCTGAATTTCTGGGCGACCTGGTGTCCGCCGTGCAAGGAAGAGGTTCCGGCACTTTCCCGCTTGAATGCGCGCATGGCCGGGACAGCATTCCGGATGGTGACCATATCCATTGATGAAGGCGGCAGCAATGCCGTGGAGTCCTTTTTTCAGGTATCCGGGTACCGTCTCCCGACACTCCTCGATCCTGCCGGCACGGTGGGAAGGCTGTACGGGATCACCGGGATCCCGGAAACCTTTATCATTGATGCTCAAGGTGTCATCAGGAAAAAAATCGTAGGACCGCGTGCCTGGGATGATCCCTCGGTGATCAGCTATCTTGAGGAGTTGCAGAAACGCTAACAGCCTGTCAAGGAGTCTGTCGCATGGAATCCACAAACATAAGCATTATCGGTGCGTTCGCCGCTGGCCTTCTGTCCTTTCTCTCGCCCTGCGTTCTTCCGCTTATACCCTCGTATATAACGTATATTACCGGAATTTCTTTCGCTGATCTGAAGGAGGAGCACACTTCCCGGGCGGTGCGCAGGAAAACCATTATTCATTCCCTGCTGTTCATTGCCGGCTTCACCTTTGTTTTTATGGCGCTCGGCGCTTCTGCAACATACATCGGCAGTTTTCTCCAAGCAAAAATGGATTTTATTCGGAAAATCGGCGGTTTGTTGATTGTCGTCTTTGGCATTCATGTTACCGGGCTTATCAATCTGGGGGTCCTCCTTGGAGAGAAGCGGATTCATATTCATCGGAAGCCAGCCGGATATGCAGGCAGCTTTTTGGTGGGTGTTGCCTTTGCCGCCGGCTGGACTCCCTGTATCGGCCCCATCCTTGCGTCAATCCTCATGATCGCCGCCACCGAGGAAGAAGTTCATCATGGTATGATCCTGCTCTTCAGCTATTCACTGGGACTTGGCACGCCATTTTTCATTTCGTCTCTGGCGCTGCATAAATTTCTCGTTCTGTTCAACCGGTTCAAAAGGATGATCAGAATTTTCGAGCTCGTAACCGGCATTTTCTTGATTATTGTCGGTATTCTGGTTTTCACCAATTCCCTTACCGCCATATCCCAATATATTACGATCCTGTTCCAGGGCAGCTTCTGATCAGGGGAACGTACCGCATTGTCCGGATTCTTTTCAGATAATGTTCTGTTTTTTTCCTCAAGTCTCACCTGCGTACCTTTCTGAATAGAGTTTGGTAGGTATCCTCAAGGATATTCCCTTTCTGACCTTCCTCTCGGCAATACCATTTTCCTCGCTCGGCACCTTGATCGCTTACGATTCTTCCTCTCATGAAATAGGCAGATTGCTGCCTGTTTTGTGTGCATCGATATGGATTTTCTCTGTCTGAAATGAGGAGCAGTTTTGTAACATTCCGTAATTATGTTGATATTTCTGTTGGCATGGCTTGTGCTGTAGTCTGACTTGTAACTAGCGTAATCAAGGATGAGGCAATGGGGCCTCGGAGATGAATTCTCCGTGGCCTTTTCTTTTTTCAGGAGGTTTTTCCATGACTACAGTACCGGAAAACGCCGTCATTATCGATGATACGACGCTGCGTGATGGGGAGCAGACAGCAGGGGTAGTCTTTGGCCTTCGGGAAAAAATGGCTATCGCCCGGATGCTTGACGATATTGGCGTCCATGAACTGGAGTGCGGAATTCCGGCGATGGGGAAAAAAGAACAGGATTCCATCCGGGCTTTGGTGGATATGAATCTGAATGCGCGCTTGATAACCTGGAATCGCGCCTTGATCGGCGACATTCGTGCGAGCATCGCCTGTGGTGTCAACGCGGTCGATATTTCACTTTCCGTCTCCGATATGATGATAGCCAACAAACTGCGCAAGAGCCGTGACTGGGTCATTGAGCAGTTGCGGATAGCAGTTTCCTTTGCAAAAGACCAGGGTTTATATGTTTCTGTTGGCGGTGAGGACTCCAGCCGGGCAGATACCTCTTTCCTTGTTGAGTTGATGGGTATTGCCCAGCAGCTCGGAGGTGACCGCTTCCGCTTCTGCGATACCCTGGGAATTCTTGATCCCTTTCTCATGTACGAGAAGATCCGGGTTTTGAGAGAAGCGGTTCCCGGTTTGCCCATTGAAGTGCATACGCACAACGATCTGGGCATGGCCACGGCGAACGCCATTGCCGGGATTCGGGCCGGCGCCCGCTTTGTCAATACGACGGTGAACGGCCTTGGCGAGAGAGCGGGAAATGCCGCGCTGGAAGAAGTGGTCATGGGGCTTAAATTAGCCTGCGGGATCGATCCTGGTTTGGAAACGCACCGTTTTCATGAAATTTCCCGTTTTGTAGGAACGGCATCCGGGCGTCCGGTGCCGGATTGGAAGCCGGTTGTCGGGAAGAAGGTGTTTTCCCACGAGTCCGGAGTTCATGCCGATGGCGTTATCAAAAACCCGCGTAATTATGAAGGGTTTGATCCGGCCGATGTCGGCTTGAGCAGGTACCTTGTTCTTGGCAAGCATTCCGGAACCAGCAGCGTCCTGGCTCGTTTCAAAGAGTTGGGAATCGCCCTGTCGCGGGAAGAGGCTGCACGCTTGATGGAAAGTGTTCGCGAGAAATCACAGCAAGTCAGGCGCCCTCTGAAAGATCGGGAATTGCGACGCCTGTATCAAGTTAGCAAGCGGATGTCAGGTATAACCGCTCAGGGTCGTGTTGCCGGCTTGGCCGGGTACTGAAAATAATGGTTGCAGCTAAAGATTTATTTCGGAGTGAGCAATCAATATCTGTCTGAGAATGTAGCGATTACTGCCTAATTTACGGGCAGAGTGGCCCGGGGGGCAGGTGGAAAAGTGAGTCGGAAATTGGTCTGACGTTGCAACAGTATAAAATTATTAAGAAAAAAAACATTGTTCTTACTGGCACATCCAATGCAACTATATGGATAAATATGAAAGACACATTGCACAATGTTGTAAGTCTGCCTTGACCAGTAAGAACCAAACACGGCAACCTTGGGGAGATTTTTTCCGGTATTTTTCTGAAAGGGGGAAAAAGGGTAGTGTGGCTGGGTCGATTTTCCCGTAGTGGTCAGGAAGGTCGCTGGAGGTTTCAAGGCTGAGAATTTCGTTAGATCGCTGGACCGAAAAAGTTCAAAAATCCGGTTGAAAACACAAGCAGAAATTCCAGAAAACGGGGGTACGAAATGAAGCTGGTAGAAGCAATTATTAAACCATTCAAGCTGGATGAAGTAAAGGATGCCCTGAATGAAATCGGTATCATGGGCATTACCGTAAGCGAGGTCAAAGGGTTCGGCCGGCAGAAAGGCCATACTGAGCTGTATCGTGGTGCCGAGTATGTTGTCGATTTTATCCCGAAAGTTAAGCTCGAAATTGCCGTGTCCGACGAGATGGTGCCCAAAGTGATTGAAACGATCGAGAATGCTGCAAAAACCGGCCGCATTGGCGATGGAAAGATTTTTGTCATGCCGTTGGAGGAAGCAGTGCGTATCAGAACGGGCGAAAAAGGCGGAGAAGCTCTTTAATTTACTATTTGATGAATTGAAAAGGAGAATTACTCATGAAAAAGTTCGGAATGTTTTTTGTTGTGTGTGCTCTGTGTATGGCTGCAATGGTCCCAACCGCAAAGGCAGAGGTAGTTGTTTCGGGGGATGTCTACGCCGGTATGTACAACAAGTATCTCTTCAGGGGTGTTGACCTCAGCGATAACAAGTGGGTTTCTCAGTTCGGTGCCGATCTTACCTACAAGGGCTTAACTTTGAGCTACTGGAGCAACCTGCTTACTCACGATGGAACGGTTCTCGGCAGTGCCTATGAATCCGGTGATATCAGCGAGACCGATATTACCTTGAATTACAATTTTACCCCGATTGAGCTGTTGACCTTTAATGTTGGTAATACCTTCTATTCTCTCGAGAGTGTCCAGGATACCAATGAAATCTACCTGAAAACTACCGTGAATACCCTCCTCTCGCCGACACTTTCGATCTTCTATGATTGGGATCAGTCGACGGAAACCGGTCTTTTCTATTCTCTGTCAGCGGGACACACCTTTGAACTGATGAAGGGACTCGGGCTGAACCTTGGCGCGCTGATCAGCTACAATCAGCGGAACTATTCGGTTAGTGAGGCATTCAGTAACTGGAATAACTATGAACTGAGCACCGGCTTGGATTACACCATTACTGACAATTTCAAGCTTTCCGCCTCGTATACCTACTCAAACGCAATGAGCGATAAGGCTCGCGATGCAGGCATCAGTGACGAAAGCCTCTACGGGATCAAGGCTGCATTCATTTTCTAATACAACTGTCGAGCGCATTCTCAAATCTGTTTCGAAAAAAAGATACTCGTGAGAAATCAAATGGAGGTAATTATGAAGGTAAAAGCATTAAAAACCGCGGTCATGGCCGGTTCCCTGGCTCTCATGACTCCTCTTCTCGCACTTGCTGAAGATGCGGCCCCGACTTTAGACACCGGCAATACCGCCTGGCTGCTGATTTCGTCGGCTCTGGTTCTCCTGATGCTGCCTGGTCTTGCCCTGTTTTACGGCGGTATGGTCAGAGCAAAAAACGTCCTGTCAACCATGATGCATTCCTTTGTTGCCATGGGACTGGTTGCCGTTCAGTGGCTGGTTATCGGCTACACAATCGGATTTGGCGATGATCAGGCCGGTGGGTTCTTCGGTGGTCTGAACAAAATGATGTTCAGCGGTATCACCATTGACAGCCTGTCCGGGACCATTCCGGAATATATATTCGCCATGTTCCAGGGCATGTTTGCCATCATTACCATCGCACTCATTTCCGGCGCCGTTGCCGAACGCATCAAGTTTTCAGCCTACTGCGTCTTCGCCCTGGTCTGGACCACTCTGGTCTATGACCCGATTGCCCACTGGGTCTGGGGCGGCGGCTGGCTTGCAAAACTCACCCCGGCAGCACTTGATTTCGCCGGTGGTACGGTTGTCCATCTCTCTTCCGGTATTTCCGCTTTGGCATTGATCATGTTTCTTGGCAAGCGTCACGGCTTTCCCACGGAGCGGATGGCTCCCCATTCACTCCCGCTGACGCTTCTCGGTACCGGTCTCCTCTGGTTCGGCTGGTACGGATTCAATGCCGGTAGTGCCCTGGCTGCCAATGGAACGGCCGCGCTGGCCTTCACCACGACGACTGTAGCTCCGGCAGCGGCCGGTCTTGCCTGGATGCTTGCCGAATGGATTCACGCTGGCAAGCCCAGTGCTCTCGGTTTCGCCTCGGGTGTTGTTGCAGGTCTGGTTGCCATTACTCCTGCTGCCGGCTTTGTTACCCCTGGCTGGGCACTGGTAATCGGTGTTGGCGCAGGCGTTGTCTGTTATTTGGCGGTCATGATGAAAGCGAAGCTCAAGTATGACGATTCCCTTGACGCCTTCGGCATCCATGGTGTTGGTGGCGCTTTCGGAGCAATTGCAACCGGCGCCTTTGCAACTGTCGGTGCAACCGGGCTAATTGCGGGCAATACCGCGCAGTTCGTATCTCAGATCATCGCCGTCGCAGCTGCCGGAGCGTATGCATTCGTGGTGACCTGCATAATCGCTTTCGTCATAGACAAAACTATTGGCCTCAGGGTTGATAAAGAAGATGAAATTATTGGACTTGATCAGACTCAGCATTCCGAGTCAGGCTACAACTTGTTCTGATTTCAATTCCCACTGTTACCGGTAACGGGACAGTATGACTGCACAAAGCTGGAAAGCCGTCCTTATGGACGGCTTTCCAGACGCAGACCATGTCACCAACTCTCTCCTTTTCCAGCGGAATTGCCATGGACAAATCATTTGCCGAACATATGCCGCGGGATGGTCAGGCAGAAGACGAGCTACTGAAGCGCTTGGCAAGTAATGAGAAAATGGCCGACTTAGGCCGTCTTTCCGCGGGTATCATTCATGAAATCAATACACCGCTTTCCGTGATAGCAGCTGCTTCACAGATGGTTCTCTGCGAGCCGGATTTGCCGGAATCCGTAATCGAGATGGTTGAACGGATTCATCAGGAGGTTCAGCGTCTTTCCCGGCTTGCGCGCGGGATACTTTCCTTCTCCCGGGAAGACGATGGTGCGGAGGGTGAGTCTGATATTAATTTCATCCTGCAGGAAGTCCTGACTTTTCTGAAATACGAAATTCAGAAACGTTCGATCACCGTCTCGGAAGAGCTCGATCCCCACCTCCCGCTGGCAAAAGCCAGCCAGGATTTGCTGAAGCAGGTTTTTCTCAATCTCATTGTCAATGCGCTCCAGGCCATGGGTTCCTGCGGCTGTCTAACGATTGGTTCATCACTTACTGAAGATCTGCGGATTCGCGTTCAGATCAGAGATACCGGTCCCGGCATTCCAAAGGAGGCCCTTGAGAAGATTTTCACTCCTTTTTATACGACTAAAGAACCGGGGGTTGGAACCGGACTTGGCTTGTATGTAACCTGGAATAATATGGAGCGCCTCCATGGCAGTATTCAGGTAGAAAGTGCTGAAGGGACAGGCGCCTGTTTTACACTCTTCTTTCCATCATCCTGAAGTGGCGGTCTCCTTTGGTAACATCGCATCAATCCCTCTATACCAATATTTTGCCTATTAGGTAGTAATACTTTCGCTGGTAACAAGAAATTGTACTGGCGACTTTCCCCCACATGTTGTACCCTTAAGCAACCTTCTTGCAAGGCAATATACTTCTGATAGTATAGATAAATCTTGCGGTGGATCTTTATTTTCAGAGGGGCCAAAGCATGGTGTTTCTTGAGCCAAACCCTGAATTGAGAGAGAAACCGGTTTAATTAATTTCGTCACATCATCTTTCCGGAGGTCTGTTATGGACGTATTTGAAATTGCGATGGAAAAGGAACAAGAGGTGAAAGCGTATTACGAAAAACTTGCTGCGGAAACATCGCATCCTGGAGTAAAGAACATTTTCACACTTTTGGCTGCTGATGAACAAAAACACTATGAGGCTGTACAGTCCTTGAAAAAAGAGTCTAATGGCGGGGTGCTTACCGATTCGCCGGCGCTCGAAGCCGCACAGAAGGTGTTTGGCGAGTTTTACGGCGATGCGGACCCGGCTTCGCATCTGAAGAAAAGCCTGGACAGTTACCATCATGCCCTGGTCGTTGAGGCGGAGAGTGTCAAGTTCTATGAGAATGTTCTGGGTACTGTCAAGGAAGAGAGCTTGAAAAAGGTGCTGAGCACGATTCTTGCCCAGGAGAAAGAACACTATAACATCGTCGAAAACCTTTACGATTACGTCTTGAAGCCTGAATATTTTCTCGCGTGGGCAGAGTTCAGCAATCTCCGAAGCTTGTAGTAATTCGGTATGAAGACTGATTATCTTGCAAGTGCGGTGCAGGCGGCACGGGCGGCCGGACAGATTCAGCGGGAAAGACTTTGGGGTGAATACTCCGTGGACTTCAAAGGCGAGAATAATCTCGTAACCGAGGTTGACCGGATTTCCGAGGATCTCATCGTCCTGCAACTCCGTGTCGCATGTCCCGGCTGCGATGTGCTTGCCGAAGAAAGCGGCGCTTTGGATACCGGTTCTTCGCTGCGCTGGATCATCGATCCCCTGGATGGTACGACAAATTATGCCCACGGCTTCCCCTGGTTTGCGGTTTCCATCGCGCTTGAAGTTTCCGGCGTGATCCAGCTGGGGGTAGTGTATCAGCCGATGATGGATGAGCTGTTTACCTGTGTCCGTGGCCAAGGAGCCTGGTTGAATGGCGAAAAGATCACGGTTTCTTCACGACAGCCTCTGGAAAACTGTCTGCTGGCAACTGGATTTCCCTATGACAGGGCGCAGTCCAACGAAAATAATTTCGACAATTTCTTCCAATTCCAGCTAGCTGCCCGAGGCGTCAGAAGGGCAGGCGCCGCGGCCCTTGATCTTGCCTATGTTGCAGCCGGAAGGTTGGACGGTTTCTGGGAGTGCAAATTGAATCCCTGGGATGTCGCGGCCGGCAAGCTTATGGTTGAAGAGGCGGGTGGGACCGTGACAAACCATGCCGGTGAGCCCTATTTCATAAGGGATCACCGGATTCTGGCAAGCAACGGACGTATTCATCAGGAAATGCTCCAAATTCTCTCCCCCGGCAAAAAATCCCCACTCCATGTCGAATCATTCGTCCCGTGACGGTGCGCAAAATCACTTTTTTAACTGGCGTTGTGACAGCGTGCATCTCCGCTGTACCCATTTGTCGTAAGAGAATTCAACAACCCCGGAACGAGTAATTGGTGCTGCTTGTTTTAATCTTGTGAAGAGACCCCGACACAGATAAATTTCCGCGGGAAATGCATTTGCTCTGAGAGGCTTGTAACAGTGGGCTGAGAAGGTCTTTCGTCGTTGACAATACTATGATGAAGGTGCTATGTATCAGCAATATTAAATGTAAAACGGCTTTTGAAAGGGTGGAAAGGTGATTGTTCATCAGGTGCATACTCACTGGGTACGCTTAGTCCTGGCGCTCGTTGTGCTGGTGTGTTTTTCAGTTTCCACCCATGCAGCAGAACTGGATGAGTATTCGGTCTTCATCGGCGGGTTTACCGCCTTCCAGAACCAGGACTATCAAGGTGCTGCCACCAAGATGTCGCAGTTTCTCAAGGAATACCCTGCCACGCCGTTGCGTGATATGGCGCTTTTTTGGTTGGCGAGGGCTCATTTTCGTCTGGGCGAGAAGCAAGAGGCTGCGCGGTACATGGCGCAGTTTTTGAAAGAAAATCCGGACACTCCCTTAAGAACCGCAGCCGAACCTGAGTTGATTGCGCTTGCGCAAGGTTTTGCTGAAAAGGGTGACGCTGGTGGAGCCGCGCTTGATAAAAAACCGGTTGTTGCTGCAGCGGAACAAAAGGCCCTTGTGGCAGCGGCGCCAGTAGCAAGAGCCGTTACCGGGCAACAGCCGGCCTCTGGCAAGCCGCAAGCGACTGCCCCTGTCGTGACCCCGAAGTCCACTGTTCCTGAACGAGTGGAACCCATTTTAACGATGAAGGAAAGGGCCGTCAGAGAATACCGGTCGGTTCAGGAGAAATTCCCGGGGACTCAGGCTGCTTCAATCGCCGCGAAACGGCTTGAAGAGCTTCAGAGGGGGAGCGGTGACCCTGATGGAAAGCCTGAACCTATCGCGGCAGCGAAAGCCGGAGACCAGAAATCCGCTGTTGTTACTTTCGAAGTTGTACAATATGCTGCCGTCGAATTAACCGTGCGGCCCGTCGCGGAAAGAAGTGCAGCCGGCGCAACGATTTCGATTCCCTTTGAAGTGGTGAACCGCGGTAATGGCGCCGACAGTTTCGGGCTGGAGGATGGCTTTCCCGCCGAATATCAGGCCCGGATCGTATCTGCGGCTCATCCAGAGTCAGCACTTGCTTCAACACCGCAACTGTCGCCTGGTGAAAGCTTTGCCGGGATGGTTATCCTAACGGTGCCCGCAGCGATAATTGACGGGCAGAGAGGTACCTTTCCGATTCGTTTGGTTTCGAAATTCGATAGTGATATTTCCTTGTCGAAAGAAGTTTCGCTGGTATTCTCGGCGCCTCTGCTGAGAATGGCAATAAGGCCCGACAAACAGATCGTTCTGCCGGGTGAAACGATCAGCTATAAAATTGCGCTTCTGAACGTTGGCAGCGCTGTCGCCAGAAAAATTTCTTTTACGTTCAGTTATCCTGCCCACTATGAGCCGGTTGAGCCGCTACCCGCCGGATTTCGCCGTGATGGGACGTCCCGTCTTTCCGGGGAGGAAATGGATGTCAGTTCCGGAGGACGAAAGGAATTCAACCTCGCGTTCCGCTTGAAGCACGATGCGATCGCAGGTCAGGAACTATTTTGCCGGACCGAGTTGCATAATAATGTGCTGAAGCTGTCTGAAGCATTTCTTTCCTCAGCCGCGGTGGTCGGAAAGATACACGGTGTGACGGTCAGGATTCAGAGCGGGAAGCGAACCGTCTTGCCGGGTGAAAGGCTTGTTTTTCCCGTCAGCGTAATCAATACCGGTAATTTCCGTG
Organism: Deltaproteobacteria bacterium; assembly: GCA_009668975.1. Lineage (GTDB taxonomy): Bacteria > Desulfobacterota > Desulfuromonadia > Geobacterales > Geobacteraceae > RPRC01. Next base: position 60,473 of record SBEG01000004.1, on the reverse strand, counting down.
AAAACTTTTCACTAAAGACCTCCATCCCAGCTTCAATTCGTCATACTATCTATCGAACCGGCGGTAGTGGCGACAAGCAGACTGACGAACTGATTGTGGACTCCATCGGCTCTTTATCCCCAAAGGAAGAAGCGACACTGAAAATAGAGTTGTTTGTTCCCGCCTCAAGTATCGACAAAGTGGAAGAGTCTTTCACCATTACTGTTGAGCCGGAGAGTGCGCGGAACAAGTCTGCTGGCGCAACAGTGTATCTTGTCCATTCCCGTCCCGTGGTAACCTTGGAAATGAGTGCTTCGAACGGGCGTCTCAAACCGAGTGAAGTTGCCCATCTGGTTTTGAATGTCGTTAATAATGGCTCGGGCATGGCAAAAGACGTTGAGGTGATCAGTCATTTGCCGGAGCGAATAGATCTTGTCGCGTCGGAGCCTGTCGCGGTTGGCGGGCGGACAGGTGATCATGCTTGGCGATTCACCGAGCTCGGGCCGGGCGAGAAGCGGAGCATAGTGCTTGCGTATCGGGTGAGACCGGGGGTGGCCGCGGGTACAAATATGCAAATTGAAAATCGCCTCAGTTACAAAGATCAGCGGGGAAATTCGTACTAAGTAGTTTGTCCGTAAATTAATTTTCCAGGCTTGCGTCCGGTCTTCACGCCGACTTTGACCGGTCCTCAATCACAAGATCCTCGACGTAGCCGTGCTACGCCTGCGGTTTTGCACAATCAGACCAGCCAAATTCTGCATAAATCCGGGAGCGGGTTGCTCGTACTATTATTTACGGACAGGCTCCAAGCTGGCAGCTGCCCCCGGCGAGATGTTGCTGATGTTGCAGCACCGGTATCGATCCGCGGTTTTTCGCGACTGTACAGGGGTTGCTGTGGTGGTTAGCGCGGAATATGAGGGAGACATGGCGGTCAAGAAAAATAACCCGGAAACCGATGCCTTACAACGATCAAGACTTGTTTCTGTTCCGAATTGCTGGGTGATTCCTGGCCTGATGATTACCCTCCTGTTATTCCTGTTCCATTCCTCTGTCCTGGCTGGTGATTTGTTACTCTATCTGCCGAACCCGGTGGATTCTGCTGCGCCGCCGCTCCCTGCTGAAGGGGTGCTGGTAAAGAAGATAACCATCAAACAGGGAGATACCCTCGCGGCTCTTTCCCGGCAATTTTCCGGCAAAGGTGTCTATTATCCGCAGATACTCCTCTTTAATAAAATCCGTAATCCGAATCTGATTTACGCAGGGCAAGAATTGCTCGTTCCCCTTTCCGGCCGGCTCTTTCGTAAAATGCAGTCTGACCCGGTTGCCGGTACGCGGACAACGTCCGGAGTTCCGCCTGTGACCCCCTCCCGGCAAGAAAGGGTGCCGGACAAAACGACTGGGACTGCAAAAAGCTCGGCCGAGCGGCAACTCTTCGAACAGTCGGTTGCACTATTTGCTCAGGGTAAATATCATGAAGCCCTGGATGGATTTGACCGCTTCCTGAAATTTTTTCCTCATTCCCCCCTTGTTCCCAACGCGAGTCTGTATCGAGGTGACTGTTTCCTTCGGCTTTCGGAAATCTAGGAGCCTGTCGGTCGTAGGGTAAATCTGCTGCAAATCCGTCTGGGCGGTCCATATTTCGCCGATTTTTTTTGGGCAATAGAACAACTATTACCCAGCAAAATCGACAAAATCTGTCCTCGCCCAGCCGAATTTTTGCTTCGATTTCCTAAGTCCGACAGACTCCTTGGATCCGCAGATCCCTCTTCATGGATACTCTTGCTGATCCGATCGTATGCACACCGGTTTTTATCCTGAAACAGTCTTTTGGGTCCTGCCCGTTTCTCTGGCCGGGTGCCGCCATTTGTGGCATTGGTGGCACATTGTTGTCGTATGAGGTCAGTAAGGTTCTAGTGATTTGTGGTCTGATCACATAGAGATATATTTGGAGATTTAAAGTCCGTGATAGAGCTTGGTTGGAAGCTCTGCGACAGGGAAAAACCTAGCAAGGACAATAATTAAAAAGCATTGACATTGAAGATAGTTACGTGTGATTATACAAAAATATGAGAGGTCAGTATGCTTAATATTTTTGTTATCTCCAGTGATACAAGAGTTGCTCGTCTCATCGAGTTTCTTCAGCCTTTTTTAAAAACCAAAATACGCTGTGCGTCCGACTTTGATAACGGTTTGAAGGAAGTTTTCGAAAATCGTCCATCCGTTGTATTTATTCAAAGCACTATTGGAACCGTTTCAGGTGAAACGGTATCTAGGCATATAAAGTCGCTTCTTGGATCTGCTTCACCCCGTATCATCTTTATGGGTGACTTCGACAGCAGCAGCAAGAAAGGCACGAGTTGGTGTGATGACTGGATCAGCGTCAGTGATTCTGAACTGCAGATGCAGCAGGATTTTGCCGAACTTGTTTCCCGTTATTTCCCGGAAGATTGGCGTGAGATCAGTCTGGAGATGGAAAAATCCGCGTCCCGTTCTGAAGAGGCACTGCAAGAGCTCAACTGCCCGGGTGAAGAAATCTCCGCTAAAGATATCTCCCGGCAAGGAAAGCTTGGCGAAAATGGGTTGGAACTAAACGGTGAGTCTCCTGATGGTTTTCATTCTGTCGAAAATGTGACTGCCCCGGATGCCGTTCTGCCGGGACTCAATGGTGGACGCGTCACGGAAGAAGCTTTTCCCGGCTATCAAAAATCTTTTGGTGAGCCTTTATTGGAGAGCATTTCTTCCAAGCCGAAACATCATGTTTCCGGAAAGTTCCTGGCGGGTCTTATCCTGCTGGCGGTGGTTGGAAGCGGCATCTATTTCTGGCTGACACGTGAAAAGGGCAAGACAGTGCCGGCTGTGCAACAACCTGTTGCCATCAGTACGGAGAACCCCGGCCACACGGCAAGCCCTCCCGTAATGAAACAGCGGGGCATCAAAGGACTTCCCTCTTTTCTGCGCAGCGAATGGCGAGACGATCTTTATTCATCGCAACATCCCGGTTGGGAACGTTATGTATCGCCAGAGGCGGATTTCAGGATTTACCGGAAAAATGACACGATCAAAGCGCTTCAGGGGATTTCGCGCGGTCGAAGCGGGTTTACCGATGCTTATTTGTCCCAGATTTTGAATCAGCTGAGAGTTGAAGGACCTCTACCGAGTGGCAAGGAATCTTCTGAAAACGGTTTTCTGGTCAAAACGTTCGTGCTGCCCGGAGTAGCTGAACTGGTGACTTACCAAGAGCAGGGTAATACCCAAATAACAGCTTTCGTACTGGAATTTTCCTGAATAACTTATCTATTGAAGCAATGTGAATCCTTCTGACGTACGGGTTAGATTGTCCTGTCAGGATGGTGTGCGTGTTGCGGTGCTTTTACGGGGGAGGGTGCGTGAAACGGTACACGTGGAGACTGTTTCTTGTTTTTTGTCTATGCGGTATCTTGGCGTTTCTGGGAAGTCGCGACTCTTTTGCGCTGGATCCCATGTTTGAACTCGACACCAAGACTCTTGGCGGCAAAAATCAAGCTGGTCCGAAGGCAGGCGAGCCGCTGACCAGGGAGCCGGCTGAAGGCCTTTCCCGCCCAAAGCCTCAAACTGACCAGAGTGCTTCAGCAAGTCCGAAAAGAAAGCCTCGAGTCCGCGGTGAAATAGCGCAAAAACCGTCCGGTCGCGGAAAAGTCTCCCGCAGCGTCTCGGCGCGGAAGCGAACGAAAGGCCGGAGATTTGATCAACCCTTTTCAGGTTCAATCGTGCGATCTGGCGTAAAAAGGGCGAAATCCTCGAAGAAGGCGCCTGCTGCTACGGTTTCACAATCCTTTCGTATACCGGCGGTGAAGGGACAGGACATCCAATGGACAAGGGAGGTCTGGGACCGCATCCTCCAGCAAGGCCGGCAGGAGACTGCTCCCCTGGTGGTTCAGGAACGGAATTTTTCGCTTTCCCTTGATCCCGAGCGATATCCTGTGCTTCCGGCAGCGGATGGTGGCAAGATAGTCATTGATGAAGAAGGAACACTGTCACCATTGGTGAAAACGATTCTACGAGAAAAAGATCCCGGAATCAGAATAGTGACAGGAAACCCTTATGACCGGAAGAGTTTTTTCTCGTCCTTGCTCGCCGCGGCCCGCTTTTATTCGGTTGAAGAGAATTTTTCCGTGGATTTCGGCACTGACCCGAAACTGACGGTGACAACAGATTTCAAAATTGAAAAAACCGCTGAAAGCTTGCTGAAAAACGATATCGTCCTGGTAAATCTGCAAGGAAACCGGAAAGGGCTGCCTCCGTCGTTGCGGGCATTTCTTGATAAAGAGGGTTTTCAGGTGGTTGAGACTTCACCGGTGTATTCCGATGAGCCTGATGGCCAGAAAATACTGTATAGTATTGAGGGGAGCGGCCGGGATTCGATTGTAGACGATCTGTATTCAGCGCTTTCCGTCAGCTGCGAAAAGAACAGGGGACTGCTGCTGGATGACGGGGCTCTGAGCGGGGTGACACTGTCAGTGCGAGCTGACCGGTATTCCGAGAATAACAATCAAAAAGTGGTCGTGTCCTTCTCCGAAGAAAATCCTGTCCAGTATACCTTGTTGAGGCTGCTCGAGCTCAAGGGCTACCGGGTCGTCATGCTCAATCCGGAGGATGACTTCAAGGAGATTTCCGAGAAACTGCTTCCTGCCCTGGGGGTATCCGCGGTGTACGGAATGCAGCACCTCTGGAAGCAGGATGGGACTCCCTTCAACGTGCAGCTTTCCGGATTTGTCGTTTCTGAGGGCGACCGGAGCGGTACGCGCAAAATACTGACAAATATTCCCATAGATCCGCTTGTGGAAGAACTTGCCCGGTACAAGGGGTTCGATGTCATTGTGAAGTGATACCGAGGGGTGCTGAGGCAGCAGGGATACTTGAATGGTAATAAAGAAGCTTGGTGAAATCCTTCTCGAAAGTAACCTGATAACCGAAACGCAGCTTTCCGAGGCTCTTGAGCTGCAAAAGTCGTTTCCCGGCGAGACCATTGGCAGACTTCTCTGCCGGCTCGGTTTTCTCAAGGAGACCGACCTTAACTATATCCTTGAGCAGACGGGTAAGCGAAAGAAGCTGGTGGATATCCTGCTTGCAGAAGGCCTCCTGAGTGAGGGTCAACTCGAACGGGCCCGTGTTTCAAGCAAGAAGGATAATATTCCGCTGGGGAAATCTCTCGTCAAGCTCGGGTTTTTAACCGAAGAGCAGCTGGCTCGGACTGTTTCCGTCCAATACGATCTGCCGTTTGTTTCCCTTGGCACCATGCAGGTCGACCAGGATTTCGCACGTTTCATCAACGCCAACTATGCCCAGAAACAGCAAATCGTGCCGATCTCCAAAATCGGCAGCACCCTTACCCTTGCCATGGTCCACCCCATCAAACTCTCTGAGTTGAAAGAGCTTGAATCCGCGACCAGACTGAAGATCATTCCTGTTATTGCCACGGAATCAGAAATAGCCGCGGTTCAGCAACGTCTTTACAAATTCCAGCAAGCCCCTGCCCATTCTATCGAAGATGAAATGAGTCTCGATATCCCCGACAGTATCTCGGATATTCTCACCAAGACGGATATGTACGATGAGCCGGATATTGAAGACGAAGTCAAAAAAGTAACGGAACGGGACAGCGTTATCGTTAAGCTGGTGAATAAAATTATCTATGATGCCTATCAGAACCGGGCGTCTGACATTCATATCGAGCCATATCCCGGGAAAAACGACATTATTGTCAGGGTGCGAATCGATGGTCGCTGTAAAGTGTACCAGCGAATTCCCTATAAGTATAAATATGCCATTCCTTCGCGCATCAAGATTATGTCGGATCTGGATATCGCCGAGAGGCGAAAGCCGCAGGACGGCAAGATTAATTTCAAAAAGTTCGGGCCTATTAATGTTGAGTTGAGAATTGCCACGATGCCCACGGTCGGGCAGCTTGAGGATGTGGTTATCAGGATTCTTCACACCGGTGATCCCATTGCCTATGATGACCTGGGTCTGACTGAGCGGAACAGGCGGGTCTTCGAGAAAGCAATCACCAAGCCGTACGGCCTTATTCTTGTTGTCGGTCCTACCGGATCCGGCAAGACAACAACCCTGCATTCGGCGATTGCCAGGATTAATAAACCGGAAACGAAGATCTGGACCGCCGAAGACCCGGTTGAAATTACCCAGAAAGGGTTGCGGCAGGTCCAGGTGAACCCCCGCATCGGTCTTACCTTTGCGGCTGCCCTGCGCTCGTTTCTGCGTCTCGACCCCGATATCATCATGGTCGGCGAAATGCGTGATGAGGAAACCGCCTCCATAGCCATTGAGGCATCCCTAACCGGGCACCTGGTATTATCTACCCTGCATACCAACACCGCTCCTGAAACGCTGACCCGCCTGCTGGACATGGGGATAGACCCCTTCGCCTTTTCGGACTCCCTGCTCTGCGTGCTGGCTCAGCGGCTGGCGCGAAGGCTCTGCAAGAAATGCATGCGAGTATACCGCCCGGAGGAATCTGAACTTGCTGAAATTATCGCCGAGTACGGGGCTGAACAGTTCCTCGCAAGTGGCCTGGTGCCGGCTGACCTGACGCTCGCCGAGCCGGTGGGGTGCGAGGACTGCAGTAACACCGGTTATCGCGGACGTATGGGTATTCATGAACTTCTGGATTGCTCCGATGAGATCAAAAACCTGATCAAGAAAAAGCCCGAAGCAGAAGAGATCCGGCGGGAGGCTGTCATCGAAGGTATGACCTCTCTGAAACAGGATGGAATTCTGAAGGTGTTTCAGCACCTGACGGATATTCATGAAGTGCGCAGGATCTGCATTAGATAAGAATCCTATCTACCCACTTTTCTGTATTCCCCTAACTATTTCCCAACTATTTTCCCGCACTCGTGCATTGCTTGAAATGTACGAAATTTTCGGAGAATTTCAGCCCAGTCTCCAGGGAGATTTTGTTTTCTCTGCGCAGACGGGCGAGTGCGGTATCAATGGATTCATATTCCTCGGACGATTGCTGGAGCATGTTCCTGATCCGGTGTTTTTTTCCTTCACGAATTCTGCGACTATCGGCTTCGATCTCGATACCTGCAAAGTGGTCTGCTGACAGAATTAGTGAGAACATCGAAGTAATTTCGGAGAATCATAACTGAATTACTGTGGATGCAATTGATAATTTCCCGGCGCTAGGCTATAATTACAGTCAAGAAACGAAACTGACTGGCCGAATATTTTGCACGCTACGTATTTCGGCAGGGGAGGGCGCAATGAAAGATATCTTTGAAACCTTACAAGCAGACGATTCGTTTAAAACATTGGTCGATGCGCTGAAAAATGCGGATCTGGTGGAGACGCTGCAGGGTGCAGGTCCATTTACTCTGTTTGCCGCGGATAATGAGGCATTCACCAAACTGAGCCTCGATGAGGTCATGGCAGACAAAAAATTGTTGAAAGAAACACTGCAGTATCATCTGGTGGAAGGTGCGCTGTCCGAAGAGACGCTGCGGACAATCGATTGCTCTCCGACTCTCAATGGTAAAACTCTGGCTGTCAGGGTCAAACAGGGGGTGCTGGTTATCGACAACGGAAACGTGACCAGGACTGACATCGAGTGTTCAAATGGTGTCATTCATGTGATTGATTCCGTTTTCAGGCCGCAATTGTCGGGCTGGTACGGTGATTGCGGCTGCTGCTGATGGTATTTACTTCAAGGCAGCGGGTGGCGCGGAAAAAATCTCCACCCGCAGTCCCTGTCCTGACGCCGATATATAGATGAAAATCAGGTCGACTTGGCCGGATTTCGGAGGACTGAAGCGGTAGTCTTGTGAAAAACTGGCGGTAAATGTGCGAACCCTGCTGCCGAAAGGCTTCTCCACCTTGGTCAGTACTGAATCGATGGTGTTGCGATTCAGCGATTCACTGGCCGATTTCCATTCCTCCGGGAAAAAAGATGGCCGGAGTCCTGTTGCCGGATACTCTCCACGGCAGAAATCGTAGCAAAGGGCCTCGCGGAAAGAATTCCCGGCTTCAGCGGGCAGCATTCCAACGCCGAAACGCCACATCAGTTCAAAGAGGTTTTTTAGAGAAATCTGCCCAGTGGCGGATTCTTTTTTTATGAAGTACGCCATTGTGTTGAAGAAGGCGGTGAGAGCAAGATATCTTGCCACGGTGTAAAGAGAAGACCTGAAGCGGCCGCTGTTGAAGTAGAGATCCAGAAGACGGGAAATTTCTTCGATGTGTCCTATTTCTTCGAAGCTGAGATAGGGCGTGCGCAGAATCGTATAGGGAGGACCGGCCGAAAAGGCATATTCTTCCTGGGCAGCGATTTTGACCATGGGCGAGCCCTTGAGGACTTTCAGCGGCTCAACCTGGATGTGCTGGGGATTGAGCGGGAAAAGCCGTTCGAGGGAGGCAAGAAAGCCGCTGAAATCTTCACCCGGCAGTCCTGCCACCAGATCAAGGTGGACGGTAACCCCGGTCTGTTCCGTTAGCTGTTGTACCTTGGCCAGGAGAAGGTCCGGATCGCTTGTTCTGCCGACGCGAGCCAAGGTTTCCTTCCCGATAGCCTGTACTCCTATCTCAAACCTGAACATTCCCGCCGGTACCTTGGTCAGGGTGCGGATATTTTCGTCTGTCAGCAGGTCCGCGGCAATTTCGAAGTGGAAGGTGCTAGATCTGTTATGAGCAAGGATGAAATTCCAGATTTCGTTTGCTCTCCCGGCGTCGTAATTGAACGTCCGGTCCACCAGTTTAACCACCTGGACCTCGTTTCGGATCAGGTAAAGGATGTCGGAGCGGATCCTTGCCAGGGAAAAAGAACGAACGCCTTTTTCCCGTGAGGAAAGGCAGAATGCGCAGCTGAAGGGGCAGCCGCGGGATGTTTCGTAATAGACCAGCGGTTTGCTCGTGTCCACCAGGCCCAGGGCGAAGGGGGAGGGTATCTCATCCAAATTACCGATGGCAGCCCTCTCCTGCCCGGGAACTGGGCCGTTTTTGCTTCGGTATGCTATGCCCGCGGGCAATGCTGAATAACTTGCTGCTGCTTCTTTTGTCAAATGAACTAGAAATTCCTGCCAGCTTTTTTCACCTTCGCCGCAGATGACATAATCAAAGGCGCAATTTTCCAGAAGAAATTCTTCTGCGGAAAAGGAAACTTCAGGGCCTCCTGCGACCAGGAGTGTTCCCGGCCTCACTTTCTTCACATCCGCGGCGATTCTCGCTATTAATTCTATGTTCCAGATGTAGCAGGAAAATGCCACCAGATCCGCTTCCTCGGCAAGTATTTCACGCAGTATCACCGAGCGGGCTTCGTTAACGGTAAATTCCCGAATAACGGTTTGGGTTTCAGGGATTTCTGTTGTTGCCGCTTTCAGATAGGGGAGCGCCAGCGAGGCATGGATGTATTTGGCGTGAAGGGTTGTCAGAAGGATTTTCATGGAGAATATTGTAGCGGAGATTGCCGGCCATGGACAGCGGAAGTTGCATTCTTTCTGCAGGAGAACCTGGGAAGCTGCCCAAGTACCAGACCTGCCAGGTTTTCAAAACCTGGCAGGTCTTTAACCGATCTGTTGAATAGGTGGTAGTAAAAAATGCTGAATTAAACGGGGATGCATGGGATTAGGGGGATATACTATTGTTTTTTCCTGTGCCTTGCCCCCTGTTGTATCGACGGTGATTTCTTGCCGGGAGCCCCATTTTTTGTTAGGGTTGTGGTGGAGGTAGCGCGATGCGAACAAAAGTACTGCCCAAGCTTCTTTATGCGGATGCCAAGGGAAATATCTTCGATCATCCGGAACTCTGCATGGCGGGCATGAATGGCCCGGAAGCAGTTCTTCCGGAGTCGGTGGAACTCATTCCGCTCCCGGAAGGAAGCCGGATCTTCACGATTCCCGATACTCCGCCCATGGCCTGGGACGAAAAACGGAAACAGTTTATTACGTTGGATTCTGTTCGCGAAGGAAAGCGCCGGGTGCCGATCCAGGCCGTATCCGCATTCATGGCGCCCGGCTATGTGCGGACGCTGTTGCCTGCCTGTGACTACGGCCGGAAAAAAGTACACCTGCCCCTCTGGTCCTACACCGCGGTTGGCTGGGATGAAGAGCGGGACTGTTTTGTGGTGGCGGCCAGCCGGGTTGATACCAACGACAACTGGAATCCCTGTAACTACGATGACCGGGAGCTTGATCCCCTGGTGCGTCGCCTTTTGGCGGAGATGCCCGATAATCGGCTTCTGGAGCAGTTGGCGCGTTGTGCCCTCGATTACCACTGCTTTGCGGCAAAAAACCTGTTCTATCGCCGCTGGGAAGCGCCAATCCCCACCTCACCGGCCTGCAATTCGCGCTGTCTCGGGTGTATCAGTCTTCAGCCTTCCGATTGCTGTCCCTCCAATCAGGAACGCATTAAATTCGTGCCGACAGCTGAGGAAATCGTTCAACTGGCACTGCCCCATCTTCAGGAAGCCCCGGAGCCGATTGTCTCCTACGGGCAAGGGTGCGAAGGGGATCCGATCCTGCAGGCGGAGGTGGTTGTGGAAGCTACCAGGCTGCTCAAACTCGGAACCAGTCGCGGCACGGTAAACTTCAATTCCAACGGGTCAATGCCGGACAAAATCAGGCTGCTGTGCGATGCCGGGATGGATTCGATGCGCTTTTCCATGAACTCGGCGCAGGAAGAGTATTATGACAAGTATTATCGGCCGGTGGGCTATGCCTTTTCCAATGTGGTCGAATCGCTGAAAATCGCCAAGGAGAGGGGGCTTTTTGTCATGGTCAACTACCTTGTGTCACCCGGATTGAGTGATAGTCCCGAAGAGATAGACGCACTCCTGAACATCATCGGCGAGACCGGAGTCGATATGATCCAGATGCGGAACCTTTCCATCGATCCCGATTTCTATAACAAAAGGATGGGGCTCACCGGGAAAGGCCTTGGCATGTACCGCATGCTCCAGCGAATAAAGAAAGAATATCCTCGTATTCAATTCGGCTATTTCAATCGTACCCGGGAAAACTTCTATCCGCCAGACTTGGAAAAAAGCTGGCCGATTGACTGATCGGGTCGGAGCCACGTCATTCCTGTGAAAAAGGGATTCCGGAAATTCAACAGCTTTCAACTTTTCTCTACTCCAAATTGAAGGTCTCGCAAATTATCCTGACAGTGTCTTTCCCGCTTGCTCACTGTAGCGCTTCAACGTGCAGGCTCGTCAAAGTTGGGGGAATTATTTTTGCGAAAGCAGAAATTTTCCTAAAGTTTTTTCACCATATGACGATACTTACTGTGAGTCCATGTTAGGCAATAAAACTTTTGCCTTGAAGATTCAATTTCGAAACCGAACTCCAGGCACCTGTTAATGAAGTTTTTTCGCAGGCAACCCCTCCAAACCTTGACAGTGGAGACTTAAAGGCTTGCCCCCTGTCTATACAGGGATTGAGGGGGGTGGGTTTAGGTTTTACATGGCACTCGGGCCATACCGGAATTCATGATTCACGACGGGCCGGTTCATTGCGTTTCACGAATTGGCCGTTATTATGACTTAAAGGCGAGATAATCACAGGTTTACATTGATAGGCCCCAGCTGCCAGTGGGGGACCTCTCGGAGCCCTGAACGCCCGTCTCGTTTCACGAAACAACCACTGAGAGGCCACCATGGCGGCACAGATAAAAGCCGGACGTTACATAGGTCAGATTCTGGTAGATGGCGGCTTCGTCTCTTCTCGGGATCTTGAACTGGCACTTGAAGAGCAGCGTAGCACCAACGAACTGCTGGGGCAGGTGTTGACCAAAATGGGCGTCATTGACCCGGCCGATCTTAAGGTGGCTCTTTCGGTTCAGGAGCAACTTGTTCACCTTGAAGATGCGGTCAAAGCCGCGGCGGGCGTCCGACAGATGCTCGGCGCATTGCTGTTGCAGGCCGGGCAGATAAACGAAGCACAGCTCGAACAGGCAATTGCGGAGCAGAAGAAATGCGGGGGGAAACTCGGAGAAATCTTCGTTCGACTCGGCTTTCTCACGGAGCGACAGCTTGCTGCTCTGCTGGATTTTCAAAAAGGGCAGGAAGATGTGCAGTCGACTTCCAGCCCCTTGCGGCTGGGTGATATCCTGGTATCCGCGGGACATATCACCTGGGAACAGCTTGATTGTGCCTTGGGAAAACAGTCGATTTCCCGAAAAAAACTCGGTGAAGTTCTTCTTGAGGAGGGTTTTGTTCAGCCCCAGCAGATCCGGCACGGGATAAGCCTACAGCAAAAGCTGTTGACGTCGATTTTGGTGGGAATCCTTGCCCTTGCTTCCGTGCCCGATGCCGAGGCCGCTACCAGGTCCGCAAGTGCCGAGGTTAGGGTGAGCGCGACTGTATTGCCGTACACTCAAATGAATGTCCATAACCAGTCTTCGATGTTGATAGTCACTGAGACTGATGTGTCCCGTGGCTATGTGGATGTGCCGGTTGGCTCTTCCATCGAGGTGAAGAGCAATTCGCGGGACGGGCACTGTCTCTCCTTCGAAAGTTCAGACGAACTTTTTAAACAGGTACGTATCGATGGGTTGGGGAAGCCCGCGGTGCTGGGGACCGGTTCCGGTATTGTTCCCTTTGTGATGGAGGGCAAGTCGGTGCGGATTAATCTCAGCTACCGTTTCATCCTTGCTGAAAACATAAAGCCTGGCGCGTATCCTTGGCCCCTGACTGTTTCGGTAATTCCCATGTGATTGCTCCATGGTTAGAGCGTAGCTGGATTACTTTGACTGACCTTTCGCGGACAAAAGGGACCTTTTAGCTTCTTGTCATTTTTTTGACTTTTTTGGAACTGAAAGTGCCGAAAATGGGCACCATGTCATTCTAATGAATAATTTGTAATTATCAGTCGCGAGCTAGTAAGTTCTTGCAAATAGTAATGAAATAACAAATCCCCCCATTTGGCCTACCCCAATTATCCCTCTTGGCATATATCCTGCTCTGCCCCTCCTCATACTAAAGCTTTTAATTAATTTCTCGCTTGTAGTGTCCGTAAAGAGATATTTGGTTTAAACAATTTGAGTCTGGTATCGACAGACATTCATTACTCTCCGACAAGAGCATAACCAGGGTAACCTGGTCGCGCAAAGTTACGGGTCCGCCTTCGCTTTCAGCTTCGGCGGACGGCCGAGCCGCCGAAGAGAGTGTGGTTATCCGGATTTAATCGTCCTTTTCACGATAATTGCACCCGTCTTTGGTTTCCAAGGGCGGGTTTTTTATTGGCCGGCTGAGAGCCGGCGATACAAGTTCATAAGACTTACCTCCGACAAAGGCAAAACTGGAGTAATCCAGTGACGCAAAGCCACGGATCCGCCTTCGCTTATAGCTTCGGCGGACCGCCGGGTTACCGAAGAGTTTGCGGAGTAAGGCGAAACCGGACATGCCTGTCATGACCGGTACTGTAGCGTCCATCTCCGTTGTCGAGATGGGCGTTTTTTTATTTCGACACAATATTCATTCGGGTTCAATTCGGGCTCAAAACACAAAGGAGGATGAGAAAATGAAGAAAATTGTCGCACTAATCGTAGCAACGTCAATCACGGTCATGGCGGGGGCGGCACTGGCGGCTCAAGCGAATCTTTCGGTCACGGCGAATGTCACTGGCGTATGCAGCATTACCGGCGGAACCCTTGCCTTCGGTGAATTGACCCCCTTGACCGCTCCCCTGGTAACAGCGAATTCGGCCGGGGTTGCGGTCGCTTGCACAAATGGGACCGCGTATACTTTGGGCGCCGACAAGGGTACTGCGTCTGATCCGGGTGTTCTGACGAATGGGTCGTCCAACATAGACTACACGATCTCATTTACAGGGTCCGGGACAGGAACCGGGTCACCGGTGGCGGTTCCGATAATGGGTACGATAGCAGCCGGCACGTATAAAGACGCAACACCCGGTACCTACACCGATACGATCGTGTTAACCGTTACCCCCTAGTATTTTCCGCTGCCGTCCGCGGGGATGACCGTTTCCGAGGTTGTCCCCCGCGGGCGAATTACCCCCGTTTCAATTTTTCGGAAAACATCTATGGCCCTGATAAGAGTATTTATAATCGTTGTCATGCTCGTGGTAGCCGCTACTCCGGGAAGCGCGGCGGCTGCAAGCGGGAATCTCGGCGTGTCCGCGTTTGTCACCAGCTGGGGAGTCTGCTCGGTTACCAATACTCAAAACATAACATTCGCTGACCTAAACCCGTTGAATCCGCTTGATGTACAGGCAACCGGAAGTGTCAGGGTAAGATGTATCGGATTTGATCAGAATTTTACGGTCGGTGTTACCCAGGCTACTCCGGACCCTCTTCTTCTCACCAGCGGACCCAACTCCATCCCCTACACCCTGAACCTTCCCACAAGTATAACCGCTCCGTTGTATATCGTGGGAACACGTACTATCCCGATAACGGCGCACATAGCGGGGAACGACTATAAGCTTGCTCCGGCAGGTTCCTATACGGATATCGTAACGGTGGAGATTTCTCCCTAACACCTGGATTCAGACCTCCGTGATCCCCCCTTGCCAAGGGGAATCTTTCAATTCTCCCCCTGGCAAGGTTTGATGAGGGTACATGCAAAAAGGCGCGTGTTACTTAGTACTTGCACCACCCTGTTTGCAATAAACTGATTAATCGTACACCATACCGAAGCGCTTGCCCAGAGGTCAAGTCACCGGTCATTCCACTAAGGACACCAGGAGACTATTACTATGCTCAGTTTAGGTAGGGGTGGCATTGCCAGGACACTAGCCCCTTGGTTATTTCTTATCACCGTCTTTTTCTTTCTCTTTCCGGTTGAGGGTCATTCGGGACAGTGGCGTGTTGCGCCGGTCATGATTTATCTTGATCAGCAGGCAAAGAGCAGCGTTGTTACCGTGGTGAACGAGGGGGAGGATACGATACACCTTCAAGGTAAGGCCATGGAGTGGAGCCAGGATCCGGAGGGGAAGGATGTCTATCAGGAGACGAAGGATCTGATTTTCTTTCCCAGGATTCTCATGCTCAAAAAAGGCGAGCAGAAGATCGTCCGTACGGGAATTCGACAGTCTGCAACTTCGAAGGAGAAGACCTATCGGTTATTCATCGAAGAGATCCCCCAGCCGAAAAAAGATACTGCTGGTGCGTCTCAATTGACAGTAACCGTGCGGTTCGGCATTCCGGTGTTTGTCAATCCTCTCAAGGCTGAACCGGCGGCTGAACTGGCGTCCGTAACACTGACGAAGGGTGTCTTGGGCGCCTCAATCGAAAATACCGGAAATGTTCATTTCAGGATTAACGAAATAGCCGTTGCCGGCAAAAACGGCGGAGGAGAAGAGATCTTTACCGAAAAACTTAACGGCTGGTACCTGTTGGCAGGTGCCAATCGCAACTATTCAGTCACCATTCCGCTGGAAAAATGCACCGCAACCGAACAACTGGATATCACGATATCCACCGATTCGAAAATTACTCTGAACAGGCAATTGAATGTGGATAAGTCCCGGTGTCTGCCATAGATTTGGATTCGTGTTCCTCTCTGTTGAAAGGTCCCGGTTTCTTGTCTGCGTATTCCGTGTGCTTGCCCTTTCATTCCTTCCGGTTCTCATTCATTTCTTGGACCCGGGCATGGCTGCCGCTGATCAGCTCGTTGTCAAGATAATCCTGAACCAGGAGGACAAGGGCGATTTTTTCGTTATACAAGGTGAAAACGGTGATTTCCTGATAAAGACCGAGGACTTGACGTCCCTCGGCCTCCGGTCTTTGTCCGGTCCGGTTTCATCGCTGGACGGGGAGTCTTATCTGTCATTACGCTCTGTGGCGGGTGTTGATTATTCCTTCAACGAAGAAACCTTGTCTTTAGTCGTTTCCGCGAATCCCTCCTTGCTCGGAAAGGAAATCATCGACTTTCTGCCCGAACGAGAGCAGAAAGTGTCCTATCCGCGGGATTCGAGTCTATTTCTTAACTATGGCGCGGACTACCAGGCAGGAGACGGGTTTTCGTTTACCAGTTTCAATCTCAGCAATCAACTGGGAATACGGACCGGCGACATCTTGTTCCTCACCGATTCCGTTTATACCAAAGATCATGCTGAAGAGAGATTCATCCGGCTGCAAAGTAACTTTACCTACGATGACCGGAATACCTTTCGAAGATTAACCGTTGGTGATTTTTTTGCTTCTTCGGGCAATCTCGGTGGCAATCTGAATTTGGGCGGGATCAGTATTTCCAAGATCTACCGCATGGATCCCTATTATGTGTACTATCCTACGCTAAATCTTGCCGGTCAGGTGGCGTTGCCCTCGGATGCGAAAATTTACTTGAACGGAATGCTGATCAAGACGGAAAAGTTGTCTCCGGGAGAGTTTGAGTTGAAAAATCTGACTCCCTTCGGTTCGGCCGGTACGATCGATGTCGTCTTGCGTGATTCATTCGGTAGGGAACAACTCCTTAACTATCCATTCTATTTCGCGGATTCTTTGCTGTTGAAAAAAGGGTTTCATGAATACAGCTATAACCTGGGATTTACCCGAGAGGAATACGGCAGCCGAAGTAACCGGTATTCCAAATTGGCTTTCTCTGCCTTTCACCGTTACGGTTTCAGCGATAACCTCACAATGGGGTTTCATGCCGAGGCGGAAAACAATCTCTGCAATATTGGGCCGCACATGACGTTCCTGGCGGGGCGCGCGGGAATAGTTTCCCTGTCTCTAGCAAGCAGCAGCGGGAAGGGATCCAACAGCGGCGCTGCGGGAATTGCCACGTACACATACCAGGGATTGAACATCGGGGCCAGACTTTCCCTGGCTGGATACAGCAGAAACTATGCGATTGTTACCGACACGCAGTCGGATGAAAAGACCAAATTTACTGGCGGTTGCGAGTTGAGTTACAACGATCCTTTGCTGGGCACCCTGTCGCTGGACCTTACTTCAGTCCGGAAGTATGTCGGAGATGACAGAGACGCCGGTACCGTCAGTTATAACCGCAATCTTAGCCCTCGAACTTCAATTACGGCTACCTACCGGCGGGTCAGGGAAGGCGGCTATTCAAACGAGTTTTTCATAACGTTCAATTTTACCCCGAAACCTGATCTTTTTGTTTCAACCAGCTATGAGCAGACGGAAGCCGGAAAGACCGCGGCAGCATCTTTGCAGAAAAATCCTCCGGTTGGTGAAGGTTTCAGTTACCGGGCAAGTGTCAAGAGGTCGGATGTCTTCAATCAGACAACCTGGACGGTCAACCCGGAGCTTCAATATAACGGACGCTACGGCGTCTATGAAGGAGCCTTCCAAGGCAACTCCAGCGAGGGAGAGCGATCCGCACAGTATCACTTCTCCGTTGCAGGAGCACTGGTATATGTCGGTAAGACCTTCGGGGCAACCCGGCCGGTTTATGACAGCTTCGGTCTCGTGAATGTCGGAATGCTCGAAGGGGTCAAGGTTCTATTGAACTCCCAGGTGGTCGGCGAAACCGATTCTTCCGGCAAGTTGTTTGTCCCGAATCTTGGGTCCTATAACCAGAATCAGGTTGGAATCCAGGATAAAGACATTCCCATCGACTATTATCTTTCCAGTGTAAAAAGGCTCGTTTCGCCGCCCCTGCGGAGCGGGTCATGCATTTCGTTTGTGGCCAAGAAATTACAGCCGATTTCCGGCCGACTTGCAATACGCATCGGCGCTGAACTTCAGCCGGTTGAATTTCAGGAAGTCGCACTAAAGGTCAACGGCAGGGATATTACCTTTCCGACCGGTTCGGGAGGCGAATTCGACATTGATCTGAGTCAGTCTGATGAATTTAAAAAAGTTTTGGAAATTGAAGAGAGCGGTTGCTCATCCATTTCCGGCAACACAAGCGTTATGCTGAAACCGGGTTCCTATCAGGCAGCGGTACAGTATGAGGGAACCCTGCGCTCCTTCAGTTTGAGTATACCCGACACCACTGAACCGCTCATCGATCTGGGCCAGGTTGTCATATCTGATAACCCCTGATCATCCGCCGCTGAGCAAGGCACGCAGTTTCTGGTGTTTACGAGAGAAAAGTAGTGCAGGTTACGAGCATTAAAAGGAGGACATTTGGACATGAAATGTATCAACAGAAGCCTTCCGGTCTTCTTGCTGCTGCTCAGCTCTGTTACCGCTCAGGCATTCCATTGCAGCGTAACAACAACCCCTGTAAGTTTCGGCAGTTATGACGTCTTTTCTCCTGCACCGATAGACACCATCGGAACGATTTTTGTCTCATGTAATAATCCTGAGAAAAAAGCGATGCCGGTGATCATTTCCATTAATCGCGGCAGTTCCGGAAGCTTCAACCCGAGACAGATGCGGCTTGCAAGCGGCAGTGACCGCATGAACTACTATCTCTTCCTCGATCCGTCGAGAACAACTATCTGGGGAGATGGGAGCGGGGGTACCTCAACTGTTATCCGCACGATTGAAAAAACTTCTCCCTTGAATCTTCCGGTATACGGGAGAATTCCGGCGCGCCAGAACCTGAAGGCGGGAACTTATAGCGATCAGTTGGTGGTGACGGTAAATTGGTGATTTCCCCCAAATCCCTCTTCTGTCCGGGAATTTTCACGTTAGCACAGTCCTTCAAATAAAAGGGCAGCCATACCTGGTTGCCCTAACACTGTCTGACCAGAGCGAAACAGCCCGTCAATTTAGAGACCTGCCAGGTTTTTGAAACCTGGCAGGTCTTGTTTTCTGCAGCGTCTTAGAAAAGTCGTTTGCTCACCCCACTGTACTAGGGAGGAGCGGGGGACCGATAATCACATCTCCACAAAGTAATTCGTCCAAGCTTCGAAAATAGCTTCTTTGCTCATTGTTGGCGGGTGACGATAATAACGTGAGTTTACGATGATTTGATCGATGATGTCACGGGGATGACAGGAGTTGAGCTTGATGCCGTTTTTCCGGTAGAAGTTATTCATCAGGTAATTGAACGTCTCTTCATCGAACACGATCTTATTATCCTTGCAGATCATGCGGAAAATTGCTTCATACTCCCTTTCCGAAGGATGATCGATCTTGATCTTGTATGGGATCCTGCGTAAGAAAGCTTCGTCAACAAGCTGTTTTGGTTCGATATTGGTAGAAAAAACCGTCAACATGTCGAAGGGGATCGAGAATTTCATCCCGGTGTGGAGAGTCATGAAATCGATCCTGCGGTCAAGGGGGACGATCCAGCGGTTGAGGAAGGTTTGCGGTTCCATCTGTTGCCTGCCAAAGTCATCGGCGATAAAGATGCCATTGTTGGCCTTCATCTGGAGTGAGGCTTCGTAATACTTCGAGATATGGTTGAAATCCAGATCGAGCATCCGCAGCGTCAGCTCGCCCCCCGTTATTACCACTGGCCTCTTGACCAAAATCCAGCGCTTGTCAACGTGATCATCATCCGGGACTTCCGCCGGTATGTGATTGACCGGATCAAACACGGTGATGATTTCACCGCCTACGGTCAGCGCATAGGGGATGTAGATTGTTTCCGGGAGCAACCTGCCGATAGTCTCTGCTATTGCGGTCTTGCCGTTGCCCGGCGGCCCATAAATAAACATGGCTTTCCCGGAACTGATGGCCGGTCCGAGCCTTTTGAGGACGGTATCGTTGAGGACCAGGTGAGAAAATGCTTTTTTTACGTTTTCTTCGCTCACGATCGCGCTTTTGATGGTTTGTGTTTCGACCATGAGCCGATAGTCAGACAATGTTACGGGTGCGGGGCCGGTGTAGCGGCAGAGGTCCAATAGTTCCATGGCCCGGATTTTTCCCGTATCGGATATTTTGAAGGTGTATGTTATCGCGGCATATCCTGTTCCGCCTTTTACCTCGACGAATTTATCCCGTCGTAGATTCTCCAGAACCGATTCAACCACGGCAAGAGACAGTTTGACCCGTTCGGCCAGATCCGAAATCTTGAAATCTCCCAGGAACAGCATGTGTTTCATGAGCAGGTCGGCAATTTGACCGATTTCAAGGCCGGTGTCTGCCACCGACATGGGTGCCGGGGGATTTCTTTTGAAGAATTTCTCCAGGGTATCCTTGTCAATATGTCCAAGCGCGATCAGGTTCTCGCCCAATCTGCCGCCTTGGATTTTCTGCCTTTCGAGGGCCTTCTCAAGATCATCATCAGTAATAATTCCACTTCTGAGGAGTTTTTCGCCAAGCGGGTCATGCATCAGTTTCTCCAATCCGTTCAAGGGGCTATGTAGGGTTTGAGGCGGTGTGGCGATCGCCTCATGAGAATGTTTTTCAGACACTGAAAAATTTCCGGGTCCATTCGGGTGAACTCTATGGCAAGACCGGAGCTTTCAACCCGTGTTACAACGCCCTGGAGTTTCATATTGGGATTACGGGTTGTACAGGGGATGGTGATTTCAACTTCCACTGCGGTTCCTGTTTCGACTTTTTCACGGGTTTTGATGAAGATACCCTGGAGGGTGAAATTCAGTGAATCAGCGGAAAATGCCTGGTCGGGTGTTCTCAGGAAAACCTTTGAGTCGAGCTGCATTCGGGGAAATCGCCTCTGTTTCACGGTAGTATCCTCCGTCTTACAATCAGTTTTCCATTGAGATTCTGGCTGAATCGTTAGCCGAGTCGTCAAGTTTCTGCGAAAAATACTCTAAGAACAGTGTATCACCTGTCAGATTTCCTTCAACTAGGACGGCCACACGCCTGTGCGCTGAAGCGCTACGGCGTGCAAGAGCGGGGCCGCCCCTACTTGTATTCCCGCCACATAAGTCCCGTTGCTGAATTGAATTTTGTGATGCTGTCGGCATCTTCCATGTCCCCGGTAAAATAACTGTCGTCATTCCAAAGAACACCCTCCGGCATGAGAACCTTGGCAACTTCAACGAGATCATCGATTTTTCGTGAGCCAAGATTTTTAGATTTGGCCCCTTTACTCGATTCCCGGATGTTCAGTGTCAGTCCTGCCGTGCCCGGCTTCCCGTTATTGACCCGGACCATGAGGGAGTAGACACCTTCTTCGGCAACTTCAACCACTGCCTCATGGACATTTTCCCCGGTGCGAACGAGCTTCGGGATAATGTTGCGACGCTTTTCGGCTTCCCATCTCGAGAATGGTTTGCTCCGGCGAGACTTGGGGAAATCTTTGAAATACACCTCGACTTTGGGGTCAATGTCACCGTTAATGATGAGTTTCAGATCGCCGGCCACTGGAGGGTGAAGGACGAATTGAGGAGCGGGAGCAGGCTGAGTTGACTGTTTTTCTTCCGGTTTTGCAGGTTTATCGACTGGTAACGGCCGTGCGGGGATTTTGGGCTCAGCAGGACTTTTCAGGGATGCAGACTTTGCTGACCCGGTCGATCCATTGAGCTGTTGCTGAGGAACCTGGCTCTGCGCGGCCTGTTTGTTTCCCGTCGCGGAAAGAGCATCTAATGCAGCCGCGAAAGAGTTGATTGACCTGTTTACAGCCGGAAGGGCGACGGTTTTGCTGTCGGCAGTGGCAACCTCGGCAGAAGTAACTTTTCTCTGAATAACGTTTTCCTGAACAGTGCTTTGGGATACTTTTGCCTGAATCGCAGAGGCAGTTGACAGAGCAACCATTTCAGCATGCTTTCCAGGCAATTCTTTCTTTTGTTGAGCCGGAACTATATTATTTTCAGTCCCATTTGGTGTAAGTCCGCTTTTCCGCGGCTTTAGTTGCTCTTCTTCGTTCTCCCGAATTGACTGTACAACTGTGCGTGGTTTTTTGCTTGTGATTTTGACACTGCTGATGACGTTAAATGCTGCATTCTCGGCTTTCTTGTCAACAACTTCGATGACCTTGCCGCTGAACCGGGAGATCGTCATTTCCGCGGGTTCTTCAGTCGGGGCTTCTATGGCAGTTTGCATTTGCGTGGTGGTCGGAGCAGCCTTAGGGGTATTGGGGGCAGAAGGTGGTTGTATCTCGGCAGATGAAGAAGGTTCGGACGCGGTTTTTACCTGCGGTGTGATCGCAGGATTGTGATTTGCTGCCGGAATGTTTCTGGCAACCTTTCCGGGCACCTTTAAGGCGTCGGAAGTGTTGTTGGTGGTTGGCTTCTTCGACGGCACTGTCATTCCTGCCGGAGAGAACCAGACAAGGTCGAATTCCTGAGTGGTTCCGGCAAAGGGGTGAAAGATGCGTGTTGCGGCCATGATTGCAAACAGGATAATATGCAGAAATACAGACAGTGAGAGGGAGACGTAGAGAAATCTGCTTTCATCCTTCTGCAGGAGCCACAGGGGGGCATCACCATCGGGAGCAATAGCTGATAATTCGAATTCCTGCCTGCTTTTTGTGGAAAAGTCATTCATAGTTTGAAGGGTACCAGATTCTCTGCAATCTGAAATCAAGCTGGAAAGAAAAGTTAGTATATGTAGCGATTTTAATTCTTTTGTCTTTTAGCAACACTGGTTCTGCTTTGTTAAATAATGCCAGCGCTTTTTTTCAGAGTAGGTTTCATTGGTAGGGAATTGACGTTTTTTGTGTCGAGTCCACCAAATCTCCCACAACCAAAAGCATGGCCATACGAAGCAGAGGCATCAGCAGATGTTTACTTTGCTATTTTCTCAGAAAACAATGTAGTACTTACTTTGTATGCTAACCAGCCCAGAAGAATTCCCGCAACTCCATCTAGAAAATAATGCCAACCAAGATACATCGTTGCAATAAAATATAAAATAAGAAGTATCCACAAAATGAGCTTAATACTTGTATATATTTTACCTAGAACATAAATCGACTGATATGCAAGAGCTATATGAAGGCTAGGCATTGCAACGATGCCGTTGGCACAGAAAATAGTTGTGTCAATTGGGTTCGTTTTGAATGATAAATAATTCTTCCAGAGAACTTGCATTGCCTTGGAAGAAATAGTGTTGTCAATATATGCGAATAACTCCGGTTTGTAAAATGCGGGTCCTAGTGATGGGAATAGTACTGAGATCGGGACGGAAAATCCGAATACGAGGCACCACCCCCCTAGAAAACGCCAAAATTGCAACCTGTTGCGGTATGCCGCGACTAGTGTAATGCTTGCTAACGTCCACATGTGAGGATAAAGAGTATCGAAAAACAGTGTGACTGTGGAATTCCTTGGAATCCTGATGAGACCTCCAAGTGACAAGACTTTTAAAAAAGACTGATCGCACTGGAACAGAAGTTCATCATAAAGGTTATGGTTAAGAAGCGGTATCGCTGGCTTAAGGTTGGTATAACTAATAAACATCCCATACAGCAGGCAATATGCAATGACACCAGTTGTCAGATATTCTACGGTAAAATAGTCTTTCGCAAAATCCTTTACGAGCGACAAAGGCGGACGATGGGAAACATTTTGTAACTTTTTTTTGATTTCTATGAGGACATCAAAGAACATAATACAAGCAGGCCCGATGACTAAATAAAATGTAACAAAGGAGAAGGCAAGGGAGCTTGCCAGGCCAGCCGGCATCCATGAAAACTTCCATAGTTGGCTCAAGAAAATAAATCTGGCGATGATGATTGACACGACGATAAAGCCAAACATCCAGCAGAATCCGGATTTGAGAGAAATTGTTCTATAACCAAGACATATTTCAGATACTATTCTTTTCAGGCCACTTGATAAGGCCTTCAGTAATTCGATGTTTGCCTGCCCTGATTTCTCCATCCAAGACACAAATAATTCCTTTCTCGTTAATTTTTAATTTTTTCTGCTTTAAAAATGCACAATAGCGCAAGTGTAATAGCGACAAGTATTGTGGCCAGGGTTATATACCAGGCTATGGTTCGGACAACAGTAGTTCCAAATCGGACTACCACAGAATGACGACCTTTTGGAATATCAAATGTCAAGAACCCATTGCGGTCTGGTCCGACATATACATACTTACCATTAATTTGCGCCTGCCAGCCGGGAAAGAAAAACCAAGGTATCGTCAAACTGGAATTGTCATTATCGGAAAGAGCTGAGAATGATATTTGTGCCCCTGTAATGAGTACGTTTTCCACTCGGGTCCCTGCAACGACCGGATCTTGAAAGGAACTTTGGTCAGATACAAGTATCCGATCGGAAACCCAGCGTGGCAAATATTCGTCCTTTTCACAAAGATTTCCAAGGGAGCGATTATTGAAGATTCTCTTTTCGGCCTGGCTTGTGTTCAATTTCTCCAGAAAAGTTTGATGGCTTCCGACAGCAGTATATTTAGCTGAGAAGAGGAGGCTGAGCAGGATAACAAATGCAACTGTAACGCCGGGCGGTACTTTAATTACTGAATGTGTGGTATCGGAATCATTGGCAGTAAGCCCTGCAAATGCTGATAGAAACAGAGTCGCAGGTCCTAGAAAGCGCCAAGGGAATTGAATAAACGAAAACCAGGGGAATAGTGAGTATAACCAGGAGGATGATTTTGTGGTCAGGAATAGTGCAAATACACTCAAAAATAACAAGACTGTTGGATGCCAGCGATGTCCTGACTTTGTATGCAATAAGCTGAATAGCGCCACGATAGAAACTATCAAGATGATTAGCCCGATTTGAAAACTCATCCCATCTGAGGGGCCGGGATTGGATCCACCGAATCCCCAATAGGTCGAAATCAATTGCCACACATGGACGAAGTGATTTGAATATGAATAGTATCCAGTGGTAAGAGCTTCTTCAAACCATTTAAGGTACCTGCGTTCAAAAATAGCCGGAAGCCAATAAAAGGCAGATAGGCCGGCACCCAATATAACGCCGAACATTGACTGTAGAGTTGTAGCCAATCCTGCCCGCATATGAAATGCACGGAAAAGAAAATAGAGTGCCGCGAATGGTGTTATCAGCAATGCTGAGAGGTGGTGGAAAAACAGAATTGTGGCTGAAGATAGAGCAACCAGAAAGTTGCCGGCAAGTTTGTCGCTTTTTGTAAAAGAAAGGTCAATGCCTAGGAAAAGAAAAGGAAGAAAGGCCAATGCTGAAAATTCGGACAAGGCACCACGCACATAGATATTTACAAAATGATACGGTGCAAGCAAGTAAAGTACAGATGAGAGCATTGCTCCGGAAGGACTGTAGAATCTCCTGGTCCACAAAAACATGCCAAGTGCTCCGATAAAAAAGAGCGACCCGCATACCAACTTGATTGAGGTAAGCAATGGCACACCCATAATGTGGAGATAGGCAGCCGATAGATAAAAACCGGGAGAATAGAAATTGGTGAAAGGCGAACCCATGCCGTAATAGGATAAAGAAAGCCAGCGCGGGTAATAAAACCCATTCTTTATTTCGTAAGTTATCGCTAGTGCACGCTGAATCGGGTTGGTTCCTTCGTGACTAGTAAAGAACCCGGGGGGGAATAGTGAAGATGAAGCAAACAGGGTAAGGCAAAAAAGTGTTCCCAGAACAAGTAAAAGTCTGAGTTTATCTGATACTTTGGGGATGACCGGTTTCATTGAGAGCCCATTGTTTCCGTCTTAGATTGCTGAATATTCTAATTGATACTATTAGGATTATTTCTCGTGCTTAACGAAAATTGACGCAACTTTGTCATGGTATATCAGTTTCCAGTCATTTCTTTCTTTGAGATATCTGGCAAATGGCGAATCTGTGTTATAGATTATCCAGTTAATATCATATTTTTCTATGGTTTGTTCCCACCCTTCTGCGAAAGACCTGATTTTCATATATTCTTTTAATCGTTCCGTTCCATACATGTCGGAACGGCCGTCAAAGAATACTTTGTGGCGTGGCCAGGTTGCATAGATCAGATAATCTCCAAATTCGTCATCGTTAAACATGTTACCCGTAAGGTTTGTCTTCTCAAGGAACTTGACTGCGTCAACCGGTTTCTTTTTCGGGTCAAACTCATAGTGAATGGCGTTAAAGCTAACTGCGCCAGCAACTGAAAGTATTGCTAACATTGGCCAGAGTATGCTTCCCGCAGTCATGTCGACCTTGCCGATATTCTGAGCCCGCTTTTTCAGTGCATCAACAAATCTGCCGTGGGAATCATTGAGCAGAAAGTCGGCTTGCCGTAGTAAGATTGGGGCTGCAATGATGGCAAACAAGGTAATGTAACGCACCGAATAAAGAGACATATTGAGAAATACAAGAAGAAGTATCAAATCTTTGCAGCTAAGCCTTTTTCGCGATGCGGCCAGGACGGTTATCAGCAGCAGGAGTAAGTATTTGAAGGGCGAAGGTTCGTGGAAATTGGGCGACATGAATTCTGAAACATTATCCATGAGCAATTTGTTTGATACGAGGTTGAACGGGAACAGAAGGATATGATAGCCGTACGGATTAATGCAGGCGACAGGTATGCAGATCAACATCGTAATGCCGAGATGTTTGAATCGCTTCAGTGCACCGGACTTGTCCTGGGAATTTTTTGAAAAAAATGCTGGAAGTTCACTTACAAGGTAAATACCGAGAAGCATGAACCCTGATACATAACCGCCATGCAGGTTAACCCAAAACAGCATGATTATCGGCAGGTAATAGAGCCGGTTTCGAGTTCCGTTCCGATATTCTTCAAGTATTTGATACCAGGGCACTAATAGCAGTAAAGAAAATATATGAGGTCGTGCCAGCCAGTGAACTTGTGAAGCAGCGGTCGCCAATAATGTGACCATGACCGCAATTAAAATGTTTCCTTCTTCACGTCGAACCATCAGGAACAGCAAGTAGAAAGTTAGGGCCAGCAGGAAGGTAAAGAACACCACGACCCCGGTAAGTCCCGCCAAGTTATGAATCATTGCCATGATTACTTCTGACAGCCACTCGTGCGCAGTCCAGGGAATAGTTGGGGTGTGAAATGAAAATATATCCAAACGTGGGATTGCATGGTTTGCAAGAATCCATTCTCCGGCGCGGATATGATATCCGGTATCACAGTCAACAAGCAGTTGCATTCCCTGGCTGAGACAGAGGTAAAGAAAAATGGACAAAAAAAGCATGTCAGCGAGTGATGGTAGATAAAATCTATTTTTCAGAATCATATTTCAAACCTCCGCGGCAAGGAATTTCTGTCATGGCATGTGAGGTACGATCGGGATCTTAGTAACTTTGCCGGGTCTAGAGGGAAATTCAATTATTCGTCCAGTCTTCATTTCAAGCTGCTTTTTAATTTCAATTGAAGGTTCCAACGATTTTTTGTGCAGGCCTAGCCGTACAGCCAATCGCAGGTTCTCTTCAGCTTTTTGATAATCCCCTGACTTGAGATATTCAGAAGCAAGGACGAGCCGGGAGGTGGCGAAGTTCGGTGCTTTTGAAACGGCATCCTGCCAGAAGGGCAGTGGCTTCGTCCAGAGTTGAACCCGCAAGGCTGTCGGGAATGCAAGCGCTAATACGCAAACAGTTACGATCGCATGAGGGATACGTTTGCCAAATCTGTAAATTACACAGGTAGCACAAAGAGCAAAAGCGACTGAAGGAAGGTAGAGGTATCGCTCGGCATACGGTGTCCAGATAGGTATCAGGAGCATGGCACCTATGGGCGGAATCAATGATGTTGCCAGGAAGAGAATGGGAAAACGGAAACCGGTAGAATTTTTCCTGAGAAAAACCGCTGCTGCAATGAAAATTATGAGAAGGCTTGCATAGAGAGTCGAATTGATTTCCGTAATGGTGAAATTGAGGGGAAAAGGGAAAAGCAACTTGCGGATATAAAAACCGAACGCCGCGATAATATCAAGCAGTGCCTGGCTTGAAAAAACGCCATGCTTGGCCGTAAGAGTTTCTCCGGTGGCGGAAATGTGAGGAAGACCTTTTCTTAGTAACAGGTATAGGCCAATTGCGAGGCTTATAGCGGCTGACGCTGCAACTGTTTTTTGAGTGCTTATATATTTTCTTTCCTGAAAATAATAATATACGATTATCAGGGGAAGGAAAAAAGATGCTTCTTTAGCCAGGAGAGAGCAGATATAGACGAAAAACAGCGATATAAAGATAGCTGGAGCAGTGATTCGTTCGGATTTGATGACTATCACAAGAGACAACAGGGAAAACAGGCAGCACAAGAGATCAGGTCTGCACGAAATCCAGACGACTGTTTCTGAATTTACCGGGTGGACCGCAAAGATCAGTCCCGCAATAAATGAATAAAAAGCAGTATCTCGTGTTCCTTTAAGTAAAAGAGAAGTTAGGTAATATATCAGCAAGGTATTGCAGAGATGAATCAGTACGTTTGTTATATGGTAGCCGGAGGTTTTTCCACCGAAAAGATAGAAGTCTCCCAGTAGAGACAGAGCGGCTAAGGGGCGATAATATTCCTTGCCTCCATGCAGAAAAAAATCTGAAATCGAGAAGTCTCCCGACTGAAAAGTTTGGAGAACACCGCCATCATCAATGGGGAGATAATCAGCGTGTAGGGAGGAGAAATAGACGAGAAGAATCGTAACAGCGCTGCCGAGAAGGTAGAGTCTGTGCCGGTTCCTGCCTGGATTACTACTCACGATCAAGCTCCATGGCTGATTTCCCTTGTGCGTGTGAATTCTGGTGTGGTGAGTCAAACGAAGAAACGAAATAGAGAGGTCTCCTCTTCGTTTCGTCGAACATTCTACCCAAATACTCCCCGATTATACCTAGGAAAATCAACTGAATTCCTCCGAGAAACAGTACTACGACCATTAGGGAAGGGTACCCTTTAACCGGATTCCCATACAGGAGTTTCTGCAGGACGATGATTGACCCATATGCGAAAGAAAAGAATGCGGTAATCAGACCCAGATATGATGCCCATTTCAATGGAGTGGTTGTAAAAGATGTTATCCCGTCCAAGGCAAAATTCCAGAGTCTCCAGTAGTCCCACGTGGATCTGCCTGCAAAACGGGGATCTCGCTGGTAGGGGACTCCTATCTGCGGGAAACCGATCCAGGCAAAAAGACCTTTCATGAAACGATGCTGTTCACGTAATTGCAATAGCGAGTCAACAGCTCTTCTGCTCAGAAGCCGAAAGTCTCCAACATTCTCCGGTATATGTACTCGACGGCCGACCCGCTGCATAAACCGGTAAAACCAATATGCAGTGAATTTCTTCACCATGGTTTCTCCGCGCCGTTCGATCCTTTGAGCATAGACCATGTCCCACCCTTGTTGCCAGTGTTTCACTAATTCCGGGATTAACTCCGGTGGGTCCTGCAGGTCTGCATCGATGACAACCACTGCATCTCCACGTGCGTGCTCAAGCCCGGCTGTCATGGCAATTTCCTTGCCGAAATTTCTGCTCAGATCAAGGATTGCGACCCGCTTGTCATGGGCGCGGAGAATCTTCATCACCTCAAGGGTGCCGTCCCTGCTTCCGTCATTCACATACAGGATTTCTGCGTCAATGGTCAGAGCATCGAGTACCGTGGCGAGTCTCTCGTGGAACGTGGGAAGCACTTCCTGCTCGTTGAAAGCCGGAATAACAATGGAGAGCAATCCTTTAAAATTAATATCTGAAATCATGACCATCCTGTATTCACTGCATTTATTCAGGTGAAGTACTGCAATCTATCTCATTTTTGCGAAATATGGCAGAGAGAAAATTTCAGAAGATTTTCCAATTCAGTACGCTAATTTCTACTCGACTTTTTTTATCGCTATGGCAAGAATCGATGTCCCAAAGGGGAGTCTCAAGTGGGTAACCAGCCGCTTTTCGGATTTGAAAAGAGCACCCAGAATCCTGTTAACAAATGGAGCTGGCACTTGAATGTCTTGGCCAGTTACATCGGAGGGGAAAAATCTCCTGAATAATCGGACGACGGCGATAATCGGGAATAGCAAAGTATTGTAGTAGGTCATGTGGCGTACATTGAGGCTTGCTCTTTTGAATAAATTTTTAAGCGTTGAGCATGTGTATCTTCGTTTGTGATGATGCTGAACGTCGTGATTACTCCACAGAAAAGGAAAAGCCGGAACGGTGACGATTAATACCCCATTCGGATACAGCAGCCGTTCCAGGCATTTCAGAGTTGCCAAATCATCATCGATGTGTTCCAGCACGTCGAGCAGGATTATCAAATCGAATCTTTCAGTAAAATCCGGTAGATCATGGGGAAGATTTCCTTTAAGAACAATCACCGAACTTCTTGATTTGCAAAGTGACAGTGCCATATCATCTGCCTCAATGCCGATTACGGACCCAAAACGGGAAAGCATTGCCAGGTTGCCACCTGTTCCGCTGCCCACATCAAGGATTCGTGCGACAGGAGGTAGAGGGAGTCTTGCAATTACCGTCTCGATTATGGATCGTCGAGCAACAAACCACCAATGAGAATCTTCGACTTCTCTCATCTGTTTGTAAATTTCAGGATCCATGAGGTTTTCTTTCATCAGGATGTGCATACTTGAGCGAATTATGTCATTCAGCTCTGTTAAAGAGCTATGTGTAGAAATGTTTTTGCCAGGATTAATGTATAAGAGCTACGTGCCGTATCATGAAGCCGACAATCGTGACCTGTGAGGCGCGAGGTTTGGAAGAAATAGCGACCCATTCATCGGAAAGCTCTTCGCCGAGAAAAAATACGTTGATAAATGTAAATCTGTTGATAAAAAGACTGACGGAATAAGAACGCAATCAGCATTGTTGATGGCTGGATGTGCAATCCTGTCAAACATTAAATGCTGGAAATATCTGGGAGGATGGGGTTGTTGCAGGGAACGATCAGATTTTTTCAGTGTAAATGCATAGTGCCCTGAATCCGAATGATAAAGGTTTTTGCTGGTGTAATAAAGCTGTAAAATAAATGTCTTTAGGAAAAGCAAAATGGGCATACAACTCGGCATCCGGAAAAATAGTTCTAAATAAAATCGATCGTATCGCCGACAACAACCTTTTCACCAAGTGTGCCTGCAGGTAGTTCCAGAACTGAGACTGCCTGCATGTTGATGTGTGACATACGGTTGGGAGGTATTGCGTGTACTAGAGATACGACCTGATTATCCTTGCTCAAAAAAACAGCATCGATCGGGAATTGCATGAAAAAGGTATGTATGCCTTTGCAGGGGCGGATCAGAAGTCCCCCGCCGGCTTCAAGCTTTGCTTTCCCTAATAGACCTTTCATTCGTGCCAGCAAACTCTCCGCAAGAGTAATATTGTTTCCAAGTTCAATTCCTTTGCTGGTAATCATTGCTCTCACGGAAGAATCCATTCCTAATTCGGATATTTTGTAAAGCGGCATCTCTCCATTGCTTAGAGGATGAAACTTGCCTGGTTTGAACTGAAGAGTCTGAAGGTCAATAAGGCTGTAACCGTAAACAGTTTACTGAAATCAATTTGCATCTTCTTCGGAAAAAAGTGGGCGCATATCTCTTGCCGAAACGTTGCGCCCCCACATTTTAAGAACGAAAAGTCACTATTTTTTGCACATTTTGACATAAATAAGCGCCAATTCAACGGCAATGACCAAGAGAATAACCGAATTGAAATCCATAATAAATACACCTCCCTCCCTGTTGTATTATCCAAATATACCCATAACTTGAATGAATGCAGAGCCGAGCATTACCACCAACAATGCCGGGAAAATGAAGATTGCCAAGGGGAATACTAGCTTGATAGTTGTTTTTGCCGCTGCTTCCTCTGCCAGCTGTCTCCGTTTTGTACGTAGAGACTCCGCATGAACCCTCAGCGATTGACCGAGGCTTGTGCCGAACTTTTCTGTCTGCGCCAGCATGATAACGAATGACTTTACATCGTCAACCATGGTCCTTTCCGCCATATCCTTGAGTGCATCCATGCGCGGTTTGCCGGCCCGCGTTTCCCTGGTTGCAATCCTGATCTCCTGTGCCAGAGGATCTTTCTCAAACTGCGGGGTTTCCGTTACCCGGATGAGTGCCGCATCCAGACTGAGGCCCGCCTCGACACAGACGGTCAGCAGATCATGAATATCAGGAAGGGTATGAAAAATCTGGGTTTGCCGCTTGTTTTTCATGTAGTACAGCCAATAACTCGGCAGCAGAAAACCGAGGATGGCCAGGGCAGCGGTAACAAGCAGTGGTTGCGACTTGAAAAGTGCTTCCCGGAAAGTTTCACCGTGGAGGGTGGACATGACCAGATAGATTGGGTACAGGAGCGGCAGACAAATTGCCAGAATAATCTTACTCCCCATGAAGGGGTACACATGTTCTTTGCGAAAACCGGCAGCAACCAGCATCTGCGCATATTTGGAATGTTCTTTTGGCGACAAGGGGATCTTCGCGCCGAGCGTTCCAAGAGAGTTGCCGAATGGGATGGTTTTTTCTCTTCGCTCTACAGAAAATTCAGGTTTGGGGGTCAATCTGTCGAGC
This sequence comes from Deltaproteobacteria bacterium, assembly GCA_009668975.1. GTDB lineage: Bacteria > Desulfobacterota > Desulfuromonadia > Geobacterales > Geobacteraceae > RPRC01. The sequence goes on along the minus strand of SBEG01000004.1, from coordinate 28,296 downwards.
CTGTCCTGGACGACAGTTTTACCCCCGAAAAAATAAAACATTAAAGCCCACGTGATCAGTGCAACTGCTATGAAAACTACGAGTGTTATGATGAGGACCATAACGTCTCCCTTCTAGATCCTGATATTTATGATGCGGCGTATTACCAAGAAACCTACAACCTGCATGACAGCTGCAATAATCAGGATGGTTCTTCCCATATCATTATTCAATAGAGTTTTCTGATACCCCGGCATCATGAAATTCATCAGAAAGAAAACGATAATCGGCATGGCTGCCAGAATGTAGCCGGTCATGCGTCCCTGAGCAGTATGGACCTTGAGTTGCCGCCGGATCTTGATCCTTTCGCGAATGGTGTCGGCCAGCTTGTCGAGAATTTCGGCAAAGTTGCCTCCCACTTCCCGGTTGATATCTGAGGCTGTCGTGAAAAAACGCAGGTCAAGACTGTCGATCCGGTTGTTCAGGTTGTTGAGTGTATCATTGATGCGAAGCCCGAGCAGCTGCTGGTCATAGGCTGTCTTGAAGAGCGTGCCGACCGGAGCGGAAACTTCAGTTCCGACCAGTTCGATGGCACTGGTGAAGGAATGCCCGGAGCGCAAGGAACGGGAGATCATTGTCAATGCGTCGGGGAACTGTTCGGTGAATTTTACTTCCCGCTCCCGTTTCTTATATCCCATGTAAAAAAATGGGACTGACAGCAGAACTATCCCGGCAGCTAAACTCAGATAGATGTTTCTGGTGAAAATCAAACAGATAGTGAAACCGGCAAGTCCGCACGCAATTACAATCAAGAGAAAACTTGAGAGGGTAATGGTAAGTCCAGAGCGGTCAAGCCTCGAATCGAGACGGGAAATGTAAGGGATATTGTTCAGAAATCGCTCAAACGGAGGGGTCTCCTTGAGGATGTCTGCACGCACATCCTGGGGCATGCTCTCGCTAGTGCTTCCTTTGCCCATGGCGACACGGCGAAGCCTTCTGCGCAGATGAGCCTTAGGAGAATCCTTCATCGTAACGACATTCAGGTAAATTGCGAGTACGAGTAGAAATACGGCGATGAAAATGAGCAGTACGATCAGCAGCACGGGTTACCTCCTGTTTACTCGAATGTGCCCTCGGGAATTTCGTAACCGTATACCCTGAATCTCTCAGCGAAAAATGGCCGGACACCGGTTGCCTTAAATTGGCCTACCACGTTTCCATCCTTGTCCACCCCACGCTGTTCGTAGACGAAAACATCGTGCATGACAATGGTGTTTCCTTCCATACCGGTAATCTCGGACACTTTAACGATCTTTCTGGTACCGTCTGAGAAACGAACAAGTTGAATAACGAGATCGATTGCCGATGTTACCTGTTCACGGATTGCCCGCTCCGGCAGATCCATGCCTGCCATGAGAACCATTGTTTCCAGTCGGGCCATGGCATCACGGGTAGTGTTTGCGTGGATGGTGGAGAGTGAACCGTCGTGGCCGGTGTTCATGGCCTGGAGCATGTCAAGTGCTTCGCCGCCGCGCACCTCGCCGATGATGATCCGGTCCGGACGCATCCTCAAAGCGTTTCGCAGCAGGTCGCGCTGGGTTACTTCGCCGCGTCCCTCGATGTTCGGTGGACGTGTCTCCAGCCGGACTACGTGTTCCTGCTTCATGTGAAGTTCTGCCGAGTCTTCAATGCTGACAACTCGCTCATCAAAGGGGATGTATTCGGAAAGCACGTTCAGAAGGGTTGTCTTCCCGCTGCCGGTACCGCCGGAGATCAGGATGTTGAGGCGGGTCTTCACTGCACCCTGCAGGACATGGGCAATGCGGCTGTCCATGGTCCCGAAGCGGAGCAGGTCGTTTAATTTCAGCGGCTCCATACCGAATCGGCGGATGGAGAGAGCCGGGCCGTCTATGGCCAGGGGCGGAATAATCGCGTTGACCCTCGAACCGTCCGGCAGCCGTGCATCCACATACGGTGACGACTCATCGATCCTTCTACCCACCTTGGAAACGATTCGTTCAATAATCTGCAGCAGATGTTTGTCATCTCTGAAGCAGATGTCGGTTTTCTGGAGTTTGCCGAAGCGTTCGACATAGACCTGTGAACTGTTGTTTACCAGGATGTCAGAAATCTCAGGGTCTGAGAGCAGAGGTTCAAGGGGGCCGAGCCCGAAGGTTTCGTGCTGAATTTCCACGACCAGCCGATCTTTCTCTACCTGGTTCAGCGGTACGCCTTCCTCGACAATGAGACTCTCGATAATGTAGCCGATTTCACGAATCAGTTCATTGCTGCCGATCATGTCAACTTTTGAAAGATCGAGTTTGTCGATGAGCCGCCGGTGAATTCGCGTCTTCAGTTCCTGGAAAAATTCCCTATCTTTACCGGCGCTACCCGTTCTTATTTCTAAAGGATCGAAAGCCATACCAGACTCCTTGTTTATGTGTGAACTGATTTATTTATTTTCCAAATCTTTTCTCAGCAGGCTGACCATGCTTTCAAAGGCTTTGCTTGCAGAGGACCGGGGCATCAGTTTGATCAGCGGTATTCCCTTGTTAATTGATGAGATGATATCCTCATAGTCATTCGGTATGGTGGTGAAAACTTTCTGATTCAGTACCCGCTCGGCATCTTTTATTTGAATGTCAGCTTTTGGCAGATAGCGGTTTACGATCAGTCTCAGTCGATCTTTTCTGATGCCTTTTCTTTCCATTGCCGTCAGATAGCGTTTTGCGGTCTTGATGGTCGGAAGGCTCAGTACCATGGTGAAGAGAGTTAAATGGGCATTCTCCAGAATAGCCATGGTGCAGCCGGCAAGTTGCCCGCCGCAGTCAACAACTACATAGTCGAAAATTCCCTTGAGAAACAGCAGCAGGCGGTGCACCTGCTCGGGGGTGATGTCGATTGCCTCGTCCACTTCTGTCGGTTCCGTCAGTACATAGGGTCCTGACGAATGACGCGTCATAACGCCCATGAGAAAATTGGCGTCGAGCCGTGCGATGTTATTGGTGACGCTGCTCAAGGTGTAAGATGGATTTACATCCAGAAAAGTGGAAATGTCACCGGTCAGCAGGTTCAGGTCGACCAGCGCCACCTTGGTGTTTTCCGTCGCAAGCCCGGCAGCCAGGTTCACCGCTACTGTTGTTACTCCCGCACCACCGGTCGGATAATAGACAGCAATAATTTTTCCCGACTTTGTTTCTGTCGCCGGTTTTGTGAACCAGAACCTGCCCACTTTGGTCAGTGCCTGGATCAACTCCTCCTGAGCGATGGGGCGCAACAGGTATTCGACGGCACCGGCCCGCATCAGTTTCAGAATCCACTCCGTGCTTTTCTCAAACGAGCTGACGATTATTGACAGTTTTGGATGGTTCGTGAGTAGATACTGAACCTCTTCAATGCCACGATTCAGGTCGTTTACTTCCAGGATGACGATATTGGCGGAGGCTTTTTTGATTATTTTCAGTCCCTCACCAAAGTCTTCGACCGATCCCTCTATTTTGATAGTGTCGGCAAACGGATGCACTATGGACGCAATTACGTCTCGTGAGGGTTTGTCGCTGTCGATGATGACCATGGAAATGTGTGGAGGCATGTGGATTGTCTACTCCTATAAGATAAAATCTACTATCACAAGTGGCTTGATTTGCTAGGTTAGTATTAGTTCGCTTTAGTCTTGCTTAGAGTATTCTGCGAGAGTTTTTTTAATCACGTCATAAACATGTCGTTAAAATTTCTCGACATTAGTCTGATCCATATTTCTGATCATTAGCTTTAATAGCTACTTATTTTATTTAGTATCTACATTTTTTCGTAGAAATTTTACAATTTTTGTATGTCCGTTTCTTTCAGCTAAATCTGCTGCCGTAAAGCCATTAAAATCCTTGTTAGATATGGTTGCACCTTTCTTAAGTAATGCTTTGACGGCGTTTAAATTACCTTGTTCAGAGGCAATCATAATAGCAGACCACCCATAGTTGTCTTTAGTATTTATTTTAGCTCCAGCTGAGATCAATAAATCAATTACATCAGTACTACCGTAAGCCGCAGCTGCCATGAGAGCAGTTAGTCCACTCTCCTTATCTCTTGCATTTATGTCAACGCCCCCTTTAATGAGATTTCTAATTGTATCAGGTTTACCCTGCCATGCTGCATCTAGTAATGCTGGCCAGTTTTTATTTTGTTTTATCTTTGGTCGTAAAACACCTGACGATTTATTGGCCGGAATTTCAGTATTTTTTACTTTTGAATAAACTGGTGCTTGAGATATTTCAGTATAATCTGATCCAGACCATTGCTCGAATTGCAAAGCATTGCAATCAACAAATCCAATTAAATCATCATCTATTGCTTCAGAAATTGCACACCAAGTGCCACTTTCAGAATTCAGTATAAATTTAATGTAAACTGATTTTCCCTTATCTATTGTGAATATTGCCTCTCGATTATTACTTTCCAACGAAAACAATGGCACGGAATCCATATTTACAATTGCTTTGCGCTTGTAATTTTCATTAACAACAGCTCTGCTTTCAGCTTTTGTTTGCAGATTAAGCATTATACTGACAATAGTCACAACAATAAATATGCTCGATCTCATGTTGTCACCCGAAGTATGTTTAATAAACGCTAGACCTAAGCACAGTACCTCGAAATTATTTATACAATTTAGGCTTTACTCCCAATTTGGTTTCTAATTCGCTACACGCGACGTAGTCAATTAGATTTATCGTTATTCCCGGATTGGGATTCCCGTCAACATTTGTGATCCTTACATAAGCGTATCCAACAACTTTGTGTGGGTCTTTCGACGAAAGTCCAGGGGGGCATCCTCCTGGCACACCATTTTTATCCTCATTCACTATAGTAATTACAGTATCCCAATAACCAAGTCCTGATTTGTTTGCCTCAAGTTTGAATTTGTCATCAAGTACTTTCATTATCTGCTGAGAACCTGCGTTGTTTGATGCGATATATTTTCCGCAGACATCAGGAGGATTCATTTCACCGCGAATCAATTTTGCTATGTCACTATTTGGGCCAAAGTTTGTGGACATTACTTCCTGAAGTTCTGTCCAGGCTATCCCTTGGGCAGGCAAGGGTGTTGGTGGCTTTGTTTCTTTGAAATAATAATTTTGGTAAACTGGCGGTGGGCCAGGAGATGCGGGCAACTTGGTCCCATCAACACACATTGTTATTGGTGCCGCTGGTCCAAAAGGGCGCCCCGCAATAGCACTAGCACTTACTCCCATTTGTTTCATTCCAACAACTTTTGCTATAAAAGTTTGAACGGGGTTATTTGAAGCGATGCCTGTGCCAGTTTCTCCTGTTCTTCTCGTGACTACTTTTACCGCGTTTGCAATTCGTGGCCTGCCGGTTACCGGATTTGTCCCAATTGTTTCAGAAAAATTGACGCCATCATAGACACCCAAAACTATGTCACCATCTTTTGAATTTGAACTATTTAGGTCAGTTGCTACACTTACCCCACCTGCCTTATTTGTTAAGGTGAATTTTTGGGCTTCTTGCCTAGCTAAAGTTTGAGAAGTTAAGGCAGAACCATCAAGCTTCGCTGCTCCGGCTAACGCCCCAGCATCAGCTGCATTTTGAAGTTGCGTCTTGACAACATACATATATCCTATGTCAATTGCCAGTCCTACAACTGCGCATACTGCTAAAATTATAAGTGCCAAGTATATAGCGGCAATCCCGTTACTATTTGATACATGTTTTATCATTGCCAATCCTCCTTATGAAGGTAGGCCAAAAATGTTTGAGGTTGATCGCAAAAAGATTTGGGTTTTATGGCCTACTTCTCCATCGGATTTCTAGGACGTTTTATCAGACGAACGAGTGCCGGTAAAAACCTTTACGGAATCGGAATCCATCTTAATTCCTTCTCTTCTGCGGGAGTCGGATGCTTATCTGTAGGTAGTTCGGTCTTTACACCCGATTCAGTCGGTCTCATCAACTTGGGGGTAATGAAAAAGACCAACTCTTTTTCCTTGATATCCTTCTGAGTTGAGCGGAAAAGTGCCCCCAGGATCGGGATGTCACCGAGAAGCGGAATCTTGGACATGGTATTGATTGCTTCCTCTGAAAGGAGTCCTGCAATGATTAGGCTCTCGCCGTTCTTCAACTCCACATTGGTTTTTGCCGATCTGGTGTCGATGATGGGGTAACCGTTTACTGCTAAAGTGCCCGCTATGCTGCTTACTTCGGCAGGGTCGATCTTCAGACGGATCATGCCGTTGTCCAGAACTTCGGGGTTAAAGAAAAGTTTGATGCCCACTTCTTCGAAGACGATGGTACTCGTCGAAGACCCTCCAGTGGTTTGTAGAACACTGTAAGGAATCCTGCTCACGGCGCGGAATTCGCCGCGCTCGCCGGTTTTTACCAGTAGATTCGGCTCGGCGAGAATCTTTGCCAGTCCCTTGGTGGTCAGCGCCTGCATTACGGCACCGATCCCTGCCGGGAAATAAGATACGCCGAACTGGAAGGCGTCAAGCGGGTTGAATGAACCAAGGCCGACAACATTACCCGAAATACCCGTCCCGCTTCCCACTTCGCTGGAGCTGAATCCATCCCCCGAGGAGCTTTGGCTTTTTGTCGATCCGCCCGTTGGAACACCGATCAGGTTCGAGAAACCTTCGGCGGTTTGCCCTTTGATCATAAAGCTGACGCCGAGCTTTTTGAGGGAGCTTTTATCTACCTGGGCAACTTTCACCTGGAGAAGGACCTGGTTTGGTTGGTCGATGATGATGTGATTGATAACCTTGGCGGTAGTGTCAGTCTTTGCGGTCTTTATCCCATCTTTTTCGGTGATGGTGGTGCTGACACTGGAACCAGGCGAGTAAGCGGCTGCTATTTCCACCGCTTTTTTGATGGTCTGTTCGTTCGTTGCCTTTCCGGTGAGGACAACTGTGTCGTTGGCAAATTCTACGTTAATGTTATCATTGGGCGCCATTTCGTGGATCATCGCTTCAATGGAGCTGGCATCACCGCCGACCTTGACATCAAAGAAGATCGGTTTGGCTTCGCCTTTTTCCCAGACAATCAAGTTGGTGGTGCCGAGCGCAATGCCGTTCAGCTGAATCTGGCGTGGCGACAGCAAGAGGAACTCTGCTATGGCCGGATTGGCCACGGAAATCCGTGTCGCCGGTTTATTCAAATTCAGCAGGATGCTTTTGTTGACCGCAACCTGGGTCGGTATGCCGGCGAAGGCCGATACCGCGGAGAAGATGATTGCCGCCAGAATGGCGGTGAAAATTGAAGTGTGTGCGTTGACTCTCATTGTGTCACCTCGCTTCCTGAAATATCGTCATTGCCCGTTTTCTGCCGGTGTGAACTGTCGCGTTGTGCGATCTTTACCTTTAATAACTTCGACCGAGTAGTTGTCCGCCGGCGGCGCAGCCTTTTTTCGGACCGGCGCTCTTTGGATGACCCGGACAATTTTCTCTGCTGGCTGGGACTGCACGGTCGGTTGAGCACCGCCGAGAACCTTTCTGATGGTTGATCCACGGCCCGCGACTTCGGCGGAGTCGGAATAATTGCGCAGAAGCAGTTGCAGGGGACCTTTGTTTGCGGCAAGTACGAGGTTTTCAGCATCTTCGGGCGTCAGGTCGAGGGTGACGGTCGGCACGACAATCGGTTTGCCGTCCTTCTGTTCCTGAGCGATCTGTCCGGTAGCGAGAACCGGGACGTTCTGGAGAACGATTTTGCTGATTGTTTCGTTGGGATTTCCGGGGAGGGGGGTTGTCAGGACCACGTCCACTTTGTTGCCTGGGGTAATGAACCCTGCGACGCCTGCAACTTCGTTGACAGCCACGGTAACCGCCCGGTGTCCTGGCGGTACGACGTAGGTCATGAAGCCGGCACCGGCAGCACCACCCACGGGTGCCAACTTGTCTTCGGTAATGGGCTCACCGGCAGGAATGCTCTTGATGTTGATGCGTCCTGCCGCAGTCAGTGCCTTCGGATCGCTGGCGCTGCCTGGCGGCACGCTTTCCTTCGGCCATGGCGCTGTTTTGACCATTGTGTCGGTTATCTTGGAGCCAATAGGAATTTGCATGGCCGCCACAACGATGGTCTGATAGGTTCCCGCTTTTAATTGTTCCTGTTTTTGCAGGTAGTTGTACATCAGACCTGCCGCGACCACCGCAAAAACTATCGCCAGTGCCGTGACGACGATAACTGTTTTCTGGCGTGTCATGTGTCCTCCCTCCGTATGTTGCTTCGATGTATGATTTTGATGCTATTCGTATCGCATAGCAGTAGTTCCTGATAGAGCGACCGGTAAAGGTATGAAAGGAATTATTCTGTATTTGGTGCGAAAATTGTTCAGCTCAACTTTCACTTCAGCCATATCACCTGGATCGAGCGTGCCAGAGCTATTAAGGTCGGTTCTGGTAACGTCGATGGTGACATCATTCTTATCTATTCCACTATAAATGTTGTTGCAGACGGTTTGATAAATATTTGCGTTGTTCCCGCTGCTTCCACATGTAGCATCGGTTGCATCGATGATATTTGGGGTTACTACTGCAGCCCTCGCACCGGCACGAGCAGCATGTGTTAATGTGTTTTTGATATACATGGCACGGCCGAACTCAAAAATGCCCATAACCAGAAGCATTAAAAGCGGGAGGATGATTGCCATTTCAACCAGTGCCTGGCCTTTGGAATGCATTCTGTTCATAGTGCCGAATACTTTTTGGTTTCGCATAGTACTGCACCTCATCTATTTCTCAATCCCATCCTTCAGGAAAAAGCCTGAATAGAGGAATGAACTGTCATTGTTAAATGTTTAAAAAATCTTTATATTTCAACCTGAAAAAATGAGCACCCATCATTATTCTTCCTAAAATATCTGTTTGAATAATTGATGAGTGCTCATATTGATCCTTTCCATTTGTGAGGCATGTAAGCACCTTTTACTGCGGGTGATCCTGAATTCCACACATTGAAAAAAAATAAAACCAGTTTTGGTAATTAGAGTGTGCCGCCGATTTCGCAAAATACGTTATTTGCCTTTTTGCCTACAAGCGTTACCGCAGCAATGACTACAATGGCGATAAGTACCAGGAGAAGGGCGTACTCTACCAGGGTTTGTCCTTCTTCTCTTTTGAGCAAGCTAGCAAGTCTGCTCGTAAACTTCACATACTGTTCAGTCATAAAATTTGTCATTTTAGTCTCCCCTTTCTTTCTGATAATACCCATATTTCAGGGTTAAAACCTCTGTAGATATAATGCACTAAATTAATATTGCTTCCTCACCTCCTTTTTGGTAATTCGCTCACAAAAATAGCTTCTTCTGCACAGGTGGTTTTGTAAAGTGTGGGTTGTTTCCTTTAACCACCTTTGAATCACCTTTGTAAAAAAGTAGCTTATTACTCTGGCAGCTAAACATGTTTACGTAGGAGCGGATTTAGCCGCGATTATCGAACCTGAAGGCGCTCCTGCATTGAGTTGCTTAATTGCCGCTGTAATAATCAGTTCGAGGGTTGAGGCAGTGATGTGCTGATCGTTGAGTACATTGTATTCGTTTTTTGGCCAACAAAGGTAACTGCCGCAATAACTACAACAGCTATCAGAATGAGCAGCAATCCGTATTCTACGAGGGTCTGTCCTTTGGAGTTTCTGAGAATGAGCATAGGCTGAACGGTATTTCTCCTCGGTTGGTGCATTTCAACCTCCGATGATTTTGGCAGGATTTTATAAAAACTGGAGAACTATATCTCATTGAGATGAATTTGGTTTTAATTTGTGCAAACACTGTTATTTTGTCCCTTTGTTCCCAATAATACTTTCATGTGAAATATTGTCAAGTAATTAACGCGTACGCATTTATATTATAATATCAATATGTTGCGATTTTATCCGAAATATTTATTAAAAAAACTGTAAAAGTTGAGCAGATAGTCAAAGAGATATGCTTTTAAAACAAATTTCACCGTTGTTTTAATTTTTTTGTGATGGATAAATTGGGATATTTCGCACTTTGACTGAGCTTCATTTGTCCCTGAGACCATCCCTCGTTGCTGACAAGGGATGAATTTTTGGTGCCTATCAATAATAAGAGATCTTAACATTTGAGCCAAGTTGAGTCTGTTTTGATGAAATCTGATGACTTGTGAGTAGGGAGGGCTATAGAGGTGGTGTTCCGTGGTCCAATGAATGGAGTGCGAGCGGGATTTGTGGCGCGTGCGGAAAGGGTTCTCGTTTTAACGAAAAATAAAAGCCGCTCAAAAAGCGGCTTTTCTCTATCTGTCCCCTAAGGGATTCTGTCTGAAGTTGGCGGGCGGCATGGGATTCGAACCCACGACCCCAGGCTTCGGAGGCCTGTACTCTATCCAACTGAGCTAACCGCCCGAGCAATATATAACTACACTATTTCGCCCGTATTCTCAAGGGTAAAATGGCTGAGAAGATTGATTATCTTCCCTTTGCAGAGGTACGTCGTTATTTTGCCAGTACTCCAAAGATGGGAACGGTTTTTTCCACTTTTCCCTGGCTGTTCGTTGAAATTGTCAGGTAGCCATTGACAAAACGGTTGTCAGTTCGTGGGATTACGGTGATTTTTATCGATGTTTTCTCACCCGGCTTAAGGGTCTTTTTCCCTGAACTGATGGTTGTTTGCGGTAATTCGGTCTTCAGGCTGGTGATTTTGACCGTTTTATTGCCTTTGTTCTCCATAACCACCGTTACTTCTTTGCGAACACCTGCTTTCACGGAACCGAGATTTATCTGCCGTGGTGTAATAACAAGCTCTTCGACAACCAGGCCTTTCATGCTAAGTATATAAGCAGGTTTCTGCTGGTCACCCAGATAAACAAAAACATCTTTTGATACCGGTCCGTAGAAATCGCTCGAGTCGAAAGCTGCTTTAATGGCGCCGGATTTCCCGGGAGGAATAACCTTGTCGGAAACATTCGCCACCGTGCAGCCACACGAGGACGAGACGCGGGTGATGGTTGCCGGAGCATCGCCGGTGTTCCGGAAGGTGAAAGAATGTGACACGGTCTTGCCCTGGACCACCGAATGAAAGTCGAATACATTCTTGTCGAAGGTTAGCTGCGGGCCGGCCATGGCTGGTACGGCCAGGGAAAGTACTGCTGCCAGGATTGTTGTCAGAGAAATTCCGGTTTTCATTGCGATCTCCTTTTGGGGTCGGGTCAACAAGTGAATTGATAGAAACTTTATACCATAAACATAGTGTGCAAACCATATTGATTTGACACTAGCTGTGCCTTTTTGCTATAGAATCAGAAGGAAATTCACGGTAGGTACGCAGGGTTATCGGCTATGGATTACACTTTACGGGAGATATACTCCAAAGAACGCATCGACCGGGAAGTCCAGAGGCTCGCCCGAGAAATTTCCGGGGATTACGAAGGTAAAGAACTCCTGGTACTGGTTATCCTTAAAGGTGCATTCATTTTTGCTGCTGACCTGCTCCGGAAATTCACTATTCCCGCAACGGTCGAGTTCCTGGAGATTTCCAGTTATTGCGGTATGGACTCAACCGGAAAAGTTAAAATGGTACGGGATGCCCGGTTTTCTGTCCAGGGCAGGGATGTTTTACTCGTCGAAGATATCATTGACCAGGGTATTTGCCTTTCTGCTTTAGTGCAGGATTTGAGGCAGAGGAACCCGGCAAGTCTGAAGGTTTGTACTTTGATTGACAACCGCAAGCGGCGTACCCAGCCCATCGAGCCGGACTATGCGGGAATTCGCGAAGTGTGCGGTTTTCTTGTGGGATACGGATTGGATCTGGACCAGCGTTATCGCGAGTTACCGGCTGTGTATGAAGTGGTTCCTACTGGTAATTCTGATGATGTTCCACAGTGAAATTTACATGACACGAAAGATTTCGTAGGGGCGATCCCTATCGCCGCTCTTCATACGGGCAGGCACGGGCTTGCCCCTGCAATGTAATAATTTCTCTTTGTGGGGACAAAATACATGATTATCCAATGTGAAAAATGCAAAACACGTTTCAAGCTCGACGATTCCCGGGTAACCGAGGCCGGGATCCGGGTGAGATGCTCCCGCTGCAGTCATACCTTTGTTGTGCGAAGGGAGTCTCCTGAAGAAGAGTCAGACTTTGAATCCATTCTTCAGGGATTTGGCGGGAATGAGTTTCCGGAAGAGGATGAGGAACACGATTTCCCGGAGGACGGTTTTACCGCTGACCAGTCCACGCAGGAGGGTTCTTTGCCTCAGGATGCCGAGCTTGGGACAGGTGCGTCATCTTCTGGCGCAGCTTTGGCGGATCGTGATGATACTGCCGATTCTCTGTCATGGGATGAAGGTGATCAGGAGTCTGAGTCTTTTTCCGGTGAATCACGAGAAGAGGCAGCAGAGGAAAAGGCAACGCCGGTACAGCCGGAAACTCAGGAGCCACCCTTTTCGGAGGTCCTGCGGAAGAATGTTGGCCTGCCTCATTTTCAGGGCTCGCCAGACTTTGATCCATCGGAAAAAATCACTACCACGAAAGACGACGCGGAGGATTTCGGACTCGCAAGTCTTTTTGAGCGTGCTCCTGTTCACGATAGCCAACTGCCGGATGAGGATTCGGCTGACCCTGCCTCTCTTGCGCCTGACAGCCCCACAGACCCTGTTGAACCTCAGAAGCCCGAATCAACCTCTTCGATTCGTGAACGTCTCTGGCCGGTTGCGGATTCGAAAGATGAGGAGGAACTGGCTGAAGAACTTTCTCCGCTTTCCATTTCTTCCCGCAGAAAAAGTTCGCCTTTCCGGCCGATCCTGCTGGCGGTTCTGTTGATACTGCTGCTGGGCGTGGGCGGCTATTATCTTTACTCCCAACATGCCGGGCAGATGGTGGAAATGTTGCCTGAGTCAGTGAAGTCATTAGTGGGACCCGGGAAGAAGGCGGGCGGGTTGGTGGAAATCCGCTCGTTGGAGGGAACTTTTCTTGCCAACAGGGATGCCGGTGAAATATTCGTCATGACAGGCGAAGCCTTTAACATTTCCTCTATGCCGTTAACGACGATGCAAGTGAAGGGCAAGGTCTACGGCCCTGATGGTGAGGTCCTCGCGCAACAGACGGTCTTTTGCGGAAATGTTTTGTCTGGCGAGCAGTTGGCCATGCAGCCGTATTCCAGCATGGTTAAGGTGCTGAGCAAACAATTCGGAGAGACGCTGGCAAACTTCGAGGTACAGCCTGGCAAGGGAATTCCCTTTGCGATTGTTTTCAAGGATGTGCCAAGGGGCGCCAAGGATTTTGGCGCCGAGGTTGTGAGCCCGGTCGAGACGAATGGGCGCTGAGTTTTTGCTGATCCGAATGAAAAAAGACGCCCGGAAAATTTTTCCGGGCGTCTTTTGGTCTGCGTAAATCGTTGAACTTAGTGTGCTGCGCCTTCGCTGATTGCGTTTACGGGACATGTATCAACACAAGCACCACAATCGATGCAGCCAGCTTCGTCGATAACCCTTACGCTCCCCGATTCGCTGATTGCACCAACCGGACAGGAATCGTCACATGCACCGCAGTTGATGCATTCGTCAGAAATTGTATAAGCCAAGATGTTCACCTCCCCTTAGTTTATTTACCTGATATAATAGAGTGATTCGAAAATATCATAGGCAAAAAAAAATGTCTAGAGGAAAGGTTTTGCCGCCGGCAGTGTCAGTTCAGGTATTTACCGTGGAAAGGTTTCCTTGAAATGAATCAGGTTTTCCTTGAAAAAACATCAGATTATTCGCGTGCGGAAGTAAGGGATGCCATGGTCCGTTTACTTGCGCCGCTTGGGGGTATGGGTGCATTTGTGCAGCCGGGGGAACGGGTTCTTCTGAAGCCGAATATGCTTTCAGCAAAATCACCCGATGCTGCCGTGACGACGCATCCGGAGGTGGTGCGGGCAGTTATCGGCCTGGTGCGCGAGGCTGGCGGTATTCCTTTTGTGGGTGACAGCCCCGGGATCGGGAAACTTCAGCGTGTGGCGGAGAAATGCGGCATCTTGCAGGTCCTTGCGGATACGGGAACGGAGCTGATTGAGTTTACCGAGCCCGTACAGGTTGCCGGACCAGGGCTCTTTAAAAGATTCGAGCTGGCCAGGCCCTACCTTGAGGCGGATCGGTTGATAAATCTGCCGAAACTCAAAACCCACGGTATGATGACCATGACCTGTGCAGTGAAAAACCTTTTCGGTGCCGTGGTTGGCGCCGGAAAGATCGCCTGGCATTTGCGGGCGGGCGAAGATCGCGATCTTTTCGCGAGGATGCTGCTGGAAATGTATCAGATCAGGAAGCCTGACCTGAACATTGTCGATGCCATAACGGCCATGGAAGGGGATGGTCCCAGCGGTGGTGACCCCCGCCCGGTCGGTCTGCTGATCGCCGGTAGTAATGCTGTTTCGGTTGACGTGGTTGCTGCGGAAATTCTCGGTATCCCGAAAAAACTTCTCTATCTGGAACGGGTTGCCGCAAAGCTGGCCCTTCCAGGGGTGGAGCGCTCATCGATTCAGGTCAGTGGCTGCCCCCTTGACGAAGTGCGTATTCCAGACTTCAAATTGCCACCGCTTTCCGATGTGCAGTTCGGCTTGCCGCGTTTCCTCTCCAGGCATATCCGCCACTACTTTACGGCATATCCATTTCCTCTTCCTGAAAAATGCAAATTGTGTGGCATCTGCCGGGATGCCTGCCCTCCCGGTGCGATGGAGATCCGGAATGGTTCACTTGAAATTGACTACCCACGGTGCATCCGCTGCTTCTGTTGTCGCGAACTTTGCCCGGAACATGCCCTCGGAGTAAGGGAGGGGAAACTTCTGCAGATAATAAAAAAATGCATATAATATGATGTAGGTGTGGTTGACTTTCGCTGGTGGGAGTATTACTATTAAGAACAAGAATACGATATACCCGAATATCCTGAGAAAGGAGGGCTGACGTATGTGGACTGCTCATTTTAGAATTCGTCCGGTATCCCATTGTAAAGAGGGGTGCCATATCTAGCCCGCCACCGTAGCCGGTTGCGGGCGTCGCGGAAAAAGAAGCCCTTCTGCCAGAACATGGCAGGGGGGCTTCTTGCGTTTCAGGGGGAGAGATTTTGGTTGTTCCTCGTAGGGGCAACCCCCTGTGGTTGGCCTTGTTATTGGCATGCACACGTTTGTTCGGCGTAGTTGCAGCGGGCAGGCACGTGCTTGCGCGATGAAGCGCTCCAGCGCGCAGGCGGGGGCCTGCCCCTGATATTCTTTTTTACAAAAATCTGCGGATCGGGTCGCACAACCGTTCGAGCAGTTTTTCTATCCAGGGTCGCTTTTCGTGTTCCAGAAGGGTTACGCGACGGGAAAATGTCAGGTCATCCGTGAACATTTCCTCTATCTGCCGGCCAAATTCCGGGCTGTCGATAATCACATTGACTTCGTAGTTGCGGTGAAAGCTTCGTAGGTCAAAATTTGCCGAACCGACGGTCGCCCAGCAGCTATCGATCAACAGTACCTTGGCGTGGAGAATTGTCCCTTGCCGCTCATAAATTTCGACCCCTGCCTTCAGCAGAGGCGAAAGGTAGGCCCTGCTGGCAATTTTTGCCAAGGGCACATCAGTGACAGCTGGCAGAAGGAGTTGTATCCGCACTCCTCTTTTTGCCGCGCGGAGCAGTGAGCGAACGATGCGAGGACCCGGCACGAAATAGGGTGTGACGATTCGTATGCTTTTTGCCGCGCCGGCGATTGCCATTCTGAATGAGCTTCTGATGAAAGACGCATTGTGATGGGGTCCGCCACTGACGACCATAACCTCGGCATTTCCTGGCGGGGACAGGAGCAGCGGCGGGGAAATTGTCGCCGGATGGCTTCCTGTTTCACTTGTCCAGAGGTCTACAAAATGTTTCTGAAGTTGAGCGACAGCAGCACCTTCCAGACGAATTCCCACATCCCGCCAATGTAAGACGCTGTCACCATAACCGGCATACTCATCACCGATATTCATTCCGCCGAGGAATGCTTTGGAGCCGTCGATGACGGCGAACTTGCGGTGGTTGCGCCTGTCGAACCAGGCAAGACCCCGTTTGAATGATGGCCGGTTGAAAGGAAAGCAGGTTACCCCGGCTTCCTCCAAATGCCGAAAATACGATCCCGGGGTTTCGAGACTGCCGAGATAATCGTACATGAGGTAGACGCTGACACCGCGCTGTACCGCGTCGATCAATGCTTCAGCAAAAAGGTTTCCGGTCCGGTCGTTGCGCAGGATATAGAATTCGACGCAGATATGGCGGGTTGCCAGGCCGAACTCGTGGAACATGGCGGGGAAAAAATCTCCCCCATTGCGGAAAAGTTCCACTCTGTTTCCGGAGAAGGAGAAGGCCTGGGTGTTTCTCCTGAAACGTTGCAGAAAACGGGGCGTACGGAAGATGCCTGAGCTTCTTTTGGGTCGATAGGAAGAGTGCATCATAGGCATACCCGGATAAAAAAAGAGGCGCGGGCAGTACCCGCGCCTCGGCGTTAATGAATATTAGACCCGGACAACTTCCTTGACGCCCGGTACTTTCGCCATCAAAGTCTTCTCAATGCCGTTTTTCAGGGTTACGGTCGACATGGGGCAGTGGCCGCATGCGCCAACCAGTTTCACTTTGACAATTCCATCCTCGGTTAGTTCGACAAATTCAACGTCGCCGCCGTCTGCCTGAAGAGCGGGACGAAGTGTCTCCAGTACTTTCTTTACTTCTTCGATCATGATACTTCCTCCTTTGGTTTTGTGCTTCTCTTTCCGGAAATCCCCGGTGTGGTCAGGGGATAGGGATCGATTATTTCCGCGAGCGCCTCTGGTGAGAGCAGCTCGCGTGAGACGATGATTTCTTTTGTACTTCTTCCGGTTTTGAGGGATTCCTTGGCAATTTCGGCTGCCGCGGCATAGCCGACAAGAGGGGCAAGAATGGTTGCCATGCCGACGGAGCTCTCAAGATAGCGGGAGCACTGGGCAATGTTGGCCGTAATGCCGTCGATGCAGGATTCTCTCAGTTTGCGGATTGCGTTTTTCATTATTTCGATGGACGACAGGATGTTATGAATAATGACCGGCATCATCACATTCAATTCCAGCTGTCCTGCCTGGGCCGCCAGGGTTATGACCGTATCGGCTCCCATCACCTGAAATGATACCATGTTTAGCATTTCAAGGATAACAGGATTTACCTTGCCCGGCATGATGGATGATCCGGGCTGGACCGGCGGCAGATTGATTTCATTGAGGCCGGTCATGGGGCCGGAGGATAACAGCCGCAGATCGTTGGAGATTCTCGTAAGATTGATCGCGATGCTTTTCAGCGCCGAACTGAGAACAACGAAGGGGTCCATATTTTGCGTCGTTTCTACAAGGTTGGCGGCGTTGACCACCGGAAAACCGGTTTCGTCACGGATGATTTTAACGACCTGTTCGATGTAGCTTGGCTCTGCGTTCAGGCCGGTGCCGACCGCTGTTCCACCGAGTCCGAGCTGGTAAAGGTGTTCCTGGCAGCCACGGAGATTGGCGGTATTTTTTTCTATGGCGACAGCGTAGGCCTCGAATTCCTGGCCGAGCCTGATCGGCACGGCGTCCTGAAGATGAGTGCGTCCGGATTTGAGGATGCCGTCAAACTCGGCTCCTTTGGCCCGCAGGGAATTTTTCAGGCCGTCCATTTCGTCCAGAAGTTCAGAGATCATGCGCAACGAGGAGAGTCGCATGGCCGTCGGGAACACGTCATTGGTTGACTGGGCCATGTTGACATGGTCGTTGGGGTGTACTTTCGCATAAACGCCCCGTTCGCCTCCGAGAATTTCCTCAGCGCGGTTAGCCAGAACTTCATTTGTATTCATGTTATGGGATGTCCCGGCACCGGCCTGGAACGGATCCACGACAAATTGATCAGCGAAAGCACCGGAAAGGGCTTCTTTTGCGGCCTGGACGATTGCGTTTCCGAGTTCCTGCGGAAGTCTGCCCGTTTCCATGTTGGCCAGTGCAGCGCTCAACTTGATGGTGAGAGTTGCCCAGACCAGGGCCGGATGCGGCTTAAGCCCGGAGATGGGAAAATTAACGATCGCACGGGCCGTTTGGGCTCCGTAATAGGCATCGGCGGGTACTTCCAGTGTTCCGAGGGTATCTTTTTCCGTTCTTGTCATTATCTGTGTTTCCTTGGAGTAGAGGGCGTTCTCTGGTTTCTGCTCGTGTATGTTCCGGAAAAGAAAAATCTCCAGCCCTAAAAGATCTTCAATGTCAGATACCAGAAAGCAGGAGCTTCCCATCTTTGCCGGAAGTTTCAGGTCCACGTCATGCCGATCGCCGACAAACAGACATTCATCGGGAGTTCTGCGGATTGTGGAGAATATCTGTTCCAAAACATTCCGGTCAGGTTTTGGCTGCCAGAAGTCTTCGATGGTGAATATTTTCTCAAACAGGCAGGACAGCTCAAGTGTCTCCAGAATCCTGTTGGTCAGAGTCCGATTATTGTTCGTATATAAATAGAGATCATACCATTGCGACAGTTTAGACAGTAATGTTGTCACCCGATAATCCGGCTTCAGGAACGTTTCCGGATGGATCAGAGGGGTGGCCGTTGCGTGGAAATCCTCGATACTGCCGCCCAATTCAATGCATACCAGGGAGAGGGTTGCTTCCTGGCCAATTTCACGGGAAAGCCGTTCTCTCGTTTCCTTGATAAGAGGTGCGGCTGCGTCGGCGGTTATGCCTTTAAGTCCGGCAATATATGCTGCTGCACCCCGTTTGATCTCGTTCGCGAAACCGTCACTGCTATAGAGGGTGCCGTCAAGATCGAAAATAATGGCCCGTACTCCCGTAGCCATCGGTCAGTGTCTCCCTGCTGAGGGAGGGCTTTGTGGAGGGTCATAGCCGGAATAGGGGTAGGAGTGGTGAGAAAAGTGTACTATCATAATCATCTTGCTGAAAAGTGTAACATGGACCCCTGTTGTGTCAAAATTTATCGTACCGGGCAGCAGGGGCGGGTGGAGCCAAGGGAGTAAAAGCCGAGCTGGAACTGTCCCTGAAACAGAAAATGACTATAAATAATGGCGAAAATTTTGTCAATGTTGATTCGTTTCCTTTCAGCGGAAGGCCTATACTAACTACTATGCGAAGCGCAGGATTTTCGCTATGATCTGGCTAGGCAGTTTCCAAGTTGGAAACGAGATAGACGGACACCCGCAGGCACGATCCCCAGGGGGCAGGTTTCACCATGTTTATTGACAGTCATTGCCATCTTGACCACCCGGCCCTTGCCGCCCGACTCGCTGATGTGCTTGTTTCGGCTCGTGCCGTGGGCGTGGAGCGGTTCATCATTCCGGGGGTCACTCCTGAAAAGTGGTCGGAAATTGCCCGGCTGGCGTCAACCACGGAAGGAGTATCTGCGGCATTCGGGCTTCACCCGATGTTTGCCGATCGCTATGATGACCGGATGCTGGATGAACTTGCCGGGTATGCTGCGGATGCCAGAGCAATCGGAGAGATCGGCCTTGATTATGCTCTGGACGAAGTTTCGCGAAATGCGCAGAAAACTGCTTTCCGCGGACAACTCCGCCTGGCTGTCAGAATGGGTCTGCCGGTGATTATTCACTGCCGCCGAGCCTTTGAAGATCTGATGCAGATCCTGCGGGAAGAACATGTCCGCGAGGTCGGGGGCGTCATGCATGCGTATTCCGGCAGCGCCGAGATGGCACGGATCTTTATCGGGGAAAATCTCCTGATCTCGTTTTCAGGAACGATTACCTACCGCAATGCGGTGAAAGGTCCGCTGGTTGCGTCCCGGGTCGCACTTGAACATTTGCTCCTGGAAACCGACTCGCCGGATCTGGCGCCTGAACCCTATCGGGGTAAAGTAAACGAGCCGGCTTTTCTTCTTGAGACAGCCCGGATGGTTGCTGCAGTGAAGGGGGTTGAAGTCGAAGAGGTGGCTCGGGTTACGACCAGCAATGCTGAAAGGTTATTCAGGATTGGATAAATTATTTTCTACATAGTCATATCACTGGTAGGGACCAAGCGGTCCTCTCCCAATCAGGGCACGGCGCGCCGTGCCCCTACATCAGGGTTGTCATGTTTATTGCCGAAATACTACCTGGGTTGAAAGTTACAAATAGGAGCAAATTAATGACGGAACAACATCGATTTTCACGTACCGAAATCCTGATCGGCCCGGAGGGTGTGGAAAAGCTGCGACAGGCTGCCGTAGCGGTCTTCGGCCTTGGTGGCGTCGGGGGCTATGCCGCGGAAGCGCTCTGCCGGGCCGGAGTGGGGCGGCTTGTCATTGTCGATTTCGATGATGTCTGTTTAACCAACATCAATCGCCAGATTATTGCCCTGAACGATACCGTCGGGAAATCCAAGGCCCTGGTGATGGCTGAGCGGTTGCGGCACATCAATCCCGATGTGGATGTTGTCCCGTATAAGGATTTCTATTCCGCGGAAAACAGCGATTTTCTCCTGTCGGAGAAATATGATTATGTCCTGGATGCCATCGATCACATTACCAGCAAGCTGCATTTGATTCGAAGTTGCCGCGAGCGGGGTTTACCGATACTTTCCAGCATGGGGGCTGCTTCAAAGGTTGATCCGACCCGGATCCGGGTTGCGGATATTGCCGATACCCACAAGTGCCGTCTGGCGAAAATTATTAGAAAACTTTTGAAAAAGCAAGGCATCGAGCATGGCGTGAAAGTGGTATTTTCCACCGAGGAATACCGCGAGCCCGCTCGCAAGGAAAATGTTTGCAAGGCCGGCTGCATCTGTCCCAATAAGGATGAACAGGTGTTTTCCTGCCGGCACCGGCGGATCACTCTCGGGAGCATTTCATATGTCCCGGGAATATTCGGGCTTACCATGGCCGGGGTTGCGGTACAGGATATTTTGGCCCGTGACTAATCTGTTCTGACCGGTCAGCGGCTATGCTTTTACGAGAATTGTTCTATAATTTGATTCACACGCAATAGGATCAAAAAAACGGACTCTGGTTATTTTCGTGAAAGCGGGAGTCCAGGATTTTATTAACTTTTATGAGTCCTGGATGCCCGTTTTGCTCCACCGCTGAAGCTTAGGCGACAAGCGGTCGCGAGTATGGCAAGTTTTTCGCTAGCATCATAATTTCTTTCAGTTGTCATTTGTCATGAGGGGCAGGACCTTGTGCCTGTCCGAGTTGGGCGGCCAGAGGGGGCCGCTCCTACATATCCTGGAGGTGGTACTATGGGGAAGGAATATTCATTGCAAGAGGCTCTCAAGTTAGCCATTAAAGCTGAGAAAGACAGTATGGACTTCTATCTGAAAGCTGCGTCCGTGAGCGTGGTCGAAAGAGCAAAAAAGATCTTTCAGCTTCTTGCCGGCGAGGAAGAGGAACATCTTAGAGCCTTCTTCGGACATTACAAGGGGAGCGATTTCGGAGATCTCGCATCCTACATCTCGTCGCCTCCCGACAAGGCGTCGGCGAATTATGCCTTGCTGGAAAAGGCCATCGATCGGGAAACCCATGAGCAGCAGGCTCTCGAAATAGCCTTGAAGGAGGAAAAATACCTGATCGACCGGTATTCGCAGTTTGCCGGTGACATGGTTGATCCCCTTGTTCGAGGAGTTTTCGAAAAGGTCATTTGGGAGACACAGAAACACTATGATCTTATTGAGGCGGAATATTCTTATGTCATGGGAATGGTCCATGAATCCGATCAGGATATTTACGTGCGTGAATAGAAACGTGCTATTACTTGCCGGTTCGCTGCTTGGGATTGAGATTTTATTGGCCAATAAAAAATTAGCTTGACTTTCAGAGAGTAGTTTTTTATTTTACAGCGCATATTTGCTGGTAATAACCCCTTGCATATAGGGGTTTTTTCTTGGGTACCGATATATTATGATTTATATAATAGTGTGTGTTATATGACGTTATGTCGTGCCTGCAACCTGAAACGGGGCTGTAGTGCAAACTTATCATGCAAAAAAGGAGGAGCACGTGAAAAAGAGTTTGGTAGCAGTAATTGCCGCACTGGGCGCCTGTTTTATGGCCGTTCAGGGAGCGGAAGCTAAGACCCTCGAAGACATTCTGAAAGAGAAAGGTGTTATCACCGAGGCGGATTACAAGGAAGTCACCAAGAGTACTCCGATCAGCTATAAGTTGGGCAAGGGTTTTACCCTTACCTCGGCTGACGAGAAGTTTCAGCTCTCGATTGGTGGCCTCATGCAGGTTCGTTACACCTTCCTGGACAACGACACCAGCAATGACGTGAGCCAGTTCAACCTGGCAAAAGGGCGGCTCATTTTTTCGGGTTATGCCTTTTCCAAAGACCTCACCTACATGTTGCAGTTCGGCCTTGAGCAGTCCGGCGATAAGAAGATGCTGGAAAACGCTTACGTTAAGTACAAATTTGTCGACGAACTGCAGCTCACGGGTGGTCAGACCAAGCTGGTATACAGCAGGCAGAACATGTCTTCGGTCGGTAATCTCCAATTTGTGGCTGTTTCCCCGGTCACCGCGGCTTTCTCTCCCGGCTATGACCTGGGTGCTGTCGTAGGCGGCAAGGTTCTGGGCGACCTGATCAATTACGATCTGAGTGTTTCGAACGGTGCAGGCCAGACTTCTACTCGTGTTACCGCCGGTGCTACCAACAGCATGGCCTTCCTTGCCCATCTGCAGGTCAACCCGCTCGGCGCATTCGGCTACGCCGAAGGTGATCCGCAGTTTAGCCAGAAACCTCTGGTTACGGTGGGTTCCAGTTTCTACAGAAATATCCTGAAAAAGACCGCAGCAGGTACCTTTGAAACGACAAATAATGGCTATGCCAATGCAACAAGCGGCTGGGTCGGTAGAAATGCCGCAGATTTCAATGCTTCTGAAAAAGTCGATATCAACTCCTTTGTTGTCGACACGGCTTTCAAGTGGATGGGCGCATTTGCTCAGGCTGAATACTTCTGGGGGCAGGCTGATGGCCAGATTACAAACAGCACCGTTCGTGCGCAGGGTTACTATCTCCAGGCCGGCTACTGCATCATTCCCAAGAAGCTTGAAGCCGCGGTTCGTTACTCCTACCTTGACCCGAATCGAGACGTTAGCAACAACCTTCAGACCGAAGTTATCGGCGCTCTTTCCTACTACTTCAATAACCATAATCTGAAGCTCCAGGCAGATGTCGGCAACATTCACAAACAGGGAACTCCCAATACCGACGATATGCAGTTCCGCATGCAAGCAACCGTTACATTCTAGAATATCATCAACAGCTTGAGAGTTATTTTCAACTCTAACCTTCTTCATGGATGGGGGGGAGATTTTCTCCCCCCGTTTTTTTACTTCACGCTATAGTCCTTGTTTTACAATGCTGTGCGGTATCCACCACATTTTCTCAATGGAGGGATTGGATGAGAAAAGCATTTTTTTCCGTTTTGTTTTCGTTTATACTGTGCGCCGCGTTAGCGGTGCAGGTCCAGGCAAAGGACTTTGTCCTGATGGCCAGCACCATCGGGCCTATTGATGCGGGCATCGTTGCTGCTCTTGAGGATCAGTTCGAGAAGGATTCCGGCATCCGCGTTCGTCACGTCGGGGCCGGGACCGGCGCGGCACTCAAGATTGCGGAGCAGGGTACGGTTGATCTGGTCATGGTTCATGCCAAATCCCTGGAAGAGAAGTTCATCGCCGATGGCTACGGCACTGAGCGGATTCCGGTCATGTACAATGATTTTGTCATTGTCGGCCCGGCTTTAGATCCCGCGGGCATCAAGGGCCTGACCAGTGCAACTGAGGCTCTGAAGAAAATCGCCGAGAAGGGTGCACCTTTTGTCAGCCGTGGTGACAAGTCCGGAACCCATGTGGCGGAAATGGATCTGTGGAAGAAAGCCGGCATTGCTCCCGCCGGCAGCTGGTATGAAGTGTATGCAAAAGGAAGTGAGGGTAATGCCCCTACGCTTAACTACGCGGACCAGACAGGCGCCTATACCTTCATGGACCGGGCGACCTATCTTTCCCTGCAGAAATCCATCAAACTGGCCGTCCTGGTGGAGAAGGACGAGGCGCTGCTGAACTTTATCTCGGTAATTCCGGTTAACCCGAAGAAATTCCCGAAAGCCAACTACCAGGATGCGATGAAGTTTGTTCAGTGGTTGACCTCGCCGGAAAAGGGTCAGAAGTTGATTCTTGAATTCGATATTGATACCTATGGCAGCCCGCTGTTTTTCCCCAATTCCCCGGAATGGCAGGCGCTGCAAGCCAAGCAATAATCTGAGACACTTAATTAATTCAAAGGAGTACCACATATGAAATTTCTCAAGACAGCATCTTTCTCACTGGCGGCTTTTGCTTTCGCGCTGCTTGCGACTTTTGCCCCTTCGACCTCCCAGGCGGCTCCCGCCAACAAGACCATTATTCTGGCCACGACCACCAGCACCCAGGATTCCGGACTGCTGGACGAGCTGCTTCCGGTATTCGAAAAACAGACCGGCTACTTCGTTAAAACCATTTCGGTCGGTTCCGGCCAGGCAATGAAAATGGGCGAGAAGGGCGAGGCAGATGTGCTTCTTGTTCACTCACCCGACGCGGAGAAGAAATTCGTTGCCGAAGGGTACGGCGTGAACAGAATGCTGGTTATGCATAACGATTTCGTGGTTCTCGGTCCGAAAACCGATCCGGCCAAGGTCAAGGGCACCAAATCAGCCAAAGAAGCTCTGAAGAAAATTGCCGCGGCCAATGCTCTGTTCCTGTCACGGGGCGACAATTCCGGGACGCATGCCCTGGAGAAGAAACTCTGGAAGTCTACCGGTATGAATCCTGAAGGTCAGCGGTGGTATCAGCAGACTGGCCTCGGCATGGGCCAGACCTTGAATGTTGCTGCCGAAAAAGACGGTTATTCCATTGCTGACCGTGGTACCTACCTGTCCATGAAAAAGAACCTGGGCCTCGACATCGTCGTGGAAGGTGACGGCGCACTGCTCAATATTTACCATGTGATCGAGGTGAACCCTGCCAAGTGGCCCAAGGTTAATACCGCCGGCGCGAAAGCTTTTGCCAATTTCGTAGTAAGTAAAAAAGCCCAGGGCATTATCAAGACCTATGGCGTTAAAAAATACGGCAGTGCCCTGTTCTTTCCTGACGCAGGCAAAAAACCCGAGTCTTTGGGGCTGTAGCAGATGGATCTGATTCTTGAGGGATTAGTCAAGGCGTTCCAGCTTATTCTTTCACTGGATCGGGAAGTGCTTGGGATTACCTGGCTTTCCCTCAAGGTCTCGGGAGTGGCGACGTTCATCAGCGTGCTGATAGGAATATCAACCGGGATGATCGTCGCCCTAACCCGTTTTCCGGGGAAAAAATTCGTGGTCAGCGTTGTCAACACCGGCATGGGGCTCCCCCCGGTCGTGGTCGGTCTGTTTGTCACGGTTTTCCTCTGGAGGAATGGCCCGCTCGGCTTTCTGGATATCCTCTACACGCCGACCGCCATGATCCTCGCTCAGGCGGTTATCGCGACACCGATCGTCATGGGCATCTCCATTGCTGCCTTGCAGAATCTCCCGGCCAAGATGCGACTGCAGATCCTTTCCCTTGGGGCAACTAAACTGCAGATGGTCTGGATCCTCCTCCGGGAGGCGCGTCTTCCCTTGATGGCAGCCGTCATGGCCGGTTTTGGCGGGGTGATTTCCGAAGTTGGCGCCTCGATCATGGTGGGCGGTAACATCAAGGGCTATTCACGCGTGCTTACCACCGCCACGGTGATGGAAACCGGCAAGGGTGAATTCGACGTGGCTTTCGCGCTGTCGATCATTCTGCTGTTGCTCGTGTTTGCCGTTAATTATGTTTTTACCCTCATTCAGCAAAGAGAGAGGCCCCGGTGACCCTCAAGGATACTATTCTATCGCTAGAAAATCTCAAGGTCGAACTTGGGGGGGTGTCGATCCTGGACATCCCTTCCTTTTTTATCCGTGAGAAAGAATTCATCTCAGTGATCGGCCCGAACGGCAGCGGCAAGTCGACGCTGCTGCTGGTGCTCAACTGTCTCGCTCGCCCTGTCAAAGGACAGATTACCTACCGGAAGGAAGCCATCGCTTCCCGTGACGCAGTTTTTAACTACCGGCGCAAGGTTTCCATGGTCTTTCAGGAGCCGCTTCTCTTCGATACCACGGTGTATAAAAATGTTGCTTCCGGCTTGAAAATCAGGGGCATGAAGAACGATGAAATCCGCGAGCGGGTGATGCGCTATCTGAAATGTTTCAATATCGAGCATCTGGCACAACGCTCGGCACGCAAGCTTTCCGGCGGGGAAGCTCAACGGGCAAGCCTCGCCAGGGCGTTTGCCATCGAGCCGGAAATCATCTTTCTTGATGAGCCTTTTTCCGCTCTCGATCCACCCACCCGAAATGCTCTTACCGATGATCTGGACAAAATTCTCCGCGAAACCGGCATCACCGCGCTCATGGTAACGCACGACCAGTCGGAGGCGCTTCGCATGTCGGATCGTATCGTGGTCATGAACAACGGATCAATCGTTCAACAGGGCACCCCCCTCGAAGTCATGAATAATCCTTCTAACGAGTTTGTGGCGAGTTTTGTCGGTATGGATACCATTCTCGAAGGTCGGGTAGTGAACTCTCCAGAAGGCATCGTGGCAATTTCCGTGGCGGGTGTGGAGATAGATGCAGTTGGAAATTATCATCCCGGTGAAAAGGTTTATTGCTGCATTCGTCCGGAAAACGTTTCCATCGAGCTGAACCATTCCGATCAAAAAACCAGTGCGAGAAATATTTTTCCGGCAGTTATCAATGACATTTCATCATTGGGTCCCTTTCTGAAGCTCACCCTTGACTGTGGTTTCCCGCTTGTTTCGTATGTTACCCGCGAAGCGTACACCTCACTTGAGCTACAAGAGGGTAAAAAGGTCTTTGCGTCCTTCAAGGCGACAGCGGTTCATGTCATCCACGGGAAATAATCATCCGAATTGTCCATGGCGAGCTAGTGATGGTCTCGCTCATGCGCGCATCACCAAGGCGTTTCATCTTTGGCGGCGGCACAGTCACTTGACGTACTGCGGTAATATCTGTTACATGAAAGGTTCATTCAGTTCAACGAACGAATCGCCTGCATATTTATTGATAGGGAGTTGTAATCATGCCCAGCTTTGAAGAAGCCCGAAAGATCATCCTTGACAGCGTTGTTCCCCTGGGAGTTGAAAAAGTTGAAATTCTCACCGCAACCGGCCGGGTGCTCGCCGAGGATATTGCCGCTCCTTGGGACATGCCTTTATGGGATAATACCGCCATGGACGGTTATGCGGTTCATGCGGTTGATTGTCCGGGTGGGGGTACCCTGAAACTTGCCGGGTTCCTTCCCGCCGGTGACCATATGATCGCGGAGGTCGAGCGCGGCACCGCGGTGAAGATCATGACCGGGGCCCCGATCCCGCCGGGTGTTGATGCGGTGGTTCCGTATGAGGAGACAGAGGAGCAGGATGACCGGGTTACCATAAAGACGGCGGTCAAACCTGGTGATCACATTCGCTTCAAAGGCGAGGACGTCAGGTCCGGAGAGACGGTTCTCCCTGCCGGTACTCTGCTGAGACCTTCGGAAATCAGCATGCTGGCTTCTTTCGGCAAAGTTTTCGTGCCGGTTTATCGCAGGGCGCGCGTTGCCATACTTTCCACCGGAGACGAATTGGTGGAGCCGGGCGAGGCGCTTGCGCCCGGTAAAATTATCAACAGCAATTCCCTGGCTCTGGCCGCTGCGGTTACGCAGGCCGGCGGTATTCCGGTCATGCTTGGTATTGCGCGCGATAATCGGGAAAGTCTCCGCGAAAAGCTGGTCGAGGGGTTGCGTGCCGATGTCCTGATCACCTCCGCGGGGGTGTCTGCCGGAGACTGCGATTACGTCAGGGATGTCCTGACCGAACTGATGGTTGTTCAGGCCTTCTGGAGGGTCGATATCAAACCGGGGCGTCCAACGGCTTTCGGCCTCCGGGACGGGAAACCAATATTTTCACTTCCCGGCAACCCGGTTTCAAGCCTCCTCACTTTTGAAGAATTTGTCCGTCCGGCTCTGCTGAAGATGATGGGTCATTCTCGCGTGCTGCGGCCGATGGTCAAGGCCACGCTGCAAATGGATATCCCCAAAAAGCCGGGCAGAGTAAATTTTATCCGGGTCGCGGTGACGCAGGAAAATGGCGAGTTTCTGGTCCAGAGTGCCGGCAAACAGGATACCGGCTTCCTCAAAACGCTGCTTCTTGCTGACGGAATTGCCGTGATCCCGGCTGAAAAGCAAGATCTGAGGGCCGGTGACAAGGTGGATGTGCATCTGCTGGACTGAGATGAAGTTTTGTTTTGTAGGGGCGCTGCTTGCCGCGCCCGACTCAATGGTGAAAC
>SBEG01000031.1 GCA_009668975.1 Deltaproteobacteria bacterium | reverse complement strand
CGAGGAACTCAATCTCGCAGCTTAACTTACTGTCCACGAAACTGGGGTAAATTCAAGTACCACGTGAAAAAAGTGAGCGGCCAAGCTGCACTTTTGGAGTTTACCACTTCTCACCTCAACCCCTGTTCCCCTCTCGAACAGCACAAAGATTTTGATGGTTGCGACACCTGCGCCAGCTGTACGTGTCATGCGCCACTATCCAGCCAACCAGTACTCATCAGTTATAATCCATTTGTTTTGACACTTTACACCTTTGAACCGTTCAGGTTTCAACCCAAAGTATTCCTATCCAGATTTATCCCCCCCCAAATCCACGCTTAAGGCGTTCCGCTGGGAGCGGTTTGCCCTCATCAGGGACAAATGTCTCCCCGTTTCCGTTGTGGTGTGTCCTCAGCCAGCTAAAATTGTCACAAAAAACTGAATATTGGGAGGTTTTTCCTTTGAGAACAAAAGCATTTGGAAGAGGAGCACGGATCCTTGTACCCGGTTTGCTCTGGATTCTCGCATCATCTCCGGTGTCGGCTGGGTCGTCTAAGCTGGCATTGTCGCAGATCGTTGAAATTTCGGTACAAAATAATGGCGACCTGAAATCTTTTCGTGAAGAAAAAGGTCTTCGTGATGCCGGAAAGGTCCGGGCGGGACTTCTGCCAAACCCGACCCTTGATTTTGAAGGAAGTACGGGGGCTCTGACCGGCAACAGCTCCGAAAACAGTCTGTCACTCGGGATTTCGCAGGAGTTCCTGCTGGCCGGCAAACGCACTAAACGTCTTGCCAGCGCGGAACGGGATTTGGAAATGTACCAGTGGCAGCTGGCGGATCGAGAACGACTGCTGCGTGACGAGGTAAAAACGGCTTTTTATGATGCCGTTCTTGCCGGGTCCCGGATTATCCTTGCGGAGCGCGCTATTGCACTCAATCGACAGTTGCTTGATGTTGCGAAAGAGCGCTTGGCCGCTGGAGATATTCCGGAACTGGAAAAGAATTTAGTCATGGTTGAACTGGCACGGAGTGAAGGCTTTAAAATTGCTGCCGAAAAAAAACTGAATCAGAATCAAGCCAGACTCTGGATGCTCATGGGCCTTTCGCCGGAAGATACTCCGACGATAGACGGGACGCTGGAATCGGCACAATCCGTGACGAAAAATCTGTCTGATCTGAAACAACTGGCCCTCCGGCAGCGCCCCGACCTTAAAGCCCTGGAGGCAGAAAAAAACCGGGACGAAGCAGATATTGTTCTTGCTCAGGCCGAGTCCATTCCTAACCTTACCGCTGGTCTGGCTGTTACCAGGGACTCGACCACCATGGAGATCGGGGGCATCGAGGGTAAAGATACGGCAAACACCATCGGGCTGAAGCTGTCGCTGCCGATCCCCGTGTTCGATAGAAATCAGGCTGGTGTCCAGGAAGCTCGCGCTAAACGGAGCAGTACGGAAAGTCGCTTTGTCGCCGCCAGCAGGAATGTCGAACGGGAAGTGGACACAGCCTATGCCGGTTTTCAGAATGCCGATACAGTTCTTTCTCTCTTCACGTCCAGCATCATTCCCCAACTGGAGGAAAATCTGAAGTTGACCCAGGAAGCCTATCGACTCGGCGAGGTCGGCATTCTGACCGTCATCGAGGAACAGAAGAAATTTTTCGAAGTCAGCGATGGCTATCTTGAGGCACTGTATGATCGTCAGGCAGCTCTTGTGAAGCTTGAAACAGCAGTGGCAACAGAACTTAGCGGAGGTGTGAAGTGAATAAGAAAGTAATCATTGTCGGAATTATCCTGGCCGCGGCACTGGGGGGCGGCTTTCTCTATCGTTCGATCCAGAGTCAAACCGGCAGTTCGGAGCAGGCGGAGCATGCGCACGAAAAAGCAGAGGGACATGAGGAAGGCGCTGCGTATAAAGAGCATGATGAAGCTCACGAAGGTCACGATGAGCACGTTGAGGCGGGCAGCGTCAAAATGACCAGCGAAATGCAGAAACAGAATGGTGTGGCTGTCGCGCCGGCGATAAAACAACGTCTGGCTGGCGTGATCAGCGCCACCGGCAAGGTGGAGGCCAATGCCGACCGCATTGCCCACGTATCGCCACCGATCAGCGGCAAGATAGTGGCGGTCAGGGCCTCTCTGGGGGACAGCGTGGCTGCCGGCCAGACGCTGGTAACCCTGGATAGCGTCGAGCTCGGTGAGGCGTTAAATCGCTATCGTCAGTCAAAAACCAGACTTGACCTTGCCCAGGCCAACATGGAGCGGGTAAAAAACCTGGTTGAAAAGAAGATTGCCGCCAGAAAGGACATCTATCAGGCGGAAACCGAATACAAGATGGCTCAGAGCGAGTTGCACACCGACAGGGAGCGGCTTGCTCTTTATGGCGTTGCACTGCCGGGCCGCGGCGGCGAAAAACTCCGCAGGCCTTTATTGCCGGTTCATTCACCCATACGTGGCATCATTACCGAAAAACACGCCATTGTGGGTGAACTTTCCGATCCCTCCAAAAGTCTCTACACCGTGGCCGATCTTTCTTCGGTCTGGGTGCAGATCGATATTAACGAAAAAGACCTGGCCAAGGTGCATAAGGGGCAGTCGGCAATTGTTACCGTCGGCGCTTTCCCCGACTCGAAATTGAAAGGGCGCATCACTTACATTGCCGATCTGGTGGATCAATCGACCCGAACGGTCAAGGCACGGATCGAAGTGGCCAACCCGGGGCGCAGGCTGAAGCCGGAAATGTTCGCTACCGTTCAATTGGCACTGGCGGCCGACGCCCCGGCGGTTCTGGCGGTTCCCGAAGAGTCCCTGCAGGATCTGGATGGCAAAAAGGTGGTCTTTATAGCGGAACATGAGGATGAATTCGTAGCACGCCCGGTTGAGACCGGCCGGACGGCAGGCGGTGTGGTTGAGATTGTTGCCGGTCTGAATGAGGGTGAGCGCTTTGCCGTCAAGGGGGCGTTCATTCTCAAATCTGAAATCAAAAAGGGTGAAATGACGGACGAGCATGGCCATGGTGAATAACAGCCACAAATACATGTAGTGCAGAGGGGTTCCGATGCTTGAAAAATTGATCGCCTATACGCTGCGGCAAAAGGGGATGATCCTCTTCCTTTCGCTGCTGATAATTGCCGTAGGATCGTACTCATATCTGAAACTGCCGATTGATGCCTTTCCGGATGTCACCAATATTCAGGTTGAAGTGGTAAGCCATGCCGATGGTCTCTCGGCACTGGAGATTGAAAGAAAAGTGACTTATCCGATTGAAATGGCCATGCGCGGCCTGCCCGACATCGAGCAGATGCGTTCCGTCACCAAGTTCGGCTTGTCAATTGTCACCATCGTCTTCAAGGATAATGTGGACATCTATTTTGCCCGGCAGTTGGTTTTCGAGCGGTTGGCGGAGGCGCGGGAGCAGGTTCCGCAGGGCGTTGAAGTTGCCATGGGCCCGATCGGCACGGCCATGGGGGAGATTTACCAGTACACCCTCGAAGGTAAGATGCCGGAAGATCCGCAGCAGAAGATTGCCTACCTGACAAACTTGCGGACCATTCAGGAATGGATCGTTACCCCTCAACTGAAAAGCGTTGCCGGAGTGAACGAGATAAATTCTTTCGGCGGTTATTTCAAACAATACCAGGTAATCGTCTCCCCCGAAAAGTTGCTGAAATATGCCATAACCGTGGATGATGTTTACTCCGCGATTGGCAGCAACAATGAAAATGTCGGCGGCAACCTCCTTGAACGGGGTACGGATCAGTACATTGTCCGCGGGGTCGGTTTGATAAGGAATATCAGTGACATCGAAAACATTGTCCTGAAATCCCAAGGCGGTACGCCGACGTATATTCGGGACGTGGCACAGGTGAAGGTCGGCGAGGCCGTGCGCATGGGCGCCGCCATGAAGAACGGCAAAGATGAGGCGGTTGGCGGCATTGTCATGATGTTGCGCGGCGAGAACAGCCGTGAGGTGGTGCGCCGGGTGGCGGAAAAAGCCAGGGAGATGAACGAAAACAATGTGCTTCCCGAGGGGGTCAAGCTCGTTCCCTATTACGACCGCAGCGATATTGTGAAGGCAAGCGTCGGTACGGTAAACAAGGCGCTGATCGAAGGGGCAATCCTGGTCCTGATTGTGCTGTACCTGCTGTTGAACAGTATCCGGGGCAGTATCGTAGTGCTCATCGCATTGCCACTGTCGCTTCTGGCCACGTTCATCGTCATGAAGCTGGCGGGGATCAGTGCGAACCTGATGTCCCTCGGTGGTCTGGCTATTTCCATCGGTATGATAATCGACACGACCATCATCCAGGTGGAAAACGTCCAGCGCCATTTGAGCGATGAGGGGGGGCGGCAGCCAAAACTGCTGACGGTGTTGAAAGCGGTTATGGAGGTCAGAAAGCCGAGCATCTTCGGTGAGTTGATTATCGCTCTCACCTTTATTCCGATACTTTCCCTGGAAGGAATTGAGGGCAAGATGTTCAGCCCTCTCGCCATCACTGTCGCCATTGCGCTGCTTGCTTCGTTATTCCTCTCCGTGTTTGTGATTCCGGTGCTCTGCATCATGTTTCTGAAACCGCACCCGGAAAAAGTCAGCTTCATCATGAAGCACGCAAACAGGCTTTATCTGCCGCTGCTCGAATATGCCATGAACAAGAAGCGGGTCGTGCTGAGTGTTGCGGGCGTTCTCCTGGTGGCGTCGCTCTTTCTGGTGACACGCCTGGGTACGGAATTCATCCCGACCATGGATGAAGGCTCGTTTGACATGGATGTTTCCATGCTTCCCGGTGTTTCCCTGGCCAAGGCGATGGAGGTGAATCAAAGGGTCGCGGAAAAACTGAAGGAGTTTGATGAACTGGATACCGTGGTATCCCGAACCGGACAGACCGGCGTTGCCCTGGACACCAGGGGGTCGGACAAGACCGCCTATGTCGGGATATTCAAACCAAAAAGCGAATGGAAACGGGATATTTCCAAAGAAGAACTGACCAACGAGATGCGGGAGTCTCTCCAGTCGATTGCCGGGATCACCTATGGCTTCAGCCAGCCGATCCAGTGCCGTATTGATGAACTGGTTGCCGGAACCCGCGCGCAGCTCATTCTCAAACTCTTTGGTGAAGACATTAACCTGCTCAGCGAAAAATCGGCGGAAATTGCCCGGGTCATCTCCACGATCCGTGGCGGAACCGATCTGGCTGCGGAAAAAGTTTCCGGACAGCCCTATTTGACGGTCAATATCGACCGGGCGAAAATTGCCCGCTACGGCCTGAACATCAGTGACGTGCAAAAGGTGATCGAAATTGCGGTTGCCGGTAAAGCGGCATCACAATTATATGAAGAAAACCGCAGCTTCGATATCTCGGTTCGATTGCCCGAAGAAAATAGGAATTCTCTCGAGGCGATCAAGAATCTCATCATCACCACGAAAACCGGGATCAATGTGCCGCTCGAACAGTTGGCCGAGGTGGAAATGATCGAAGGGCCGGTGCAGATCAGCCGGCAGGATGGGGTCAGAAGAATCGGGATCGAGCTGAACATCACCGGCAGGGACATTGGCGGTTTTGTTGCCGAGGCAAAGCAGAAGATCAAAGAGAATGTCAAGCTGCCGCCGGGCTATTATCTTACCTGGGGCGGGCAGTTCGAGAATCAGCAGCGGGCGATGAAAAAACTGCTGATCATCGGGCCGGTGGCCATCGGCTTGATCCTGCTGCTCCTGTACGTCACCTTCAGGTCAATCCGCCTGGCGCTGCTGGTCATTTCCAACCTGCCGTTCGCCTTGATCGGCGGCGTCTTCGCGCTCTTTATTTCCGGGCAGTATCTCTCTGTTCCGGCGTCAGTGGGTTTTGTCGTCCTGTTTGGCGTCGCCGTGCTGAACGGACTCGTGCTGGTGTCGAGAATTTCGCAACTGCGTGAAGAGGGTCTTGAGTTGCAGAAGGCGATCAAACAAGGCAGTCTGGACCGCTTGCGTCCGGTTCTGATGACAGCATCCATCGCGATATTCAGTTTGATTCCGATGTTGCTGGCCGGTGGGGCGGGTTCCGAGATTCAAAAGCCGCTGGCTACCGTTGTTGTCGGCGGGCTGGTCACCTCGACTCTGCTGACGTTGTTGATTATTCCTTCCGTCTACGGATGGTTTGAAAAGCGAAAAGCCGAAGAGGAGAGGTAATTAAGCGTGTGCTGGCAGGGCAGCTCTGTTGTGCGTAAAGCAGGCAGAGCTCCGCACCTGCAAGCGTACTGATTCCGAGTAGCAGGAGCCTATTGCGTGTACCCCTTTTGCTCCAGGGGGAGGGACTTGTTGTTTCGTGGATTCACGTGGGGCAAAACACCAGAAGACACAGCTACATATTTCCGCGAGTGCCTTCGACAAAAGCCTTGATTGCCAGGTTGGCCTCTTCGGCAATACTGGTGAATTCTACCCCAAAACCGGGTGGCAGGGTCATCTTTCTGCGCTTTCCCTGGCAGTTTGCCCAGGCGACGACTCCTTCCGCATTGAAGGATTTCCCCGCGGTGTTGGGGAGTTTTATTTCCAGCACGACTGCTGTTTTTTCTTCGACTGGTCTGGCTTCCGTGACGTAAACTCCGCCGCAACTGAGATCAACACTGAATCCGGAGCGAGAGACACCGTTCAGGGTGAAGGTTACCGGGGCTTCGTAAGGAACGCGAAAGTCCCTTCTGTTGATTGTGTCTAGGAAAGTGCGGGCCTTGTCCAGAAAGAGTTTCCTGTCGATCGGCTTGCTGAGGAAGTCGTCGCAGCCCGCTTTCCGGCACGCTTCCAGATCTTCATCTTTTCCGCAGGAAGAGACCATCACGACCGGAATGGAACTGAGAGTCTTGTTTGCCTTCAACGTGGCGCAGCAGGCAAGGCCTCCCATGCCGGGCATGTTGATGTCCATGAAAATCAGGTCCGGCTGTTCCCTCAGGGCGGTCTCGAGGGCTTCTTCTCCACTTGAGGCGGTAAGTACATGCACCGGTGAGAGTTTCAGGAAATTCTTTTCCAGCTCAATGAAAAGTCTCGTGTCATCTACCAGAAGGATTTTAGGTGTTGACATGTCGGACATCTCCTCAGTTTTGTTTATAACGTTGTACCATACTTGCTGACCCTGTCCAGGTGGTGTTCAGCATTTGCTGCCCCTGTAGTGCAACATCAATCGGCAAACGAAATCATAATGCCCTTATCGGCCAGAAAGCCGAGAGCTTGAGCCCGGTCCGGTATTCCGGCCCTGCCGCCAATCATTCTGCATTTCATGGCTGCAACTGCGGAGGCGAAACGGATGGTGTCGCGGAGAGCGAGTCCGCGGAGAAGGCCGTAGGCATAGGCGCCATGGAAGACATCGCCGGCCCCGGTCGTGTCCCGTGCCTCGACCGGAAAAGCCGGGAGGGAGATGATTTCACTGTCCCGGAAAGTTATGCTTCCCCGTTCCCCCAGGGTGATGGTTACGACCGGTGCTCCAAGACTTTCGGCCTGCTGCTGAAAAGCCGCCGGATCGCCGGCCCAACCCAGGTCGAGGGCAAACTGTTCCGACGCCACCAGGTAATCGCACGACCGGGCAATTTCCAGCATTCCCGGCCGGACTTTTCCCGCATCCAGCATGACCGGGATTCCCAGGCTGCGTGCCTTTGCCGCCGCGAAAAGTGAGGCCTCCGACATGAGCCCGTCAAGCAGGAGGAAGCTGCAGTCAGCGAAGAGTGCTTCGGGAAGCTCGCCGGGGAGCAGGGGTGAACCGGACGGCCTTTCCCAGAAGATGGTGCGTTTTGCCGATCCCCGTTCGATTGCGATGAACGCTTTCTGTGAGTGGGCCTTTTTTCGTGTGACCAGACTAGAAATGTCGATTCCCTCGCTGCGGAGTGATTCCCTGATTTTATCGCCTTCCTGATCATCTCCCGCAACCCCATGAAAATCACCGGGTATCCCGAGTCGTGCGAGGGTCACAAGCGCCGTGGCGACCGGGCCGCCGCCCTGTTCCTGCCAGTCGCTGACCTCAGCTTTGGTGTCGCTGGCCGGGAACGAGTCGACCACTGCCAGATAATCCCAGGAACATTGACCAATACCGACAACGCGCACGTTTCTTCCCCTGACAGGCTGTTGAAAAACTATTGCGGGATCGATCTGCGGCGTTGCCGATCGCTCGAAACCTCAACGTACCCAATGGTACGCCTCGGCTTCTCACTCGCTTAAGCCTTGCATCTCGCTTGCGCGCCGTAGCGCTTCAGCGCGTAGGAGCGACCTGCTCTTGACGTTTTTCAACAGCCTGCTAAACAATGATCTTCACGAAATCAGGAATTGCCCGGATGCGAACCGGGGCGTCAAAGTAATAATCACCATCCGCCTGCAAGGGTTTCAAGCCGCGAATCTCAATTTCGCTGGCTGGAAAGGTCAAAATTCCCGCGCCGCTAAGTCCCTTTCCCTGAAACAAACCGGGTAAGGCTTTCAAATATCCGAGCCGTGTCGCATCTTGAATGCAGACAACGCGGAATTCCGGCTCGAACAGAGAGGCACCCGGGGCGAAGAGGAAATTGCCGCCGTACTTTTCGCCGTTGCAGATAATGACACTGTGGCAGTCTATGATCCTTGA
The DNA here is from genome assembly GCA_009668975.1 of Deltaproteobacteria bacterium. Taxonomy (GTDB): domain Bacteria; phylum Desulfobacterota; class Desulfuromonadia; order Geobacterales; family Geobacteraceae; genus RPRC01. Next base: position 35,683 of record SBEG01000031.1, on the reverse strand, counting down.
GCCGGAAATGATTTCGAACCGTTCGGTATCCCAGGAGCGCAGCACGCGGAGCGCGGAAAGAAGGTAGGCTCCCTTTTTGAAACGCCTCTTTTCCGCGGTTTTTACCTCTTTGACTACGCGACCGTCAAGCCCGATGCCGGCCATCAGGAGAAACGTCTGTTTTGTTTCTCCTTTTTCAATGGAGCCGACACAAAGATTGCGGGAGGTCCCGGCGGCAATCTTCTCCAATGCCTGTTCCGTAGACATGATACCCAGTTCGCGGCACAGCACATTCGAGGTGCCGAACGGAATCACGGCCAGTGTTGCGCTGCCCGGAGTCAGACCGTTAACAACCGCATTGATTGTTCCGTCTCCTGCTCCGACAATGATCAGGGGATTCCTATGGTTGCGGCAGGCTGCCTGCGCGCAGCCGGCCGCGGATTCGGGGGAATTGACCTGCCGGAGCTCCGGACTCAAGCCTTGCCTGACCAGAAAATCCACTACTCCGGAAAGTTTTCGGGGTGAAAAACTCCCCGAAAGGGGATTGGTGATGACGGTACAGGTGTCAGACATGAAGCTGGTCCTTTCGCTTTCGGAACAGAGTAAAAGCATCAGTACATTTCCGCAAGGAAAAGTTTTGCGCTGAAAGTGCTGCAGCTACTTTCAGTGCCAATCCGGGCTTGGCAGTCAGGAATGTCGTGGGAATTACAGAGAGATTGTTCGAGGAGAAACGGAACTTTTTTGCACAAATCTGTCGTCGTTGCGGGGGGAAGGGATCGGGGGCAGGTCCTCCCGATCCCTGGGTAATGAGGGTCTGTGCCGATTATAAGACGGAACGTCAGGCTGGGTGTGTCCAATTGAACTGCTACTCTTCCCGGTACCAACCGGACAGCATCGGCTTGAAGACATTATCAACGATGTGAATAATTCCGTTTGAGCACTCGATGTTGGTGGTGACAAACTTTGCATTGTCCACCATGGTTTCGCCTTCTTCGATAACGACGGTCAGAGATTTCCCATTTTCGGTGCCGAGCGTTTCCATGGTTCCGATTGCTTCCGCGGTGTGTTTTCCCGCTGCCACATGGTAGGTAAGCGTCTCGGTAAGCTCTTTTGGATCATTCAACATGGCCTCGATGTTCATCCTGGTGAATGATTCGTTGGTCGGCGCGAAAAGTGTGTAGGGGCCAACCCCTTTCAAGGTTTCAATGAGCCCGGCTTTTTCCAGTGACTCTACGAGCTTGGTGAGTGACGGGTTTGCGGCGATGGTATCGATGATAGTATTCATCTTGTTCTCCTTTTTTCGTGGTAATTTTTCGTTGCAATCAAGATGACTCAGAACCCAACCACCACCGGGCCCCTCCTTTGTAAGGAGGGGAGCTTAAAGTGTTTCGCTTAAAAGCGCCTACTTCTGGTAGGAGGGGTTAGGGGTGGTAAAGTGTCGGATAAAATGCCTTGTAAAAAAAGTTTTCCGCTTTTCTAAGTTACGATGTCCAATTGACTGGAGTATAGCGGAAAATTCCATACAGTCTATTTTTTCTCATCTTTTTCGTTGCCGGCTGAAAACTTTTTCATGTTTTCGATGAGTTCACGCAAGCGGGAATCAACCAGCTGATTGATGGTTCCGGCGGGATAACTTCCATCCGGCTCTTTTTCACCGGCCGGGGTGCCGGTGAGGATTTCAATGCCCTGGTCGATCGTTTCAACACTCCAGATATGGAACTTGCCTGAGTCGACTGCTTCCACCACCTCATCCTTCAACATCAGATTGCGGAGATTGCTCCGCGGGATCATGACTCCCTGCTCTCCGGTCAGTCCTTTAGCTTTGCAGGTGGCGAAGAATCCTTCGATTTTGTAGTTCACGCCGCCGATCGGTTGTATTTTGCCGAGTTGGTTGACGCTGCCGGTAACGGCAATTCCCTGTTTGATGGGGATGCCGGAAAGCGCCGACAGGAGTGCATACAGTTCCGTGGACGATGCACTGTCTCCTTCAACTCCTTCGTACGATTGCTCAAAGCAGATGGAGGCGGAAAAGGACAGGGGTTTGTCATGGGCGAATTTGCCTCCCAGGTAGCCGGTAAGGATGAGAACTCCTTTGTCGTGGATTGGCCCGGAAAGCTTCACTTCCCGCTCGATATTCACCATCCCCGCTTTGCCCATGAAGATACGGACGGTGACCCGGGAAGGCCTGCCGAACGCATAGTCACCCATAGTCAGGACCGAGAGACCGTTTACCTGACCGACTTCGCTTCCGGCGGTGTCCACCAGGATGGTCCCTTCGGCAATCAGTTCCTGGAGGCGCTCTTCGACCCGATTGCTGCGGTAGATCTTTTCTTCGATGGCCTGTTTTACAAAATCGCGGGTGACGGTTGCGCTGTTCTCTTTTCCTGCCCAGTAATCGGCCTCCCGGATCAGGTCGGCAATTTCCATGAACTGGGTGGAAAACTTTTCCTGGTCTTCAACCATGCGGCTGGAATATTCGATGATAGCCGCCACTGCCCCCTTATCGAAGGGACGCAACCGCTCTCTGCTGCAGTGCGATGATATAAACAGGGCGTAATCTTTGATTATTTCCGGGGTCTTTCCGATTCTGGTTTCGAAGTCGGCCTTGACCTTGAAAAATTTCCGGTAATCCGGCTCAAGGTGAAAGAGCAGGTAATAGATCCACGGGGAGCCGATCATGATGATTTTGGCCTGCATCGGGATCGGTTCCGGTTTCAAGGAGACAACGGTGATGATCCGGTATTGTTCCAGGACGTCTTCGATCTTGATTTCGCTGTTGCGGATGGTGCGCTTCAAGGCTTCCCAGGAGAAGGGGCTGGTCAGGATATCCCGTGCATTGACCACTAGGTAGCCGCCGTTTGCCTTGTGCAGAGCTCCCGGTTTGATGAGGGTGAAATTTGTCGTGGCAACGCCGCCCATTTGCATAATGTGGTCGATGCGCCCGAAAAGATTGTTATAGGTCGGGTTTGCCTCGAAAACCACGGGAGCTCCGCATTGTTCGCAGTTGTCTATAAAGAGGTTGACGATGTAGCGTTCGAATGAAGGCGTCTGGGCCGGAAGTTTGAGGCCGGGTAATTGCGGTTGCTGCTGGACGCCCTTGAAATCTTCCAGGTTCAGCAGGATATCTTCCTGTACCTCTTCCAGATAGGCGATAACGCGGGGGAACTCGGCATATTTTATCTTCAGCGGGTCAATATAGTGCCCAACCGCGGACAGGCCGAGGCTCCGGTCAAGATTGGCCAGGGCCTCCTTGACGGTTTTTTCGTTTTCGCGAATCTTACTGATCAGATCGGCCAGTTTTTCCTTAAGAGCGTTGCCGATTTTATCGATTTTTTTCTGCTCTTCCGGGGGAAGCGCTTCATATTCTTCCTGGGTGAAATTCCGGTCGTCCTTCTGCGGAACCATTACCAGACCTGAGACCGTTCTTTGCAGTGAAAAACCCTTTTTTTTCGCTTCCTCCTCCAGGGCCGAAAAAAGCGCATTGTTTTTTTCCTGGGTTTTCTGGACTATAGCAGATTTCTGGTTTTCGTAGTCTTTGCTCTCCAGGGCCTTGGGGATGTCATTTCGAACCGTGGTGAGGAGTTCCCGCATGTCCTTTTCCAACTCGTTCCCCATGCCGGCCGTGAGAGCGAGGGCTATCGGATTGTCGGGGGACTTGAAATTGTGGACATAGCACCAATCATGGGGTGCGGGTTCATGTTTGGCCCGCTTTTTCAGCAGTTTCATGATGGACGTGGTTCGCCCGGTTCCCGCTTCCCCGGAAATGTAGAGATTGTAGCCATTTTCCGACATTCCGAGACTCAGGTCGATGGAGCGGAGTGCTCTTTCCTGGCCAATGGTGTCTTCCAGGTCGGGGAGATCATCAGTTGTCTCGAAATCGAATTGATCCGTATTGCAGACCCACCTGAGTTTTTCCACCGGGACTTTTAAATCATCAATAGCCATTACACCCTCCTTTTGGTCAGTACATAGTCAAATGAATACGGAAAACAGAATGTCATGCCGGAATCAGCTGTGTTCGGATAGGTTTTTGCGTTCGTCCCGAAGGGACAGAATGAATTATAGCCGGGGAATTCATTCCCCGGTTACCGTGATAAAGATTTCTTCACGTCACTACGAGACGCGGGGAAATTCTATATTTCAATGTGCAATTTATCTAATCGGATACTCCTGAACAGATAGCAGTCTTTTGCCAATTCAGCAGCTTTTCAAGCATGGATCGCCCTGCCTTGCGAGTCCAGAGCCGCCTCTTTCAATGCCTCCGAGAGGGTGGGGTGGGCGTGGAACGTCAAAGCGATATCCTCGGCGCTGCCGCCGTAGCTGATGACGGTGACCGCCTCGCTGATCAGCTCGGAGGCATGGGGGCCAAAGATATGGACGCCGAGGACCCGGCCGGTATCTTTTTGCGCCAGGATCTTGACGAAGCCTTCGGCATCATCCAGACAGCGGGCACGTCCATTCGCCGAGAAGGGGAACTTGCCGCTGACATAGGGTGTTGCGGATTCCTTGAGCTGCTCTTCCGTTTTGCCCACCGAGGCAACTTCCGGCATGGTGTAGGTGACGGACGGGATGAAATCGTATTCCACCAGGGAAGCCTGACCTGTCATACGTTCCACGCAAACGATACCTTCTTCCATTGCCTTGTGGGCCAGCAGCGGTCCGGAGACCAGGTCGCCGATGGCGAAAATATCGGGGGAGCTGGTCTGATAGTCTTTGCCGACAATTATTCTGCCCTTCTCATCGAGCCGGACCCCTGCTTCGGAAAGTCCCAGGCCGGAGGTTTCCGGTGCCCTGCCGATGGAGACGAGAATTTTGTCGCACTCAATTTCTTCCGCAGATCCGGCGGCCTCAATCCGAACTTTCATTTTCTCCTGCAGGGGTTCCATTGCCGCCACTTTTGCCTCGAACAGAAAACGGATTCCCTTCCTGGTAAGTGAACGCAGCAGAGCTTCCGCTATCTGTCCATCCGAATTGGGGAGGAACGAAGGGAGCGCCTCGATGACCGTAACTTTGCTGCCGAGCCGGTTCCAGAGCGAACCGAGCTCAAGGCCGATAGATCCCGCCCCGATAATGAGCAGGTGCTCCGGGACACTGCTGAAGGCGAGGGCTTCCCGGGAGCTTACCACCTGCTTGCCGTCGTAGGGCAGCAGGGGAAGTTCCACGGGATGGCTGCCGGTTGCCAGTAGAACCCGCTTGCCGTTAATCAGGTGGGGGATTGCCGGATTATCCGCGGAGGTTACCGCAACCACCTGGAGACCATCCCTGCGCGCACCGGCAAGTTTGCCCGTCCCCTGGAAGCGTTGAATCCGGTTTTTTTTGACCAGGTAGGCGATCCCGTCAGTCAGTTTCTCGACAATTTCCTCTTTCCGGGCCATCATTTTCGCCAAGTCGAGCTGCACCCCGTTCAGTATTATGCCGTGACGGGCAAAACCGTCCCGGGCCTTGGCGAACAGTTCGCTCGAATCAAGCAAAGCCTTGCTGGGAATACAGCCTTCATTCAGACAGACCCCGCCGAGAGAAGTCCGTTTTTCCACCATCGCCACCTTCATACCGAGCTGGGCTGCCCGGATTGCCGCGGTATAACCACCAGGGCCGGCACCGATGACGATCAGGTCGAAACTATCGTCGGCCATGCAATAACCTCCAGAATATATTTAGTGTTGTAACCGAGGCTGAGGGAAATCCATCTGCCGAGGAATTTTATGGTGAAATCCGGCAGTTTAGGCACCCAGCAGCTTTTCATCCGGTTCCTCCAGGTTTTCCTTGATCTTCTTGAGGAACTGGACCCCTTCCCGGCCATCAATGATCCTGTGGTCATAGGATAGGGCCAGATACATCATCGGCCTGATCACCACCTTCCCCAGGAGCGCAACGGGTCGATCCTGGATCAGGTGCATGCCGAGGATCGCGCTCTGGGGCGGGTTGATGAGCGGAGTGCTCAGGAGCGAACCGAAGACTCCGCCATTGCTGATGGTAAAGGTCCCGCCTTCTAGATCTTTGATTGACAACTTGTTGGTCCGCACTTTTTCGACAAAACCGCTGATGGTGCGCTCGATTTCCGGGAAGGGCAGCTGGTCCGCATCCCGAAGCACCGGCGTTACCAGACCTTTTTCGCCACTTACGGCGATGCTGATGTCATAGAAATGCTGATAGACAATGTCATCGCCGTCAATTCGGGCGTTCACCGCCGGAAATTCGGTAAGTGCTTCGACGCAGGCCTTGACGAAGAAAGGCATGTAGCTGAGGGATACACCATGATGTTGCTGGAAATAGTCCTTGTATTTTCGCCGCAGGGCAATCACCCGTCCCATGTCGATCTCCGTGAAGGTGGTCACCATCGCGGTCTGTTGACGGGCGTCGACCAGCCTCTCCGCAATTCGCTTGCGGATCGGGGTCATGGCTTTTCTGGTAACCGGACGTTCCGTGTGCGTCAGATAGGGGGGAGATTCTTCCGCCTTGACAGGTGTGGCGGTCGTCTCCTGCTTCTCCGGCCCGGCTGAGGCGGTGACGGTTCCGGACAGCTCCGGTGATGGAGGTGCCGGCTGGTCTTCGGGCGTGCCGCCGGTTTCTTCCTTGAGGAGATCCTCTGCGAGAATCCGGCCTTTCTTTCCGCTTCCCTTGATCGTTTCGGGGCGGACATCTTTCGCGCGTGCCAGTTTTCGGGCAGCGGGTGAGAGGGCCGGTTGCATTTCAAGCGGGCTGTCTGTTTCCCGGATTGTGGCGATGACGGTACCGATCGGGACGGTTTCACCCTCCGGCACCAGAATGGAGATGATGCCGTCCGCATCGGCGTTGATTTCAAGGGTTACCTTGTCGGTTTCCAGTTCGCAGACCGGATCTTCTTTCCGGACCGGATCGCCATTTCTTCGATGCCATTTGGCGACCAATGCTTCCACAATCGATTCGCCCACTTCGGGTACGCGTATTTCCATGCAAATCTCCAAAAAGTTGTCAGTCTTTCAGGGAAGCCCCTTCGCGGCCTATCCGGTAAAGGCTTCTTCCAGAATCCTTTCCTGTTCCTGCCTGTGCTGGCGGACTGAGCCGGTTGCCGGGGAGGCGGCGGCTGCTCTGCCTGCATATCTCGGCTCGCTGCCAAGAATCCGGGCAAGGTACGGCTGGATATGAGTCCATGCGCCCATATTTTGCGGCTCTTCCTGAACCCAGGTGTACTGCCGGGCATGGCGGAACCGGCCGAGTTCTTCGCGCAGCAGGTCGTCACGGAGCGGGTAGAGTTGCTCGATGCGGATGATAGCCGTATCCTTCCGGTTTTCCTGCTGACATTTGCGGGCGAGTTCGTAATATAGTTTACCAGAGCAAACCAGTACCGCCGTAACTTTTTCCGGGTCAGCGGAAGAAGGGAGGATCTCCCGGAACCAGCCACTGGCGAATTCGTCGAGATGTGAAATACAGTCGGGGTTCCGCAGCAGGCTTTTCGGCGTCATGACCACCAATGGCTTGCGGAATGGTTGCCGTGCCTGGCGCCGCAGCAGATGAAAGTACTGCGCGGGGGTCGAGGGGAAGGTGACCTGAAGATTGCCCTCCGCGCAGAGCTGCAGAAATCTTTCGAGACGCGCACTGGAGTGATCCGGTCCCTGACCTTCGTACCCATGCGGCAGCAGGAGAACGAGACCGCTGGCTCTGCCCCATTTACTCTCGCCGCTGCTGAGGAACTGGTCGATGATAACCTGAGCGCCATTGGCGAAATCTCCATACTGTGCTTCCCAGATTGTCAGGTTTTCCGGTGATTCCAGGGAATAGCCGTACTCGAATCCGAGCACCGCCGCTTCGGAGAGCAGGCTGTCGTAAGGGCGAAAAGCCGCCGGAGTTCTGGCTAGCCTGGAAAGGGGGGTGAAGGTAGTTCCGCTGTGTGTGTCAAAGAGCACGCAGTGCCGCTGGCTGAAGGTGCCGCGCCGGCTATCCTCGCCGCTCAGCCGGACAGAGGTGCCTTCGTCGAGAAGTGTTGCAAAAGCCAGGGCCTCTGCGTTTGCCCAGTCGATTCCTTCGTCATGTTCCACGGCTGCCTGCCGCCGTGCATAGAAAGTGGCGATCTTGGGGTGGGGAGTGAAGCCCGGAGGGACCTCGGTCATTTTTTTCGTGAGAGTTAGAAGCCGGGAATCCGCTACGCCGGTTTCAATCTTTGCGGCTGAGGAGCCCTGCTGGACCATGCTCCAGCGGCCGAGAAAAGCAGCTTCGGCAACAGTTGCATCGCTGTTGAACGCTGCTTCGAGATCTGCGCTGACGGCATCGCTCATCTCCTTGATTTCATCGCTGCCAAGGCCTTCCCGCAACAGTCGCTCAGCATAGAATTCATGAACAGGCGGCCGATTTTTGATCTTTTCGTACATGAGCGGCTGCGTGAAATAGGGTTCATCACCCTCATTGTGACCGTGCCGGCGGTAGCAGATCAGTTCCAGCACCACGTCAGTGGCAAATTCCCGGCGGAAATCCAGGGCGAGCTGTGTGGCATGAACGGCGGCCTCGGGATCTTCGCAATGGATGTGGAAGATCGGTGCGGAAAGCATCTTGGCAACGTCCGTCGCATAGCAGGTAGACCTTGCGTCCGCCGGAAGTGTCGTAAACCCGATCTGATTGTTGAGTACCAGGTGCAGCGTGCCGCCGGTCGAGTAGCCCTCCAACTGTGACATGTTGAGGGTTTCGGCAACAACTCCCTGCCCGGCGAAAGCGGCATCACCATGAATCAATACGGGCAGGACCCGGCCGGTGCCACCCTTTCCATAACGGTCCTGGCGGGCGCGGCTTTTCCCGACGGTGACCGGATTAACGGCCTCCAGGTGGCTGGGGTTCGGCACCAGCGTCAGATGCATTCTGTCACCGTGCGGCAAGTTCACGTCAGTGGAAACACCCCGGTGGTATTTCACATCGCCGTCCCCGACAAACCCCGGATCTTCCGTGTCCCGGAACTCCGCAAAAATGTTTTCGTAGCGCTTGCCGAAAATAAGCGCCTGGATGGTAAGTCTGCCGCGGTGGGGCATGCCGAGGATAATATCGGTAATACCCTGGCTGCCTGCCTGGGATACCACCGCATCGAGCATGGGTATGATGGTTTCGCCCCCTTCGAGGGAAAAGCGGGTCTGGCCGGGGAATTTTCTGTGGAGGAATCTTTCGAACAGGGTCGCTTTTATCAGATTTTTCAGAATGGCGCACTTTTCGTCGCGAGAAAAATCGGTCTTGTTCCGGGAACCTTCCATGCGTGCCACGAGCCAGTTCCACCTTCGGGGCTCATGGATATGCATACATTCTACACCGGTCGAGCGACAGTAGGTGTCTCTCAATAACCGGATGATTTCACGCAGAGAGGCTTTTTTTTGTGAAAAATCATCGATAGGGAAAACCCGGTCAAGATCTGCCTTGTCAAGACCGAATGCCTGCAGGCTGAGCAGGGGGTGTTCCCGCACGCAAGGGTTCAGGGGGTCCGTGCAGGCGAGCAGGTGCCCGATGTCCCGATGCCGGTGAATGAGCGCCTGCACCGCGGCAATTTTGCGGGTTGCCTCGGGGTAGGAGGAGGGCATATCCGGTGCCGACGCTGACGTGCCGATCTCGAGGCCGCTGAAAAAATAGCTCCACTCGGCAGGAATGAGCTGAGGGGATTTCTTCCAGAGAAGATACTGCTCTTCTATCCATTGAGGGCTGACGTTGTTGAGAAAACTCATAAAAAATCCTGGGGGTTGTGCTGTTTCCGGCTGAATTGGCAACTGGATGAAGATTGCAGGGTCTGTCGGACCTAGGATAAATCTGCTGCAAATCCGTCTGGGTAGTCCATATTTCGTCGCTTTTTTGGGTAATAGAACAACTATTACCCGGCATAATCGACAAAACCTGTCCTCGCCCAGCCGAATTTTCGCTTCGATTTCCTAAGCCCGACAGGCCCCCGATAGCTGTTTCAGTATAGCAAAATGTGAATGTATATCAATCGTTAACGATGTTTTTCATGAAGAATGTGGAAGAAGTAGTTGCTGGTAAAGATGTATCTGTTCCGGATTCGAGCAGAATAACCAGGCCGAATTCACCTGAATTTATCAAGGATTTCAAGAATAATCGGGAGGCGTTTGTCTGTTCGGTAACAGAGTAGAAACAAAAAATGGCTTGACAGTATTCCTTATCTGCATTATAAGGATATTCAACTATATTACATACTGAAAGACTTGGTCACCCTCCACAGTCTGCCGCCGGGAGCGCAGCTGCGGAAAGGTGTTGCATACACGATAATACTTAACCATCTGCGAGGATGGGGCGGAAAGCCTACAGGGTCTCAACGAGACAGCCGGGTTGCCGAAATATCAGCACGATATTTGGCCCCGGCTTTTTTTGTATCAAATCAATAAGTTGTCCGAATTATTTATCCCCCTGCACCAAGGAGGTTTATCGCAAAGGGTCATTCTTTTGCCCAAAAGTGACTGTAGTTGTAAAGTTGTGCACTGTTCAACGGTGGCGGCAGGCAACCGTTAATTGATTACTAATACACTCAAATAACAACACCGGGTGGATTCAATCATTTTACATGTTGAAGAATTCACCACACACGGAAAGCCGAAAGGCTCCCTAATCCAGGAGGTTTCATGACATTTAAGAATAAAATCATTTCTCTTCTCGTACTTTTATCCGCAACCGTTCTTCTGCAAGCCTGCGGAAGTGGCGGTAGTGGCAGCGCTGCCACCTCGTCCGCTGCGTCCGCCACGGTTTCCGGTGTGGCCGCGACAGGGAATCCGATACAGGGGAGAGTCTACCTTAAAGATTCCGGTGGAGCTGTGGAGCAGGTTGCTGATACCGATGCGAGCGGCGCCTACTCTTTCAACGTTGACGGATTGAAAGCACCGTTCCTGCTCAGAGCGGTATGGGAAGACGGCACGGGCAGTCATGCGCTCTATTCTTATTCCGCGGGCGCGGGTACGGCTAATGTCAACCCATTGTCACATGCCGCGGTTGTGGCAGCGGCGGGAATGAGTGACGGGTCCGCACTCGATCAGGGCTTGAACGAAGGGCAAATGATGAGTGTCGGGGAAAACCTCCCGGGAGTTCTCCTGGCTCTGAGAGAAAAGCTGGCGCCACTGCTTGACGTGTATGGCGCCGATGTCGACCCGATTAGCGACAGCTTCAAAGCCGATCATACCGGACTCGATGCCATGTTTGATGCCGTTGCCATTGAAGTTGCGGGTGGACAGATCACTTTCGTCAACAGGACCACTGCGGATCAGATTTTCGCCTGCGCAACGAATAACATCCGGTCTGGTCAGATGAATCTGGATAATATTCCCGTTGGCACGCCGACTCCGGCCCCTGCTCCTGCTCCGACCCCTGCGCCGACACCGACGCCTACGCCTACGCCGAATCCAACACCGACACCGACGCCGACACCTACGCCGACACCGACGCCGACACCTGCGCCGACACCGACGCCGACGCCTACGCCTACGCCTACGCCGAATCCAACACCGACACCGACGCCGACACCGACGCCGACTCCAACTCCGACACCTACGCCTACTCCGACACCGACACCTCTTCCGGGTAAAGCGATCTACGACAATGAGTGTGCCGGTTGTCACAGGCTCGGAACCTATGATGCGTCCGGCTCTCCCAATCTTTCGGGCACGTCTGCCGGTGTCAGCAGCAAGCTTTCGGGAGGCCATAAGGGGATCAGCCTCACCACTATCGAGATTACGGATCTGAAGAACTTTATCAGCCAGTACTAGCTCGGTTGCTTGTCCGGTAGTTGAGCGAGCCATTCACTGCGAATCGGCTCCTGAATATCGGGTTTTGATGGTTTGCCGGTTCCAATCGGAGCAGGCGGCTCCTACTCTGTTCCGATTGGTTTTCCTGAAAAATACTACAGCTGTGGTGAAGAAAGGGTCTGCGATTCGCAGGCCCTTTTTCATTTCAACGAGGTGAAAGGACATTGTTTTTCCCGTAATGCTTATGATACTGTACCTTTTTTACGGGAATTCATGAGCCTTTCTCTGTGACAAGTGCTGTGGTGTTTTTTTGCAGCTACTTTTTTTTCCGGATTTTTCAGGAGGATACTTATGGCGAAATCTTTCAAACCTGTTTCGCTGCTGGTAACGGGTGGTGCGGGTTTTATCGGCGCAAATTTCATCCACCATGTTCTGCAGGGCAATCCCGGTTGCCGGGTAATCAATCTGGATCTGCTCACCTATGCGGGCAACCTGGAAAACTTGAAGGGCATCGAGGCGGATCCTCGCTACGAGTTCGTGAAAGGTGACATCTGCGATGCGGAACTGATTGCGGCCATTCTATACCGGGAGGAGATCGACGCGGTCGTGCATTTTGCAGCGGAATCGCATGTGGACCGTTCCATTACCGGTCCGGAGGTCTTTGTCCGGACCAATGTCCTCGGCACCCAGGTTCTGCTGGAGGAGTGCCGCAAACGCTGGGTTTCAGGCTCCGTCGCTGATTTCCGCTTTCTGCAGGTTTCCACGGATGAAGTCTATGGCAGCCTCGGTTCCAGCGGGCTTTTTACCGAGTCAACGCCCTTGGCCGCCAATTCCCCCTATTCCGCCAGCAAGGCTGGAGCCGACCTGCTGGTGCGAGCATACCACGAGACTTACGGTTTCCCGGCGCTGAATACCCGCTGCTCCAACAATTACGGGCCCTACCAGTTTCCGGAAAAACTGATTCCCCTCATGATCCACAATATCATTGCTCAAAAGCCGCTGCCGGTCTATGGCGATGGTCTGAATGTCCGCGATTGGCTCCATGTGAAAGATCATTCCCGGGCAGTGGAAGCGGTCTTGAAAAATGGCCTGCCGGGAGGCGTCTACAACGTGGGCGGCAACAACGAGTGGCGTAATATCGATATCGTGAATCTTGTCTGCGATATCCTCGACAAAAAACTCGGCCGCGCCCTCGGCAGCAGCAGGAAGCTGATTACCTTTGTGAAAGACCGCCCGGGCCATGACCGACGCTATGCCATCGATGCTTCGAAAATGCGTAAGGAGCTTGGCTGGGAACCTTCCTATACCTTCGAGAAGGGCATCGACGAGACCATTGACTGGTACCTGGATAACCAGGAATGGGTTCGGGAGGTGACGTCCGGCGCCTATCGTGACTACTATGAAAATATGTACGGGGAGCGCTGATGATTGTCGTGGCAGGTGCCCGCGGTATGCTCGGGCATGATCTCCTGGAACTGTACGGTAGTGATGCCCGAGGAGTCTCTCATGACGAAATGGATATTACCTCGGCGATTTCCGTTGAAAGGGTGCTGAAGGAACTCCGGCCGAAGGTGGTGATCAATGCCGTAGCCTACACCGATGTTGACGGCTGTGAAACCAATCAGGAGCGTGCTTTTCAGGTGAACGGCGAAGGTGTGCTGCATCTTGCCCGGGTAACGGCCGCGATTGGGGCCAAACTGGTTCAGATAAGCACCGACTATGTGTTTGACGGCAGCAAGGGCCTGCCCTGGCTTGAGGATGACCGGGTTAATCCGTTGAGCGTCTATGGCCGTTCAAAGCTCGCCGGTGAAGATAATGCCCGTATCAACCCCGATCACCTGATTGTCCGGACGCAGTGGCTCTATGGCCGGCATGGCAAGAATTTCGTCGAAACCATGCTGCGGCTCGGAAAGGAAAAGGATGAGATCGGCGTCGTGCATGACCAAGTCGGCTCGCCTACCTGGACCGTTGACCTGTCCGCTGCCGTCCGTGCCCTGATCGAGAAGGACTGCCGTGGTACCTACCATGCCGCAAATGCCGGATGCTGTTCCTGGTGCGATTTTGCCGCCGCCATATTTGCCGAATCCGGGTTCGATACGGTTGTCAAACCCATCACCACCAGCGAGCTTGGCAGACCTGCCCCGCGTCCGCTTTATTCGGTTCTCGACTGTGAAAAACTGCGCAGGGACAGCGGTTACCTGCCGAATGACTGGCGCCGGGCCTTGAAAAACTATCTGAAAGCAAGGAGAGACTGAATATGGAGAAAGGCGAAAGACCTTGGGGGACCTATACGGTCCTGGATGAAAACAAGAGTTATAAGATAAAGAGGATTGAAGTGCTTCCGGGCCAGCGGCTTTCCCTGCAGATGCACCACCATCGCAGCGAACACTGGATTGTTGTTTCCGGTACGGCCAAGGTTACCTGTGGTGAACACGAGTCGATTGTCAACGTGAACGAATCCACTTTCATTCCCATGGGCAGACTGCATCGTCTGGAAAATCCGGGCATTATTCCCCTGACCATCATCGAGGTGCAAAGCGGCGAATATCTCGGAGAGGATGACATCGTCCGGTATCAAGACGACTATAAGAGAGTAACCGCGGACGAGACCAGCGAGAGCTAAAATGATAAAGCGTCAGATAAATATGCTGCGGGAATTTTCCATCCCGCTGATCGCCGGCGTGCTTGCCGCAGTGTTCTGGGTGAACCTTGATCCGGAGGGTTATGCCAATTTTAACCATGGCCATTTCTTTGGCCCGTTGAGTTTTCATTTTGTGGCCAACGAACTGTTCATGGTGCTTTTCTTTGGTATCGCTGCGGTGGAAATAACCCAAAGCTGTCTTCCCGGCGGTGACCTGAATCCGCTGAAAAAGGCACTGAATCCGCTCTTTGCGACCTTCGGCGGGGTTGCCGGGCCGGTGTTGGTCTACTTTCTGCTGAATTGGTCGCTCGGTTCGCCCACCCTTGCCAATGGCTGGGGGATTCCCACCGCTACGGATATCGCCTTTGCCTGGCTGGCTGCCCGCCTCATCTTTGGGGACGGTCATCCGGTAATTTCTTTTCTGCTCCTGCTTGCAATAGCCGATGATGCCATCGGCCTTGCCATTATCGCGATATTTTATCCGGATCCTTCCGTCCCTGCGGAGCCGCTCTGGCTCCTGCTTACCGTGGCAGCAATGCTAACTGCCTACCTGCTTCGAAGAGGTCAGGCAAAGAGCTATTGGCCCTATCTGTTGCTGGGTGGTGTCCCGAGCTGGATAGGTCTCCATCATGCTCACCTCCACCCTGCTCTGGCACTCGTGTTTATTGTCCCTTTTCTGCCTCATCCGCCACAGGAAACCAAACACATCTTCGAAGAGGATCCCGGCGATCTCTCCACCCTGTCCCGTTTCGAGCACGAATGGAAGATCATCGTTGATTTCGGTTTGTTCATGTTCGGATTGGCGAATGCCGGGGTGCAGCTTTCCGGATTCGGTGCGGCCACCTGGATCGTGCTGGGGTCGCTGATCATCGGCAAGACGCTGGGGATCTTTTTCATGGGGTACCTGGCACAGTTGTTCGGCTTCCCTCTGCCGGAGGGCATGGGGCGCCGTGAACTTCTGGTGGCGGGTGTTATTGCGGGGATCGGCTTTACCGTTGCACTCTTTGTCGCGGGAGAGGCTTTCGCCGACCCGGGAATTCAGGGTGCGGCAAAGATGGGAGCGATGCTGAGTATACTTGCCTTTCCGCTTGCAGCGATTATCGGCCGACTGCTGGCTGTGAAAAAAATGTGACTGAGCAGTCTGTTGACGATGGAGACCGGGACCGTCGCGAAAGGTCACAGTCCCGGCAAAGATTTTGCCATCATAGCCTTGTTGTAGGCTGAAATCATATCGTGGCGTGAAAGGACTCCGAGAACCTTTTTCCTGTCCCGTGCGTCCACCACCGGCAGAATTTCGAAGTCTCGCAGACTTATCCTGTCCATGGCCAGCGCCAGGCTGTCGCCTGGCGTAACCGTAACGATGTCGGTGTCCGCCAGTTCTTTCAGTACGACGAGATCGAGCAGTTCTTCTTCCGGTAAAATTTCAAGAAAATCATGAATGGAGATCATGCCCGTCAGCTCCTGACGGAAATTGACGAGCGGGAAGCTGGCATGTCGACTGGTTGAGATAAACCCGGCAAATTGGCGAAGCGACATGCTCTCCGGCAGGATCACGGGCGCACTGCTCATTACGTATCTCACCTTAAGTTCTTTCAACAGGTTCTGTTCTTTTCCCTCCCGTAATTCAATTCCCGCTTCGGTCAATTCAAAGGTGAAAATACCGTCTTTCCTGTGGTGTCGGGCTATCGAGGTTCCGATAACGCAGGAGATCATGATCGGAATGATGATCTGGTAAGAATTGGTAATCTCGAACAAAAAGAAAATTCCCGTCATGGGGGCATTGATAACGGCAGCCATAAAAGCCCCCATTCCCACCAGAGCATACTCGCCTGGAGTGGAAACGTGTGCCGGAAACAGACTGTTTGCCAGAAAGCCGAAACTGCCGCCTGCTACGGCACCGATGAATAGCGACGGGGCGTTCAGACCCCCGGGCAGGCCGCAACCGATGGTAACGGAGGTTGCGAGCATCTTCCCGGCGATGAGCAGGGTGAGGAGCAACCAGCCATAATGGTCCGTAATCACCTTTTCGACGAAGCCGTAGCCGTTGCCGAGGACCTGGGGAAAGAAGAATGCGATTACCCCGGTGATTAATCCGCCAAGCAAGAGTTTGGAGAAGGGGTGGAGCGTAAGCTGTGCAAAAAAGTTTTTTACCCGCCGGAAGAGAGTTATGAAGGTTGCGGCCAGCAAGCCGAGGACTAGGCCAAGGATGGCGTACAGAACCAATTCTGCCGGGTGACTTATCTGATAGGACGGCACGGTGAAGACCGGTATGTTGCCGTAGAGAGCCCGGGAAACGATCGTGGCAATTCCCGAAGAGATGACGATGCTGGTAAAGGAGGTGAGTTCAAAGGCGGAGAGGAGTACGACTTCATGGGCAAAAAATACCCCCGCCAGCGGGGCGTTGAAGGTGGCGGCGATTCCTCCGGCGACACCGCAGCCGATCAGAATCTTCATCCGGTCCCCGGAAATTTTGAGAAGCTGACCGAAAAAGGAGCCGACCGTACCTCCAATCTGGGCAATGGGTGTTTCCTGCCCTGCCGAGCCGCCGGAGCCGATGGTAATTGCTGAAGCTATGCCCCGCGTAAAGATTTGCCGCGGCTTCAGCCGGCCACCTCGCAGGTTGACCGTTTCGAGGAATTTCGGAAAGCCGAAACTGAAATCTTCGCGGAACAGGAGATACAGAGGGCCCATCAGCAGCGCACCGATAAGGGGAAAGGCAATGACCGAGAGACGGGGCAGATCCCATGATTCAGGGGCGAAACCGGTCAGTTCGGAACCGTTATCTATGATCAGCCAGGTAAAAAAGTCAATACTTGACCGGAAGGCATAGTTGCAGAGTCCGGCGATTACACCGATTATCACGGCGAGAATCGCCATGAAGGTGTTTTCACGGACTCTGAGCCGCGCGAGCGAGCGAAACAGGATAAAACGTGATTTTTTCAGCAGTTTGTAAAATATTGCCCGTATGAGGCGACGTTGTCGACCGGGGTGATGCACGATAGCTCCGGAAAACTGAAGTTGTTCTGGGGTGCGAAAAATATCCTGGCAGTTGTTTGTTATTCGGTAATTTTCTTCTTGGCGATCGTCTGCTTTGGCGTTGTTGTCTTCGCAGCTGAATTCTTACCAGACTTCTTTTTTGCTGTCGACTTTTTCTCAAAATATCACGGAACCCCCGGGAAGGAACCTGCCGTTACCGCTGTGCGGCATGATGGAAGTCTGACCGTTTTTCATTGTGCAACTCTGCGTTTACACAATATTTCGGGTGCAGCACTGGATGCTCTCCTGGTTGCGAAGCGTTAATTTGCGGAATGTTCCCGTTCAGGATTGCTTGGAATTTGATTTCTGTGCAAATTAAATGTACAGTAGGTTTGCACGATTTGCCAGGCAATGCAAGTGTTTTTACCTGGATTTGCCGGCAGGAAAAGACTGCCGTAAATCACGGTAATCTTTTCAGGGCAACCCCGGCGGCCACTGCCCGGTTCGGTTTGGATTTCCGCAGATGTCTGACTTGCCCACCGCGGAAACCGCTGAGCACGTGCACAAAACCACGACGGAGGAAGTGACATGGAATTAGCTATGCCAAGGCAACTCATGCCGCTCATACTGGCAGTTGCCATCATGACAGTGCTGTTCATTCTGCGAGGGATTTTCTTGCGAATAGCTCGCCGCTGGGCGGGCAAGACCGTCACCAGATTAGACGATATTTTGATTGCTTCGCTAAGAACACCATCAATATTCTGGTGTGTCGCACTCGGCCTGTATTTCGGAATCTCGTTTTCCGATCTTCCGACGAAATATCTCCGGCCTCTTGAAACGACAATTTATGTCATCCTGATTATCTCGGTAACTATTGCCGTGTCGAATCTCAGTGGCAAAATTCTCAGGAGCTGTCTGCATCAAACTGATTTGCCGGTTCCCACCACCGGTCTTGCCTATGGTGTCATGAAGGGTGTCATTATTACTACAGGCATCTTGATCTGTCTGAGTGTGATGGGTCTTTCCATTGCCCCCCTGCTTACGGCTCTCGGTGTCGGTGGTCTTGCGGTGGCTTTGGCCCTGCAGGACACCTTGGCGAATCTCTTTGCCGGAATGCATATCCTGTTGGAAAAATCTGTTCGGATCGGCGACTTCGTAAAGCTCGAAAATGGCCAGGAGGGCTATGTGCAGGACATCACCTGGCGAACGACTCGCATCAGGATGCTTCCAAACAACATGGTTGTCATCCCGAACAGTAAACTTGCCCAGAGTGTCGTCACCAACTATTGTCTGCCGGAGAAACAAATGATGTTGTTTGTTGCCGTGGGCGTAAGCTACGCTTCCGATATCGATTTCGTCGAAACGATTCTTGTCGAAGAGGCTTCGCGGGCGGCTGCTGACGTCCCCGGTCTGCTGGCTGAACCTCAGCCATACGCCAGATTCAGCCCCGGATTCCGCGATAGCTCCCTTGATTTCACCATTGTCTGTCAGGTGGAGGAATTTGTCGATCAGTTCCTGGCGCAGCATACCATCAGGAAAAGGGTTTTCAAGCGATTCAAGCTGGAAGGAATCGAAATTCCCTTTCCACAGCGCACGGTACATCTTCGAAAAGAGTAGGGAAGGCAGGGTTTTGATCGCTTTTGGTCCTCGCGGGTTCGCAAAGGGGCGCATTAATATGCGTCCTTTTGCATTACCGGGGAGCGTCCTTGGGCAGTATCAGGATAAGCATGTTACGCAGCGTATTGGCGACAGTAATTATAAACGCCTCGTTGCGGTCTTCCTGCAGGAGTTCCAGGGACTGAAAGCGGATCGTGCGGATTTTGGTGCCTTTGCAGGAATTTATTTTCGCGACTACTTTCTTGAACAAACGGGCGATGGCAATCAGAAGAGCAACAAGCACCGCTGTAGCCAGAAGCGCGTACAATGCGCCGATACTAATGCTTCTGATGCTGTAGGCATTGTTGCTCTCCGTAATCGCGGCCCGGAATATTTCCTCGTAATTCCGGGCCAGTTCGGTGCGTGGTTTCCCTGGTACTTCGGCATCTTTTTCCGTCACCGTCATGATAATTATTTCGCCGGTGGTTATGTCGGTTGTTGTTTCGCCTTCAACGGTGCTGATGGTATCGGCTTTAAACAGGGGATTCTTGGCAAGCCTCGCAAGACGCGCGGATATAAGTGAAGCACGGTCCTCTGGCGTAAGGGAGAGAATTTTTTCCTGCACGGAAAAGAGCGGTTTGCCGTCCAGTACAACGTGCGCGGCGGTTATTCCGGCGGTTCCTGGGCTGACGGTGTCTGTTGTGTGGTGTTGGGAGCGGCTAAGGCCAGTGTGTTCACGGAGATACCGAGCAGCAACAGGGTAATGATTCTCTGGAACATGGGGCCTCCATGGAGAACTTGGTTGCGGCAAAATGCAAGGAACTGACGAAAAAGTGTCCAGCCTTCCAGCGATCAGCTCAAAAAGCATGTTCGTACAAGCGGCAATTCGAATCTGCGTGGCTCTTTAGTGGGCCACACCAAGGGACAAAACGATCAGTCGAAGTTGATTTTGTAAAATACATCAATTCCGCTTTCCGTGCCGGTCCAGGTTTCCACTTCCCAGCGTTCGGAGAAGGTGTAGCGGGCCTTCAGGTAGGTTGTGGCGGAGAAGAGAGATCTTCCGTAACTGATAAATAGTTTCGGGGTCAGGTATTTACCCACCGTGACGATGGATTGGGTGATATCACTTGAGTCCTTTTCAACGCCGATGGAATCGATTCCGAACTTGTTCAGAATCTGCTCGTTGAGCCCTGCTGACTGGCTGGCGGAGAGGAGCAGGCGCGCTGCCGACATGACGGCGTCAACCTGACCCTGGTCACCGCTCAGAGGTTGCCCGAGCACCATGTAACCCATGATGTCGCTGTCAGGCATGGCCGGTTCCGAGTATAGGCGGATGATCGGGCGGTTGATCGAGCCGACGACGATGACTCCGGCGCTGACCTCCTTGACCGTGCGCAGGGCAATAATGTCCAATCTCGGCTGGTTGATCGGACCGCCGGTGAAGTAGATGCGGCCTTTTGTGATCTCCAGGTCCATCCCGTAGGCTTTGTAGCTGCCTTTTACGACGCGAATCTCCCCCTTGCCGCGGATATCATCGAGGCTGGTCATGCTTACGTCGACCGTTCCGTCAAGCCGGGCATCGATTCCTGACATCTTGACGAAGACCCGATCGCCGAAGACGACCTTAATCTTCACGTCGAGGTCGAGGGGCAGGGGGCGTTCCTTTTTCCGCAGGGCATCCACGACCACCACGTCTTCACTAGGACGGATAGGGGGGGGAGTCTCTCTGCCGGCAACGGTGAGGTCGGAAATAAGGAGGTCTCCGCGGACGGTTACTTTCTCCATGTTTCCCGTAAAGTCGAAACGCGGGTTTCCCTGGACCTGCAGTTCCGGGAGATAGACGAACTGGAATTGATCCCCCCGGACGATTCCCTGATAGCTGACCGGTTTCCAGTCCTTGAGGAATACGGTCGCGGTACCGTTGATGGTACCCTTGCCGGACCGGGCGGAATAGGAATCGACCGTGATCCGGTCGCGTTCGAAACGGGCGGCCAGCTTCAGATCCGAGAGATGAATCCCGGCGCGGGGCAGGTAGAGGCCTGCGCGGCTGAGCAGTAGTGTTCCGCTCAGGTTCGGATTTTTCCAGGTGTCTCCGACCCGCACCCTCATCTCCAGTTCGCCTTTGCTTTCCTGGATCATGCCGGGGAACAATGCCGACATTATCCCGTTTTCGCGCACTTTCCCCTCAAGATTCCCCGTAACGGCCCCTTCGGGATTCATGGCCAGCGGCAGCCGGGCCGGTAGCGGCAGCCGGAAGCTTCCCTTGAGATGGCCGGTATCGGCGAGTTCCACGGCAACGGTGCCGTCGAGGGTCTGGCCGTGCCAGTCCACGGACAGCGTTGCGCTGCGAAGGTCTGCGCGTATTTCCCCACCTTTCTGCTGTCGGCGAATAACCCCGCGAGCGATGTCCGCTTTTGCCGTGAGCTGCAGCTGTTTGCCGGGGAGCAGCTTGCCGGCGGTACGAGCCGACAGGACCCCTTCCAGGGAGAGGCCCTCGGGAAGCCAGCCGAGGAAGATTCCCATATTTACATCATTCAGGCGGGCTTCGAAGTCTCCGTGATCGGGGAGCGTCAGGGTATTCGGAACCTCCGTTACCAGGTTTGCCGTAAGTTTTCCCTGTTCCGCAAGGTCCAGATTTGCCACAGCGCGAATTTTCCCGCCGGCTGTTTCCAGGGTGACTGTACCGCTGCGCAGCTGGGTGCGATAGCCGTTTGCGATGAAAGTTCCTGAAGACTGGATGCTGCCGGATACGTTCGGTGAACCTTTGGGCGGCGCCGACAGAGAGATCGTGCCGGACGTGGTCCCGGTCAGCTTGAGTTCGGGAAACCAGATGCCTGCCCGGGCCAGGTTGAGCTTCTGCCAACTGGTGTACAGGGATAAACCCGGGGGGCTGCGAAACCACTCGCCTCGAAGTTCAATTCTCTCTCCCGTGCTGCTGCTCAGGATCAGAGGGGAGATAATAGCCCCCCGGGATGACAGCGTGAGGCGGGTGGGCTGTTCCATACGCCATGGGCCGAAGGTATCCCGACCGGAGAGGGTGAGGATGTTTCCCGCCCAGGTGGAAGATTCGTACTTTCCTGCCAGCGAGGCCCTCAGGAAGGCCGCGGCTGAAGAAAACTCCAGTTCGATGCGATGTCTGGCAAGGGTGCCTGCGATGTCAAGTCGTGCCGCGTCTGCCCGGAAATTGTCATACTCCACGCTTCGTGCCGCGAGCTGGAGCTTCACCGCCTGATCTTTCGAGTCGGAGAGTGCCGCGCTGAAGGATGCCGATGTGAGGCGCAGGGATTCCACCCGCAAGGCCTTGGCGGTGCCCGTAACGTTTCCGCCGATTCTCCCGTCTCTCCGGCGGACTTCACCGGTCAGCCGGAGCTGGCCCGCCGTGCCGGGCACAAGCCCGCTCAGATCATCGGCCCGGAGCGCAAAATTGATGGTTTTGGCGGTATTTCCCGCGGCTCTGATGTCGAATCCTTTGCCCCTGAGCAGCAGCCGGTCGATGATCAGGTCCTGATGGTCGATGCGGGCTGCCAACTCTCCGGTCAGCTGCCGGCCGCGGAGGCTGCTTGACAGCAGCTTTGCGGAGATTTTGCCGCGCAGGGGTTTTGATGCGGCTGTACGGATTTCCCCGGTCATGTTCAAGTTGATCACGCCGTTCCAGTCGGGGGTGATGCGGGACGGGTCAATATTTCTCCCGCGCAGGTCGGCGGAGAGGACGAGGCCGTCGCTCCATTGAGCGGCGAGTTTTCCACTGAGCGATCCCGCGAGCCAGGAGCCCTTGTCGAGGACCAGGGAGATTCCTTTTCCGGTGCCGGAGAAAGTCCCTGCCAGGGAACCGGAACGCACGCCCTTGCCGCTGGTGGCGAGCTTGAGCGTGCCCCGGTAGCTTTCGACAGTGCCGTTCAGATCGATGGCGCCGTCCAGAGGGGGAAGTGTCGGAACCTCAGCGGAAAGGTCCAGTTTTTCGGCCAGCAGTCGCGCGGCAAGTGCCGGGCTCCGGCCGGCCAGGGAAATCTCGGTCTGGCCAGTCAGTTTGCCCTTCCGGCCGGCTTCTGTCAGGGACAGGTCGCTGATCCGCAGAGATTGCCGGGCAATGCCAACTGCCGCGGAGAGCTGGATCATCCGGGTTTTTCCTGCTGCCGCCATTGCCCAGATCCGGCCGGTTGCCTGATCGGGTGCTTTGCCCGGGGTGAGTTCCGTGTGGACGAGCAAGCGGGAGAACCCGGCAAGCGGCTCCTTTGGAGTAACGGTGGCAAAGAGGTTCAGGAATGGTTTGCGGAAACTGATGCCCGCATCCCCGGTTAGCGTGCCTGCCGGAGCCCGGAGTATCAGCTTGGTGACTGCAACCTGCCCGCTGCGGATGTCGACGCGTCCGCTCATGTCGGAAATAATCAGCGGTTCTTCGGAATTCCTCCGGTAGGAAAAGTCGTGCAGGGTAAGTGACGAGATCCAGCCGTTCAAGCGCAGAGCGGTTCCGGGCAGTGTCGGCCAGGAGAGGTCGAGAGGTTCATCCTTCTGCGGCCGCAGGTCCTGGATGGCCACGCCCCGCAGGTCGAGGCTTTCTACGGCCAGATTCCCGGTAAGGAGCATGCCGGGCTTCCACTGGAGGCGGAGTGAGCGGGCCTTGACGGTAACCAGCGGGGTCGCAAAACTGGTTTGCCCGAGGCGAAGTTCGTCCAGCAGCCGGCCTTCCAGCGTGCCGATTTCGAGCCGGGCACCTGCGCTTTCCGCGGCTTTCTCCAGGAGGAACCGCGACCCTTCAGTTGTGCCGAGCAGCCAGCCGCCGGCAATGGCTGTTGCCAGCAGGACGATACTGAAAAATGCTCCGAGCCAGACGGCAGTCTTTTTCATAGCTCGAACCCTACGGAGAAATGGACGCGGAATGAGGGGTTCTCCACGGCGATTTGCCGGGCCAGGTCCAGTTTCAGGGCGCCAATGGGGGTAAAATAGCGTATCCCCAGTCCAGCACCTTTGTAAAGGCGCAGGTTATTGGTTGCGTCGAAGGCATTACCCGCGTCGAAAAATGCCGCCAGCGCCCAGTCCCTGAACAGTCTTCGCTCCAGCTCCACGCTGGCGGTCAGGAGGTTCTTGCCGCCGATGACCTTGCCGGTTGCATCCCGGGGCCCGAGAGACTGATAGGCATAGCCGCGCACGCTCCGGTCGCCGCCGGCATAAAAACGGAGCGAGGCGGGCAGTTCCTGCAGCGGATCGTTCTGAAAGGTTATCCCGCCCGTGACCCGGCTGATGAGGGAAAAACGCCAGATCAGGGGGATCACGGTACGACCTTCCGCGATGAACTGGAGAAGACCGGTATCTGAGCCGAGAAACTGGTGCGTTCCGCGTGCCTCCAGGGTGTAGCCATAGCCTCTTCGTGGTCTGATCGGGTCATCGAAATGCCGATGGGCGAAGCGGATGCCCGGGAGAATCAGGATTGAGGAAGAATTCTGCGCGCCAACGGTGTAATCCTCCCACTGGGGTTTCAGGTACAGGGTGAGAAGCTGTTCGCGCTCGAGGGTCCGGTTCCAGGTTCCTTCCAGGGAAACCAGGCGGCTCGTATAGGCATCGGTGTTTTCCCGCTGCAGATTTACCTGGAGACCCAGGGATGATTTTATGTCCCGGTATGACGGGGCAAGATAGCCGGCCGCGATCCCCTGGAGGCGCTCGGATATTTTTATTTCGGCGTTCATTTCGTGGCCCAGCTGAAACAGGTTTACATCCTTGTAGCGGACGGTTCCCCGCGCTCCCGTGTCGGTACCGTAGCCGATACCGGGACGCAGGCGGCGGCGCGGCAGGGGCGTGAGCTGGGCGAGAACCGGCATGATCGAGCCTTGAGCTTCTTCTCTTTCCGGGGTGAGGAGCACCCCCTTGAAGCGGTCTGAAGAAGCGAGGTTGATCTGGGTCTGTCCCAGTTTCTTCTCAGAAAAGATTTCACCGCTCCTGTAGTCAAGGTAGCGCTGCAGAAAGCGCTGCGGGTATTGCGGCGCACCGGTAAATAATGTCTCTCCAAAGCGGTACTGGATGCCGGTGTCCAGTTCAAGGGTAATCCGGGCGCTTGCTTCCGCCCGGGAAACCAGAATTTCATGCACCGTAAAGGAAGCGTCAAGGTAGCCCAGTTCCCGGGCCCTGGACTGCAGCCGTCCTTTTCCTTTTTCGTAGCTGCTGTGGTCGAGTCTGTCGCCCTTACGAAGGCGAAAGGCGCTGGCGATTCTTTTCAGTGCTCTTTCATCGGCGCCGGGACCGCTCAGCCTGATCGTGACCTCCTGTATCGTGACCGGTACCCCCGGAGTGACCCGTACCAGGATTCGATATTCATTTTCGGCCGGTTTTTGCAGGACCGAGTCCACCTTGGCCTCGTAGTAGCCGAAAGGTTCCAGGGCTTCACGGACATTTTCCGGGATTTCTTCCCGGAACAGTTCGAGCCAGGGCAGATTCACCTCGCCGTCCTTCACCAGCCCCGGCGGGATGGCAAGCGCGGCCTGCACGTTTTCCCGGAGTTCGTCCTCCACCCCGCTGATTTCGATTTCCAGGGGGTCTGCCGCGGCGATGCGGGGGAAGAGCAGGAAGGCAAGGCCGAATAGCAGCAGGAAAGCTGTGCAATAGCCGATATGTCGCAGGAATGCTTGTTTCATAGGGAACGGAGGCCTCAACCTGCCGGAGGTTGTGAAGTTTCGGTTACTTGTTGCCAGCGTGTGATACTACTCTGCCAGTGAATCTTTGTCTACCGTAGTCCGCTGTTACAGATGTTTCTTTGCGGACAACCCCCAAACCTTCCCTTGACAGCGGAGGCTTAAAGGCTTCCCCCCTGTCAAGGGGGGATTGAGGGGGGTTGATTTCAGGTGTTACATGGTAGCAGGCAATTCAGGGCATTTTTTCGATGCGCGTCAGCAGCTCGAGCATGGCGCTGTTCCAGCCGTGTGGACCTATGCCCTCAACTTTGTCAAAATTCGGCAGCGACAGCGACGGATGGTGGCGGCCGTCCGGCCTTTGCACCACCAGCGGGATGTCGACGCTTTCGAGCATCGGCAGGTCGTTGGGACTGTCGCCGAGGGCAACCGTCCTGATGGAACCGTACTGTGCCCGGAAAATTTCCGAGAGAATCTGTACCGCTTTACCCTTGTCGTTGTCACCAAGGAGATGAAAGTAGACGCCCTGGGTAGTGAAAAGACCCCGGTCCCGGATGGCGCGGAAGAGCGCCGATTTGACTTCCTCACTGCCCGTGAAAAGAAACGGCTCGTCAAAATCCCGCTCTTTGCACAGGAGCGTTTCACGGGCGGATAATCCGGTTTGCTGTGCCAGTTCGTCCAGGGTCAGATCCCCAAACCCGGTGATGGGAAAACCTTCTGCCCTGAGTTCCGCGAAAGCCTTCCGCAGGTCGCGATAGGGGGTGCCGAGCCGGATTACCCGGTAGCCCGGTTCCGAACTAGGCGAAAAGCGCTCGAGAAAGGTTTCGTCCGGGAAATAGCCTTCAGGAATAAAGATTCCGCCGCCGTTTTCGGAGATAAACGGATGACTGTTGCCGATTTTGTCCCGGTAGTGCTCGATTTCCTTGCGTGTTTTGCTGGTACAGAGGATCAGCGGAATGGCCGACTTCGCCATTTTTCGGAGCGCCGGCCGCGCCGCGGCAAAGGAATAGTTTTCGTCCAGGAGTGTTCCATCGAGATCACTGAAGACGATGATCGTTTCTCCGGTCCTCATGGCTGTACTTCCTGTTCCGGGACAAGAGTGACCTTCACCTTGGGGGTGTTTGGCGTTTTGGTGCGGTCGATAACCGTTGTGATGCGTTCCGGCGGAATGTCGGCTGTCTCTGTCAGATAACCCGCGATTGTCTTGGCGCGTTCCCGGGAGGAGCGAAGATTTTCCGTTCTGTTTCCCGAGGTCTCGGGGTAGGTGGTGATCGTAACCCGCAGCCGGGGTTCAGCGGCGAAGATGGACTTGGCCGGAAGAAGCGATTTTTTCATTTCTTCGCGCAGTTCTGTTTCACCGGGTGAAAATAACAGCTCCGGAAAGAAGGGGTCCGTGCGAATGCGAAGACGGACTCCGATGCCCAGGTCGGAGCCGATCATCCTCTCCAGCAGAATGATCTGCCCTGCGTTGAGAGGCCAGTCGGTTTGGAGTCGAAGTTCGAGCGGGAATTCCTGCTGCCGGCTGTTGATGCCGAAGGTATACTCCGTGACGGTTGCGGGCGCGATGACGGCGTTGATCTTTGCGATTTCCTTGTTCATCAGTCGCATCGTTTCGGTGCGGGTGCTCTGAACTATCTCCGTCGGTTGACGTGGCTTTATGGAAACCGGAACCAGTCCAGGTTTCATTGCCTCATCCTTCAGGCCGCCCGGCTGGACCTTTAACTGTTCCAATTGAAAGGCGATCGGTCGCTGCAGGTTTTCGCCGAGGTTTTTTTCCGCATGTGCAATGTCATTATCGGTAAGGTATTTGGTTGTGGAGATGACGGCGTTGATCTGAAGCTTTCCTTCTCTATCCTCACTCTGGGTGAATGAAGCCAACCGGGACAGTCCTTCCCGGTCGAACTCTTTTTTCAGGGACGTCTGCACTACTTTTTGCAGACGTACCTGGGCCAGCGAGGTGTGGAGTGTGTACACGAGAGGAATTGAAATGATGCCGATCACGGCCGCCAGGTAGATGACTCTCTTGCGCAGGGAGCGGCCGCCGAGATAGGAGTCGCTCGCCGGTGAGAAGCCATAATAGAATAGCACGGCGCAGGTGGCGAAGATAATGGCCACGAAGTTGGTGAAAAAGAGAAAGAACCCGCCGAGGAAGAACTTGAGGTTGCCGGTGCCGATGCCGAAGCCCGCAACGCTCAGCGGCGGGATGACCGCGGTGGCGATGGCGACGCCCGGTACGATGGTGAGGTAGTTTTTCTTGGTGCAGATCGCCACCGCCCCGGCTACGCCGGCGAGGGTGGCGATGATGAGATCGTACAGGTTGGGCCGGGTCCTGGCCAATATTTCACTGGTGGCTTCCTGGAGGGGCGAAAGCCAGGCGGCGATAGCTGCGACCACCAGGGTTACGGCAACGCTTAGGGAAATCTTTTTCAGTGCACTGTGCCAGATGGTGCTGTTGCCGGTGATAAAGGCGAAGCCGGAACTTAGGATCGGCCCCATGAGGGGGGATATAAGCATGGCGCCGATGATCACCGGGGCGCTATTGACGATGAGTCCGCAGAGGGCGATCAGATTGGCGAGGCTCAGCAGGAGGAAGTATCCGGCGGAAACCTCCACATCCTGATACACGCCTTTTATGACGCTTTCGCGGTTGATCTGGGAAATCTGATCATCCCGTTTCCGGGCAAAGTAACGGTGAAACGTGGCCAAAATACCATTTGCCATGCGTTGGACCTCACAGGGCGCGAGAGCATCATTCCCGGCCGGTTTCACGGTAGGATAATATCCGGGGCCTATCTGTTATTTGCAATATTTTCTCTGGTAGGAATATACCATCAGGGCGGCTACCGTCAATACGGATTGCATTCGGCTTATTCGTTGCTATACTAATCTTTCCGGCTCTGGCGGCAGATTTATCCTGAGTCCGACAGACTCCTCGAGGAACCGGGACCAATAGAGCAATTTTCTGGAGGTGAAGATGTCCGATTTTTATCAGGTAGGAGTAGTTGCTACCTTTCACCGGCTTGGCAGCCAGAATCTCGATAAACTGGAAGAGGAACTTTCCTGGTATTCCCATGAACGGCCGATCGCCCTGGTTCTCCCCTGTTTGTACAGCGAACTTGCGGGGGAGGCTCTTCCAGCCATTGTCAGGCAGTTGAAGGACGTGAAATATGTCAAGGAGATTGTCGTGGGGCTGGCGCTTGCCTCTCCCGATGAATATCAGCACGCCCGGAAATTTTTTTCTGAACTGCCGCAGAAGACCACCATCATCTGGCAGGAAGGTCCCCGGGTCAGCTCCATTTACATGGACATAGAAGAGGCCGGGCTTCATGTCGGTCAGCAGGGCAAGGGCAAGGGGGTCTGGATGTCGTATGGCTACATCCTGGCCGAGCAGAATTTTCACACCATTGCCCTGCATGATTGCGACATTCTCACTTACAACCGCGAGCTTCTGGCGCGTCTTTGCTACCCGGTCACCAATCCCAATCTCAACTATTCTTTCTGCAAGGGATATTACAGCAGGATTACCGACCGGATGCACGGCAGGGTGACCCGCCTGCTCTTTACTCCCCTGATCCGGTCCCTGCAGAAAATCATCGGCTACCATCCCCTATTGATTTTTTTCGACAGCTTCCGCTACGCCCTGGCCGGGGAATTTTCCATGGATGTGGACATGGCCCGCAGCACCAGAATTCCCGGGGATTGGGGTCTCGAGGTGGGAATGCTCGCGGAGGTCTACCGCAATACCTCCTTGCGCCGGGTCTGCCAGGTGGATATCAGCGAGAATTACGATCACAAACACCAGGTGCTGTCGCCTGAGAATGCCGCCCTGGGGCTTCACAAAATGTCGGTGGATATCTGCAAATCAATCTTCCGGACCCTCGAGTCGGAGGGGATCATCTTTTCCGACGGTTTCTTCAAGACGCTTGTTGCCACCTATGTGAGGACCGCCCAGGATATGCTCAAGCGCTACGAGGATGATGCCGCGGTCAATTGTTTGTTCTTTGACCGGCATGCGGAGAGCCTCGCAGTGGAGACCTTCACCGACGGGATAAGGAAAGCCGCGGCGAAAATCACGCAGGATCCCCTGGGGGTGCCGCTCATCTCCAGCTGGGACCGGGTTACCTCGGCCCTTCCCCATGTCCTCGATGCCATTAAAGATGCGGTTGCGGCTGATAACGACTGAACCTAATTAGAGCTTTTTCTGTCAACAGAGAACACTGAGTGCAAAGAGAGATCAACCAGTTACTAAATAATCTGCGGGAACCTTTCAGGTGAAGTTCCTACCTTTAAATCTTGATTTTTTTATCGGTGTTCTCTGTCTGCTCTGTGGATTAATTGCTTTTCAATACTGAAGTCAGGATCGTGCCTATGGAAGACGAAATCATTGTACGAAAAGAGGTTCAGGACTGGCTGGAGCTGGTGGGAAGCGCCGATCTCCTGGTCGGGATACCCAGTTTCAATAATGCCGGAACGATCGGTCATGTGGTGCGGGCCGTCCAGGCGGGGCTGGCCAAGTATTTTCCCGATTGCAAGGCGGTGCTGGTCAACTCGGATGGCGGTTCCAGCGACGGGACCCGCGACGTGGTGGAAAATTCAGCGATTGACGATTTTCAGCAGATCCTGATTGCCCCGCGTGTGCCGTCCTTCTTCAAGACCGCAACCCTGTACAGCGGCATTCCCGGCAAAGGGAGCGCATTCCGGACGATTTTCGAGATTGCCGAAGCGCTCCAGGTAAAGGCCTGCGCCGTTGTCGACTCCGATCTGCGCAGCATCACCCCGGAATGGATCGAGCTTCTCATCAAGCCGGTCTACGAAGGTGGTTTCGATTATGTCGCGCCGCTCTATCAACGCCACAAATTTGACGGTACCATCACCAACAGCATCGTCTATCCTCTGACGAGGGCACTTTACGGCCGGAGCGTGCGCCAGCCGATCGGCGGTGATTTCGGGTTTTCGGGTCGGCTCGCCGGCCACTTCCTGAGCCAGGATGTCTGGGAAAGCGATGTGGCCCGTTTCGGCATCGATATCTGGATGACCACCACCGCCCTTGCCGGGGATTTCCGGGTCTGCCAGTCTTTCCTCGGTGCTAAGATCCACGACGCAAAGGATCCGGGGGCCGACCTGTCTGCGATGCTCTATCAGGTGGTCAGCGCAACCTTTGACATGATGGAACGCTACTACGATACCTGGTCGAAAATTGAGGGGGCAACCAAAGTGCCGATTTTCGGCTTCGAATACGCGGTTGGACTCGAACCGGTTTCCGTGAATCTTGAGCGAATGATGGAACGTTTTTCCCTCGGGGTCCAGGAGTTGCTGGATATCTGGCGGATCTTTCTTCCTGAGAAAACCATCGATTTTCTTTGCCGGGCAGCACGTCAGACAGGGGATGACTTTCGTTTTCCGGACGAAGAATGGGTAACGGTCATCTACCATTTTGCCCTGGCCCAGCATAACCGGCTCCTGGCCAAGGAACACCTGCTGAAATCGCTTACCCCCCTGTATATCGGCAAGGTGGCTTCCTTTGTCATGGAGATGCGCGACAGTTCCTCCACCGAGGTGGAAGAGCGGTTGGCCGGACTCTGTCGCGAATTTGAAAAACAGAAACCGTTGCTCCTGGAAAAATGGCAGTAGCGGAAGGAGGTTGTCGTGGAATTTCTACAGAGACTCTTTATTGATCCCTTTAACCGTTTTCTGGATAATCTGTTGTTCTTTCTGCCGAATTTCCTGACGGCGCTGGTCATCCTGCTGGTGGGTCTGCTGCTTGGCGCTCTCTTGAAGATGGCCGTTGTCCGGCTGCTCCGGGCCGTCGGCATTGACGGCCTCTGCGAGCGTACCGGGATGAGCCAGATGCTCTGTAAAAGCGGTATCAGAGACCCGCTTTCGCTGCTGTTGGCCAAGATTGCCGGCGGGGTCACCGTGGCGGTGTTTGCCGTGATTGCCGTGCAGACGATCAGTGTCCCGGCAGTCGAACGGCTGCTCGAGAGGTTCTTCCTTTATTTGCCGAACGTTTTCGTGGCAATGATCATACTCTTTGTCGGCTATCTGCTCAGCAATTTCCTCGCACGAGCAGCCCTGATTGCCTCGGTGAACGCGGGGGTGCGGCTCTCCGGCCTGGTGGGCCGTTTCGTCCGCTATGTCATTCTGATCATGAGCATCACCATGGCCCTGGAACATCTGGGGATTGGCAGTGAAACGGTCATCATTGCCTTCACCATCGTTTTCAGCGGCGTGGTGCTGGCCTTTGCCCTGGCCTTCGGCCTGGGAGGACGGGATGCGGCTCGCGATTACCTGGAGAGGAAATTGAAAGGGGTGGAAAGGGAAGAGGACGATTTAACTCATCTGTAGCTGGGAGCCAAGTATTTACTCGGCGCGGATGCAAGATATTTAATTATACACGAAGGGCCGGCTGTTACCGGCCCTTCGTGTATGGCTGAGCCTACTCTACGGTAATTTTCTTGGTTTTCTGGAGTGCCGCCTCGGTTTTCGGCATCCGCACTTCAAGAATCCCATCCGTGAAACTGGCTTTGGCTTTGTCCGTCTGCGTTTCTGCAGGAAGACGGAGCGTTCTGGTGAAAGAACCATAGGAGCGCTCCAGGCGGTAATAGTCTTTCTTTTCCACCTTCTCCTCGCTCTTCTTCTCGCCGGAGATCGTGATCACGTCATCGGAGATGGAAACATCGATGTCTTGTTTTTTCATTCCCGGAAGTTCCGCTTTCACGATTACATCATTTCCATCCTCGTAAATGTCCACGGTCGGATAGCTCATGCCGAATTCGGGCAGTTTGAATTTCGGCATCCATGATGGCGCATAGAAGGGGCGGCGGAAGGCTTCCTCGAACCAGCGCTCCATTTCCTCGAAGGGAGAGACGAGTCCCTTCTGCGGCTTCATAACTTCCATGGGTTCTTTTTTTGCCGGATCGTTACTTTTTTTGTCTGCCATAGCGGTATCCTCCTTTCCATAAGTGAGGGTAAGTTCGGAAAATTCTAGAATTCTAACCACTTACAATAATATAATCATGGTGCGGTTGAAGTCAAGGTGTTGGATGCCCAATCGCGAAGCAGCTCTTTTTCCTCGGCCGAGAGCCGGGCTTCCGGATGCATGATGCGATAGGGCAGGGGCGGCATTTCGCCTTCTTG
The DNA here is from genome assembly GCA_009668975.1 of Deltaproteobacteria bacterium. GTDB lineage: Bacteria > Desulfobacterota > Desulfuromonadia > Geobacterales > Geobacteraceae > RPRC01. Next base: position 3,047 of record SBEG01000031.1, on the reverse strand, counting down.
AACTTCTTCCCAGATTTTCTTGGGTAGTGTTGCCAGCTTTTTGGCTGAATAGCGATTCCAGGTGGTGAAATTTAGTTCTTCGCGGCCTTCTTGCACATCACTGACCAGCAGCCATGAGGCAGGTGCGATGCTGCTGTACCATGGCCAATTTGTCCGGTTTGAATGGCAATCGTAGCAGGCCTTTCGCAGGATGCCCATCACGTTGCCGGGAACGCTGATCTCTTTTTCGATTGGGGGATTGGTACGTTCGACAGGCGCGAGCTGGATGAGTATCAGTATCAGGAAAACCGCGGCGAGTGACAGGATTTTGCGAGGTGATTTCATGTTATGCTCCTTGAGCCGGGTTGGGTTTAGGTCAGCCGGAGTGAACCTTCCGGAAGCTTTGTGATGAGTGACTCCCTGATTTTCCCGATCTCTTCATCCGTGTAGGGTGTTTTTTCCGGTCTGCCCCAGACCACGTTCGGCCAGCAGAAATCTTCTGAGTTTCTGCCGATCACATGCACGTGGAGTTGTTTGACGACATTGCCGATGGCCGCTATGTTCAGCTTTTCGACCCCGACAAGTCCCTTGACGAAATTAGAGAGGAGGTTGATTTCCTCCAGCAGCGCTTCCTGGTCTTCCCGGTCGAGTTCGAAGAGTTCCGTTTGGTTCCGGCGCGGGACCAGGATGAACCAGGGCACCAGGGCATTTTTCAGCAGAAGCAGGAGACTGAGGCGCATTTCGCCCAGCACGATGCAGTCGTTGGCCAGACGTGAATCAAGGGTGAAACTGTTCATGTTTCAGGGCGCTCCTGTAGGGGCGCTGCTCGCCGCGCCCGTATTGGGCAGGGCAAGCACTGCCCCTACCTTTGTTATGTTGAATTGCAGAAGTAATGTCGTCGAAAAAGGCTTCCACGGAAACTCGCTTATGCTTCCCCGATCAGCAGAATCTGGAGGTCCATGACGTTGGTTCCGGTTGGTCCGGTGATGAAGAGCCCGCCATTTTCCTTGAAGAAAGTATAGGAATCATTATTTTCAAGGAAGCGGGACGCGCGGTCTTTATCAGCCAGGGAAATCGTCTCACCGTCCACCAGTGCTCCGGCCGCATCGGTGGGGCCGTCAGTGCCGTCGGTGCCGGCGGAAAGGAGGGTTATACCTTCGATTCCGGCAACATCCAGGGCAAAGTGCAGGGCAAGTTCCATGTTTCTCCCGCCTTTGCCGCTTCCCGTGACCTGCACGGTCGTCTCACCGCCGGAGAGAAGGCAGAGTGGTTTTCCCTCTAGGGATTGCTTTCGCAGCATGGCGGTTCGGAAGAGCATGTTAGCTACGCCGGCGGCCTCTCCGGAGACCCGGTTGGAGAGAATTTCGGCCGACAGTCCCAGCTTGTGTGCCGTTGCGAGCATCGCTTCCAGCGCCACCTGATTGCTGCCGATGACGTGGTTTTCCACGCGTTGGAAAATGGGGTCTCCCGCTTTCGGGGTTTCCGGAATATCCCCCCGTACTCCCACGGCTAGATGGGCAGCCACCTCCGCGGGAACCTGGTCCAGCAGGTCGTATTTGTTCAGTACGTCCAGAGCGTCTTGATAGGTCGTCGGGTCGGGAGCAGTCGGCCCTGATGCGATGACGTCCAGGTCGTCGCCGATCACATCGGAAAGGATGAGTGAGATGGTCCGGGCCGGGCTGAGAAGGCCGGCCAAGCGCCCCCCTTTTACCCGGGACAGGTGTTTCCGGACCATGTTCAATTCGTGGATATCGGCGCCGCAGCGCAGGAGAAGTTCGGTGGTCCGTTGTTTCGCGGCCAGCGGGACGTGTTTGACCGGGGCCACCAGCAGGGCGGAACCGCCGCCGGAGACCAGGGTTACCACCAAAGTCTTTTCGTCAGTGGTGGCGGCCAGTTCCATGATCTCTTCGGTGCCGCGCAGGCCGGATTCGTCCGGAACCGGGTGCCCGGCTTCGAAGATCCTTATTTTTGCCGGTTTTCGCGCGAGCGTGTGGCCGTACTTGGTTACAACTACGCCGCTTTCCAGGATATCACCCAGCTCCTGTTCAAGGGAAAGGGCCATGGCAACCGCTGCCTTGCCGAAACCGATGGCCAGCAATCGTGTGAAACCACCCTCATGATACGCGGTTCGAATAGTTGTGCAGCTGTCCTTGACCGACTCGAAGGGATCCACGGCCCGCAGTGCAGTGAAAAATAATTTTCTGGTAATCTCTTGATGTTTTCTCATAGTATACAGAACTATACCGGCGGGAAACGCTGTCGTCAATTGTCAGTTTCAGGAGGCGTGGATGAGTGATAGCGAAATGAAGGAGCCGAAACCGCGTGATTTCAATGAAGCAGCATCTTCATGGGACGAGGAGCCGCGTCGGGTGCGCCTGGCCTCTGAAGTGGCCGAAGCCGTGAAACGGGAAGTCACTCTCAGTGCTGATATGGATGTTCTGGATTACGGCTGCGGAACCGGGCTTGTATCCCTGTTTCTCCAGCCGTTGGTGAGAAGTGTCACCGGCGCCGATACCTCGGACGGCATGCTTGAGATTCTGCGCGCGAAGGTTATGGCCCAGCGATTGACCAATGTGCAGACGCTGCATCTTGAATCTGAGCGGGAATCATTGCCCGCGGAACGCTTTGACCTTTTGGTCAGCAGCATGACGCTGCATCACGTCGAGGACCTGGAAAAGCTGGTGCGGGAATTCCGGCGCGTCCTCCGCCCCGGCGGGGTGCTGGCGGTGGCCGATCTCGACAGCGAGGACGGCAGCTTTCATGGCCACGGACTTAGTGCGGCCCATTCCGGTTTTGACCGTGAGCGGATGCGTGGTATGCTGGTTGAGGCCGGATTTTCGGACACGCGGGCGGTAAATGCCGCAATGCTGGAGAAACCTGATGCTCAGGGTGTCGTCAGGACCTACACAGTTTTTCTGCTTACGGCGAGAAAGAAGTAGTACATTGTAACACCTGAAATAACCCCCCCTCAGTCCCCCCTTGACAGGGGGGAAGCCTTTAAGTCTCACCTGTCAAGGGGAGATACCGTTATGGGGTGTCAAGCAGTTTTAAGTGTGTATGCCGGGTCA
>SBEG01000030.1 GCA_009668975.1 Deltaproteobacteria bacterium | reverse complement strand
ACTTCATGGAGATGCCGAGACCGGCGATGATGTTGGTGGCATGGCCGGTGGTGGAAGCTTCAGCAATGTGTTTGACCGGGCCGTACTCGGTTGCGGTGTAGTATTCGGTGATCCAGAAGATTGCTCCGGTAACAACCAGGCCGACGAGCGCGGAAATGAAGATATCCATGGCTGCATAACCGGTGGGGTTGCCTGCCGGGAACATCTGAACGGTTACGAAATAGAAGGCGATGGAGGCCAGCACTCCGGAGGCAATCAGACCCTTGTAGAGAGCGCCCATGATTTTCTGGCTGCTGCCCAGTCTGACGAAGAAGGTGCCGATGATCGAGGCAATGATGGAGATACCGCCAAGAATCAGCGGATAGCTGACGGCGCCGGCGAAATTGTTGAAGGCGATGGCTCCCAGCAGCATGGCGGCAATCAGGGTAACGGCGTAGGTTTCGAACAGGTCGGCTGCCATACCTGCGCAGTCACCAACGTTGTCGCCCACGTTGTCGGCGATAACCGCGGGGTTGCGGGGATCGTCCTCGGGAATTCCTGCCTCAACTTTGCCGACCAGGTCGGCGCCGACGTCAGCGCCCTTGGTGAAGATACCGCCGCCGAGACGGGCGAAGATCGAGATGAGCGATCCGCCGAAACCGAGACCGATCAGCTGGCTGACGACATCCTTTACCGGAGCGTCCGGCATGATCTGCTGCAGCACGAGATAGTAACCGGCCACTCCCAAAAGGCCCAGGCCGACTACCAGCATGCCGGTAATGGCGCCACCCTTGAATGCGACGTTGAGCGCCTTGGTAATGCCGGACTTGGCTGCTTCGGTGGTGCGGATGTTGGCGCGGACCGAGACGAACATGCCGATGAAGCCGGTCAAGCCGGAGAAAATTGCACCAATGGCGAAACCTATCGCGGTTTTTGCGCCGAGAGTGAAAAACAGGAGGGCAAACATGACCACGCCGACAACGGCAATGATCGAATACTGGCGCTTCATATAGGCGCCGGCACCTTCCTGGATCGCTGCTGCGATCTGTTTCATGCGTTCACTCCCCTGCGGGAGCTTCAAAATCCAGGTGGCCGAAATAAGACCATAAGCCACTGCCGCCACGGCGCAAGCCAAGGCGAATACTTCTGCGTACTGTTCCATGCAATAAACCTCCTTATTTTTAGCCTGGTAAGGCTGGAATTGATTGCTTGTTTTTGCATCTTATAAGCGCAAAATAGTTATAGGAAAAGCAGATATTTGTCAACCGGAAAGTACTGTTCTCTTTCCCGTCAGACTCCATGCTTGCACTTTTCCTCCGCCTTCCTATATCATACTTACCTATGCAACAAGGAACTGATTGCTGTCGGGCGGTTTCATGGCGGTACGATGTACCCATGTCAGATCTTTTGAAAAACCCATGCAAGGATCCGGTTGTTTCCTGCGTGCGGAAACGGAGTGCCAATGTTGGAAAAAAGAATCATCCTCGAATTACAGAAAATAGCCGGGAAGGATAATGTTGCCACGGAACGGCAGGACCTGATCTGCTATTCCTATGATGCCACTCAGATGGAATTTCTCCCGGATGTTGTCGTATTTCCAACATGTACCGACGAAATTTCCCGTATTTTGAGACTTGCGAATCAGGAGAACATTGCGGTATTTCCCCGGGGCTCGGGAAGCGGCTTTTCCGGTGGCAGTCTGCCGAAAGGCGGTGGCATTGTCCTTGTTACCACCAGAATGAACAGGATTCTCAGAATTGATACGGACAATCTTATCGCAGTGGTGGAGCCGGGGGTCATTACCGGGGATCTCCAGGATGCGGTGGAGAATGAAGGGTTATTTTATCCTCCCGACCCGGCGTCCCTCAGATTCTCCACCCTCGGAGGAAACGTGGCCGAGTGTGCGGGGGGGCCGCGTGCGGTCAAATACGGAGTGACCAAAGATTTTGTGCTCGGCCTGGAGGTTGTCCTGCCGACGGGCGATATCATTACCACCGGTGGTGAAACGGTCAAGGGCGTGGTCGGATACGATCTGACGAAACTACTCTGCGGCAGTGAAGGCACCCTGGGCATCATCACCCGGATTATTCTCCGGCTGCTTCCTCTGCCCGAGACCAGGAAGACTATGCTGGCGGTGTTTGATTCCATTGACGGAGCCGCGGCAGCGGTTTCAACCATCATCCGTGGCCGTATTCTGCCGGCGACCCTGGAGTTCATGGATCACTCGTCCTTGCAATGTGTCGAGAAACAATTCAGCCTCGGGATTCCGGCGAATGCGGAGGCGGTGCTGATTATAGAACTGGATGGGGACAAGGATCTGGTGGAGAAACAGGTTGTCAGGATCGGCGAATTGATCGGTCCGCTCGGTCTCATCAGTTTCAAGGCCGCGGCCGATGCCGCCGAGGCTGAGGAGTTGTGGAAGGCCCGCCGGCTCATATCACCGGCACTCAAAAAAGTGAATCCGGACAAGGTTAACGAAGATATCGTGGTGCCCCGGAGCCGGGTTCCCGAGATCATCCGCAAAATCGAGACCATCAGAGACAAATACGGCATCCCCATCGTCAATTTCGGCCATGCCGGTGATGGGAATATTCATGTGAATATCATGATTGACCGCAGCGTGCCCGGACAAAGCGAGAAAGCCGAAGGGGCGGTGCGGGAGATCTTCCAGGCGACTCTGGACATGGGCGGTACCATGTCGGGCGAACATGGGGTGGGACTCAGCAAATCTCCCTATATCCCCCTGGAGCTCTCCCGCGAACAAATTGCAACCATGAAGGCGATCAAACAGGCGCTGGACCCGAAAAATATCCTGAACCCAGGAAAAATTTTCCCGGAATAAACATTGTGGGCAGTAATGGCTGTTAACCAAATCCAACAACTTAAAATAAAAAACTGAAAACCAAAAACTATCATTTATGGATTCTCTAAAACGGTTGGAAAAAGAATTGAAGAATTGCGTGAAGTGCGGCGCCTGCCGGGCCCACTGCCCGATTTTCACCGCGGTTGGGCGCGAGCCGGTGTCCGCCCGCGGAAAGATCGCCCTGGCGCGGGCGGCTCTTTCCGGGCAGCTGAGCCTCGATGCCCCTACCCGGGAGGTTATGTCAAAATGCCTCCTCTGCGGCCGGTGCGTGGAAAAGTGCGCCAATGATGTTCCCACCGATCTGATTGTCCTTGCTGCACGGGAGGCCTTGGCCAGCAAAAAGGGCATAAGCCTTTTTCACCGTCTGGCCGGATTTCTGCTGCGCAATCGCGCACTGCTCTCCGGGGGGGCCAGCCTTGCATCTCTGTTCGGTCCTCTCTTGTTCCGCAAGGTCCCTGCAACCTCGGGGCTGCGGCTCCGTTTTCCCCTGCCTTTTATCGGGAGTCAGCGGAGTTTCCCCAAAATAGCCGCCAAGCCTTTTCTGGCACGGCATCCCGAGTTAATCCAGGGTGCCCCTGGCCGGCCGCGGATCGTCTACTTTGTCGGTTGCATGACGAATTTCCTTTATCCGGAGATCGGAGAAGCTGCCGTTACTCTCCTGAAAAGTCTCGGCTGCACGGTGATCATTCCCAAGAATCAACACTGCTGCGGATTTCCTGCCCTTTCCGGCGGGGATCTGGACACCTTTCGGGAACTGGCGGAACGGAACCTTGCCGCGCTGGAAAACCACCAGGCGGATTATATTATGACTGCCTGTGCTTCCTGCGGCGGGGCCTTTCACCGCATGTATCCCTGCATTCTCGGTGAACGTTTCCCGGAGCTGGCGGAGCGTTTCCGGGCGCTTGCCGATAAGGCCGTTGACGCTTCCGTGCTTCTGCAGAAGCTCGGACTAAACCCGGCCCGGAGCCTCGTCCAACTTGAACTTGAAACGGTTACCTACCATGACCCGTGCCACCTGCGGTCTCGGGGGATTATCCGCCAGCCCCGGGAGCTTCTTCGTGCCGTGCCGGGGCTCAGCCTGGTGGAAATGCCGAAGGCGGATTCCTGCTGTGGACTTGGCGGAACCTTCACCGTCCATCATTACGGGACATCCATGTCTATCAATGCCGGAAAAACGGCGGCCATCAAGTCTACCGGCGCGCAGACGGTAGTTACCGGCTGCCCCGGCTGCATGCTCCAGATTTCCGACGGACTGCGGCAAGCGGGGAGCAGGTCACGGGTGCAGCATACCCTTGAAATTCTTGCGCGGAATCTCGCCAAATAGTCATCATGCAAACAGTTCCGGGTCTTTCCTGTGTATCCATTGGTTTGCGAAAATCTCTATTCCGGAAGATTTGCAGTCAAAGGAATAATTGTCAGCAAATAAATGTTGTATTTTATGTATAGTAAACATTTTTTTATTGACATTAGATTGAAAAAACAGAATATTTGCTGCATTGACCTGGTTTATCGCCAGAAAGTATCATCCTTAATTTTCTCAGGAGTTTTCGCATGAGTGAATATAATATCGGCCCGAAATTGAAAAGTCTGCGCCTGGCAAAAAAGCTCACACTCCAGGCTGTTGCCAAAGAAACCGGATTTTCGCCGGCATTGATTTCCCAGATTGAAAACAACAACGTCTCTCCGCCGATCGCGACTCTTTCCAAAATCGCGAAATTCTTTGATGTGAAAATCGGGATTTTCTTTGCCGAAAACGAGGAAGAGTGCAAATTTGAGGTGGTGAGAAAGGATGAACGGAGAGAAATCCCCCGGGTAATTTCTCCTACCGGCAGCCGGCATGGCTATTCCTACGAATCGCTCTCTTTTCACAAGCAGAACAAGAAGATGGAACCGTTCATCATAACCCTGAATGATACGGTTTCCGAGTTCACCACCTACAGCCACGAGGGTGAAAAGTTTCTGTTTATTTTAAAGGGCACCGCTGAGATACTGCTGGATGATGAGCATCTGGTTCTGGGAGAGGGTGATAGCATCTATTTTGATTCCACGATGAAACATCGTTTCCTGTCAAAGGATGGCTCGGAAGTGAAAATTCTTTCAGTAGTGACCCAGTAATTTGTAACTAACTTTTTACCCTAGTAACTCCACACGTTACAGCCCGCCAGGCATCGAGCCGGCGGGTTTTTCCGTCTTTTTGATTCCGAAGAAACTCTCGTTGCCTGGAATTTTTCCCTTGACTTATTCGCTTGTCTGCATTTAATGTTCAAACGCTTTTCGAGTGATAACGTCGCGATCAGTAATAAATAATATAGCGGATAGGGTCCTGTTGCCGACAATTTCGATCGCAACTCTTCGCTTGTCGGGATGCTGTTTTCTCGTCAAAACACCCGGATCGAAAACTTTTTCGTGTTGTCAAGTACAGGGAGGAAACTAACGTGGGAATACGATCATCTTTACTGATACTTTCACTGATAACTCTGGCTGGATGTGCCGGAAATCAGAACACAATTTCTTCTCCGGAAGACTATGTGGAAATTGACAATCCCGCTTTCACCATGTCTCCGGGTGCTCCAGCCACCATCTGGGTACCGCGAAGCTATGTGGAGAGCAGTGTTCCGCGTGGCGGTGAACTGGTTAAAAAAGGCTATGAGGCGATCCGCGGGGGGGCTTCCGGAAGTGCCGTTGAACAGCAGGCTGCCCAGCAACCCGCCGCTCAGCAGGCCACGGCTTCCTCTCCTGCACCGGTTCTGATGCCTGCCGCCGTGAAAGCAGTCGCGCCCCGGGTCAGAAACAGGATTTTCACTGTCGAGCTCGGCCAGAACGGCCTGCTTGCGCAGTTTAACGAGGAAATGGCGAAGGCTCCGGCCGAACTCATGATTGATCCGGCCAAAGCAGCCTTCGTAGCCCGTTACGCCGCGGTTGCTACTCCCGCTGACCGTGCAGCCCTTGCCGTAAAGCTTCGTGAGGATTTCGGGGCGAATCTGGCACTTTTCCTTTCGGCAACGGAAGGGGTTGCTTCAGGCAGCGCGGTTACCGTGGAAATTTTTGAATGTAATGGCGGGACCCTGGTTAAAAGCCTTACCGCCGAGCTTGGCTCCTTTGCTCCCGCGGACAAAGCTGCCCGGGCTGCGGCCCTTTCGGCAACCCTCCGGAAGCTTGCCGGAGATGTGAAGGACGTCGCGAGTCTTGTGCCCTGGTATGGTAAAGTGGTGACCGTGGAAGGAGAGCGGGTCTATATCAATGCCGGTAAAGAGAGCGGCATCCTGATCGGGCGGGTTCTGAACGTTTACCGGGGCGGCAAGGTGCTGGCGAACCTCGGATTTGCCCCGGGTCAGCGGATGGGACTGATGGAAATTACCGGATATGTCGGTACTGACGGCGCGTTCGGAATCGTGAAGCAGGGCGCGAAAGCACAGACCGCGGATCTGGTCGGGGTCGAATAGCAGCAAATGTATCGAATTGTTTTGAAGTGTTTCAGGTCCATCTGGCAGCTACAGATGCTTAAATAGGCTTGGTGCAGTTTATTGATGTTTTATTGGACCACTTGATGGTCCTCTATATTCCATGAAGGAGGCAGAAATGAAGAAGGTATTTGGTTTTTTAGCAGCCGGCTTGATGCTGGCATCCCCGGTCATGGCACAGGACGCCCCGACCTACAACTGCGATTTCCAGCCGTCGTGCGAGGTTGCTCCCGGTCTCTACGGGAAAATTTCGGAGCCGGTAACGAGCAAATTCAAGCTCTCCATCGGTGGTTTTGTCAAGCTTGACTATGCGTACAACTCAGTAAACTTCGGCAACAGTATTCCCGCACGTGCGCCCGCTCAGGTTCCCAAGTCTAGTTCTTTGCAGGGCCAGGCTGATCAGTCAGTTTTCACCGCACGGCAGTCCCGCCTCTGGTTCAAGGTTGCCGGTCCGACCTTCCTCGGTGCGAAAACCAACGCTTTGATTGAAGCAGACTTCTACGGTGCGGGTTCCAGCAACGAGGCTGCTGACTTCAGGCTCCGTCATGCGTATGGATCTTTGGATTGGAAAAACACCCAAATTCTGTTCGGACAGACCAGTGATATTTTTGGTCCGGCTGTTGCTTCCACCGTTGATTTCAGCCAGGGTGCTCCCTTCGGTACTCCAAACCAGCCCCGCGTCCCCCAACTCAGAGTGACTCAGAAAGTTGACCTTAATGCTGACAACGCTTTGAAGCTTGTTCTTGGTTTGCAGAATCCCCCGCAGGATAATATCGCTCCTACCGCTGGATCGGCAACTTATGGAACCGCGGTAAACGTAGCTGGTCAGGCAATGTTCGTCAGCAAAGCTCTGGGTGTTGCACCGGGCTTCTACGGCATGGCAATGAACTCTCTTACCGCTGGTGTTTTCGGCCTGTGGGGTAGCGAAAAAGTTTCTATTCCCGCAACCGGTGACAAGTCAGTTGATTCCTGGGGTTATGGCTTCTATACTTTCGTGCCGGTTCTCAAGTCTAAAGACGGCAAGAGCCGCGCTATGACCATGTCCTTTGAAGGACAGATCTATATGGCAGCAAATATGGCTTTCAACTCGGCAACCGCAGGTAGCATCGTGAGCCTCGCTGATGGTAATCCTACCGGTGCCAAAGGTTACGGCCTCTACGGTCAGGTAATTTTCTACCCGATCCAGGACCTCGGCTTCACTGCCGGTTATGAGAGAAGAAATGCTTCTAACTATGCCAGCTATGGTAATAACTTCGAGAAATCCAACACAAATATCTTTGCAAACGTGGCTTATGATTTGAATGCTGCAGTGCGTGTTGCAGTTGAATATCAGAATCTGAACACTCAGTATGGACATGTCGTTGATGGTACTGGTACATTGGCGGGACTGTCTGGAACTGGTACAGCAAATGTTGGCCGTTTTGCTCTGTACTACTTTTTCTAAGAGTAGTTTTATTCAGACAAAAATGTTTAATTCAGAAATTTTGAGGGGGCCAATTGGCCCCCTTTTTAAATTTTACGTGCCACAAACTGGGTCTTTTTCACTGTAATAAAAGGAATGTTTCTTTCCTGGTTGGTTAATTTTCATGTCAGGGCAGAAGGAGCAAATGCTCTTTTTTTACGCCATGCTGAGAGGAGGTGTTACCTCCGGATCAATAATAACATCCAAAAGAGTTGGACCCTGACGCAGGGCCAACGCCTGCCAATCAATCTCATCAAAATCCTTACCTTCCCTTATTGTATACGCTTCAGCACCGGCGGCCCGGGCCATCATTGCGAAATCCACCGCTGGAATCCGGTATTCGACCTGCTCAGTACCCGCGACGCGGTGCCCATGCCTGATCAGACCGTAGGCCTGATCGTTCAGTATCACGAAGAGGACCGGCAACTGCTGCTCCACCGCTACGGTGATCTCCTGGCCACTCATCAGGTAGCAACCATCACCGGCAATGCATACCGACGGCACGCCCTGATTCGCGAATGCTCCACCGATCGCTGCCCCCACTGCCCAGGCCATGGTGGCGAACTCGATGGAGAGGTGGTAACTTTCCGGCCGGGAATGGAAGAAGTAATGAATTGACCACGGGACACTATTGCTGTTGTCGATGAAATATCTTGTTTCCCTGGGTAAGCGGCGGATGAGTTCGTAATAGACCTGGGGCGCTTTGAGGAGCTGACCGTCGGCGGCTGGGCGGCAACAGTCAACATTCCGCACGGTGATCCCGCTGGGGATATAGGCAGATCTGGCCGCGTCATCAGGATCGATTCTGTCTGGCCGAGTAACTATCCGGTCATGACCTTTGAGACGTTCATTTAGCCGATTAAACACCGTGCTGATTGATCCTTGCACATTCAAGCGGGCCATGGGCGAGCGGGTAAAGGCGCTTCGATCACTATGGATGTGAATTAATTTATTGCTCATCAGCAGCGGGTCCCATTTGCTGGTTGACCATTCGCCCAGGTTGGTTCCGACAGCGAGAATCAGTTCGACTTTTTCATCTGCAAGGGCCTGACGTGCCGAGGCATGTCCTGCGCAGCCGAACACACCGCGTGACAGGGGATGGTAGGAATTTATTGCCGATTTGCCCCGCGGGGTGGTGACGATCTCCGCTGCTGCGGCTTCAGCGAACCGGGAAATCTCTTCACCTGCTCCGCGACAGTTGTGACCTGCCAGTATCGTGATTTTTCCACCACGCTCCAGAACCGCCATGATTTCCCCGAACAGTCGATCAAATGCAGCGAGATCGATGGTGGCAACCGGTGCAGTGTGGAGTGCCGCGAGGTTTCGGAAAGTTGCCGGACCGTCGGCTTTGGCGGCGAAGATGTCAATGGGAATGCTCAGGTGTGCCGGACCCTTCGGGTTCCCCAGTGCGGTGGCAAGGGCTGCGGACAGTTTTTTTTCCAGTTGATTGGAATGAGTGACCATGGAGTTGAAGCGGGTGCAGTGCTCGAACATGCTCATGATGTCGATTCCGTCACGAGACGAATCCTGAAAACAGCCGAAGCTGAATTCGGGAACGCGGGTCTGCGAGGTGATGACCAGCATCGGAATCTGCTCGGCATACGCCGAGGCAACCCCGGTTATCAGGTTGGTTGCGCCGGGACCGGTGGTGGAGCAGCAGACCCCGATTCTGCCGCTTTCGCGCGCGTAACCATCCGCGATGAATGCGGCACCCGCTTCATGGCGTGCCAGCACCGCTCTCGGTCCGCCCCGCCGCTCACTTCGCGCCAGGGCATCAAACAGTGGCCCGAGCGGACTCCCCGGCACGCCAAAGACATATTCTATCCCGAATTGTTCCAGGTATTCGACAATCAGGTCACTTAGTGTCATCGCAGCTCTCCTTGTCATTTCTAACAGAACGGGCCGTTACACGGCTCCGTAAGTAGGTGGATTTTTGGCACTATCTTATCATTTTTTTCTGTGGGTGAATGGTCAATTTTCATCAGGCTACAGTAAATTTTCATATGAATAGAAAAGACTATCCGTTATTTTATCCTTTGCAATATCCTGCTATAGTATTTGGTGTGAATTCTTTCCCCGGTTTGATTTCCGGCATTGTTGAGGCAACTCGTAAAAAGTGCGGCCGATTTGATAATTGAGTTGTCTGGAATGCGATTCGAAAGCATATTCGCAGTCATCGAGTGGGGTGAAAGCCACTCCAGTGAGGAACCGTATGGAAAATGGATCTTTTTCCGCAGCCGAACTGCCGTTGCGTAGTGGCCGGATCTATCATCTGGACCTCATGCCCGAGGAGTTGGCCAGCCACGTTATCGTGGTGGGAGATCCCGAGCGGGTTCCTTTTTTTGCCCGAGAATTTCTCGAGCAGATCGAAGTTGACCGGAATCATCGCGGGTTCCGTACCATCACCGGCTTTGCACCGGAAGCGGGGCAACGGGTAACCATAACCACCTCCGGAATCGGCGCTCCCTCCATGGAGATCGTCCTGAACGAGCTCGTTGCACTGAATGAGTTTGATTTCTCGACCCGGAAACGTAAAGAGTCATTCGAGCCATTGACGGTGGTACGGATCGGCACATGCGGGGGGCTTCAGCCCGAGACGGACCTGGGGACGTTGATTGTTACCGATTACGGCATAGGGTTGGATAACACCGGGCTTTTTTATGAGGCAGTTGCTCCTGATGAAGAATGCCGGCGCCTGGAACGAAGGGTGCGGAGTGCTATTGATGAGGGTGTTGTCGAAGATGCCCGCTTCCGCGGGCGCTTTTTCCCCTACGCGGTCCGGGCCGACTCCCGAGTTCGGGTGGCGCTGGAGAGGGAAGCGCTTCATCTCGGTGTTCCTTGCAAGCGTGGGGTTACGGTGACAAGTCCCGGATTTTTTGTGGAGCAAGGAAGGGCCGTGGTGCCCGTTACCCCAACCGTTTCCGATCTGGTGGAAAGAATCGCCGCAGTGGATACCGGGGTTGCCGGGTTGAAAGTCGAGAACATGGAGATGGAGGCCAGTATCCTCCTGCATATTCTTGGGGCCATCGGTTATCGGGCCGGGGTAATATGTGCAGTGATCGATAAAAGGAACGAAGGGTCTTTTTTGACCGAATACCTTGCATACATGCGGGATGCGGCGCGAATTGTTCTGCGAGCGTTTCGTGCCTTGCATCCTGCCAACTTTTAATTCGAGAGATTATTGGGAGTCAGATAGTGACAGAAGATAACCTGATCCAGATCCGCGCCTGGTTTGCGGAGTACTGCAGTTCTTTTTATACTGATAATGAGGATGATCAACGCCATTTTATCTTGAAGGAAGAACATACCCACAACGTCTGCGCCAATATCATCAGGGTAGCGGCGGAAGAAGGATTGGCAGATGAGCGTCTGCTTCTCGCGGAAGCAACCGCGATTCTGCATGACGTGGGAAGATTCGAGCAGTACCACCAGTTCCGGACTTTCCGGGACAGCGTATCGGTGGACCATGCTGCACTCGGTGCCGAGATAATACGGGAAATAGATCTGCTGGCCGATTTGTTCCCCGAGGAGCGAGACGTGGTCAATCATGCCGTTGAGAGTCACAACGCGTTTCTCATACCCGAGGGCATTGTGGGAGAACAGCTGTTTTTTCTCAGGCTCCTGCGAGATGCCGACAAGCTGGATATCTGGCGGGTTTTTATCGAAAATTACGAACTGCCGGTTGAGAAAAGGTCAGAGGTTGTGGAACTCGGTTTTCCCAATCAGCCGTACTGTTCGCCGGAGGTGCTCGAAAAAGTTGTCCGTAGGGAACTTGTCCCTCTTTCCTCCGCTCAAACGTTGAGCGATTTCAAGCTGCTCCAGCTTGCCTGGGTCTACGATCTTAGTTTTACCGAGTCATTTCGCATCGTTGCCGAAAAGGATTTTGTCCGGCGGATTGCCGCAACACTTCCGGATGTGGAGGGGGTTCAGGCAGCGGTAAACACCATCCTGAGCTTTATAGATGAAAGGGTCGCTGCGGAAGTCAGTTCCGGTCCGGTATTTTCCGGGTAAACGGATATGCGGCAGGCTCAATTTTGGCAGTGATCGGGTGGTAATGAGATGAAGAGGCTTGCGCTGATTCGACATGCCAAATCAAGCTGGAAAGATCCGAATTGCGCGGATTTCGACCGTCCCCTGACGAAACGAGGTAAAGCCGATGCCGTGGCCGCTGGGCGCTGGTTTGCGGAGCGAAGGGTCCAACCTTCCCTGATTGTAGCCAGTCCGGCGAAAAGGGCGATTGCCACCCTGAAAAGAATTGTTGTGGAAATGGGGTTGCCGGAAAAAAAGATCGTCCGGGTCGGGAGGCTGTATGAGGCGGATTCTAGAGATCTTCTCGATTTTGTCCGGGAAATAGACGACAGCCACGACGAGTGCATGCTGTGTGGACATAACCCTGCTTTGACGGATTTCTGTAACTATCTTGCCGGCTATACTTTTGACAACCTTCCAACCTGTGGAGTCATCATTATAGATGTCATGGTAGATACATGGCGGGATGTACAGCATGGTTCAGGTCGGATTCTCTCGTGGAACCGCCCCAGGAAAACTCACCGTTCCGATGTGGTGCCCGCGGATCACTGATGCGCTGCCATGATATTGTGGAAAGTTTAATCTCTTGACAGGAGGATTGTCAGAGAGTAGTTAAGAAATCTGTGTACAGATCTATTACGCAAGAAAACGATGTGAATCTCAGCGACATTGTTGTGGGGAATTGAGCATGAAACCGTTGAACCCCAAACTGAAAAGTCCCTTGCGCATGATTGACAAGGAACTTATCATCGTCTTTCTACTGGTTGTAATAACCGCGATCATTTTTTTCTTTGTCTCCAATCAGCGGGCCTTCTTGAATTTCTTCTATCTACCCGTTCTTCTCGGGGCCTATTTTTACGGTCGACGTTATGCAACCATGGCCGCCCTTTTTTCTCTGATTCTCATCGGATCCGTGGCCTTCGTGTATCCTGAAACATTTGGTTCCGCGGAAAGCAATGACCTGGGGCGCTGGCTTGATATCGGTACCTGGGGCGGGTTTCTACTTGTTACCGGCTACTTCATGGGCCTCTTGTACGAGAAAAAGGAGGAAGCCAGAAGAGACATCCGCAGGACCTACCACGGTGTAGTCGAGATGCTTTCACTGTTAATTGATTCCGTTGATCAGCATACCCATAGTCATTCCTATCGAGTTTCCGTACTTGCGGAGAAGTTAGCCCTGCAGTTGGGCTGCGGCGAGGAAGAGGTGGAGAATATCCGAATTGCTGCCTTGCTTCATGATTTGGGAAAGATTGGTGTCAGTCGTGAACTGCTGAACAAGATAGGAACGTTAACCGCCGCCGATCGAGCACATCTCAAGACACATACGGTGAAGGCAGCCCGCATCCTGTATCCTCTTGGCGGCAGAGTGACGGAACTACTGCCCTTGATCCTTGGACATCATGAAAAATATGACGGTAACGGGTACCATTCTCTGGTGGGCGATAATATTCCCTTGGGGGCACGTATCATAGCTGTCGCGGATGTTTATGACGCCTTGACCTCTGATCGTCCTTACCGGAAGGCCCTACCTCCCTTCTATGCGAAAAACGAAATACTCTCCAATTCCGGCACGCACTTTGATCCGCGGGTTGTGGCGGCTTTCGAAGGTATTTTCCCGACCATGGACCAGGAAAGTTTGGTTCACCCGAGGATGTCGCATGCTTGACTCTTTTCGAAGAATCTTTTTCGGAATTATCCGGAAAATTGTATTGACAAATTTGTTGATTGCAGTTTATATGGATTTATTCCTCACTTCTTAGTCAATATTTATCCCTATCGATTTCATTCCAAAATCCAAAGACCACAACCCTCAACAACCAGACGAAAACAGACTGGTTTAATTCTAATTGCAGGTAATCCATCGTTAAACCGTACAACCAGGTATGAGTCCGCCGCCCCGAGCTTTTTCCGGCTTGCCTCCTTATGTGAGTAACGGATATTCGTCCTGTAGAGAGCCAAATTACCCCTCCATGAAGAACATGTTCCTTTTCATAGCGTACAGAGATTTTCACTAATGCCGCTTCCTTCTCAAGGAATTTTCCGGTTGGAAGGTGTTGCACTGTTGTGATACCGCGGTAGTGCCCCGGGAACGTTTTTCGTCGCTGGATGAATCGTGCCGAATCATTCGGTTCGGCGTTAATTTTATGATAATGTTTGCTTGCTGGCAGGAGATGAAATGAATTTACAAGAGCTAAAAAGTAAAAAAATCAATGATTTGACAGCTATTGCCAAAGGTCTGAATATCGAGGGGGCCTCGAGTCTTCGCAAACAGGACCTTATTTTTTCCATCCTGAACGCCCAGACGGAAAAAAACGGCATGATTTTCGGCGAGGGAGTTCTTGAGACCCTTCCGGACGGGTTCGGTTTCCTTCGGGCTCCCGACTACAACTATCTGCCGGGTCCTGATGATATCTACGTCTCCCCAAGCCAGATTCGCCGCTTCAATCTTCAGACGGGTGATACGGTTTCCGGCCAGATACGTCCGCCGAAAGAGGGTGAGCGCTATTTTGCCCTGCTGAAGGTCGAAACGGTGAACTTCGAGCCGCTTGAGGCCGTTCGCGACAAGATTCTCTTTGATAACCTGACCCCTCTGTACCCGTTGGAGAGATTGAAGCTGGAAACGACCCCGGACAACATGTCGACCCGGGTAATGGATCTGATCGCACCGATCGGCAAGGGGCAGCGCGGCCTGATCGTGGCTCCTCCCCGGACCGGCAAGACGATGCTGATCCAGAATATCGCCAACTCCATTGCGGTGAATCATCCCGAGGTCTACCTGATCGTTCTCCTGATTGATGAGCGTCCGGAAGAGGTTACCGACATGCAGCGCTCCGTGAATGGCGAGGTTATTTCCTCGACCTTTGACGAGCCGGCCTCCCGGCATATCCAGGTTGCCGAAATGGTCATCGAGAAAGCAAAGCGTCTCGTTGAACATAAGCGCGATGTGGTGATTCTGCTCGATTCCATCACCCGCCTGGCCAGGGCCTACAATACCGTCATCCCTCCTTCCGGCAAGGTTCTTTCCGGTGGTGTCGACTCCAATGCACTGCACAAACCGAAGCGATTTTTCGGTGCGGCGCGTAATATTGAGGAGGGCGGGTCGCTCACCATTATCGCCACCGCCCTTGTCGATACCGGAAGCAAGATGGACGAGGTTATCTTTGAAGAGTTCAAGGGGACCGGCAACATGGAACTCCACCTGGACCGCAAGCTGGTGGAGAAGAGGGTGTTTCCTGCCATTGATATGAACAAGTCCGGTACCCGGAAGGAAGAATTGCTCATCGACAAGGCCGCACTCAACCGGATCTGGATTCTGCGCAAAGTTCTGCATCCGATGAATGTGGTCGATAGCATGGAATTTCTCCTGAGCAAGCTAGGTGAGGCAAAGACCAACCAGGGTTTTCTCGACTCCATGAACCGGTGAAAAAACTCTTGATAAAAAAAAACGAAGGTGCTAACTTTCTAAACTTCTGATGGAGCTATTGAGGTTGCATTCAGCGATAGAAACACGCATCGAAATGACGATTGAAGTGTTATCGAATTGAGAAGACGCAGCGGTCTGCTTTACGCAAGGAGGAAGCAATGAAAGAGGGCATTCACCCAAAATATTCCGAGGTAACGGTCAAGTGCTTGTGCGGTAATTCGTTTCTGACCCGTTCCACCAAGTCCGAGATTTCCACGGAAATCTGTTCGGCTTGTCACCCGTTCTTTACCGGTAAGCAAAAGCTTATCGATACCGCCGGGCGTGTCGAGAGGTTCAAGAAAAGATACGGCATGTAACAGGGCCTCGGCCTGTGGATGCAAAGAGAGGGGATTTTGTCCATGGCGAAATCCCCTTATCTGTTTCCTCACTTTGCCAATTGCAAGTTTTTTTCTGAAAGGTTCTCATGCTGGTTACGCTTGTCCAACATACCCCAGATCCGGAACAGGCGGTCGCACTGGCTGCGAGGCTCTGTTATTCTCCCGTCAGCATTGGTGATCTGCGCGAACGCATATCCGGTGGGGACATGCGGAGCTTTCTGGAAAAGATTCTCTCCCTCGGGCATCACTCGGTTCTGGAGCATGCATCCTTTACCTTCGGCATTGAGGGGATTTCCCGGGTTACCACGCACCAGCTCGTGCGTCACCGGATCGCCTCATTTTCTCAGCAGTCCCAGCGCTATGTCTCCCACAAGGAGATATTTGACGTTGTCCTGCCGCCGAGTATTGCGGCAGATCCGGAACTGTCCGGGAAATTTTCGGCACTGATCGGCGAAATCCATCACTTTTATGGCGAGATGGTCGAAAAGGGCATTCCCGCGGAAGACGCCCGCTATATTTTGCCGAATGCCGCCGAGACCAAGATCCTGGTCACGATGAATGCCCGGGAACTGTTTCATTTTTTCCGGCTGCGCTGTTGCGAACGTGCCCAGTGGGAGATCCGGGCCATGGCCGTGGAAATGTTGAAGCTGGTTAAGGATGTCGCACCGGTGATTTTTGAAAAAGCGGGTCCTTCCTGTCTGGCTGGTCCCTGTCCGGAAGCTGCCTTAACCTGCGGCAAGATCCGGCAGGTCAAAGAATTTTTCGAGAACCTTCGCTGAACGTTGTTTCCCTGGCAAGTAGTGATGGAAAGGTGTGCAAGGCATGGGTAAGATAAATATCGGCGGGCAGGCGGTCATCGAGGGGGTCCTCATGCGGGCGCCACGCGCCATGGCCATAGCCGTGCGACGTCCTGATGGCGAGATAATCGTGAAGCGGGATACGGTTATTCCCCTTTCCGAAAGGTTCCCCCTGGTAAAGCTTCCCTTGATTCGGGGGGCCGTGGCGCTTTTCACCTCGCTCATCATCGGCATGAAGGCTCTGAGTTTTTCTGCGAACGAGGCGATCGCGGAAGGAGAAGAAAAGGAGGAAATGAGTTCTCTGGCAATGGGAGGAACCATTGCTGTTGCTCTGCTGTTCGGAATCCTACTTTTTTTTATTCTGCCCCTCTTCCTGACGAAACTTCTGATTCCCATCATCGGCGAATCCAATATCGTTTTTAACCTGGTGGACGGATTGATCCGGATGCTGGTATTTCTCATCTACGTGTATTCCATTTCCCGGATGAGTGATATCCAGCGGGTCTTCCAGTATCACGGGGCGGAGCATAAATCCATCTTCGCCTTTGAGGCGGGAATCAGCTTGACGGTGGAAAATGTGAAGCAATTCAGCCGGCTACATCCCCGCTGCGGAACCAGTTTTCTTCTGATCGTCATGCTGGTGAGCATTGTAGTATTTTCCCTGATTCCCAAGGCCTGGCCTTTTTATCTCAAAGCAGGTTCGCGGGTTGTATTGCTGCCCCTCATCGCCGGCTGTTCCTATGAACTCCTGAAATGGAGTGCCAAATATGAAAAATCGCGACTTGTTCGCATGCTTATCGCACCGGGCCTTGCCCTGCAGAAACTGACGACGCGCGAACCGGATGATGACCAGCTGGAAGTGGCGATCCGCTCGTTGGAAGAGGCGCTTGACGAGAACGGTGACTATAAAGACGATAGAATAGTGGTATAAGGGTACGATGTATGCTGCACAAAATTGAAGAACTGGAACGACGCTACAATGAGCTTGAATCGCTACTTTCGGATCCGGCCATCCTTGGTAACCAGGGAGAGTTCCGGAAGCTCAACAAGGAGCATTCCGAGCTGTCCGCGTTGGTTACGGTCTATCGCGAGTACAAGAAATTACTCGCCGAGATGGACGATAATCGGGGGCTCCTGGCCGAATCAGACCTCGAAATTCGCGAAATGGCCGAAGCGGAGCTTGAGGTGCTGGCCGTCCGCGGGAAAGAACTTGAAGAGGAGATCAAGCTCCTCCTTCTGCCAAAAGATCCGAATGATGACCGGAGTGTCGTGCTTGAAATCCGTGCTGGTACCGGCGGAGATGAGGCAGCACTTTTTGCCGGGGACCTCTTCCGCATGTACAACCGTTTTGCCGAGACGAACCGCTGGAAAGTTGAAATCATTTCTTCTTCCGAGTCGGCAGTCGGCGGGTTCAAGGAAATCATCGCCCTGGTGGAAGGGGCGGGTGTTTATGCCCGGCTCAAATACGAATCAGGCACTCATCGGGTCCAGCGTGTTCCCGATACCGAGACCCAGGGACGAATTCATACCAGTGCCTGCACCGTGGCCGTTCTTCCCGAGGCTGAGGATATCGACATCGACATTAATCCGGCTGATCTGAAGATCGATGTCTATCGTTCTTCCGGAGCCGGTGGTCAGCACGTTAACACCACCGATTCGGCGGTTCGCATAACGCATCTTCCCACCGGCATTGTCGTTGCCTGCCAGGAAGAACGGAGCCAGATCAAGAACCGGGCAAAGGCCATGAAGGTTCTGAAGTCCCGGATGCTGGACATCATGGTGAGTGAACAGAATGCCAAGATGGCTGCCGACCGCAAGCTTCAGGTGGGAAGCGGCGATCGCAGCGAACGGATCCGCACCTATAACTTCCCCCAGGGCCGTATGACTGATCACCGTATCGGGCTTACCCTCTATCGCCTTGACGCCATCATGGCCGGCGATATTGCCGAGATAGTCGATGCCCTTCGGGCCCACTACCAGATGGAGGCCCTCAAGGCGCAGAGCGAAGCTGCATAGGGGGACCTCAGGGGGCTGAGGCCTGCCGGACATTTTATGACCGATACCTGGACGATTCTCAAGGTTCTGACCTGGACACGTGGATATCTTGCTGAAAAGGGTGTCGAGAATTCCCGTCTTGAAGCGGAATGGCTTCTCTGCGAGGCTCTCGGCCTGGACCGGGTTGGCCTGTATGTCAACTTCGACAAGCCCTTGTCCGATTCGGAACTTTCGACTTGCAGGGCGCTTGTGGCCCGGCGGGCACGTCGCGAGCCGCTGCAATATATACTCGGCAGTCAGGACTTTTACGGTCTGGATTTTGAAGTTTCCCCCGGGGTGCTGATTCCGCGTCATGATACGGAAACGCTGGTGGAGGAAGCGGTTAAACGCTGCCCTGCCGGTGCAACTATCCTCGATATCGGCGTCGGGAGCGGCTGTATTGCCGTGGCCTTGGCCAAGGCCCGCACGGATGCTCGAATCCATGGGGTTGATTTGTCGGCAAAAGCTCTGGAGCTTGCGCGAAGGAATGTGGATCGCCATGGCGTAACTGTCAACCTTGCGCAAGGATCCCTGTTCGAGCCGTTCGCCGGCCGGAAGTTTGATCTGATCGTTTCAAATCCTCCCTATATCCCGACAGCGGACCTTGCCGGTCTTCAGCCGGAGGTGAGGGATTACGAACCTCGTGAAGCCTTGGACGGTGGTGCGGACGGATTGGACTATTATCGGCGTATTATCCCCGCCGCTGCAGATTTTCTCGTGCAGGATGGCTGGCTGCTGCTGGAGATTGGCATTGGCGAAGCGCCGGATGTGTCGGCAATCTTTACGTCTACCGGAATGTTCCATGAACTCTTCTCCGCTTGCGATGCCGGCGGCGTTGAACGGGTGGCCGGGGGCAGAAAAAAGTAATCAGGCGTTCTTTTACCGGGATTCCAAATTCCATTTAATGCAGCCGTGATTTTCTACGGCCTGACAAAGCAGAGGTACGGCATTGGACAAGTTGATCATCAAGGGGGGAAAAAAACTGACGGGTGACGTATCTGTCAGCGGGTCGAAAAATGCTGCCCTTCCCATTTTCATTTCCACCATCCTGGCTCCCGGTAGCCACGAAATACGCAACGTACCCTTCCTGCGGGATATCAATACCACCATCAAGGTTCTCGAAAATCTTGGCGCCGAAATTGAGGGCAACGGGAACATTGTGCGCATCGATACCTCCCGGCTCAGTGGCCATGAAGCCACCTATGAGCTGGTCAAGACCATGCGGGCTTCCGTCCTCGTCCTCGGGCCCCTACTGGCCCGCTTTGGTAAGGCGCGGGTGTCTTTGCCGGGGGGCTGCGCCATCGGCGCACGTCCGATCAACCTTCACCTCAAGGGGCTCGAAGCCCTCGGAGCCGACATTACCCTGGAACACGGCTATGTCGAAGCGCGGGCGAGGCGGCTCAAAGGGGCGCGGATCAATTTTGAAATCTCCACGGTTGGTGGTACGGAGCAGCTCCTCATGGCTGCCGTGACAGCAAAGGGGGAGACGATCCTGGAAAATGCCGCTCGTGAGCCGGAAATCGTCGACCTGGCTGAGATCCTGACTAAAATGGGTGCGAAGATTGAGGGTGCCGGAACGAACACGATCCGCATTTCCGGTGTCAGCGAACTCCAGGCGGTCAGCCATTCCGTCATGCCGGACCGGATCGAGGCGGGAACATTTATTGCCGCGGCTGCCATTACCGGTGGTGACATCCGGATTCACAACATGCGCCCTGATCATCTGGACGCCTTTATCTTCAAGCTCCAGGATGCCGGGGTGGAAATTACCCAGAAGGATAGTGTCGTCCGGGTGAAGGGGCCGAGAAAGATCAAGAGCATCAATATCAAAACGCGTCCCTATCCCGGGTTCCCGACCGATATGCAGGCGCAGTTCATGGCTTTGATGACGATTGCCGAAGGGGCCAGCGTTGTCAGTGAAAATATCTTTGAAAACAGGTTCATGCATGTCTCTGAGTTGTTGCGTTTCGGTGCCGACATTGTCGTGGAAGGAAATACCGCCACCGTGAAGGGTGTGAAAAAACTTTCCGGAGCACCGGTCATGGCCACTGATCTCCGGGCCTCGGCTTCCCTGATTCTTGCTGGACTTGCCGCAGATAATACGACCGAAATTTCCCGGATCTATCACCTGGACAGAGGCTATGAAGCCATAGAGAAGAAACTGGCGGCGCTGGGGGCAGATATCAAGCGGGTCAAGGAATAAACCAGAGACAGTTTTGAAGTTCCCGACCCTCTCGCCCATCCGCGGTACGATGAACGCTGCCGCGACAGTTCGTAGCGTAACAGTGAAGGACCTACCACAATGACTGATTATATTACCATCGCCATTCCCAAGGGTCGGATCCTGCAGGATTCCGTTGCCTTGTTCAAAAAAATCGGCATCGATTGCGAGCTGCTTCTCTCCGATACCCGAAAGCTGATCTTCGAAGATCCGACCCAGAAAATGCGCTACATGATCGTGCGTGCCACCGACGTGCCGACCTATGTTGAGTATGGTTGTGCCGATCTGGGAATTGTCGGTAAGGATACTCTGCTGGAGCAGCAGAAGGATCTTTATGAGCCGCTGGACCTGAAATTCGGCTACTGCCGCCTGGTCGTGGCCGAACCGGCCGAATTGTCCCGCACGGATGATCCCTTGAGCTGGACGAATATCCGGATTGCGACCAAGTATCCCAATATCACCGAAAAATATTTTTCCGATAAGGGCATTCAGGTTGAACTTATCAAGCTTTATGGCTCCATCGAACTGGCGCCGTTGGTGGGGCTGTCGGAGAGGATTGTCGATCTCGTCTCCACCGGAGAGACCTTGCTGCAAAACGGACTTGTCGAGGTGGATACCATCGCCGAGATTACCTGCCGCTTGATTGTTAACCGTGCCAGTCTGAAAACCAGGCACAAGCGGATCACGGAAATTCTGGAAGGTCTGGAGAAGCATCTCTGATTCTAGTTTGTCGGTAAGGAATGCCGGTTTCGTGTTCAGCTAGGTCGCACTGAAGGACAGTCTGTTATGAAATTTCTCAATATTGATGATGCCGGTTTCACGGAAAGCTTTGCGGCGATCCTCAGGCGTGCGGAGGAGACTGATCCCGGGGTGGAAACCCTTGTCCAGGAGATCATTGCCGACATTCGCACTCGGGGTGATGTTGCTTTGCTCGAGTATACCAGCCGCTTTGACCGTCTTGAAACCGACGCGCCGGGTTTACTGGTTCAAGAGGCTGAAATCGAACGTGCTTTTGCCGCGGCAGGGGAAAAAGAGCTTGCGGCTCTTCGCCACGCCGTCGAGCGCGTCAGCCGCTTTCACCAGAAACAAAAACAGAAAAGCTGGCTGGATGCTGAAGAGGATGGGATTCTCCTTGGCCAGAAGGTGACACCTCTGGGGCGAGTCGGGATCTATGTTCCGGGAGGCAAGGCGAGTTATCCGAGCAGTGTCATTATGAATGCCGTTCCGGCCCGGGTTGCCGGCGTGGCGGAAATCATCATGGTGGTGCCCGCCCCGGACGGTGAGATCAACCCCTATGTTCTGGTTGCCGCGAAACTTGCCGGAGTTGACCGGATTTTTCGTATCGGCGGAGCGCAGGCGGTTGCCGCACTGGCCTACGGCACGGAGACGGTGCCCCGGGTGGATAAAATCACCGGCCCGGGAAACATCTATGTCGCCACCGCCAAAAAACTGGTCTTCGGTCAGGTCGGCATCGACATGATCGCCGGACCAAGCGAGATTCTTGTTGTCAGCGACGGAAGCGGAAGTCCCGCGCACATCGCGGCTGATCTCCTTTCCCAGGCCGAGCACGACCAGCTGGCATCCGCCATGTTGATTACCACTGACCGCGCCTTTGGCGAGCGTGTTGCGGCCGAGGTCGAGGTCCAACTCGCGACCCTCCGTCGCGCGGATATTGCCCGTCAGTCTTGGAACGACTTCGGCGTCATCATCGTGACCCGGGACCTGGCTCAAGCGGTTTCCTTTGCCAACAGCCTTGCTCCGGAGCACCTTGAGCTGGCGGTGGCAAACCCCTTTGAGATCCTTTCTTCCATAAAAAATGCCGGGGCGATCTTTCTCGGGCATTACACCCCGGAATCAGCCGGAGATTACCTGGCCGGACCGAACCATACCCTGCCCACCGGCGGGACGGCACGCTTTTTCTCTCCCCTTTCGGTGGACGATTTTGTGAAAAAATCTTCGCTGATCTATTTTTCCAAAGGGGCTCTCAACCGGCTGGGTGAAGACATTATCCGCGTTGCCGAACTGGAAGGGCTCGAGGCTCATGCCGAATCAGTGAAAATCAGGATTACTAACAGGACGGAGTCATGAACATTCTGCGTTCCAATATTGCCTCAATGGCCGGCTACGTGCCGGGCTTTCAGCCCCCCGATGGCGAAGTTTTTCTCAAGCTGAACTCCAATGAAAATCCGTACCCGCCTGCTCCCGGCGTAGTGGCGGCAATTCTGGCGGAACTGGGCAGCGATGGAGCTTCGCTGCGCAAATATCCCTGCGCCTCCAGCGGCCGTCTGCGGCAGATTGCCGGCGATCTGTACGGCTTTGACCCCTCGTGGGTGATCATGGCTAACGGCTCCGATGAAGTGCTGAACAACCTGATCCGGGCCTGCGCAGCTGAAGGTGAGGAGATTGCCTACGTCCATCCATCGTATTCCTACTATTCCACCCTGGCGGAAATTCAGGGCGTCAAGGTCCGGACCTTCGGCTTGACGGATGATTACCGTATTGCCGATTTTCCGGAGCGCTACGAGGGCAGGATCTTCTTCCTTACCACGCCGAATGCGCCACTTGGGTTTGCTTTCCCCATCGCGTACATCGAGGAACTGGCGCAACGTTGTGCCGGAATTCTTGTTGCCGATGAGGCTTACGTGGATTTTGCCGACGAAAATGCGCTTGATCTGGTCAGGAACTACGAAAACGTGGTGGTGACCCGGACCCTTTCCAAGAGCTACTCCCTTGCCGGGATGCGCCTGGGTTTGGCCATCGCCCGGCCGGAAATCATCGCGGCCCTGGACAAGATCCGTGACCACTACAACCTCGACCGCTTGGCCCAGGCCGCCTGCTGCGCGGCTCTTTCCGATCAGGACTATTTCCGGGACTGCATCCGGAAGGTGCGCGAGACCAGGGAAGCATTTTCGGGCCGGTTGCGGCAGCTTGGTTATGATGTGATACCCTCCCATGGCAACTACGTCTTTGCCGTGCCGCCCGACCGGAACGGCCGAAGTGTCTATGAGGGGTTGTTCCAGCGCAAGATTCTGGTTCGCCATTTTTCTGACCCGTTACTTTCGCCGGGATTGCGCATCACCATCGGCACCCGCGAAGAGATGGAAATCACGGCCGCTGCACTCGAGGAAATCGGCTGATATCCCAAGGAGGCTCCCATGCCAAGAACTGCCGTAGTGGAAAGGGTGACAAAAGAGACGCGGATCCGCTTGTCACTCGGACTTGATGGAACCGGTGACTCGAAGATCTGCACCTCGGTACCGTTTCTTGACCACATGCTGGATCTGTTTAGCCGGCACGGATCGTTCGATCTTCAGGTTGAGGCCCAGGGGGATATTGATATCGACTTTCATCACACGGTGGAGGATATCGGTATTGTCCTTGGTGAAGCTTTGAAAAGGGCCTTGGCTGACAAGGCCGGGATTCGTCGCTATGGTCATGCTGCGGTCCCTATGGATGAGACGCTTGTAACGGTAACCATTGACTTGTCCGGGCGGCCTTACCTCTGCTTCAATGTACCTCTGCCGAAAGTGAAGATCGGTGAATTCGATGTCGAACTGGTGCGGGAATTCTTCCAGGCCGTAACCAACACCGCCTGCCTGAATCTCCATCTCAACCTGGCCTACGGAGAAAATACGCACCATATTGTCGAAGCTTGTTTCAAGGCCTTTGCTCGAGCCCTTGACGAGGCAACGGGGTTTGATCCGCGGATTACCGGGGTCATGTCAACAAAGGGTTCTTTGTAGTTCAGACTGTTTCATGTGCCTTCCCTTCACACCCGGTAATGCGGGGTGGAACGAGTGATACCTCCGGGATAAGAAACGCGAGGCGAGGGTTGTTTGCCCCCTTTGCCCGTGCAGTGGGATACTAATGATAGCGATAATTGATTATGGGATGGGAAACCTTCGCTCTGTTCAGAAGGCCTTTGAAAAAGTGGGCTTCGATGCGGTGGTGACTGATGATCCGAAGATTGTATTGGAGGCGGACCGGGTTGTTCTTCCCGGGGTGGGCGCCTTTCGGGACTGCATGGCCAATCTTGAACAGGGCGGTTTTATCGAGCCGATCCTGAAAGTGATCGGGGATGGACGGCCTTTTCTCGGTATTTGCCTGGGACTGCAGCTGCTCTTTACCGAAAGCGAAGAGTTCGGGCTCCACAAGGGGTTGAATGTTATTCCCGGCAGGGTGTTGCGTTTTCCCGAAGGCATGACGGCGGGGGACGAGGAGTTGAAGGTTCCGCACATGGGCTGGAACCAGCTCAGCGTGAAGCGTTGCCCTCCGGCCTTTTCCAATATTCCTGACGGGACAAATTTTTATTTTGTCCACTCCTATTATGTGCAGCCGGAGGATCCTTCGGTTGTTGCGACAACCACGGACTACGGTATCGAATTCTGTTCTGCAATCTGGAAAGACAATATCGTTGCAACCCAGTTTCACCCCGAGAAGTCCCAAGAGAAGGGACTGGCAATTCTGAAGAATTTTGGAGAGATGAAATGATCGTAATTCCGGCAATAGATTTGAAGGATGGGCGGTGTGTCCGCCTTGAGCAGGGATTGATGGAGCGGGACACGGTGTTCTGCGACAGCCCCGCGGAACAGGCCCTGACCTGGCAGAATCAAGGTGCGGAGTTGCTGCATTTGGTCGATCTCAATGGTGCCTTTGCCGGTGAACCGAAGAATCGCTCCTCCATCGAGGAAATTGTCCGCTCCGTTTCCATACCGACCCAGCTGGGCGGGGGGATTCGCGATATTCAGACCATTGAGGCCTATCTCTCCCTGGGAATCAACAGGGTCATTCTCGGCACCGCCGCCCAGAGAAACCCCGAACTGGTCAAAGAAGCCTGCCGGCTGTTTCCCGGTCGAATTGTCGTTGGTATCGATGCCAAGGATGGTCTGGTCGCCGTACAGGGCTGGGCCGAGGTTACCGATATCAGTGCCCGTGAGCTGGCAAAGAAATTTGAGGGCTTCGGCGTTGCGGCAGTCATTTATACCGATATCAGCCGTGACGGAATGCTGATCGGGCCGAACATTGATGCCACGCGGGCCCTTGCTGAAGCGGTTGCCATCCCGATCATCGCTTCCGGAGGCGTTTCGAAAATGGCTGATATAGAAGCCCTGATGGCTATCGAAGAAAGCGGTGTGGTCGGGGTTATTACCGGTAAAGCGATCTATACCGGGGCCATTCGGCTGGCCGATGCGATCGCCCTGACCAAGGACCGTAAGGTGTCCCGCGGAGCTACAGGATGCTGACAAAACGAATTATTCCCTGTCTTGACGTTAAAGGTGGCCGGGTTGTCAAGGGTGTCCAGTTTCTGGAGCTGCGAGACGCCGGCGATCCGGTGGAAATTGCCGAGATGTACGACCGGCAGGGAGCCGACGAACTGACTTTTCTGGATATTACTGCTTCTTCCGACCAGCGCGACATTATTATAGATGTGGTGCGGCGCACGGCAGAGCGGGTTTTTATGCCTCTTACCGTTGGGGGTGGGGTCAGAACCGTGGACGATATCCGTCGTCTGCTGAATGCCGGGGCGGACAAGGTTTCCATTAATACCGCTGCGGTTCATCGGCCTGAGTTTGTGCAGGAGTCCGCAGAGCGCTTCGGCTCACAATGCACCGTGGTTGCCATTGACGCCCGGCGCGTTCCGGGAGAAGATCGCTGGGAGGTGTATACCCACGGCGGCCGGAATGCCACCGGGATCGACGCCATCGAATGGGCGCAGCGGATGGAGGAATATGGGGCCGGTGAAATACTCCTGACCAGCATGGATTGCGACGGGACAAAAGACGGCTATGATCTCCCCTTGACCCGGAATGTGGTCGATGCGGTTTCCATTCCCGTCATTGCCTCGGGCGGAGTCGGTAACCTGGAACATCTTTATGATGGTTTTGTCACGGCCGGAGCAAGTGCCTGTCTGGCAGCCTCCATCTTTCACTATCGTGAATATACGATCGGTGAGGCCAAGGAATATCTCCGGCAGAGAAATGTTGCGGTGCGGTTATGAGCAGTGCAGGGAAAACAACGGCCGGGCAAGGAGAGCGCAGTGCGATTCTGGAACTCTTGTTCCAGGTTATCCAGGAGCGTAAAAACGGTTCTGCCGAGAAGTCCTACACTGTTTCGCTTTTTCAGAAGGGCCTAGATACGATTCTGAAAAAGACGGGTGAAGAGGCGGTCGAATTGGTCATTGCCGGCAAGGGCGGCAAGCGGGAAGAGATTGTCTATGAAGCTGCCGATCTGCTCTATCATCTGCTGGTTCTTTTATCCTACTACGATATCGATCCGGAAGAAATATACAGTGAATTGCGCCGTCGCTTCGGACTTTCCGGTATCGCCGAAAAAGAATCTCGCGGCTCCTGAAAAATTGTGTACAAAGAATTTTATCAGTTTTTACTTGACAAGAGGGTATCGAATGTTATGATGTCTAGTCTTTACACTACCACCCCCTGTCAACGGCTTAAACTCTTCATATAAACACCAAAAATTTTAATATAGAGGGGAGGGGAATATGGATGCCGGGAGTAAGGGTAAAGGAGACCGAATCATTTGAAATTGCGCTGAAGCGATTTAAGAAGCAATGCGAAAAAGCAGGGATTCTTTCTGAGGTTCGCAAGCGTGAGCATTACGAAAAACCAAGTATCAAGAAGAAAAAGAAGGCTATTGCCGCTCGCAAGAGGGCACTGAAGAAGCAGCGGAAAATTGTCGATTAATAATCCGCCGTTGTTCGTAAGAACTATTCTGGAGAGGATACAGTGCAGTGGAACGAGCATTTATTGAGCTCCTCTCCAAATTGTATTCAAATAGGCAGTTGAATGGTGGGGGCGATCTGATGATTTGCCCCTACTTTTACTTTATGACCATACCAGAGAGTGCGGAATGAACCTCGTTGATATCCTGATCTGGGTTGTTTTACTGATATTTGCGGTAAAAGGATTCATGAAAGGGCTAGTCAGGGAGGTTTGTTCCCTTTTGGGGCTTATTGTCGGAGGATGGGCTGCCATTACCTATTACCGGCAATTTGCGGGAGTACTTCAGTCCCATAGTCACTTTTCCCATACCATTACCCTTTTCCTTTCCTTTGGGCTCATCTTTCTGGCGCTCGGTCTGTTTTTCTATCTTTTGGGTTATCTCACGACCATGTTGCTCAAAGTTGTTTTTTTGGGTAGTGTGAATCGTTTCGGAGGAGTTTTTCTAGGGATTCTGCAGGGTTCTCTCCTTTTGTGCATACTTTTTTCTCTGGGAACGGCCAAGTCTGCCCCGCAGAAACTCGGCGCATCGATTGAGAAGTCAGCTGCCGCTCGACCTTTCCTCGTCTGTGGACGAGAGATCTTTTCCTGGTGGAAAGCCGGGTCGAATGACGAAAAAAAGAATAATTCCCGGGGCGGGTCTCCGGCAGTGCGCAATCGGCAGCACTTTTCTTCGGGTAGAACCTCATGAGTGGGTACAATCTTTGATGATTCCTGACGAAATAATCCGGGAAATCCGTGAAAGGGCGGGTATACTGGAGGTAATTTCAGACTATGTTGCGCTGAAAAAATCCGGTGTCAACTATCTTGGGCTTTGTCCGTTTCATTCAGAGAAAACTCCATCGTTTAATGTGAACACGGCAAAAGGAATTTATCACTGTTTCGGCTGTGGCGTCGGTGGTGATGCAATCAGTTTTATCATGCGGATGGAGGGCCTTTCCTTTCCGGAGGCGGTTAAGTTTCTGGCTCGCAGAACCGGCGTGGTCATTCCGGAGCGCCCGTTGCCTGCTGCGGAAAAACGCCTTCGTGATGAGAGGGAAGTCCTCTACGAGGTCCATGAAATTACTGGAAAGTTCTATGAGAATGTGTTGCAGGAGGGCGCATCAGGCGCAGCCTGCCGGGCGTATCTGGAAAAGCGCGGGGTTGATCTGGAGTTGGCTCGGTCCTATGGGCTTGGTTTTGCCCCGGAATCCTGGGATACCCTGACACGGTATTTAGATCGGAAAAAATTCCCTCTGGCCGCGGCGGAAAAGGTCGGGCTGGTCAAGAGCCGGGAGCGGGGCGGATACTATGACGGTTTCCGGAATCGTCTCCTGTTCCCGATCAAGGATATCCATGGGCGTATTATCGGTTTCGGCGGAAGAGTCCTCGATGATTCTCTGCCCAAATATCTGAACTCTCCGGAGTCGCCGGTCTATCACAAGAGTGAAGTCCTTTTCGGCCTTGGGATGGCCAAACAGGCCATGCGTGAAAAAGGTGATGTCTTCATTGTTGAAGGGTATTTCGACCATCTGGCGCTGTATCGTGCGGGGGTGCGCAACGTGGTGGCAACCTGCGGCACCGCTCTGACTGATGCTCACCTGAAACTTCTGCGGCGTTTTGTCGGCAAAGTGCATCTCCTGTTCGATGCTGACAATGCCGGCAAAAAAGCGACCTTGCGCTCAATGGAAAATTTCCTGCAGGAGAATTTCCCTGCGCGAGTCGTGCAGATGCCTGCCGGGGAAGACCCGGATACTTATCTCGAAAAATTCGGTGTTACGGCTTTCGAGGATTTGGTGTCCGCTGCCTTGCCGGTTTTTGAGTTTTTTTTCAGAGACCTTTGCGCGCAGGAAGATCTCGGCAGCGTTGAGGGGAAGGTGAAAGTGCTGGAAGAACTGGCGCCACGACTTCAAAAGATTGCCGATGCGGTAGAAAAAGATCTTTATATCAGAGAGATAGCTCGTTTTCTCGGAATCCAGGAGAACGATGTTCGCAGGAAAATGGGGAAAGAGGAAACTTCTCGTTCCCCTGTTCGTGCCGTGAAGGAACAGAAGAAGTCTGCAGCGGGTGCCGAGGAAATGCTTCTGTCTCTCATGGGGAAGTATCCGGAAGTTGTCCGCCAGGTTGCCGAGTTCGGCCCGGCACAAATATTCCGTGCGGAAGTGTTGCCGGTGGTGGAAAATCTCATCCGGCACGTTACGGAAAACAGGCGTATTGACTGGTCGGAGCTTCTCGATTCGGTGGATTCTTCCGAAGAGCGAAGCCGTTTGGCCTCACTGTTTATTTCAGAGGAACATCTTGAAGATATGGACGTGCGCAAGGCCTTCGATCAGTGTCGGCGGACACTTGACCGGATCGCTTTGCTGCAGATCAAGGAACTCGGTCTCAAGCTGGCACAGGCAGATCCTGAAAGCGATTCCTATCATGAACTCCTGCGGCGGATAGACTCTCTGCGTGCGAAGAAGTCCTTGCTGAAGTAAACTATTTGAAACTATAGATTTGATTGTCTTGAAGACGAGGTGAACTGGATGGCAAAAAAAAGTTTGGATGAAGTGAAGCAGTTGATCGATTTAGGGAAGGAAAAGGGTTTTCTGACCTATGATGAGGTTAACGATTTGCTTCCCCCCGATATTGTTTCCTCGGATCAGATTGATGATGTGATGAGCATGTTTGGCGAAATGGATATTGAGGTTGTCGACTCGGCCCAGAAAGTCAAAATTCCCAAGGTCAAGCTGGATCTCGAAGAGGAAGAGGAACTGGAAGGTGAGCAGGAAGAGGTTGAATTCGAGCCTGGAGTATTAGGCAGAACCAGTGATCCGGTCCGTATGTACTTGCGTGAGATGGGGTCAGTATCGCTCCTGACTCGCGAAGGTGAAGTTGAAATTGCAAAGCGCATCGAGGAAGGCGACCGGGACGTGGCACGGGTCATTTATAACACCCCTATTACCGTCAAAGAGGTGATAGCTCTTGGTGACATGCTGGAGAACTTTCAGATTAATGCCTCTGATATCAGCAAAGAGGTCGAGGAAGAAGAACTCGAAGAGGATGAAGAGGACGTTCAGAAAACCCGTCTGCTTTCCATGATTAATGATATCAGAACCTGTGATGCGAATATGGAAAATCTGCAGAGCGCTCTCCAGGACACTCAGGCTGGCGCCGAACGAGAACGGCTTACCCTGGAGCTGCAGGATCTCAAAGCCAGGACCGCGGATCTATTGAAGTCTTTGCGACTCAAGGATCGCCACATCGAGCGGATAGCCCTGCGGCTCAAGCAGCTTTCCCTCAAGGTCGATCGAATCATGGCTGAAATCCATGAAGTGAGCAACGACTCGAATATTTCCGTTGAAGAGCTAACAATATTTTGTCACGACACGCGCGACAATGAAGCAGCCCGAACAAAATTTCTGGCGCGTCTCTCTTCTTCAACGGAAGAAGCCTTGAAAATGGAGAAAAAGCTGCGGTCGGCACAAAAGAAGCTGGAAAAAATCGAGCAGGACTCAGGCTTTCTTGCCGTTGAATTGGCGAAAGAAATCAAGGGTATTGAAGAGGGCGAAAGAAAATCCAAGGATGCCAAGTCCGAACTTGTTGAAGCGAATCTGCGGCTCGTCGTTTCAATCGCCAAAAAATATACCAACCGCGGACTGCAATTCCTTGACCTGATTCAGGAGGGGAATATCGGCCTGATGAAAGCGGTCGACAAGTTTGAATATCAGCGTGGCTACAAATTCTCAACCTATGCCACCTGGTGGATTCGTCAGGCGATAACACGGGCCATTGCTGATCAGGCCAGAACGATCAGGATTCCGGTTCACATGATTGAGACGATTAACAAGCTAATTCGTACCAGCCGGCAACTTGTTCAGGAGATCGGACGTGAACCGTCGCCTGAGGAAATTGCCGAACGGATGAGCCTGCCGCTTGACAAGGTTCGCAAGGTTCTCAAGATTGCCAAGGAGCCGATCTCCCTGGAGACTCCGATTGGGGAAGAAGAGGATTCGCATCTAGGTGACTTTATCGAGGACAAGGGAGTTGTGTCTCCCTTGGAGGCCGTTATCAAGGCAAATCTTTCTGAGCAGACGGCACGGGTTCTTTCGAGTCTGACTCCGCGAGAGGAAAAGGTTTTGCGGATGCGCTTCGGCATCGGCGAGAAAAGCGATCATACTCTCGAAGAAGTTGGTCAGAATTTTGAAGTTACCAGGGAGCGAATTCGGCAGATTGAGGCAAAGGCTCTCCGCAAACTTCGACATCCAAGTCGAAGTAAAAAGTTGAAGAGCTTTGTTGAATAGCTCTGTTGTATCAAGAGTCAGGCCGCGTCGAACAATTTGGCGCGGCCTTTTTTGTCTGGTGATAGTTATAAAGGAGAAAGCAGTATGGAGATGGATTTTTTTGCAACAGCAGCCAAAGGTGTGGAAGAAGTGCTTGCCGCTGAGATTAAGAGTTTGGGTGTCCAGGCAGTGACCTTGGAAAAGGGTGGAGTCCGGTTCAAGGGCGATATGAAAGACTGTTATCGCGCCAATCTCTGGTTGCGCACCGCACATCGAGTGCTGGTGACGGTTGCGGAATTTGCCTGTGAAACCCCCCAGCAATTATATGATGGGGTCCGCGCCATCTCCTGGCAGCAGTATCTTACTCCTGACCTTACCCTGGCGGTCTCCTGTAATCTACGCGATTCGAAGATCACACATTCGGGCTTTGCAGCTTTGAAGGCCAAGGATGCGATTGTTGATTCGCTACGAGATTCCTGTGGCCGCAGGCCCAATGTGGACAGTCGGTCACCTGATCTTCAGGTGAATCTGCACCTTGTTCGCAATTACTGTACGGTCAGCCTCGATAGTTCCGGGAGCAGTCTTGACAAAAGAGGCTATCGTTTGGACAGGAAGGAGGCTCCTTTACGGGAGTCGCTCGCTGCTGCCATTATTGATTTAAGCGGGTGGGACGGGAATGTTCCGCTCGTGGATCCTATGTGTGGATCAGGTACGATACCTGTTGAGGCTGCGTTGAAGGCTTCCCGGCGTGCCCCGGGTCTCACAAGAGCTGGGTTTGGCTTTCAGCGATGGATGTCTTTCGATCCCGAAACCTGGAGTGTGGTCTTGAAAGAAGCGCAGGAGCAGGTGGAGGAGACATTGTCAGTGCCGATTCTCGGTTCGGATTTGTCCGTTGGTGCTCTGGATGTCGCTCGGAAAAACGCCGATCGTGCCGGAGTCGGCAATCTTGTGACATTCTCACGGGCCGGCATCGGTGAGGGTGTTTCCCCTGCTTCTCCCGGGATTCTTTTGTGTAATCCGCCATACGGAATCCGTTTGGGAGATGAAGAGGCCCTGAGGATTTTATACAAAAAGCTGGGTGACACCCTGAAGAAATTTTATTCGGGGTATACAGCCTTTGTTTTATGTGGTAATCCGTCATTGGCTTCCTGTATTGGTCTTAGGCCAGCTCGGCGAATTGTACTTTTTAATGGGGCAATTGAATGCCGTTTGCTCAGGTACGAACTGTATTGAGATAATAGTAGTACTCGTTCGATGTTGTGCGTTGCGGATGCATTTGGCGGGAACGATTATCGACGATGCCCTGTTCAGCGTACGTAATGAAATAGCGCTTTATTGCTGCCTTGCGGCAGGCACAGTTTGGTGCAAAAACTGTTCTATAATAGAAATATGTTCTGAAAGTAAACAAATTCACGGATTGTGTATACGATCTTTTATTTCAGATGTTTCGTCGGTCTTCACGGAAAACGTATCTAAATCGAATATTAATCAGAATCTTGTCGTAAATCCTCAACAGATATGTCTGCGCTTTTTCTTGGCATCTAAATTGCTAATTAACAAACAATGTTTTGGATTGTCCGTGGGGTGTGTCTGTATTGCATCATCTTTCCACTTTGAGCAATGGTCGTGTCCTTTCGGATTTATGGTTTCTTAGCATCTTTTCAGAAAGGAGGGAAGTGCAGGAAGAAGGGTTTAACGGTATTGTCGTCTAGATTCTGATGTACAGTCTGTTGTGGTGGTAATAACTATTTTAATGAGGGAGGAAAAAAGATGACTTTAGCAGCATTAATTGCAATTACTACGTTTTGGTATGCGCTTGCTCTCATGTTCTTGGGAAAAGGAGAGCCTAAGGGTACCGGTGCTATTGCTGGCCTCGTTGGTTTGCTGACAGTTGTCGTGGGTATCCTTGAGTCGGTATCTGGCAACAATTTTGGTGCGGGTTTGCTTTATGCGCACGGTCTCCTGTACTTGGTTACTTCTTATGCACTGCTTGCTGGTCTTGAAGACTTGCGCTCTGTGGCCAATGTAAGTTTCGCGGTTATGGTTGTTTCAGCCGTTTATACAGTTGCTTGGTTTACTGGTGGTCCCGTTGGTGCAGATGGTGCTCAGTTGGTTCCCAAGATACCTTATCTTGGACTCTGTGCTCTAGGTTATACTGTTCTTACATTCGAAGTGGTTCTCGTCGGTTATGGTAAGGCTACTGGAAAAATTCTTGCTTACAGCCTTCTCTTGTGGTGTGTTGTTGGTGCATTGGTGCCGGCATTCTACCTTCTGATTGCCGGCAAGCTTCCTTTCTAGGCTTTCTCAGGTAATTGTTTCAAAAGCCGCCTTCCTTTTTCATGGGTAGGCGGCTTTTGTTACTTGTGATGATAATTCGATGGTCTGGAGCGCATTTGTGTTTTTAATGAGAATTTGATTTGCATTTCATAAGACTCTTGATACAATCAAAACCAGTATTCGAGTAGGCAACTTTACAGTCCCATTAGGAAAAGGAGTAAACCATGCCGAAGTACGTTATCGAAAGAGAGATTCCAGGTGCGGGTAATATTGGGCCGGAGGATATGCAGGGCATTTCCCAGAAGTCCTGTAGCGTTCTCAAGGAGCTTGGCCCTGAGGTGCAGTGGGTGCAGAGTTATGTGACGGAAGATAAAATTTATTGTGTCTACATTGCACCGAATAAAGAAATGGTGTTGGAGCATGCAAAGCGTGGTGGATTCCCGGCAAACAGTGTCGCCGAAGTGAAGCGGATGATTGATCCCACGACAGCAGAATAGTACCAGTGAAAATAGCAGAATGCCAGTTGCTACAAGGCAGAAGGTTTGTGTAAAGGGGTCTGTGCCTATTGCGTACAGGCCCTTTTTACGTGGCGGGTCTTCCGGTATTCCTTATCTATTGACAAAGTGACGGCACATAGGCTAGCTTTTAACGGGGTTGCGGAGACGATAATGTTTCCCGAAACCCCTTATTTTTGTGATCTGCTCTGGCGGATTGCTGTCGTTGCGATTTTTTTTTACTATCCAGGACCTGATGTGTTATTGCTGCGCCGGATTGTTGCTGAGTTCTTTGCCGTAAATTATCCTAGGAGTTGTTGGGAGGTGTGATGCGTGGGCCGGAGCATGGGGCGGATAGTCTCAGAGAAGTAAAAATTACACGAAATTTTACGAAGTATGCCGAAGGCTCCGTTTTAGTGGAATTCGGCAATACCAAGGTGATCTGTACTGCTTCTGTTGAAGATGGTGTCCCTTCTTTTTTGCGGGGGAAGGGGTCAGGGTGGTTGACGGCGGAATATTCCATGTTGCCACGGGCTACGCAAACTCGCTCTTCGCGGGAGTCCTCCCGAGGGAAGGTGGGTGGCCGCACCCACGAGATTCAGCGTCTCATCGGCCGCTCGTTGCGAGCGGTGACGGATTTGTCGCTGCTTGGCGAACGGACGATCTTTATCGATTGCGATGTTATCCAGGCCGATGGCGGGACGCGTACGGCCTCTATTACCGGCGCTTATGTGGCATTGGCAGATGCCGTGCAGAAGCTCTGTTCCGCGAATGTTCTTTCGCGCAGCCCCCTGCTTGAGGCGGTTGCCGCGGTGAGTGTCGGGATCGTGAATGGACACATCTTGCTCGATCTGGATTATGCAGAGGATTCGTCGGCAGAAGTTGACATGAATTTTGTCATGACTTCTTCGGATCGTTTCGTTGAGGTTCAAGGAACCGCTGAAACAAAGCCGTTCGGCATTGCGGAGATGGATGCAATGCGCTCTTTTGCCGTATCGGGGATTCGGCGCCTGTTTGAAATTCAGGCAGAGGCTCTGCAGTCGTGAAAGAATTGCTGGTGGCAACGGGAAATAAAGGTAAACTGCTCGAAATAAGGCAACTGCTTGCCGGTTACGTTGATCGGGTTTATTGTCTGGCTGATTTTCCGGATTTGCCCGAGGTCATAGAAGATGGCCAGTCCTTTGAGGAAAATGCCCGCAAAAAGGCCATGAGTGCGGTTCGGGCAACGGGCATTCCTGCCATGGCTGATGATTCCGGCTTGGTGGTGGACGTTTTGGGCGGCCGCCCCGGAGTGTACTCGGCAAGGTATGCGGGCGTTGGGGCCAGTGATGCGGATAATAATCGTAAACTGCTCCGGGACCTTGCGGAGTTTTCGGGCCAGGAGCGAGCGGCTTTCTTTTCCTGTGCCGTTGCTCTTTGTTTTCCCGATGGCACCTGCAGGACTTTTTGTGGTACATTAAACGGGATGCTGCTCGCTTCTCCCCGAGGGACTGAAGGCTTCGGCTACGACCCGCTATTCCTTGTCCCGGAGTATGGTAAGACCCTGGCGGAGCTCGATCTGACAATTAAAAACAGCATCAGTCACCGGGGGCAGGCCATGGAGGAGCTGAGAAAGTTTCTTGGCGTTCTGAGAGGATGATAAAAAAAGCTTGCGCGACTCATTTTTCCGTGGTATAAATATGCTCTTTTTTGTCGGGGTGTAGCGCAGCCTGGCTAGCGCACCTGCCTTGGGAGCAGGGGGCCGGAGGTTCGAATCCTCTCACCCCGACCAAATTTTGCGCCTGTAGCTCAGTTGGATAGAGCAACGGACTTCTAATCCGTAGGTCAGAGGTTCGAATCCTCTCAGGCGTGCCAATTATATACTATTATGGTGGCTGTGGTGAAGCGGTTAACACAAACGACTGTGACTCGTTCATTCGTGGGTTCGAATCCCATCAGCCACCCCATTTAACATAAGCCCCGTTGTCACGGGGCTTATTCATATTCACAAAGTGAACTGCGAGAGTGGCGGAACTGGCAGACGCACTGGACTTAGGATCCAGCGCCGCAAGGCTTAGGGGTTCAACTCCCCTCTCTCGCACCAATTAATCCGAGCAGCCGCGGAAAAACCCCCCCCTTGCCACTGATTCCAACTAGAATGTTCTTCTAAGACTTCGAATAGAGAAACTGAGAGAGGTAAATCCATGCTTGTCAATGTCGAGAATCTTAGCCCGGTTAAAAAGAAAATTTCCTTCGAAATTCCTTCCGAACGCGTTTCCAAAGAAATTGAGAAGGTGTATGAAGAGATCAAGAAAACTGTTTCGATCAAGGGTTTTAGAAAAGGCAAAGTGCCCAGAGCCATTATAGAGAAACACTATGGTGAGAGAATGGAGGCGGACGCCTTAAAGAACCTCATCAACGATACGTATTTCAAGGCGCTGATTGAAAATAAAATAATGCCTGTATCACAACCTGACTTCGAAACTGATCCGTTGAAAACGGGCGAACCTTTCAAATATGCGGCGACCATCGAAACCGCACCGGAAATTGATTTGAAAGAGTACAAGGGTGTTCAGGTTGAAAAGCGGATTTTGGTCGCCGATGAAAAAGTTGTCGATGCGAGACTTGTGGAACTCCAGGAGGGGATGGCCCAGCTAAAGGTCGTTGAGGGGCCCCGACCGGCGGTTGATGGAGACTTCGTTTCCATGGATTTTAAAGGATTCCTAGATGGTGTGCCTTTTGACAGAGGTGAAGCTCAGGATTATCTCCTTCAGTTGGGATCCAAAAACTTTATCCCGGGTTTTGAAGATCAAGTTATCGGGATGTCTCCCGGAGATTTTCGGGAAATTAAAGTTACCTTCCCCGCGGACTATGGTAATGCCGAATTGGCGGGAAAGGATGCCACCTTTGAAGTGAAGCTGAAAGAGATCAAGGCCAAAGAGCTTCCGCCCCTAGATGATGATTTCGCAAAGCAGTTCGGTTCATTTGAGGGTCTGAGTGAACTGAAGGCCAGGATTTCTGAAGTTTACGAAAAAGAAGAAGCACAAAAAATTGAAAACGAATTGCGTGACAATATTGTCAAGGCTTTGATCGAAAAGCATGATTTTGAGGTTCCCGAGGCGATGGTCGAAAAGCAGCTCAATGTTCTGATCGAGAATATGAAGAGTAATCTGGCCGGCCAAAACATGTCTTTTGAACAGCTTGGGACCAGTGAAGAGAAGATCAGAGAGCAGTCGCGAAGTGTTGCGGTTAATCAGGTGAAGGGCTCTTTACTTCTTGCGGCCATTGCCGAAAAGGAAAACATTACGGTCGAAGAGGCTGCTATCGAAGAGAAGATTCGTGACATTGCCGCCCAGGCGAACAAGGACTTTGAGGTGATCTTCGGGATATACCAGTCAAATCCCTATGCAAAAGATACACTTGTCATGCAGATGAGAGAAGACAAGACTATCGATTTCCTCCTGAGTCAGGCAAGTGTTACAGAGATAGAGAAGTAGTCGGTATAGTTTTTTCTTGTCGGCATTACTGATAGGCACACGTAACGGGAGGCGGTATGCTGGTACCAATAGTAGTAGAGCAAAGCGGAAGGGGTGAGCGGTCCTATGATATTTATTCCAGGCTTCTTAAGGATCGGATTATCTTCCT
Source organism: Deltaproteobacteria bacterium (assembly GCA_009668975.1). Lineage (GTDB taxonomy): Bacteria > Desulfobacterota > Desulfuromonadia > Geobacterales > Geobacteraceae > RPRC01. The sequence continues at coordinate 8,662 of SBEG01000030.1, read as the reverse complement.
TGGTGGCGGTATCGACGACCAAATTGCTAACCTTATCATTGCCCAGCTCCTTTTTCTTGAGGCCGAGGATCCGGATAAGGATATTCACCTCTATATAAATTCTCCTGGCGGTGTGGTTACGTCAGGAATGGCGATTTATGATACAATTCAATATATAAAAGCACCGGTTTCAACCATCTGTGTCGGCCAGGCCGCTTCAATGGCTGCATTGCTGCTCGCCGCTGGTGAAAAGGGAAAGCGTTACAGTCTGAAGAATTCCAGGATAATGATCCATCAGCCGCTGGGCGGCTTTCAGGGGCAGGCGACCGATATTCATATTCATGCTCAGGAGATTCTGCGCATGAAGGAGACGCTCAGCGGGCTGTTGGCAGAGCACTCCGGCCAGCCCTTGGAAAAGGTGGCAAATGACACCGAGCGTGATTACTTTATGTCTGGTGAAGATGCAAAAAGTTATGGTATTATAGACGAAATTATCTCAAGGAATACCGTAGCGGGAGGTTCAAAATGAACAGACGAGATGACAGATCGAATAATCTGACATGCTCGTTCTGCGGTAAAAGCCAGGACGAGGTGAAGAAGCTCATTGCCGGTCCTACGGTGTATATTTGTGACGAATGCATTGAGTTGTGCAACGACATAATTGCCGAAGAGACTAAGCTGGAAGAGGCAATGGGACCGGATATCAAGAAGCTTCCCAAGCCGTTGGAGATCAAGGAAGTTCTTGACGAATATGTAATCGGCCAGGAGCGGGCCAAGAAAATTCTCGCTGTAGCAGTCTATAATCACTACAAGAGAATTGAAATGGTAAAGAAACCGGGTGATGTCGAGATGCAGAAGAGTAATATTCTTCTGCTCGGTCCTACCGGATCTGGTAAAACCCTCTTGGCGCAAACCCTTGCGAGAATCCTCAAGGTTCCGTTTGCCATGGCCGATGCAACGAATCTGACAGAAGCCGGCTATGTCGGTGAGGATGTAGAGAATATAATTCTCAATCTGCTACAGGCTGCCGATTACGATGTGGAAAAGGCCCAAAAGGGTATCATCTACATTGATGAAATCGACAAGATTGCCAGAAAATCAGATTCGCCTTCCATTACCAGGGATGTCTCTGGTGAGGGGGTTCAGCAGGCACTTCTGAAAATTATAGAGGGAACGGTTGCCAGTGTTCCTCCGAAAGGCGGCCGAAAGCATCCTCAGCAGGAATTCCTGAAAGTCGATACCACGGAAATTCTCTTTATCTGTGGTGGCGCTTTTTCCGGTCTTGATAACTTGATACAGCAGCGAATTGGCGTGAAAACGCTTGGCTTTGGTGCTGATGTCAAGAAAAAGGTGGAAAAAAGAGCAGGAGAGCTTCTCTCTGAAGCTACCCCGGAAGATTTGCTCAGATTTGGTTTCATTCCTGAATTCATTGGACGTCTCCCGGTTCTTGCTACTCTCAGTGAGCTTGATGAGGAAGCAATGGTTCAGATCCTGAAAGAGCCGAAAAATGCTTTGGTCAAGCAGTATCAGAAACTGTTCGATCTTGAACATGTGAAACTCAAATTTACCGATGGTTCTCTTGTGGCTATTGCAAAGGAAGCATTGAAGCGTAAAACAGGCGCTCGTGGCCTTCGTTCAATACTGGAAAATGCGATGCTTGATGTGATGTATGACATCCCTTCTCAGAATTTGGTCAAGGAAGTGGTTATTCATGAGGATGTCATCTACAATAAGGAAAAACCGATCATTGTTTACGAGAATGTGGCAGAATCTGCCTGACAGTAAGAACTGACATGGGCAAGAAGGCACTGGTCCATAACGCAAAAGAGGCGGTCTTCCGAGATTACCTCTTTTGTTTTGCGGATAGTGTGGCTGTGTCTGTCGGAACTTGCGAGTTGATGTGTTGAAGGTCTCTTTGCGTTTTGTTACTATTCTTCTGAGTATGATAAAAACTCTTGACACTCCAGGTGCCCCTTGCTATAAATAGGCTTCTTTTTTTGCAGTGTTTCTTTCTCGGGTATTGGAGGTATAAGTGACTAAAGCTGAGTTGATTAGCGCGATAGCAACAGATGCCGAACTGACGAAAGCTGATGCTGAAAAAGCGTTGAAGAGTCTGCTTGGAGCGGTGACTGAATGCCTGAAATCTGGCGATAAACTCAGCCTGGTCGGTTTTGGTACCTTCAGCACGGTGAGCAGAGCGGCACGAAAAGGCCAAAATCCGCAAACCGGCAAAAAGATCTCCATCCCTGCATCCATTGCTCCGAAATTCAAGGCAGGAAAAGTTTTGAAAGATCTGGTCAACGAAAAGAAGAAAAAGTAGCGTAACGTAAGACCACCACCATCTATGCCAATCTGCGATAGATTTTAGCCGGTACATGAGTTTTGCGGGGTTGTAGTTAAGTCGGTTATAACGCCGGCCTGTCACGCCGGAGGCCGCGGGTTCGAGTCCCGTCGACCCCGCCAGAATCAAAAAAGGTCATGCATCTGCATGGCCTTTTTTTTGTGACGTAACGCGCATTCTTTACACAACAACGAGTCCCCTTTCCCTTGACTTGCAAGGGGAAAAAACATATCCTGCTTCTATCCAATCTAATATATTCAGTTTTCTCGATGCTGGCCTGCTGCGGCCCCAATCGCCGACGTCAGGTAAATTGTCTTTTTATCCTATTTTTTACCGCTTCTAAAAGAAGCAAGGTTGTGCCGAGTGAAAATTCTGGTAGTAATTCCCACATATAACGAACGCGACAATATTTGTCGGATTATACCGGAAGTGCTTGCACAGGATCCGAGAATCAGCGTACTTGTGGTCGATGACAACTCCCCCGATGGTACCGCTGCTGTTGTCGAGAAGTTGGCGCAAGCGGACAAACGAGTCCTCCTGCTTCGACGGGCCGCAAAACTTGGGCTGGGATCTGCGTATCGTGATGGATTTCGCATTGCTCTGCAGGAAGGGGCTTCATATATTGTCGAAATGGATGCTGATTTTTCGCACGATCCGAAAAGTCTTCCGTCTTTGCTGAAAGAAGCGGAAACCTGTGACCTGGTTATCGGTTCCCGGTACAAGAACGGGGTCAGTGTCGTAAACTGGCCAATACGAAGGCTGCTCCTCAGCTACTGTGCGACAATTTATACAAGATTGATAACCGGTCTTAAGGTTTCCGACTGTACCAGCGGCTATAAGTGTTTCCGACGTGAAGCTTTGGAAACTATCGATCTGGATAGAGTTCGTTCTGACGGCTATTCATTTCAGATAGAGATGAATTACCGCTGCATGGAGAAAGGTTTCCGGATTGGCGAGGTTCCGATCATTTTTATCGATCGCCATGCCGGAACCTCCAAGATGTCGAAAAAGATTGTTCGTGAAGCAGTTGTCATGGTGTGGAAGTTGAGGATCGGTTCATTACTGAGTCGATTATTCTGCTTTGGAGCTGGCAGTGATAAGCGAAACCTTCGCCCTGTTCTGTGAGGTAGCCTTTTGGGGCTGGGTGTTCTCAGTCGCAGGGTTCCTCTACTATTCATTTCCTTCTCACGGTCTTTTCGTGAAAAAATGCGCTATGGTATGGGCAGGTGCTTTTCTCCTTTTCTACGCCGCCTGGGGCTTTGCCATGGTGAGTTACTGAGCACCGGGCCCCTCTGAAATGCTTGGGCACTGAGTAGTTACGTTGAATCCTGATACGGCAGTTGTACGTGCTTGGCATGGTGCCGCACTGCCATATATATCGTTTGTGTTTTGCCGGGGTCGGACGGTTTTCGTCGCCCTTTTCCCCTCTTTCCTCGCTACTTGCACGGTAAATATCTCCCGGAGAGTTTTCAATGATCCAACTCCATAATGTGTATATGTCATATCAGGGTGATGGTGCTGCTCTGAGCAATGTGACCCTGAAGATTTCAAAGGGTGAATTCGTTTTTCTGACCGGTGTTTCTGGCGCAGGGAAATCAACTCTTATGAAGCTTCTGTACGGGGCTTTGCGACCGACACGAGGGCAGTTGGTTATTGACAGTGTTAATATAACCAAACTTCCTTCTTCCCAGGTGCCTTTCCTGCGGCGGAAAATCGGTGTCGTCTTTCAAGATTTTAAGCTCCTCTCCACACGATCTGTCCTGGAAAATGTAGCACTGACTCTAGAGGTCATGGGATGGGGCAAAAAAGATATCAATAGGCGCGTGTATCATGTTCTCAAACAAATGGGAATGGAGCAGAAAATTAATTCAACGCCACTGAGACTTTCGGGTGGAGAGCAGCAACGCGTTGCCTTGGCGCGTGCCTTGGTAAACGAGCCGAAGATTATTCTGGCGGATGAGCCAACGGGCAATCTCGATGAGGAGTCCAAGGAAAAGGTTCTTGCTATCCTGAAGGAAGCGAATGTCAGGGGAAGTACCGTGATTGTGGCAACCCATGACAGGCGTCTTATTGAAAACTGTCACAAACGGCTTATCGTACTCGATAAAGGGCGTATTGTGGAGGATACCAATGTCGCGTAATAAGGCTAAAAAACGGCCGAAACTGGCCAGAGAGGGAGTTATGGGGCGCATCCACTATTTTGTGGAAAGGGCGTTCATAAATATCCGGCAGAATCTCCTCGTTACTTTATTAACCATCGGAACGATCACGCTTGCGTTTCTGATTCTCTCACTTTCCCTTCTTATCTACGTGAATCTTGAACGTGTTACCGAAAGCTGGAGTGACCGGGTTCAGGTAACCGCATATTTTACGGAGAATCTCTCGATTGGAGATCTGGCGACTCTGAAAGCGAAGATTAAGTCACTTGAGGGCACCTCGGAGATACAGTACATTTCCAAAGACGAAGCACTGAAAAGGTTCTACGGCAGACTCAAAGGGCAGGAATCATTGCTGGAGGGTGTTTCTGCCGATATTCTTCCTGCCTCGCTTGAAATTCACCTGAAAAAGAACAGCCGCGACAGTACTTCAATTAGCCGTTATGTCGAGCGGCTTAAAAAAATTCCGATGATCACCGAGGTGCAGTACGGTGAAGAATGGGTTAAGCGATTCAGTCATTTCATGAATCTTATCCGTTTTGCCGGAATTCTTGTCGCCGGCTTTATTGTTCTGGCGGTAGTTTTTATCGTTGCCAATACTATCAAGCTGACAATCTATGCCCGCAAAGACGAGTTGGAGTTGATGGGACTTGTGGGGGCAACTCGTTTGTTTATCAAGGTACCGTATCTTATTGAAGGGGTTGTCCAGGGGGTTGTCGGAGCGGTTCTTGCGATACTTACTCTTTTAGGCGTCTACCTGGCTTTTCTCAACAATGCAGACTTCTTTTTCACTTTCAGTACCATGGAAGCCGGATTACTTTTTCTCCCTGTCACGTATCTTGTCGCCCTGGTTTTGGGCGGCGCAGCCCTTGGTTTTCTCGGAAGCCTTGCGTCCCTGAAACGTTTCATCAGTTTGTGACCATGCCAATAAAACAATGCCTACTTCTGATTCTCATCTCCTGCCTTGCTACTTCTGCCTGGTCGGCTGATGCCAAAAAGCAGCTGCAGGGAATCAAGAAGGAAATCAGCGAAAAGAAACGCCTGATCACCAAGACAACTCAGGTGGAGAACGTCGTCACCAGTGAGTTGGCGAAAATTGACCAGAGTCTTCGTATGCGGGAGCAAAGTCTGGCAGAGCTCAATCGAAACATGAAGTCGGTGGAGAATGGGTTGGAAAAGACGCGCAGCGAGATCGACTCTGTTGTGAAAGATGTCGAGGGCAGAAAGCGGCTGATACAAAATCGCCTGGTTGCGGTGTACAAAGCTGGTGAAGTGGGGAACATTCGTTTTCTCTTTTCTTCAGAGTCATTGCCGCAGATGCTGGAAAACCTCCGTTATATGAAAGCCCTCCTGGGGAATGACCGCCAGATGGTGGCAGAGTACAACGAGCGGATCGGAAAACTCAAGGATCTAAAGGCAGGGATGGAGCAGCATGTTCGCCGCAAAGAGAGCCTCAAGCAGAGCATTGAGGTGAAAAAGCAGGAAATTGAGGCGGAAAAAGAGAATAAAGCTTCCTACCTTCAAAAAATTCGTGAGGATAAAAAATCCTATATTGCTTCTCTGAAGGGGCTTGAAGCAAACTCCAGACGTTTGCAGTCGATCGTGGAAAAACTTGAAGCGGCCAGCAGACAGAGACAAAGGCTTGAAGCCGCCAACAGAAAAAGATATACTGAAAAAAATCGTAGGCAGACTGTCACGCCAGATAAAAAAGGGGGCACCTCCTTTGTCCCGCCATCCACTTCAACCGGTTTCGGCTCCCAAAAAGGCCGTCTTTCTTCCCCAGCGCAAGGCCGGATTGTCGGCTCCTTCGGCAGGCACAAGCATCCAGAGTTCAATTCCTATACGGTTAGCAACGGAATATCCATTGCCGCGCCCATCGGCACCGAAGTACGTTCCATTTATCCGGGAACGATCATCTTTTCCGATTACTTCAAGGGCTATGGAAATATGGTCATTGTGGACCATGGCGACGGATTCTTCAGCCTCTATGCCCACAACTCCAAAGTTTATAAAAGGAGGGGCTCGAATGTCGCGAAGAATGAGCTTTTGGCAAGTGTCGGGGATGTTGACTCTCCTCGAGGATCGATGCTCTATTTTGAAATCAGATACCAAGGACGGCCGATAAACCCGGCGCCATGGATTCGATAATTGTAAGAAACTGAAAATAAGTACAGTTTTGGAGGAAAAATGGTAAAACGAAAAGGAAGAAAGATTGCTCTGGTCATTGCCGCGATTTCTGCCTTGGTAGTGGTGATCGGTTTTGGCGTACAGCACCGATGTGCCGCGGAGAGCGGGAATGATTATGAATCGATAGAACTCTTTACCGATGTGCTCAAGATCGTTCAGAAAAATTATGTGGAAGAAGTTGATACAAAGAAACTGGTCTATGGTGCCATCAATGGAATGCTCTCGTCGCTCGATCCCCACAGTTCCTTCCTCCCGCCTGATATGTACAAGGAACTGAAAATCGAAACGAAGGGCTCATTCGGCGGCCTCGGAATCGAAATAACGGTAAAGGATGGCTTTTTGACTGTTATCTCTCCCATAGAAGATACGCCGGCTTTTCGTGCCGGAATCAAGGCTGGGGACCAGATCTTGAAAATCGAGGAAAAGCTCACCAAGGACATGACTATCATCGACGCGGTAAAGCGCATGAGAGGGCCGAAGGGAAGTAAAGTCACGATCACCATTATGCGGGAAGGTTTTGACAAGCCGAAAGAGTATACTCTGGTTCGAGACATTATTCAGGTCAAGAGCATCAAGTTCAATACACTCGACGATGGATATGGCTATGTCAGGATTGCCCAGTTCCAGGAAAAGACCGACGAGGACCTTCTTAAGGCGCTGAGTGCGCTGAAAGCGGAAAACGGCGGTTCACTGAAAGGCCTCATTCTGGATATGCGTAATGATCCCGGCGGACTTCTTGATCAAGCGGTACGAGTGGCGGAGCACTTCATAGCCGAAGGGGAACTGCTCGTCTACACGGAAGGGCGAGACCAGGATTCCAAAATGAGATTTACTTCTCGCAAAGGGAAAAAGGAAATTGGTTACCCGATGGTTGTTCTCATAAATGGTGGTAGTGCGAGTGCCTCGGAGATCGTCGCCGGTGCTCTCCAGGACCACAATCGGGCCGTTATCCTGGGAACCCAGAGTTTTGGCAAGGGCTCCGTGCAGACTATCATTCCTCTCTCTGAGGATTCCGGTTTGAGACTTACAACTGCCAAGTATTTTACTCCCAAAGGGCGTTCGATTCAGGCAAAGGGTATTACTCCGGATATCGTTGTAGAGAGTTTGGAAATTACTGCCGCAGAGAAGAAAGATACCTTGAGTATCCGGGAAAAAGACCTAGATAACCACTTTTCAACGGAAGACGGCGAGGACAAGATCGAGAAGAAGGATCAGCCGCTTCCGGCCTATAAGATCGACGAAAAGTTCAAGGATGATTATCAGATGCTTCGTGCCTTAGATCTTTTGAAAGGGTGGGAAATTCTGAAGAGCATGCAGAAGACACGGTAGGGAAAGCGCCTGCAGTGTGAAGAGTCAACGTCTGGATCCTGCTACGATATACCGTCTATCGCAGGATCCAGACGTTGGAGATAGAAAACGGGACATCAGGCCTTTTTCTTGGCAACGCGGCTTGTTTTCTTCGGAGTTTCCTTCTCAGCTTTCAGTTTGGCTGCTCGGACTGCGCGTGCTTTTGCCAGGTTTTCAGCCAAGCCTCTTTCTTGCGCCATTTTCTTTCTGCCTTCCGAAAAATTCTTTGCCGTCAGAGGCTGGCTTGATGGAATGTTGAATTGCTTGCGGTATTCACTCGGCTTCAAACCGTGGGCCTGCGCAAGGTGACGGGCAAGGGTCTTCATTCCCCCTCTACCGCAAATCATGCAATAGACCTGGTCTGCCTGGAAAGCTTTCTTAAGGCTCATTGTGGGAGTTTTTTTCTCTGATTCAGCAGGTGACTCAAGAATTGCCCCTGTTACTTCAAGTTGCTGGAGCGTCGCATAGACCTTCTGTATTTCTTGCAGTAGTTCCTCTGTCGACATTTCATTCACAGAGGCATGAGATGATACAATGTTTGCAGCGAGTTCTACTAGTGTCGCGGGCATTTTGATATCCCTCCTTATAGAATTAATTACGTAATAGCTTTTCATATTTAAACGCAAAAATGCCGAAAATCAAGGGAAATGCC